>NZ_LMIL01000006.1:0-2668 GCF_001429135.1 Oerskovia sp. Root22 | reverse complement strand
AATTGGCATTAACTATCAAGCACACTGTTGAGTTCTCAAGCAACCGACACGCACCGACTCCAACCCGTTTCCAGGCCTTCACTCGGGGCAACTTCTTAATCTTATCAGACTCTCCGGGGCCTTCCAACTTCATGATTTCTCGTGAAGCGAGCCTTCCAAGTCGGCCACATTCCCTACTCCTCGAGGACACGAATGTCCTCAGAAGTCTCAAGGAGGTTTGGCTCACCCGGGGGATCCAGCCACTTCGCGGCGGCTCCGAGGAGCTTCGCAGTGGTGTCTGTTCCTCCCTGCCGGGCTGACTCAGAGAACATTACTGGGGGAGGCCCCTCTGGTCAAACCCGCTCAGGGTGACCCCGGTCACCGCGTCGGCGTGCCGCGATCGGAGCGTCTCAGGCTCCGATACGCGCCGACGTCGGGCCCGGCGAGTGCGCAGCAGGACCGCGTCGCGCGCGATCGTCCGGTGCGCGCGACGCGGAGTCCTTCCCCGCCGGCTCTCTCGGCGCCCAGATCCCTGGTGGCTGCCCCGGCTCATGCCGGATGGGACTACGGTCGGCCAGGGCGGCCGGCCAGGCCCCGCGGACGTGGATCCGTGCGGGGCCGACCGTCCCCGACCTGCACGACGGGCTCCGTCCCGGCCCTGACGACCCTTCGCTCCCCGAGGAGACTCCTTGATCCGCGTCCACGTTCCCTGCAGGGTGCAGGAGGCCGACCTCCCTCGAGCCCTCGCTGTCTACGAGGAGCTCGTCGCAGCCACCAGGCGCGAGCTCGGCTGCCTGTCGTACGAGCTCCTGCAGCGCGAGGACGAGCCGACCTCGCTGCTCCTCACCGAGGAGTGGAAGTCCCACGACCATCTGATGGCTCATACGCAGACCGAGCACTTCATCCGTCTCGTGGCAGAGCTGGAGTCACTCGAGGTAGCCGAACCTGCGGTGTTCTTCCGACGCATCCTGTAGCTCGAGGACGCTGTCGCGCGGTCTGGGGACCACTCTCATCCAGCGGGGAGGTCTGACATGACCTCCCAGTGGGCGCGACGCTGGGCCTCGGGTACGTCCGTGAGCGTGCTGGCGACCGCCGTGACATCCTCGACCGTCGCGGCGGGACCGGCGTCGACGGTGACCCAGTTCCCGTCGCGGTAGGTTCCGAACGTGAGCCCGTCGGAGCTGGCCCAGCCTCCGTCGACGATGCGGCAGCGGTCGGCGAAGTCCGCGTAGGTCTGTCCCTCGATCCAGCTTCCCTCGCCGGAGGACAGCAGCCAGCACGCGAAGCCGTCGGGGTCTTCCTCACCAGGGTCGCCCCACGCCGACATCGTGATCGTGAGTTCCCGTCCGTCCCGGTCGACCCCGACTTCGGCGACTTCTCCAGTGAGCGTGCGGAGGTCGGTCCGGGCGCCGGTCAAGGTCGTCGTCGCGCCAGGGAGCAAGTTGTCGTACATCGCTTCACGTGCCACGACGTTGCTCGCTCTGGCTGCAGCGGCCTCCTGGGCGGCATCCGATGCGGCCTGCCAGCCGTACAGCACGGCGGCGAGGACGATCGTGAGTCCGCCGACCAGCTTCGCCCACCTCGGGAGTGCGAACGTCGAGATCCCCGCCACGAGGGCGCCGATCACCACCGGCACCGGGACGCCGTAGCGCGGGTCGAGGGGGATCTCGCCCTGCGCCACGAGCTCCGCTCCGATCGCCGCTGGGACGAGCAGAGTGAGCACGACTGCCAGCCCGATCCGGCGCCGTCCTGTGGCTGCCCGCAGGATCGCGGCGTTGGCGAACGCGATCCCGACGAGCAGCACAAGGCCGAGAGGAAGCATCACGGCCGGGGCGAACAAGATCCCGACGACCAAGCCCGGGCCCACTGCGGCACCGAAGGCGGCGAGGGCCCCGCAGCCCAGTGGCACAGCGAAGGCCGCGAGGCGGTCCGGCGGGGTGCCGGTCTCCTCGGCGGCGGGCCGTAGCGCGGTCATCCGCCGATGCTAGCGCCGGCTGCGTGCGGATCAGAGCCAGCCCCCGCTGGCCAAGCGGCGAGATCCAGGCTTCGCAACACAGCCCCGGCCCGATCTGCCCCCGACGTGGACCACGTAGCCACGCCGGCCCGAGCATCAACCGTGGCGCCCACCCAGGCAGCATGTGTCGCGTGCCGATCTCCATGCTCCGGCTGGTCTCGACAGACCCCTGGATCGCGTCGCCGCACGCGGCCGCCGATCCGGCCCCCACCAGAGCTCGGAGAGCTCGAGGTCGGTCGCCCCGTCCATCGTTGCCCCCCAGCGCGGAAGACGGTCCCCATCGAGCACCCAGCTTCCGCAATGTCACGAGGCTCCACGGAAGGGCGCCTGACCGCGCGCACCCACTCTCTCGGGGAGTTGTCAGAAGGTGGGTGGGGTATGGCCCGGTGCAGTTCTGACACCTGATCGGGGTGGTGGTGTTGTCAGAAGGTGAGCGGGGTATGGCCCGGTGTGGTTCTGACACCTGATCGGGGAGGCGGTGTTGTCAGAAGGTGAGCGGGGCATGGCCCGGTGTGGTTCTGACAACGGGGCTCTGGGTACAGAAGTGCCCCGGGCACAGGTGTGCTCGGGGCTGGGTGTTCGGGGGTATGCCAAAGGCCCACCCCGTGTGGGGTGGGCCTTTGGTGAATGGTTGTCCGGCGGCGACCTACTCTCCCACCCCGTCTCCAGGGCAGT
>NZ_LMIL01000005.1:532-16606 GCF_001429135.1 Oerskovia sp. Root22 | reverse complement strand
CGCGACGTCCTGCGAGGCCTTCTGCACCTTGTAGTAGCCGTCGTAGCCGAGGCGGAGGAACAGGTAGTACTGGAGCAGGACCTGCGAGCCGGGCCGGGAGAAGTTGAGCGCGAACGTCGGCATGTCGCCGCCCAGGTAGCTCACCGAGAAGACGAGGTCCTCGGGCAGCGCGGCCTTGTCCCGCCAGACGACCCACCCGAGCCCGGGGTACACGAGCCCGTACTTGTGGGCCGAGGTGTTGATCGACACCACGCGCTCGACCCGGAAGTCCCAGACCAGGTCCGGCTGGAGGAACGGCGCGATCATGGCTCCTGACGCGCCGTCGACGTGGATGGGGACGTCGAGCCCGGTCGCGGCCTGGATCTCGTCGAGCACGGCCGAGATCTTCTCCACCGGCTCGTAGGCCCCGGTGTACGTGACCCCGAGGATCGCGACGACCCCGATCGTGTTCTCGTCCACGTACTTCTCGAGCTCGAACCCGTCGAGCACCTTGTGCTCGAGCGAGATGGGGACGTAGCGGGCCTCGACGTCCCAGTAGTTGCAGAACTTCTCCCAGCAGACCTGGACCGCGCTCGACAGCACGAGGTTGGGCTTCTCGGTCGACTTCCCCGCGGCGCGGCGCGCGTGCTGCCAGCGCCGCTTGAGCGCGAGCCCGCCCAGCATGGCGGCCTCGGAGGACCCGATGGTCGAGGTCCCGATCGTGCTCGCCGGGTCCGGCGCGTTCCACAGGTCGCCGAGGATCTTCCAGCACCGGGTCTCGATCGCGGCCGTGGCCGGGTACTCGTCCTTGTCGATCATGTTCTTGTCGGCGGTCTCGGCGTTGAGCCTCTGCGCGTAGGGGTCCATCCAGGTGCCGACGAACGTCGCGAGGTTGAGGCGGGCGTTGCCGTCGAGCATCGCCTCGTCGTGGACGATCTGGTAGGCCGTCTCGGGGAAGGACTCCCCCGGCGGCAGGACGTTGCGAGGCAGCTCGGTCGCCTCTCCCGGTCGGGAGAACAGCGGGTTCATGGCGACGACGTCGCGCTCCTCGGACTCTGCACCACGGTTCGATCCGGACATGTTCGTCCCTTTGGCAGGAGGGAGGGCGGGTCGGTCGATCCGCCCGACCTTCCCACGGTAGGTCCGTGCCAGGAGGACCGCCCGGCGAGGCGTCCGGGTCGTTCGGGACAGGGCCGACAGGACCGACTTTCCGCCCTTTCCGCGTCTCGGCCGCGCTTAGACGACAGGCGTTGCCAAAATGGTTGCCCGGGCGTACTGTCGAAGTGTCAGCACGTTTCGCGGGCCCGTCCCGCACCCACCGAGGAGGCGACATGGACCCCCGCATCGAACGCACGACCGCAGCACTGCGGACCGCGGTCCTCGAGCTCGCCACCGAGCACGACATCGACGACGTCACCGTGTCCCAGGTCGCCGCGCGCGCCGGGATCAACCGCGCGACCTTCTACGACCACGCGAGCAGCCCGGCCGATCTCCTCACGGGCATCCTGCGCACCGAGCTCGATGCGATCCGCGACGAGCTCTTCGCGACTGTCGGCGTGATGCCCGACGGCGGAGCCGCCCAGGAGGGCGGGCCCGGCCCGGGTGCACCCCGAGCCGGCACGGAGACGAGCACCGCCACCGCCACGCCCCCCGATCCCCGCCGGGTCGTCGACTCCATCACCCGCTCGGTCGCCGGGCACGTCGACGCGCACGCCGACATCTACGAGCGTGCTCGCGACGGCGGGCTCAGCGCGCCCCTGTTCCGGCTGCTCGCCGAGCACTTCACCGAGACGCTGCGAGCCTTCCTCGTGAGCCACCCGCACCTCATGCCGGTCTCCCACGACGCCGGGCCCACGGACGTCGAGCAGGCCGCCCACGCGTACGCGTGCTACGTCGGGCTCGGCTCGGTCGGGGCCCTCGAGTCGTGGCTCGCCACCCCCGTGCCGCGCGACCCGGAGTTCTTCCCCCGGATCGCCCGCACCTCGCTCGCCTCCTGGTGGACCGCGCCGAACTGACCCGGCGCCCCACCCGCGCAGGCGGGCTTCACCGCACACCGCACGCTCCGCCGTCGGGCACCCCACGAGGGCTCCCCCGACCCCGGGCACACCCGAAAGGAGGCCCCACCATGGGCCGCGTGTTCAACAAGGTCGCCATCGTCACCGGAGGAACCGGAGGCATGGGCGTCACCCACGCCAAGGCGCTCGTCGCCGAGGGCGCCAAGGTCGTCGTCGCCGACCTCGACGACGCCAAGGGCGAGGCGCTCGCCACCGAGCTCGGCGAGAACGCCGCGTACATCCACCTCGACGTGACCAAGGAGGAGGACTGGGACGCCGCCGTCGCGTTCACGCTCGAGACGTTCGGCCGCATCGACGTGCTCGTCAACAACGCCGGGATCGCGAACGCGGCGCCCATCACCGAGTTCACGCCCGACATGTGGCGCAAGATCATCGACATCAACCTCACGGGCACGTTCCTCGGCATCCACGCCGTCGCCCCGGTCATGGCCAAGGCCGGGCGCGGGTCGATCATCAACATCTCGTCGGTCGAGGGCATGCGCGGCAGCGCGGGCCTGCACGGCTACGTCGCGTCGAAGTTCGGCGTCCGCGGGCTCACCAAGTCCGTGGCCCTGGACCTCGGCCCCTCGGGCGTGCGCGTCAACTCGGTCCACCCGGGATTCATCAAGACGCCCATGACCGAGAAGATCAGCCACGACCTCCTGCCCATCCCCCTGGGCCGTCCCGCCGAGCCCGAGGAGGTCTCGCAGCTCGTCCTGTTCCTCGCGAGCGACGAGTCGAGCTACTCGACGGGCTCCGAGTTCATCATCGACGGCGGGCTCATCGCGGGGGTCCCGCACAAGTAGGCCCTCGCACCGGCCGGTCCGGTGGACCCGGGCGGGCGAGGCGGACACCTCGCCCGCCCGGGTCTACCTCCTCTCGCGTCCGGACCTGCCGGCGGCCGACGCGCACGCGATGCACAGCCGCGCGGTCGGGCGGGCCTCGAGCCGCGCCTCGCCCACGGGCCCGCCGCACGCCTCGCACGTGCCGTACGTGCTTGCGTCGAGCCGGGCGAGGGCGGCGTCGACCTCGGCGACCTGCTGCTCGGCGAGCCGTTGGAGCGCGCCGACCTGGGCTCGCTCGAACGCGATGGTCGCGCCGTCCGGGTCGTGCTCGTCGTCGGCGTTGGAGTCCTTGGACGCCTCGACGATCCCGGCCACCTCGCCGCGCAGGGCCTCGGTACGGGCCGTGCCCTCGTCGCGCAGCGCCAGCAACCGCGCCCGCACGACGGCGTCACGCGCCTCGGGTGCGCCCGTCACCGTGGCCCCGGGGTGTCCGCGCCCAGGGCGCTCGTCGACGGGGGCGGAACGGCCAGCTCTCTGAGGACGAGCGGCATCAGTCCGGGGAAGCGGCTGTCGAGCTCCTCGCGGCGCAGCCAGTTGCGGTGGCGCGTGCCGTCCACCTCCTGGCGGATCAGCCCGGACTCCCGGAGCACTCGCCAGTGCCTCGTGAGCGCCGACTTGGACACGCCGAAGCTGGAGGTGCTGCATGACGTCCCCGGGTCGGCGGCGATGTAAGCCACGAGCGCACGGCGGACGGGATCGGCCAGCGCCGACATGACCTCGAAGAGGTCGATCTCGTCCACGGCGGGGATCGTGAGCGGCTTCGCCAGACGACTGGCCACCTTCGCACCCTTCTCTCTCGGCATACGTTGCCATGTTCACCAGAGGGTGTACATTTCGATGTACGTGTTTCAGCGTACATCAGGTAGCGGTGCTGGACAGCGAGAAGACGACGTACGACGACTGGAGGAATGACCATGGCCAGGCTGGGGATCATCGGCAGCGGCGCGATCGGCGCCGGCATCGCACGACTCGCGGTCGCTGCTGGGCACGAGGTGACGATCGCGAACTCTCGGGGCCCGGAGTCGCTGACCGGGCTCGTCGACGAGCTCGACGGGAGAGTCCGGGCGGGTGACGTCGCCGAAGCGGCACGCTTCGGCGAGATCGTCGTCCTCGCCGTGCCGCTGTCGGCGTACGACGCCCTCCCGGTCGACGCGCTCGACGCGCTCGACGGCAAGGCCGTGCTCTCGACGGGCAACTACTACCCGTCGCGCGACGGGCGGATCGAGGACCTCGACTCGGGGGCCGTGACCACGGCCGAGCACGAGCAGTCGCTCCTGCCCGGCGCCGTGATCGTCAAGGCGTTCAACAACATCGTCGCGCACCACATCCCGCTGCTGGCGCGCCCTGCGGAGGCCCCCGACCGGTCCGGGCTTGCGGTCGCGGGCGACGACGCCGACGCCCTGCACGCGGTGTCGGAGCTGGTCGGCACGCTGGGGTTCGAGCCGGTCGATGCAGGCAGCCTCGCCGAGTCCTGGCGGTTCGAGCCAGAATCGGGCGCGTACACGAACGTCTACGCCGCCGACCCGGACCTCTTCGCCCGGGACTACCTCGCGGACAAGGGCACACCTCTTCCCCCTGATCGCCTGCGCGATCTCCTGACTGCGTCACTCCGCCCGGACGTCGCCGGACGCACCTTCTGAGACGCCGCACGTACTCCGGCCGAGGCGGGAGCCCACGAGGCCTTCGTCAGCCCGCCGCTGCCTCGGCAGCAGCCGGGGTCCCACCGGGCTCGTCGACTCCCCCGGGACTCTGTGGGTCCCCCGTGCAAGGATCGGAGCGTGCCCGTCGTCGAGTCGTCCGTGATCGTCCCCGTGGACCCTGCCACCGCTTTCGCGGTCTCGCAGACCACGGGCGACGTCCGTCTGCGCTGGGACCCGTTCATCCACTCCCAGCGGTTCCTCGACGACGCGACGGCCCCCGCCAAGGGGGTCCGCACCCTCACCCGGCACCGCGCGGGCCTGCGGATGGTCAGCGAGTACGTCTCGTACAACCCGCCGACCAACGTCGGGATGAAGATGGTCGAGGGCCCGTGGTTCTTCGCGAGCATGGCGGGCGGCTGGCGTTTCTCACCCGCTCCTGGCCGTGACGTAGAACACCCCGAGCACGCCGCGACGAGAGCCGTGTGGCGGTACAGCTTCACGTGCCGCCCCGCGTGGCTCGCTCCCCTGGCCGAGCGCATCGGGTCGTGGCTCCTGAGCCGCGACATCCAGCGGCGGATCAACGGTTTCGCGCGTGGCTGCGCAGATCCCGTGGTCCTCGCAGCGGTCCGCGAGCAGGCCCCACCGTCGGCCCCCCAGCCCGGGCTCGCGACGCCCGACCGCACCTGACCAGCAGCGCGACCCACCGTCGTCGGGCATGACAGGACTCCGTCCGGGATGGAAGAGTGGCAAACCGGTTTCGCGCGAACCGCACATCTTCCTCCCCGCGCCCCCACATCTCGAAGAGGTAGACCCATGAGCACCGCGATCTTCTACGACCGCCACGGCGGTGTCGACGTCCTGCGCGTCGGCGACGAGCCCGTGCCGGCGCCCGGTGACGGGGAGCTCGTCGTCGCTAACCGCGTGATCGGGGTCAACCCGGCGGACGTGAAGAAGCTCGCCGGGAAGTTCGGCGGTGCCGGTGAGTTCCCGCAGGTGCTCGGCTTCGAGGCCGCCGGGGTCGTCGAGGCCGTGGGCGAGGGCGTCGAGGGCTTCTCGGTGGGCGACGAGGTCGTCTGGAGCGGCACGGGGGCCCAGCGCGAGAGGTCGGTGGTCCAGGCTGCCAAGACGCGGGCCAAGCCCGCCAACGTGTCGTTCGAGCAGGCCGCGGTCCTGCCCGTCGCCGCAGCCGCAGCGTTCTCGGCGCTGGCCCAGGCCGGCGTCGGCGACAAGGACGTGGTGCTGATCCACGGGGCGTCGGGCGGGGTCGGTTCTGCGGCGGTGCAGATCGCGAAGGCCCTCGGGGCGCGCGTCGTCGGCTCGGCGTCCGCGGCGAACCACGACTACCTGCGCGGGCTCGACGCGACGCCCGTGGCGTACGGCCCGGGGCTCACCGAGGCGGTCCGCGCCCTGCCGGACGGGCTCTCCGCGGTGACGGCCGTCATCGACCTGGTCGGGTCCCCGGAGACCGTCGCCCAGACCGTCCAGCTCCTCGGACCCGACGGCCTGACCCGCGACGGCAGCCCGCGCGCCGTGACGCTCGTGGAGACCGAGGAGTCGCTCGCCGCGGGCATCGCGACCAAGACGTCCCGCAAGGGCGCGCTGCGCGAGGCGCTCGCGCTCGCCGAGGCCGGGCTGCTGACCCTGGAGATCTCGGCGCGCTTCCCGCTGACCGAGGCCGCGTGGGCCGTCCAGCAGGTCGCGGACGGGCACGTGCGCGGCAAGGTCGTGCTCGAGGTCTGACGCACCCTCAGCTCTGAGTGCGGAGTTCTTGTGCGACACGCCGGGCGTGTTGCACAAGAACTCCGCACCCAACGGTGCGCGTGGGTGCCGCATGGTTCGCTGGAACCATGCCTGCCGCCTCCACGCCCGACGACGCCGCTCACCTCGGCGAGCTGCGTCGCCTCGCCCTGGCCTTCCCGGGCGTCGAGGAGAGGGTCTCGCACGGACGCGTGACGTTCCGGGCACGGCTGCTGTTCGCGGTCCACGGCGGCATGACCAAGGCCACCCCCACGTCGCCCGCCCGGCAGTACCCGGACGCGCTGCTCGTCAAGGTGGACCCCGCCGAGGAGGCCGCGCTCGCGCAGGACCCTCGCTTCTTCGTACCGGCCTACTACGGGCCGGCCGGCTGGCTCGGGCTCGACCTCGAGGCCGCACCGGTCGACTGGCAGGAGGTCGCCGAGCTGCTCGACATGTCCTACCGCGAGGTCGCGGGCCCACGGCTCGTGGCCCGGCTCGACGCGGAGGGGTCGCCCGCGGGGCGTCGGTCGTAGCGGGGCGCCAGTCGTCGGGGCGTCGGTCGTAGCAGGGTCGGTCTGGACGGGACCGTCGGCGGTACGTCTTGCTCGGGCCACCCCCTCCCGATCCCCCGGACTCCCCGCGAGGTAGAACGTGCTGCGCGAGGTAGTACGCGCTGCGTTCTACCTCGCGCAGCACGTTCTACCTCGGCACCAGCACCCGGCTCGCGGCACCCCGGCACCGCCAGCCCCCGGCACCCGCGTACCGCCCCCGACGGTACCCGGGGCGGACGCGCCTTCCCTCCCCTCGGCGTAGCGTGGCCGCATGGTCGGCGACGGGAGGTCCACAGGGTCCCCGGGCGCTCCGTGGGGCCCGCCGTGGCGTGGCGAGCGACCCGGCCCGACGGGTCCCTGGTCCTGGTCGCACGACGGCAGCGAGGGCGGGCCGAGCGACGGCCCGACCGACCCCGTCGACCTCACCGGACCGTTCGACCACCGCCGTCCGCGCCTCTTCCTCGCGATCGTCACGGCGCTCGTCGCGGTCCTCGGCACCCTGGGCGCCGCGCACGGCCAGCCCGACGCCGAGCCCCTCGACGCGCTCGCGCTCGCCCTGGTGCTGGTCTCGCCCATGGTGCTCGCGACCATCCCGCGCCGCCACGTCCTGGCCACCACCCTGAGCCTCGCCGCGACGGGCGCCTACCTGCTGCTGGGCTACCCGTGGGGGCCCGTGCTCGTCCCGACGGTCGCGGTCCTCGCGGCCGTGATGCTCGCGGGACCCGCTGCGCACGGGCGCGTCGTCGCGTGGTCGGGCGTCGTGGTGCTCGCGGGGATCACGACCACGGCGGCGACGCTGCGGGGCGGGCCCCCCACGGTCGCGCTGCTCGGAGGGCTCGCCTGGACGACGGTCGCCCTGCTCGCCGCCGGCGGCGCCAGGGGGCGCGTCGCCCGCATGGCGGCGGTCCGTGCGGCCCGGCGCGAGCACGAGGTCAACGCCGTGACGGCCGAGCGCCTGCGCATCGCGCGCGAGCTGCACGACGTCCTGGCCCACTCGCTGTCGGCGATCAACGTGCAGGCGGGCGTCGGGCTGCACCTCCTGGACCGCGACCCCGAGCAGGCTCGTGCGGCCCTCGCCGCGATCCGTGCGACGAGCCGCGAGTCGCTCGACGAGGTCCGGACCGTGCTCGGCATCGTGCGCGCCGAGGGCGGCGAGGTCCCCCGCTCGCCCGCGTGGGACCTCGGAGCGCTACCGCGCCTGGTCGGGTCGGTCCCGGGCGTCGCGGTCGGTCTCACGGTCGAGGACGCCGCGCACGACGCCGCCCCTCGCCTGGCCGGGATCGTCTACCGCGTGGTCCAGGAGTCGCTCACCAACGTCCAGCGCCATGCGGTGGGCGCCACGCGCACGACGGTCGAGGTCCGGGTGGTCGGCACGGGCGACGCCTCGGCCCCCACCCCGCGCACAGGCCTGCCCCGCTCCCTCGTGGTCACGGTGTCCGACGACGGAGCCGCCCCCGCGGACCGGCCGGCGGACCCGTCGCGGTCGGGCGGGCACGACGACCGGCTCGACGCCGAGGGATACGGCCTGCGGGGCATGCGCGAGCGCGTGACCGACGCGGGCGGGACCCTCACGGCCGGCCCCGGACCGCGGGGCGGCTTCCTCGTCGAGGCGAGGCTCCCGTGGGAGGCGCGCGGCGCCGTCGGGCCGGACGAGGACCCCACCACCGACCGCACCCCCGCAGACCAGGAGAACCCATGATCCGCGTCGTGCTCGCCGACGACCAGAGCCTCGTGCGCGGAGGCTTCCGCGCACTGATCGACTCCGAACCGGACCTCCAGGTCGTGGGCGAGGCCGCGACGGGTGACGACGCGGTGCGGTTCGCGCTCGACCTGCTGCCCGACGTCGTGCTCATGGACATCCGCATGCCCGGCCTCGACGGGCTCGAGGCGACGCGGCGGATCGTGGCGGACCCGGCGGCGTCGGGCGTGCACGTGGTCGTGGTGACCACGTTCGAGCTCGACGAGTACGTGACCGAGGCGATCCGCAGCGGCGCGAGCGGGTTCCTCGTCAAGGACACCGAGCCCGAGAACCTGGTACGCGCCGTGCGGGTCGCCGCGGGCGGGGACGCGCTCCTCTCCCCGACCGTGACCCGCCGGCTGCTCGCGCGCGTGGCCGACGCGACGCGCACCGTCGCGCCCGTGCCCGGGCTCACCGACCTCACGCCGCGCGAGCACGAGGTCCTGGTCGAGGTCGCTCGCGGGCTGTCCAACGAGGAGATCGCGCGGGCGCTGTACCTGTCGGAGTCGACCGTCAAGACCCACGTCTCGCGCGTCATGACCAAGCTGCGAGCACGTGACCGGGCACAGCTCGTGGTCGCTGCCTACGAGGCGGGCATCGTGCGCCCGGGCTGGGGCCAGGGGCGCTGAGCCTGCCGGCCTCCCCCGGCCCGGGCGGTACCAGCGGGGTACGCGACAGACATCCCCGGACCGACGACGGACGTCGCCCCGGAGGGAAGCCTGGAGACGTGGCCGCATCCCGCGGCCGGACGCGGCGCCCGCCGCGCGTCACCAGCCCACCCAGGAGGCTCCCATGCTCACCACTCTCACGACCGCGACGACCGACGTCCTCGCCCACGGCGGCGCGGGCTGGGGACCGGGACCGTGGTGGTTCGTCTTCCCGCTGCTGTGGTTCGCCCTGTTCGCCACCGTGATCTTCCTGTTCGCCCGCCGCGCCAGGCGCGGCGGGCCGTGGGGGCACCCCGGCGGTCCGGGCGCCTGGCGCGGCGGCAACGACCCCGTCTCGATCCTGGGCGAGCGCTACGCGCGCGGAGAGATCGACGAGACGGAGTATCGCCAGCGCCTCGAGGTCCTCACACCCCGGGACCGCTGACCTCCCGGGAAACGCTGAGTGCGGAGCAGTTGTCGTCGATACGTCGCATCGACGACAACTACTCCGCACTCAGCGGGAGGCGGGTGGGACGTGGCGTCAGCGCGCCCCGACCAGCTCCTCGTCGGCGGCCGAGGCCGCAGGCTTGTCGGACGCGTTCGCGGTCGACGAGTCGACGTCCGACGCGACCGTGGACTCGTTCGACTCGTCCTCGTCGTCCGTGAACAGGTCCTCCACGTTCACGCCCTCGTACTGCTCGAGGTCGAGGATGCCCTCACGCTTGGCCACGACCGTCGGCACGAGCACCTGACCCGCGACGTTGACCGCGGTGCGGCCCATGTCGAGGATCGGGTCGATCGCGAGCAGCAGGCCCACGCCCGCGAGCGGCAGGCCCAGCGTCGACAGCGTCAGCGTGAGCATGACGATCGCGCCGGTCAGGCCCGCGGTCGCCGCGGAACCCACGACGGACACGAACGCGATGAGCAGGTAGTCCGTGAAGGACAGGTCGATCCCGAAGAGCTGGGCGATGAAGATCGCGGAGATCGCCGGGTAGATCGAGGCGCAACCGTCCATCTTGGTGGTCGCGGCGAGCGGCACGGCGAACGACGCGTACTCGCGCGGGACGCCGAGGTTCCGCTCGGTCACGCGCTGCGTCACGGGCAGCGTGCCGATCGAGGAGCGCGACACGAACGCGAGCTGGATCGCGGGCCAGGCGCCCTTGAAGTAGCTCGTGATCTTCAGACCGTTGGTCCGCAGGATCACGGGGTAGACGACGAACAGCACGAGCGCGAGACCGATGTAGATCGCAGCGGCGAACGTCGCGAGCGGGGCCAGCAAGTCCCACCCGTACGTCGCGACGGCGTTGCCGATGAGGCCCAGCGTGCCGAGCGGCGCGAGGCGGATGATCCACCACAGGACGGTCTGGATGATCGAGAGCGCCGAGCGGTTGAACGCCAGGAACGGGTCGGCCTTCTTGCCCGACTTGAGCGCCGCGATGCCGATGATCAGCGAGATGACGACGATCTGGAGCACGTTGAACGAGATCGACGTGCTCGCGCCGTTCACGACGCCCTCGACCTGCTCGATCTGCGTGCGCGCCCCGATGCCCAGGAAGTTGCTCGGGATGAAGCCGTTGAGGAAGTCGAGCCACGAGCCCGAGCCGCCCGGCTCGCTGCCGTCGGCCGCCGAGAGCGTGGTGTTCGCCCCGGGCTTGAGCACGAGGCCCAGCCCGATCCCGATCACCACGGACACAAGCGCCGTGATGGCGAACCACAGGATGGTCTGGCCCGCGAGGCGCGCGGCGTTGGTCACGTTCCGCAGGTTCGCGATCGACGCGACGATCGCCGTGAAGACGAGCGGCGGGACGATCGCCTTGAGCAGCGTCACGAACGACGAGCCGATCGTCGCGAGCGTCGTCGTGAGCCAGTTCGGGACCTCGTCGGGGGTGCCGGCGCCGGACGCCGGACCCATCGACAGCGCGGCCCAGCCGAGCAGCACGCCCAGCACGAGGGCGACGAGGATCTGGACCGTGAAGGACGGCGCCTTCAGGCGGCGCTTGGGCGCGGGGGCACCGTTCGCGGACTTCTCCGGCGCGGCGGGAGCCACGGCCTGCGAGGAGGAAGAGGAGGAGGGCACGGTTCTGCTTTCTTCGTCACGGGCGCGTGGGGCGCCCAGGGATCGCGAGCATCGCGAGAGGGAGGGAGCGCAGTCGTCCCGGCCCGGAGGAAGGAGGATCCCGACGTCAGGGACGCGAGCCCGTACGGGTCGCGCGCCTCGTGCGCAGCGCAGCCGGGGCGGGTCCGTGCAGCACGGGCTCGCGGCGGGCACGCCGAGGTCAGGAGGGTGGGGAGGACTGCTGTGCGGGCCGCGGGGCCCAGCGGTTCAGTGGGTCAACAACAGAGCGCGCTGGCGACTCGTCGCAGATCGACGTCACGGCGCGCGGTGAAGTTCCACCGGTTCAGCAAGGATTCGACTCCCGTTCGGGCCGGCCCGAGGACCGGCGGTGCGGGCGATCGTCGCCCGCGGCTACCGATAGTAGCCGAGGAAGGAACGCCGTCGGACCGTCGGTGTATTCCCTGGGACGCGGCGGCGTCTCCGCAGGACCCGCTACGGAGCCTCGATACGAAGCCCGGCCAGGGCCTCGGGGACGGGCGACCGCCCGGGCCCGCCCGCCCGCACCCAGCGGTGCAGCGCCTCGCTCGACGCGTCGCCGGCCAGCCGTTCGAACCAGACCGGGCCTGCCTCGACCCGGGCGGCGGGCGTGGGGCGCACGACGACCACGTCCCCGCGCTCGCACGCGTCGAGGCAGTCGACCAGGGTCAGGCCCGCGTCGCCGCTCGCGGCGATCGCCTCGACGCGCGCGAGCTGGCCGCCCGGGAGCGGGTCACCCGCGCCGAGCGTCTCGCCGACGCACAGGCGGCACACGGTCAGTCCGGGGACGGTCCTGCGAGGACGTCGCGTCGCGCTCCCGCCAGGATCCGTCCTGTCGCCCTCGGTCCTGCTCTCGTTCCCTCGCACCGGCCAAAGATACCCCCATGAGGTATTGGCCCCGGCCCCAGAGAAGTTGTGCAACAGCATGTTGCACCAATTCCTCACCACCCAGGCCAGGCGCGGGCGACTGAGCGCATGCAGAGCAGGTTCCGCCTCGACCAGCCCCGCTGTCCGGGGAACGCCGCCCGCAGGTCCGCCGCGAGCCGGTCGACGACCTTCGTACCCCAGCCCGCACCTCCTGGCGATCAGGGATGCCCTGGCCGATCGACTAGCACCGCCGCAACACTTCGATGTTCGCCGCCGGGGCCGCGCCTACCCGGCCGGCACGTACCCGATCCTTGAGCCGCGACAGCGGCTTGCCATACCCGTCCGGTCCGACCTCGATCGCGCCGCCCACGCCATCATCACAGGTGCACCACGCCCCCGCGAGACCGGCCATTCAGCCACCTCCGACGGACGCCGAAGATGGACTTCATGTCACTTCGCCGGATTGGGCGGTCTGCCTGCTTCCACGCCCCGCTGGCAGTCTGGCGACACAGCTGGGTCCTGTGCCTTCGGACTGAGGCCGTCGTGAAGGTCGAGGTCAGAGTACGAGGGTTCGGCGTCCTGGGTGCAGATCTGTCGACGCCACCAGCGGATCATTGCGTGACGTAGTCGTTGGAACACTCCGAGATCCGAATGCGAGGTGTGCACTCGTACGCCTCCCTCCGAGGGCTGCCCCGCGCGGGCAGCGTCTTGCTGCGAGGACCGGCGGGGTCTGTGCCTCGCCGCCTGTTGGGCGGCGAGGCACAGACCCCGTCTAGTTAGTGGTGCGTCGCTGACGTGCTGCCATGAGCGCCAGTGCCCCGATCAGGATGAGCAGAGCCGCACTTCCAGCGATCCAGCCGATGGATGCGCCGGTGAGGGCGAGGCCACCGCCTGGCTTGCCCGGGGTCCCGGGGTCGCCAGGCTTGTCGGGTGTCGCGCATGCCGTTGCGGTGTCGGCAAGGTCGTTGTGAGCGATGCCGGCCACGTTGGCGAACCCTCCGGGTTCCCCGGTGCCGGGGGCGGGGCAGGCGTATGTCGATGCGTCAGTGGTTGTGGGATCGACCTTCGCGTGGACCTGCACCTGGTAGTTGTGAATTCCTCCCGCCTCGAGTGGCACGTCGGTGGCCACGACGTTGACGGGGTCGCCCTCGCCTCCCTGACCGGTCCATGTGGCCGAAGGCGTCACGCCTTCGGGAGCGGACGTGACGGTCGAGGACGTCACGTCGATGCCGGTGCCGTACCGCAGACGGTCGGTCAGGGTGTAGTCGCCCTGGGCTGCACCGTCGTTGATAGCGACGATCTCGTAGGTGACTGCCCAGGTGCCGTTCGCGTCCTTGACCGGGTTGCCGATGATCGACTTGGTGATGTCGATCGAGGGCACCGGTGCACAGTCCGTGTCGGTCTGGGTGTTGCCGTTCTCGTCAGTCAGCGTCGCCGCGTTGTTCAGTCCCTGCTCGAGGGTGTTCGAGCCGGTCGGGGCGGTGCAGGCTGGGGAGCCGGTCCCGTCCTGGCCGATATCGGCGAAGTGCAACGACACGCCTGCGATGACGGTGACCCGGTAGACGTGCGGGGCGTACCCGTCATCGTCCAGGCCACCGATGCTGACATCGGTGGCGATGCGCTGGTCGCTGTCCCCGTCGAAGCCGGCGTTGAGGGCGATGCCCTCGGGGCCGGTGACGTTGACGGACTCGACCGTGATGACCGGTGCGAAGAGGAGCTCGTCATCCAGGTCGTACGTGGTTGCCTCGACACCGACGTTGCCCACGGTCAGGTCGTAGACGACCTCCCACTGCCCGCCGCCGACTGGCTGAGCCGAGACCAGGGCCTTGTCCAAGGTCGGCTTGCCGGGGCGCACGCACTCGTCGTCCGTGCCCTCCAGGGCGTTCCACCCGACCGAGGCGACGTTGTTCAGTGCGCCCGGGACCGCCCCGCCCTCGTCCGTGGTGCAGATGTCCGAATCCGGGACCTGCACAGCGGACAGATCAGCCGCGTAGCGGACCGTGACCGTGTAGGTGTGCACCACCGGTGCACCTGTCGCACCGGCGATCGGCTGCCCGGTCACCATGCGCAGGTTCTCCAGACCGTCGTAGGCCTCGTTGAACCCGACTCGCTCCGGGGCGTCGGTCACGATGTCCTGGATCCCCACGACCTGCACGCCTTCGCCCGGTGCGAGCGCATCGTCCAGGTCGTAGTGCCCACTACCCGGTCCGCGGTTGGTGACCGTGAGCTCGTAGACCACGTCGTACACGCCGTCCTCACCCTCGACCGGGGTCACCGCGCCCGACAGGGACTTGGTGATCTCGATCAGCGGCAGGGTGGCACATGCGTCGTCGCCAGTGGTCTCACCGTTGTGGGTGAGCTCGGTCGAGTTCGCCAGTCCCCCGTTCTCACCAGACCCGGGGGCCGGGCACTGCAGTGTCTCCGGGGTGACCACAGCCTGGTCGAGAGAGACGACGACCTGCACCTGATAGGTGTGGTTCGCGCCGGCCGTGAGCGTGACGTCGGTGGCGACGACGTTCTCCGCCGAGCCTGCAGCACCCTGACCGGTCCAGCCCGCGTTGGTCGCCACACCCTCAGGTGAGGCGGTCACCGCGGCGGTACCGATGACGATGCCCGCGCCGTACTGGAGCTGATCGCTCAGGTCATAGTCGCCTGCAGCCGCACCGGTGTTCGATGCGACCAGGTCATAGGTGATCGTCCATGTCCCGTCACCGTTGGGCGTGGGACCAGCACTGATGGTCTTGGTCACGTCGATCAGTGGCAGGGTGGCGCACACGTCGTCGCCCTGAACCTCACCGTTGTGGGTCAGGGTGGTCGAGTTCGCCAGACCACCGCTCTCCCCCGAGCCCGGGGCCGGGCACTGGAGCGCGCCAGGATCGATCGCGGCATCGTCCATCTCAACCGTGACCGTGACCCGATAGGTGTGAGTCCCACCGGCAGCGAGCTCGATCCCCGCGGCCACGACGTTCACGGGAGCTCCGTCGGCCCCCAGCCCCGTCCAGTCAGCGTTGGTCGTCACACCGTCCGGCGCCGTGGTGACTGCGGCCCTGACGATCTCGATGCCCTCGCCGTAGTGCAACTGGTCGCTCAGGTCATAGTCCCCCGCAGCCGCACCCGTGTTCCTCGCGACCAGGTCATACACGATCGCCCACGTCCCGTCACCGTTGGGGGTAGGACCAAAGCTGATCGTCTTGGTGACGTCAATCAGTGGCAGCGTGGCGCACACGTCGTCCTGCGCGACGGTCCCGTTGTGGGTCAGGGTCGTCGAGTTCGCCAGACCACCGTTCTCCCCCGAGCCCGGGGCCGGGCACTGGAGCTCGCCAGGATCGATGGTGGCCTCGTCCATCTGGACAGTGACCGTCACCTGATAGGTGTGAGTCCCACCGGCGGCGAGCTCGATCCCCGTAGCCACGACGTTCGCTGGGGCGCCGTCGGCGCCCAGCCCCGTCCAGTCCAGATTGGTCTGGACACCGTCGGGTGCGCTGGTGACCGCGGCGCTGGTGATCTCGATGCCCTCGCCGTAATGCAACCGGTCGCTCAGGTCATAGTCCCCAGCAGCCGAACCAGTGTTGGTCGCGACCAGGTCNCAGTCCAGATTGGTCTGGACACCGTCGGGGTGCGCTGGTGACCGCGGCGCTGGTGATCTCGATGCCCTCGCCGTAATGCAACCGGTCGCTCAGGTCATAGTCCCCAGCAGCCGAACCAGTGTTGGTCGCGACCAGGTCGTAGACGATGGTCCACGTCCCGTCACCGTTGGGCGTAGGCCCAGCACTGATGGTCTTGTCGACCGTGATCGCAGCGACCGTCACACAGGCCTCGGCCGAATCGGTCAGGCCGTTGTAGTTGATCCCCGCGGCGTTCGACAGCCCGCCCTGGGCTCCGCCTGGCTCCGCGGAGCACGGCGTGATCACCGGAGCCCCCTGG
>NZ_LMIL01000005.1:0-524 GCF_001429135.1 Oerskovia sp. Root22 | reverse complement strand
TCGGTCAGGCCGTTGTAGTTGATCCCCGCGGCGTTCGACAGCCCGCCCTGGGCTCCGCCTGGCTCCGCGGAGCACGGCGTGATCACCGGAGCCCCCTGAGCACCCTCGGCCAGGGCAAGGACGACCTCGACCTGGTAGGTGTGGGTGCCGCCAGCAGCGAGCTCCACCACAGAGGCGATGACGTTCTCCGCCGCGCCCTCAGCCCCGAGACCGGTCCAGGACGGCGAAGCCGTCACACCCTCTGGGGTGGTGGTCACAGCGCCCGAGCGGACCTCGAGGTCGCCGTCAGCGGTCATNNNTCGACCTGGTAGGTGTGGGTGCCGCCAGCAGCGAGCTCCACCACAGAGGCGATGACGTTCTCCGCCGCGCCCTCAGCCCCGAGACCGGTCCAGGACGGCGAAGCCGTCACACCGTCCGGGGCGGTAGTCACAGCGCCCGAGCGGACCTCGAGGTCGCCGTCAGCGGTCATACGGTCGCTCACGTCGTACGTGCCCTGAGCTGCGCCGGTGTTGGTGGCCACGACG
>NZ_LMIL01000004.1:0-80390 GCF_001429135.1 Oerskovia sp. Root22 | reverse complement strand
ACCTTGCACCAGATCTCCAACCTGCCCGGACGCCCCGGACGCGGCATCTCCGTCCTGGCCTACAAGACCGCCCAACGCGTCATCGGCTTCAACTGACGCGCCCAAGCTCCGCCGAAACCACCCCATGAACCCGGCCACGACGAGCCCGGTACCGTAGCAGCACGCGCCCCACAGTCCCCGGCTCACCCACGCCCCCGGCCGGCATGCGATGGCCCCCGTCCCGGGCCCCATCGCTCGCCCCGCAACCCCGGCTCGCGCCACGTCCGCTGCCTGGCACCAGTCCGCTCGCGACCTTGGCCGGCACCGTAGCCGCACGAGCACCTGGGCCCGGCCCCGCCCCTTTCCCTTGCTCACGGCCACCGCACGGCTCCTTCGCCGGCCCCAGGCGAGCCCTTGTCCGGCGCACAGCAGGAGATCCCCCGGTGGTGTTTTCGCGTAGCCACCACAATTGTGGTGGCTACGCGAAAACACCACCCTCCCCTCGGAGGAGGAGCTCCTGGGCTCCTGGCCCGCCCCTGTCACGACCCGGGCTCCATCGCCGGCCAAAGCGAGCCTCCGGCCCGGCACCAGCCCGCGTGGAGGCCGGACCCTGGTCGGCACCGTCGCCGCACGAGCGCCCCGGCCCACCCCTGCCCCTGCCCGCGGCCCTGCCCACGAGCTCCATTGCCGGCCATGACCCCGGCCCGCGCTGAGCCCTCTGCCCGGCGAACACAGCAGGATCCCCAGGTCGTGTCGTGCGCGTAGCCACCACCATCGTGGTGGCTACGCGCACACACGAACCTCCCCTCGGGCGAGGAGACCCCGGCACCCGCGGCACCCAGCCCCTCACTCGCTGGACAGGACCTCCAGTGCTCCGGGCCGGGATCAGAGCACGCACCCAGGGGCTGATGTTCGGTGGCCCCGCGCATCTGCCAGGGCCCGGCGAGGCCAGCCCGATCGCGCGCGAGACCGTTGTCACGGCTCCCTCGAAGTCCGTTGCTTCCGCGGTCGCCGTCGCGCAGCGCGGGCGTTCGCTCTGCAGCGCCGACTGGCGGTCGGCGCACCTCGCTCCGCGACAGGCCTGCTCGGCCTCCGACAGCGTCGCGCCGTGGAACGCCGGTGCTGATGACTCGGGACAAGCCCTCCGCCACTGACAGTGCGCCTCTTCGCCGTGCTCGATCTCGGAGCCGTCGACAGTTTGTGCGCTGAAATCGACAGGTTGTGCAGAACGGGCCGGAGCGTGCTGCCGGGCGCGCTGTGATGGGTGCGCTGGGCTCCGGTGATGGGACACGAGGTGTGCCAGAGGAACCGCAGCTTCGCACGGACCAGGAACGACGGGGACGTCGCCCAGGTCCACGCGATCGATGTTGCCACGAGGGGGCATCTAGAGCGCGGCAGCACTTGAAGAGTCGAAGGAGACACACACGTGTACACCCGCAAGCGCGACGAAATGGGATGTCGATGAAGACTACGGCGGCACGACGAGGCCAGAAGATGACCAGAGGGGCAAAGGGAGCGGCGGCGCTCTCGGCGATCGCCCTGATCGCGGTTGCGGGATGCACCAGCGGCACCCCCGACGAGAACGAGACGAACGACTCGAGCGCCTTCACCACACGTGAGGTCACGGACGGCAAGACCGAGTTCGTGGTCGTCACGAACCCCGGTGACGGACCGGTCCTCTCCTACGGCGCGGACAGCGGTATCGAGCTCCTGACCGAGGAGGTCGACGGCAAGAAGCTGGCGTTCAAGGACATGAACGCCAACGGCTCCCTCGACACCTGGGAGGACTGGCGCGAGACCGCTCAGGACCGCGCGGCGGCCCTGAGCGAGGAGCTCACGGTCGAGCAGATCGCCGGTCTCATGCTGTTCAGCTCGCACGAGCGTTCCCAGGCGGACGGGCTCACCGACGCCCAGAAGGAGTACCTGAAGGACTCCCGCCTGCGCAACGTGCTGCACGCCGGCCCGAGCGACGTCCAGGCCACGGTCACGTGGGCGAACGCGATGCAGGCGTACACCGAGTCGCTGGCCACCGCCGACGAGCCGTACATCCCCGTGAACTTCGCCTCCGACCCCCGTTCGACGGCAGGCAGCGGCGGCTACAACGCCGAGGGCGCGGACATCTCGCGCTGGCCCTCCAACCTGGGTCTCGCCGCGACGTTCGACACCCAGCACATGGACGCGTTCGCCGAGATGTCGTCCGCGGAGTACCGCGCACTGGGCATCACGACGGCCCTGAGCCCGCAGATCGACCTGGCGACCGAGCCGCGCTGGCTGCGCGTCGGCGGCACGTTCGGCGAGGACGTCGACCAGAACACCGAGCTCGCGGCGTCCTACGTCACGGGCTACCAGGGCACGACGGGCCAGGACGGCTGGGGGCCGGAGTCGGTCAACTCGATGATCAAGCACTGGGCCGGTGACGGTCCGGGCGAGGGCGGCCGCGAGTCGCACACGGACGTCGGCAAGTACGGCGTGTACCCGGGCGACAACTTCGACGCCCACACCAAGGCGTTCCTCGGTTCGCTCGACTCGGCCGCGGTCATGACCGCGTACTCGATCGCTCTCGACGGCAACGGTGAGCCGCTGTTCGGCGAGCGTGTCGGCACGGCCTACGACGACGCGCGCATGAACCTGCTCCGCAAGGACAACAACTACCAGGGTGTCGTCGTCACCGACTGGAGCGTCACGACGTCCGTGACCGACCCCGACGCGAAGCTCGGCACCGCCTGGGGCGCGGGCGACCTGACGGTGGACCAGCGACACTACGAGATCCTCAAGACCGGGCACGACATGTTCGGCGGCAACAATGCGATCGAACCCGTGCTCGCAGCGCACGCGTTGTGGCAGGCGGACTTCGAGGCGGGCGTCAACGAGATCGACGCCGACTCCCGGTTCCGCGAGTCCGGTGCGCGCATCCTCACGATGTTCTTCAACCCGGGCCTGTACGAGAACGCCTACCTGGACCTCGACGAGTCCAAGAAGGTCCTCGCCTCCGACGACAAGATCGAGGCCGGCTACTCGGCGCAGCTCGACTCGGTCGTCATGCTGAAGAACGACGGCGAGACGATCTCGGCCTCCGACGCCGCGGCGTGGAAGGACAAGACCGTCTACATCCCGCGCAACTACAACACGGGCTTCGACGGAGCGTTCGGTCCTGGTGAGTACGTCGAGGGCGAGGGGATCGACGTCGAGGTCGCGAAGGAGTTCTTCGCAGAGGTCGTGACGGACGAGGCCGTGACCGACGCCGACGGCAAGGTCACGAGCTACACCGCTCCCGACCTGTCCGAGGTCGACCTCGTCCTGGTCGGGATGGACAGCCCGGACAGCGGCAGCAACTTCACCAAGGCCGGCCGCGACGCCACGACCGGTGAGTGGTACCCCCTGTCCCTGCAGTACCGCCCCTACACCGCCGACGGCGCGAACGTTCGCCAGACGTCCATCTCAGGTGACATCCTTGCCGACGGGAGCCGGGAGAACCGTTCGTACTTCGGCAAGACGTCGCGTATCGCGAACGAGTCCGACCTCGACGCGTTCGACCGTGCCGTCGCTGCGATCGAGGCCAGCGGCCAGGACATCCCGGTGGTCACCGTGCTCAAGGCCATCAACCCGGTCGTCCCGGCCGAGTTCGAGAGCCGGTCCGACGCGATCGTCGTGGGCTTCGGCACGAGCGACAAGGCGCTCATCGAGGTCGCCCTCGGTCTCTACGAGCCGCAGGGCCGCCTGCCGATGCAGTTCCCGAAGGACATGGACACGGTCGAGGCACAGCTCGAGGACGTGGCCAAGGACATGACGCCCTACACGGACGCCGCGGGCAACGCGTACGACTACGGCTTCGGCCTGAACTACTCGGGGCCGATCACCGACTGACGGCCACGCACCGGGTGGCCGTCGGCGCGAGCCGGCGGTCACCCGGGCGTCGGCGTGTCCATGGACGCGCCGACGCCCGGGCCGCGGGGTGTGCTCGTGGCCGGATCTCATCAAGGAGCAGAAGTGAAGCAGAACAAGGTGCTGACCACCGGCCTCGGCGTCGTGCTGGGCCTGACCGGGCTCTTCGGGCTCACCGCCTGCGGCAGCGGCGACAGCGACTCCGGCGCGAACGCCTCCGCGGAGCAGGCAGCCGATGTCGACATCAAGGACGACCTCGAGAACGCCAAGACGGCCGTGACGGACGCCCTGGCCGAGGACGACTCCTGGGCCCAGATCATGCTTGCCAGCGACGTCAAGGCCCCGACCGTCAAGTACGGCCTCCTCGTGGTGCCCTTCACGGCCTCGGACGCAGCGTCGCGCGTGCAGGGCACGGTCGACATCAAGGACGGCAAGTTCACGATCGAGGGTGACTCGGCCGCCACCGGCCAGACGTGGCAGATCGACCAGGACGGAAAGATCTCCGAGGTGTCGGAGTAGCTCTACGGAGCACCGCCCGGTCCCTGGCCAGACGACGTCCGCGGACCGGGCCGTCGACCAATCACGACGAGACGCTGGCAGTGCGTCACGTCCGCGGCGCAAGCCGGCGATCCCCATGACCTGATCGCTGCCCGCACTCGAGGAGGAATGCAGTGAACGCCAAGGCGAACAACGCCGACCGGCAGAAGAAGCCGATGTCGAACAAGAAGTACCTGTGGATCTGGGCCCCCGTGCTCGCCACGGTGACCGTCGTGACAGTCGTCGCGAACGTGGGCCTCAACGTCGCGGGCGGCTGGGTCGCGTCCCAGTTCGGCTCCGGTACGTACGAGTTCACGAACGCGCCCGAGTCTGCAGGCTGGGACACCGAGTACTACACGTCCGACTTCGGCAGCATCGAGGAGGTCGACGAGGCGGCCAAGACTCTCGTCGAGGAGATCGCCGCAGGCGGCATCGTCCTGGCCAAGAACGAGGCGGGCACGCTTCCCCTGGCGACGAGCTCGCGCGTGACGATGCTGGGTCGCGCGGCCGCGGACCCGGTGTTCGGGGGCTCGGGCTCCGGCTCGGTCGACACGAACTCGGCCGTCACCGCCCGCGCCGGGCTGGAGAACGCCGGCTTCGAGGTGAACGACCAGGTCTTCACCACGATCGAGGCGTTCGCTGCGGAGAACCCTCGGGGGTACATCGAGATGGACCGCCCCGACATCTCCACCTACTACATCGGTGAGCTCCCGGTGGGCGAGTACGAGGCGCAGTCCGCGTCGTTCGCCGACTACTCCGACGCCGCCGTCGTGTTCGTCGGCCGGCCCGGTGGTGAGGGCGGCGACCTCACGCAGGACATGACCGGCTGGGACGACAACGCCGAGCCCGGTCAGCACCAGCTCGAGCTGAACCAGGACGAGAAGGACATGATCGAGCTCGCGAAGTCGAGCTTCGAGAACGTGGTCGTCGTGGTCAACTCCTCCACGACCATCGAGATGGGCGCCCTCCAGGACGACCCTGAGATCGACTCGATCCTGCTGGCCGGGTCGCCGGGCGCCACGGGCCTCAGCGCCCTGGGTCGCATCCTGGCGGGCGACGTGAACCCGTCCGGCCGTACCGCGGACCTCTGGGCGGCCGACTTCACGGCCGACCCGACGTTCGCCAACTTCGGTGAGTTCGTCTACGACAACATCGAGGCGTCCTTCCCGGTCCCCGCGATCGAGAAGGCCACCTCCAACGCCACGCTCACGTCCGACGCCCCGTTCGTGAACTACGCCGAGGGCATCTACTTCGGCTACCGCTACTACGAGACCGCCGCGGCCGAGGGCTTCATCGACTACGACGAGGCCGTCGTCTACCCCTTCGGGTACGGCCTGAGCTACTCCGACTTCGCCTGGAAGGTCGTCAGCACCGAGGCCGGCGAGGTCGACGGGAAGATCTCCGTGACGGTCGAGGTCACGAACACCGGCACGACCGCGGGCAAGAACGTCGTCGAGCTCTACTACAGCGCGCCCTACACGGCCGGCGGCATCGAGAAGTCGGAGGTCGTGCTCGGCGGCTTCACCAAGACCGGTCTGCTCGAGCCCGGCGCGAGCGAGACCGTCACGATCGACCTCGCGGTCGAGGAGATGGCCTCCTACGACCACCTCGACGAGGCCGCGTACGTCCTCGAGGCGGGCGACTACGCCATCACGCTGCGCACCGACTCCCACACGCTCGCTCCGGGCACCGAGCCGATCACGTACACGGTCGACTCCGACGTCGTGTACTCCGGCGACAACCACCGCTCGACGGACCTCGCCGAGGTCACCAACCAGTTCGACGACGTGTCGGCGCAGTTCAGCTCCGAGCCGACCGACGGCAAGATCCTCATGATGTCCCGCGCGGACTTCGCAGGGACCTTCCCGAAGGCCCCGACCGCGGACATGCTCGTCGCGGACGAGGCTGTGCAGGCCGGCTTCCAGCCCTGGGACGCCGACGCCGCAGCGGCTGCGTTCGACGGCGAGATGCCCACGACCGGTGCGCAGACCGACCTGACCCTCGTCGACATGCGCGGCCTCGCGAAGGACGACCCGAAGTGGGACGAGCTGCTCGACTCGATCGCCGTCGGTGACATGACGAGCATGCTGCTCAACGGTGCCTACCAGACGGCCGCGATCGGTTCGATCGCCAAGCCCCAGACCGTCGAGCCCGACGGCCCCGCCGGGTTCTCCTCGTTCATCAACTCCTCGATCAACGGCGTCGCCTACCCGTCGGAGTTCCTCATCGCGCAGACGTGGGATGTCGAGCTCGGTGCGGCGATGGGCGAGATGCTCGGCAACGAGGCGATGTTCAAGGACATCAACGGCTGGTACGCCCCGGCGATCAACCTGCACCGCTCGCCGTTCGGTGGTCGCAACTTCGAGTACTACTCGGAGGACCCGTTCCTCTCCGGCGCGATGGCGACCTCGGTGGCCAACGGGGCGGCGAGCAAGGGGATGTACACCACGCTCAAGCACTTCGCGCTCAACGAGCAGGAGACCAACCGCGTCAACAACGGCATCGCCACGTGGGCGACCGAGCAGACGATCCGCGAGATCTACCTCAAGCCGTTCGAGATGGCCGTCAAGAACATCTCCATGGACGTTCAGTACGTGTCGGACGCGGAGGGAACGATCTCGGAGACGACGATCGGCGCGGGCGGCATCATGAGCTCGTTCAACCGCATCGGTGCCACCTGGGCCGGCGGCTCGGAGGCGCTCATGACGGACGTGCTGCGCAGCGAGTGGGGCTTCGAGGGCTTCGCGATCTCGGACTTCAACCTGTACCCGTACATGAGCCCGAACCAGGGCATCAGTGCGGGCACCGACCTCACCCTGACGTTCCAGCCGTCGAAGTCCTTCGTGGACACCACGTCGGCGAAGGCGGTCAGCGACATCCGGGAAGCGACCCACAACATCCTGTTCACGGTCGCGAACTCCAACGCCATGAACGGGCTCGCGCCCGGCGCGACCGTCAGCTACACGCCTCCGACCTGGGTCTACATCCAGATCGGTGCGACGGTGCTGATCGGTCTGCTCGTCCTCGCCGGTGGGTTCATGGTGACCCGCCGCGTCCTGCGGCACCGGAAGGCGGACTCGTCCGTCTCCACGTCAGAGCGGACCCCCGTCGGCGCTGACGTCTGACAGCCGACCTTCGCCCCCTTCCGAGCAGCCGACCCCCTCCAGCTGCTCAGGAGGGGGCGAAGGTCTTCCTGCTCCCGGTCACCCTCGGCCGGGGTGCGGCGCGTGCGGGTGCTCGAGGAGCTCGTTGACCGAGCGGCGGCAGTCCTCGGTCGGCGGCAGCTGCTCGGCCAGCGCGACGACCCAGCCCGCGAGCCTGCGCAGGGCCACGTTGTGGTCGTTCGACGCTGCGCGCAGGACGCTGAAGGCGTCGTCCGCGCTGACGTCGCACGTGAGGGCCACGATGCCTTTCGCCTGCTCGATCGTGGCACGGTGCTCGACGACCGCCCGGATCTGGTCCTGGGCCAGTGCTCCTGCCCGGTGAGCGAGGGGGGTGGTCAGGTCGGTCAGGTAGCCCATCACCTCGACGACCCGATGGGTCGTGCGATCCCTGCGTCCCTGTCCTACGAGGCACACCGTCCGCTCACGTCCACGGGCGGTCACGATGCGGTGCACGCTCGTGAAGGGTTCGCCGTCCTCACCGGCGCATCGAAGTGCCTCCTCGACGTCGGGACGATCGTCGGGATGACGGTGGGCCAGGAACAGCTCGGTGGTGGGGGTGACGTCGTCGGGCTCGAAGCCGTGCAGGGCGTACGTCTGGCGCGACCACCACCAGCACCCGGACGCCAGGTCGTAGCGGAACTGGCCGACCGGGGGAGTGGCGACGGCGGCGCCGGAGCGTGACGCCGTGACCGGCTCGTGCCGGGAGGGGGCGATGGTCATGATGCGGGGCTCCTTCGGGTGCGGGCTCATCTCGGTGCTCGGCACCACCTCGTGCCCATCACTCGTCGAGGATCCCGCGTCCGGCGATCGGGCACCTCGACCGGAGTCGTGATCTTGCTCGTCGCCGTACCGCAGGTGCAGTACGCGCCGTGGGTCTCGTCGTCGGCGCCTCCGTCGAAGCGATCGTCGGGTTCGCGATCGCCTCGGGTTGCCTGGTCCGCTGGGACGAGGAAGCTACTCGGCGCGGGGCAGGAGGAACCCCAGCGCGACCAGGGCGAGGCCGAAGATCGTGAAGGTGCTCGCATAGGTGAGGATCGCGCGGTTGGCCCTGATCGCTTCGGTGGTCCATGCGAGGTCTTCGCCGTCCTGGTCGGCGTAGTACCAGACGGAGTCGTACATGAACCCGCCGTCGGAGCCGAAGGAGAGGAACACCCCGACGGCGACGAACGCGAGACCGGCGGCCACGATCGCGATCGGTCCCCACGGGATCTCGCGTCGTGGATGACGCACCGCCTCGGACATGTGTTCCCCCTGATCGTCGAACCGACGGGGGGAACGTACACCAGCCATGCTCGGTCGACGTAGCACCGGGACGCTGTGTCGATCGGCAGGGGGACCACTCGACGTGCCCAGCAGCGGCGGTCGAGCCGTGCAGCAGAACGACGGCGGGCACCCTCCCCAGCGCAGTAGGTGACCGTGCTGATGATGGGACGATGTGTCTCATGACCGAGCTGACCCTGCACGACGCCGCGAAGCGCCAGGTGGTGCGCTCCAACCTGACCCTGACCGCGATACTGGTCCCGCTTCTCGGGCTGAACGCGCTCACGACCATGATCACGACGCGCAACGTCTGGTTGGCCCTCGGCTATCTGTGCCTCGTGCTCGCCATGGTCCCGCTGGTGTACTTTCTCGCGCGCCGTATGGCTGACCGGTCACGGGTCACGTTCGGCGACGGCTCCGTCACCATGCAGGGTTGGGGGCGGCCGAAGAGGTTCACGGTCGCCGACGTGGAACGTGTGGTGACCATCGACCAGATGGGGTTCATGGGCACCGCGCCGACCCATCATCTCGTCGTGGTCGGGCCGCGAAAGCGCCTGCTCCTGCTCGTCGGGCAGATGTGGGACCGCGAGCAGCTCTCGGCCCTGGCGCTCGACCTCGCGCACCGCGGCGTCCCGCTCACGCCGATCCACCAGCCGGTCACTCCCGCACAGCTGCGCACGCTCGATCCCCGCCTCGTTCCCTGGCGCCAGGCCCACCCCGTGGCCCTCAGCCTGCTGGTCGTGCTCGGCGTGCTCCTCGTCCTCGTCGCGGTGTTCGTCGTCGTGGTCACGATCCTGGTCTGACCGACGTGACCGGGGGCGGCTGGCAGCCCGCGGCTCTCCCGACGGCACGAGCCTGTCCGGAGCGGGAGAGCATGATGCACCCCGGGACGAACGCGCCGAGCAGGACCGGGCCACCGACGAGCATCACGCCCCACACGAAGAGCGCGAGGTAGCCTGCGCCGGAGTTGCTCGTGGGATCGCTGTCGGCGTACGCGAGCAGGGCAACGCTCAGCACCCCCGCTGTGACCATCAGCGCGACCGGTATCCAGACCAGCGCCAACGCCGTTCGCCGGTACCCACGCGTGAACGCCGCAGGCGGGATCGCTGGCCGCGGCGGGTAGCTCGGGTACGGGGCACCGGTGTAGGGGTAGCGAAGGGGAACGGGCCCCGTCGACGGGTCCGCCGGCACGGGGTGGACGGGTGGCTTCGTCATGGTTCTCTCCTGATCTCGACCTGGGCCGGCCCGTAGCGGGCCCTCTGGTGTGTTCCCGGCGGGTGCTCAGACGAACCGCCGTCAGCGGCCTCGGTGCTCCGTGGCCTTCGCGGGCAGCAAACCTGGGGTCATCTCATCCGTCGTGGCCGACGGTCCTGGTGACGTCGTCTGGAAGCGCGTCCGGGACCGCGCCCGGCCAGTCACCCTCGCGGGCAAGCCTCTTGAGGTTGAGGGCGCCCTCGGGGCTGTCCTCGGACAGGGGGACGACGAGGGTGGTGTGCTGGGCACTCTCCCGGACCGGCCCGTACGTCCACCCAGCACCGGCGCCGCTCGCGGACAGGTCGAAGTACGGCTCGCCGTCGCCGGTGCTGGTCCTGATCTCGATCTGCGTGTTCGGCATGTACCCCTCGCCGACCGACCAGACCGACCAGACGACGAAGTCGACCAGCAGGTCGCCGTAGTCCACGACGTAGCCGGGCTCGATGGTGAGGGCGACCGTGTAGCCGGTGTTCCCCTTGACGTTGGGTCTACCACCACCGGTGAACTCGGTGACAGCGATGCCCGAGATCGCTTCGATGGACGCTCGAGCCTCGTCGAGAGTCTGTCCGGTCTCCGCATCGTGCGGAATCGTGTCCGCAGCGCTCTGCGGCTCTCCGGGGCGCGGCGGGCTCGAGCTGCACCCCGAGAGCGCGATGGTGAGGGCGACGACGGACGTCAGGGCGCGTCGTCGGGTGATCTTCATGCGAGGTGGGCTCCAGTCGTGTCGCGGATGGCTGCGGCCGGGGTGAGTCGGCTCCAGGCTGTGTGCTCAGCGCTCGTAGGGCTTCGCCCACCAGTCGTGATAGACGGAGACGTGGGTTTCGCTGCCGGTCCGCATGCGCAGCGCCATGTACGCGCCCCACCGGTACTCCTCCTGGTCGAGACCGTCCCCGGGGGCCTGTAGCTCCGTGAGGCACTCCCGCGGCATCTCGAGCGCGTCGGCAAGACACGCCACGTCTCCCCAGGAGGGGCCCACGACCGCCCCCACCTCCCCGAAGTCGACGAACCCGTCGTCACGGTCGATGTTCGCGCCCACGAGGCCCAGGTCGCAGTCGTCGAATGCCGTCGCCACCGCACGGATGTTCGCGCGGCGCTCACGATCTGGGCGTATCGCGACGTGCACGACGAGCGCGGCGACGGCGACGAGAACCAGCACGAGCGATACCGCGAGTGGGACCAGCCATCGCCGTCGGCGACGAGCCGAGCTGGCGAGCGATGGTGCGAGACCCCCGGTCGCGCGGGGGTCGGGGGGCAGAGCCATGGTTCTCCTGCACGTGATTCGTAGGAACTAGCAGGGCTCGTCACGGTCCCCAGGCAGGCGCCGTGCACCACCCACGGCTCGACCCCCGACAAGGCGGGGCGCTGCGCACGCCGCGCGACACCCCGCCTTGTCGTGCGTGGCCTAGCCGATGAACGTCCTCCATGCGCCGCAGTCCTTGATCGGGCCGCCGGCCGAGACGTCCTGTCGGCACGCGCGCACGGAGACCGACTCGCCCCGTGAGATGCCACCGGGGAACCAGGTGACGCTCGAGCCCACACCGTCGCTCGCCCTGTAGGTCTTGGTGGTCCCGTCGAACGTCACCTGCGCGACGGCGCTGGCGCCGTCCTTGCGGTTGTCGATGACCTTGACGTATGCGCTGTGATACCCCGGGTCGTTGGGGGCGAAGGTCGCCTTCGCGTAGCTGCCCGCACTGTAGACAGTGCCCGACGTGCCCGCGGAGGCACCGCTTGCCGTCGCGAGCAGCAGTACGCAGGCCGTGAAGACCGCTACGGCGATTCGTCGAGTTCTCAAGACGGCTCCTTCGTCGTCGCGCTTCGAGCTGGACGCGACGGTCGATCGTGACGGTGGGCTTCGAGGATCTTCGCACCCGGCAGCAGCAACGGGCGATGGGCACTGGTACCCATCCGGTCGCTCGACGAACCACGCCGGCCCGGCGCGACGGGGGCCGTGCTGCGGTCGCCTCAGGCGCGCAGAGCCGCTGATGTCCAGGCGCCTCTGGGATGTGTCGTACAGCACCTGGCCGTTTCGAGGTGCTTCTGGATGCCTACGTGAAACGGTCGTCACATCTGGCCGCTCTGAGAGGGGCGAGATGGAGTGCTTCCGCAGGTCACGGGCCTGACGTAGAGGTGCCCCGGGTGGGATTCGAACCCACACTGGATCGGGTTTGAGCCGAACGCCTCTGCCGGTTGGGCTACCGGGGCATCGACCGTCAGGGGACCTCAAGGGGCCCGCTGCGGTGCGTGGACCATCGAACCACAGAACCGGGACGAAACGAGAATCACACCCGTCCAGCGGGGCGCCCGGGGTGTTCTCCCACTACGATGAGGGACGTGAGTGACGACAACGCGCAGCCCGATGCCACGGCACCGCTCGACCTGCCCCCCCTGATCCAGCCCGAACCGAGCGCCGTGGCCGAGGCCGCGCCCGCGCCGTCGGGTGCCCGTCCTGCTCGTCGAGCGGTCGTCGCCGAGGACGAGGCCCTGATCCGCATGGACGTCGTCGAGACGCTCCGCGAGGCAGGTTTCGACGTCGTCGGGGAGGCGGGCGACGGTGAGACCGCGGTCAAGCTGGCCCTCGAGCTCAAGCCGGACGTCGTCGTCATGGACGTCAAGATGCCCGAGCTGGACGGCATCTCGGCCGCCGAGCGGATCGGCAAGGCGCACGTCGCGCCCGTCGTCCTGCTGACCGCCTTCTCCCAGACGGAGCTCGTCGAGCGCGCACGCGACGCAGGAGCCATGGCGTACGTCGTCAAGCCGTTCAGCCCCTCGGACCTGCTGCCCGCCGTGGAGATCGCGATCTCCCGCTACTCGCAGATCAGCGCCCTCGAGTCCGAGGTCGCGGACCTGGCCGAGCGCTTCGAGACCCGCAAGCGCGTCGACCGCGCCAAGGGCCTGCTCATGACCAAGATGGGGCTGTCGGAGCCCGAGTCGTTCAGGTGGATCCAGAAGACCTCGATGGACCGTCGCCTCACCATGCGTGAGGTCGCGGACGCCGTGATCGAGCAGGTCGGCGGCGCCTGATCCGGCATGCTCATCGCCCGGGATCGGCCTGTGAACTGCCCCTTTGTTCGGGACGCTCAACAAGGCTATCGTCATGGACAGGTGTCCAGTTCGACGAACCGGGCACTCACGAAGCATCAGTCGATCGATGACCGGGGGCGCTCGTCGGTGGCAGGTAGCTCGTCTGCCACCGGGGTGCTCCGAGGTCGGAGGATCCTATGAGGAGGTTCCACGTGCGTGCAGCAGTTGTGGTCAGGCCTGCGGTCGGCGACGACCTTCCTGGCGTCGCCGTGCTGTGTGCCGAGGCGCGTCGTGAGTCCGCCGCGGGCCCCCAGGTCTGCCTCTCGGACGAGTCCAAGCTCGTCCGCCAGCTGAGCGTCCTCCTCGCGGTCCCGGGCGGGTCGATCCTCGTGGCCTTCCAGGACGACGTCCCCGTCGGGTTCCTCCTCGCCCGCGCCCTCGAGCCGCACATCTTCAACGACGAGCCGAGCCTCTACATCGAGGCCCTCTACGTCTCGCAGGACGCGCGCCGTCGTGGGGTCGGGCACGCGCTGCTCACCGCGACGGCCGAGCTCGCGGCCCAGACCGGCGCGGTCGACGTCTTCTCCGTGCCCATCCCGGGCTCGCGCGGCGTCCAGCGCTTCCTCGCCCGGCTCGGGTTCGCGCCGGCCGCCGGTCACCGTGTGGTCTCCACGTCGGTGCTCCAGCGCCGCCTCGCGGCGGACTCGGGCACCTCGCGTCGCGGGACCCGTGGTCTCGAGGACCTCATCGCCCGCCGCCGCAAGGCCCGGACCGAGGGGCAGACCGGCCCCGTCGACCTGCGTGCCTTCCAGGAGGACCTCCGCGAGTCGACGGCCCCGCTCGTGAGCGAGACCGCGGCCCGCTGACCCAGCCGGAGACCACGAGAGGCCCGGCGCGAAGGACGACCTTCGCGCCGGGCCTCTCTCGTTGCAGTGGTCAGCGGCCGTCGAGCACCATGCACGTGAGCCGGGCCGTGCAGACGCGCCGGGCCTCGTCGTCGACCACGACGATCTCGTAGCTCGCGGTCGTCCGCCCCAGGTGCAGAGCCGTCGCGACGCCGTGCACCGACCCTGAACGCACCCCCCGGTGGTGCGTGGCGTTGATCTCGATGCCCACGGCCGCGCGCCCCTCGCCCGCGTGGATCTGCGCCGCGATCGACCCGAGGGTCTCGGCGAGGACCACCGAGGCGCCGCCGTGCAGGAGCCCCGCCGGCTGGGTGTTTCCCGCGACCGGCATGCTGCCGGTGACGCGGTCGGGCGCGACCTCGACGAGCGTGATGCCCATGCGTTCGATGAGTGTCCCCGCGGTGCTGGCCCGCAGCGCCGCGAGTGCCGCGTCGTCGGGGAAGGTGGTCGGGCTCTCGGCTCCGTGCGTGTCAGTCATAGCGGATAGGTTTGCACTCGTGACCACCACCTCGCGACCTCGCCTCCTGCTGATCGACGGACACTCGATGGCCTACCGGGCCTATTTCGCCCTGCCGGTCGAGAAGTTCTCGACGACCACGGGGCAGTCGACGAACGCCGTCTACGGGTTCGTCTCGATGCTGACGAACCTGCTGCGCGACGAGAAGCCGACGCACGTCGCAGTCGCGTTCGACGCCGGGCGCGCCTCGTTCCGCACCGAGGTCCTGCCGAGCTACAAGGGCACGCGCGACGCGAGCCCCGAGCCCTTCAAGGGGCAGGTCCCGCTCATCAAGGACATCCTCGCGACGCTCAACATCCCGGTCCTGCAGAAGGAGAACTACGAGGCGGACGACATCTTCGCGACCCTCGCGACCCAGGCCGCCGCGGCCGGCATGGAGGTCCTGGTCTGCTCGGGCGACAGGGACTCGTTCCAGCTCGTCGACGAGAACGTGACCGTGCTCTACCCCAAGGTCGGCGTCTCGACCCTGGCGCGCATGACCCCGGACGCGGTTCTCGAGAAGTACGGCGTCCCCCCCGAGCGCTACCCGGACCTCGCGGCCCTCGTCGGTGAGACGAGCGACAACCTTCCGGGCATCCCGGGCGTGGGCCCCAAGACGGCCGCCAAGTGGATCAATGCGTACGACGGCCTGGACGGCGTGCTCGAGTCGGCCGACAAGATCACGGGCAAGGCGGGGGAGAACCTGCGGGCCAACCTCGACCAGGTGCGGCTCAACCGTCAGCTCAACGCGCTGCTGACGGACATGGAGCTCCCGCTGGGCCCCGACGACCTGCTGGTCCAGCCGTGGGACCGCGAGGCCATGCACCGCGTGTTCGACGCCCTGGAGTTCACGGCCCTGCGCGAGCGCCTGTTCGCGCTCGCCCCGGAGGGGGAGGAGGACGTCGAGGAGGGCTTCGACGTCTCGCTCGCCGTGCTCGCGCAGGGCGAGCTCGGCGGCTGGCTCACGTCCCGCAAGGAGCGCCCCGTGGGCCTCGTGGTCGCTGGCAAGGCCGCCCCGGTGGGCGGGGACGCGTGGTCGCTCGCGGTCGCGGACGACGGCGCCGCAGCGGTCGCGGTGGACCTCGCCGACGTCGCGGTCGTCGACGAGCAGGCCCTGTCCGCGTGGCTCGCGGACACCGACACACCCAAGGTGGTCCACGGGGCCAAGGCCACGTGGCACGAGCTCGCGGCACGCGGGTTCGACCTGCAGGGCGTGGTCTTCGACACCGAGCTCGCGGCGTACCTGTGCCACCCGGACCAGCGGGGCTACGACCTGGGCGACCTCGCGATCCGTCACCTCAAGCGCGAGCTGCGGGTCGAGGCGGTCGACGACGAGCCCCAGGGAGCGCTCGACCTCTCGCTCGACGGCTCGGGCGAGGACAAGCGGGACGCGGTGCGCGCAGCAGGAGTCCTCGACCTCTCGGAGGTGCTCGTGGGCGAGCTGCGGGACCGCGGCGCGGACCACCTGCTCAAGGACCTCGAGCTGCCCCTCGTCGACGTGCTCGCCCGCATGGAGTCGCGCGGCATCGCCGCGGACGTCGAGTACCTGACCGAGCTCGAGAAGCACTTCAGCGAGCTCGTCGCGACCGCCGCGACCGAGGCGTACGACGTGATCGGGCGTGAGGTGAACCTGGGCTCGCCCAAGCAGCTCCAGGAGGTCCTGTTCGACCAGCTGGGCATGCCCAAGACCAAGAAGATCAAGACCGGCTACACCACGGACGCGGCAGCCCTCGCGGACCTGTTCGCCAAGACGGGCCACCCGTTCCTCGAGCACCTGCTCGCGCACCGCGACGCCACGCGCCTGCGCCAGACGGTCGAGGGGCTGCTCAAGTCGGTCGCCCCCGACGGGCGCATCCACACGACGTTCCAGCAGACCATCGCGGCGACCGGGCGGCTCAGCTCGACCGACCCGAACCTGCAGAACATCCCCATCCGCACCGAGGCCGGCCGGCGGATCCGCCGGGCGTTCGTGGTGGGTGAGGGCTACGAGACCCTGCTGACCGCGGACTACAGCCAGATCGAGATGCGGATCATGGCGCACCTGTCGGGAGACGAGGGCCTCATCGAGGCGTTCCGCTCCGGCGAGGACCTGCACAGCTACGTGGGGTCGCGCGTGTTCGACGTCCCGACCGACCAGGTCACCCCCGCCATGCGCTCAAAGATCAAGGCCATGTCGTACGGCCTCGCCTACGGTCTGTCCTCGTTCGGGCTCTCGCAGCAGCTCAACATCTCGGTGGGTGAGGCCGCAGGCCTCATGGAGGACTACTTCAAGCGCTTCGGCGGCGTGCGCGACTACCTCACGGGCGTCGTCGACGAGGCCCGGGTGACGGGTTACACGGCGACCATCCTGGGGCGTCGCCGCTACCTGCCGGACCTCACGAGCGACAACCGCCAGCGCCGCGACATGGCCGAGCGCATGGCGCTCAACGCCCCCATCCAGGGCAGCGCCGCCGACATCATCAAGGTCGCGATGCTGGGCGTCCAGCGCGCGATCGACGAGCAGGACCTGCGCTCGCGCCTGCTGCTCCAGGTCCACGACGAGCTCGTGGTCGAGGTCGCACCGGGGGAGCGGGACAGCGTCGAGGAGCTCCTGCGCCGCGAGATGGGCGCCGCAGCCGAGCTCTCGGTGCCGCTCGACGTCTCGGTGGGCGCAGGGCGCACCTGGCACGACGCCGGCCACTGACACCAGGTCCGCCGTCGGCGTGAGAGCGCAGGGCCGTCCGCTGTCAGCGGGCGGCCCTGCGCCGTCGGAGGACTCAGGACCGCGTGAAGCGCGAGCCGCCGTACTTCTTGTGGACGGCCTGGCGGCTGACCCCGAGGATCGTCGCGATCGCCGCCCAGGGGATCCCGCGGGACCTCGCGCGGCGGACGACGAGCGCCTCGCGCCGGTCGGCCTCGTCCCGGAGGTCGCGGAGCGCAGCGAGCGCGCGCAGCGGGTCGTCGTCGTCGGCCGCGCGGACGAGCATCGTCATGTCGGGCTCCTTCATCGGTTCCTCCGGTAGCGGGTCTCCCCGGTCCAGGTGGCGAGCAGTCGCCACCTTGTCAACATAGGTTGACGTCCGACGAGTCGTCAATCCTGGTTGACGCCCCTCGCTGCGACAGCCGCCCGTGGGTCAGCCTGCGCTGCGGGTCCGGAAGATCGCGGTACCGGGCAGGTACGCGCCCCGCACCGGCCCCCAGCCGCCCCAGACCTCCTGGTTGTCGGCCGGCCACTCGGGCTCCACGACGTCCTCGATCAGGAGTCCGGCGGCGATGACCTCGCGCACGTGGTCGCCGAACGTGCGGTGGTACTCGGCGTAGGCGACCCGCCCGGCGGTGTCGGTCTCGACGTAGGGGCGACGGTCGAAGTACGAGCGGTTCGCCGTCAGCCCGCGCGTGCTCGGGTCGTCGGGGAACGCCCAGCGCAGCGGATGGGTCACCGAGAAGACCCACGAACCCCCGGGACGCAGGACGCGAGCGACCTCGCGGTGGATCGCTCCGGCGTCGGGCACGAAGGGGATGGCGCCGAACGAGGTGAAGGCGACGTCGAAGCTCGCGTCGGCGAACGGGAGACGCCGGGCGTCCGCCTGGACCAGCGGCACCGGGATCCCGGTCGAGGCATTGAGCGCGGCGCCCCTGCCCAGCATGCCGCCCGACACGTCGGTCGCGACGACCTCGACGCCGCGCGCGGCGAGCCAGCGCGAGCACTGCGCGGCGCCCGCGCCGACCTCGAGCACGCGCCGCCCGTCCAGGTCTCCCAGGAGGTGGGCGTCGGCCTCGCGGAGCCCCTCGGGGCACCAGCAGAAGTCGACCGCCCCCAGGAAGTCTCCGTGCTCGTCGAGGTACTCCTCGGCGTTGGCGTCCCACCAGGTGCGACCCGCGGCGCCGCCCTGCTCCGCCGGGACGTCCCGGTACCCGACCGATCCGATCGTCTCATCCGTCATGCATCTATCGTCTCGCGACGAGGGGCGCGCGTCAGCATCCGCCCAGGTGGTCGATAGGGTAGGGGCTGGTCGGTCGAGCGATGGCGCTGGTCCGCCTTCCGACGATCACTCATCACGAGACGAGGTTCGAGTTGCGCATCGGTCTGCTCACAGGTGGCGGGGACTGCCCCGGTTTGAACGCGGCCATCAGGGCCGTCGTCAAGCAGGGGATGGGCGAGTACGGACACACGATCATCGGGTTCCGGAACGGGTGGAAGGGTGTCGTCGACGGCGACATCATCCCGCTCGGGCGCCAGGACATCCGCAACGTGCTCCCGGTCGGCGGGACCCTCCTGGGTACGGCGCGTTTTCACCCGCACGCCTCCGACGGCGGGATCGACGCGGTCCTGGCCACGGTCGAGGCCGAGCGCCTCGACGCCATGATCTGCATCGGGGGCGACGGCACGCTGCACGCGGCGAGCAAGGTCGCGGACGCGGGTGTGAACATCGTCGCGATCCCCAAGACGATCGACAACGACGTGGAGGGCACCGACCTGTCGATCGGGTTCCACACGGCCGTCAACATCGCGACCGAGGCGATCGACCGCGTGCACACGACCGCGGAGAGCCACAACCGTGTCATGGTCGTCGAGGTCATGGGCCGGCACGCGGGCTGGATCGCGGTGAACGCGGGCATCGCCGGTGGCGCCGAGGTCGTGCTCGCGCCCGAGGACCCGTTCGACATGGACGCCATCGAGAAGTTCCTGCGTCACCGCCATCGTGCGCACGCCAACTTCTCGATCGTGGTCGTCGCCGAGGGCGCCGTGCCGCGCGAGGGCAGCAGCATGAACTTCACGCAGGAGCTCGGCAAGTACGGCGAGATCATCGCGGGGTCGATCGGCGAGCGCGTCTCGGCGGAGATCGCCCGGCGCACGGGGTTCGACACGCGCCTGACGGTCCTCGGGCACGTCCAGCGCGGCGGGGAGCCCACGCCGACGGACCGCATCCTCGGCAGCCGATTCGGCGTGGCCGCGGTCGACGCCGTCTCGCGCGGCGAGTCGAAGGTCATGACCGCGCTGCGCGGGGAGAGCGTCGTCCTGGTGCCGCTCGACGAGATCGCCGGCAAGGTCAAGCACGTCCCCGCGGAGCTGCTGCGGGTCGCGCACGCGCTGTCCTGACCGGCGCACGCGCACAGCACGACGGCCGTCCGGGGGACCGCGGGCGGCCGTCGTGCGTCGTCGGGCGGGCGTGTTCCCGTGCCCGGGGGTGACCGCGAGAATCTCCCTTTGACCCCCGCGCCATTCCGTCGATAAGATGTCTGACGGTGCAGTGCGCCTACCGCCCTACCTTCTGCCTGAGACGTGACGCCGATCGATCCGTGTCCGTCGTGGTGGGACCGTTCCGTGCTCGGAGCGGAGGTCACCGGTGGTGACCACCACAGCAGCATCCCTATCCGAACTACTTCCTGTCCGCATCGGAGCATCGAACTCAATGACCATCTCCACCCCCGCGAAGTCCGCACCTCAGGTTGCCATCAACGACATCGGCACCGAAGAGGACTTCCTTGCCGCCATCGACGCCACCATCAAGTACTTCAATGACGGTGACATTGTCGAAGGCACGATCGTCAAGGTCGACCGCGACGAGGTTCTCCTCGACATCGGCTACAAGACCGAGGGCGTCATCCCCTCCCGCGAGCTGTCCATCAAGCACGACGTGGACCCCGGGGACGTCGTCAAGGTCGGTGACGCAGTCGAGGCCCTCGTCCTCCAGAAGGAGGACAAGGAAGGTCGCCTGATCCTCTCCAAGAAGCGCGCTCAGTACGAGCGTGCCTGGGGCACGATCGAGAAGATCAAGGAAGAGGACGGCGTCGTCACCGGCACCGTCATCGAGGTCGTCAAGGGCGGCCTCATCCTCGACATCGGCCTGCGCGGCTTCCTGCCCGCGTCGCTGGTGGAGATGCGTCGCGTCCGCGACCTCCAGCCGTACGTCGGCAAGGAGATCGAGGCGAAGATCATCGAGCTCGACAAGAACCGCAACAACGTCGTCCTGTCGCGTCGTGCGTGGCTCGAGCAGACGCAGTCCGAGGTTCGCTCGACCTTCCTGCAGACGCTGCAGAAGGGCCAGGTGCGCCCCGGTGTCGTCTCCTCGATCGTCAACTTCGGTGCGTTCGTGGACCTCGGCGGCGTCGACGGTCTGGTGCACGTCTCCGAGCTGTCCTGGAAGCACATCGACCACCCCTCCGAGGTCGTCGAGGTGGGCCAGGAGGTCACGGTCGAGGTCCTGGACGTCGACTTCGACCGCGAGCGCGTCTCCCTGTCGCTGAAGGCGACGCAGGAGGACCCGTGGCAGACCTTCGCTCGTACGCACGCCATCGGTCAGGTCGTGCCGGGCAAGGTCACGAAGCTCGTTCCGTTCGGTGCGTTCGTCCGCGTCGAGGACGGCATCGAGGGCCTCGTGCACATCTCCGAGCTGGCTGTCCGCCACGTCGAGCTGCCCGAGCAGGTCGTCAACGTGGGTGACGAGGTCTTCGTCAAGGTCATCGACATCGACCTCGAGCGTCGTCGCATCTCGCTGTCGCTCAAGCAGGCCAACGAGGGCGTGGACCCGGAGTCGGACGACTTCGACCCCGCGCTGTACGGCATGGCTGCCGAGTACGACGAGCAGGGGAACTACAAGTACCCCGAGGGCTTCGACCCCGAGACCAACGAGTGGCTCGAGGGCTTCGAGGCTCAGCGCGAGACGTGGGAGTCGCAGTACGCGAAGGCCCACGAGCGCTGGGAGGCTCACCGCAAGCAGGTCGCCGAGGCTCTCAAGGCCGACGACGAGGCCGTCACCTCGGGCGAGTCCACCAGCTCTGCAGCGACCTACTCCTCGACCCCGGTCCAGGACGAGGCTGCCGGCACGCTGGCCTCGGACGAGGCGCTCGCCGCTCTGCGCGAGAAGCTCACGGGTAACTGATCTCCTCCTGGCCTCGCGGCCAGGGTGATCTTCTGACAGGACCCGCCACCTTCGGGTGGCGGGTCCTGTCGTGTCTGGGGTCGTCGAGCGCCGCGCGCCAGGTCGCCTAGGGTGTGACGATGCCGTGGACCACCCAGAGCACCAGGACCGTGTACGAGAACCCGTGGATCAGGGTCCGGGAGGACCAGGTCGTCCGGCCGGACGGGGCGCCCGGGATCTACGGCGTGGTCGAGATGCGGTGGCCGTCGGTCTTCGTCGTGGCCCTCACCGACGCCGACGAGGTCGTGCTCGTGACCCAGCATCGATATGCGACCGGAGCCGTCTCGACCGAGGTCCCGGCCGGAGCGACCGACGGCGAGGACCCCTTGGTCGCGGCCCGGCGCGAGCTCCTCGAGGAGACCGGGCTCCGGGCCGGCGAGTGGGTGCGCGTCGGAGGCATGGACGCCCTCAACGGGGTGGCGAAGGCCCCCGAGCACGTGTTCGTGGCTCGAGGGCTGACGGGCTTCCCGCCCGGGCCGGAGTCCAGCAGCTCCGACGGGGCCGTGCTCGGGCGACAGGGGAGCGCCTCCTCGGCCGACCAGGCCGAGGAGGGGATCTCCCGCGTCGAGGCCCTGCCCTTCGGTCAGGTCCTCGGGATGGTCGCCGACGGGACGATCCGCGACGGCGAGACCATCGCGGCCCTCGCACTGGCAGGACTGTGGCTCGGCCGGTTCGCGTGAGTCCTCGGGCGGTCCGCCCGAGGGTGCGTCAGGCGACCACGTTCTCCTCGTGCGCAGAGATCGAGAGACCGTCGGGACGGACGGTCCCGGCCGCCCCGACGCGCGCAGAACCGTCGCCGTCCGTCGCGAACTGCGTCCGGTACAGCTCCGCGTAGAGCCCGCCGTGCGCTAGGAGCTCGGCGTGGGTCCCGGTGCTCACGACGCGTCCCTGGTCGAGCACGACGATCATGTCGGCCTGCCGGACCGTCGAGAGCCTGTGCGCGATCACGAGCGAGGTGCGTCCCTGCAGCGCCGCGTCCAGGGCGAGCTGGACGGCGGCCTCCGACTCGGAGTCGAGGTGCGCCGTCGCCTCGTCGAGGACGACGAGCGAGGGGGCCTTGAGGAACAGCCGGGCGATCGCCAGGCGCTGGCGCTCGCCACCCGAGAGGCGGTAGCCGCGGTCCCCGACCACGGTCTCGAGGCCGGCCGGGAGCGACTCGACGAGGTCGGCGACGTGCGCCTGCCGCAGGGCGGTCCACAGCTCGGCGTCCGTGGCCGCGGGCCTCGCGTACCGGAGGTTGCCGGCGATGGTGTCGTGGAATAGGTGCGCCTCCTGGGAGACGACTCCCACGGTGTCCTGCAGCGACCGCTGCGTCACCTCGCGCAGGTCGCGGCCCGCGATGCGCACGGACCCGCCCGTCGGGTCGTACATGCGCGTGACGAGCTGCGAGATCGTGGTCTTGCCCGCCCCTGAAGGGCCGACGATCGCGACCATCGCGCCCGCGGGCACGGCGAACGAGACGTCGGTGAGCGTGTCGGTCGTCGGGTCCGAGGACTCGGTCGCCACGGCCTCGAGCGACGCGAGCGAGACGTCCGCGGCGCCCGGGTAGCGGAAGGTGACGTGCTCGAGGGCGAGCGTCGCGCCGTGGAGAGCGACGTCGTCGGACAGGTCGCCCGCGTCCGGGGCGTCCGTGACGGACGGCTCGAGGTCGAGGACCTCGAGCACCCGCTCGAAGCTGACGAGTGCGGTCATGACGTCCACCTGCACGTTGGACAGCGCGGTGAGCGGGCCGTAGAGGCGTGCGAGGTACGCGGTCAGGGCCACGACCACGCCGACGGTGAGCGTCCCCCGGATGGCCATGACGCCACCGAGCCCGTAGACGATCGCGACGGCGACCGAGGCGACGGTCGTCAGGGCCACGCGGAAGACCGTCGCGTACATGGCCGAGGTCACGCCGATGTCGCGCACGCGTCCGGCCTGCTCGGCGTAGGTCGCGGACTCCTGCTCGGGGCGGCCGAAGATCTTCACGAGGTGGGCGCCCGCGACGTTGAAGCGCTCGTTCATCATCTGCGCGGCGTCGGCGTTGAGGGCGTAGCTCTCGCGCGTGATGCCCGCGAGCCTGCGGCCGACCCAGCGCGCCGGCAGGACGAACACGGGCAGGAGCGCGAGCGCGATGAGGGTGAGCTCCCACGACATGGAGAGCATCGCCGCGAGCACGAACACCACGGTCAGCAGGTTCGAGAAGACGTTGGACAGCGTCGAGGTGAAGGCCTGCTGGGCTCCGAGGACGTCCCCGTTGAGGCGCTGGACCAGGGCTCCGGTGCGGGTCCGGCTGAAGAACGCGAGCGGCATGCGCTGGACGTGGTCGAACACCGCGGTCCGCAGGTCGAAGATGAGGCCTTCGCCCACGCGCGCCGAGTACCAGCGCTCGCCGACGCTCAGGACTCCTGAGACGAGGGCGAGGAGCGCGACGACGAGAGCGATCCGGACGACCACGTCCACCCTGCCCGCAGTGATGCCGTCGTCGATGAGGGCCTTGAAGAGGAGCGGGGTGACCGCGCCCGCCGCGGCGTTGAGCGCGATGAGCACGAGGAACACGGCGAGCTGCGCCTTGTAGGGGCGGGCGAAGCCGAGGATCCGCCGGACGGTCCCGCGGTGCAGTCGCTGCTTGGTGATCGAGGAGTCCTGGCGGAAGGTGCGCATGCCGGAGCCGCCGCCGAAGGGTGAGGGGAAGGACACGTGGCCTCCAGAGGGTCGGAGGGAGCGGCGGAGGAGGAGCCTCGACGCCGGTAGTGAGCCTACCTCACCATGAGTTGGTTCACAATATGTCGCACGACGGCTAGTCTCGTGCCTGTGACGACAGACTTCGACGCCGAGAACGCCGAGTTCCTCACCCTCCTGCACGCCGCGATGCGCAGCGTGCGCCGCGAGGCAGGGGAGCGGCTGGGGCGTGCTCGGACGACCCCGGGGCAGTTCCGCATGCTGCGCGCGCTCGCGCACAGCGACGGACCCCAGCGCCCCAGCGCCCTCGCGGGCATGCTCGACGTCGCCCCGCGCTCCGTGACGTCCAAGGTCGACGACGCCGAGGCGGCCGGCCTCGTACGCCGGCTCCCCGACCCGACCGACCGTCGCGCCACGCTCGTCGAGCTCACCGAGGCGGGCCGCCAGACCCTCGCGCAGGTCGCCGCCGAGCGCGAGACCAGCGCAGGGACCCTCCTGGCCCGCCTGGGCGAGGACGACCGGCACGAGCTGCTGCGCCTGCTCCGCGCGGTGGCCGGTGAGGCGGACCAGGTCTCAGGGCGTGCGCACCGGCCATGACTGGCAGGATGGACCCATGTTTCGCGTAGGCCTGACCGGCGGGATCGCAGCAGGAAAGTCCGTGGCCCTCGACCGTTTCGCCGAGCTCGGGGCGTGCGTCATCGACTCCGACGTGCTCGCGCGTGACGCGGTCGCACCCGGGACCGTGGGCCTCGCCGAGGTCGTCGATGCGTTCGGCGAGACCGTGCTCGCGCCGGACGGCACGCTCGACCGCGCCCGCCTGGGGACGATCGTCTTCAGCGACGACGCGGCGCGGGCCCGGCTCAACGCGATCGTGCACCCCGAGGTGCGTCGCCTGTCGGCCGAGCGCGAGGCGCTCGTGGCCGCGCGCGACCCCCGCGCCGTCGTCGTGCACGCGATCCCTCTGCTCGTCGAGACCGGTCAGGCCGAGTCCTTCCACCTCGTGGCCGTGGTCGTCGCCCCCGAGGACGTCCGCGTCCGACGCCTCGTCGAGTCCCGCGGCATGAGCGAGGACGAGGCGCGCGCACGCATCGCCGCGCAGGCCACCGACGGGGAGCGGCTCGCTGCTGCCGACGTGACGCTCGACGGCAGCGGAGCGCCCGAGACGCTGCGGGCCGAGGTCGACGCGCTGTGGGAGCGGATCGTCCAGGAGACCGCGGAGGAGCTCGCGTGACGATCCTGCTCTCGGGGTTCGAGCCGTTCGACGGCGCCTCGACCAACGCCTCCTGGCAGGCCGTGAGCGCGTTGCGCGACGCGTGGGACGGTGACGAGCCACTGGTCGCCGTGGAGCTGCCCTGCACGTTCGACGGGGCGTGGCCCGCCCTCCGGGCCGCGATCGAGCGGTACGAGCCCCGGGTCGTGATCGCGGTCGGGCTCGCGGGCGGGACGAGCGCGGTCCGCCTCGAGCGAGTCGCGATCAACGTGATCGACGCACGGATCCCGGACAACGCGGGCTCCGCCCCGGTGGACGAGCCGGTCGTCGCGGACGGGCCCGCGGCCTGGTTCACGGGGCTCCCGCTCAAGGCGAGCCTGGTCGCGGTGCGTGCGGCCGGGATACCCGTGGAGGTGTCCAGCACCGCCGGGACCTACGTCTGCAACGCGACCTTCGCTGCGCTCATGCACGGGACGTCGGGTCGGGAGGGGGTGCGGTCGGGGTTCGTGCACGTGCCCGACGGCGAGTCCCTGCCGCTGGCCTCGACCGTCACGGCCCTGCGGGTCGTCGTCGAGACCGCCCGGGCAGACCTTGACGGGTCGCTCGGGGTGGGCGACGACGTGGTGCGTGTCGCGGCGGGCGCCGAGCACTGAGCGCGCTGAAGGCTGGCGGTTCCGGACCTCGACGGCTCCGGCGTCGACGAGCCGTCCGCGCTGTCGAGCGGCTGTGCCGACGGACACGCCACGGGCCCCAGGGATCACCCTGGGGCCCGTGGCGTGTCAGGTGCCGAACGGCAGAGCGGTGCTCAGCTCGTGGCGCGGCGGCGAGCCATCACGACGAGGCCGGCACCGGCGCCGAGGAGCGCGACGGAGATCGCGACGACGAGCGCTGTGCGAGCCCCCGTGCTCGCGAGCCCGCCTTCCTCCTTCGCCTCGGCCGCGGCCGGGGGAGTGGTGGACCCCGCCGTCCCCGAGGCGGGGGTCTCGCCCGGCGCGGCGACCTTCTCGGCGGGCGTGGTGGTCTTCTCCTCCGAGGGGACGCTCTCGGACGGTGCGGGGGCCGGCGTCTCCTCGGCGTCCGGGACCTCGGGGACCGTGGGCTCCTCCGGGGCCGGGGGCACGACGAGGTTCGTCGGCGGCTCGGGGTCGCACCCGAGCGACGTCAGGCCGATCCACGGGTAGTTGTGGTGCTCGAGCCCGCTGCCGCCGTTCCCGCCGAACGTCAGGTCACCGCCGACCCAGAGCCGGCCGTTGGTGTTGGTGCTCTGGACGACCTTGACCGAGGACTTCGGGGCGAGGATCGATCCGACGGTCTGGCTGTTGCCCGAGAGGGCGAGCGACGTGGCGTCGGGGAAGTTCCACAGGATGCGGGGCGCCCACGCCCCCAAGGCGGCGAAGGTGTCGATCCGCTGGCCGATCGACTCTGCCGCGGTGTGGACCATCGTGAAGTCGACGCTGCTGCCCGAGACGTTGACGACGATCGGAGCCGAGGCGCCGACGTTCGCGAAGACGAGCGTGCCGTTCGTCTTCTTGAGCTCCTGGGCCGACAGGGAGAAGACCTGCGTGGCGCTGGTCCCGTCGCCCGTGAGCGAGGCGTAGCCGTCCTTCGTCCTGAGCGAACCCGTCGCGGGGAGGGCGGCGAGGTCGGCCGAGGTCGAGCTGAGCAGTGAGCTCGTGGCCGCGACGCTCTGCGCGGGTGCCGAGCTGTTCGGCTTCCGGGCGCCGCCGTTGAGCTCCATGCTCCCGTCGATCGAGCGCGTGGCCGTGACGTTGCCCCCCTTGGCGATGCCGTGCCCGACGTCGATGCGGCCGCTCGAGACCGAGATGCCGGCGCCCGCGACGATCATGTCGCTCCCGCCGGGCGGGACGATCTGCGATCCGCCGCCTGCGCGGCCGAAGTTCATCAGTCCGCCCGTGGCGATGTCGACCGTTCCTCCGGCGAGGAGCACTCCTTCGGACTCGGCAGCGCCCGCGCGGGCCGCGTAGTCGCCCCCGACGAAGACCGCGACGCCCTCGTCGGTGAAGGCGGGGCCGCCCGTCGTGATCCCCGGCAGGGTGCTCGACGGCGTGCACAAGGGGGTCGTGGCCAGAGGTGCGGCGACGGCGGCCGGTACGCCGGCGACACCGATCAGTCCGGTGGCCAGCGCGCCCGTGGCGAGCGCGCTGAGGAGGGTGCGACGGGTTGTCCGGCGCGTCGTGCTGAGGAACATCGATGTCTCCGGGGTGGGGGTCGAGGACCTGAAAGTAAGTTCTGTGTACGAATCCAGCTCGGACGAATCCATCGACGTCCGTTTTGTCGGGGGATAGCACGAGATAGCAAGGATTACGGGCACCCTAGGGCGCTCTGCTGCGACACGCCAAATCCCCTGTCGGGTGAAAGTCCGGCCTCGGGGTGCGGCGTGGATCGCGGCACGGCACGGAGCCGCAAGGTCCGTGTGGGTGGTTCGCCGTACCGTGGAGACATGCGACCCGTCACCGATCTTCAGCGCACCGTCGCCCCTTTCGAGGTCATCTCCGACTACACGCCGTCGGGTGACCAGCCGACAGCCATCGCCGAGCTCTCCGAGCGCCTGCGGGCAGGGGAGAAGGACGTCGTGCTGCTCGGCGCGACCGGGACCGGCAAGTCCGCGACGACGGCTTGGCTGATCGAGGAGCTGCAGCGCCCGACGCTCGTCATGGCGCCGAACAAGACCCTGGCCGCGCAGCTCGCCACCGAGTTCCGCGAGCTGCTGCCCAACAACGCGGTCGAGTACTTCGTGTCGTACTACGACTACTACCAGCCCGAGGCGTACATCGCGCAGACGGACACCTACATCGAGAAGGACTCGTCGATCAACGACGAGGTCGAGCGTCTGCGGCACTCTGCGACGTCCTCGTTGCTGACCCGCAGGGACGTCGTGGTCGTGGCGTCGGTGTCGTGCATCTACGGCCTGGGTACACCGCAGGAGTACGTCGACCGCATGGTCCGTCTCGACGTCGGTGACCAGGTCGAGCGCGACGTGATGCTGCGCCAGTTCGTCACCATGCAGTACACGCGCAACGACATGGCCTTCACGCGCGGCACGTTCCGGGTACGGGGGGACACGGTCGAGATCATCCCGGTCTACGAGGAGCTCGCGATCCGTATCGAGTTCTTCGGCGACGAGATCGAGGCCATCCACCTCCTGCACCCGCTCACGGGTGACGTGGTGCGCTCCGAGCAGAGCGTCAACCTCTTCCCGGCCACGCACTACGTCGCCGGGCCGGAGCGCATGGAGCGGGCGATCACCTCGATCGAGGCGGAGCTCGAGCAGCGGCTGGCCGAGCTCGAGCGGCAGAACAAGCTTCTCGAGGCCCAGCGTCTGCGCATGCGCACCACGTACGACATCGAGATGATGCGCCAGATCGGGTCGTGCTCGGGCATCGAGAACTACTCGCGGCACATCGACGGCCGTGAGGCCGGGACTGCTCCGCACACGCTCCTCGACTACTTCCCCGAGGACTTCCTCCTCGTGATCGACGAGTCGCACGTGACCGTGCCCCAGATCGGGGCCATGTTCGAGGGCGACATGTCGCGCAAGCGCAACCTGGTCGACCACGGGTTCCGCCTGCCCAGCGCCATGGACAACCGGCCGCTGCGCTGGGAGGAGTTCGTCGAACGGATCGGGCAGACGGTCTACCTGTCGGCGACGCCGGGCAAGTACGAGCTCTCGATGTCGGACGGGGTCGTCGAGCAGATCATCCGGCCCACCGGGCTGGTCGACCCGGAGATCGTGGTCAAGCCGACCACGGGTCAGATCGACGACCTGCTCCACGAGATCCGTGAACGGGTCGAGCGCAACGAGCGCGTCCTGGTCACGACGCTCACCAAGAAGATGTCCGAGGACCTCACGGACTACTTCCTGGAGCGGGACGTGCGCGTCCGCTACCTGCACTCCGAGGTGGACACCTTGCGCCGCGTCGAGCTGCTCCGCGAGCTCCGCCTGGGTGAGTACGACGTCCTGGTCGGCATCAACCTGCTCCGCGAGGGGCTGGACCTCCCGGAGGTCTCGCTCGTCGCGATCCTGGACGCGGACAAGGAGGGGTTCCTGCGGTCGGGGACGTCGCTCATCCAGACGATCGGGCGCGCGGCCCGCAACGTCTCGGGCCAGGTGCACATGTACGCCGACAAGATCACCCCGGCCATGGCGCAGGCGATCGAGGAGACCACCCGACGTCGCGAGAAGCAGGTGGCGTACAACCTCGAGCACGGCGTGGACCCCACGCCGCTGCGCAAGAAGATCGCCGACGTCACGGACATGCTGGCGCGCGAGGACATCGACACGCAGGAGCTCCTCGCGGGTGGCTACCGCCAGCCGGGCAAGGGGAAGGCCCCCGTGCCTGGCGGGGCCAAGGCGGGTGCGGCCACCAACCGGCTCGCCGGGGTCGCCGCAGGGGAGCTCGCCGACCTGATCCAGGAGCTGAGCGACCAGATGCACGGGGCGGCCGCCGAGCTCCAGTTCGAGCTCGCGGCGCGCCTGCGCGACGAGATCTCGGGTCTCAAGAAGGAGCTGCGTCAGATGCACTCCGCGACCGCCTGACGGGGATCCGCGTGCCGGCCCCAGGAGCGGGCCGGTTCGAGGGGCGGGATGATCCCGCCGCCCATGACGGTTGTGGAAGGCGTGGGCGACTCGCGGCCGCGATGGCCTATGCTTGCTCGGTTGAAGGGGAGTATTCCCGAACACGGTGATGTCGTCATCACGGTCGACGCAATCGTCGGCCCGGTGTCACCGGTCCAGCACGGCCACCTCTCGCGACCGCCCTCGGGCCGGTCGGTGGTCGTCCACGGGCGGAAGAGACCTTCGGTACTCAGTGCTACGTACCGGAGGTATGTGTGATGGATGTTCCTGTCTGGATGTGGGCCGCGACGATCGGCATCATCGTCGCGATGCTGGCCTTCGACTTCGTGGGTCACGTCCGCACCCCCCACGCCCCGACCCTCAAGGAAGCCTCGTGGTGGTCGGCCGGCTACGTCGGCATCGCGATCCTCTTCGGCGTCGGGATCTGGGCCTACTTCGGCTCGGTCTACGGCGGGGAGTACTTCGCCGGGTACATCACCGAGAAGAGCCTGTCGGTCGACAACCTCTTCGTGTTCGTCCTGATCATGACGAGCTTCCGGGTCCCGCGGCTCTACCAGCAGAAGGTCCTGCTGATCGGCATCACGATCGCCCTGGTCCTGCGCACGATCTTCATCTTCCTGGGCGCCGCGCTCATCGAGAACTTCAGCTGGGTCTTCTACATCTTCGGCGCCTTCCTCATCTACACGGCCTACGCGCAGATCAAGAGCGCGCGGTCGCACGACGAGGAGGAGTACCAGGAGAACGCGGTCCTGCGCCTCACGCGTCGTCTCTTCCCGACGACGGACGCGTACGTCGAGGACAAGATGTTCACGACCATCTCCGGCAAGCGCTACATCACGCCCATGCTCATCGTGATGATCGCGATCGGCAGCGCCGACCTCCTGTTCGCGGTCGACTCGATCCCCGCGATCTTCGGCCTGACGCAGGAGACCTTCCTGGTCTTCGCGGCCAACGCGTTCTCGCTCCTGGGTCTGCGCCAGCTCTACTTCCTCATCGACGGCCTGCTGGACCGTCTCGTCTACCTCGCGTGGGGCCTGGCCGCGATCCTCGGCTTCATCGGGATCAAGCTCCTCATCCACGCGATGCACACCAACGAGATCCCCTTCATCAACGGTGGCGAGCACATCACCTTCCTGCCGGAGATCTCGACCGCCGTCTCGCTCGGCTTCATCGTGGTGACCCTCGCGATCACCACGATCGCGAGCCTCGCGAAGGACCGTAGCGACCGTCGTCGCCTGGAGAAGGAAACCTACTGATGCAGCACGAGCTCCCGTTCTGGTTCGAGGCGGCGTCGCTGACGTCTCTCGTCGTCCTCCTGCTCGTCGACCTGGTGATCGTGGGCCGTCGCCCGCACGTGCCGTCGATGAAGGAGAGCGGCCTGTGGGTGGCGTTCTACGTCGCCCTGGCACTGGTCTTCGGTGGGCTCGTCGCTCTCGTGGGCGGGAGCGCCCCGGCGGTCGAGTTCTACGCGGGCTGGCTCACCGAGTACAGCCTGTCGGTGGACAACCTCTTCGTGTTCGTCATCATCATGACGAGGTTCGCCGTACCCCGTGAGCACCAGCAGAAGGTCCTCATGGTGGGGATCATCGTGGCGCTCGTGCTGCGCGGCGCCTTCATCCTGGCGGGCGCGGCGATCATCGCGCAGTTCGTGTGGGTGTTCTACCTGTTCGGCGCGTTCCTGATCTACACCGCGATCAAGCTGGTCGCGGGCGGGGACGAGCCGGAGGAGTACCAGGAGAACCGGATGATCCGCTCGCTGCGGCGGGTGCTCCCCCTGTCGCAGACGTACGACGGCGGCAGGCTGCGGACCGTGGTCGACGGCAAGAGGCTCTTCACGCCCATGCTCATCGTGTTCCTCGCGATCGGCAGCACGGACCTGCTGTTCGCGTTCGACTCGATCCCCGCGATCTTCGGTCTGACGCAGGACCCGTTCATCGTGTTCACGACGAACGTGTTCGCGCTCATGGGGCTCCGCCAGCTGTACTTCCTGCTGGGGGGTCTCCTGGAGCGCCTGGTCTACCTGCCGATCGGCCTGGCGGTGATCCTGGGCTTCATCGGGGTCAAGCTGATCCTCGAGGCGCTCCACGAGAACACGCTGCCGTTCATCAACGGCGGGCACCACATCGAGGCCGTCCCCACGGTCCCGATCTGGCTCTCGCTCGTGGTGATCGTGGGAGCGCTCGGGGTCACGACGGTCGCGAGCCTGCTGCGCACGCGCGGCCAGGACAAGACGGAGACCGTGCCCGACGACGTCGACGTGGCCTCCTAGTCGGCTCACCCGGCGCACGCTCGGCCCGGTACGCCACGGCCCGCCTCCCCTCGGGGAGGCGGGCCGTCGTGCTGCACGGTCTGGGTCGGGAGCGCGGGCCCGGTCGTGCCGGGCGGGTCCGGGCGCCGCAGGCGGAGCCGCGCGGGCCGTCCCGGGTCAGTTGCGGTCGGACCAGGGGCCGAGCACGGGAACCCAGGGACGGACCGTGCGACGCGTGATGACGTTCTCCCGGGCGAACGGGTCGGCGTCGAGCGTCGCCGCCACTCCGGCCTCGTCGGCGGCCTCGACCAGGAGGAGCGCCCCTGCGGGGTTGGCGACGTCCTGGGCGAGGGGACCGGACGCGAGCAGGGTGCCCTGCTCGAGCAGGTCGCCCAGGAAGGCACGGTGCTCGGGGCGGAACGCGTCGAGGACGGCGGGCTTGTCGGCGTACGTGTAGGTCACGGCGAAGATCGGCATGTCGCTCATTCAAGCACCTCGAACGGCACGGGCCGCCCGTGGTCCGCAGCCGCTGCTACCAGCCTCGTGCGCGCCACTCCTCGAGGTGGGGACGCTCGGTGCCGAGCGTCGTGTCCGCGCCGTGCCCGGGGTAGACCCACGTCGCGTCGTCGAACCTGTCGAAGAGCCTCTCGGTGACGTCGGCGTAGAGGAGTGCGAAGCGTCCAGGGTCCTGCTCGGTGTTGCCCACCCCGCCCGGGAAGAGCGAGTCTCCCGTGAACAGGTGTGCGCGCCCGGGGACGGCCCCGGGTGCGGTGGCGTGCTCGGGCTCGCGGTACGCGAGCGCGACCGACCCAGGTGTGTGGCCGCGCAGGGCGACGACCCCGAGGGTGAGGTGCCCGACGACGAGCGTGTCGCCGTCGTGCAGGGATCTGCCGACGCCGACCTCCGTGGCACGGGTGACGGCATCGGCGTCGGGTTCGCCGACCGCGACCGTGGCTCCCGTGACCGCCACGAGGGACGCGAGCGCGGCGATGTGGTCGCGGTGACGGTGCGTCGTGACGACCATGTCGAGGCGGGCCGAAGGCGAGCCCTCACGGACGAGCTCGGCGAGCCGGTCCGGTTCGGCAGCAGCATCCACCAGGAGCTGGGCTCCGCTCCTCCGGCAGGTCAGGAGGTAGGCGTTGTTGTGCGACGGCCCGACGGCGAGCTTGCGGACCTCGATCTCGTCCAGGACCCGCAGGTCGCTCGGACCTCCGACCGCGACGTCTCCGGTGTATCCCACGAGCCCTCCAGGTTGTTCTGGTCGGTAGCCGGCGGGGTGGCTGAACCGACGGCGCTCGGCTGGTCGTGTGACGAGCCTCTCGTCGAAGTCTGGCACGGCGAGCAGATGGCTCGGAGTGCTGGTCAGGGGCATGGCGCACGCGCCGTCGGCTCGCCGGTCGGGGCGACGCCGGCCGTCCGCGTCTCGAACAGGTGTGCGAATGTCAGGGGCGAGGCATACGATGCTTCGGTGAGCAATCGCCTTGTCATCGCTGGTGCCCGTGAGCACAACCTCCGCAACGTCGACCTCGACCTGCCGAGGGACCAGCTCATCGTCTTCACGGGGCTGTCGGGGTCCGGCAAGTCCTCTCTCGCGTTCGACACGATCTTCGCGGAGGGGCAGCGCCGGTACGTCGAGTCGTTGTCCGCCTACGCCCGTCAGTTCCTGGGGCAGATGGACAAGCCGGACGTCGACTTCATCGAGGGCCTCTCGCCCGCGGTCTCGATCGACCAGAAGTCGACCAACCGCAACCCTCGCTCGACGGTCGGGACCATCACGGAGGTCTACGACTACCTCCGCCTGCTGTTCGCACGCGCCGGGACCCAGCACTGCCCCGTCTGCGGAGAGAAGGTCCAGGCCCAGACGCCGCAGCAGATCGTCGACCGCCTCCTCGAGCTGCCGGAGGGGACTCGCTACCAGGTCCTCGCCCCCGTCGTGCGCGGACGCAAGGGCGAGTACAGCGAGCTCTTCAAGGAGCTCCAGTCCAAGGGGTTCGCGCGTGCCCGCGTCGACGGCGAGGTCGTCCAGCTCACGGACCCGCCCGCGCTCGAGAAGAAGCTCAAGCACGACATCGAGGTCGTGATCGACCGCCTCGTCTCGCGCGAGGGCGTCCAGCGCCGGCTCACGGACTCCGTGGAGACCGCTCTCGGCCTCGCGGGTGGCCTCGTCGTCGTCGAGCTCGTCGACGCGGACGCCGACGACCCGCAGCGCGAGCGCCGGTTCTCCGAGAAGCGTGCGTGCCCCAACGACCACGAGCTCACGCTCGACGAGATCGAGCCGCGTACCTTCTCGTTCAACGCGCCCTACGGGGCGTGCCCCGAGTGCACGGGCATCGGGTTCCGGCTCGAGGTGGACCCGGACCTGGTGATCCCGGACGACGAGAAGTCGCTCGCCGAGGGAGCCGTCGCTCCCTGGGCCCAGATCTCCTCCGAGTACTTCAACCGCGTCCTGACCGCTCTCGCCTCGGACCTGGGGTTCTCCATGGACGTGCCCTGGCGCGCGCTGCCGCAGCGCGCGCAGCAGGCCGTCCTCTACGGCCAGAACCACGAGGTCCACGTCCGCTACAAGAACCGCTGGGGCCGCGAGCGTCAGTACTCGACCGGCTTCGAGGGCGTCGTGACCTTCCTGGAGCGCCGTCACGGCGAGACCGAGTCGGAGTGGTCCAAGGAGAAGTACGAGGCGTACATGCGCGAGACGCCGTGCCCCGTCTGCCAGGGCACGCGCCTCAAGCCCGAGGTCCTCGCGGTCAAGGTCGGCGACAAGTCGATCGCCGAGGTCTGCCGCCTGCCGCTGCGCGAGGCCGCGGCCTTCCTCGGCTCGCTCGAGCTCGGCACACGCCAGAAGGCCATCGCGACCGAGGTGCTCAAGGAGATCGACGCCCGCCTGGGCTTCCTGCTCGACGTGGGCCTCGACTACCTCTCGCTCGAGCGCCCCGCCGGGACCCTCTCGGGCGGTGAGGCGCAGCGCATCCGGCTCGCGACGCAGATCGGCTCGGGGCTCGTCGGCGTGCTGTACGTCCTCGACGAGCCGAGCATCGGTCTGCACCAGCGGGACAACCGGCGGCTCATCGACACGCTCACCCGGCTCCGCGACCTGGGCAACACGCTCATCGTCGTCGAGCACGACGAGGACACCATCCGTGCCGCCGACTGGATCGTGGACATCGGCCCCGGGGCGGGGGAGCACGGCGGGCGCGTGATCCACTCGGGCGACTACGCGGGACTCCTCGAGGCCCCCGAGTCCGTCACGGGTGCCTACCTCGCCGGGCGCCGCAGCATCCCCCTGCCGGCGACGCGTCGTCCCGTGGACAAGAGCCGTCAGGTCACGGTCATCGGTGCGCGCGAGCACAACCTCGAGGGCATCGACGTGAGCTTCCCGCTCGGCACGCTGACCGCGGTCACGGGGGTCTCTGGCTCGGGCAAGTCCACGCTCGTCAACTCGATCCTCTACACGGTGCTCGCGAACGAGCTCAACGGGGCACGGCAGGTCGCCGGCCGGCACCGACGCATCACCGGGCTCGAGAACCTCGACAAGGTGGTCCACGTCGACCAGGGGCCCATCGGGCGCACGCCGCGGTCCAACCCTGCGACGTACACGGGGGTCTGGGACCACGTCCGCAAGCTCTTCGCGGAGACCAGCGAGGCCAAGGTGCGGGGTTACACACCCGGCCGGTTCTCGTTCAACGTCAAGGGCGGGCGCTGCGAGGCGTGCTCGGGCGACGGGACCATCAAGATCGAGATGAACTTCCTGCCGGACGTCTACGTCCCGTGCGAGGTCTGCCACGGTGCCCGCTACAACCGCGAGACGCTCGAGGTGCACTTCAAGGGCAAGACCGTCGCCGACGTCCTCGACATGCCCATCGAGGAGGCGTCGGAGTTCTTCGCCGCGGTGCCCACGATCTCGCGGCATCTCAAGACGCTCTCCGAGGTCGGTCTGGGGTACGTGCGCCTGGGACAGCCCGCGCCTACGCTCTCGGGCGGCGAGGCGCAGCGCGTCAAGCTGGCCAGCGAGCTGCAGAAGCGCTCGACGGGCCGCACCATCTACGTGCTGGACGAGCCCACGACGGGACTGCACTTCGAGGACATCCGCAAGCTCCTCGCGGTGCTCCAGTCGCTCGTGGACAAGGGCAACTCGGTGCTCGTGATCGAGCACAACCTGGACGTCATCAAGAACGCCGACTGGGTCATCGACATGGGTCCTGAGGGCGGATCGGGCGGAGGCCGGGTCATCGCCGAGGGCACGCCCGAGCAGGTGGCGGCCGTCGCCGCGAGCCACACGGGCCGCTTCCTCGCCGAGGTGCTCCCGGGGGACCCGATCCCGGTCGCGCCGCTGCCGAAGAAGGCCGCGGCAGCCAAGGCGCCCGCTGCCAAGGCGCCTCGGAAGACTCCGGTGCGCAAAGCAACGGCCGCGGCCTCGAAGTCCTCGGCGGCCGTGAAGGCGTCGGTGGATGCATCCGACGACGACGCACGCGAGAGCGCCTGACGCGCGGCGTCGCGCTCACGCAGCCGGGCGGTCAGGCTGCGTGCGTGCGCAGCGGCGCGGGTTCGAGCAGCACCGGGAAGTTCACGGACCGGGCCAGGAAGCAGTGGTCGTGGGCCCGGCGGTGGACCTCGGCGACGGCCTCGTCGGTGACCTGGGGCCCGTCGTCGACGACGACGTGCGGGTGCAGCGTGACGTCGGTGAACTGACCGGCCCCCGCCGACTCGACGCGCATGGTGCCGGTGACCTCGTCCGAGTATTCGCGCACCACGATCCCCGCGGCCGAGGCGAGGTGCAGGAACCACAGCATGTGGCACTGCGAGAGGCTCGCGACGAACAGCTCCTCGGGGCTGTACCGACCGGGGTCTCCGCGGAACGCCGGGTCGGCGGACCCCGGGAGCGTCGGGCGACCCGCGAGGTCTATCTCGTGGTCGCGGCTGTACGCGGTGTAGGTCGTGGTTCCGGTCTGGCCTGCGCCGGTCCAGCGGACGGTCGCGGCATAGGAGTGAAGGGCGCCCATGCGGTCACCCTAGCGCCACGGGCCGTCGCATGTGTGACGGGCGTCACGGTGGACGGGTCCGGTCGCGGGGCACCCGGGGTGTGGGTGGGCTGACCTAGGCTGGCGGACATGGCAGATCCGTCCTCGTACCGCCCCGCCCCGGGAGAGATCCCCACGTCGCCCGGTGTCTACCGGTTCCGCGACGAGCACGGTCGCGTGATCTACGTGGGCAAGGCCAAGAACCTGCGGGCACGTCTCGGGAGCTACTTCCAGGACCTGACGAACCTCCACTACCGCACCCAGACCATGGTTACCACGGCCGCGTCGGTCGAGTGGACGGTGGTCGGGACCGAGGTCGAGGCGCTCGCGCTCGAGTACTCGTGGATCAAGGAGTTCGACCCGCGCTTCAACGTCAAGTACCGGGACGACAAGTCCTACCCCTACCTGGCCGTGACGCTGGGCGAGCAGTTCCCCCGGGCACAGGTCATGCGCGGCGCCAAGCGCCCCGGGACGCGGTACTTCGGCCCCTACGGGCACGCCTGGGCGATCCGCGAGACCCTCGACCTCCTGCTGCGGGTCTTCCCGGTGCGCACGTGCTCCGCAGGGGTCTTCAAGCGGGCCCAGCAGACCGGGCGCCCGTGCCTGCTCGGGTACATCGACAAGTGCTCGGCGCCGTGCGTGGGACGCATCAGCCCCGAGGACCATCACGCGCTCGCCGAGGACTTCTGCGACTTCATGGCCGGCGACACGGCCAAGTTCATCCGCCGGGTCGAGGCGAAGATGAAGGAGGCAGCTGCCGCGATGGAGTACGAGCAGGCGGCACGCCTGCGCGACGACATCATCGCGCTCGAGCGCGCCATGGAGAAGAACGCCGTGGTGCTCGGGGACGCGACCGACGCGGACATCTTCGCCCTGGCCGGCGACGAGCTCGAGGCCGCGGTCCAGGTCTTCCACGTCCGCGGCGGGCGCATCCGTGGTCAGCGCGGCTGGATCGTCGAGAAGGTCGAGGACGTGACGGACGCGGAGCTCGTCGAGCACCTCCTCCAGCAGGTCTACGGCTCGGCCGACGAGTCGTTGGGCGACTCCTCCACGCCGTCGTCGAGCGTCGTGCCCCGCGAGGTGCTCGTGCCGGTCCTTCCTCCGGACACCGAGCAGGTCGTGTCCTGGCTCACGGGGCTCCGCGGCGCCAAGGTGGACGTCCGGGTGCCCCAGCGCGGGGACAAGCGCGAGCTCGCCGCCACGGTGCACAAGAACGCGGAGCACGCCCTCGCGCTGCACCGCACGCGCCGAGCCGGCGACCTGACCACGCGCAGCCAGGCGCTGCGGGAGATCCAGGAGGCCCTGGGCCTCGAGACCGCGCCGCTGCGCATCGAGTGCTACGACGTGTCCACGACGCAGGGAACCCACCAGGTCGCGTCGATGGTCGTGTTCGAGGACGGGCTCGCGCGCAAGAGCGAGTACCGGCACTTCGCGATCCGTGGGCCCGAGGGCCTGGGAGCGCGCGACGACACGGCCGCGATGCACGAGGTCATCACGCGCCGCTTCAAGCGCTATCTCGCGGACCGGTCGCAGGCGAGCGACGTGGAGATGGACCTGGGGGCTGACGAGGACACGGCGCAGGACGCGGACGCCGTGGCCGCAGGCTACGTCCCCCGGTCGGGCGAGGTCGGGGCCGACGCCCCGGCGGGCCGCGCAGCACGCTTCGCGTACCCGCCCAACCTCGTCGTGGTCGACGGTGGTCCGCCCCAGGTCGCGGCCGCCGCCCGGGCGCTCGCCGAGCTCGGGATCGACGACGTCGCCCTGTGCGGGCTCGCGAAGCGCCTCGAGGAGGTGTGGCTGCCCGGCGAGGACTACCCCGTGATCCTGCAGCGCAGCTCCGAGGGCCTCTACCTGCTCCAGCGCGTGCGCGACGAGGCGCACCGGTTCGCGATCTCCTACCACCGCAAGAAGCGTGGCAAGGCCATGACCGTCTCGGTCCTGGACGACGTGCCCGGCCTCGGGCCCGCGCGCAAGAAGTCCCTCCTCACGCACTTCGGTTCGCTCAAGCGGCTACGGGCCGCGTCCGCCGAGGAGATCGCGACCGTGCCTGGCATGGGGGCCGCGACGGCCGCAGCCGTCGTCGCCGCGCTCGGCCCCGACCCGCAGCCGGCCCCGCCCGCCCCCGAAGGGGAGAGCGGGTCACCGACCGTCGGGCAGCCGACCACCGCGACGACCGCGAGCCGGTCCGGGACGGCGAGCGACGCCGTCGGGCGCGAGGAACGGAGCGGATCGGACACGCCCGGGGCGCCCCCCGCGACGAGCGGGGCCGTCCCCGCATGACCGGCTGGCATGCTGGGAGCATGAGCACCGAACCCTCGCCGACGACCGTCCCCCAGGGAATCCCCGCGATCGAGGCGACCACCCCCGCGCCCGAGCGCTCGGACGCCGAGGTCCTCGTCATCACCGGTATGTCCGGGGCAGGGCGCACGCGTGCTGCCGCGGTCCTCGAGGACCTCGACTGGTACGTCGTGGACAACATGCCGCCCAAGATGCTCGTGCCGCTCGTCGACATGATGACGCGCGCGGGGTCGAGCGTGCAGCGCATCGCCGCGGTCGTCGACGTCCGCGGAGGCGGGTTCTTCACCGATCTGCTCGACGTCCTCAAGCACCTGCGGGACGCCGGCGTCTTCTACCGGATCCTGTTCCTCGACGCGTCGGACGAGGTGCTCGTCCGACGGTACGAGCAGGTCCGTCGTCCCCACCCCCTCCAGGGCGGGGGCCGGATCCTCGACGGGATCGCCGAGGAGCGACGGCTCGTCGCGAGCGTCGAGGAGCGCGCCGACGTCGTCATCGACACCTCGGACCTCAACGTCCACGACCTGGCGCGGGAGGTCCGCGCAGCCGTGGCCGAAGGCACGCCGGACGCGCTGCGGATCAACATCGTCTCGTTCGGCTTCAAGTACGGGATCCCGCTCGACGCGGACCACGTCGTCGACATGCGGTTCCTCGCGAACCCCTACTGGATCACCGAGCTCCGCCACCTGACGGGCCGCGACAAGCCCGTCCGCGACTACGTCCTGGCGCGCCCGGGGGCCCTCGAGTTCATCGACCGGTACGTGAGTGCGCTCGAGCCCGTCCTGTCCGGCTACCTCGCCGAGGAGAAGCGCTACGTGACGATCGCCGTCGGCTGCACGGGTGGCAAGCACCGCTCGGTCGCGGTCTCGGAGGAGCTCGCCAAGAAGCTCCGGGCGCTGGGCCAGCGCGTGACCGTGACCGCCCGAGACCTCGGCAAGGAGTAGGCGTGTCGCTCATCAACCCCGCGGTCGTGGCGCTCGGTGGAGGGCACGGGCTGTCGGCGACGCTGTCCTCGCTGCGGCTCATGACGGACCGCATCACCGCGGTCGTGACCGTCGCGGACGACGGCGGATCCTCCGGGAGGCTCCGCTCCGAGCTCGGCGTGCTGCCCCCGGGAGACCTCCGGATGGCGCTCGCGGCCCTGTGCGACGACTCCGAGTGGGGGCGGACCTGGAGCGCGGTCCTGCAGCACCGGTTCTCCTCGAGCGGTGACCTGGACCAGCACGCGGTCGGGAACCTGCTCATCGTGGCTCTCTGGGAGCTCCTGGAGGACCCCGTGGCCGGGCTCGACTGGGTCGGCAAGCTGCTCGGCGCCCGCGGCCGGGTGCTGCCCATGGCCGCCGTGCCGCTCGGCATCGAGGCGGACGTGCGCACGGGGGACGGGCTCTCGACGATCGTGGGCCAGAGCCAGGTCGCCGTGACGCACGAGCGGATCGAGCAGCTGCGCCTGGTCCCGCCGGACCCGCCCGCGTGCCCCGAGGCCGTCGAGGCGGTGATGGCGGCGGACTGGGTGATCCTCGGCCCGGGCTCCTGGTACTCCTCGGTCATGCCTCATCTGCTCGTCCCCGACCTCGCGCACGCGCTGCACGAGACCGCGGCCCGGCGCTGCGTCGTGCTCAACCTCTCGAGCGACGCGGGCGAGACCTACGGGCTCACGGCGACCGACCACCTGGAGGCTCTGCACAAGCACGCGCCCGGGCTGCGGATCGACGCCGTGGTCGCCGACCCGAGCGCGGTCGAGGACATCGGGCTGCTGGCCGACGAGTCGGCGCGCATGGGCGCGCGCCTCCTGCTCCGGCAGGTCGGGCGTTCCGACGGGACCCCGCGGCACGACGCGCTGCGCCTCGCCGCGGCCTTGCGGGACGTCTTCGACGGCTTCCTCGGCGACGTGGGGACGACGACGCACTGACGGCCCACCCTCGTGGGGGAGTGCGGTCACGATCGTTGCTCGTTGATGGGAGGATGTCGCCATGGCTTTGACGGCACAGGTGAAGGACGAGCTCGCGCGACTCAAGGTGGACAAGACCTCCTGCCGCAAGGCGGAGGTCTCGGCCATGCTGCGATTCTCCGGTGGGTTGCACATCATCTCCGGTCGCATCGTGATCGAGGCCGAGCTGGACACGGCGATCGCCGCGCGCCGCCTCCGGCAGACGATCAGCGACGTGTACGGGCACACGAGCGAGCTGATCGTGGTCTCGGCCGGCGGTCTGCGTCGGGGGAGCCGCTACGTGGTGCGGGTCGTCAAGGACGGCGAGTCGCTCGCCCGTCAGACGGGCCTGCTCGACAACCGTGGCCGGCCCGTGCGCGGGCTCCCGCCGCAGGTGGTGTCCGCGGGGGTCGGCGAGGCCGAGGCCGCGTGGCGCGGCGCGTTCCTCGCCCACGGCTCGCTGACCGAGCCCGGTCGTTCGTCCGCGCTCGAGGTCACGTGCCCTGGGCCCGAGGCGGCGCTCGCCCTGGTCGGCGCGGCGCGACGCCTGGGCATCTCCGCCAAGGCGCGCGAGGTCCGCGGGGTGGACCGGGTGGTCATCCGCGACGGCGAGGCCATCAGCGCGATGCTCACGCGGCTGGGCGCCCACGAGACCGTGGTCGTCTGGGAGGAGCGGCGCCAGCGGCGCGAGGTGCGCGGCACGGCCAACCGGCTCGCGAACTTCGACGACGCCAACCTCCGACGCTCGGCCCGCGCTGCCGTCGCGGCCGGGGCCCGTGTCGAGCGAGCCTTCGAGATCCTCGGACCCGACCTGCCAGACCACCTGCGCGAGGCCGGCGAGCTGCGCCTCGCGCACAAGCAGGCGTCGCTCGAGGAGCTGGGCCAGCTCGCCGTGCCGCCGCTGACCAAGGACGCCGTGGCGGGCCGTATCCGACGCCTGCTCTCGACAGCCGACAAGCGCGCTGCGGAGCTGGGCATCCCCGACACCGAGGCGGGTCTGAGCCCCGACCTGCTCGACGTCTGAGCACCAGGCCCACCGGGCCGACGAGGGGCGCGCACCGCACGGTGCGCGCCCTTCGTCGCGCTGAGGGAGGCGGGCAGGCCGGGGCGCGGTCCGGTCGCTGCCGCCTTGCTGGTGTGACGTGCGTCTCGGGCCTTGATCACGTTCCCACGCTTCGTGCAAGGTCGTCTCAGATCAGGCCTCAGGTCACGTGTTGGGGCGCTTTGGGTATAGGCTCGGGGATGTCAGGTGACAAAGACGTGCTCCTTCACTGAGGTCTTCGGGACCCCGTTGAGTCGCAGCTGTCGCTGAGGCCCTCCGAGTTCCCGGGTATCACGCCGTCAGGCATTCAGTGGGGGAGTACTTCGCCGTTCACCACCTACGTACGCCGTAGTACGTGATCGTTCGGCATCAACCGTGTGCGTCGGGAACACCGGCGCGCCCTGAGGAGGGCATTGTGACCATCCGCGTCGGTATCAACGGCTTCGGTCGTATCGGACGTAACTTCTTCCGCGCCATCATTGCGTCGGGGGCGGACATCGAGATCGTGGGTGTCAACGACCTCACGGACAACAAGACGCTCGCGCACCTGCTGAAGTACGACACCGTCCTGGGTCGTTTCCCGCTGAGCGTCGACTTCGACGAGAACAACATCATCGTCGACGGCAAGGCCATCCGCGCCCTCGAAGAGCGCGACCCGGCGAACCTGCCCTGGGGCGAGCTCGGTGCTGACATCGTCATCGAGTCGACCGGCTTCTTCACCGACGCCACCAAGGCGAAGGCCCACATCGAGGCCGGCGCCAAGAAGGTCATCATCTCCGCTCCGGCGAAGAACGAGGACGGCACGTTCGTCGTCGGCGTGAACCACGAGCAGTACGACCCCGCGACGCAGCACATCATCTCCAACGCGTCGTGCACCACGAACTGCCTCGCCCCGATGGCCAAGGCCCTCAACGACGCGATCGGCATCGAGCGCGGTCTCATGACCACGATCCACGCGTACACGGGTGACCAGAACCTGCAGGACGGCCCCCACAAGGACCTGCGTCGCGCCCGTGCGGCCGCGCAGAACATCGTCCCCACCTCGACCGGTGCGGCCAAGGCCGTCGCTCTCGTGCTCCCCGAGCTCAAGGGCAAGCTCGACGGCTTCGCGATGCGCGTCCCCGTCATCACGGGCTCGGCCACCGACCTCACCTTCACCGCCTCGAAGGAGGTCACGGTCGAGGAGGTCAACGCCGCGGTCAAGGCTGCTGCCGAGGGCCCGCTCAAGGGCGTCCTCAAGTACGTCGACGACGACATCGTCTCGTCGGACATCGTCACGGACCCGCACACCTCGATCTTCGACTCGAAGCTCACCAAGGTGAGCGGCGACCTGGTCAAGGTCGTCGCCTGGTACGACAACGAGTGGGGCTACTCCAGCTCGCTCGTCTCGCTCACGCAGTACGTGGGTGCTCGTCTCTGATCTCCGTCCTTCGTGACGTGAGGTGAATTCTGCGTCCGCGTGCGTGGCCGGCCCTGTTGGCCGCCCATGCACGCGGACGCAGTCATGTGTGACGTGACCTGTTTCGACCTGTTCAGACCAGGAGTGTGCTCATGAAGACCATCGACTCTCTCGGCGACCTGCGCGGCAAGCGCGTGCTCGTCCGCTCGGACTTCAACGTCCCCCTCGACGGGACGACCATCACGGACGACGGCCGCATCCGCGCCGCGCTCCCCACGCTCAAGCGTCTGACCGACGCCGGTGCGAAGGTCGTCGTGACCGCGCACCTCGGGCGCCCCAAGGGTGAGCCGGACGCCAAGTACTCGCTCGCCCCCGTCGCGGCCCGCCTCGGTGAGCTCCTCGGCGCCCCGGTGACGCTCGCGGCCGACACGGTCGGCGAGTCCGCCCGCGCCACGGTCGCCGCGCTCGGCGACGGCGAGGTCGCGCTGCTCGAGAACATCCGCTTCGACGCTCGCGAGACCTCGAAGGTCGACGCCGAGCGCGAGGCGCTCGCCGCAGACCTCGCAGAGCTCGCGGACGGGTACGTCTCCGACGGCTTCGGCGTCGTGCACCGCAAGCAGGCCTCGGTCTACGACATCGCCAAGGTGCTGCCGTCCGCAGTGGGCGAGCTCGTCCTCAAGGAGGTCGACTCCCTGAAGAAGGCGACCGAGGACCCCGCGCGCCCCTACGTCGTCGTGCTCGGCGGCTCGAAGGTCTCCGACAAGCTCGGTGTCATCGCCAACCTGCTGACCAAGGCGGACCGCCTGCTCATCGGTGGCGGCATGGTCTTCACGTTCCTCGCGGCCAAGGGCTACTCGGTGGGCAACTCGCTCCTCGAGACGGACCAGATCGAGACGGTCAAGGGCTACCTCGCGGACGCAGAGAAGGCGGGCGTCGAGATCGTCCTGCCGACCGACATCCTCGCCGCGGACTCGTTCGCCGCCGACTCGCCCTACGAGGTCGTGCCCGCGGACGCGATCCCCGACGGCAAGATCGGCCTGGACATCGGCCCCGAGTCGGCCAAGCTCTTCGCGAGCAAGATCGTCGACGCCAAGACGGTCGTCTGGAACGGCCCCGCGGGCGTCTTCGAGTTCGAGGCGTTCTCGGGCGGCACGCGTGCCGTCGCGCAGGCTCTGGTCGACGCGACCGCGAACGGTGCGTTCACGATCGTCGGTGGTGGCGACTCCGCCGCAGCCGTGCGCATCCTCGGCTTCGACGAGGCCGGCTTCAGCCACATCTCGACCGGTGGCGGCGCGAGCCTGGAGTTCCTCGAGGGCAAGTCCCTCCCGGGGCTCGCAGTCCTCGAGGCCTGACCCCCACCACCGCAGCCTCACGGCTCACAGAAGGTAGACACACCATGACTGATGCACGTACCCCGCTCATCGCGGGCAACTGGAAGATGAACCTGGACCACCAGGAGGCCATCCACACGGTCCAGAAGCTCGCCTGGGCCCTCAAGGACGCCAAGCACGACTTCTCGGCCGTCGAGGTCACGGTGCTCGCACCGTTCACGGACCTCCGCAGCGTGCAGACGCTCGTCGACGCCGACAAGCTCGAGCTGACCTACGGCGCGCAGGACGTCTCGCAGCACGTCTCGGGCGCCTACACGGGCGAGATCTCGCCCGTGTTCCTGAGCAAGCTGGGCGTGACCTACGTCGCGATCGGCCACTCGGAGCGCCGCCAGTACCACGGCGAGGACGACGCGCTCGTCAACGCCAAGTCGAAGGCCGCGCTGGCCCACGGCCTGATCCCGATCATCTGCGTCGGCGAGGCGCTCGAGATCCGCAAGGCCGGCGAGCAGGTCTCGTACACGCTCGCGCAGGTCGACGGCGCTCTCGAGGGCCTCTCGGCCGAGGACGCCGCCAAGGTCGTCATCGCGTACGAGCCCGTCTGGGCCATCGGCACGGGCGAGGTCGCCACCCCGCAGGACGCTCAGGAGGTCGCGGGCGCGATCCGTGCCCGCCTCGCCGAGCTCTACTCGGCCGAGGTCGCCGACGCCGTGCGCGTCCTGTACGGCGGTTCGGTCAAGTCCTCGTCGATCGCCGAGCTCATGAAGGAGCAGGACGTCGACGGTGCACTGGTCGGTGGCGCGAGCCTCGACCCCGAGGAGTTCGCGAAGATCGCGCGCTTCCAGTCGCACCAGACCGGGGCCTGATTCCCCTCGCTGCCGGGTCGCGCCGCACGCGCGCCCCGGCAGCGCGGCCACCGCTGGTGCGGTGGTCGGAGCCGAGCGGACGAGCGCCGGTTCCCTGCACGACCGGGCGACGTGGCCCGCAGTGCGGAACGGTTCGTCGGAACGGCCCCTCGTCACCTACCCTTGTCCTCTGTGCCGCACCTGCACCCGCAGGTCGGTCCAGGACACCCGTGCGGTCCCTCTCGACTTCTCGACGTGGACCCAAAGAGCCAAGGACGTACTCGTGGACGCGCTGCGCATCATTCTTCAGATCCTGCTGGTCATCACCAGCGGCTTCTTGACCCTGCTCGTGCTCATGCACAAGGGCAAGGGCGGCGGCCTCTCGGACATGTTCGGTGGCGGCATCTCGAGCAGCGCCGGCAGCTCCGGCGTGGCCGAGCGCAACCTGAACCGCATCACGATCACGTTCGCGATCACCTGGACCGTCGTGATCATCCTCCTGGGGCTCATCCAGAAGGTCAGCTGACCCTCGCCGCTCCGGCGGCAGGGGAGTGGAACCGGCCCGGCTCACGGTCCGGTCGGAAGTCGGGGGAGTGAAGTCGTGGCTGGTGGCAGTGCTATCAAGGGGTCTCGCGTCGGGGCAGGCCCGCTCGGAGAGACGGAACGGGGCGACGTCGCCCCGCGCATCTGGGTCTCCTACTGGTGTGCCAACGGGCACGAGACGCGCCCCAGCTTCTCCTCCGAGGTGGAGATCGTCACTCCGGAGACCTGGGACTGCCCGCGCTGCGGTCTGCCCGGGGGGCAGGACCAGGCGAACCCGCCGAGCGCGCTGCGCAACGAGCCCTACAAGACGCACCTCGCGTACGTGAAGGAGCGCCGCAGCGACGAGGACGGCGTGGCCCTCCTCGACGAGGCGCTCGCCGCGCTGCGCGCCCGTCGTAGCCGCCGCTAGCCCTGCCGGTCCGGTGGTGGGCGCGACGCGCCCCGGCAGTGACCGGAAGGTGCCCGTCCGGCGTCCGGCGTGCACGTCGTCATGAGCAGCACAGCACAGCGGGGCCCGTCCGGTCGTCGGACGGGCCCCGCTGTGCGTGGGCGATCGGGTCGCCCCCTTCCGATGGTCCGGGACCGCCGGGCCGCACCCGACGGTCCCGGACCTCAGGACGAGGTGCTGCTCGCCGCCAGGTCGACCAGCCACAGCGTGCGCCGCGTGCCGATCGCCCCCGCGGCGGGCGTGGTCTCGACGGGATCCCCGGCCAGGGCGGACGCCACGGCAGGAGCCTTCTCGGCGCCCGCGGCGACGACCCAGACCTCCTGCGCGGCCTGGATGGCGGAGAACGTCAGCGACACGCGCTCGGGCGGCGGCTTGGGGGAGTCGTGGACTCCCGTCGTGGCCCCCTGGGCCGCGAGCCCGGCGTTGCCCGGGAAGAGCGACGCGACGTGCCCGTCCGGCCCCATGCCCAGCAGGAGGACGTCGAACGCGAGGTGCGTGGCGCCGTCGGGCGTGAAGCGCGAGAGCTCGTCGGCGTAGAGCGCCGCCGACTCCTCGGGGGACCCGACGCCCTCGCCCGGCGCAGCCATGACGTGCACGTTCTGCGCGGGCAGGGTCGGGAGGTGGTCGAGGAGCGCCTCGCGCGCCTGCGTCTCGTTGCGCTCGGGGTCTCCGGTGGGCAGGAAGCGCTCGTCGCCCCACCAGAAGTGCACGCCGGTCCAGTCGACCGCGTCGCGCACGGGGTGCGCCGCGACGGCCGCGAGCGAACGGATCCCGACCGTGCCGCCCGTGAGGACGACGTGGACGGGGGTGCGCACGGACTGGATGTCGAGGATGCGCGTCAGCAGGCGCGAGGCGACGGCCTCGGCGAGCACGCCCGCGTCGGGGTGCACGACGACGAGGCGCGCCCCGTGCGCGCGGGTCTCGGTCTCCACGTCGGTCGTCATTCGCCGATCCTCGCCAGGCCCTTGGTGAGGACCTCGCCGTAGACCTCGTCCGGGTCCAGCCGGCGCAGCTCCTCGGTGAGGCACTCCTCGAGCTGGCGCAGCGGCAGCGAGATGCGACGGTCCGGCTGGCCGGGCTGCGTCAGGGTCACGATGCGCCCGTCGGGCCGGGACAGCACGACGGCGCCGCCCTTGCGTTCGAGGGTCACCTTCGTGATCCCCTCGACGCCGCGCCGGCGGACGAGCCGGACCGGGCACCGGAGCTGCTGGGCCAACCACGCCGCGAGGATGTCGACCGAGGGGTGGTGCTCCTCGCCCTCGACCTCGACGGCCGTCACGGACTCGTAGGGCGGCTGGTCGAGCGCTGCCGCGATGAGCCCGCGCCACAGCGTGACGCGGGTCCACGCGAGGTCGGTGTCGCCCGGGTGGTGGCTCTTGCTCAGGTGCTGGAGCGTCTGGAGCGACTTGCCTGCGTTGACCGCGTCGGTGATGCGGCGGTGGGCCATCTGGCCGACCGGGTCCGCCGAGGGGTTGTCGGGCGTCTCACGGGGCCACCAGGCCACGATCGGGGCGTCGGGGAGCAGGAGCGGCATCACGAGGGTGTCGGTGTGCGCGACGAGCGGCCCCGAGGGACGCAGGATGATGACCTCGCTGGCCCCCGCGTCGCCGCCGATACGGATCTGGGCGTCGAGGCGCGCCGTCGAGCGCTTGTTGGCCGGGGCGACGACCACGACACGGCAGGGATGCTCGCGCGAGGCGCCGTTGGCCGCGGCGACCGCGTCCTCGACGTCGGCCTCCTCGGCCAGGACCACGAGGGTCAGGACACGTCCGAGGGCGACCGCGCCACCCTCGTCACGCAGCTTCACGAGGCGCTTGTTGACCGCATTGGTCGTCGTCTCGGGGAGATCGATGATCATGAGGTGGTGCTCCAGTTCGAGGTCCGGGCAGGGATCCGGGGCAGGCGGGAGATCGGTGCGGTCGCGGTCACGGACGCCGCCACGTGCGTCCGTCGCGAGCCATCATGTCGTCGGCCGAGGCCGGGCCCCACGTGCCGGAGCGGTACGGCTCCGGGGCGCCCTTGGACTCCCAGAACGCCGTGATCGGGTCGAGGATCTTCCAGGACAGCTCGACCTCCTCGTGGCTCGGGAAGAGCGGTGGGTCGCCCAGGAGGACGTCGAGGATGAGGCGCTCGTAGGCCTCGGGGGAGGACTCGGTGAAGGCGTGGCCGTAGCCGAAGTCCATGGTGACGTCGCGGACCTCCATCGCGGTGCCGGGGACCTTGGCGCCGAAGCGGATCGTCACGCCCTCGTCGGGCTGGACGCGGATCACGAGCGCGTTCTTGCCGAGCTCGGACGTCGCCGAGGACTCGAACGGCAGGTGCGGCGCCGACTTGAAGACGACCGCGATCTCCGTCACGCGTCGGCCCAGGCGCTTGCCCGTGCGCAGGTAGAACGGCACCCCGGCCCAGCGGCGGTTGTCGATGTCGACGCGGATCGCGGCGAACGTCTCGGTCGTGGACTCGGGCGAGATGCCGTCCTCCTCGAGGTACCCGACGACCTCCTCGCCACCCTGCCACCCGGCCGAGTACTGGCCGCGCGAGGTGTGGCGTCCCAGGTCGCGCGGAAGACGCACGGCAGAGAGCACCTTGAGCTTCTCGGCGCGCAGCGACTCGGCGTCGAACGAGACGGGCTCCTCCATCGCGGTGAGCGCGAGGAGCTGGATGAGGTGGTTCTGGATGACGTCGCGCGCCGCGCCGATCCCGTCGTAGTACCCCGCGCGGCCACCGATGCCGATGTCCTCGGCCATGGTGATCTGGACGTGGTCGACGTAGTTCGCGTTCCAGATGGGCTCGTAGAGCTGGTTGGCGAACCGCAGCGCCAGCATGTTCTGGACGGTCTCCTTGCCCAGGTAGTGGTCGATGCGGAAGACCGAGTCCGGCGAGAAGACCTTGGAGACGACGTCGTTGAGCTCGCGTGCGCTGGTCAGGTCGTGGCCGAACGGCTTCTCGATGACCACGCGGCGCCATGCGTCCTCGCCCGAGCGGGAGAGCCCCGAGCGCGAGAGCTGCTCGCAGACCAGGGGGAACGCGCTGGGGGGGACCGAGAGGTAGAACGCGTGGTTGCCGCCCGTGCCGCGCTCCTTGTCGAGCTCCTCGACCGTGGTGCGCAGGCGCTCGAAGGCCTGCTCGTCGTCGAACTCGCCCTGGACGAACCGGATGCCCTCGGCGAGCTGCTTCCACGTGGCCTCGCGGAACGGGGTGCGCGCGTACTGCTCGACGGCGTCGCGCACGACCTTGGCGAAGTCCTGGTCCTCCCAGTCGCGGCGGGCGAAGCCCGTGAGCGCGAAGCCGGGCGGCAGGAGACCGCGGTTGGCGAGGTCGTACACGGCGGGCATGAGCTTCTTGCGGGCGAGGTCGCCCGTGACGCCGAAGATGACCAGGCCGCTGGGCCCGGCGATGCGGGGGAGTCGAAGGTCACGCGGGTCGCGCAGCGGGTTGTGCTCTGCGCTGATCTTTGCCGGTCTCAACTGATGTCACCGTTCTCGTCGGCGTGGGCTGGAATGGTCGAAAGGTCCGTCCTGCGGACCGAGGTGAAGCCTAGGTGGTACGCGAGGGGCGGTCGCGGGGCGTCCATGATCGGTGCCGCAGTGGCGACGACAGCAGCGCCAGCACCCCCAGCACCCGCGGCGGTCCGGGAGCGTGCCCGCGTCATGCGGGTGCGCCGCCGGCCCGGGCGAGACCGTCCGCGACGGTCTGGAGGAGATCCGTCCAGCTGGTCTCGAACTTCTCGACGCCCTCGACCTCGAGCCGCTCGGTCACCTCGGCGAGCGAGACGCCGAACGACTCGACGGTCTCGAGGACCGAGCGCGAGGCCGTGTACGTGCCCGCGACGGTGTTCCCCAGGACGACGCCGTGGTCGGCGAACGCGTCGAGGGTCGCCTGGGGCATGGTGTTGACCACGTCGGGAGCGATGAGCTCGTCGACGTAGAGGGTGTCGCGGTACTCGGGGTTCTTGACGCCCGTCGAGGCCCACAGGGGGCGCTGGGGGTGGGCGCCGGTCGCGGCGAGGGCGCGCCAGCGGTCGCTCTGGAGGACCTGCTCGTAGGCCTCGTACGCGAGCCGCGCGTTGGCGACCGCGGTGCGTCCGCGCAGGTCGAGCGCCTCGGGGGAGCCGACCGCGGTGAGCGCGGTGTCGACCGCCGCGTCGACGCGCGAGACGAAGAACGACGCGACCGACGCGATGCGCGTCACGTCGTGGCCGGCGTCGCGCGCCTGCTCGATCCCGGACAGGAACGCGTCCATGACCCGGCGGTAGCGCTCGAGCGAGAAGATGAGCGTCACGTTGACGCTGATGCCCTGGGCCAGGGTGCGCTCGATCGCGTCGAGGCCCTCGACCGTGGCGGGGATCTTGATGAGGACGTTGGGGCGGTCGACCGTGCGCCACAGCCGGACGGCGGTCGCGACGGTCGCGTCGGCGTCGCGCGCCAGGCGGGGGTCGACCTCGATCGAGACCCGGCCGTCGACGCCGTCGGTCGCGTCGTAGACGGGGCGCAGGACGTCCGCCGCGGCCCGCACGTCGTCCGTGGTGATGCGCTCGACCGCGGCCTCGACGTCGGTGCCGGCCGCGGCCAGCTCGGCGAGCTGCGCGTCGTAGGCGTCGCCCTTCGAGAGCGCGCCCGCGAAGATCGTGGGGTTCGTCGTGACGCCGACGACGGCGCGCGAGCCGATCAGGTCGGCGAGGCCACCGCTGCGCAGGCGTTCTCGGGAGAGGTCGTCCAACCAGATGGAGACACCTGCCTCCGACAGCTCGCGGACGGGTGCTGGTGCTGCGCTGTGGTGCACGGACACGATTCTCCCTCTCGTCGTCTGGCGGCCGTCCTCACGGACGTCCCAGGAGGGGGCGGACGTGAGCCGCCCCCTCCTGGAATCTACGGATGGTCAGCGCTGGTCGCCAGTGCCGCCGACCGAGGGGATGGCCTCGCTACCCGGTGCGGCACCCGTACGGGCCGCCTCGATGGACTCCTTGGCGGCCGAGGCGACGGCTTCGGACGTGATCCCGAACTCGCGGTAGAGGATCTTGTAGTCCGCGGACGCGCCGTAGTGCTCGAGGCTCACGGAACGGCCGGCGTCGCCGACCAGGTCGCGCCAGCCCTGGGCGATGCCCGCCTCGACCGAGACGCGGGCCTTGACGGCTGCCGGGAGCACGCTCTCGCGGTACTCGGGGCTCTGCGCGTCGAACCACTCGCGGCTGGGCAGCGAGACCACGCGGGCCGCGATGCCGTCGGCGGCGAGCTGCTCGCGCGCCTCGACCGCGAGCTGGACCTCGGAGCCCGTGCCGATGAGGATCACGTCGGGCGTGCCCTCGGTGTCGAGCAGCACGTAGCCGCCCTTCGCGGTGCCCGAGGCGTCCGCGAAGCCGTCCGTGCCGCGCGGGAACGTCGGGACGTTCTGACGGGTCAGGATGAGGCCCGCGGGGCGGTCGTCGTGCTCGAGGATCGTGCGCCAGGCCCACGCGGTCTCGTTGGCGTCCGCGGGGCGGACGACGTCGAGACCCGGGATCGCGCGCAGCGCGGCGAAGTGCTCGATGGGCTGGTGCGTGGGGCCGTCCTCGCCCAGGCCGATCGAGTCGTGCGTCCAGACGAACGTCGACGGGATCTCCATGAGCGCCGCGAGACGGACCGCGGGGCGCATGTAGTCGGAGAACGTGAGGAACGTGCCGCCGTAGGCGCGCGTGCCGCCGTGCAGCACGATCCCGTTGAGGATCGAGCCCATGGCGTGCTCACGGATGCCGAAGTGCAGCGTGCGGCCGTACTCGTGGCCCGGGAACTTCTTGGTCGCGTGCTCGGCCGGGACGAACGAGGGCTCGCCGTCCATGGTCGTGTTGTTCGAGCCCGCGAGGTCGGCCGAACCGCCCCAGAGCTCGGGCAGGGTGTCGGCCAGGGCCGAGAGGACCTTGCCCGAGGCCGCGCGCGTCGCGACGTCCTTGCCGGCCTCGAACGTGGGGAGCGACTCGGTCCAGCCGGCCGGGAGCTCGCGGGCCGTGAGGCGCTCGAGGAGGGCGTCGCCCTCGGGGTTCGCGATCTTCCAGGCCTCGAACGCGGTGTCCCAGCGCTCGCGCAGCTCGGCACCGCGCTCGCCGACGGCGCGCGTGTAGGCGAGGACCTCGGGGGAGACGTCGAACGACTTCTCCGGGTCCAGGCCGAGCTCGACCTTGAGGCCGCGGATCTCGTCGGCGCCCATGGCCGAGCCGTGGATGCCACCGGTGTTCTGCTTGGTGGGCGAGGGCCAGCCGATGATCGTGCGCAGCGCGATGATCGAGGGCTTGCCGGTCTCGGCCTGGGCCGCGGCGACGGCCGCGGCGAGCTCGTCGACGTTCTCGGCGTAGCCCGTGCCGCCCTGGGTCCAGTCGACCTTCTGGGTGTGCCAGCCGTAGGCCGCGTAGCGCGCGAGGACGTCCTCGGTGAACGCGATGTCGGTGTCGTCCTCGATCGAGATCTTGTTGTCGTCCCAGATCACGATGAGGTTGCCGAGCTGCTGGTGGCCCGCGAGCGACGAGGCCTCGGAGGTCACGCCCTCCTGCAGGTCGCCGTCGGACGCGATGACGTAGACGTGGTGGTCGAACGGGCTCTCGCCCGGCGCGGTCGACGGGTCGAGCAGGCCGCGCTCGCGGCGGGCCGCCATGGCCATGCCGACCGAGGACGCGAGGCCCTGGCCGAGGGGGCCCGTGGTGATCTCCACACCGTTGGTGTGCTTGTACTCGGGGTGGCCGGGGGTCTTGGAGCCCCAGGTGCGCAGCGCCTCGATGTCCTCGATCTCCAGGCCGTAGCCGGCGAGGAAGAGCTGGAGGTAGATCGTCAGCGACGAGTGGCCCGCGGAGAGCACGAAGCGGTCGCGACCGACCCAGTGCGAGTCGGCCGGGTCGTGGCGCATGACCTTCTGGAAGAGCAGGTACGCGGCGGGGGCCAGCGAGATCGCCGTCCCGGGGTGGCCGTTGCCGACCTTCTCGACGGCGTCGGCTGCGAGAGCCTTGATGGTCTTGACAGCCTGGTCGTCCAGGGGGGACCACTCGAGGGGCTGGTTGGCAGGAACGAACGCGTTCACCGGACCTCTTTCCCGTCCGGAGTCTGCGCCCCGGATCTTCGTCGATTCAACTCGGATCAACCGTTGAACTATTCCTTCGCGCGCACCCGGTGACTCACAGGGGGACCGAGGGCGGAGCGGCGGACCGGCCGGTCGCGACGGCGCGCACCGCGAGGTCAGGTCGCCTCGGGTCGCACCGGGGCACCAGGCCGTCGGTTGCTCCGCCCAGCCTATACGTGCGCCCCGAGCGGGCACGTCGCGCGACCATCTCGTGGATTTCGGTCGGATCTCACACTTTTGTTCGGGCGAGCAGGGCAGCGGCGCGAGGGCGGGCGACGTAGCATGGGACGGATGTCCAGCGGGTCGGAGCAGACACGCACCGGCTGCCGGACGACGCCCCCCCAGCATTCCTCGCCAGAACGGAACACCGAAGCGCGTGCACACCACGAGCCAGGCACCGATCGACGAGACGGGTATCCCGTCTCGCCCTGCCGCGACCTCCTCGGTCGCCGGGCAGGCCCGGGTCTCCACCGACGGCCATGCCGTCGCGCGGGTCCGCAGCACGATCGGCGCGTACGTCGCCCTGACGAAGCCGCGCATCATTGAGCTCCTGCTCGTGACGACGCTGCCCACCATGATCCTGGCCCAGGGTGGGCTCCCGGACCTGTGGCTCGTCGTCAAGACCCTCGTGGGCGGCACGCTGGCCGCCGCGTCGGCCAACGTCTTCAACTGCTACATCGACCGTGACATCGACGAGCTCATGAACCGCACCAAGCGGCGACCGCTCGTCACGGGGGAGATCACCCCGCGTGCCGCACTGGTCTTCGCGACCGCGCTCGGCGTGATCGCGCTCGTGTGGTTCGCGTGGCTCGTCAACGCCCCCTCGGCCTGGCTCACGTTCGCGGCCATCGCGATCTACGTCGTGGGCTACACCATGATCCTCAAGCGCCGCACGCCCCAGAACATCGTGTGGGGTGGCATCGCGGGCTGCATGCCGGTCTTCATCGGCTGGTCGGCGGTCACCGGTTCGCTCAGCTGGTCCGCGGTCGCGCTGTTCCTCGTGATCTTCTTCTGGACGCCGCCGCACTACTGGCCGCTGTCGATCAAGTTCAAGAAGGACTACGCGAACGCCGGGGTGCCGATGCTCCCGGTCGTCGCCGACAACCGCAAGGTCGCGCGCGAGATGATCGGCTACACCGTGGCGATGATCGCCTCGTCGCTCGCGCTGTGGTGGCTCGCTCCCATGACGTGGGTCTACGGCGTGGTCGCGATCGGCCTCGGCGCCTGGTTCCTGGCCCTGTGCATCACCATGCTGCGCCGGGCCAACGACCCGACCAAGGGCAAGCTCGGTGCCATGAAGGTGTTCCACGCCTCGATCACGTACCTGACCCTGCTGTTCGTCGCCGTCGCGGTCGACGTCTTCCTCCCCTTCTGACGGCCTGGCCGGGACGCACGGGATGACCGTCCGACGAGCGGCCGGCGCGCGATGACGCGCGTCGCCGCCGGTGAGCCCGCGCTCGCCGTCGGGCCCTCGGACGGTCCCCCCGGCCCGGAGGCCACGCCTCCCGCTCCGCCCCTGCCTGCCGCCCTCGAGCGCGCCGTGCGCGAGTACCTCGCACACCTCACGGTCGAGCGTGGGCTCTCCCCGAACACGGTCGCGGCCTACCGGCGCGACCTGGCCCGCTACGCCGCGTACCTCGCGGCGCGCGGCCGCACCGAGCCGGCCGAGGTGAGCGCGGCGGACGTCGCGGAGTACGTCACCACGGTCCGCACGGGGGCCGACGGCGCCGCGCTCCTCTCGCCGTCGTCGACGGCCCGGTCGGTGGCCGCGGTGCGCGGGTGGCACCGCTTCTGCGCGCTCGAGGGGCACACGGGAACCGACCCGTCGGCCGAGGTGCGTCCCCCCGCGCAGGGCAAGCGGCTGCCCAAGGCCATCTCCACCGACGAGGTCGAGGCGATCCTCGAGGCCGCCGGGGCGGGGGAGGGGCCGGCGCCGCTGCGCGACCGCGCGCTGCTCGAGCTCGTCTACTCCACGGGGGCCCGCATCTCCGAGGCCGTGAGCCTCGATGTCGACGACCTGGACCTCGAGACCGGTGCGGTGCGCCTGTTCGGCAAGGGCGGCAAGGAGCGCGTGGTGCCCGTGGGGTCGTACGCGGTGCGCGCGCTCGACGCCTACCTCGTGCGGTCACGTCCCGCGCTGGCCGCCACGGGCCGCGGCACGCCCGCGGTCTTCCTCAACACGCGCGGTGCCCGGCTGAGCCGCCAGAGCGCGTGGGCCGTCCTGCGGACCGCGGCCGAGCGGGCCGGGCTCGAGCACCCCGAGCGCATCTCGCCGCACACCCTGCGGCACTCGTTCGCGACCCACCTGCTCGCGGGCGGCGCCGACGTGCGCGTGGTCCAGGAGCTGCTGGGCCACGCCTCGGTCACGACGACCCAGATCTACACGCTCGTGACCCGGGACACGCTGCGCGAGGTGTACGCCTCGGCGCACCCGCGCGCGCTCGGCTGACGTCGCGCCGGATCGCGCCACTCCGGCGCGTGCTCGCGTCCTCGCGGGGACGCTGGGGTAGCGTGGCCGACGTGAGCAGCCAGGCCCCGAGCGAGACACAGGACGCCACCGAACCGTTCGACGCGCGCGTCGGTGCGGGACCCGGGGTCGTCGACGGCGGTGCGGACGTCGCGCCCGACAGCTTCCCGCGGGTCGATCCCGTGGGGCGCACGGTCCCCGACTTCCCCGTCCCGGAGGTGCTCCCCACGCACGGCCCCGGACGCATCATCGCGATGTGCAACCAGAAGGGCGGGGTCGGCAAGACGACCACGACCATCAACCTGGGGGCCGCGCTGGCCGAGTACGGCCGCCGGGTCCTCCTGGTGGACTTCGACCCGCAGGGCGCCGCCTCGGTGGGCCTGGGCGTGAACCCGCACGAGCTCGACCGCACGGTCTACAACCTGCTCATGGAGCGTGGCGCGGACATCCGCGAGGTCATCGTCCCCACGAACGTCGAGAACCTGGACGTGCTCCCTGCGAACATCGACCTGTCGGCGGCCGAGGTCCAGCTCGTGGGCGAGGTCGCACGCGAGTCGGTCCTGGCGCGGGTCCTGCGTCCCGTGCTCGACGACTACGACGTGATCCTCGTCGACTGCCAGCCCTCGCTGGGCCTGCTCACGGTCAACGCGCTCACGGCCGCGCACGGCGTGCTCATCCCGCTCGAGTGCGAGTTCTTCGCGCTGCGCGGCGTGGCGCTGCTCGTCGAGACCATCGAGAAGGTGCGCGACCGGCTCAACCCGCGCCTCGAGATCGACGGCATCCTCGCGACCATGTTCGACTCGCGCACGCTGCACTCGCGCGAGGTCGTGGCCCGCGTCCACGAGGCCTTCGGCGACAAGCTGCTGCACACCGTGATCGGGCGCACCGTGAAGTTCCCGGACGCCTCCGTGGCTGCCGAGCCCATCACGGTGTACGCCCCGACCCACCCGGGGGCGACGGCATACCGTCAGCTCGCCCGCGAGCTGGTCGCCCGTGGCGACGCTGCCTGACACCGCGCAGGCAGCCGCCCCGGTCGCTCACCTGCAGGAGCCCCCGGCACCCGCGCCGCCCAGCACGGACCGGTACGGCAACCCGGCCTTCGAGGTGCACCTCGAGAACTTCTCGGGTCCGTTCGACCTCCTCCTCTCGCTCATCGCCAAGCACAAGCTCGACATCACCGAGATCGCTCTCGCGCAGGTGACGGACGAGTTCATCGCGTACATCCGCACGGCCGAACGCCTCGCGCGCGAGGCCGAGGCGGCGGAGCGCGCCCAGGCCTCGGAGCCCCGCGGGCCCGACGACGGCGCGCCCGCGGGCGCCTCGACTCGCCGCCGGCGGGGGCGCGGCGGGCACCCCGGCTGGGACCTGGGCACCGCGAGCGAGTTCCTGCTCGTGGCCGCGACGCTCCTGGACCTCAAGGCCGCGCGACTGCTGCCCACGGGGGACGTCGAGAGCGCCGAGGACCTCGAGCTCCTCGAGGCCCGCGACCTGCTGTTCGCCCGGCTGCTGCAGTACCGCGCGTACAAGCAGGTCTCGGCGGTCATCGCCGAACGGCTCGCGACCGAGGGGCGGCGCTTCCCGCGCGTCGTCCAGCTCGAGCCCCATCTCGCGGCCCTGCTGCCCGAGCTCGTGTGGAAGCTCGGGCCCGATCAGCTCGCGGCGCTCGCTGCCAGGGCGCTCGAGCCCAAGGCGCCCCCGCCCGGGGTGTCGTTGACCCACCTGCACGCGCCCGCGGTGAGCGTGCGCGAGCAGGCGGGGATCGTCGTCGGGCTCCTGCGGCGTGAGGGCGCCGCGTCCTTCCGGACCCTCGTCGCCGACGCGGGCGAGACGATCGTCGTCGTCGCGCGCTTCCTCGCGCTGCTCGAGCTGTTCCGCGAGGGGCTCGTCGCGTTCGAGCAGGTCGAGGCGCTCGGCGAGCTCACGGTCCGGTGGACCGGCGCCACGGGCGACGACGACGGCGCCAGCAGCGGATCTCTCGACGCCGTGCTCGACGACGTGGGCGGCGAGTTCGACGAGCTCGACGAACTTGTCGGGGAGGACGGCGCCGTCGGTGCCGTTCGCCCGACCCACGACAGCGGTGATGATGCCCAGCCGCCCCACGACGGGGCGGAGCCAGGGCAGGACCGGACCGGAGCATGAGCGAGGAGAGCATGACGTACAGCACCGTCGACAGTCCGGCCGCCCCCTCGGGCGACCAGGACGACGACCAGGCGGGACCGGGCTCCCCGACGGGGAGCGCCGCGGTCCCCGGCACGGAGGCCGACGAGACGACGCTCGACCTGGCCCACGTCCCGGGCGGGGCACTCGCGGCCCTCGAGGCCGTCCTCATGGTCGCCGACGAGCCGATCCCCGCGGTGCAGCTCGCCACGGCGCTCGGGCTCCCGCAGCGCGAGGTCGAGGACCTGCTCGCCGAGCTGTCGGCCGAGTACCGCGGCGAGCTCGGCGGTCGCCCCCGCGGGTTCGAGCTGCGCCAGGCGGGCGGCGGGTGGCGCGTCTACTCGGCGCCCGTGTTCGCCGACGTCGTCGGGCGCTTCCTGCTCGAGGGCCAGACCGCGCGCCTGACGCAGGCCGCTTTGGAGACCCTCGCCGTCATCGCGTACCGTCAACCGGTCACGCGCGGCCAGATCTCGGCCGTGCGCGGCGTGAACGTGGACGGCGTCGTACGGACGCTGACGACCCGCGGGCTCGTCGCGGAGGTCGGCCAGGATCCCTCGACGGGTGCGGTCCTGTACGGAACCACGGGATACTTCATGGAGCGCATGGGCTTCTCGTCCCTCGACGAGCTCCCCGCCCTCGCGCCGCACCTGCCGGACGTCGACTCCATCCTCGACGCCGCCGACAGCACACTCGGAGCGTCCGAGGGTGGGAGCGACCGCGCACAGCCGCGGTCGCCGGCCCTGCCCGACGACGCTCGACCCAGCACGAACGACGAAGGAACATCATGAGCAGCGCACGCGAGGGTGGCCGTCCGGCCGCCCGAGGACAGCGGTCCGAGAACACCTCGGGCACCGGTCGACCGGGCGGTGGGCGGTCGGGAGGTCAGCGGTCCTCGGCCCCCCGCACCGGGGCGGGCCGCGGGTGGGCCGGTGACGCGCAGGCGGGCAAGAGCAAGCCCCCGCGCCGCCCGGTCGCGCCCAAGGGCCCCCAGCGCGACGTGCACGTCGCCGACGGCGTGCGCCTCCAGAAGGTCCTCGCGACCGCAGGCCTGGGCTCGCGCCGCGCGTGCGAGGACCTGATCGCCGCGGGCCGCGTCGAGGTCGACGGCGTCCTGGTGCGCGAGCTCGGCGTCCGCGTCGACCCCGAGTCCGCGGTCATCCACGTCGACGGCATGCGCATCCAGCTCGACCAGTCGCTCGTGACGATCGCGCTCAACAAGCCGCTGGGCGTCGTCTCCACGATGCACGACCCCGAGGGGCGCCCCGCGCTCACGCAGTTCGTCGCGACGCGCCCCGAGCGCCTGTTCCACGTCGGGCGTCTCGATGCCGACAGCGAGGGCCTGCTACTCCTGACGAACGACGGCGAGCTCGCCAACCGGCTCTCGCACCCCAAGTACGAGGTCTCCAAGACCTATCTCGTGTCGGTCGAGGGCCGTGTCGCGGGCAACGTCGCGAACAAGCTGCTCCACGGCATCGAGCTCGAGGACGGCCCGGCCAAGGTCGACCGCTACCGCGTGGTCGACACGACCCCGCAGGCCAGCATGGTCGAGGTCGTCCTGCACGAGGGGCGTCACCGCATCGTGCGCCGCATGTTCGAGGAGATCGGTCACCCCGTGACCCGGCTCGTGCGCACCCGCATCGGGTCGATCCACCTGGGCAACCTGCGCCCCGGCGCGACGCGCGTCCTGGGCCGCACCGAGCTCGGCACCCTCATGAGCGAGGTCGGCCTCTAGCACGCCTCCCCGCCGTCCCGGGCGCCGCGTCACCGCGCGAGCCCGGGACGGCGGACTCCCGACCCGACCCTCCCGTACGAAGGAGTACCCATGCCCGTCCGGGCCATCCGGGGCGCCACGCAGCTCGACGTCGACGAGCGTGAGCACCTCTTCGAGCGCACGCGCGAGCTCGTCCAGGCCGTCCTCGACGCCAACGAGGTCGACACCGCGTCGCTCATCTCGATCTTCTTCACCTGCACGCCGGACCTCGTGGCCGACTTCCCGGCCGCGGCGGCGCGCGAGATGGGGCTCGGCGACGTGCCCCTCATGTGCGCCGTGGAGATCGGCGTGCCCGGGGCGCTGCCCCGCGTCGTGCGCCTCATGGCCCACGCGGAGCTCGACGTGCCCCGGGCCGACGTCCAGCACGTATACCTGCACGGGGCCACGTCGCTGCGCAAGGACCTGGCGCAGTGAGCGGGGAGCCGCAGGCCACCGCCGCCGCCCGCGGGCTGGTCGTCGCGATCGACGGCCCCTCGGGATCGGGCAAGTCGAGCGTCTCGCGCGCCGTCGCTCGCCGCCTCGGTACCGCCTACCTGGACACCGGTGCGATGTACCGCGCGGCGACCTGGTGGTGCCTCGAGGAACGCGTCGACCTGGCCGACCAGGCCGCCGTGGCCGCGGCCGTCGACGTCATGCCGCTCGTCATGGGGATCGACCCCGCCGCGCCGAGCGTGCACGTCGACGGGACCGACGTGGGCGAGGCGATCCGGACCACCGAGATCTCGACGGCCGTGAGCGCGGTCGCGACCAACCTCGCGGTGCGCGCCGAGCTGCGTCGCCTGCAGCGCGCGATCATCGCCGCGGAGTCGTCGGCGTCCTCGGCCGATGCGGCCGACACGTCGTTCTCGGGCGGGCGCGGCATCGTGGCCGAGGGGCGCGACATCACGACCGTCGTGGCCCCCGACGCAGACGTCCGCATCCTCCTGACCGCGAGCGAGGAGGCGCGCCTGGCGCGCCGCTCGCTCGAGGTCCACGGCGCCGCCGACGCGGCCGCCGTCGAGGCGACCAGGGACCAGGTCCTGCGCCGCGACCGCGACGACTCGACCGTCTCGCAGTTCCACGTCGCCGCCGACGGCGTCGTCACGGTCGACTCGTCCGACCTCGACTTCGAGCAGACGATCCAGGCCGTGCTCGACGTCGTCGAGCAGGTCATGGCTCCCGCCGCGACGAGGCCCGACGCCGTCACGGGGGGCGAGGGGCCCGCTCGGTGAGCACCCCGCACGTCCCCTCTCCCGCCGGGCCCGCCTGGTCCCGCTGGGTGGGGCGCTTCCTCGCGCGCGTGATCTGGAACACCCGGGTGGTCGGGGCGGACCGCGTCCCGACCACCGGACCCGTGCTCCTCGCGGCCAACCACACGGGCCTCGTCGACGGGCCGCTCGTGCTGGGCGTCGCGCCCCGGCCCCTGCACGTCCTGGTCAAGGAGGAGATGTTCGTCGGGCCCGTGGGCTGGATCCTGCGCGCGGCCGGACAGATCCCCGTCGACCGGACCGGCGGGCGCGCGGCCCTCGTGACGGCGCTCGCGGTCCTGCGCCGCGACGGGGGAGTGGGTGTGTTCCCCGAGGGCAACCGCGGGCGCGGCGACGCGACCTCGGCGCGCGCGGGCGTGGCCTGGCTCGCGCTCAACGGCCACGCGCCCGTCGTGCCCGTCGCGGTGCTGGGCACGCGCCGCACGGGAGACCGGCTGAGCCGGATCCCGGGGTTCCGCCGCCGCCTGTACGTCGAGTTCGGTGCGCCCGTCGTCGTCGAGAAGCCCGACGGCGTGCGCGGCAAGGCGGCCATGGACGCCGCGAACGAGCAGATCCGGTCGGCTCTCGCGACGCTCGTGACGTCCGCCGTGGACCGCTCGGGCATCGCGCTGCCGGTCGACGGGCCCGAGCGCCCCGGACGCTGAGACGCCCCGTCCGCGTGACGTCGTGCACTCCGGGCGTGTCGCACGGGCTCCTCGTTCGGAGAACTGCCCGGTTGCTGGGAGAATGGTCCCCATGACCACACCCGACCACGCACAGCCCGATGCCCAGGCATCCCTCGACGAGGTGTCGCAGACCCCCGGTGAGACGATCGACCAGGCGAGCGACGTCGTCGGGCAGCCTGAAGACTCGACCGACCCCTACGTCCCCTCCGAGGACGACGAGCAGGACGACGACAGCCGCGAGCGCTCGCTGCGCGCCGGCCTCGCGGACTACGAGCTCGCCGACGAGGACCTCGCGCTCCTGTCCGCGGACGGCGAGGACCTGGACGGCGAAGCCCCTCCGGCGCCCCTGCCCGTCCTCGCGATCGTCGGACGCCCCAACGTGGGCAAGTCCACGCTCGTCAACCGCATCCTCGGCCGCCGCGAGGCCGTGACCGAGGACAAGCCCGGCGTCACGCGCGACCGCGTCTCCTACCCGGCCGAGTGGGCCGGGCGCCAGTTCACGCTCGTCGACACGGGCGGCTGGGAGGTCGACGTTGCCGGCATCGAGGCGCGCGTCGCCGAGCAGGCCGAGGTCGCGATCGCGCTCTCGGACGCCGTCGTGTTCGTCGTCGACGCGACCGTGGGCCCCACGGCCACGGACGAGCGTGTCGTGCGCCTGCTCCGCAAGTCCGGCAAGCCCGTGGTGCTGTGCGCCAATAAGGTCGACGGCGCACGCGGCGAGTCCGACGCGACCGAGCTGTGGAGCCTGGGGCTCGGCGAGCCCCACCCCGTCTCGGCCCTGCACGGCCGTGGCACGGGCGACCTGCTCGACGCCGCCATGAAGGCCCTGCCGCTCGTGTCCGAGCACGCGGTCGTCCTGCCCTCGGGCCCGCGCCGCGTCGCGCTCGTCGGGCGCCCCAACGTGGGCAAGTCCTCGCTGCTGAACAAGGTCGCGGGCTCGGACCGCGTGGTCGTCGACTCGGTCGCCGGCACCACGCGCGACCCGGTCGACGAGCTCGTGCTCCTCAAGGGCATCCCGTGGTGGTTCGTCGACACCGCGGGCATCCGTCGCCGCGTGCACCAGACCAAGGGCGCCGACTTCTACGCCTCGCTGCGCACCCAGGCCGCGATCGAGAAGGCCGAGATCGCGGTCGTGCTCGTGGACGCGTCGGTGCCGCTCACCGAGCAGGACACGCGCGTCATCTCCCAGGTCGTCGACGCGGGCCGTGCGCTCGTCATCGCGTACAACAAGTGGGACCTCATGGACGAGGACCGTCGTCCGTTCCTCGAGCGCGAGATCGAGCAGGACCTCGTCCAGGTCCAGTGGGCACCGCGCGTCAACGTGTCGGCCCGCACCGGCTGGCACACCGACCGCCTGGTGCCCGCGCTCGAGCGCTCGCTCGAGTCCTGGGACAAGCGCATCCCCACGGGACGTCTCAACGCGTTCCTGGGCGAGCTCGTCGCAGCCCACCCGCACCCGCTGCGTGGCGGCAAGCAGCCGCGCATCCTGTTCGCGACCCAGGCCTCCACGCGCCCGCCGCGCTTCGTGATCTTCGCGACGGGCTTCCTCGAGGCCGGCTACCGCCGCTTCATCGAGCGTCGTCTGCGCGAGACCTTCGGGTTCGACGGCACGCCCATCGAGATCTCGGTGCGCGTGCGCGAGAAGCGCAAGCGCTGACGTCGACCCGCGGGGCCCCGGCGGGGCTCCTGCCGGGCGCGTGAGGCGTCGAGCGATCCACGGGAGGGCCGTGCGTGCCGGAAGGCGCGCGCGGCCCTCCTGGGCGTTGCGGGGCGCTCAGAGGTGCTCCTTGGGAGCAGGGGGACCGGTCGCGGCTGACGCGCGGGGCGGAATCCGCGCTGGGTGCGGACCGACCGGTCGCTGAGAGCCTGCTGTCGGCGCGCTGGGCGGCGGCTCGGAACCGGCTGTACGGGCCGGGGGAGCCGACCGGGAACGCGTGATCCAGGCCACTCACCAGCGACGATGCACGGAGTGCGCCCAAAGTGGGGTATTGTTTCTCTCGGCCCTGAAGGGCTGGTGAAGCCCTCCGGGGCTCACGGGCTGTGGCGCAGCTTGGTAGCGCACTTGACTGGGGGTCAAGGGGTCGCAGGTTCAAATCCTGTCAGCCCGACCAAAAGCCCAGGTCAGGAGGTGTTTTTCACCTCCCGACCTGGGCTTCGTCGTTGGAAGCTTCCACAAATGGCACATGGCGTCACGTCATAGCAGTGCTAGGACGGCGGCGACGTCTCCACAAACTTGGACGTGCGGCTCTCCGCACGGTGCGGCATCCAGTGCGAGGCCGACGGTCCCTGCGCTCGCTCGTGGCGACACGCGGTGATGGGAGCCATCGGGCCGCCGCATAGAGACGGCATGGCCCGTAGCAACCGTCTGTTGACCGTGAGCGACCTCGCCGCCCACCAGGGCTCGGCCCGCCGTGCCAGCCACCCCTTCCACGCATCCAGGGCGAGTCCGCGTGCTCCACGTGTCGGGAGTAGGTTGCGGTACCGGCAGGACGACGGCCAGACATGGTCGTACTCGGCCACGATGGAGCCCACATTCGTTTCGATGTCTGGCGGCGATCGACCGCTGGACCTGATCCGGCGGTCGTCATGATGCACAATGGTGGAAGACCTCAGCGTTTACCCGGCACGCACGGCGCCCTGGTCCCGAAGAAGACCGCGAACGGGCGCTGGAGGGTCGATGCCCGTGGAAGCGATGGCGACGGGATAGTGCGTCGCATCCAGGTAACCGAAGACTCGCCGGCCACCGCGATCACCGCGTGGGCGAGGAAGTTCTACTCCAACAGCGGACGCGCGGACAGCGTCACAGACCTGACTGCGAACACATTGTTCGAGACGGTGGCCCGCCTGTGGGTCACCTTGCGCATGGAGGAGGCTCACGCCCCTGGTGGACGGGTGCGGGTTCAGACAGTGGAGCAGGACCTACGGCTGCTGCGTGTCGACGTGGTGCCCGTCATCGGGCAACTCAGGTTGCGTGACCTGACCACTCCGCTGCTGGAACAGTGGTTGGCGTCCATCCGTGGTGCCGACGGTGCGGAACATTCCCTGAATGACAAGCGCCGCAAGTGCAGGTCCCTCGTCAAGCGGATCCTGGACTACGCGATCCGCATGGGTGCGATCGAGGGTGTGAACGTTGCCGAGCGAACCACTGTCCCACCCAAGAGAAGGAGCCAGCCCCGGGCGTTGTCCACGGACGAGATCCACGCTCTCCGGGACGCCGCGCGCCGATGGCGTGCTGACTCGGCGAGGCGTCTCGGGCCCGCCCCGTCCCTCAATCTGGCCGTGCTGGTCGATCTGCTCCTTGGATCCGGGATGCGAATCGGGGAGGCACTCGCATTGCGGTGGGGGAACGTGCACCTTGCGACAGGGCCGGGGGAGCGGTCGACAGTGACGGTGGTGGCGACCATGGTACAGGTTGGCTACCAGTCGGTTCGCCAGGAGGTCACGAAGTCCGAGCGCGGAATGCGCAGCATCACCGTTCCGCCGTTCACCGTCGAATCGCTACGGCTTCTGCGGCCCGACAACGCCGACCCGGATGACCCAGTGTTCAGGACCAGAGTCGGTACCCACTGGCAGACTCAGAACGCACGACGCTACCTGAAGCAAGCGCTCGAAGCAGCTGGGATCGACCCGAGGTCGCTGCACCCGCACACGCTGCGAGCCACCGTCGCCACCGCCCTCCGGGCGGGTGGGTACGAGGTCGCCACCGCCGCCGCTGTCCTGGGGAACACCGAAGCTGTTACAGCGAATTACTACATCGAAGGCGTGCACACCGCCCCGGACGTTCTCGGCGTACTGCAGGACATCGTCGAACAGGCTGATCCACCGAAAGATGATGCCTGACCGCTGCCTCGTGCCCGGCCGTGGTTCGCTACCGCCACTTCTGTACCGAGGCCGAGAAACGTGCCCATGCGCGTGGCCGACAAGGGACGCTTCCTGCGAGGGGGAGACCTCGCTGACCACTGCCTCATCGCCGCCCCCACCCGCAGCGTCTCGAGCTTCAGCGCCAGCACCCGTCGGGTACCGCACCGAGGTGCCGCGCGAGGCCCCAGACCGAACGCGGGTAGACGAGCGATCGTCAGCAGCGCCGTGTGCGCTTGGGTTGGGTCGAGCGGGCTCGCCCGAAGCCGCTGCGCGAGGCCCTGGCCGACGGCAGCTATGAGAACTTCCTCAAGCCCGACGGCGTGCGTGAGCGCGAGGAAGCCGGCGAGCCGTTCTTCCCCCTCGACCTCGCTGCCCTCGTGCACGAGGAGTCCTCGCACCTGGCGCGCGTGCTGCGCGACGAGGCCCTGCGAGAGGGGACCAACGTTGTGATCGACTCCGTGCTGTCCAAGCCGGCACCCGCGGTCGAGCTCGGTGAGAAGTTGGCGGCCGTGGGGTACGAGGTCGAGGTCGTGGACGTCGAGGTGCCCTACGAGCTCTCCCAGGCCCGCATCGCCCAGCGCTGGCGCCAGTCCTACGAGGGCGCCGTCGTGACCGGCGACGGGCTCGGCGGCCGCTGGGTCCCGAGCATCTACGCCCGCGACGTCTTCAACGGCCCCGACGGGCGCTCCCGCTCCCAGGAGTCCGCGGCCGCCCTCGCCACCTCGTGCCCGGCCGTAGTCCGCTACCGCCGCTTCTGGACAGAGGCCGAGAACACGCCCATGCGCGTGGAGACCGACAAGGGACGCTTCCAACGCGGGGGAGACCTCGTCGACCACAGCCTCATCACCGCGCGCACCCGCAGCGCCACGAGCTTCGGCACCAGCACCCGGCCAACCCCGCACCGAGGCGGCGCGCGAGGCCCGCAGACCGAACGCGAGTAGACGAGCGATCCCCGCCCGTCCCGGGACGCGACGACGCCCCGGCAGGCAGGGGGAGCAGCCGGGGCGTCGTCAGGGGGATCGTAGCGCTTGGCGACGCCCAGCAACCCACGAGGACCAAGGCTGAGCGACGCGACCGAACCTCATCGCATCCGGGAGCGTTGGGCGCGTGTGAGGCGGCTGCCGCGGGCGGAGCGGACTTGGTTGAGGCCAGACTTTGAACACCTGACTTGGCTTCGTTGCCTACCTTGAACACCTGAGCTGTCTCAGTCCCCGTCGACGGGCGGTCGCGTCGGCGGCTGGGCTTCCTCGACCGGGACGTCGGGCCGCGCACCTGGCGGGATCCGATATTCGAGACCTTCAGTATTCCTCGCGCTTCGGAACGGCACACGGTGCTCGGATGCGCCGAGCGGTGCCCCGGCTGCTGAGACCGACAGCCTCCGTGTCGTGGTCCCAGCGCCAGCGCTGTGGTGGTGCTGCGGGCTGGTCAGCGGGGCGAGACGCGGACTGAAGCGCCCTTGGGGCCTTCGCCCTGCATGATCGGCACGGCGAAGCTCTCTTCGGCGCTGCCGTACTTGGCCTCGTAGGCAGCGTCGATCGCGGCCTCGTCGTCGCTGCCGGCGTCTTCGAAGGTGACCTCGTAGTCGACGCCGTCCACGCGCACGCGCCCGGCCTTCTGAGTGATCGCGGCCTGGTACCAGCGTGAGTCTTTGCCGTTGGCTGCGCGGACGTAGACCTTGCCGTCCACGACCAGGGCCCAGGTCTGGGTGGGGGTGCCGTAGGTGACCCCGTCTTCGCGGAACGGGGAGACGAAGAGGTCTTCGTGTTCGATGATCGTGCGGAGCTGGTCTGTGGTCCAGGCGGTCATGGTGTCTCTCTCTCGGGTGGTGCGGTGGTCAGAGGTCGATCGAGGCCATGTTGGCGTCGTCGTGTCGTGCGCCAGCGGCGGGCTGCAGGGTGTCGAGGCGGTGGATCTGGTCGGTGGTGAGTTCGATGCTGTCGGCTGCGGTGTTCTCCTCGACGCGGTTCACGCGGCGAGTTCCCGGGATGGGGGCGATGTCCTCGCCGCGGGTGAGCAGCCATGCCAGTGCGGTCTGCGCGGGCGTCGCGTCGATCTCAGCACCGATGGCCTTCACCTCATCGACGAGAGCGAGGTTGCGGCGGAAGTTCTCCCCGGTGAATCGCGGGTTGGTCTTGCGCCAGTCGTCATCGGCGAAGTCGTCGACAGTGCGGATCTGGCCGGTGAGCAGGCCGTGGCCGAGCGGGGAGTAGGGCACCAGGCCGATGCTGAGCTCGCGCAAGAGAGGGAGGATCTCGGCCTCCACGTCACGGGTCCAGAGGGAGTACTCGGTCTGCAGTGCAGTGACGGGCTGAATGGCGTGGGCGCGGCGGATGGTTTCCGGTGAAGCCTCCGAGAGCCCGAAGTGCAGGACCTTACCTTCGGCGATCAGCTCGGCGACGGCGCCTGCGGTCTCTTCGATCGGGGTGCTGCGGTCGACGCGGTGCTGGTAGTACAGGTCGATGTGATCAGTGCCAAGACGCTGGAGGGAGCCTTCGACGGCGATACGGATGTTCTGCGGGCTGCTGTTTGCATTGCGCCCACCTGCCGCATGGGAGAACAGGCCGAACTTCGTGGCGAGGACGACCTCGTCGCGACGGCCGGCGATCGCACGGCCGACGATCTCCTCGCTGAGGAACGGCCCGTAGATCTCGGCCGTGTCGATGTGCGTAACGCCGAGATCGAGGGCGCGGTGGATGGTGCGGATCGACTCGGCATCATCCAAGGCGCCCTCGGAGGTGTAGGTACCGGCCATGGTCATGGCACCCAGACCGATTCGGGAGACCTCGAGGTCTGCCAGGTGTGCATTCTTCATCAGGGGACTTCTCTCAGTCGTGTGAGGTCGTGGTGGGTCCTGTCGCCACGGGTGGGGCGTCCGAAGGGGCGTGTGATCAGGCCTGGTCGGTGGGTACGATCCACAGCTCGCCGATCGATGTGCGGCTGGATCGGGTGACCATGAACGCAACGCCGTCGGCGACGTCCGAGGGCAGGCGTCAGTGCGGGGTGCTGGTCGCGCCCGCCGCGGGGTTGGACGCGACCAGCAGGGGCGCTCAGGCGTCGTAGGTGAGGGATGCCGAGAGCTCGCGGTGGGCGTCGATCTGGGACTGGATGGTGGCGAGGTTCTGCTCCTCGCTGGCCATGCCGTCGGCGCCGGCGATGAAGCGCAGCGGCAGGTCGCCGGAGTCGGAGAGGATCACGAGAGCCTGGGCGAGCTTCTTGGGGTCGCCGCCCTGCTGGCCGTTCATGGCCTTCCAGGCCTCGATGGTCGTGGCGGTGCGCTCGGCGTAGTCCTCGATCTCGAGCTCGGGCCAGATGGTCGATGAGCCCTCGACCAGGAGCTCGGTGCGGAAGAAGCCGGGCTCGACGGCCATCGTCTTGATGCCGAAGGGCTCAAGGTCGAAGCGCAGCGACTCCATCCAGCCCTCGAGGGCGAACTTCGAGGCGGCGTAGGCAGCGCAGAACTCCTGGCCGATGAGGCCAGCCATCGAGGTGACGGTGATGACCTGGCCTGAGCGCTGGCGGCGCATGACAGGCAGCACGGCGCGGGTGACGTTGAGGGGACCGAAGAAGTTGGTCTCCATCTGAGCGCGCAACTGGGCGTCGCTGATGTTCTCGAAGTACCCGGCGTAGAAGTTGCCGGCGTTGTTGACCAGCACATCGATGCGCCCGAAGCGCTCGACCGCTGCTGCCGTGGCGGCCTCAGCCGCGGCTGGGTCGGTGATGTCGAGCGAGACGGTCAGCAGGTTCTCGTGCTCGCCGATCGCGGCGAGCACACGGCTCGCGTCGCGCCCGGTGGCCACTACAGAATGCCCAGCGGCCAGGGCAGCCTGGGCGATGTCGATACCCATGCCGCGGCCGGCACCGGTGATGAACCAGACGGAACTCTGCGTGCTCATGTGATCTCCTCCAGGGTGCGGATCGGCCTTGTTCGCCGGTCTCGGTGGTGTGATGAGATCCAGTCAAGAACATCTCCTGGGGGCCAGGCAGACCCCACCTATACGGTTAATGGCAGTACCCCCCTAGGCGCGGATTCCTGTCGTAGGTTCGGTGCATGGACACCTCCGCCGACATCCGCGAGTTCCTGACGTCCAGGCGCGCCCGGCGCACGCCCGCCGAGGCCGGGCTCCCCGATTTCGGCGGTCGGCGCCGTGTTCCGGGGTTGCGCCGCGAAGAGGTGGCGCTGTTGGCCGGGATGAGCGTGGAGTACTACGTCCGCCTCGAGCGCGGGAACGCCAAGGGAGTCTCAGAGTCGGTCCTCGACGGCATCAGCCGGGCCCTCGACCTCGACGATGCTGAACGTAGCCACCTCTATGACCTCGTGCGAGCCGCGAACGACGGCGCACACCCCCGCCGCAGGCGCGGCCCGTCACGCGCGGAGAAGGTCCCGCAGTCCGTCCAACAGCTCCTGGACGCCATGCGAGACGTCCCGGCGTTCGTCCAGAACGGCCGGCTCGACCTGCTCGCCACCAACGCACTCGGCCGAGCAGTGTTCTCCGAGCTCTACGTCCAGCCCCAGCGCCCCGCAAACTTCGGCCGTTTCGTCTTCCTCGAACCCCGGGCCCTGGACTTCTACCGCGACTGGGACGAGGCCGCCGCGCAGACCGTCGCGCTCCTGCGCTCTGAAGCAGGACGGTCCCCCCACGACCGCGTCCTCAGCGACCTCGTGGGCGAGCTCTCGGTCAAGAACGAGACTTTCCGAGCCCTCTGGGCATCACACGACGTCCGACAGCACAGCACCGGGATCAAGAGCATTACCCACCCGGTCGTCGGTGACCTCGACCTCAACTACGAGGCGATGGCTCTCGCCTCAAGCCCCGGCCTCCAACTCATCGCCTACAGCGCACCCCCCACCAGCACCACCGCCGACGCACTGACCATGCTCGCGAGCTGGTCAGTCACCCACCGCGAAACCGCCACGACAACAGCAGAACCGCGCGAAGGCCCGTAGCCATATCGAGGGCGGGCTCACAATCCGCTCACGCCGACAGCGAGTTCCAAGCGCACGGCGAGCCACGCACCCCTGGGGTTAGGTGTGCGCGCACCCCGGCCGGGTGCGCCCAAGCCTGCCCAACCCTGACGAACTCCAGGAGAACAACCGCACTATGACAGACCTCGCAGCGCCCATCTCTTGGGGCGCGTTCCGATCGGCCAACCGCATTGCACTGGCCCCGATGACCAACAAGCAGAGCCACTCCGACGGAAGGCTTAGCGACGTCGAGATCGCCTGGCTCGCTCGCCGAGCCGTAGGCGGCTTCGGCACCATCATCACCGGCGGCTACGCGGTCTCGCCAGAGGGCAGAGTCTGGGAGGGACAGGCTGGCGTCTACTCCGACGACCACATCGCGCCGCTTGCACGGCTCGCCACAGCCCTGGCCCCGACAAGCACACCCGGCATCGTGCAGCTCATCCACGGCGGTTCTCGCTTCACTCCCGAGATCGCGCACACACAAGGAATCTCTGCATCAGCAGGAAGCAGCTGGCGGTCAGCGACAGACCGCGACATCGAGCACCTCATCGACGCGCACCGCTTCGCAGCGCTCCGCGTACAGGCAGCAGGCCTGCAGGGAATCGAGATCCATGCCGCACACGGCTACCTCCCCGCACAGTTCATCAGCCCGACGGAGAACACCCGCACAGACCAGTGGGGCGGAGACTTGAACGCCCGGGCCAGCTTCTTGCGATCGCTCGTACAGACCGTCCGGTCCGCGGTCGGATCCAACTTCGCCGTCGGCGTTCGGCTCTCCGCAGAGGACCCACGGCGAGGTATCACTCCCCAAGAGACGGCGACCATCGCAGGCTGGATCGCGCAGGACGGGATCGACTACCTGCACCTGTCACTGCGCAACGCGCTCGCCACATCGGCCGAGCCCCCGTATACCCACCCCCTCCGCCTCATCCGGGCCGCGATCCCCTCCGAGCTCCGTCTCGTCGTCGCGGGAAAGCTATGGAGCCCGCAGGACGCGAAGTTCGCTCTGACACAGGGTGCAGACATCGTCGCCCTGGGACACGCAGCCATCCACCACCCGAACTGGCCCCAGGGCATGGCCGATCCGACATGGACCCCGGCACCACCACCCACGAGCACAACTCGACTGACCGAGCTCGGAGCCAGCGCCCCCCTCCTCCGATACCTGCGCGAGAACTGGCCCGAGACGGTCATGGACGACACATCCGAGGACCACACACCTGGTACGCCGTAGGGCCAGTGTTCTCGGCTGCGGCCGCCTGACAGAGGAAGCTACCAATCCAGACGGACACCTGGCGGGCTCCCGTATTCGAAACCGTCGATATTCCTGGTGCCATCTCCATCGGTGATACCTGACAAGCGGTTGGCATTGCGTCAGAGCATCTGGACGGCGACACGCCGAGAGGTGTCAGTGCCTCGATCTACACTCGAAAGCGTCAGCTCGGGTCACATGGCCCGAACGGCAAGATGGGTCCCGGCGGCAACCGGGACCCTGCCGGCCACTGACTGGATGCGTCGTTGTGAGTGGCCATCGTTCTGCTGAACTCGAACTTGGCCTCATCCTCACACAAGTTTGTCGGGGTCCGCGCACTGAGGAGCCTGTGATTCTTGCAACGCGACGCCTTGTGCACCACGGAGGCACTATGGCAAAGCTCGACTCCCTGACTCTCACCGGGATCACCAACTACCTCAACACCCCGCCGCTGAAGCGCGGGACCCTGATCCGCTCGATGCTCGACTCTGCGGGCGGGTTCGACTACTGGATGCCCATCAAGCAGGCCGCCACCAAGGACCGCAACACGACCCGGGACGGAGCGGCGCTCACGGCAGCTGCAGCGAACGCCCGAGAGGACCGTCGCACTTCGTTCGGGGTGATCGCTCGGGCCTGGGCCGAAACGGTGGTCCCCCGATGGGCCACGTCCACTCCGGTTCCGATCACGCCGGCCACGGTCCAGATCGGGTCCATGGAAGTGCGTGTGCGCCCGCAGTTCGCGGATCAGCGGGCGGACGGACGTGTCGAGGTCGTCTTGGTATACTGCAACAAGACCCCGCTCGAGGACTTTGCTCTCAACGGGACTCTCCGAGTGATCGAGCGCGCCTACCCCGACATGATCGCGGTGCTGGTGGACCTGCCCCGTGCCGCGATCCACACCAGCGAGCGGAAGCGACTCGAACGCCTCGACCCCGGCCTGAACGCCGAGGTGGCCGGACTTCGCTACCTTCTCTCGCCGGGTGACGCCGTCGCCTGATCCTCGAGGAACCATCGGCCCCAGCGCAGCCCCTTGCGTTGGGGCCGATGCACTCCGGTGACGGGCTCGCGCTGCGCAGGGCCACCGAAACTACAGGCGGGATGCAGCAGCTAGGCGCCGTGCTCAAGGGTGGCCAGGTGTCGGTAGAGGGTGTCTCGGGAGACGCCGATAGCTCGTGCGACGGCAGCGCGGGACTGACCGCCGGCGAGCGCGACGCGGGCGGCATCGATACGCTCGCGCGTCATGACGGTAGGACGGCCGCCGACGCGGCCGCGTGCTCGTGCGGCAGCGAGGCCGTCGAGGGTGCGTTCGCGGGCGAGGTCGGCTTCCATCTGCGCGACAGCCGCGAGGACGTGGACCATGAGGCGCCCAGCCGCGCTCGAGGTATCGAGCGTCTCGGAGAGCGATCGCAGGATGACGGCGCGCTCGTCGAGGTCACGCACCAGGCGGGCGACGTGTGCGGCGGAGCGGCCGAGCCTGTCGAGCTTGGTGACGACGAGGGTGTCTCCCTCGCGGAGGCCGGCGAGCACTCGTGCGAGCTCGGGGCGGTCCTCGCGGGTGCCGGAGGCCTTCTCCACGACGACGTCGCGCTCGTCGACGCCACCGGGCCCGGTGAGGGCATCGATCTGGGCGTTGAGGTTCTGCGCGGTCGTCGAGACGCGGGCGTAGCCGTAGGTGTGAGCCATGGGGTGACGGTAGCGAAAACCCCCGGGGCGCGTTCTGCGACACCGGGGGTTTTCGGGCACTAGTTCTGCGACACGTTCTGTCGGCGTGTCGCTGCCGCGGTGGTGGTGCCTGACAAACGGTCGGTTCTGCGACGTCGAAGAACCTTGGGAGCTTCCGGCAGGAGCGGGGCAGCCGAGTGGCCGGTGGTCAGTGAACAGGGGTGGTCGTCGGATCGGTCGATGGGTGTGGGCGGTGGCGCCTGATTGCCCAGACCGTGAGTGGTGCCCCGATTGCTGTTGGCAGCAACCAGAATGACCAGTCCGGAAGTCGTTCCCACACTGGCAGATGCGGTCCGTTGTCGACGTAGAACGCGGTCAGCATCGTGATGTACGCCAGGCCCATCCATGCGATGTGCGCACCGTCGCTGGCGCCGCGCCGCCGGTTGCGCCAACCGAGCAGCGCGGCGGCCAAAGCGATGCTTCCCAGTGCGGCAAGGTGGATCGTGGCCGGCCAGCGGATCACCACCATGGCGAGCATCGATCCGAAGAGGGCGATGATCCCGCCGAGGAAGACGCGCCCTGCCCCGATGTGCCACCCCCCGCCCTTGTGCGAGAGCATCGCCAAGAGCCCGGCGAGCACAGCGGTGATCCCTGCGGCGATGTGAACGGCCAGTGCCACGTCGAAGATGGGGCCCGCGTCCGGTACCGGTAGTCCGGGGATGTCGATCATTGCCGCCTCCGGGAGACGCGGCGCTCGTGCGAGTCAGCTGCTGGCGGTGGTCTCGGTCAGGGTGGTCGCGAGCTGTGTCAGGGCGCCGGGGATCAGGGAGTAGTAGGCCCAGCGTCCGCGCTGCTCGCGGGTGAGGAGGCCGGCGTCGACGAGGATCTTGAGGTGGTGGCTGACGGTCGGCTGGGAGAGGCCGACGGGCTCGGTGAGGTCGCACACGCAGGCTTCGCCGCCGTCGTGGGAGGCGACGATCGAGAGCAGCTGGACCCGGGTGGGGTCGGCCAGGGCCTTGAAGGTGCGCGCGAGGTCGCGCGCGGTCTGGGGGTCGGCGGCCTGGCGGACCAGCGGCGCGCAGCAGGCAGTGCCAGCCGTGCCGGCTGGTGCGAGGGGCAGGTCCGTCGTCGTGGTCATGGACACCATCTTGCCACGTATCGAAGTTTATGGATACGTTGTCAGCATGCGAGTCATTGATGGTTGTCGATGCGAGGAGTGGTGATGAGCGAAGTCGTACGTGCGGAACTTCCGGTCGTAGTGATCGGTGGGGGACCGGTGGGGCTGGCCGCGGCCGCCCACCTGCTGGAGCGGGGCCTGGAGCCGGTCGTGTTCGAGGCGGGCGACGGGCCGGGCGCGGCGGTGGCGTCGTGGGGACACGTGCGGTTGTTCTCGCCGTGGCGCTACGACATCGACGAGGCTGCGCGCCGACTGCTCGAGCCCACCGGATGGAGGGCCCCGGACCTGGACCAGCTGCCCACGGGGCGCGATCTCGTGGACGAGTACCTGGTGCCGTTGGCCGCGATCCCGGCGATCGCCTCGCGGTTGCGGACAGGGACCCGTGTACTGGCCGTGGCCCGTGACGGTGCGGACAAGACCCGGTCCCTGGGCCGGGAGCGGCGCGCGTACCGGGTGCGGACCGTGGGTGCGGACGGGCACGTCGAGGACGTGCTGGCCCGTGCGGTGATTGACGCGTCCGGGACGTTCACGACCTCGAACCCGCTGGGCACCAGCGGCCTTCCAGCGGTTGGCGAGGACCAGGCGCAGGGCTTCATCACCGGCCCCCTGCCTGATGTCCTGGGCTCGCAGCGGGAGCGGTTCGCCGGCCGGCACACGCTGGTGGTCGGGATGGGGCACTCGGCGGCGAACACGTTGCTGTCCCTGGTCGAGCTCGCGGAGTCCGAGCCTGGCACCACGGTGACCTGGGCGATCCGGGGCGGTTCTGCGCGGCGCCTGTTCGGCGGCGGGGCCGACGACGAGCTGCCCGCGCGCGGGCTGCTGGGCACCCGCCTGCAGGCCGCCGTGGAGGCGGGCCGGCTGACCCTGGTGAAGTGGATCTCGATCGAACAGCTCGTGCCCGGCCAGGACACGGTGCGGGTCCTGGGCCGTTCGCGCGAGGAGGTGCTGGACCTGGACGTCCACGCGATCGTGAACGCGACTGGGTTCCGCCCGGACCTGGACATGCTGCGTGAGGTGCGCCTGGACCTGGACCCGGTGGTGGAGTCCCCGCGCCATCTGGCCGAGCTCATCGACCCGAACTTCCACTCGTGCGGCACGGTTCCCCCGCACGGGGAGAAGCTGCTCCAGCACCCTGACGACGGGTTCTACCTGGCCGGGATGAAGTCCTACGGGCGGGCCCCGACGTTCCTGCTCGCCACCGGGTACGAGCAGGTCCGCTCGATCGCCGCCGCTCTCGCGGGCGACCGGGCCGCGGCGGACCTGGTCCAGCTGAACCTGCCCGCCACCGGTGTGTGCTCGACCGACCTGGCACTGGAGACCGACGACGAGGTCGGCGGCTCGTGCTGCGGCACAGGAGCCGCCGAGCCCCAGCTCGTCACGCTCGGGGTCGGGGCACCGGCCGGGTCCGGGTTCGCTACCGGCGTCGTCCACGGGCGCTCCGGCGACGAGCCGGCGCCGGCGAGCACCTGCGGGTGAGCCTGAACCTGCGCGCAGCGAGCCCCGCCGACGCGGCGGGGCTCGCTCGCATCTACGACCACTACGTCACCACCTCCACCGTGACGTTCGAACTGACCGCGCCTGGGCCGGTCGTGTGGGCGCAGAAGGTCGAGGACTTGGGTTCGGCGGGGTGGCCGTTCCTCATCGCCGAACTCGAGGGGCGCCTGATCGGGTTCGCCTACGTGGGCCCCTGGCGCCCGCGCCCGGCGTACGCGCACACGGTCGAGGACACGATCTACCTCGACCCGGCCGTCACCGGCCAAGGGATCGGCACCCGGCTCCTGGCCGAGGTCCTCGATCACGCCCAGGCCGCTGGGGCGCGGGAGGTCGTCGCGGTGATCGCCGACGCCGAGACCGCGGCTTCTCTTGCCCTGCACCAGCGGGCCGGGTTCACCCCGGCAGGGCGCCTGGAGCGGGTGGGCCGCAAGTTCGACCGCTGGTTGGGCACCACGTTGCTGCAGAAGGCTCTGGCCACCGAGTGAACGCATGACGAAGGGCCGGACGCGTATGCGTCCGGCCCTTCGGTGCGTCTGGGGTCAGGCGGTGGCGGGGATCTCGACGGGCTCGACGCCGAGCTCGGTGAGCAGGGTCAGGATGCGGGTGCGGATCTCGTCGCGGATGGGGCGCACGGACTCGATGCCCTGCCCGGCGGGGTCTTCGAGCTTCCAGTCCTCGTAGCGCTTGCCGGGGTAGATGGGGCAGACGTCGCCGCAGCCCATGGTGATCACGACGTCGGAGGCCTGGACGGCTTCGGTGGTCAGGACCTTGGGGGTCTGGGTGCGGATGTCGATCCCGGCTTCGAGCATGGCTTCGACGGCGACGGGGTTGATCTGGTCGGCGGGCATGGACCCGGCCGAGCGGACCTCCACGGCCCCGCCGGACAGTGCGCGCAGGAACCCGGCGGCCATCTGGGAGCGGCCTGCGTTGTGGACGCAGACGAACAGGGCGGACGGCTTCTCGACGGGGGTGTTCTGGGTGGTCATGAGGTTCTCCGGGAGGTGGTGTGGTCAGGCGGGCAGGGTGAGGTCGGGTAGGAGGTCGGTGAGCAGGGCGCGGACCCGGGTGTCGAGCTCGTCGCGGATCGCTGCGACCCCGGTGGGCGAGGCCAGGGCGGGGTCGCCGACGAGCCAGTCCTCGTAGCGCTTGCCGGGCAGGACCGGGCACACGTCGCCGCAGCCCATGGTGATCACGACGTCGGCCGCGCGGACCGCGTCGTCGGTCAACGGTTTGGGGAACGCGTCGTGGGCGGTGCCCAGGTCGTCGAGGGCTGCGCGGACCCCGGCGTGGATCTCGGCGGCGGGGGTGGATCCGGCGGAGCGGACCGTGACGCGGTCACCGGCGTAGTGGCGCACGAGGGCCGCGGCGAGCTGGGAGCGGCCGGCGTTCGCGACGCACACGAACAGCACCTGAGGCTGGCCCGTCGGCTCGCGGGTGATGTCGGCGAGTCGTTGGCGGGCGAAGCGCTCGGTGAGGGTGACCAGGTGAGCGGAGACCTTCGCCGAGCGCGCCAGGTCGGTGTATGACTCGCGCACGATGCGTTGGACGACGTCGAAGCGCACGCCGGGGAACGTGGTCGCGAGCTCGGTGGCCAGGTGGTCCAGGGCCGGGTCGACGTCCTCGAGCCCGCGAAGCACCTCCTGACCGACCGAGGCTTCGAGGGCGGCGGGGGCGAAGGAGTCCAGCAGGGTGGTCACGGCCGCCTTGTAGCCGGGGGTGATGCGGTACCAGACCCACGTGCCGCGCCGCTCGGAGGCCAGGACCCCGACGTCGCGCAGCACCTTGAGGTGGTGCGAGACGGTCGGCTGGGACACGTCGGTCAAGGCGGCCAGGTCGCAGACGCAGGCCTCGCCGGCCGGGGCGGTGGCGATGAAGGACAGCATGCGCAGGCGCAGCGGCTCGGCCAGGGCCTTGAGCGCGGTCGCCACGACGGTGGCGATGCCGGCGCCGATGGCGTGGGACTCGATCTGCGGTCCGCAGTCCGCGTCGCGCACCGTCAAGGGCAGGGGAGCGGTGGTCATGGGGTCACCTTCTCGGGTTCGGCCACCGGGGTGGCGTAGGGGTCGACGGCGAACCAGCGGCGGGCGATCCACAAGGAGACGTAGACCAGGCCCACCAGGACCGGGACCTCGATGAGCGGCCCGACGACACCGGCCAGGGCCTGGCCGGAGGCGGCACCGAACGTCGCGATGGCCACCGCGATGGCGAGCTCGAAGTTGTTCCCGGCCGCGGTGAAGGCCAGGGTCGTGGACTTCGGGTACCCCAGGCGCAGGGCCTTGCCGGTGACGATGCCCACGCCCCACATCACGGCGAAGTACACCAGCAGCGGCAGGGCGATGCGGGCGACGTCGAGCGGGTTGGAGGTCACTGCCTCGCCCTGCAGGGCGAAGAGCAGCACGATCGTGAACAGCAGCCCGTACAGGGCCCAGGGGCCGATCACGGGCAGGAACGTGTCCTCGTACCAGGACCGGCCCTTGGTGCGCTCACCGATCAGACGTGAGGCGAACCCGGCTACGAGCGGGATCCCGAGGAAGACCAGGACGTTGAGCGCGATCTGCCCCATGGAGATGTCGAGCCCGGCGGTGTCCAGGCCCAGCCAACCGGGCAGGATCGTGAGGTAGAAGTAGCCCAGCAGCGAGAACGCGAGGACCTGGAAGACGGAGTTGATCGCGATCAGGACCGCCGCGGCCTCCCGGTCCCCGCAGGCCAGGTCGTTCCAGATGACCACCATCGCGATGCACCGGGCCAGGCCCACGATGATCAGGCCGGTGCGGAACTCGGGCAGGTCCGGCAGGAAGATCCACGCCAGGGCGAACATCAGCGCGGGGCCCACGAGCCAGTTCAGGACCAGGGACGAGACCAGGAGCTTCTTGTCCCCGGTGACCGAGGCGACCTTGTCGTAGCGGACCTTGGCCAGGACCGGGTACATCATCACGAGCAGGCCGACCGCGATCGGCACCGAGATCCCCCCGACCTCCATCGAGGCCAGCACGTCCGACAGGGCCGGGACGAACCGGCCCAGCAGCAGGCCGGCGACCATCGCGAGACCGATCCACACCGGCAGCCACCGGTCGAGCGTCGACAGACGTCCGGCGCCCTGGACGCTCGCGGTGGTGGCCGGAGCCGCGGTGCGGCTCATGCCAGGACCTCCTCGATCTCGGCGACCAGCACCGGCTTGGGGCGTCCGCCCACGATCGACTTCACCAGCTCGCCCCCTGAGTAGATGTTCAAGGTCGGGATCGAGACGACACCAGCTGCCGCCACGGTCGCCGGGTTCGCGTCCGCGTCGAGCTTGGCGATCGTGATCCGCCCCTCGTACTCGGTCGCGAGCTGCTCGAGGATCGGGGCGATCTGCAGGCAGGGCCCGCACCAGGTCGCCCAGATGTCGACCAGGACCGGGATCGGGGAGCCCAGCACCACCTGCTCGAAGGTCTCGTCGGTGACGGTCACGGTGCTCATCGAATCTTCTCCAGTGCGGCGGGCAGGTCGTCAGGCTTCGGGACGTCGGGGGTCCCGGCCACCTCGGCCAGGCCCACATCGTCGGCGAGCTCGGTGAGGTAGCGCTGGGCGTCGAGTGCCGCGGAGCAGCCGGAGCCGGCCGCGGTGATGGCCTGGCGGTAGGTGTGGTCGACGGCG
>NZ_LMIL01000003.1:0-96992 GCF_001429135.1 Oerskovia sp. Root22 | reverse complement strand
ACGCCGTCGACCACACCTACCGCCAGGCCATCACCGCGGCCGGCTCCGGCTGCTCCGCGGCACTCGACGCCCAGCGCTACCTCACCGAGCTCGCCGACGCCTTCGAGGACGCCGCAGGCCTCCCCGAGATCGCGGGCACCCCCGACGTCCCCAACCCCGACGAGCTGCCGCAGGCACTGGAGGAGATCCGATGAGCAACACGGTCAAGGTCACCGACGAGACGTTCAAGGCCGAGGTCCTCGAGTCGGACGTTCCCGTCATCGTGGACTTCTGGGCGACCTGGTGCGGTCCGTGCCTGCAGATCGCCCCGATCCTCGAGGAGCTCGCGGGCGAGTACGCAGGCAAGGTCAAGATCGCCAAGCTCGACTCGGACGAGAACCCCGCGATCACGGCCGCGTACGGCGTGGTCTCGATCCCGACGCTCAACTTCTACTCGGGCGGCGAGCTGGTGAAGTCGATCGTCGGCGGGCGCCCCAAGCGCATCCTCGTCGAGGAGATCGACGCGCTGCTCTCCTGACCTGACATGCTCCGCGCCTGCGCGGAGCTCACCTCGAAGGGGTGGCCGGTCCTCGCGACCGGCCACCCCTTCGTCGTCCCGCTGCTCCGTCGCCATCGATGCTCCGCCCTGGCCAACGCGCTGACGCCGCGTCGTGCGGTCGTCGGCTGCCGACCGGGCCGACAGGCGACGGGCGACGACCGCCGGCCCGGCCGACCCGACGCGGAGGCACGACAGGACCCCTGACGGCGTCCGGGGAGCGGCCCCTTCACTGTTCCCCCCGATTCGTCGTGCGAGACTGGGGATCGTGAGCACGACACCGACGCACCCCGCTCAGCCCGCTCCCTCCGGGGGCACCCGCCTCGACCCGTGGTTCGGCGCCTACGCCGAGCGAGCCCACGGCATGCGAGCGTCGGAGATTCGCGCCCTGTTCGCGGTCGCGAATCGCCCCGAGGTCGTCTCGCTCGCCGGTGGGATGCCCTACCTCGAAGGTCTTCCCCTCGACACCATCGCCGACGCCATGCAGCGGCTCGTCGCGACCCGCGGCACCACCGCGCTCCAGTACGGCTCGGGGCAGGGCGCCGAGGAGCTCCGTGAGCGCATCATCGACATCGTCCGTCTCGAGGGCATCGACTGTCATCCCGACGACGTCGTCGTGACGACGGGCTCGCAGCAGGCTCTCGACCTGGTGACGCGCATCTTCATCGACCCGGGCGACGTCGTCGTCGCCGAGGCCCCCAGCTATGTCGGCGCACTCGGCGTGTTCCGGTCCTACCAGGCGGACATCGTCCACGTCCCTCTCGACGAGCACGGGCTGATCCCCGAGGCGCTTGAGGAGACCTTGACCCGCCTCGCGGCCGAGGGACGCCGCGTCAAGCTGCTCTACACGGTCCCCAACTTCCACAACCCTGCCGGCGTCACCATGTCGCTCGAGCGCCGCCCTCGCATCCTCGAGATCGCGCAGCGATTCGGCGTCCTCGTGATCGAGGACAACCCCTACGGGCTGCTGGGCTTCGATGGCGACCCCCTGCCGGCGCTGCGCTCGCTCGACGACGAGGGCGTGCTCTACCTCGGGTCGTTCTCCAAGACCTTCGCACCTGGCTACCGGGTCGGCTGGGTCGTGGCCCCGCACGCGGTCCGCGAGAAGCTGGTCCTGGCGAGCGAGTCGGCCATCCTTTGCCCCTCGAACGCCTCGCAGCTCGCCATCGCGACGTACCTCGAGACCTGCGACTGGCAGGGACAGATCAAGCAGTTCCGCGAGCTCTACCGCGAGCGTCGCGACGCCATGATCGGCGCCCTCTCCGAGCACCTGCCGTCGGCGACGTGGACCGTTCCCGACGGAGGCTTCTACACCTGGGTCAAGCTTCCCGACGGTCTCGATGCCCGTTCCATGCTGCCGCGAGCGGTCACGGCGCGGGTCGCCTACGTCCCCGGCACGGCGTTCTACGCCGACGGCTCCGGCGCGGACCACGTGCGCCTCTCCTACTGCTTCCCGACGCCGGAGCGCATCCGCGAAGGCGTCCGCCGGTTTGCCGGCGTGGTGTCCGCGGAGAGGGACCTCGTCGAGATCTTCGGAACGTCGGGCGCTCCGGACTCGGACCTGACCGACGTCGAGAACCCTGGCCCCAACCTCGCGTGAGCACCACCCCCGCGCACGAGAGCACCTTGCAGAACGTCGAGAGGACCAAGACCGTGGGTACTGCTGCGGAGAATGCCATTCTTGCGGAGGACGTCGTCGAGCCCGACGCTGCCTCGACGACGGGGAGCGTTGCCGCCTCATCCCGTCCCGAGGTGCAGCGCGTCGTCATCCTCGCCGGAGGGCTCTCGCACGAGCGCGACGTGTCGCTCCGGTCGGGTCGACGCGTCGCGGAGTCCCTGCGTGGAGCAGGGATGGACGTGACGGTGCTCGATGTCGACGCCTCGCTGCTCTCGACCCTGGCCGGCGACCGCCCGGACGTCGTGTGGCCGCTCCTGCACGGCGCGAGCGGCGAGGACGGGTCCGTCCGAGACGTGCTCGAGCTCCTGGGACTGGACTACGTCGGAACCGGGCCCAGGGCCTCTCGTGCTGCGTGGAACAAGGCCATCGCCAAGAACGTCGTGCTGGGCGCGGGGATCGACACTCCCGACTACGTGACCCTCCCCCAGAGCCTCTTCCGGGAGCTCGGCGCTCAACCTGTTCTCGACGCGGTCGTCAGCCGGCTGGGACTGCCGCTCGTGGTCAAGCCGAACCAGGGGGGCTCAGCGCTGGGCGTCACCCTCGTGTCGCGGGCCGAGGACCTTCCGCGAGCCATGGTGGACTGCTTCTCCTACGGCGAGCTCGCGCTCATCGAGAAGGCGGTCCAGGGTGTCGAGGTGGCTGTCAGCGTCGTCGACGGCCCCGATGGTCCGCATGCTCTTCCCGCTGTCGAGATCGTCACCGACGGTCCGTACGACTACGACGCCCGGTACAACCCGGGCCGCACCAGCTACTTCGCGCCCGCTCGTCTCTCCGCACCCGTGGCTGCACGCGTGGCCCAGGTCGCCGTCGACGCTCATGTGGCCCTGGGACTTCGCGGCCTCTCCCGGTCGGACCTGATCGTCGACCCGGACGGCGTGCCCCACTTCCTCGAGGTCAACGTCGCCCCGGGTATGACCGAGACCTCGCTCTTCCCGCAGGCTGCCCACGCAGCGGGCCTCGACCTCGGCGGCCTCTATCGGCGGATCGTCGCGCAGAGCGTCGAGGCACGAGTCCCGGCGATCTGACGAACGTCCTCCCGACCGCACGAAGCCCCGGTGAGCTGGTACTCACCGGGGCTTCGTGTTTCACGTGAAACATCAGGCAGCCGCCATGTTGGCGTCTGGTCCTACTGACGCAGCAGACCTGGGTCCTCCGGTGCCATGAGGTCAAGGATCCTGTTGAGGTCCTCGACCGACGCGAACTCCACCGTCAATCGGCCCTTGTTCTTGCCCAGGTCCACCTTGACCCGTGTCTCGAACCGGTCGGAGAGCCGGACCGCAAGGTCGTCGATCGCTGCGATGCGCTGCCCTGGTCGAGGTGCGCGTTCCACGGGCTTCTTCGCGTCGAGCCCGCCAAGAGCGACGATCTCCTCGGTCGCCCTGACCGACAGCCCCTCGGAGACGATCCTCTGAGCGAGGCGTTCGATCTCTGCGCCGTCCGTGAGACCCAGCAGAGCGCGGGCGTGCCCGGCCGAGAGCACTCCCGCTGCCACCCGGCGCTGCACGAGCGGGGGCAGGCGCAGCAGGCGCAACATGTTGGAGATCTGCGACCGGCTGCGAGAGATCCGGGTACCGAGCTCTTCGTGTGTGCACCCGAAGTCGTCGAGCAGCTGACGGTAGGCGGCAGCTTCCTCGAGAGGATTGAGCGCGCTGCGATGGAGGTTCTCGAGCAGTGCGTCGCGCAGAAGATCTGCGTCCTCCGTCTCGCGAATGATCGCCGGAATGACGTCCAGGCCTGCGGCCTGCGTCGCACGCCAGCGCCGCTCCCCCATGATGAGCTCGTATGCGCCCTCGTTCTCCGGGTCACGGCGAACGACGATGGGCTGGAGAACACCGATCTCCTTGATCGATCCGACCAGTTCGTCGAGCTCGCCCTCGTCGAACACGGTGCGAGGCTGGCGAGAGTTCGCGCGGATAAGCCCCACGGGAAGCTCGGCGAACGTCGCGCCGGGGACAGGGACCAGGCCGTCTTCCGAAGTTGTGGCGGTGTTCGCACTCTCGGTTGTCGCGGGTGTTTCACGTGAAACATCACCGGCCTGCGCATCTCCTGCCGCAGTCGACGCCGCGGTGGGGATGAGTGGCCGAGAAGACGCATCAAGGTCACTGGTCGCATCGTCCAGACCGATCAATCCAGCCGGTGAATCAGAGCTCTCGCGCTCGATGGTCAGGACGGTCGAGCCGCCCAGAACCGACGACCCCACTCCCCCGCCCTCCGGGTTGGTGTTCTGCTCGATCGGCGCTGCAGCCTGCGGCGCCGACGGGAAGAACACGTCCACGGGGCGTTCACGCTCTGGGCTCGTCGGAATCAGGGCCCCTAGACCACGCCCAAGCCCACGGCGCTTCTCACTCATCGTGCATCCTCCTGGTAGCTAGGCAGCACTGCCCATCGTTCGGCGAGGTAGTTCTGCCGGGAGACGTCGCGAGATGCTCCGTCAACGGGTTGAACGAGTATGGGGCGTCCACGGTCAGCAACTTCCCGAGCGGCTTCGAGATAGGCGAGCGCACCCGTGGAGCTGGGGTCGTACGTGATGACGGTCTGCCCGTGGCTCGGCGCTTCGGAGATGCGTACCGAGCGAGGCACGGTCGTCCTGAGGGTCTGCTCGGGGAAGTGCTCGCGCACCTCGGACGCAACCTGCTGTGCGAGGTTGGTACGACCGTCGTACATGGTCAAGAGAATGCTCGAGACATGCAGCTGGGGATTCAAGTGCGCCTTGATCAGCTCGATCGTCTTGAGGAGCTGGCTCAAGCCTTCCAGGGCGTAGTACTCGCACTGGATCGGAATGAGCACTTCCCGGCCGACCACGAAGGCATTGACAGTCAGTAGGCCGAGGCTGGGAGGGCAATCGACCAAGACGTAGTCGATGCGTTCGAGCCCCTGAGCGATGCGTTCCTCCAGGTAGACATCCACCGCACGCCGCAGCCGTGTTTCACGTGAAACCAAGGAGACGAGCTCGATCTCTGCACCCGACAGGTCGATCGTCGCAGGGACGCACCAGAGGCTCGGGATGTCGGGGCACTGCTGGACCGCAGAAGCGAGCGGGGCGCCGTCGACCAGCACCTCGTAGACAGAGGGCGTCCCAGCGCGGTGCTCGACACCGAGCGCCGTCGACGCATTGCCCTGCGGATCGTTGTCGATCACAAGGACATTCAATCCTGCCTGGGCAAGACCAGCAGCGAGGTTGACGGTCGTCGTCGTCTTCCCGACGCCACCCTTCTGGTTGGCGATCGTGATGATGCGGGTCGTTGCAGGACGGGGGAACTGTCGTCCATGGAGGTCGATCCGACGCCGCGCATCGATGGTGAGCTGGGCCGCGAGAGGCGTGTCGTCGTCCATCTCGGGCAGGCTGGCCATGAGGGCAGCACGGCGATCGTCTTCGCTCGTCAAGGCCGCTGCGCCCTGGTTCCCGGAGTCGGTCGACGATGTTTCACGTGAAACCTCCGCGAACGGCACCGCTTCTCGATGATCGAACGGCATGCTCTGGTACCGGTCGGAACTCTCAGTCACGCCCATCTCCCTCAATTGACCCACCTCACAGCATGCGCTCAAGACTCGGCATTGACCGAGGTCTCGAGCGCGTGTCGCCCCGAAACTCGGCGGACAAGGCCATCGCGCGACATCACTGCCGCCTCATACCCGCGAGTCCCGTGTTCTCGACGCTACCTCACGGATCCGTCCTGGGACGTTCCTGCACGGCCGTCCCTGGGCTCGCCCGCTCAGGCAGGGGTACGACGCACCCGAAGCACCGTCGTCGGCTCAACGCCGTCGACGCTGAAGGCCTCCAGGACCTGGGGCTCCTCCGTCTTGTACTTTCGCAGAACCTTCCGTGCCGGCTCGATCTCCTGTTGGACGTTCCTGCCCTTGAGGACCACCATCTCTCCCCCGCGCTCCACGAGAGGTAGGGACATCCTCGCGAGCTTCTCGAGCGCAGCCACGGCACGAGACGTGACAGCCTCGCACTGGAAGGCGCCGTGGTACTCCTCGGCCCGGCCTCGCTTGACCTCCACGTTGGTGAGCTCAAGTTCGTCCACCACCTCGTTCAGCCAGGTGCAACGACGCTCCATGGGCTCGATCAGCAGCACCTGCGCGTCCGGGAGCATCGCCGCGATGACGATGCCCGGAAGCCCCGCACCGGATCCGATGTCTGCGATCGTTCCATTCGTCGGAAGGTACTGCACGACCGCAGCGGAGTTGAGGATGTGGCGCTCCCAGATGCGAGAGACCTCACGCGGACCGATCAAGCCACGCAACTCTCCCTGGTCGTGCAGCATTTCTGCGAACCGCGAGACGAGCGGAAAGGCGTCTCCGAAGTACCGCTGGACTTCGGGCGAATCCGCGAGCGCTTCTCGTGAAACGTCGCTCGGGATGCCGTCGCTCATCTCGTTCGTCATGTACTCCTCTTTCGATGCAGATCACCTGTGCGGCGAGATCCCCGTAGTGCTGGACAACCAGGGTCCATGGTGTCACGTCCCGGCCTTGAGCGGTCCGACCGTTCGGTTCACCCGCCCTCGCAATCCGTGGGTGCGCGCAGATCTCGCCCTCGATATCCGTGGGCGATCACGAGACCCGAGCCTTCCCCCTTTCCAAGGATCGAGCTTCACGATCTTGCCGCCCCTCCCCGGCGCACTGATCTACCGCTGCGCTACGAAGAGGGTTTGCTCCTGCGTGGGACCAGGGACAGCGGGCACGTCGATGCCCGGGTCGACTTTGCCACGCTGACGGATGCCTCAGGGCAGGGCGGTGTGTCACACGACCCTCGATCCTTGAGCTCGACACCGGTCCGCCGGCTCGCCGTGTCCCGACACGACAGAGCCGCCCGATGTTTCACGTGAAACATCGGGCGGCTCAGCGACTGTTGAACGACTGATCGGGTCAGGAGGCCCCTGCAGGCCGGATCACGACATAGCGTTCCGGGTCCGTGCCACGAGAGTCGCTCGTGAGCCCAGCAGCCGCCACGACATCGTGGACAACCTTGCGCTCGAATGCGTTGAGCGGCTCCATGGACAACTCTTCGCCCGACTCACAAACCTTGGCGATCGCCACGGTGGCGAGCTCCGTGAGCTCGACCTTGCGCTGAGCCCGGAACCCGGCGATGTCGAGCATCAGTCGACTACGCTCCCCCGTCCGAGCCTGGACAGCGAGGCGGGTGAGCTCCTGCAGTGCGTCCAGCACCTCACCCTCCTTGCCCACCAGGTGCCGGAGCGACGCCGCGTCATCGGCCACGATCTCGAGGGCTGCGCGGCCGTGATCGATGTCGATGTCGATGTCACCGTCGAGGTCCGCGATATCGAGGAACTCCTCGAGGTAGTCCGCCGCGACCTCGCCCTCTTCCTCGAGGCGCGTCATCTCGTCGGGAGCGTGGTCTTCTGCAGCGGGTGCGTCGGTCGACGACATGCTGACTCCTTGGGGGTCAGGAGAACCCCGGGTCGCAAGGATCCTCGGTGCTCTCGGAACAGGACTAGGGCTACTTCTTCGGCTTCTTCGGGGACGGAGAACCCTTACCGGTTCCCTGTGCCGTGCCGCCGGTCTCGTCGTCGACAGGTGCATCCTCGACCTTGTCGGACGGAGCCGTGGTTCCGGTGATGACACGAGGCGTACCGGGCTTCTGACGGTCCTTGCGCTTGGGCTGCTGACGCTGTCCTCGCGGCTGCTCGATGACCGGAGCGGCTTCCTCGACGATCCCCTTGGCCGCAGCCTTGCGCTTCTTGCGCTCGAGCATGAGCCGCTCCGCCTCGGACCCCGGTGCCGGCATGCGCTTGATCGTGTAGAACTGCTGCCCCATGGACCAGAGGTTCGTCGTCGTCCAGTAGACCAGGACACCGACGGGGAAGTTCACGCCGGAGACGGCGAAGATGAAGGGGAAGACGTAGAGCATCATCTTCTGCGTCGAGGCCATGGGGCCCTCGAGCGCCGACTTCGGCATGTTCTTCATGGTCAGCTGGCGCTGCGTGAAGAACGTCGTGGCGCACATCGCGACGATGAGGCAGCCGATCACGATCTTCGCCTGGAGGTCGTCCGTCTTCAGGAAGACATCAGACAGGTGGGCCCCGAAGAGCGACGAGCTCTCGATGTCCTTGGCGACCGCTGCATTGATGGGGCCGATCGGGTCGGCATCACCCGTCGAGATCGGCACCAGACCGTTGAGCACGCGGAACAGTGCGAAGAAGATGGGCGACTGCAGAAGGATCGGCAGGCACGAGGCGAACGGGTTCGTCCCGTGCTTCTTGTAGAGCTCCATGGTCTCGCGGCTCATGGCCTCACGGGACGCCGGGTCCGACTTGCCCTTGTACTTCTTCTGGATCGCCTGCATCTCCGGCTGCAGCATCTGCATGCCGCGGGAGGCCTTGATCTGCTTGAAGAAGAGCGGGATCAGGAGGATACGGATGATGATCACGAGCCCGACGATCGAGAACACCCAACCGAGACCAGGCCCGTCGCCCATGCCCAGGAACACGAGCCCCTGGTGGCACAGGTACATGATCCACGCGACGACCCATTCGATCGGCTCGAGGAACTTGAAGAAGTCCATCCGTACTACTCCCTAACCTTCAACAAACTGGGTCCCGCCGACGTCGCCGGCAGGAGGACTAGTGCGAGTGCTTCCTCAGCGCCTCGGGAACGTCGTCGACGCCCCCCTTGCTCCAGGGGTTGCACCTCAGCAGCCGCCAGACGGCAAGCCGTACGCCTCGCAGCACACCGTGCCGTCGTATCGCGACGAGCGCGTACTGCGAGCACGAGGGGTAGTACTTGCAGGTCGGGCCAGTCATCGGGGAGATGACGCTCTGATATCCCCGGATCAGGCCGACGAGCACGAGCAGGGGAATCCTGCGAACGAAGCGCCACGACCGTGACGCCCACCCAGAGGTGCTGACACCCGGTGGTTCCACAGGGACTGCCGCACTCATGCGTCCGCCGTCCGTTGGCCCCACCGGGTCACAGCACGCTTGAGGCAGGACGCAAGGTCCTGATCCAGCTGAGCGAAGTCGCTGGACGCCGATGCGGGAAGAGCTCGGACCACCACGCGGGTCTGCGGCGGGAGCGCATCCAGGTACGACTGCGAGGCGGCGCGCAGACGCCGCTTCACCTTGTTCCGGTGCACGGCGTTGCCCACAGCCTTGGATACGACAAAACCGACCTGTGGTGGCCCGTCTCCCCCAGAATCCTGGGTGAGATGAACCACCACGGTCGATCGTCCCGCGCGCACGCCGCTGCGCACCGCCCGTTCAAAATCTACGGAACGGCGCATGCGGTGCGCCGCGGGCAGCACCTGCTGTCAGGCAGAGAGCTCGGCGCGGCCCTTGCGACGACGGGCAGCCAGGATGGCGCGGCCGGCGCGGGTGCGCATACGCAGCCGGAAACCGTGGGTCTTCGCACGGCGCCGGTTGTTCGGCTGGAAAGTCCGCTTGCTCACGAGGTACTCCAAGAACGTCGGGGAGGTACACCGTCTATGTCCTCGACGATGCAGTGCTACAGCTGGAAGAGATGCAGTTCTGCATCCCAGCCGTCCGTGTACCCGCCACGATGTGTCCGTGGATTCGCCCCCGTGAGGGCGCGCGAAAGTACCTGGAACGGCTGTATGACGTTACGCCGCGGGACCCCCTCGGGTCAAACCCGGGCTGGAACGCGCCGAGCCTGTCATGATATGTCGTGCAGTAGCCGATACGTCTAGGCTGGCTGCGCGACCGTCGTTCCTCCAGCATGGACCGATCCGACTCCGTCCGTCGAAGACCTGGGTCGGAGGTCCACCGGTCGCCCGTCGTCGGCACGTGATGTGACGTCAGAAGCCCAGTCTGCTAGCAGCCCACAGGTTGTGGAAAACTATGTGGATAACCGGTCTGCGTGACACACTCCAGAGCGGTCCTGCTCCTCATGCTCCACCCGACGACGAAGGAATCACCTGGTGCCCCACCCTGACGAGAACATCACTGATGTCTGGGCACAGACGATCGCCGTCCTCGAGGCCAGCCCCGACATGACGCCGCGGCAGATCGCTTTCATCAAGCTCGCGAAGCCTCTCGCGATCCTCGACGACACCGTCTTCATCGCCGTCCCTCACGAGCAGACCCGCACCTACCTCGAGACGCGCGTGCGCGACGAGCTCGTCTCTGCGATGTCCGGCGCCCTCGGGCGTGACGTCCGGTTCGGCATCACGGTCGATCCTGAGCTCAGCTCCGAACCGCCGTCCCCCGCCGCGCTCACGGCGAGCTCGCCCGAACCGATGCCTCTGCGCACCGAGGTCGAGCACGAGCGCCCCCTGCCCGCTCCCTCCCCGCAGCGTCCTCCCGCCGAGCCGACCAGGCTGAACCCGAAGTACATCTTCGAGACGTTCGTCATCGGCTCCTCGAACAGGTTCGCGCACGCTGCCGCGGTCGCGGTCGCCGAGGCACCCGCCAAGGCCTACAACCCCCTCTTCATCTACGGGCAGTCCGGCCTCGGCAAGACGCACCTCCTGCACGCGATCGGCCACTACGCGCACAACCTGTACCCGAACGTCCGCGTGCGCTACGTGAACTCCGAGGAGTTCACGAACGACTTCATCAACTCGATCAGCGAGGGCAAGGCCGGGACGTTCCAGCGGCGCTACCGCGACGTCGACGTGCTCCTGATCGACGACATCCAGTTCCTGCAGGGCAAGGAACAGACGATGGAGGAGTTCTTCCACACCTTCAACGCGCTGCACAACGCCAACAAGCAGCTCGTCATCACCTCGGACCTCCCGCCCAAGCAGCTCAACGGCTTCGAGGACCGCCTGCGCAGCCGCTTCGAGTGGGGTCTGATCACCGACGTCCAGCCCCCGGACCTCGAGACTCGCATCGCCATCCTGCGCAAGAAGGCTGCGAGCGAGCGGCTCGCGGCGCCGGCGGACGTGCTGTCCTACATCGGTTCCAAGATCTCCACGAACATCCGCGAGCTCGAGGGTGCACTCATCCGCGTGACGGCCTTCGCGAACCTCAACCGCCAGCAGGTGGATCTCGCCCTCGCCGAGATCGTCCTCAAGGACCTCATCACCGACGACGACGCGTCCGAGATCACCCCGGCGAGCGTGATCGCTCAGACGGCTGCGTACTTCGGACTGACGATCGAGGACCTCTGCGGAAGCTCGCGCTCCCGGGTCCTCGTCACGGCTCGTCAGATCGCCATGTACCTGTGCCGTGAGCTCACCGACCTGTCCCTGCCGAAGATCGGCCAGCAGTTCGGCGGCCGCGACCACACCACGGTCATGCACGCGAACAGGAAGATCACCGAGCAGATGGCCGAGCGCCGGTCGACGTACAACCAGGTGACCGAGCTGACGAGCAGGATCAAGCAGCAGCACCGGGGCTGACGCTGCTCGACGACTCCGTCTGTCCGTACCGTCCTGCTCTCGATCCCACCGAGGGGCACTCTCGGTGCCTCTCCCGGCCTTCGAACGAGCCTTGCCACAGCCCCGAGCAGCCCCACGCTCTCACCCTCCACAGGCAACCACGTGGACCCTGGGCCGTCCCACGCACGTCGCCACACCCGACGATCGTCCCCCGCGCTGCGCGCCCGACGGCGGGTCCCGTCGATCGTCAACGATCACCAGCTGCCGTTCATACCGACGTCTGTGGCCCAGATGCCCCTCGGACCACCTCGGCCCGACGAGTCGCCGAACCCCGCCCCCCAGCACGACGGAGGACGACCACGGGCCCTCAGGACGCGGCGTGGACCCTCGACTCCGGGTCGACACGACGGCCTCCCCTGACAACGCATCGACCGTTCACCAGCCCGGAATGCGGCTTATGCGACCTCTTGAGGGACAGCCGAACCGGAGCCCCGGACCTTGTGCACAGGGACGCGCCGGAACCCACGACGGCAGGTGGCCGCACCTCCGGCGGCCTCGACGGACGCACACTGCCTTCGAGCTCTTGTGTACAAGCCGTACGGAGAGGTCCGCCATCCCCAGAGTTGTCCACAGGGCCTGGGGGTATGTCCACCAGCGACTCATCGCTGTCCCCAGAAGTGGACCACTGCGTCCCCAATCACCTGTGTACAAGCCACTCTGTCCTGTGTACGGCTCGTCCGGCCGAGCCCTCAACTCACAAGCTTGTGCACCTGCCTGTGGATAACTGTGGACGAAGGGGCACATCGTGTGGACAGAGGAGACCTGACCGGTGGACGGCGAACTGTGGACAACTCGTCGTCAACAGTGCCTCCGATTTACCCACAGGCCCGTCCCCGGTTCGTCCACATGGAAAAAGGGCATCTGACCTGGGAAGAGAGCGCTTTTCCACACTTTGCACAGCACCGATGACTACGACGAATGATCTCTAACCAGGAAAAATCCACACGCCTTCATCTGGTCCCGAGAGCTCAGCGCTGCCTCAACTCGCGCCTGTGACCGCCGTCACAGAGAAGCCGAGAAGTGCGCAGGTCACGAGCGCTCGAGATCGCTCGTCCACGAGCGTGCCAGAGGTACCGCACCCCGCGCAGACTCGCGTAGGGTTCATGCGGGCACGACCCGAGCAAGGTCTCGGCCTCCCCGACGACGAGGGGGCCGGCAGGGCGCCGTGACGTGCGTGCAGAGTTCTGCACAGACACTCTCCGGACCTGTGCACCGCGCGGTGGAGTGCCTGACATGTGAAGATCGATCCATGGACGAGAGGGTGTGGGATGAAGTTCCGGGTTGAGCGTGATGTCCTGGCCGACGCTGTGACGTGGACGGCCCGTACGTTGCCGACCCGACCTCCTGCTCCCGTCCTCGCGGGCGTGCGCATCGAGGCCGACGCCGTCGGGACGATCGGTCTGTCGAGCTTCGACTACGAGGTCTCCGCGCGCTCGGAGATCCCCGCGGAGGTGACCGAGCCGGGCACGGTCCTGGTGTCCGGCCGACTCCTTGCGGAGATCTCCCGCGCCCTGCCCGCCAAGCCCGTCGACTTCGCGGTCGAGGGCAACAAGGTCATCGTGACCTGTGGCGCGAGCCGTTTCACGCTCCTCACCATGCCTGTCGAGGACTACCCGGCCCTGCCCGCGATGCCGGAGCTCTCGGGCACGGTCTCTGGCGACGAGCTGACGCACGCCGTCGCGCAGGTGACGGTCGCCGCGAGCCGTGACGACACGCTCCCGCTCCTGACGGGCGTCCGCATGGAGATCGAGGGCGAGCGCATCACGCTGCTCGCGACCGACCGCTACCGCCTCGCGCTGCGTGAGCTCACGTGGACCCCCGGCACCCCCGACTTCAGCGCGGTCGCGCTGGTCCGTGCCCGCACGCTCAACGACGTCGCCAAGTCGCTCGGCAGCTCGGGCCTGGTCAACGTGGGTCTCACGGCCGGTACGGGCGTCGACCTCATCGGCTTCGAGGCCGGCGGACGCCACACGACCTCGCAGCTCGTGGACGGCGACTACCCCGCGGTCCGCCGTCTGTTCCCCGACGAGACCCCGATCCACGCGGTCATGGCGACCGCTCCGCTGATCGACGCGGCCAAGCGCGTGTCCCTCGTGGCCGAGCGCAACACGCCGATCCGGCTGTCCTTCACGGACGGCCAGGTCGTCCTGGACGCCGGCCAGGGCGACGACGCGCAGGCGTCGGAGGCCCTCGAGGCGGTGCTCGTGGGCGAGGAGATCTCGGTCGCGTTCAACCCGCAGTTCCTGCTGGACGGGCTCGGGGCCCTGGGGACGGACTTCGTCCGCCTCAGCTTCACGCACCCGAACAAGCCGGTGGAGTTCACCGGTCAGGAGTCGCTGGACGGCGAGGACTCCTCGCACTACCGCTACCTGCTGGTCCCCATCCGCTTCGCGAGCTAGCAGGGGCCGGCCCGCGCAGTACACGAGCTCAACGGCACGGAGGCACGCGATGGTCACGCACATCGGTCTGGTCGGACTCGGCAAGATGGGCGCGAACATGCGTTCGCGCCTGCGTGCCGGCGGCATCGAGGTCACGGGCTTCGACCGCAACCCGGACGTCTCGGACGTCTCGACGCTGGCAGAGCTGGTCGAGGCCCTTCCGGCTGGGCAGCGGGTCGTGTGGGTCATGGTTCCCTCGGGGCCCATCACCCGCGGGGTGGTCACCGAGCTGGGCGAGCTGCTGACGAGCGGTGACGTGGTCGTCGAGGGCGGGAACTCCCACTTCTCGGACGACGCCGAGCACGCCGCACAGCTCGCGCCCCGTGGCATCGGCTACCTGGACGTCGGCGTCTCGGGCGGTGTCTGGGGCCTCGAGAACGGGTACGGGCTCATGGTGGGCGGCGACGCGGCTCTCGTCGAGGCCGTGATGCCGGTCTTCGACGCGCTGCGCCCGGACGGGCCGCGTGACGAGGGGTTCGTCCACGCGGGAGCCGTCGGCGCGGGGCACTACGCCAAGATGGTCCACAACGGCATCGAGTACGGACTCATGCAGGCGTACGCCGAGGGCTACGAGCTCCTCGAGGCCAAGGACATCGTGACGGACGTCCCGGGCACCCTCAAGGCCTGGACGCGGGGCACGGTGGTCAGGTCCTGGCTGCTCGACCTCCTGGTCAAGGCGCTCGAGGAGGACCCCGAGCTGGGCGCGATCAGCGACTGGGTCGAGGACTCGGGCGAGGGCCGCTGGACCGTGGACGAGGCGATCGACAGCGCAGTGCCCCTCCCTGTCATCTCGGCCGCGCTCTTCGCGCGCTTCGCGTCGCGGCAGGGCGCGTCGCCCGCGATGAAGGCGGTCGCGGCGCTGCGCCAGCAGTTCGGCGGGCACGCGGTCAAGCCCGCGGGCCCGGCCTCCTGACGGGTTCCGTCCTTCCCGCCCGACGCCGCCTCGTACCTCGCGCGCACAACCTCGGGTCGAGGCGTCACACTGGTGGGAGCACCTTCCTGACCGTCGTGTCCACAGTTGCTCCCTGCCCTGTGGACGAAGATCGCCTCGTCGACCTCGTCGACCGCAAGCCGTAGGACCAGATGTACATCTCCCACCTCTCCCTCGCGGACTTCCGTTCGTACACCTCCGTCGACGTCGAGCTCGAGCCCGGCGTGAACGCCTTCGTCGGGCCCAACGGCCAGGGCAAGACGAACCTCGTCGAGGCGATCGGCTACGTCGCGACGCTCGGCAGCCACCGCGTCCCGTCGGACGCGGCCCTGGTCCGCGCCGGTGCGCCGCGGGCCGTGATCCGTACGAGGATCGTCCGCGGGGACCGGGCGAGCACGGTCGAGATCGAGATCACCCCGGGCAAGGCGAACAGGGCCAGGATCAACCGGGCACCGGCGAGCCGGCCTCGGGACGTGCTCGGCATCGCTCGCACGGTGCTGTTCGCCCCTGAGGACCTGGCTCTCGTCAAGGGCGACCCGGACGGTCGACGCAAGTTCCTGGACCAGCTCGCGGTGCTCCTCGTCCCGCGGTTCGCGGGCGTCCTGAGCGACTACGACCGCGTGCTGCGGCAGCGCAGCGCGCTCCTCAAGTCGGCCGGGGGCGCCATGCGTGCCTCGCGGTCGCAGTCGCCCGACCTGCGCACGCTCGACGTCTGGGACGCCAAGCTCGCGTCGACGGGCGCGGAGATCATCGCGTTGAGGCTCCAGCTCGTCGACGCGCTGCAGCCGTACGTGGCGGCAGCCTACGAGCAGGTGAGCTCGGGTCAGGGAGAGGCGCACGTCGCGTACCGCTCCTCGCTCGCGGCCGCGCTCGAGGAGACGAGCGACGTCGTCGGGCAGGAAGGGCAGGCCCTGAGCGTCGCCGAGCTCGAGGCCCAGCTCCTGACCGCCATGACCTCCTTGCGCAGCAAGGAGATCGACCGCGGGGTGTGCCTCGTCGGGCCGCACCGCGACGACCTCGTCCTGACGCTCGGCGGCCTGCCGGCCAAGGGGTACGCGAGCCACGGCGAGTCGTGGTCGTTCGCGCTCGCGCTGCGTCTCGCCTCGTACCGGCTGCTCACGGACGGGGCGCCTCAGGCGTCGGGCTCGCTCCTGTGGTCCCCGGACTGGGGGCCCGACGGCGAGCCCGTCCTGCTGCTCGACGACGTGTTCGCCGAGCTCGACGTGCGCCGCCGCGACCGGCTCGCGGACCTGGTCGCCGGGGCCAACCAGGTCATCATCACGGCGGCGGTGCCCGACGACGTCCCGGCCCAGCTCCAGGGGCTGCGGCTCGACGTCCTCGACGGGCAGGTGACCCGTCGTGCGTGACCGGGGCCAGGACCCGGACGAGGACGCCGCCGGCCACGAGGACGACGAGCCCGCACGTCCCGCAGGCCTGCCCGTGGGCGAGGTCGTCGACCTGACCCCTCCGGCCCAGGTAGCGCGCGAGGCGCTCAACCGGGCTCGGGCCGCTGCCCGGGCCAAGGGCATCCGTCCCGGGCAGCCCTCCCGGCGGATCCTGGCGGACCCTCCCCCGTCGTCAGGGGCCCGGCCCGGTGGGCGCGACCCCCAGACGTTCGGTGCGGTCGTCCAGCGGCTGCTCCACGAGCGGGGGTGGGTGCAGGACGTGTCGGTCGGCGGGGTGATCGGGCGCTGGCGCGAGGTGGTCGGCGACCAGGTGGCCGACCACTGCGTGCCCGAGACCTTCGAGGACAAGGTCCTCGTGGTGCGCGCGGACTCGACCGCATGGGCGACCCAGGTCAAGCTGCTGACCCCTCGACTGCTCGAGCGGCTGGCGCAGGAGGTCGGTGAGGGAGTGGTCGAGACCGTGACCGTCCTGGGCCCGGCCGGGCCCAGCTTCCGTCGCGGTCCCAAGACCGTCCGGGGCCGTGGCCCGCGCGACACCTACGGCTGATCTAGAGGGCGATTCGTCCCGATATGACGGTCGCGCGCCGTGCGCGGGCAAGGCTGTCGGCGAACAGATCCACCGACCTGTGGAGAACCTTGTGGAGAACTCGCTCCGAAGGGCTCATAATCCGCTGTTTTGGCTGCCTCCCAGGTAGAATGGTGAGGTCATTCCGGGTCACTCCGCGCGCGCCGACTGGCACGCGCGCGAGCCGGAACCGATGAGCCGTGCAGCGATCCTCCCCAGCGGGTGAACCTGTCGCGTGCAAGATGACGAGGAGCGCTTCCGCCCGTGGCAGAGCACACAGACAACGTCCCTTCGAGCCTGCCCCCGGAGAGCGGTGGAGGTCCCGGCCTGGACCAGGACCCTTCGGGCGGCACGTACGACGCGAGCAACATCACCGTCCTCGAAGGGCTCGAGGCCGTCCGCAAGCGACCCGGTATGTACATCGGCTCGACCGGTGAGCGAGGGCTCCACCACCTGGTGTACGAGGTTGTGGACAACTCTGTGGACGAAGCCCTCGCGGGCTACGCCGACACGATCGACGTGACACTTCTGGCCGACGGAGGTGTACGCGTCACCGACAACGGCCGCGGTATCCCCGTCGCCATCCACCCGACCGAAGGCAAGCCCACGGTCGAGGTCGTCATGACGATCCTCCACGCCGGCGGGAAGTTCGGCGGGGGCGGCTACGCGGTCTCCGGTGGACTGCACGGCGTGGGCATCTCGGTCGTCAACGCGTTGTCGCGCAAGGTCCAGACGGTGATCAAGCGTGACGGCCACGTCTGGAGCCAGAACTTCAAGGACGGCGGCAAGACCGACGGGCCTCTCGTCGAGGGCGAGGCCACCACGGAGACCGGCACGACGCAGACGTTCTGGCCGGACCCGGAGATCTTCGAGACGACCGAGTTCGACTTCGAGACTCTCCGCTCGCGCTTCCAGCAGTACGCGTTCCTCAACAAGGGGCTGCGCATCACGCTCACGGACGAGCGCCGTCAGTTCCTGGACACCGACGACGAGGTCACGGGCCAGGTCTCGGACCCCGCCGAGGACCTCGTCGCGGCCCCCGAGGGGGAGGACGAGTTCAAGCCCCGCGTGGTGTCGTACAAGTACGACGAGGGGCTGGTGGACTACGTCAAGCACCTCAACGCGGCCAAGAAGGTCGAGCTGATCCACGACGAGATCATCGACTTCGAGTCCGAGGACAAGGAGCGGCGCATCTCGGTCGAGATCGCGCTCCAGTGGACCAGCGCCTACTCCGAGTCCGTGCACACGTTCGCCAACACGATCTCGACGACCGAGGGCGGCACGCACGAGGAGGGCTTCCGTGCGGCCATGACCTCGCTCGTCAACGAGTACGCGCGGGCCAAGGCCATCATCAAGGAGAAGGACGACAACCTCACGGGTGACGACATCCGCGAGGGCCTCACGGCCGTCCTGTCGATCAAGCTCGGCGAGCCCCAGTTCGAGGGCCAGACGAAGACCAAGCTCGGCAACACCGAGGCCAAGTCGTTCGTGCAGCGCGTCGTCCGCTCGCAGCTCACGGACTGGTTCGACTCGCACCCGACCGAGGCGCGCGACATCATCCGCAAGGCCATCCAGGCATCGCAGGCGCGGCTCGCCGCCCGCAAGGCGCGCGAGGCGACGCGGCGCAAGGGGCTCCTCGAGTCCGGCGGCATGCCGGGCAAGCTCAAGGACTGCCAGTCCAACCGGCCCGAGGAGTGCGAGGTCTTCATCGTCGAGGGTGACTCGGCAGGCGGCTCGGCCGTCCGTGGACGCAACCCGCACAACCAGGCGATCCTCCCGCTGCGAGGCAAGATCCTCAACGTCGAGCGCGCCCGCCTCGACCGTGCGCTGGGCAACAACGAGGTCCAGGCGCTCATCACGGCGTTCGGCACGGGCATCGGCGAGGACTTCGACATCGCCAAGCTGAGGTACCACAAGATCGTCCTCATGGCGGACGCCGACGTCGACGGCCAGCACATCTGCACGCTGCTGCTGACGCTGCTCTTCCGGTACATGCGTCCGCTGATCGAGCACGGCCACGTGTACCTCGCGCAGCCGCCGCTCTACCGCCTCAAGTGGTCCAACGCGCCGCACGACTACGTCTACTCCGACCGGGAGCGCGACGCGTTCCTGCTCGCGGGCCAGGCCGCGGGCAAGCGCATCCCCAAGGAGAACGGGATCCAGCGCTACAAGGGTCTCGGCGAGATGGACTACTCGGAGCTGTGGGACACGACCATGGACCCCGAGCACCGCACGCTCAACCAGGTCACGCTCGACGACGCGGCCGCCGCGGACGAGATCTTCTCGATCCTCATGGGCGAGGACGTCGAGTCGCGCCGGAACTTCATCCAGCGCAACGCCAAGGACGTGAGGTTCCTGGACATCTAGCGGGTAGGACGTGGTCGGTGACGAGGGACGGCCGGGTGGAAGACCCGGCCGTCCGCGCGCGGACCACGACCTACCGCGCGACGACACGGCGGACGGCTCACCAGGAGACCTTCACGGTCGACCGGGCGTGCTTCCTCCGAGCCGCGACGACAGCTTCACCACACAGCAGGACCACGACAGGACGAGGTAGACGACGGTGACGGACGAGACTCCCGAGCAGGACGAGAACCAGGGGACCCTTCCCGGGGACGGGACCGAGGCGACGCTGGGGGCCGACGGCGCGGTCGCGGTGCAGCACGGCCGGATCGCACAGGTGGACCTGCAGCTCGAGATGCAGCGCTCGTACCTCGACTACGCCATGAGCGTCATCGTCGGACGAGCGCTCCCCGACGTGCGTGACGGGCTCAAGCCCGTCCACCGTCGCGTGCTGTACGCGATGCACGACGGCGGCTACCGCCCCGACCGCGCGTTCTCCAAGTGCAGCCGTGTCGTCGGTGACGTCATGGGAAAGTTCCACCCGCACGGTGACACGTCGATCTACGACGCCCTGGTCCGCCTGGTCCAGGACTGGTCGCTGCGCTACCCGCTCGCTGCGGGCCAGGGGAACTTCGGGTCCCCCGGCAACGACCCGGCGGCGGCCCCTCGATACACCGAGTGCCGCATGGCACCGCTGGCCACGGAGATGGTCCGGGACATCGACAAGGAGACGGTCGACTTCCAGGACAACTACGACGGCCGTACCCAGGAGCCCGTCGTCCTGCCCTCGCGGTTCCCGAACCTGCTGGTCAACGGCTCGGCCGGCATCGCGGTCGGCATGGCCACGAACATCCCCCCGCACAACCTCCGTGAGGTCGCGGACGGCGTGAAGTGGCACCTCGAGCACCCGGAGGCCTCCAAGGAGGAGCTCCTCGAGGTGCTGCTGACCAAGATCAAGGGCCCGGACTTCCCGACCGGCGCGACGATCCTCGGCCACAAGGGCATCGAGGAGGCGTACCGCACGGGTCGTGGCTCGATCACGATGCGCGCGGTCGTCAACGTCGAGGAGATCCAGAACCGGATCTGCCTCGTCATCACCGAGCTCCCCTACCAGGTCAACCCTGACAACCTGGCGCTGCGCATCGCGGACCTGGTCAAGGACGGCAAGGTCCAGGGCATCGCGGACATCCGCGACGAGACGTCCGGTCGTACGGGGCAGCGCCTCGTGATCGTGCTCAAGCGAGACGCGGTCGCGAAGGTCGTCCTGAACAACCTGTACAAGCACACGTCTCTCCAGGAGAACTTCGGCGCGAACATGCTCGCGCTGGTCGACGGCGTGCCGCGCACGCTGAGCATCGACGCGTTCGTCCGGCACTGGACGACGCACCAGATGGACGTCGTCATGCGCCGTGCCCGGTTCGACCTGCGTGCCAAGGAGGAGCGGGCACACATCGTGCGCGGCTACCTCAAGGCGCTCGACGCGCTCGACGCGGTCATCGCGCTCATCCGTGGTTCGGCGACGGTCGAGGACGCCCGTGAGGGCCTCATGGCGCTGCTCGAGGTCGACGAGATCCAGGCCCGTGCCATCCTGACCCTCCAGCTGCGTGCCCTCGCGGCCATGGAGCGTCAGAAGCTCATCGACGAGTACGCCGAGCTCGAGGCCGCGATCAAGGACCTCAACGACATCCTCGCCCGTCCCGAGCGCCAGCGTCAGATCGTGGGCGACGAGCTCGAGGAGATCGTGGCCCGGTACGGCGACGAGCGTCGCACGACGATCCTGCCCTACGACGGGGAGGTGTCGATCGAGGACCTCATCGCCGAGGAGGAGGTCGTCGTCACGATCACGCGCGGTGGCTACGCCAAGCGCACCCGCAGCGACAACTACCGCCAGCAGAAGCGCGGTGGCAAGGGCGTGCGCGGCGCGCAGCTGCGCGAGGACGACATCGTCGACCACTTCTTCGTCACGACGACGCACCACTGGCTCCTGTTCTTCACGAACCTCGGCCGGGTGTACCGGGCCAAGGCGTACGAGCTGCCCGAGGGCGGCCGCGACGCCAAGGGCCAGCACGTCGCGAACCTCCTGGCGTTCCAGCCCGGAGAGAAGATCGCCCAGGTCCTTGACCTGCGCGACTACGACGCCGCGGAGTACCTGGTGCTCGCGACCCGTCGCGGTCTGGTCAAGAAGACGCGCCTCTCGGAGTACAACTCGCCGCGCTCGGGTGGTCTCATCGCGATCAACCTGCGCGAGGACGAGGACGGCAACACCGACGAGCTGGTCTCGGCCCGGCTGGTCGACGCGACGGACGACCTGATCCTGGTCTCGCGCAAGGGGCAGTCGATCCGCTTCACGGCCGACGACGACGCCATGCGTCCGCTCGGCCGGTCCACCTCGGGCGTGACGGGCATGAAGTTCCGTGAGGAGGACGACCTCCTGGCCATGGACGTGGTCCGGGACGACGCGTTCCTGTTCACGGTCACCGAGGGCGGGATCGCCAAGCGGACCCAGCTCACGGAGGACAACTACCGCGTCCAGGGCCGCAACGGGTTCGGCATCAAGGTGGCCAACCTGCCCGAGCGCAACGGGGACCTGGTCGGCGCGCTCGTGGTCGACGCCGACGACGAGGTGCTCGTCATCATGGAACGGGGGAAGATCGTCAGGTCGTCCGTCGACGAGGTCAAGCCGACGGGTCGTACGTCGCAGGGCGTGATCTTCGCCAAGCCGGACAAGAACGACAAGATCATCGCCGTTGCCCGTAATGTCGAACGTCGACTGGGGGAGGATCGGGATACCGTGGACGAGGAAGCATCCGAGCAGGGGCAGCCTGACGTCGCCTCTCCCGCCAGCACCACCGGGCAGGAGGCTTCGTCGGAAGCGGCCCCCGGAGCCACCGAGGATGGTAGATGAGCAGCGAGAAGAAGTCCCCGCCGACGATCGTGCCCAAGGTGGTGCCGCCGCGTCCTGACGACGTGACGGGCACCGCGAGCCGCCCTGCGGCGACCAACGGCACGGCACGGCCCGCAGGGGGCGGGACGACCAGCGGTGCGCCGGCCGGGGCCAACGCCCCGGTGCCGCCGCCGCCCGCGGCGAGCGGTCCGTCGGGCGGGAGCGAGGCCCCCGTCCCGCCGCCTCCCGCATCGAACGGTGGCACGGCGCGCTCCGGCGCGCTCAAGGCCGCGGCGGCGGCCATGGCCACGGCCAAGGCAGCCGCGAAGAAGCTGTCCGACCCGGCTCCGGCGACCGCCAAGACGGCGGCAGCAGGTCCGGCTCCCGCCAAGCCCGCGGCGAGCCCGGCGCCCGCAGCGGCTGCCCCGGCGACGCCCGTCGCACAGTCCACGACCGAGATCGACGACCGAACGGTGCCGCGCGTGACGAAGAGCTCGACGAGCACCACCGCTCCTGGCGGTACGCAGGAGGTCCCGGCGATGCACTACACGGCTGCCGGCTTCAGCGGGACGGCCCGCCCGGTGACGGGGACCACTCCCGCGGCGGCTGCTCCTGCCACGACCGCGGCCGCCACCGCCGCAGGGGCGCCCTCGACGGACGCGAAGCCCGGCGCGCGGCCGGCGTCCGACGGCCCCCGCAGGGTCCGCCTGACGGTGTCCCGGGTCGACCCGTGGTCGGTCATGAAGCTATCGTTCCTGCTGGCCGTGGCCATCGGGATCATGACGGTCGTCGCGACCGCGGTCTTCTGGACCGTGCTGGACGGCATGGGCGTCTTCACCGAGGTGAACTCCCTGGTGGAGAGCATCGTCGGCAAGGAGAGCCCCGTCGACGTGCTCCAGTTCGTGGAGTTCAACCGGGTCGTCGCACTCTCCACCCTGATCGCGATCGTGAATATGGTGCTCATCACAGCGCTGTCCACGATCATGGCGTTCATCTACAACCTGGTTGCCGCGATGGTGGGCGGAATCCACCTCACGATGACGGACGACTAGGGCAAAACGTCCCCTGACCGGGGCGTCGTCGCAGGCCGTGAGCGGTCCCGGACGGCTCCCGACGATGTCCCGGTTTGGGTACACCCCGAGAAGTGCGATAGTCTCAAGCGCTGCCGCAGCACAGCAAGGGCCTATAGCTCAGACGGTTAGAGCGCTTCCCTGATAAGGAAGAGGTCAGAGGTTCAAGTCCTCTTAGGCCCACTGCCGGAAACCCACCCGAGGGGGAACGTCATGAAGAAGTTCTTCGTACTGCTGCTCGTTGCTGGCGCTGGATTCTTGATCTGGCGCAAGGTGTCCGAGGACAACAACGAGCGCGATCTCTGGGCAGAGGTCACCGACACTTTCGAGTGACGGTTCTCTGCACGTCGGTTCCGAGCGTTCTGGGGCCATGGCGCAATTGGTAGCGCACCTGCTTTGCAAGCAGGGGGTTGGGGGTTCGAGTCCCCCTGGCTCCACACAGTGAGAAGGCCGTCGGCCGGGTCCATGACCCGACCGGCGGCCTTCTGCGTGCTCCGGCCGTCGCCGGATCCCGGACGGTAGCGCCCCATGCACGAGGGGCCCGCCCGGCATCGCCGGACGGGCCCCTCGTGCAGGCGTACCGCTCAGGCCGTGGGCTTCTTGTCCTCGCCCTCGGTGCTGCCCTCGCTGCCCGCCGACGGCGCCGCGTCCTTGGCGCGTCCGGTCGCCTTGCGCGTGGCCTCCTTGGCGTCGGTCACGGCGTCCTGGACCTTCCCGGAGATCTTGTCCCCGGCGTCGGCGACGGCGCCCTGGACCTTCTCCCCGGTCTCACGGCCCTTGGCGACGGCTGCGCCGGCAGCCTCGCCGACGGCCTCGGCTGCGTTGCCGACGGCGGCTCGTGCGTCGTCGAAGGTCGAGGCGGGGACCTGGTCCCAGGGCTCGGCCCACGGGTCCGTGGTCGGCTGGGCACGGCGCCACAGCACGTAGGCGCCGCCGGCAGCGGTCACACCGCCCACGACCCACCACAGGGCCTTGCTCTTCTTCTGCGGGTCGGCGGTCTCAGCGGCCGCGGTGAGCTTGGCTGGTGCGGCCTTGGCAGCCTTCTTGGCCGACGCGGCCGAGGCGTCGAGGCCCTTCTTCGCGGCCTTGGCGGCCTTCTTCGTGGCCCTCTTGGACAGTGTCTCGGTGGCTGCCGCGGACTCTGCCGTGGCGGCGGCCGCTGCGTCGGCGGCGCGGGACGCGGCTTCGGCTGCTGCGGCGGCCGCTGCGTTGAAGCTCGCCACGATCTTGGGCAGGACCTCGTCGACGAGCTTGTCGTGCGCGGTGTCGATCGCGGGCGCTGCCTTCCCCGCTGCCTTCTCGACGCGTGGTGCAGCGGCCTGGAGGCTGTCCTGCCATGCCTTCTCGACACGAGGCGTCAGCCACTCGACGAAGGCCTCGACCTTGGGGCTGCCCCACTCCTTCGCCTGACCGGCGGCACCCTTGGCCTGGTCGGCGAGCTGGACCGCGGTCGTCTGTGCCTTGGCGCCGGCCTCCCCGACGAGCGCAGCGACCTCGGCGGCCTGATCCTTGAGCTTCTCGGTATCGATCGTGTCGGTCACGGCGCGTGCGGAACGGCGGGTTCGGTCGGACATGGAGACTCCAGGTGTTCGTGATGCGGGCTGTAGGCGCTGGAACTCCACTCTGCCACCGTGCCCGGAGGCTCGCGAGGCAAGCGCGCCGTGGCGCGGGACACGAGCCGAGGGACAGGGCCGGGGCACAGGCGACCGTGTGAGAATGGGGGCATGTTCGCAACCCTCCACACCACTGCTGGTGACATCCGTATCGAGCTCCTGCCGAACCACGCGCCCAAGACGGTGGCGAACTTCACCGGTCTGGCGAAGGGCACCACGACCTGGACGGATCCGCGCACGGGCGCGGAGCGCAACGACCCGTTCTACGACGGTCTGATCTTCCACCGCGTGATCCAGGACTTCATGCTGCAGGGCGGCTGCCCGCTCGGCACCGGTACCGGTGGCCCCGGCTACACGTTCAACGACGAGATCCACCCCGAGCTGCAGTTCGACCGCCCGTACCTGCTGGCGATGGCCAACGCGGGCTCGCGTCGCAACCCGGTCTCGGGTGAGGTCGAGGGCACCAACGGGTCGCAGTTCTTCATCTCGACGGTCCCCACCCCGTGGCTCAACGGCAAGCACACCATCTTCGGCGAGGTCGTCGACGACGAGTCCCGCGCGGTCGTGGACGCGATCAACGCGACGCGTACCCGTCCGGGCGACCGCCCGGTGGAGGACATCGTCATCACCTCGGTCACCATCGAGGACTGACCATCTCCGTCCCCGCCTTCGGGACACCGGGGCCGGCGCAGCCGGCCCCGGTGTGTCCCCGACACCCAGACCGCGTCTCGTACGTCCGCTGCCAGCGCTGTGGACGTCCGGCCTGCCCCGAGTGCCAGCGTCCGGCGGCCGTCGGTATCCAGTGCGTCGACTGCGTGCGCGAGCAGGCCCGGTCCGCACCCCAGACCACGACGGCTCTCGGCGGGACCGTCCGGACGGGGCGCCCGGTCGTCACGCTGACGATCATCGCGCTGTGCGTCGTGAGCTGGCTGCTCCAGCTGGCCACCGGCGGCGAGTGGACCCAGCGGCTGGCGTTCGCACCGTTCATCGGTGACGTGCAGCCCTACCGGTTCCTCACCGCGGCCTTCCTGCACTCGACGAGCGTCTTCCACATCCTGTTCAACATGTACGCGCTGTGGATCACCGGGCCCTTCCTCGAGCAGATGCTCGGGAGGGCACGGTTCATCGCGCTGTACGTGCTCGCGGCCGTCGGCGGATCCGTCGGCGTCGTCCTGCTCGCTCAGCCGACGCCGGACGGCGGTTGGTTCACGCCGGTCGTCGGTGCGTCCGGGGCCGTGTTCGGGCTCTTCGGAGCGATCCTCGTGGTGCTGCGGCGCCTGGGGCGGAACGCCGCCCAGATCCTCGTCCTGATCGGGATCAACTTCGCGATCGGCTTCATGGTCAGCAACATCGCCTGGCAGGCTCACCTGGGTGGGCTCGTCGTGGGGCTCGTGCTCGGGGCGGGGTACGCCTACGCACCCAAGGAACGGCGCAGGCTGTGGAGCATCGGCATCACGGTCGCGGTCGCGGTGGTGCTCGTCGTCCTGACGGTCCTGAAGTACGCCTCGGCCCCGCAGTTCGTGCTGTCCTGAGCAGACTGCTCGATCTCGAATAGTTATCCACAGAGTTACTCACAGGTGTGGAACTACACCGATGTAGTTATCCACAGGCCAGGGAATCTGTGGATGGCCGACCGTCCCGCGCACGCTGGCGACAGGCAAGAGGGTGGGGTCCGCAGCTCTGCGGGCCCCACCCTCTCCTGCACCGAGCACCGCCGACGTGGGCGGGATGCACGTCGTCCAGCGACTACTTCCAGCGCGTGGTCAGCGCGAACCCGGCGATGATCAGGACGAACCCGACCACCAGGTTCCAGTTGTGGAGCGCCGGGATCGGCAGGCCGAGGCCTCCGCTGGTGAGGTAGAAGATGACGATCCACGCCAGGCCCAGGAGCATCAGGGTCAGCATGGTCGGGACCAGCCAGCGGGGGTTGCCGGTCTCAGGCTTCTTCACCTGCGGGGCCTTGACCTTGGCGGGCTTCTTACGGGACTTCGACTCGGGCACGAGAGCTGGCTCCTGTCCTCGGGATGCGTGTTCCTGGCACCAGTCGTGTGCAGGAGCTGTGTCGGGTGGGACGAAGCGCCGTTGCGCGACGTCGTGAACGGCGACGCCATTCGTCATCTAGCGTAGTGGGCGGACAGAATAGCGTGTGCACGGGCAGATGGACGAGAGCCGGGAGTGAGCCAGATGGATCGCCGTCACGGAACGACGCACGAGCCCGAGGGTGCTGCGGCCGAGGATGCCCCGCGCGCCGACGCCGGCGAGCCCGTCGACACGGCCGGAGTCCGCCCCCCCACACGAGCCCGTCGGATCCGGTCCAGCGTCACGGTGCTGCTGGTGCTCTCGCTCTCGGGGCTCATGTTCTCGGCCAGCGCCCGGCTCGCGCAGGGCCAGGACGGACGTCATCCCGAGAACCTGACGGAGCTCGTGCAGAGCGAGGAGCGCCGGGTCAAGGACATGACCGAGAAGGTCGTCGGTCTCCAGGCGGAGGTGTTGACCCTCGCGGCAGGGACTGGGCAGGCCGAGACCGAGTCGCCCGAGCTCGTCGAGCGCACCGGGATCGTGTCGGGTGCGGTCGCCGTGACGGGTCCGGGACTCAGCGTCACGCTCGACGACGCCCCCATGACCCAGGACCACCCCAAGGCGCGCGTGGACGACCTCGTGGTCCACCAGCAGGACCTGCAGGAGGTCATCAACGCGCTCTGGGCCGGAGGCGCGGAAGCGATGACTCTCCAGGGCCAGCGCGTCACCCCCACGACCGCCTTCCGCTGCGTCGGGAACGTGCTCAACCTCCACGGGCGGGTGTTCTCGCCGCCCTACACGGTGTCCGCGGTGGGTGACCCAGCACAGCTCCAGAAGGCGCTCGACCGTTCCGAGGCGATCGACATCTACAAGCAGTACGTGGACGAGTACGGCCTCGGGTGGAAGGTCGACAAGTCGGACTCCCTCCTCATGCCCGTGTTCGAGGGGGCGACCGACCTGAAGTACGCGCGCGTGACCGGCTCGGAGGACGAGGGCGCGTGACGCCGTCGGGCCAAGGGACGGGCTCCCCCACCCCGCGCCCCCGACGACCGACCCGGCCCGCGCATGGACACGGTCTCCGGCCCCCCGCAGCAGGGACAATGATGAGCAGGCCGGGCCCTGCCCGACCCCTCCGGACGAGCCGCACCCCCCGCGGGGCGTCCGGACGTCTCTACGCAACGACATCCGAAGGAACAGGTGGGTAAGGGATGGTCCGCATCCTCGTCGTGGACAACTACGACTCGTTCGTCTACACGATCGTCGGTTACCTGAACCAGCTCGGGGCCAGGACCGTGGTCGTCCGCAACGACGCGGTCCCGGCCGTGGGTGCGGACGGACGGTTCCGGGACGGTGATGGCGTGTTCGACGGCGTCCTCGTCTCCCCCGGCCCCGGCACCCCCGAGGAGGCAGGGCAGAGCGAGGACGTGATCCGCGCGTGCGCGGCGTCCGGGACGCCCATGCTGGGTGTCTGCCTGGGGCACCAGGCCCTCGCCGAGGTCTACGGTGCGACCGTCACGCACGCCCCCGAGCTCATGCACGGCAAGACGAGCCCGGTCGTCCACGAGGACCTCGGCGTCCTCGCCGGCCTCCCCTCGCCCTTCACCGCGACCCGCTACCACTCGCTCGCCGTGGTGCCCCAGACGGTCCCGGCCGAGCTCGTGGTCACGGCGACGACTGAGAACGGTGTGGTGATGGGCCTGCAGCACCGCGAGCTCCCGCTGCACGGCGTGCAGTTCCACCCCGAGTCCGTGCTCACCGAGGGTGGGCACCTGCTGCTCGCGAACTGGCTGACCGTGTGCGGGGCGCTCGACGCGGTCGAGCGCGCCCAGGGGCTCGCGCCCCTCGTGCGCCTCTGAGAGCTTCGCGAGGCTCGACGACCCGCACCCGAAGCACGAGGAGGGCCCGGCACCATCTGGTGCCGGGCCCTCCTGACGTTCGTGGTCGACCTACGCCGTGCCGGTGCGGTCGACCACGACTCGCGTCAGTACGTCACGGGGTGGACGTGGCGTCGTCGTCCCCGCCGCCGCCACCGCCCTTGGGCGGACCGCTCGAGATGACCAGGTCCACCTTGGTCCCCTCGTCGACCTCCGCGTTCGCACCAGGGCTGGTCGAGATGACCCGCCCCTTGGGCATGTCGGCCGACTCCTTCTCGGTGACGTCCCCGAGGTTGAGCTGGACACCGTTGAGGGCTCTCTCGGCCTGGTCCTTCGTCATGCCGACCAGGTCACCGGGCACCGTGGTCTTCTCGGGGCCCGCGGGCACGATCTCCTTGGCCAGCACGATCGTGACCTGCTGCCCCTGCTTGGTCGGTCCGGGCTTGGGCGTCTGGTCGATGACCGTACCCGGGGTCTTGGGGCTCTCCTGCTCCTTGATGACCGGGGTGAGACCCAGCTTGGCGAGCGCACTGGTGGCGTCCGCCTCGGTCATGCCGATCAGGTCCGGCACGCTCACGTTGCCGCTCGAGATGAAGATCTTGACCGTGCCCCCTGCAGCGACGCTCTCGCCGTTGGCGGGGTCCGTCCGGGTCACGAGGCCCTTCTTGATGGTCCCGTTGTCCTCGGCCTCGACCGTCGGGTCGACCACGAGGTTCGCGGCGGTGATCTTGGAGCGCGCCTCCTCCTGGGTGAGTCCCGTGACGTCGGGGACCAGCACGGTGTCCGGCCCTGCGGAGAAGAAGACCTCGACCTCGGTGCCCGTGGCGACCGACGTCCCGCTCTCGGGGCTCGACTTGGTGAAGGTGCCCTCGGGCTCTGTCGACTCGGTGTCGCGCGCGTACAGGTACACCAGGTCGACCGCCTCGAGCGCCTGCTTGGCAGACTCCTGGGTCGTGGAGGCGTCGAACTGAGGAACTTGCACCTCGGTGGGCGCGTCCGGGCGGGAGTTGATCACGATCATGGTGATGATCGCGGCGAGGGCCAGGACACCCACGGCGATGAGGGCCCACATCAGGCCGCGCCGCTTGGCGGGCTCCTCCTCGGGCTCCTCGGCGGACAGCCCGTTGCCGGGCTGGCCCGGAGGGACCGCTGCCGGGGCGGCGCCCGTGGTCTCCCACGGGTTGGGGGGCGTCGCGACGGCCGGGGTCATGACCTGGGTCGCGTTCTCGAGCGGCTGCTGGACCTGGGTCGCGGCGACCGCTGCTCCTGCCACGGCGCCCGCAGCCGCTGCTGCCGCTGCCCCGATGGCCGGGGCCGTGATGTGACCGCCGCGGACGGCGTTCTCGAGGTCGTTGCGGAACTCGGCGGCGCTGCTGTAGCGCGCGGTCCGTTCCTTGGCGAGGGCCTTGAGCGTGATGCGGTCGAGGACCTCCGGCACGTCGGGTGCGAGGTCGCTCGGCTTGGCCGGCGCCTCCCGCACGTGCTGGTAGGCGACGGCGACGGGTGAGTCGCCGATGAACGGCGGACGACCGGTGAGCAGCTCGAAGAGGAGGCAGCCGGTCGAGTAGATGTCGCTGCGTGCGTCGACCGTCTCTCCACGGGCCTGCTCGGGCGAGAGGTACTGGGCGGTGCCGATCACGGCGTGGGTCTGCGTCATGGTCGCGGCGGAGTCCGCGACGGCGCGCGCGATGCCGAAGTCCATGACCTTGACGGCGCCCGTGGGCGTGATCATGACGTTGGCCGGCTTGATGTCGCGGTGGACGATGCCCGCGTGGTGGGAGTACTCGAGGCCCGACAGCACGCCGGCCGTGATCTCGATGGCCTCGTCGATGGGGACGGCCTGTCCGTCACCGAGGATGTCGCGGACCGTGTGGCCCTCGACGTACTCCATGACGATGAACGGCACGTGCGCCGTCCCGCCGCCCGGCTCGGTGTGGGTGTCCTCGCCCGTGTCGTACACGGCGACGATGGCCGGGTGGTTCAGAGCGGCGGCAGCCTGTGCCTCACGACGGAAGCGTGCGAGGAACGACGGATCGCGCGCGAGGTCGGAGCGCAGGATCTTGATCGCCACGGTCCGTCCGAGGCGCGTGTCGTGGCCGATGTGCACCTCGGCCATGCCGCCTCGGCCGATGAGCTCACCGACCTCGTACCGGCCGGCGAGTACCCGGGGAGCGTTGTCCACCACTTAGGAATCCTTCGAGGTTGTCGGAGCCGAGGACGCAGAGGCCTCCGGCACAGTACTGAGCATCATCCCATCGCTGGACGTCGAGTCCTGGGACGAGTACAACGATCTGGTCACGGTCGCAGCAGCCGAGTCGTCCGTGCCGTCCCCGCCACCTCTGACGAGGGTCGCGACGAGGACCACGAGCAGCAGGATCAGCAGGGCCACGAGCGGCCACGACAGGCCCTTGGCGAACCCGCCGATCCGTTGGCCCGTCGTCGTCGAGGTGCGGCCGCCTGCCGGTTCCTGGGAGGCACGCCGTCGTTCGGCGCGCGTCACCCCGCCCGGCTGGGCCCCCGCGAGAGCGGGAGCCGACGCCGCGCCGGTGCGTGACGTCGTCGGGCCGGCGTCCGGGCGCCGCGGACGAGAAGCCGCCGCGCCGTGCATCTCGCGGCGGGGCGGGTACGAGCGCGGGGCGGCAGCGGGCTCCGCTCCGCCCGGCGCGTCCGAGCGCTCCCAGGGGAGCGCCTGGCCAGGGCGGGCCGTGTCCGACGGCGGCGTGACGGACGGGGGAGGAGGCGGCGGCGGGGGGACGGCCTGGCCGTCGTACGGGGCGTCGTCGCGCGCGACCGACGCTGCCGACGCCGCAGAGGGAGCCGACAGTGCCGAGTAGCCCGACGGCGCCGACAGCGCCGAGTGCCCGGAGTGTGCCGACCAGCCGGAGGTGGCCGGTCCTGCGGCGTCGGCCATCGGTGCCGGGCTGACCGTGGGCAGCGGGCGCGAGCGCAGCTCGGCGGGGATCTCGAGGGGCGTGGGCGAGCTGGGTGCCGGCGGTGCGCCGTGCCGTGCGGGCAGGGGGCGGCGCGAACGTCTGCTCCCGGAGGCGGCCCCGGACCGGGCCGTGGCCCCCCACGGGTCGCGCGCGATGGTCTCGGCCAGGTCGTCGAGCGTCTGGGCGAGCGCGGAGGCCGGCATGGGTCGTGCCTTGGGGTCCTTCGCGAGCATCGCGTAGATGAGCGAGGCCAACGACGGGTGCACGTGCGCGGGCAGCGGCGGCACCTTCTCGTTGACGTGCGCGACCGCGATGTCGACCGGGGTCGTGCCCGTGAACGGCCGGTTCCCCACGACGGACTCGTAGGCCACGATCCCCAGCGCGTACACGTCCGACGCCCCGGTCGCGGCCTGGCCGATCGCCTGCTCGGGCGACAGGTACTGGGCCGTGCCCATGACCATGCCTGTCGCCGTCATGGGGATCTGGTTCGCCGCGAGCGACACCCCGAAGTCGGTGATCTTCACGACCCCCCGCGGCTCGAGCAGGATGTTGCCCGGCTTCACGTCGCGGTGGACGACGCCCGCGACGTGCGCGGCGTGCAGGGCGCGCGCCGTCTGCGCGAGGATCGGCAGCAGCTTGGCCGGCATGAGGACGGGCTCGCGCTCGAGCAGGTCCGCCATGGGCTCGCCCATGACGAGCTCCATGACGAGGAAGCCCGAGGCGTTCTGCTCGCCGTAGTCGTACATCTGGGCGATGTTCGGGTGCGACAGGGCCGCGCTGTTGCGCGCCTCGGTGCGCAGCCGCTCGAGGAAGTCCTCGTTGCCCGCGTACTCCTCGCGCAGCACCTTGACGGCGACCTCGCGGCCGAGCGCCTTGTCGTGGGCGACCCACACCTCACCCATGCCGCCGATCGCGATGCGGCGGACCAGGCGGTAGCGGTCGCCGAGCCAGAGCCCCTCGACCGGCCTCACTTGTTCAACACCGCCTCCATGACGGCCTTGGCGATGGGTGCGGCCACGGCGCCGCCCGTGGCCTCGTTGCCGCTGTCCCCACCGTTCTCCACGATGACGGCGACCGCGACCTGAGGGTTGTCGGCGGGGGCGAAGCCCGTGAACCAGGCGTGCGGGGCGGCGCCGCTCTGGTGCTCGGCCGTGCCCGTCTTGCCCGCGACCTGGACGCCGTCGATCTTCGCGGCCTTGCCTGAGCCGCCCTCGACCACGCTGATCATCATCGAGGTGAGCTGCGACGCGACGGTCGGCGAGACGGACGTGCGCAGGAGCGAGGGCTCGTTCTGCTGGACCACGTCGAGGTCCGCGCCGCGCACGGTCGCGACGGTGTAGGGCGTCATCTGCTTGCCGCCGTTGGCGATGGCCGCGGAGACCATGGCCATCTGGAGCGGGGTCACGCGGACGTCGCCCTGGCCGATCGAGGCACGCGCGAGCTGTCCCCCGTCGTCGGTGACCTCCGCGTCGGGGAAGTGGCTGGGCGTGACGGTCATGGGGATGCTGAGCTTCGAGTCGAAACCGAAGTCCTCCGCCTGGTCGCGCATCGCGTCGCCCCCGAGCGTCACGCCCAGGTCCGCGAACGCGGTGTTGCACGAGATGCGCATCGCGTCGGCGAGGGTCTGCTCGCCCGTCGGGGAGCAGCGGGCCCCACCGAAGTTCTTCATGGTCGCGGTCGAGTTCGGGTACTGGTACTCGTCCGGTGCGGGGATCACGGTCTCGGGCGTGTACTGGCCGCTCTCGAGCGCGGCGGCCGCGGTCACGAGCTTGAACGTGGACCCCGGCGGGTAGGTGTTGCCGGAGATCGCGCGGTTCACGAGCGGGTCGTCGTCCGCGTTGATGAGCGAGGTGTAGGCCTCGCGCGCGGCCTTGGTGTCGTGGGTCGCGAGCAGGTTGGGGTCGTACGACGGCTTGGAGACGAGCGCGAGGATCTTGCCCGTCGACGGCTCGATCGCGACGACCGCACCGCGCTGGTCGCCCATGGCGTCGTACGCGGCCTGCTGGGCTGCGGGGTCGATCGTCAGCTCGACCGACGCGCCCTGGGGCTTCTTGCCCGTGATGAGGCCCTGGAGACGGTCGATCCACAGCGTGCTGGCCTGGCCGTTGAGGAACTCGTTCTCGGTGCGCTCGATCTCCTTGGTCCCGTTGACGATCGAGAAGAACCCGGTGACGTGGCCGTACAGGGGCCCGTTCGTGTACGAGCGCTGGTAGCCGTACGGGTCGTCGATGGGGGTCGAGAGGGCCACCGACTCCCCCGCGACGACGATCGGGCCGCGGAAGTTCCCGTACTCCCGGTAGATCTGGCGGACGTTGCGGGGGTCGTCGTTGAGCGAGCCCGCCTGGACGAACTGGATGTAGGTGGTCGAGACCATGAGTGCCAGGAACATGACCAGCACGACGGTCGCCACTCGGCGCAGAGGGACGTTCACGGGGTCTTCCACTCGGTGTCTTCGATGATCTCGGTGGCTCCGGTGCCCGGGCCACCGCCGACCTCGGGCAGGGCGGTGCGGACGACCTGCGTGGGCTGGTCGTCCGGGAGCGCGCCGTGCGCCCCGGGTTCACGCTGCCCGACGGCGGTGCGCCCGTCCGCGAGGTCGGCGGCGCCCTGGGCGCCGGCCTGGACCGTGACGGGCTGGGGGCCCGTGTCGGGGCGCTCGGTCGCGCGCGACGGGGCGACCTGGCCGCGCACGGGCAGGGAGGACGGCCGGCGCGCGTTGTCGGAGATGCGCAGCAGGAGCCCGACCACGAGCCAGTTCGCGAGCAGCGACGACCCGCCCTGCGCGACGAACGGCATGGTCAGACCCGTGAGGGGGATGATCCGGGTGATCCCGCCGATGACGACGAAGAGCTGCCACGCCATGACGAACGCGAGGCCACCCGCGAGGAGCTTGCCGAACCCGTCGCGGACGCCGATCGCGGTGCGCAGACCGCGCTCGACCAGGATGAGGTACATGACCAGGATCGCGAGCAGTCCCGTGAGCCCGAGCTCCTCGCCGAGCGAGGTGTAGATGAAGTCGGAGAACGAGTACGGCACGAGGCGGGGGTAGCCCTCGCCCCAGCCCGTGCCCGTGAGCCCGCCGTTGGCGAGACCGAACATGCCGCCCACGAGCTGGCCAGAGCCGCCCGGGTCGCGACCGTAGATCTCCGGGTCGAGGGGGTGGAGCCAGACGTCGACGCGCGCCTGGACGTGCGGGAACGCCGAGGCCGCGACGACCGCGCCCACGGCGAACATGCTCAGACCGATCGCGACCCAGCTGAACCGCTCGGTCGCGATGTACAGCATGGCCACGAAGAGGCCGAAGAACAGGAGGGAGGTCCCCAGGTCGCGCTCGAAGATGAGCACGGCGAGCGACGCGGCCCAGACGATGACGAGCGGCCCGAGGTCGCGCAGGCGCGGGAGCTGGAGCCCGAGGACCTTGGGACCGGCGAGCGCGAGCGTGTCCCGGTTGGTCACGAGGTAGCCCGCGAAGAAGATCGCGAAGGCGATCTTGGCGAACTCCGCGGGCTGGAGCGACATGCCGGCGATGTTGACCCAGATGCGGGCACCGTTGATGTTGCGCCCGATCACGGGGAGCAGCGGCAGCACGACGAGCACCAGGCCGACGATCATGGCCGTGTACGAGTACTTCCGCAGGGTCCGGTGGTCCTTGAGGAGCCACACGACCACGCACGCCGCGACGACGCCCAGGGCCGTCCACATGAGCTGCTTGGACGCGAGGTCCTGGTCGCGGCCGACGATCTTGCCGCCGATGTCGATGCGGTTGATCATCCCGAGCCCGATCCCGTTGAGGGCGATCGTGACCGGCAGGATGACGGGGTCGGCGTAGGGCGCCTTGAGACGCAGGACCACGTGCCCGACGACGGCGAGCGCGACGAGGCCCGCGCTGTAGACGTAGAAGTTGGTGGGCAGCTCGCCCAGCATCGACAACCCCACGGAGGCGTAGGCGCCGATGCCGAGGGCGAGGGCGAGCACGAGCAGGCCTGCCTCGGCCCGCCGCGAGGGACGTACCTCGTGGGGCTCGACGGTCGCCATCACGGGGCCGCCGGCGGGTCGGTCGTGGTCTCGGTCGTGGTGCCGTCGGCGGGGGCGGCAGGGTCCGTCGCCGGGTCGGTCGGGGGCGTGGTCGCGCCGGTGCCCGCGGGCTCCTGCGTGCCCGCGTCGGTCTCGGCCCGGGCGTCGGCGACGAGGCGCGCCGCGCGGTCCCGGGCGTCGTCGATCGACGTGGCGCTGATGGTCTCGGTGAGCCGGTCGACGACGTAGGGCGGCAGGTCGTCGACCTTGTCCCCCGTGAGCTGGATCGGGGTCGAGAGCGTGAGGGGGCCCGCGCTGGTCGGGATGCCCCGGAAGACCGCGACCTGGCCGTCGGACACGCCCACGTAGTACTGCTGCTGCGTCCACCGGTAGCCGTACAGGCCGACGGCGCCGACCACCGCGATGATCGCGATCGTCACGACGGGCGCGATCCAGCGGCGCGACCGCTTGCCGGGGCGGACGTCGGAGTCGTCGCCCGCAGCATCCGTGCCGTCCTGGGGGGTCTCCGCGGTGTCGGCCGAGGCCTCCGGGGACTCCTCGGCCGAGGCCGTGGCGACGAGCGTGGCCGCGCGGGCGGCGGGGCCGTCCTGCGCCGAGGTCGGGCGGTCGCGGTCGATCGCGGCCGAGCCGACGACGACCGGCACGGTGGACGGGCCCGCGCCGTCGGCCAGGGTGTCCAGGTCGACGACGTCGGCCACGACGACCGTCACGTTGTCGGTGCTGCCGGCCCGGAGCGCGAGCTGGAGGAGGTGGTCGGCGCACTCGTCGGTGTCCGCGACGGTGCTCAGGGTGTGCTCGAGCGTCTCGATGCTCACGAACCCCGACAGCCCGTCGGAGCAGAGCATCCAGCGGTCGCCGGGTCGCGCCTCGCGCACCGACATGTCCGGTGTGAGGTCGACGTCGAAGTCGCCGAGGACCCGCATCACGACGTTGCGCTGCGGGTGGTACTCGGCCTCCTCCGGGGTGATGCGGCCCGTGTCGACGAGGTGCTGGACGAACGTGTGGTCGGTCGTGACCTGGTTCAGGACGCCGTCGCGCAGCAGGTACGCGCGGGAGTCGCCGAGGTGCGCCATCGCGAGGGCGTTGCCGCTGCGCAGGATCGCGGTGACCGTGGTGCCCATGCCGGCGAGCTCGGGGGTCACCTCGCTGCGCTCGACCAGGTCGAGACGCGCACTGTCGATCGACGCCTCGAGGTGGGACAGGGCGTCGTCGGGCCCGTGCGACTCCCCGTCGAGAGGCGCGAGCGCCGCGATGGCGAGCGAGGACGCGACGTCGCCGCCCGCGTGCCCGCCCATGCCGTCCGCGACGACGAGGAGGTGCGGACCCGCGTACCCGGAGTCCTGGTTGTTCGACCGGACGAGGCCGACGTCGGAGACCGCGGCGTACCTGAGTGCGATGTTCATGGCGCGCTACCGCTGCAGCTCGACGATGCTCTGCCCCACCCGCACGCTCACTCCTGGGGCGAGGGGCTGGATCCCGGTGATGCGCTGCTCGTTGATGTAGGTGCCGTTCGTCGAGCCGAGGTCCTCCACGTACCAGGTGCCACCCTGCGGGAAGATCCGGGCGTGCCGGGACGACGAGTAGTCGTCGTCGAGGACAAGGGTGCAGCTCGGGGCGCGGCCCAGCAGGATCGAGGACGCGGAGAGCGGGACCGTGGTCCCGCGCAGCGGACCCGCGGTCACGACGAGCCGGGAGGGCCCGGTCGGGGCCGGGGACGCGGGAGCAGCAGGGGACGGGGCCGAGGGGGCCGACGCCGCCGCACCGCGCCCGGCGGTGGGCGCGGGACGGTGGCCGTCCTCGCGCGTCTTGCCCTTGCGTGCCGTGATCTTGGTGCCGTACAGGTCGCGTCGCAGCACGCCGATCGCGGCGAACACGAACACCCACAGCAGGACCAGGTAGCCCAGCCGCAGCAGGGTGAACGTCAGCTCGGTCATGCGGGGTGGATCACCATTCCTCGTTCTCGGGCGCACCCGTCCAGAACATGATGCGGGTCCGCCCGATGGTCAGGCTGTTCCCGTCGAGCAGGGTAGCGGCCGGGACCTGGTGGCCCTCGACGAAGAGTCCGTTTGTGGAACCGAGGTCCGTCGCGATGACCCCGTCCTGCGTCACCCGGATCTCGAGGTGACGGCGTGAGACCCCGGGGTCGTCGACGACGATGTCCGCCTCGGAGCCGCGGCCGATCACGGTCACGGGACCGGTCAGCAGGTAGCGCTGGCCGTCGATGTCCACCAGGGGGTGGCGTGCGCTCGGGGCCGACGCCGTCGCCGGCGCGACGTTCCCGCGCACGCTCGCGGAGCGCAGCTGGAAGCGGCCCGTGTCGAGCGAGTCGTTCTGCTCGAAGGACACGCTGACCGGGCCGACGAACGCGTAGTGCTGCGACGCCGCGTGCTCGGTGACATTGGCTGCGAGCTCGTCGGCGAGCGACTCGGCCCCCCAGCCGTCGACCTGCGCGTAGTCGTCCGGTGACAGCTCGATGGTGAACTGGTTGGGCACCACGGTCCGGTCGCGGTCCACGACCGCAGCCCGGTCGTCGACCTCACGACGCAGAGCGCTCGCGAGCTCGACAGGCTTGACCTCGCTGCGTCCGACCTTGAAGGCGTTGTTGACGACGCGTTCGACGCCCTTCTCGAAACGATCCAGGACTCCCATGCCACCTCCTCCCTCATCGACGTTCCCACGACCGGGGTACACGGTCCCCGGGCAGACTACCTAGATCGTAACGACCCGGGGCCTCGACGGGCCGGGAATCTCCCGGAATCGAGGGGGAGATCGCGGGGAGATCGGGTGACTCGGGCGTGAGGCGCTCTGCGGAGCGGCTACTGTTCTCTCTGGTGCACCACCGGGCTCTGGCCCGGTCGGGGCGCAGGTGGAAGAGCGCACGAGGACGGCCGTCCGACCGATGCACGGTTGGGTCCGCTCTCGTGATAATCTTCTGCGGCACGCGCGAGTGGCGGAATGGCAGACGCGCTAGCTTCAGGTGCTAGTGTCCGAAAGGGCGTGGGGGTTCAAGTCCCCCCTCGCGCACGTGAAGACGGTTTCGTACTAGGAACCGTCGGCAGTTCGTTAATGGTCTCGGCCGGGTTCTCCCGGCCGGGACCATTGTCGTTGGGGCTGCTTCAGCGCTGAGACGCGCTGTCGCCGCGGGCTCGGAGCCACGCTGGAGGTCTGAGAGCCTCTGTTCTTGCTCGCGCTTGGAGGTTCTGGGCGCGCTCGGCGTACTGGTGGCGTGCTGTGGTCGTCAGGTGCTCACGAGGTCGCGTGCCGGAAGTTCTTGCCTGGTGGAGCGCGGTGCTTGTTCGTGCGAGACCGGGTGCCGCGGCCGACCGGCCTGTCGTCGGGCTTCTCTCCGAGCTCGATCTGCCAGGGTTCAGGCAGTGCGCGGGCGCTGAACCACTTGTGAATCTGGATCGCGTTGTGCCCGGCGATGGCGAACGCGAGGAGCAGGGTCGTCGCCTGACGCCCGAGGACCTGGATGAAGCCGTGGTTGATGTCGGCATCGAGGAAGCGGAGCTGGGCGTTGAGGCCTTCGACAAGCGTGCGCCGGTTGTAGGAGAGCGCCCAGGCCGTTGACTGCCAGGGAAGTCGTTGTCGGTCACGTTCATGGTCGGTGTCGGCGACGGTGATCGTCGCTGCGCATCCGCACGGTTGGCCGGGGACGCATCGCGTTGTCGGGATCTCCGGACCTCGACGCATCGAGGCCGGGCTGTTCGGGCAGCGCACGTGCCCCGCCACAGCAGGGCCTTTGAGGCGCTGTGTTCCGCGGTTCGCATCGTGTCGGCTGTGGGCGATGAAGCGGTATGGCTCGCGGGCGTCGAAGTCTTCGCGGATTCGCGCCTTGTCTCCGGCGCGCGCGTATGGCGCGGGAGGCCTGATGTCACGCAGAGCGTCAGGGATCGCGTCGGAGTAGAGGTGCCCATCGAGCCAGATCGTCCCGGGCGCGGGTCCTGGGCGGACGCCGCGTTGGCTGGTGTGCAGGTCCATGGTGACATCGATGCCGAGCTGACGAAGCGGCCGGGCGAAGTTCTCAGGTTTCGCGGTGGTGTAGCCGCGGTCGAACAGTGCTTCGTCGATCTCGCAGAAGCTCTGGATGGCCCGCGTGAGGGCGAGAGCGGCCGGGCCGCGGTCGGTCACACCCGGGCGGAGCACCATCCCGGCGCAGAGAGTGGGGATCGGGGCCTGCCCTGGTCGGGGGTTGTGAGCCGCGAGGTGCAGCTCGTATCCGACGTAGTGCTCGGTCGGGCGGCGGCTGGTAGGAGTGCGTTTGCCCCAGCCGGCGTCAGGGTCGGCGCAGACCTGCCCTTCGGGGCCGCGGTACCCGTGCGAGTACGAGGTGGCGAACGACTCGAAGTCGGTACCGTCGATCGCGATGCCGCGGGTGCGCCGAAGAGTCCTGGGCAGGCTGGCCTGGACTATTGCGGTCGCGATCTCGTCCGGTGTCATGTCGACAGCGGGGCAGCCCGGCGGACAGGGGTCGACTTCGCCGGTGTCACCGTTGACCCGCATGGCGTGGTCGTGGCTGACGTGGATTCCCTGACGTGTGGCCTCCACCAAGGCGGTGAACGTGTCGCGTATCCGCTTGTACAGGCGACCTCGCTCCTCAGGGCTGCAGAACCACCACTCGGGGATGCCCAACTGGCGCCGGGCCTTCGGCGAGAGGGCAACGACAGTCCGCTCGATCGCACGAAGCGTCATCTTCTCGGTGTCGGTCATCGCATGCAGGAACAGGATCCGTGTCAGGCACTCGATGCTCACTTTGCGCGGGCGCCCGTACTTCTTCGTGCTGGCCGAGACGATCGCTTTGAGCTGGGGGTTTGCCGCCATCGCAATCGCGCGTGCGACGCGGTGGGCCTCGGTGAGCGGATCGGGGCGATACACGATGACGCTCTGCCCCGACGCAGTCAGGGGCGGGCGGGACGTCGTCGTGACCGCTGGTGCGCTCATCGGCGGGTGAGCTCGTCGAATAGGTCCGCTTCGTCGATCGGTGGCAGGTAGGCCATGAGGTGACCGAACGTCTTCCAGGACGTGACGCCGGCCATCTGGGCCAGGCCGTTGAGGTGGACGCGGTTGTCCAGGTGCCGTAACAGCCAGGTGGCTCGAAGGCGGTGTGCCTTGAGATCAGGGCAGTCCCGGGGGCGCTCGATGTCCTCGAGGAGGTGGCCCAGCGGGGCGCGGTCCCACTCCTTGGCAGTGAACCCGAGAATCGGCGTTGCAGGATCGGCGAAGCAGATCTCCGCAAGGGTGATGTCGTGGGGCGGACTGATCGGAACGAGACGAGCGCGCTCACCAGAGATGTTCAAGCAGAGGCGCCCGTGTCGTTCGACGAGGTCGTCGGTCGTGGCTGACCGTGCTTCACGCGGGTATACGCCTGCTCCAAGCCCGAGGGCAAGGAGCGCGGTAAGGCGACGCCGTTGCAGGGCGGTGCGCTGGTGCGCTGCGACCTCCAGCAGACGGGCGACTTCCGCTGGTGTGTAGGGGACGATCGCGTAGTCCCCGCGCAGGCGCTGAGCTCGTGGGGGCCACGGCGCCTTGCGCGTCACGGCCGCGGAGAAGCGGCGAAGGTCCGAGCGCCGGGTGGCGCGTGATGACTCGGCAAGGTGTCCGCACGCGACGGTGATGTAGCGCTCGACCATGTCCGGGGTGAAGATCGCCTCCCGGTCCAGCGGCATACCCTGGCGATGTGCCCAGACGACGAACTGCGACAGGGTGCGCATGGTTTCGGTCGCCCGACGCCGGTCGACGGGTTCCAGGTCGAGCCCGACCTGACGGGTGAACTGGGCAACCGGTTGCCAGTGCTCGGGGCGGATCGCGTTCGGTCGGTAGCCGCGCACGACGTTGGTAGCGTGGGCGAGTTCTTCGGCGTGGCGGTTGACGGACTCAGTTCCAGAAGAGCACTCTGAAGGTGCTGTAGACATGGGAGTACCCCCAATAGGACTTGCGGGTGTTTCTGGCAGCGGAGGTGAAGTCCGCTGTAGCGAGGCGATTGGGTTCAGGAGTTCCCGCTCCTGGACCCGTTTTCGCGCGTTCGGCGCCCTGCGCCGATCCCGTCAGTCCATGGCGGCCCCGTTGCCGTCGTCGAGGGCGCGGGAGAGGACGTTGGCGAGCACCACGGTCACGGGAAGCCCGGACTCGTGGGCAGTGTCGTACAGGCGCTGGGCGATGGTGGCGGGGATGCGGGCGTCGAAACGCACCAGTTCATCCGGCTTGTAGGCGCGCTCGCGGGACGCTGGTCTACCGGTACGTGCGGATCGGATGACGATCCGGCCCTCATGACGCTCGTCCACCTGCTCCACCTCCCGATCGAGACCGCACACATTCGACGAAACGCGGGTCCGTAGACCCGATCACGTCGGATGGTCAGTCCGATCAGAGAATTGGTGGTTCTCAAGCGCCACGCGGCAGATCGCCCAGACGGTGTGGCAGGTCCCCGCACTAGGTACGGGCAACTGTTTCCAAGGTAGCGAAGAGCGACATGCAGCCGGTGATAGACACGCGGCGTGGCGAACGGCGAGCTGCCCGTCCGGACAGACCACCAGCTCGCCGTGAGCACAACGCCCACCTCAGGCTGCGCGGCTGCCGCCGCGGTGATCTCCGAGAACGCAACCCTCAGGTCGGTGCCGCGCTCCGTTTCGACCCGTCATGTTGACTGAACTGGGAGTTACCTGGGTACCGGGGAGGAGGCTTGATGGATCTGAAGCCCTCTACGCTCTTGCTGTGTACAACGAGCCACGGCCACGCATCCTGTTCCAGTCGGTGCCTGAGGGCCTCGCCAGCGCCTTCGATGATCTGCCCGGAACCCACACGTTCATCGATGGGGGCTCGGAGGTTCATGCGTCAGACCACGACCTCCTTGTCACCTTTGAGAGCCGCCCGGAGCCTGATCCGTCGTGGCACGTGCTCGGGTTCGGACTTGGAAGAATCGGGATCAAAGGTGGCTATCTCGAGCGGCGCTCCCCCGACAACTTTGCCCGCGCCGCCTACGTCGCGGACAATGCCGTCGCGAACGACCTCCGTCAGCTAGTCCAGCAGACGATTCTCGAGGGCCTCCCGGAGGGGCCCCGTGCAACTTGGGCAGCCATGGCGTGGTCCGAATTTACCGCTGGCGCGTACCAGGTTTCGGTAGACGGGGACTTGGGCGGGAGGGCTATGCCTCTGGTGCATCTCGGCCAGGAAAAGGCGGTCTATGCGCACGTCACCGAGAGTCCCAGTGGTCAGCTCGCGTGGGCGCTACCACCCGAGACCACTGGCAATCGCGACTGGCTGCTTCACGTCCTGCAGGTGTTGCACAAGACGGACCCATCACGCTTTCCCGGCGAACCCGATTGGCAGGCAGGCGCGATGTGGGCGACGCCCGACCTTGCGCGTGCACACGAGGTGAAGCAGGACCGGATCGCCGAGCGGGACCGCATGGTCGCAACGGCCGACCAGAAGATCGCGCTCGCTGAGGAAGAGATCCAGACCAGCCGCGCTGCAGCGTCTTCCGGTGTGTGGAGGATGCTCACGGAAGACGGTGATGAGCTCGTGCACGCAGTTCAAGACGCGCTGACCACGCTTGGGTTCGACGTCGAGGAACTAGACGAGGAGCATCACACGAAACACGGCCGCCGCCTCGAGGATTTGCGCGCCACCGACCCCGCCGTCACCGACTGGGAGTCTCTGGTTGAAGTCAAGGGCTACGCGAAGGGTGCGAAGGCAAACGACGTCCATCAAGTTACCCAGGCTCCAACGACGTATTTTGCAATCGAGCACGGACGCCCGCCGCGCACGGTCTGGCATGTCGTGAACGTTCAGCGAGGCGTCGATCCCTCCAACCGTGCGACCGCGCTGCCGTCTGATGCTGACCTTCAGGCACTAACCGACGCGCCCGGGGCACTGATCGACACCCGTGACCTCTTCCGGGCTTGGCATGACGTGATGACAACGACCGCAAGGGCTGAGGACGTGCGCGAGTCATTGCGCAACGCGCGTACACGATGGACGTGGCCATCTGCCAGCGGCGAGGCATCCCCTAGGGTTCAGTGAACGAAGCCTTCCCATGTCGGCTCGAACTGGCACCCGCCCTCGCGCACACCCGGCTCCGGGATCCGCTCAACGGCGCGAACTAGGGCTGCCGCGTACGGCATCACCACGACGGACTCCTCCTCCTGGCTCTCGGTCAATACAGTTAGGACGTGGGTGCGAACCGCGTTCGGACCCCACGTGGTTCAGTAAGCTGCGGGTGTCTTGCGTGAGCGCCGCCGGCTCAGCGGAACCATCCACAGGTGAGCGGACCGTTCAAGGGAGTCGACCTGAGGTCCGGTCAGCCCCTCGATGCTCACGCTCACCACCCACGTCCACTCGTGGCCGTTGCCGGACCTGACGTGTTCGGCGATGCGACGGGCGAGGGGCCGGCTCGTCTGACCAACGTAGTCCGGGATGCCCTGGGCGGTGATGGCGCAGTACACCCGGGTGCCCACCAGGCCCGTCGCGACTGCGGTAATGAGGTCGGCTACCGGGTAGGCGGTCATTGCGCCGGCGTCGTCCAGGCCGCGCGCGAGGAGCCACGACTTCCAGTCACGCGCGGCCACGTCCAGGGCAGACGCTTGAGTGGGCGCCGTCATCAGGGAGCGCCCGTCGGACGGAAGGCATACATGCCCGCCTGCGCGGCGACGAGGTTGTCGAACGTCTCCTGCCACGGGACGAGACCGGTGATGTCCTGGCCGATCATCTGTGCGCGGCCGCGGAGGCCGCTGATGGTGTTGACGAGGATCTTGAGGCTCTCGGCGTCGGCCGCGAGCTGCTTCAGGTGGCTCTCCATCCGGGTGCGGGCGTGCTCGATCGGGTCGTCCTCGGGGTTGTCGGGCTCGTCGTCGGGGAGGTAGAGACCTTCGAGTGCGAGGTCGACGAGCTGCTGGGTCTGGATGCCCCCGACTCCGGCGCCGCGGACCTGACCGTTGGAATCCAGCGAGGCGAATCCGGCAGCGTCCATGTCCACGCTCGGCAAGGGGTCGCTGCCCGGCTCGTAGGCGGCGTGGAACCAATCCGCGGCGAGCGCGAGCTGGGCCAGGCCCTTGGGGGTGGCGACCAGGCCGCGGAACAGCTCGGCGAACGGGATACGGCGGACACGCTTGATCGCGCCGCCGGATCCACCCAACAGAGAGGTGCTCACCTTGCCGTTGGCGACGAGGGCGATCGCACCCACGAGCCGGAGCTCGCGCACCGCGTCGGTGTCGCCGTCCACCGCGAGCGGGACGAGGTCAAGGTAGGACTTCGGCGAGCGCAAGGTGAAGTGCTGGAAATCCGGGAAATCCGGGTCCAGGACGCCCTTGTAGGTCCAAGCGGAGCCGAGCGGCTTCACCCCGGCCCAAGGGCGAGAGATGACCGCCGCGAGCAGGTCCACGGCGTGGTTGAGCCGCACGGCTCCGTAGGCGCCCTGTCGGCGGATCTGCGCCTTGAAACGCGAGTACTTGTCGTGCAGGAGGAGCTTGGCGATACGTGCCGCGCGGTCGAGAGGGTGCAGGGAGTCATCCACCTCGAGGAGCAGGTCGAGCTCGTCGTCGGTGAGGTCACCCTGACGGTGCATGGCGTACAGGATGTCGAGGATCAACTTGAAGTTCTGGTCGTCGTCGTGCCACTTCTCCTGGCCGGTGTGGATGTCGGCGACCATCCGGTCGATCGCGCCGATCATCTCGCCGTTCACCTCGGTGGGCAGGTACAGGCGCGTCGGGACGACGATCATCTGGTTGAGGTGGATTGCACGCTGGCCGTAGGTCGGGCCGAGGTCGCCGCGCGCGGGGAGGGTGCCAGCTTCGTACTCGCGCAGCCAGGAGGTGCGCAGCGCGTGCTGCGCGTTCTGGTACGCGTCCGAGTTGTCGGTCTTGGTCACGCGGCCTGCCGGCAGGACCGCGTCGACGATGCGCTCGCCGACCTGCTTGGCGCTGAGGTTTTCACGGTCGGCGATGCCGAGGCCGAGCATCATGCACGCCGTCCACCGGGTGATGCCGTCCCTGATCAGAACGACCCACTGATCGGGTGTCCCGTCCCGGAAGGTCAGGATCGCGACGTGGGTCGCGAGCTCCTGTCGCACACCGGTCGCGAGGATCTCCGCGGGTCGCCCTCGCTCGCGCAGGTCGTGGACGGTGCGGGTGATATCTCCAGCGGTCGTCCTGCGGTGAGCGGCCGGGGAGTCGAACGCGTAGCACGGCACGCCGTCGCGGATCGTGGGCGCGGGCCACAGCGGGTCGCCCGCTCGGGTGGCGGACATGCCGCGCGGCTGTGGCCCCGGCAGGAGCATTGGCGTCGACGCCTCGTAGTGCGCGGCGAGAAGGTCCCCCTCGGGCGTAGCAACGCGGAAGGCGCCGGTGATCTGCGCCGCGGCCATCTCGGGGTCGTCGGTGGTGCGAGCAATGGCACGCCCGGCCTCCGCGGGGGCGTCGAACGCGACGTCGGCCGTCGCCGCTGACAGCGCCTTGGTAATGAGCTGGCCGGGACGGGAGCGAACCTTCCCGATAGTCGGCCTGGGCCGCAGCCGAGCGGTGATCTTCAACGACGCGAGCTCGGCGATGAGCTCGCCTACGGTCAGCGCTGGGCGTTCCGCGTCGACTGGCTCGTCGTCAATCTCGCCGGCGATCGTGAAAGAAGTGTTGGTCGTCATGGGTGTGAAGCCCTTCGGGGTCACGAAGTGGGCTCTGCATGACAGAGGCCCCTCCAGAGGAAGGGCCGTAGTGGACTCGCCTGACGGCGGGAAGCTCCTGTGTCGCTCCATCGGGGTGCGACGCGTCTACGGCTTCGAGCGCGCTTCACTACGATCCCCACCCCTCGCCCAAGGCCGTTCACCCGAGGGTGGAAGACCGAGAACGCTGGAGCCCAAGAGGTTCATGCGGCGCTAGGCCGCAACCAGAGGTCCGAACGATCAGCGCCTCGATCATAGCGATCAGTCCGGTTCCTGGGAAGACCCGGACGGATGCGTCGCCGAGATGCCTGGGTGCACGAGCGGCCCGCCTGGCTGTACTGACCACGAAGGTTGTTGACGTAGCGAGAGACCTCCGGGTCGAGTAGGAACTGCTCAATGAACCCGTCTCGACCAACGGAGGTCGGCCGGCGGCTCACGTGGCCGCCGAGATGGGTGTCTCACACACGTCACCTGAACCGGACTTTATTCGGCGCCAGGACTGCGCAGGCTGGCGGCCCAACCCCCAGGGTGCAGGTGGACGGTTGGACACGATCACATAGCGAATGTCGCGTGGACCCGTTCCACACTCGTGGGCTGGCGGGTCGGGGTGTTTCTGCGGTGCGACTGGTACACCGTTGATGTCTAGTGGCGCGAGTCGGACCTACCAACACTCGTGCCTTTCTGGGTGGGCGAGCTCTGCGGCGCTGTACGCCATGTGACAACTTGGGCATGGTTGCTCGGAGTTGTTCACGCAGGCACACGAACCACAGTGTGGGCATCGAATGGTGTCGCACTTGGGGCAACAGCTCATCGAAGAGTCGGGAGCGAAGGCTTCACCGCAGGCGGCACTGGGGCACTCCATCGTCCGGTCGACCCACGATGGAGGGGCAAAGCGAAAAGCGAGTCTTATGACAACGAACGCCCATTCGCCCGCCTCGTCGAAGGCCAGATCGGCAACTAGATCGTCTTGCACATTCCCGGAGGCCGCAATCAGCCCTGGCACAAGACGCCCGGAAGCGTGACCTGACCCCCGCAGGGCGTCGGCTATGAGGGTTAGAAACCCGGGCTGCACCGCGCCGCTGCGCGGAGCCCACAAGCGGCCGACCGAACGAGCGAAACGGACTTCCCCGTACCGGTCGCATACCACGACGATCACGTCGTCTGAAGGCGACGCATCCCGCAGCGCGTGGTGCGCTAGGGCCGAACGGGAGGCCGTCGAGAAGCGTTGGTGCGAGGCAAGGAGGTCCCGGGCGGTGACGTCGGAGGCCTTGAGTTCGGTTGCGGTCGATGGAATCAAGATCTCTGCTGCGAACGCGTCGGCGACACGCTCGTTGAGTTGCTCGCCTATCGCCGCAGGGAGCATGCACCAGACGTCAGCCCACAGCTGGTTGAGGCGTTGAACGTGGTGCCCGAGTTCGTGGAGCACGGTGAATCGATCTCGTGTGGCGGTCCGCGACGGATGCAGCACGATTGCTCGTTCTCTATGGTCGTAGTAGCCCGCGACCGGACAACTTTCGTCAGGTAAGACCTCCAACCGGATCTGGACCTCGCCACGTGACGAGATCTCCTCTTCTGGCGTGAGGCGGAGAACTTCGATGTCGTGGACCCCGCGAGCGCGCTCGGCCTCGACAAGAGCGACGCCGATCGCGCGGTAGTCATGTAGTTCTGCAAGGGTTTGGAAGTTCACCTCGCCCATCGTCGCCGCTACCGGTCTGCCAGAAGTCGCGAGAACACACCTTCGAGACGCTCTTCCACACCGCCGGTGCTGCGTGCCGCGAGCGCATACTCGGAGGCAACTAGGTCGCGTGCGTCGGCTTCGCCGATCCCGAGGTGCTCGCTGAGCTCGAGGATCCGAGGCTTGCGACTCGGGTCGATCAGAAGACGCTGAACCTTGCGGGCATTGCCTCCCACTAGTTGACCTGGCGATACGCCCGTTGCGGACTCGATCGCTTCGAACTGGCTGGGCGTTACCGAGGCTTCGCCGCGGAAGACCTGGACAGCGGTCGGCGTGTCGGAATTGAGGATCTCGGCGAGGGCAGAAGGGCTCACGTGAGCCTTTCGGAGTGCATCCGGGTCGAGCCTCCTGTCGGGGGCGGGTCCTGGCCACTCCAACAGACAAATGCTTGCCCAGATGTCAATCAACTCCAGCGAGTAACCCTCGGCGGCTACCCGATCCGCTGTTGCGGCGACAGGGGCGAACGGAAGGGGGGGTGGATCGCCGTCATCGAAGGCTTCGGCCGTTGCCTCAAGCGTCCGGGTGTCGATTAGGCGGCCCAGGCGTCGGTGGAGGAGCATGTCGCTCACGCCGGTCTCGCGCGACGGCCAAGGATACAGCGGCACCTCGAGCGGTGTATTGGTGACTGTGACGGCCGGCGGCGCGACAGGGTCGCTCGGCAGGCTGACAGGCCAAACGAGAACGAAGTCGTCCAGCCGCGCATAGATGACGCACAGTCCGAGCGCGCGCCCATCCCATGACAACAGCCAGAGGTCTCCGGCCTCGGGTTCGGCAGCCTCGTGGGTTGCCCAGACATCCTCTGTGATGCCCGGCGGTGGGGAGCTAAGGGAGAGCGTGCTCATGGTCCTTTGCGGCTGCTGTCGGCTACTTGTTGCGGTTTCTGTAGAACTCGAGGACCGCGGTGCGGTCGGGCTCTGGAAGCGTGATCATGAACGGACACTGGTCTGTGTGGCCGGTGATGTCCTTGCGGACGGTCCTGATGAAGCGGAGGGTCCAGTGCCCGTCCTGTGTGAACGGCAGGTCGGAGCGCGCGGGGCTTTCCAGGTCCGTCGGTAGCGCTGCCGTTGTGGTTCGAGGAAGTCCCCTCCAGGCTACTGGGTCATGCGGAGAAAAGGACACGCACGCGATCGGATGGGCTTGGCGGGTGTCCTGTTTGTCGACTGTTGCCTCCCGGTGAACTCGGTAGACATCCCCGTTCTCTGCGACGTTCCCTGGCATGGAGGCCACCGTACTGTCAGAGGCGGGGGGCGCCTAGGGGTCCAGCTCATTTCACCCTGCTTCGACGAGCGGGTGTGCCTGGAGGGCAGGTTCGGGTGTGCCTGGGCGTCGCTGGGGTCGCACGTCTGTGCAGGTCAGCCAGATTCCGAAACCCCCACGTGAGAAGGGTTTCGGCTTTCGAGCCGGTTCGCCTTCGGGAAAGTCCCGGTCAGGTTCTCCTGGCCGGGATTTTTTGCGTCCGGGCGCGGGCCTGGGGGTGGTCGTTGGCCGTTGGGGTGGGTCGGCTACGCGGTGCGCTGGCCGGATGTGCGCTGACCTGGGGGTGTGCGGCTGTTTCGTGGCGCGACGGTGCGTCCGGGTGGTGCGGGGCCGGGTGGGCGGGGTGCTCAGGTGGTGGTCGTGCGGGTGCGGCGTGTGCCTGGTGGAGCCCGTCGGTGACCGCGGGCGGATCGGGTGGTGCGGCCGAGGGGCCGGTCGTCGGGGGCCTCGCCTGTGAGGAGGGCCCAGGGTTCGGGCAGGCCCTTCTTGGTGTGCCACTTGTGGAGCTGGATGGCGTTGTGTGCGGCGATGAAGCACGCGAGCAGCAGGTTGGTGCCGTGGCGGCTGAGGACCTGGATGAACCCGCGGTTCACGTTGGCTGTGCTGAAGCGGATCTGGGCGTTGAGCGCCTCGATGAGGGTGCGTCGGTTGTAGGACAAGGCCCACGAGGTCGACTGCCAAGGCAGGGGCTGGCGGTCCCTCTCGTGGTCTGCGTCCGGGACCGAGCGACGGCCCGGTGCCGCTTGAGGCGGTTGAACATGCATTCCACCGCGTGACGGGCCTTGTAGTCCTCGTCGTCCACCTTCGGTGGGCGCCCACCCCTGGAGCCCTTCGCCAGGCGGTTTGCGCGGTGGTCCATCTTGTCCGGGATCGTCACGGGGATGTCCGGTCCCGCAGACGTTTGCGGTTCGCTGTGGAGGCGTAACCCTTGTCCGCGCGCACTCGGTCCGGGCGCGTCCTGGGCCGCCCGCCGAGCGCACCGGGCCGCCTCACGCGGATCTGGTCCAGGACCGCTGAGTGGCGTGGGTGCGGCTATCGGATATCCTCGTCGCACCGGTGATCGACTACGCACGGATGGGGCCGCGATGGCCCCAGAGGACGGCCAGGCGCCGTATCTCTTAAGTTCGTGCGCCGAAGGGAGCCGGACCTCCCGACGCGGCATCTCCACTCCTAGGCGGGTGGGGGCTCTCAGCAGGGTTGAAGCTGAGTTGGAGTCGTCGCTCTCCCGCAGGAACAACCCGCCACGGGCCTGCGGGAGAGTCAGAGCGGGCGAGCCGCTCCGGTCAGACATCCCTCCGCACGCGATTGCTCACGCGTAGCCCGTTGGCGCGTAGCGTGCGAGCGAACGGCCGCAACTCGCGCCTGGCAACCCTCGCGCCCTCTGGAATGGGAAAGCTGTGCTTCCTCTTGCGGCGATCCAGCAGACGAAGGGTCTCGGGGGTCCGAGTCCTGACCTGCCACCCCTGGGCCTCCGCCGCGCGACAGATGTACTCGATCTCGTCCTCGAGGCGCTTCTTATCAAGGCCGGGCGCGGTGGCCGTGAGCTTACCGGCACCGCCGCGCACAGCCTTCTCCGCCGACTTCCGCTGCGCAGCGCTCTGGCCAGCCACCCTCTGCGTCGTCGAGATGGGCTCGCTCTCGGTCGCTTGTCGCGGCCCGAGCTTCTTGATCTGCTTCAAGGCGCCGAGTAGCGCCGAGGTCAGTGAGGCTTCGACGTTCTCGTCCTCGCGCTCCGCGTACGCCGAGAGCAGTGTGAAACCTCCGAGGTCCGAGGGTAGTTTGACACCCTCCTTGGCGGGCAGGATGAAGACCCGCTCTAGCCCGATCACACCCATGAACAGGCCCAACTCAAAGATGACGTTGTCCCGCGGGGCCTTACCAACGACCTCGCGAGACTCAACCATGTCGTCCGCGGACAACACCAGGACGGCGAAGTCAGACCTCTGCGCCTCTTCGACGAGTGCGGGCAAAGTGATCTGCGATGCACCAAAGGTCCCCTGGTTCCACACTGTGGCCTCGATGTTCGCCCCGCGCTCTTGGTCTAGACCTGCCTGGAAGTGGCGGGCAACAGTGAGCGCCTCAGACGACGACCCGATGAAGACGTGCAACTTACCCAACCTGAGCACCTCCGGGGCGCGACTATGCGAACTACTCGGGCGCCCCGTCCATCGCGGCACCGCAGCGCTGGGCAAGGGCGATGGCCCTTCCGGGCCCGAGCCAGCCTATGTCCCGATCGCGACTAAATGTCGGTAGAGGGTGTCACGCGAGATACCAAGAGCGCGCGCGACGGCTGCTCGGGACTGGCCGCCGGCGAGGGCGACGCGTGCAGCCGCGATGCGGTCGGGGGTCATGACTGTGGGGCGGCCGCCGACGCGGCCGCGTGCGCGTGCGGCGGCGAGGCCGTCGAGGGTGCGTTCGCGGGCGAGGTCGGCTTCCATCTGTGCGACGGCCGCGAGCACGTGGACCATGAGGCGTCCGGTGGCGCTCGAGGTATCGAGGGTCTCGGAGAGCGATCGCAGGGTGACGGCGCGCTCGTCGAGGTCGCGCACCAGGCGGGCGACGTGTGCGGCTGAGCGGCCGAGGCGGTCGAGCTTGGTGACGACGAGGGTGTCTCCCTCGCGCAGTCCCGCGAGCAGTCGTGCGAGCTCGGGGCGGTCCTCGCGGGTGCCGGATGCCTTCGCCACGACGACGTCGCGCTCGTCGACGCCGCCGGGTCCGGTGAGGGCGTCGATCTGGGCGTCGAGGTTCTGCGCGGTCGTCGAGACGCGGGCGTAGCCGTAGGTGTGAGCCATGCGCTGACGGTAGCGAAAACCCCCGGTTCGCGTTGTGCGACGTCGGGGGTTTTCGGACACTAGTTCTGCGACATTATCTTTCGACGTGTCGCGGCCGCGGTGGTGGGTTGAGACCGCCGTCGGTTCAGCGGTGTCCGGCAACCTGGCACGCATGGTCAAGGCATCGGAATGACCAGACTATGGCTCGCCTTCTCACTGGCGATCAAGGTCGCCACGGACACGGCGCCCGGAAATCGAGCAGTCCGAAGCAGGGCACTCGCCGATCGGCTTGCGAGACACCTCACGGCACTAGCCGATCGTCGTCTGGTTGCCCTGCGGGCGCGACCACAGACCACTGCACCGGGTCGATGACCCCGGGGCGGTTGCCCGATCGGCGATCGCCCACTTGGTTGTTGTGTCCAGAGAAGGAGGCGTGCGCCGGTGGTGTTCGGGTCGTTGCTGCCGGAGGGCGGGCGATACGTAAGCAACCCCCACCCCACGAACCCATACGGCCCCCACCCCCACAGAGAGCCCCGGGGTGCCTTCGGAGCCTCCCGACTTCACCCGGTGGCTGGCGCAGCTGGTGTTGCCCAGGCGGGCAACACGCGCATACCCTACGTGGATGACTGGATCTGTCACTGCTGGAGAGCGGCTCCGGCAAGCACGCAAGGAGCGGCGCGAGTCACTGCGCGACGCGGCAGCGACGATCGACGTCGCACCGTCTCACCTGTCACGCCTCGAGAGAGGACAGAAGGGGGCGTCCGATGAGCTACTTCAGCGCGCAGCGCGTCACTACGGACTCGACCCCGACCTTCTCGTCGAGTCACCAGTCCCGAAGGACGTGATCGCCATCATCGAAGAGCACCCCGAACTCATCGACGAGATCAGGGACCGCTATGGACGCCAGTGAGAACCAAGAGGCAAGCGCCTACGTCGGCGTCGTCCTGGACTCCCGTTGGAAAATCATCGAACCACTCGCCAGTGGACACTTCGGGATCGTCTATTTGGCACACGACGCGGACACAAACGAGCCCGCCGTGATCAAGATCCTAAAGGTCAAGCACTCCGGGGAGCCAGAGCATGTGCAGGACTTTCTTGACGAAGCACGCTTTCTTACAGTGCTTGCGAAGTGCGACAACGTGGTCGAAATGTTCGGAAGTGGCCGGTACCCCCATGTAATGACATCAACAGCAGGTGGCTTCTCTGCGCCAGTCAATGCGCACTACATCGCGATGGAAGCAGCCGATTGCTCACTTACAGATCTTCTCGTTGAGAACACCGAGGTCTTTACCTGGCCCGAACGGCTCGGCATCCTGCGCGACGTTGTTCAAGGTGTACAGCAGATGCACCAACGCTCGATCGTCAACCGCGACCTGAAAGCCGAGAATGTGCTTGTCTTCTCGGCGCCTCACAACGAGTTGGTCGCGAAGGTCTCGGACATGGGCCGCGCAAAGAGTACTCGCGAAGCCAGACGGTCCACCATCGAGCGGTACGCAATACCGCGAGGTGACTGGAGATTTGCCGCACCTGAACACATCTGGTGCGTCGGATCCGATGACCCTCTTTTGCTCCGGGCCACCGATCTCTATCATACTGGCAGTGTGCTCTTCGAACTTGTCACCGGTTTGGGGCTGACCTCGGTCGTCTTACCGACCTCTGCTCAGATCGCAGCAAGTACGTGGCAACTCCAACCCGACCAGCGCACCGCACAATACGAGCTCGTAATGCCAGACCTGCGGAACCGCTTTGAGCTTGTGTACGAGCAGTTCGCCGAGAATGTCCCACGTACGATCCGCACCCCACTCACCGCACTGCTACGCCAACTGACGGACGTCGACCCGATGCGTCGCTTCCGGCGTGTGAGAGGCAGGCCCGACTGCTCCGATTCCCTCTCCTGGCTCATCAACCGCATTGATGTGATCGCCCTTCAGCTGCGGCGAGCGGAGATTGAAGCGAAGCGGCGTGAGAGAAAGAAGACGATGGCATGACTACGGCTCTAGCGGCTGAGTCTGAGGCACGCCAACTCCCGTTGGCACAGGTTGCCCCGCCTATATCTCTGGATCAGATTCTCGAGACTGCATCCTCCGACAAGGTCACACCTCTGCACGAGGCCCTCGGACTTACCGGTGATGAGACGCCCTCCGGGTTGGTTCAAGCACGTCAGCTCACCGTCCGTCACCCGGATTCAGTGATCGCCTTAGCAAGGCTCGCACAGGCAGAGATGTCGGCCGGGAACATCGACGAGGCCCGCGCCGCGGCTCTCCAGGCGCTGGAACGCGATCAAGAGAACCCATACTTTGCTGCTGCCCGATCTGCCGCAGTCAGCGTGCTGTCACGAGTCGGACAGGAACTAGACGAAGAAACATGGAACGCGATCGAGGACCCAGTCGCGCGCATCGGTTGGGCCAGTGACGCGGCACGATCAGGACAGTTCGATGTAGCCCTCAAACGACTGGGAGCGTTGGCCTCTCCTGCCGCCTATGCGCTCCGCGGCTACTGCTATGTGAAGTCCGACAAGCACGCTAACGCGGTTGCGTCGTACAGGGCTGCACGGAAAAGCGGTGTAGAGTCCGTCGAGGTACTGATCAACCTCGGCTACGCTCTCGCAAGCCTCGGAGCCTTTCGCAAAGCAATCACTGCAACATCGCTTGCGACACATGTTGCGCCGAAGAACAAGGTTGCCTCGTTCAATCTGATTCGGTACTTGTCCCACGAGCGGGAGCACGGTCTCATGCTCACCGAGTTCGATCGGATCGCCCACGAACGGCCCTGGGACCCGCAGGTTGCCTTGGCGCGCGCCTGGGTCTACGCCGGCAGTGCGTCCGGGAACAAGCGGGCGGTGAAGATCCTCCAGGATGCAAAGATCCTGGCAGCAAGATCGGGCTCTTCGTTCCTGCCCGATATAAGCGCGTCACTCGCCTACCTCAAACACTCAACGGGGCAACTTAGTCCAGCCCGAATGCTTGATGAACTGTGGGCGGCTCTGCGCGACTCGGGCTATAAGTCGGAAGAGATCATTCGCATGTTGCTCGGGTCGTTAAATCACCGTCGACAGATCGCCGATGCTGAGCGTTTGGCAGATGAGACCAAGAATATCGTTCCGGGCCCTCTCTGGTTGCTGGTCCAGTCGAAGATTGCATATCTAAAGGGGGACCCAAGTGTCGCCACGGAACTCGCAGGACGGGCCGCCGGCGACGACCCTGAAAACGAGCACGGAACGGCCGTGATTGCGGCCTACCTTGTCGGTGAAGTCCACGGGGAATACGAACGCGCAGCCCAAATCACCGGACCGGCCTACGAAGAGAACCCCGGCGTAGACCTAGTTAACAACCTGGCGTTCAATCTCGCACTGTCCGGGGCTCACGAGAAGGCGTTGGCCCTGCTACGTGAATACCCATTTGAGGATCTGCCGTTCCACGGTGCAACGCTCGGATTGAGTTTGCTCTGTGCAGGGGAAACTGACCACGGACTTCAGATTTACTCCGAGGCGGAGCGGAAGTTGAGGGATAGCGGGGACACGGTTACGGCGGACTGTGTGGCAACACGCGCTGGTCTGGCACTACGCGAGCTAGGTGTAGACCACCCACGCGCGAGCGTGGAAGAGTTGGCAAAGGTGTGGCCTAGGGATATCGGTGACCCACGCGTCTCAGTCCTACTCTGTGTGGCAGAGCGGACGGGGCTCAGTAACTTCTCGTGATAGTTCGAGCCCACGGGACACTGTAGTTCCCATCAGGAACGATGGGAGCTTGAGTACACCATCCTCGAGGCGCTCCGGGCTGCTGGCGGCGACGAGAGCGAGATCTTCAACCTCGCTGCACAGGCGGGCAAGGTGCTTGACCTCGGCGACCTCAAGCAACTTCTACTCTCGATGGGAGACGGGCACTCCAAGGCAGCGACAGGCGGACGGTGAGCCTCGAAGTTCCCCGACGGCTAAGCGCACCATGAGATCTTGGGACGGCTCGCCGGTGCCACGATCCGCCGCGTAGAACAGGAGGAGCTCAAGACGCATGGCAAGAAGCTCATCGCCCATCTGCGCTGAAGTAGACCTGGCCGACGAGGAGCGGCCCTGCAGCTAGTCTCGCCGGGACCGAAGTCGACCACCGGCGCCCAACGATGAGCGAGCGCGAACGGGTGTGCCTGGAGACCAGATCGGGTGTGCCTGAGCTCCCGCTCCTCCGTGCATACGTGCAGGTCAGCCACTTCCCGAAACCACTCACGTGATGTACGAAGGCCCCGGATCTCAGATCCGGGGCCTTTCGTCGTTCCCGGGGTCGGCTCGAGGTGTCGCCCGACGGGTCCACCGTGCGCGCTTCCCGCGCAGACGCTGGACGAGCCCCGCGTTGCGCAGGTGCTCCACGACCTGGGGCGGCAGGTCTGCGAGCACGGTCGGTCGCGGCGAGCCCGCCGTGCGCGGCAGCAGGCTCACGGTGCCCGCGTCGCCCGTGACGACGAACGTGGCGCTCGCGGGTCCGGGCCGGTAGACGACGCTCCGGAGGGTGGCGAGCGGCTGCTCGTGCACGAACGATCTGCCGTCGGTGATCGAGAGGTGCTGTGCGGTGATGCCGATCCGGTAGGGGCGAGACCGTGACCCCACGCCCAGCGCCACGGTCACCGACACGATCGCGAGCGGGGCGAGCAGCCACCAGGGCGCGCCGCGCCCGTTGATCGAGGCCATGACGTCGTCCAGGTCGATCCCCAGGCCGGCCAGCACGGCGAAGGTCGCCCCGGTCACGACGACGCCGAGTGCGAGGAGAAGGGTGACGAGGGTCGCGTGGCGCATCCGGAGTGCGGTCGTCTCGAGGGTCGCGATGCCGTGGACGACGTGCCAGGCGTTCACCTCGAGGTCCTGCCGCTCGGTACGGGTTCGGCCTGGTCTCATCCGGGGAGTCTGCCAAAGCAAGGCTCCGCTCGGCGACCATACCTAGACCTGCTAGGTTAGAACACCTAGCAGCACTAGGCATAGGAGTGTCATGCACATCGACAAGGACCTGGTCGCGGCCTCGGCCACACCGCTCGTCCTCGGCATCCTCGCCGACGGCGAGTCGTACGGCTACGCGATCGTCAAGCGCGTCAACGAGATCTCGGACGGCCGCATGCAGTGGACCGACGGGATGCTCTACCCCCTGCTCCACCGGCTCGAGCGCCTCGGGCACGTCGAGGCGTCGTGGGGAGTGTCCGACGTCGGGCGCAGGAGGAAGCACTACGCGATCACCCCCGCCGGGCGCGAGGCCCTCGCCGAGCGGCAGGCGCAGTGGAGCGTCGTCGCCGACGCGCTCCAGAAGGTGTGGAGCGACGCCCGCGACACACGGGCCCCGCGGACTGTCGCCGAGGGGTGGGCCTGATGAGCACGCACCCCGAGCTCGAGGCGCAGATCGACCAGTGGCGCGGCTACGTCCAGCGCCGCCAGGCGATCTCCACGGCTGACGTCGACGAGATGGAGGACCACCTGCGCGAGCAGGTCGCCGACCTGGCCGCGACCGGCCTCGACGACGACGAGGCGTTCCTCGTCGCGGTCAAGCGCATGGGCAACCTCGACGAGGTCTCGCGCGAGTTCGCCCGCGAGCACTCCGACCGCCTGTGGAAGCAGCTCGTCCTGGTCCCCGACGCGGCCGCGGCCGGTGGCGGCTCACCGCGGTGGCGCGAGCTCGCGGTCGTGCTCGCGCTCGCCGTCGGCGCGGGGCTCGCGGTCAAGGTCGCCGCGGAGACCGTCAGCGACGAGACGGTCCTGCTGCGCAACGTCAGCCTGCTCGTCTTCCCCTTCCTCGCCGGGTACTTCGCGTGGAAGCGCCGCCTCACCTGGGGTGTGGGCGCCATGCTCGCGATCCCGTTCGCGGTGCTCGCGGTCGTCCTCAACGTCTACCCGTTCGCGCCCGAGGGCTCGACCCTGCTGCTCGCGGCCCTGCACGCGCCGGTCGTCCTGTGGGCCCTCGTCGGGGTCGCGTACGTCGGCGGGCGCTGGCGCTCGGACAGTGGTCGCATGGACTTCGCCCGGTTCACGGGCGAGCTCGCGATCTACTTCACGCTCCTCGCCCTGGGCGGCGGCGTGCTGCTCGGCCTCACGTTCGGGACGCTGAACCTGGTGGGGATCGACCCCGAGCCGTTCTTCGAGGGGTGGGTCCTGCCGTTCGCCGTCCCGGGCGCGCTCGTCGTCGCTGCCTGGCTCGTCGAGGCCAAGCAGAACGTCGTCGAGAACATCGCCCCCGTCCTCACGCGCGTCTTCACCCCGCTGACCGTCGTCATGCTGCTCGTGCTCTTCGTCGTGCTCGCGACCGCCGGCTCCCTGCTCGACACCGACCGCGGCCTCCTCATCCTCATGGACGCGATCCTGGTCCTCGTCCTGTGCCTGCTGCTCTACTCGGTCTCGGCCCGCGACCCCCTCGACCCGCCGCACCTGTTCGACGGGCTGCTGCTCGTCCTGGTCGTCGCGGCGCTCGCGGTCGACGCCGTCGCGCTCACCGCGATGCTGACCCGCATCGCCGAGTTCGGGTTCAGCCCCAACAAGGTCGTGGCCCTGGGCCTCAACGTGCTGCTGCTCGTGCACCTCGTGGGCTCGGCCCTCCTGCTGACCGGGTTCCTGCGGGGGCGGCGCCCGTTCGCGGCCCTCGGCCGGTGGCAGACGCAGTTCCTGCCGGTCTACGCGGTGTGGGCAGCGGTCGTCGTCGTGGTCTTCCCGCCCGTGTTCGGGTTCGTCTGACCCGTCGCCGTCGCCGTCGCCGTCGCCGTCGCCGTCGCCTCGGCAGCGGCCCGGCGGCGGCCCCGCTCCGGCCCCCTCCGGCCCGCCGTCGTAGTCTCGGAGGATGACCGACGACGCTCTGGTCGACTGGCTCCTCGACGCGGACCCCGCACTGCGGTGGCGGGTCGAGCGCGACCTCGTCCGAGCCCCCGACGAGGTCTGGCAGCAGACACGGTCCCGCGTCGCGACCGAGGGCTTCGGTGCTCGTCTGCTCTCGCTGCAGGACCCGGACGGGCAGTGGGCGGGTGGTGCGTTCTTCCCCGCCGACTTCGACATGGACGGCCCCGAAGCCCGGTCCGGCGCCGGTCAGCCGTGGACTGCGACGACCTGGTCGTTGAACGCGCTGCGGGAGTGGGGGCTCGACCCGGCGGTCCTGCGCGAGCGCCGGACCGCCGAGCTCCTGGCGCAGAACAGCCGCTGGGAGTACGACGACCTGCCCTACTGGGGCGGGGAGGTCGACTGCTGCATCAACGCGTGGACCCTGGCGAACGGCGCGTGGCTCGGTGCCGACGTCGCGCCCCTCCTCGACGCGATGCTCGCGGTGCGCATGGCCGACGGCGGCTGGAACTGCGAGTGGGTCGAGGGCTCGGTCCGGTCCTCGTTCCACTCGACCCTCAACGTCGTCAAGGGACTCCTGGCGCACCAGGCCGCGACGGGCGGTACCGACGAGACGCGCGAGGCACGGCGCTCGGCCGAGGAGTACCTCCTGCGTCGGGACCTGTTCCGCCGCGAGTCGACGGGAGAGCCCGTCGCGCCCTGGGTGCGGTACTTCACCTACCCGTACCGCGCGTTCTACAGCGTGCTCAACGCGGCCGTCCACTTCCGCGAGGCGTCGCTGCTCGACGGTACGCCCCCGGACCCTCGCATGGCCGAGGCGATCGGGATGATCCGGGCAGCTCGGCAGCCGGACGGGACCTGGCTCCAGTCGCCGCGGCACCCGGGCACGGTGTGGTTCGAGGTCGACGCGCCGGCAGGTGAGGCCTCGCGGTGGCTGACCCTCGACGCGACCCTCGTGCTCGCCTGGTGGGACGGACGCTAGCGCCGCGCTCCGTCGTCGGGCCCGCCGTGCCCGCCGGGCAGCCGAGACGCCCGGCCGCTCGTCCCACGGACGGACTTCCTTCCTCTCCCCCGGTGTGTGACAGTGGGCCGGATGCTCCGGTGCACACCCCCCGATCGCACCGCAGGACCCCTGGAGGAACCATGACCGACGTGCACGTGCCCGTCGCCGCCGACCATGTCGTGACCGTCGACGACGAGGGGACCCGCACCGGGACCTTCGCGCGCAGCGCCGTCCACACCACCGAGACGCCGCTGCACCTCGCTTTCTCCTGCTACGTGGTCGACGGCGCCGGTCGCCTCCTGGTGTCCCGCCGGGCGCTGTCCAAGCGCACGTGGCCCGGGGTGTGGACCAACTCGTTCTGCGGGCACCCGCGCTGGACCGAGACGACCGAGCAGTCGATCGTGCGCCACGCCGCGCACGAGCTGGGCCTCGAGATCACGGGGCTCGAGGTCGCCGTGCCCGGCTTCCGCTACCGGGCCGTGGACGCGTCGGGCGTCGTCGAGAACGAGATCTGCCCCGTGTACGTCGCGCGCGCCGCGAGCGACCTCACGGCCAACCCGGACGAGGTCGCCGAGCTCGCGTGGGCCGAGCCCGGCGCGCTGGGGCGCGCGGTCGACGCCACGCCGTGGGCGTTCAGCCCGTGGATGGTCCTGCAGGTCGCGGCGCTGCGCGACGCGGCGAGCGGGCCCGACGGCGCCGTCTCACCCCTGCTGGCAGAGGTCGCCTCGGCCCTGGGCTGAGCAGACTGAAGGGCCGGGCGCGTCGGGCGCCCGGCCCGCCCGGCAGTCCGGCCCGCCGTGCGAGGGAGCTCAGCGCGCTCCAGCCCGGACCTGCAGGCTCGTGGAGCGCAGGCGCTCGGGCAGGTGCAGGTGGTCGGCGTCCGTGACGCTCACGCGCAACCGCCGGGCGGGCAGCGCGTGCGGCAGGACGAGGTCGGCTCCTGGCTGGCCCGACAGGCGCAGCGCGGCGGCGAGCTCGTGCACCAGGACCTCCTGACGGTGGGCGTCGCGCACCGAGAACACCCACAGGTCCTGCCGGTCGGGCTGCGGCTGCCAGGTCCCGGTCCGCGTGAAGGTGCGCGAGACCTCGGCCGTGGGCCCGACGAACGTGACCGAGCGCAGCGACCACAGCGCCGTGCGGTTGGTCGCGGACGCCCCCTGGTCGGCCTTGAGCAGCGACACGGGTCGCTGGGTCCCGACGATCGCGGCCACGCTCGGCGCCACGACGTCCGCGTAGGGCACGGCGTACGGGCTCAGGAACGGACCGAACGCGCCGACCACGAGCCCTCGCTCGAGCACGAGGAGCTTCTCGCTCGCGACGAACCGCAGGATCACGGCCAGGACGAGCCCCATGCCCAGCGCGAAGATCGCGACCTGCAGGACGCTCCCGTTGAACGCCATGACGGCGACGACGAGGGCGAAGACCCCGGCCACGATCCCGATCGCGCGTGCCGACAGGGTGCACGACTCGACGTGGCGCAGCTCGCCGAGAGTGGCGTGGTGCCGTTCGGCGACGTCGCGGACCTTGCGGGTCGCGCGGTGGCTCGACGGCGAGAGGTGGGGCATCGGCGGGGCTCTCCGAGGGCTCGTGCGGGGCGGGGTCGTGCTGCGGTCCCGCAGCCGCGCCGATGCTATCCGAGAGGGAGGATTCCCTACCGGGCGTGCCGTTTCGACTGTGCCCGCGCCAGCGGGTGACAATCGACGCATGTCAGCAGCCGGATCCCTTCCCGTCCCCGACCCCGCAGCGTCGTTCGAGGCGCACGTCGAGTGGGCGCGGGCGACGCCGGTCGAGGGGTTCGACCTGACGCCGATCGACGACCGCTGCGTCGAGGACCCGTTGCCCTGGGACTACCTGGTGCTCGCGCGCGAGCTCGTCGGGAGCGGCCGGGGACCGGTCCTGGACCTGGGCACGGGCGGCGGGGAGGCGTTCTCGTCGCTCGCGCCCCTGCCCGAGGGGTCGGCCGCGACGGAGGGCTGGCCCCCGAACGTCCCCGTGGCCCGACGGCGCCTCGAACCCCTGGGCGTGGACGTCCGGCAGGTGGGGAGCAGCAAGGGCGAGGGCCTCATGCTCCCGTTCCTCGACGGCCGGTTCGCGGTCGTCCTGGACCGGCACGAGGAGTTCGAGGCCACGGAGGTGCTGCGCGTCCTCGAACCCGGGGGCGTGTTCATCACGCAGCAGGTCGACAGCCGCGACGGGATCCGGGTCAACACCGCGCTCGGTGCGGACCTGCCGTGGGACCCGGACGACGTGACGATCGAGGGCGTGACGGCCGAGCTGGCCGAGGCCGGGTTCGTGATCGACGTGGCGCGCGAGCACGTGGGGACGCGGCACTTCCACGACCTGAGCTCGCTGCTCTGGTACCTCAAGGTCATCGCGTGGCAGGTCCCGGAGATCGCGAGCCTGTCCCCCGAGGCGGTCGCGAGGTTCGAGGCGCCGCTGAGGGCGCTGCACATGCACTTCGCGGCGGGCAACGAGTTCGTCGACGAGGCTCCCCGCTTTCTCGTGGTGGCGCGCAAGCCGTTCTGAGCCGGGGGCGACGGCGCGCCGCGCCGGCGGTGGAGGCGCGCGGCGCCCGCGGTGACGGACGCGCTCGACCCGGGCTCCGCCGTCGGGCTCGCTGGGCATGAAGAGGCCCGCGGGCTGGTGGATCTCTCCACCCGTCGCGCTGGACGAGGGCGCGACACCCGCGGGCTCCGGTGGTTGCTCGGTTCTCGCTGGTCGTGGGTGACCTGACGGTCACCGGTCGGCCGCGGGTTCCTCGCAAGGTCCGTCGCTCGATGGCACGACTAGCGTGCAACCACCTCATGTGTCCGAAGATTCTTCACTTCGTGGACCACCTCCTTTCCCATGTGCCGACGACGCTACGCCTGGCCCACGACGGCTGCCAAGGGTATTTCTCCCAGGGCTCAGCGGGCCGTCGCGTCGGGCTCGGGAGCCGGCGCCGCGGACGTGCCCGGCCTCGGTCCACCCTGGTCGACGCCCTCGCGCCGGGAGGCCGCGACGACCCGCAACGAGCACAGCAGGCCCAGGAGCAGGAAGCCCCCCGCGACGTACAGCGAGATGCGGGTGCCGTCGCTGAAACCGTCGGACAGCGCGTCGACGACCTCGGGCGTCTTCTCGCCGAACTGGCTCGTGGTGCCCTCGGCGCGCAGCTGCGGGATGGTCCCGCCCGCGGACTGCTGGGTCGCGTCGGCGACCTGCGTCGCGACCGTCGGCGGGACGCCGTCGACCTTCTCGAGCGCGGGCGGGACCGCGGTCGAGAGGCCGATCGCGAGCGCGGCACCGATGAACGCCGTGCCCAGCGCCGAGCCGAGCTGGCGTGCCGTGGACTGCGTCGCGGACGCCTGGCCGGACTCCTCCTCGGGGACGTCGACGAGCGTCGTGCCCGTGAGCTGCGCGGACGCGAGCCCCAGGCCCAGGCCGTAGATCACGAGCAGGGCCGCGATGAGCCACGACGACACGGTCGGCGTCACGACGAGCGCGACCGCGAGCACCCCGACGACCTCGAGCACGAGGCCCAGGACGATCGTGCGCGGCGACCCGATCGCGGCCGCGAGGTGCCGCGCCATGGCCCCCGAGACGAACGCCCCGGCGGCCATGGTCGCGAGGACCACGCCCGCGCCCAGGCTCGTCAGCCCCAGGATGTTCACGAGGTAGAGCGGCAGCACGAAGATCAGGCCGAACTCGCCGATCGCGACGAGCATCGCGGTGAGGTTGCCCCAGCGGAACGTCGCGACGCGGAAGAGCGTGAGGTCGAGCAGGGCCGAGCGCGCGATCCGCGCGCGGTGCCGCTCCCAGAACGCGAACAGGACGAGGAAGAGCACGCCGATCGCCCCGATCACGGGCACGGGCGAGACGGGGGCGTCGGTCCCCCAGACCGCCCCGAAGAGCTTGAGCTCCGCCTTGGGCGTCCACCAGCCGAGGGACTGCCCCTCGATGAGCGCGAACACGACCGCACCGAACCCGAGCGCGCTCGTCAGCAGGCCGACGACGTCGAGCCCCGGCACCGTGATGTGCGCCCGGGTCTCGGGGACCACGAGGATCGCCCCGATGATGACCGCGATCCCGATCGGGATGTTGACGAGGAAGATCCACGGCCACGTGAACGACGTCGTGAGCCAACCACCGAGGAGCGGCCCGACCGCGGCCATGCCCGAGATCACCGCACCCCAGATGCCGAACGCGACCGCCCGGTCCTTGCCGCGGAACGTCGCGTTGACGGTCGACAGGGTCGCGGGGAGGACGAACGCGCCGCCGACCCCCTGGATCAGGCGCGCGACGATGAGGGTCCCGGCGTCGTCGGCCTGGGAGGCCAGGATGCTGCCGCCGAGGAAGACCACGACGCCCACGAGGAGCAGGTTGCGTCGCCCGAGCCGGTCGCCCAGGCGGCCCGCGGTCAGCAGCAGCGCCGCGAACACGACCGAGTAGGACGCGTTGACCCACTGCGCGTCGTTGAGGTCGAGGTGCAGGTCCTCGATGATCGTCGGGAGCGCGACGCCCACGATCGTCCCGTCGAGCACGATCATCGACAGCGCGGTCGCCAGGACGAACAGCCCCGCCCAGCGGTGGTCGCTCTTCGCCGCCGTTGCCGGCGGCCCTCCCGGTGCGGCGGGCGCCGTGCCCGACTCGTCCGACTGCGCGCTCATGGACGCTCCTTCGAGTAGGGGGCGATGCGGTGCCCCTGGGGGGTGGGGTCAGGCCGGGAGGAGGTGGTCCCACTCCTCGGGGTAGTCGTCGAGCCACGACGCGAGGGACTGGGCGGGCCGCCCGGCGAAGCGCTCGACGACGTCGCTCACCACGGCCAGGTCGCCCGCGGCGATCGCGGTGTAGGACGAGACCCAGCCGTCGACCGCGAACGGCGGCGCGGCGTAGACGGCCCGGGACGCGTACGCCTCCTCGACGGTCTCCGGGTGGTAGGTGATGCTCCGGCCCGTGACCTGGGACAGCAGCGCGGCGACCTCGGTGAGCGTCAGCGCCTCGGGACCCGTGAGGTCGAAGGCCTTGCCGTCGTGCTGCGCGGGGCGCTCGTCGAGGAGGATCGCGGTCGCGACGTCGGCGATGTCGTCGTGCGAGACCGAGGACAGGCGCCCGTCGCCCCCGGGGCCGCGGATCACGCCGTCGTCCCCGACCATGTGGACCAGACCCTGGTGGTACAGGTTGTCGCGCAGGAACGTGTGCTTGAGGCCCGTGCCCTTGATGTACTCCTCGGTGTGCCAGTGGTCGCGCGCGAACGTGAACGTGGCCTCCGGGGCCGCGCCGAGGAACGACACGTAGACGATGCGCTCGACCCCGGCGGCCACGGCCGCGTCGACGGCCGCCCGGTGCTCCTCGACCCGGTTCGGGGCCTCACGGGCCGAGACCAGGAAGACCGAGCTCGCGCCCTGGAAGGCACGGACCATGTTCGGGGTGTCGGTGTAGCCGGCCGCGACGGCGACCTCGGACTCGGGCAGCGGCTCGCCGTCGAGCAGGCGGGGTGCGCGCGTCGTGTCGCGCACGACGAGGCGCTGCCGCGCGCCCTCGGCGGCCAGCCGCAGCGCGAGCTTGGAGCCCAGCCGTCCGCTCGCCCCGGTCACGGCGACGAGCCCCGAGTCGGTCCTGATGGTCATGCGTCCACGGTAGGCCGGGCGGAGGGGAACCGCCTGGGGGCGGTCCGTGTCCGCCCGGCCGCGGCCTGCGGGAACGGCTGCTCCGGCACACTGGAGGCGTGACGACACCGACCCCCGACGACGCCCCCCGCACCGCGACCCCCGACCCCTCGCAGCGGCCCTACCGCGTGATGACGGTCTGCACGGGCAACATCTGTCGCTCCCCCATGGCCGAGATCGTGCTGCGCGACCGCTTCGAGGCTGCGGGCCTCGGCGGGAGGGTCGTGGTGGACTCGACGGGCATCAGCTCGGAGGAGCACGGCAACCCCGTGGACCGTCGCGCCCGGCGCGTCCTGGCCGAGCACGGGTACGACACGGGCGAGGGCCACCACGCCCGGCAGGTCCGCCCGAGCGACGTGGTCTCGCGCGACCTCGTGCTCCCCATGACGTCGCAGCACGCCCGCGCGCTGCGGCGCCTGCACGGCGACGGGAACGTGCGCATGTACCGGTCGTTCGACCCGACGGCGCCCGTCGTCGCACCCGAGCGGGTCGAGCGCGACGAGCACCTGCTCGACATCGACGACCCCTGGTACGGCGGCATGCAGGACTTCGAGGACTGCCTGGCGCAGGTCGAGGCCGCGGCCGACGGGATCGTCGAGCACGTGCGTCATGAGCTGGCCAGGCGTCAGGCCTGAGCGCGCGCGCCCGACCTGCCGAACCACCCGCGCACGGTGTCGCGCACCGCCCCGGCGGTGCGTCCGACCCACCCGCCCGTCCGGCCGTCCGCCGTCGGGTCCTCCTCGGGCGTGGGGGGACGCTCGGGCACGTAGCCCCGCACCCACGTCGCGATGTCGTCGTACGCCACGGCCCGCACCGGCGGGGCCGAGAGGACGACGTCGTGCAGCGCCCCGTCGATCCGCACGAGCGTGACCTGGCTGCCCAGGTCGGTCGAGCGGCGCGCGATCCCGACGACGTCGAGCGCGGTGTCGCTGCGCATCATCTCGGGCGACCACGTGGGCAGCAGGGTGCTGCGCGCCGAGAGCAGCACGAGCACGGGGACCGTGATCCCGAGGCCGCGCTCGACCGTCCCCTGCCCGCGCAGGATCGCGGTCAGCCAGGCCGGGTGCGTCGGGAACCCGCGCACGGGGCGCCACGCGAGGTCGTAGTCCCACTCGCCGTCGAGCGTGCGGGACACCGAGCGCGTGTAGAAGCCGAGGTCGACCTGGGGCAGCGGCGCTCGCGGGTCGAGGCGCGCCTGGAGCTCGAGCGCGGGCGCGAGGACCTTGCGCCCGATCCCCCGGGCCTGGAACTCGAGCCACGGGCTGTTGAGCACGAGCGCGGCGACGCGGTCCTGGTGGCGCGCGGTCCACAGGCTCATGGTCAGGCCTCCCGTCGAGTGCGCCATGAGGACCAGGCTGCGCTCGTGCTTGGGGCGGTCCGCGGTCAGGATGCCGTGGCCCATGGTGGTGAGCGCGGCCTCGATGTCCTCGTCGTACGTCGCGAGGTCGGTCACGAAGCCGGGGGTCTGCCCCGGGCGGAGGCTCCGCCCGTACTTGCGCAGGTCGAGCGCGAAGAAGCGTGCGCCGCGCGCCTCCCAGAAGTCCGCGAGCTCGGTCTGGAAGAAGTAGTCGGACCACCCGTGCACGTACAGGACGTCGATCCCGCGGTCGGCGACCAGCGGGTCGCGGGACTCCCGGGCGTCGGCCGCGGAGCCGCCGCCCGCCCGACGGCGTCGCACGAGCGTCGCGACCACCTCGCCCTCGTCGTCGGGCGTGAGGGGCAGGGTCAGCTGCTCGAACCCGTCGAGCACGTCCGGCTGCCACCTCGGGGTCTCGGCGGGTCGGGCGGTGGGTTCGGGCATGTCCCGAGAGTAGGAGCCGGGGTGCGGGGGCGCGCGGTGGGAGGGGTGAGTCAGGCCCCGTCGTCGTCCCGCCGTGCCCGACGGCGCCACCACCGTCGGGTCCCCGTCGCGCCCTGGGGGCGGCTCGCGCGGGGCGAGCGGTCCCTGGTGGTGCGGGACGCCGTCGGGCCGGGCGCGACGCCGGGCGCGCGACGCTCGCGCCACAGCTCCACCTCCTCCTCGACGTCGCGCAGCGGAGTGACCACCGGAGGCCCGCCCAGGAGCTGGCGTCGTGCGTCGACGACGCGGGCGTTGAACTCCTCGACGACCTCGCGCACCGAGTCCTCGGAGAACTGGCGGTCGAGCTGGTCCCGCAGGCGGGCGTCGTCGGCCCGGAGCTGGGCCGGCGGCAGGACGCCCGTGATCTGCTCGCGCTCGACGAGGTTCTTGAGCCACCAGTCGGGGTCGTGGTGCGAACCCAGCCCGGGGATGGGCTTGCCCGCGAGCGGCAGGTCGTCGAACTCGCCGCGGGCCATGGCCTGGCGCACGAGCTCGTCGACCCACTGGCCGCGGTTCTCGAGCGGCAGCCGGGGTCCCGCGGTCCGCGGGGGCTCCGTCGCCTCGTCCTCGGAACCGTCCTCCTGGGTGACCTCCGCCGCCTCGCGCGCCGCCTCGCGGTCGACGCGGTACTGCGCTGCCCGGCGCACCGGGTCGTCCTCGCTCATGGGTGCCTCCCTGCGGCCGTCTCGCGAGCGTGCTGGTCCCATCCTTCCTGGTCCTCCCGCTCGCGGAGAAGAGGCTCGACCACGGAGACTGGCACCCGACGAGACCGGCACGGGGGCGCCCCGTGCGATCGAGGTTGTACGCTGGGCCGCCGCGCTCGGACAGGCGGTGTGCTCGTGCCCGGTGATGAAGCCGCCGGGACAGGCCCGGCAGCGTGCTGCCGTGAACGGCCCGCATCTGCGGGAGGTGGAGCTGCAATGACACAGAGCACTGACGAAGGACTGCTCGGACCGGCCGAGGCGATCGACCTCGAGAACTGCGCCCGGGAACCCATCCACATCCCGGGCCGGATCCAACCGCGCGGGGTCCTGCTGGTGGTCCGCGAGAGCGACGGCCGGGTGGTGCAGTGCTCCACGAACGTGAGCGACGTCGTCGGGCTCGCGCCGCTGGACGTGATCGGTGCCGGGCTGGGCGAGGTCCTCGGCCCCCAGGACGGCACCAGGCTGCTCGACCATGCCGCGCGGCACCAGGACCTGGCCCCCCACAACCCGGTCGAGATCCGCACGGGGCACGGGCGCACGGTCGAGACCGACGCGATCCTGCACCGCCCGCCGCTCCCGGACGGCGCCGAGCCCGTCGTCGTGATCGAGCTCGAGCAGGCCGTCGTGCGGCCACTGAGCTTCCCCAACACCTACCAGGCCGTGCGCACGGCGCTCGCGGACCTCGACCGGGCGTCGACGCTCGACGCGCTGTTCACGACGGCGGCCGAGCACGTGCGCCGCCTGACGGGCTTCGACCGCGTGATGATCTACCGGTTCGACGCCGACCACAACGGCGAGGTCGTCGCCGAGGCCAAGCGCGAGGACCTCAACTCGTTCTACGGGCTGCACTACCCCGCGACCGACATCCCCCGCCAGGCCCGGGCGCTGTACGAGAAGAACTGGATCCGGCTGATCGACGACGTGGACTACGTCCCGAGCGACGTCGTCCCCACGGACCTCCCGACGACGGGCGAGCCGCTCGACCTCACGTACTCGACCCTGCGCAGCGTCTCGCCCATCCATCTCGAGTACCTGCGGAACATGGGCGTGGGCGCCTCGATGTCGATCTCGCTGCTGCGCGACGGGAGGCTGTGGGGCCTCATCGCGTGCCACCACTACTCCGGCCCGCACCATCCGTCCTACGCCGTGCGGGCCGCGGCGGAGTTCCTGGGGTCGGCGCTCTCGGTGCTGCTCGTGGCGCAGAGCGAGGAGGACCGGCTCGTCGCGTCGCGGGCCTCGTCACGGTTGCTCGCCGGGCTCGTCGCCGACAGCCGCGACGAGGACACCTCGCTCGTCGAGGCCATGACGGCCGACGGGCGTCTCCTCGACCTCGTGGACGCCGACGGCGTCGTCGTGCTCGCCGAGGGGCGTTCGGCGTCGCTCGGACGGGTACCCGACGAGGAGGGCGTCGCGCTGCTCGTCGGGTGGCTCACGGGCCGGCTCGCCGAGATCGCCGACGAGGTGGTGGCGGTCGACTCGCTGCGCGTCGCGGCCCCCGAGATCGCCGACCTGCTGCCCGACGTCGCGGGCGTCCTGGGCGTGCTCCTGAGCGACGGGCAGGCCGTGGTCTGGCTCCGGGACGAGGTGCTGCGCAGCGTCGACTGGGGCGGCGACCCCCACAACAAGGCCATCGCGCTGAGCGAGGGCGACACGGTCCGCCTCAGCCCCCGCAGGTCGTTCGACCGGTGGCGCGAGGTCGTCAGCGGCCACAGCGAACCGTGGGCCGAGGACGCCGTCGAGAGGGCGGGCGCCCTGCGCAGCCACCTGGTCGAGGCGCTCTACCTCCGTGGACGACGGGACGTGCGGGCCGCGGAGGCGCTCCAGCGCAGCCTGCTCCCCGCGACGCTGCCCGACGTGCCGGGCTGGGACGTGACCGCGCGCTACGAGCCGGCCGGCGGCGGGTTCGTCGGCGGGGACTGGTACGACGCGTTGCTGCTGCCCTCGGGGGCGCTCGCGCTCGTCGTCGGCGACGTCACGGGCCACGGGCTCCAGGCCGCCGCCTCGATGGGGCAGATCCGCAACACGCTGCGCGCAGCGCTCGTGCGCGCAGGGACCGCGCAAGGGGCCGTCGAGCAGCTCGCCGAGACGGTGCAGTGGACCATGCCCGGGCAGATCGCGACGCTCGTGGTCGCGGTCGTGGACCTCGAGACCGGCACGGTCGAGTACGTCACGGCCGGGCACCCGCCGCCCTTCTTCCTGGTCCCGGGCGAGGGCGTCGTCTGGGGGCGGCTGCTGGGCAGCCCGCCGCTCGGGCTGCCGAGCCAGGGCGTCGTCGCCGGGACCACCACGATCGGACCCGGAGGTGCGCTCGTGCTCTACAGCGACGGGCTCTTCGAACGTCGCGACGAGTCCCTCAAGGCCGGGCTGCGGCGGCTCGCGGGGACGTTCGCCGAGCACGTGGGCGACGTCGACGCGGTGCTGCGCTCGACCCGGGACCCCGAGTCCGAGGACGACGCGACCCTGCTGGTGCTCCGCCGTCGGGCCGGGGACGCGCGCGGCTGACGCACGCCTCGCGCGCCGGCTGCGCCTAGCGTGCCGGCTGCGCCGACCGTGCCCCCGAGGGCACGGTCGCTCCGCCGGTCAGGGCGCCGCCCCTGCCGGCACGGCCGGCGACGCGGCGTCCCGTGCTGCGCCGAGGCGCGCCCAGACGTGCTTGCCCTCGGCGACGAACCAGCCCACGTCGAGCGCGAGCCGCTGCGCCAGGACGAGCCCGAATCCGCCGTCGCCCGGGAGCCGCGGGGCGGCCACCATGGGGGCCCGGCTCGTGTCCTGGTCGATCACGTCGACGATGTACTCCTCGCCGTCGGTGAGGAGCTGGACGGTCGTCGGCGGACGTCCGTGGCGCAGCGCGTTCGTGGCGAGCTCGCTCGCGACCAGGACGATCTTCTCCGAGACCTCGGCCATCGCACCGTCGGGGGCCAGCGGACGCCCTGTCAGCTCCTGGTGCAGCGACGTGCGCAGGATCGAGAGCTCGTCGAGCGAGTCGAGCTGCCAGACGCGGACCACGTGGAAGGTCTCGGGCGGACGGGACGAGGGGATCGTGATGTCCATGGGCGTTCCTCCGTGGGTTCACAGCGTGCGTGCGTGCGTGCGTTCGTGCGTGGTGCGTGGTGTGCGGGTGCGACGCCGTGGCCGGGGGTGGTGGCCCGTGGCGTCGGGACGGTCAGTCGACGAGAGTGAACTGCGAGATGACGCCGCTGATCTCCAGCAGGTCCCGGATGCGATCCGGTACGCCGACCAGGACGGGAGGTTCGCCACCTCCGAGCACTGAGAGGTACAGCAGGCGCAGACCCCCCGAGTCCATGAAGGTGACCTCGGTCAGGTCGATCGTGACGGGACCCTCCGCGCGCTGGACCGAGCGGGCGAGGTCGCCCTCGGAGCGGTCCTGGACCGCGGCGTCGACCTCTCCCCACATGGTCCACCGAGGACCGGAGTCGTCGATACGGACACCGCCTTGCATCGTCTGATCGGGCACTGATCGCCTCTCGCTCGTCTCGTGCGGCCGTGTCACCCGCCGCGCGACGGACGGGGACCCGTGCCAGGTTACGGAACTCCGGGCCGAGGTTCCTCCCGGGACACGTCTCGTCACGGGACCTGCACACCGCGGGAGGCGCCGTCAGGCGCGTGATCCCGGGCATGATGGCCTCATGAAGGTCTCGCGCAGGTCGCACGTCCCACCGTTCGCCGTCATGGAGGTGCTCGCCGCGGCCAACGCGCGCCGCGACGCGGGCGAGTCCGTCCTCAACCTGTGCGCCGGGGAGCCCGCGACGGGGGCCTCGGACGTGGTGCGACGCCGCGCGATCGACCTCCTCGAGTCGGGAGACCTGGGCTACACCGAGGCCATGGGCGTGCCCGCGCTGCGCCAGGCCATCGCCGACCACTACGAGCGGACGTACGGCGTGGTCGTCGACCCGGCGCGGGTCGCGGTGACGACCGGGTCGTCGGGCGGTTTCATGCTCGCGTTCCTCGCGGCGTTCGACGCCGGGGACCGCGTCGCGCTCGCCCGGCCGGGGTACCCCGCCTACCGGAACATCCTCGCGGCCCTCGGGTGCGAGGTCGTCGAGCTCGACTGCGGCCCCGAGACCCGCTACCAGCCCACGGTCTCCCAGCTCATGGAGGCCTACTACGAGGGCGGGCTCGACGGGCTCGTGATCGCGAGCCCGGCCAACCCGACGGGGACCATGATCCCGCCGACCGAGCTGGCGGCGCTCTCGGCGTGGTGCACCGACCACGACGTCCGTCTCGTCAGCGACGAGATCTACCACGGCATCGTCTACGCCGACCCGGCCTCACCGGCCGGGGAGACCGCGACCGCGGCGCAGTACCTCGACGACGGTGCGGTCGTCGTCAACTCCTTCTCGAAGTACTGGGCCATGACGGGCTGGCGGCTCGGGTGGCTGCTGCTGCCGGAGGACCTCGTGGGCGCGGTCGACGCGCTCGCGGGCAACATCGCGCTCAGCCCGCCCGCGCTCGCCCAGCACGCGGGCGTCGCGGCGTTCTCGCCCGAGGGCTACGCGGCCGCGGCGGAGAACGTCGCCCGGTACGCGGACTCGCGTGCGCTCGTGCTGGACCGGCTCGACGACCTGGGCTGGGACCCGGTCGCCCCTGCCGACGGTGCGTTCTACGTGTACGCGAACGTCGCGGCGTCGGGGCTCGACTCGGTCACGTGGTGCGAGCGGCTGCTCGCCGACACGGGGGTCGCGCTCACGCCCGGCACGGACTTCGACGGCGTGCGCGGGGGCGAGTGGGTGCGGCTGTCGTTCGCGGCCGCGCCCGAGGTCGTGGCCGAGGCGGTCGACCGGATCGTGGCGTGGCGCGCGGCGGGGTACCGGCGGGTGTGACTCCCGTGCGCCGCAGAGCGGTCTGAGCCGTCACCGCCGAGCTGTCAGAGGTGGCCCGGGGTATGGACCGGCCACGTTCTGACAACCAGGCCGTGGGAGGAACCGAGGAACCCTCAGGCCGCCAGGTCGACCGCGCGCACCTGGGTCGCGGGCACCTCGAGAGGCACGACGACCGCCTGGGCCGCGCGACGCCGTCGGGCCTTGACGAGCACCACGATGGCCTGGCCGCCGATCACGATCCACACCACGTTCGCGACCGCCGACGGCCACACGCCGTTGACCGCGGCGACCAGGCACATGAGCCCGGCACCGACGAAGTTCGTGAGCTGGAACCTCAGCGAGTCCCCCGACCAGCGGCCACGCGTGACCATCGCGTACGCGGTGACCGCGGCGATCGCACCGACCCATCCGAGCGGGGTCACGACCATGTCGACGAGGGAGGGGGAAGCGGACATGGCGGTCTCCGGGCAGGGGTCACGAAGGGATCGGTGAGGGGGGACCTGGTGGGAGCTGCGACGCTGCAGCGACCAGGGGGATCGTGGGCGCCAGCCCCTTTTGAGGAGGACCGGCCGGCGCCACGTCACAAGTGTGACCCCCAAAATCATTCAGCACAATTGAAGAACTCTGACGTGGCCGTTTAGTATCTCTACATGGCCACGGACCCACGAAGACTTGGTTTCCTGCTTGCCGTGCACCGGGCCGGAGGCGTCCTGGCGGCGGCCGACCTGCTCCACGTGACGCCCTCTGCCGTGTCTCAGCAAATAGCACGTCTGGAGGCCGAGGAAGGCATCCAGGTCCTCGACCGCGGGCCCCGCGGCGTAACCCTCACGCCCGCGGGTCGCATCCTCGCGGACGCGGCCGAGCGCATCGAGGCGGAGATGGTCGAAGCCCGCAAGGCCATCGTCGCGATGAGCGAGGAGATGACGGGCACGGTGACGGTCGGCTCGTTCCAGACGGCCATCCGCGCGGTCGTCGGCCCGACCTTCGCGTCGCTCGAGTCGCGCTACCCGGGAGTCGAGCTCGACGTCCAGGAGGTCGAGCCCGCCGACGCGCTCCGGCTGCTGCGCACGGGCGACCTGGACGTGGTCCTGCTCGAACGTGACGAGGATGCCGATTCCCCTGCGCCGCGCGGTATGCGCGAGGTCCCGCTGCTCGACGAGCCGTGGCGCGTCGTGGTCCCCGCGACGTTCCCCACGCCCGCGCGGCTCGACGACGTGCGCGACGCCGTCTGGCTGGGGCCTGAGCCCACGACGGCCGCGGCCCGCGCCCTGCGGCGCCTGTCGCGCACGCTCGGCACGACGCTGCGCACGCGCCACTCGTACTACGACTTCGACGTGGCTCTCGCGCTCGTCGCGGCCGGGCAGGGCGTCGCGATGCTCCCGGCGCTCGCGGTCCAGGGAGAGATGCCCGACGGCGTCACGGTCGTCCCGCTGCCGGGGCTGGGTTCGCGGCGGCTCGTCGCGCGCCACCGGGCGACCCGGCACGAGCCGCGCCCCGTCGTGAACGCGGTCATCGACGAGATGGTCGCGTGCGCCTCGGCGATCGAGCTGGGCTGAGGCACGGCGCTACCGCACCGCACATCACCTCACCGCACAGCCACCGCGAGCTCTCCGTCGTCCAGGACTGTGAGCTCGTCGAGCAGGCGCGTGAGGGTGCTGACCGACCGGTCCCACCTGCTCGACCGCGGGTCGACGGGGGTGTCCGCCCCGGCCGGGACGGCGTCGGGCTCGGCGAGGTGCCGCGGGACGTAGGTTCTGGTCGACTGCTGGGCCTGAGTACTGCTGTCCATACCGGGTGATTCCCCCTCGGGGCGCTCGCGACGATCCCCGTCGCACGCGCACGACGAGGTGAGCACCTCATCCTTCCCGGCGGACCTGCGCGGCCGAGGAGGCGCGCCCCGTGGCCGTGCGCGGGTCAGTGGGGAGAGTCGTGGAGATCGTGTGGGAAACGGTCGGCGCGCGCGGTCGGGCTTCGTCTCCTACCGTTCTCCTGTGCGCCTCTCGCGAAGCACGTCCGCCCTCCTCGCTGCGGCTCTGGCCGTGCTGCTCGGGCTCCCCCTCGCTCTGCTCGCTGCTGCCCCGGCGGGAGCCGCGACCACGGCCGGCTGGGCCGCCTGGGACCCGCTCACGGGCAGCGGGGGGAGCTTCACGAGCACGATGCGCCTGCCTGCCGGAGGGTTCCCCGCCGCAGCCGTCACGAGCGACTCGCGGGCCGGTCAGGTGGGTGTCCAGTCGGGTGCGAGCTCGTGGCTCAGCGCGACGACGCCCGTGGGGGCGAAGTACGGCTCGAGCCAGGGTCAGCCGTACCTGAACCTCCGGCCGCGTGCCGACTCGCCGACCGCGCCGTCGACCACGACGTACACGTTCGAGCGCCCGACCCCGGCGAGCGGGTGGACGTTCGTGCTGGGCGACATCGACGCCGACCAGGTCACGATCACGGCTCGAGGCACGGGGGGCCGGCTCCTCACGGGTGCCGAGCTGGGCTTCCGGAGCAGCTTCAACTACTGCGCCGTGACGCCGAGCCCGTCGTGCACGGGCACCGACGTGCCCACGTGGGACCCCGCCACAGGGGTGCTCGTCGGGAACGCGACGGCGAGCGACACGTCCGGCGCGTCGGCCTGGTTCGAGCCGACCGTGCCCGTCACGTCGCTCACGTTCGAGTTCCTGCGGAGGTCCGGCTTCCCGGTCTACCAGACCTGGTTCGCGTCGCTGGCTCGCGACGTGTCGGGGACGGTCACCCTGGAGGGCGTCGGCCCGCTGACCGGTGCCACGCTCACGCTCCTCTCCCCCGACGGTGCCCGGCTCGCGACGACGACCTCGGGCGACGACGGGACCTATTCGTTCCTCGGCTTCACCGCGGCCGACGGCTACACCGTCGAGGCGACCCCGCCGCCTGACCCGGACGGGCCGGGGCTGATCGTCGAGGGACCCTTCCGGCTCCCCGCGGACCTCGCCGACACGGACGCGACGGGCGTGGACTTCCTCGTCCGAGAGATCGTGCCCGTCCCCGTGAGCGGCACGGTCCGCACCGAGGAGGGGATCCCGGTGCCTGGCGCGACCGTCACGATCGACGTCCCGGGCGGTTCGCCGCTCACGACCACGACGGACTCGCAGGGCGCCTACCTGATCGACGACGTGCCCGCCGGGCCGCACACGATCACGCTCGCGCTCCCCGAGGGTTTCCCCGTGACTCCCCCGCCCCTCACGATCGACGTCCCCCCGGGCTCGGAGGTGCCGATCACGGACCAGGACTTCGTCGTTCCCACCTTCCCGTCCCTCACCGGGACCGTGACAGCGGGCGGCACCGGTGTGCCGGGGGCCGTCGTGACCTTCACGGGTCCGGGCGGCGCGACGGGCAGCGCCGTCACGGGCGCGGACGGCACCTACCGGTTCGATCAGCTCCCCACGGGCCCCTACACGGTCTCGGTCGCTCCCCCGGCGGGGTTCACGGTCGACGGGACGGGCGCTCGCGCCGTGACCGTCGGGTCCGACGACGTGACCGGCGTCGACTTCGCGCTCGCGCGCCCCGGTGCGATCGGTGGCACGGTCACCGACGACCAGGGGGCGCCCGTCCCCGGTGCCGAGGTGCTCGTGAGCGGTCCCGACGGCGACGTCCCGCTGACGACCGACGACGCCGGGACCTACTTCGTCGACGGCCTGCCGCCGGGGGACTACACGATCGCGCTGACCGTGCCCGAGGGCTACACGGCCGGCGGGCCGGTCGAGAGCGCCGTGACGCTCACGAGCGCGGGCGAGTCCCGGCTCGACCAGGACTTCGCGGTCACCCCGGTCGACGCACCCGTCGACCCGCCCGTCACACCGCCCGTCGACCCGGGCGGTCCGCCCGGCGGGGGCACCGTGCCCGACGACGGACCCTCCACCCCGCGTCCGGCACCTGCGCACCTCGCGGCCACGGGCCTCGACGTGGGCGCCCTGCTCGCGGTCGGGCTCGCCCTGACGGCCACCGGAGTCCTGGTGGCGGCGGGCGGGCGGACGCTGCGCCGTCGGGCGTGAGGGCCGCGCCCTCCCGGTGCCGCACTGCGGACAAAACGCCTGCGACGTAGCCTGCTCGGATGGACGTTGCAGTGCTCGGCGCGACCGGGGACGTCGGGCGGCAGGTGTGCACGCAGCTCGTCGAGCGGCGCATCCTGCCCACGACCTCCCGCCTCCAGCTCGTCGGACGCCCCGACGGGGCGTCGGGCCGCGCTGTCCACGGCCTGCGGGCGGACCTCGTGGACGCCTACGACGAGCACGCACCCCTGATCGACGTGGCCCACTCCCCCGACGACGTCGTGGCCGACGTGATCGTCGTCGCCGCGGGCGCCACGTCCCCCGCACGGGCGGGAGCCTCGCTCGACCGGACCCGCCTCGCGCTCGGCAACCGCGAGGTCTTCGCCGGGTACGCCGACGCGATCGCCCGGCACGGCTCGGGGCACGAGGTCGTGATCGTCGTGTCGAACCCCGTCGAGGTGGGCGTCGCGGTCATGGCCCGGACCCTCGGCGCGCACCGTGTGGTCGGGATGGGCGCGTGGCTCGACACGCTGCGCTTCCGGCGCGAGATCGCCGCCGAGCTGGGCGTGCGGCGGCACCGCGTGGGCGGCTTCGTCGCGGGGCAGCACGGCGAGGACGCCGTCCCGCTGTGGTCGACCGTCCGCATCAGCGGGCAGGACCCGGCCGAGCGCGAACGCACCCTGCGCCACCTGCGCCGCGGCCGGACGCTCGACGGCTTCCCGCGCGAGGTCGCCGCGGCCCAGGCCGAGCTCGTCGAGGTCGCGGCGGTCGACGTCGGGGCGGCCTACCGGCTCGTCGACACCTGGCCCGCGGACCTGCGGCTCGTCGCCCGCCCGTGGATGACGCACCAGAGCGGTGCCAAGACCGCGACCGCGACGGCTGCCGCGACGGCCGACCTGGTCGAGGTCGTGCTCGACGGGCGCGAGACCGTCGTCGCGGGCCAGGTCGCCCTCGACGGCGAGGTGTCGCTCGCGGGCGAGCCCGTGCGGGGCGTCCTGGGGGTACCGCTCGTGCTGGGCCCCGAGGGCTGGACGCGCGTCCTCCTGGACCCCCTGCCCGACGACGAGTCGCGCCGCCTGCAGGGAGCGGCGGCGGCCGTGGGGGCGTCCTTGCGGTCGGCGGGGATCGAGGACGCGTCACGGGGCGGGGAGCCCGGGGAGGCCGGGCGCGCTGGTCGCGCGGGCGGCGCCGCGGACCCTGAGGGTGCCGGGAACACGGAGGACGCTGCGGGTGTCGGAGGCGACCGGGAGGACACCGGCACCCTGGACGGCTCCCCCGCGACCGAGCCCTCGTGGGCCGCCCAGGTCCGAGGACTGCACCGGCCGGGGACGCTCACGGCTCTCGCCGGCGTGTTCTCGACGCGTGGCGTGAGCTTCGACTCGCTCACGACGGGAGCCGTCGACGGCGACGGTGACGCCGGGACCATCCACGTGACCTTCCGGGCGACCCCGCGACGGGCGAGGGCGCTCGAGCGCGCGGTGACCCGGCTCGCGACGGTGCGCTCCGTCGTCGTGCAGGAGACCACCGACCGACCGGCCTCGCCGCACGCCCACGCCGACCGCTAGGCTGGGACCCGTACGACCACAACCACATACTGCTGCTCGAACCACTGCGGGAGAGCCCGGCCACCTCAGGGTGAGGTCGGCGCCGAAGGAGCAACTCCTCCCCGAGAAACTCTCAGGCCGACGTACCGCGGTGGCGAGGCAACTCTGGAAAGCGGTGACTCCCCCCTCTCGGGTGGGAGAGTCCCCTACCGACGGTGCAAGCCGGCGCGCCCCGGGTCCGCGAGGACCATGGCGGACCGGCAAAACTCTCAGGTCGACGCTGCGCGTCCGATGACAGAGCGGGGAGGAACGGGTGGGCTCCCGAGCCCGCCGCCGTCTTCCTCGCCGACCCCCGGAGACCTCCGTGACCCAGCAGTCCAGCGACGCGTTCGACCGCGCGCACTTCCCGTTCCGCCACATCGGCCCCCGACCGGTCGCTGCTGGCTCGAGCGACGTCCCCACGGGCGAGGTCGCGGTGATGCTCGCAGAGCTCGGCTACGACTCGCTCGACGCGCTGGTCGACGCCGCGGTCCCGGACTCCATCCGCACCGACCGCCCGCTCGACCTGCCGGCCGCGCGCACCGAGTCCGAGGTCCTCGCGGACCTGCGGGCCATCGCCGCGAAGAACGTCGTCAAGACGCAGATGATCGGGCTCGGCTACTACGGGACCATCACTCCCCCGGTGATCCGCCGCAACGTGCTCGAGTCCCCCGCCTGGTACACGGCCTACACGCCGTACCAGCCCGAGATCTCGCAGGGGCGCCTCGAAGCCCTCCTCAACTTCCAGACCGTGGTCCTGGACCTCACGGGCCTCGAGGTCGCGAACGCGTCGCTGCTCGACGAGGCCACCGCGGTCGCCGAGGCCGTCGCGCTCATGTGGCGCGCGGCCAAGGGCGGGGCCGGCGTCGTGGCGCTCGACGCCGAGCTGTTCCCCCAGACCGTCGCGGTGACGCGTGCACGGGCCGAGTCGGTCGGTCTGCCCGTGGTCGTCGTGGACCTGTCCCAGGGGCTCGCGGCCGGCCTCGCGGCGGCCGGTGCCGCGGACGAAAAGCTCATCGGCGTGGTGCTCCAGCAGAGCGGGGCCTCGGGCGTGGTCCGGGACCTGCGGCCGCTCGTCGCCGAGACCAAGGACCGGGGCGGTCTGGTGACGATCGCCGCCGACCTGCTCGCCCTCACGCTGCTCGTCTCGCCGGGCGAGCTCGGCGCCGACGTCTCGGTGGGCTCGGCCCAGCGCTTCGGCGTCCCGCTCTTCTACGGCGGCCCGCACGCGGCGTTCATGGCGGTCCGCAAGGGGCTCGAGCGCTCGCTCCCGGGTCGTCTGGTCGGCGTCTCGGTCGACGCCGACGGCGACCAGGCCTACCGGCTCGCGCTGCAGACCCGTGAGCAGCACATCCGCCGCGAGAAGGCCACGAGCAACATCTGCACCGCGCAGGCTCTGCTCGCGATCGTCGCGTCGATGTACGCGGTGTACCACGGGCCCGCGGGGCTCCGGGAGATCGCGGAGCGCGTCCACTCGCGCGCCGTGGCGCTCGCCAACGGCCTGCGCGCCGCGGACGTCGAGGTCCGGCACGACGTCTTCTTCGACACGGTCTCGGCCGTGGTCCCGGGCCGCGCGGCGGCTCTCGTCGCCGCTGCCGCCGACGCCGGCATCAACGTGTACAACCCGGACGCAGATCATGTACAGATCGCGTGCGACGAGACGACGACGCCCGACGACGTCCTCGCGCTGGTCGAGGTGTTCGCCACGGGTCAGGACCTCGAGTTCGAGGGCGGCGGCAGCGTGCTGCCGGCCGACGTGCTGCGCACGACCGGCTACCTGACGCACCCGGTCTTCCACCGGCACCGCTCCGAGACCGCGATGCTGCGCTACCTGCGCTCGCTCTCGGACAAGGACCTCGCGCTCGACCGGACCATGATCCCGCTCGGCTCGTGCACCATGAAGCTCAACGCGACCGCCGAGATGGAGGCCATCTCGTGGCCCGAGTTCGCGGACATGCACCCGTTCGTCCCGGCTGAGCAGGCTCTCGGGTACGCCGAGCTGATCGACGGGCTCCAGGCGCAGCTCGCGGAGATCACGGGCTACGCCGGCGTCTCGGTCCAGCCCAACGCCGGGTCGCAGGGCGAGTTCGCGGGCCTTCTCGCGATCCGCGACTACCACCGCTCGCGCGGCGAGGACGGGCGCGACGTGTGCCTCATCCCCGCGTCGGCGCACGGCACGAACGCGGCCTCGGCGGCCCTTGCGGGCATGCGCGTCGTGGTCGTGGCGACGTCCGAGAAGGGCGAGGTCCAGCTCGACGACCTGCGCGCGAAGCTCGATCAGCACGGCCCCCAGGTCGCGGCGATCATGATCACCTACCCCTCGACGCACGGCGTCTACGAGGAGCACGTGCGCGAGGTCTGCGACCTCGTACATTCTGCCGGTGGACAGGTGTACATCGACGGGGCGAACCTCAACGCGCTCGTCGGGCTCGCCCGCCCGGGCGAGTTCGGCGGCGACGTCTCGCACCTGAACCTGCACAAGACCTTCTGCATCCCGCACGGCGGAGGCGGCCCCGGCGTCGGGCCCGTCGCGGTGGCCGAGCACCTGGTGCCGTTCCTGCCGGGGGACCCGCTCACGGGCGAGGGGGCCTCGCCCGTCTCGGCCGCTCCGTTCGGCTCGGCGGGCATCCTGCCGATCTCCTACGCGTACGTCGCCCTCATGGGCCCCGACGGGCTCGAGGCCGCGACCAAGACGGCCGTGCTCGCCGCGAACTACCTGGCCAGCCGCCTGACCGAGCACTTCCCCGTGCTCTACACGGGCGAGACGGGCCTGGTCGCGCACGAGTGCATCCTCGACCTGCGCGGCATCACGGCGCAGACCGGAGTCACGGCCGAGGACGTGGCCAAGCGCCTCATGGACTACGGCTTCCACGCCCCGACGTTGTCATTCCCCGTCGCGGGCACTCTCATGGTCGAGCCGACCGAGAGCGAGGACCTCGCCGAGCTCGACCGGTTCGTCGACGCGATGGTCGCGATCAAGGCCGAGATCGACCAGGTCGCCGCGGGCGCCTGGGGCATCGAGGAGTCCCCGCTGCGCGGGGCGCCCCACACGGCCGCCGCGGTCGTCTCGGACGCGTGGGACAAGCCGTACTCGCGTGAGGTCGCCGCCTACCCGCTGGCCTCGCTGCGCACCGGCAAGTACTGGCCCCCCGTGCGCCGTATCGACGGTGCCCGGGGTGACCGCAACCTCGTGTGCTCCTGCCCCCCGATCGAGTCGTACTCCTGAGGCCGACCGGACCGGCGCGACCCCAGGGTCGCGCCGCTCCGGACGACCCCGGGCCCACCCCGCCCTTCCCCGCCCCGTCGGAGAGCGTGACGCAGAGGTCACGCAGGCTCCGGCTCCCCCGAGAGGATCACCATGACGGAGTCCGAGCAGCACACCCCGGTCGCTGACCGCCTCAGCCCGCTCCACGACGAGCACGTCGCCCTGGGCGCCTCGCTCACGAGCTTCGGCGGCTGGCAGATGCCGCTGCGCTACACGAGCGACCTGGCCGAGCACCGCGCGGTGCGCGAGGCCGCCGGGCTGTTCGACCTGTCCCACATGGGGGAGATCGAGGTCAGCGGGCCGCAGGCTGCTGCAGCCCTGGACCGGGCGCTCGTCGGCAACCTCTCGGCCGTGGCCGTGGGCCGTGCGCGCTACACCATGATCTGCGCCGAGGACGGCTCGGTCCTGGACGACCTGGTCGTCTACCGCCTGGCCGAGGAGACGTTCCTCGTCGTCGCCAACGCCGGGAACGCGCCGTTGGTGACCCAGGAGCTGGTCCGTCGCTGCGCGGGCCTCGACGCGACCGTCACCGACCAGGCCGCCGAGACCGCGCTCATCGCGGTACAGGGCCCGCGCGCCGAGGAGATCGTGACCTCGCTCGTGGGGGCGGAGGATGTACAGGTGGTCAAGGACCTGAAGTACTACGCGTCGCTCACCGCCCAGGTCGCCGGGATCGACGCGCTCGTGGCACGCACCGGCTACACGGGGGAGGACGGCTTCGAGCTGTTCGTCCCGGCCGAGCGCGCGCGTGAGCTGTGGCGGGCAGTTCTCGCGGCGGGGGCGCCCCTGGGGCTGGTCCCGGCAGGCCTCTCGGCCCGCGACTCGCTGCGGCTCGAGGCAGGCATGCCCCTCTACGGCCACGAGCTCGACACCACGACCACGCCCTACGAGGCGGGGCTCGGGCGCGTCGTCAAGCTCGACAAGGTCGACGCCGAGGGCAACCCGCTCGACTTCGTCGGCCGCGCCGCTCTCGCGTCGCGCAAGGGCGCTCAGCCCGCGCGCGTGCTCGTGGGCCTGCGCGGGCTCAGCAAGCGCCCCGCCCGCGCGGGGTACGCCGTCGTGATCCCGGGCAAGGACCCCGACGTGCAGATCGGGTTCGTGACCTCCGGGGCCCCCTCGCCCACGCTCGGGTACCCGATCGCGATGGCCTACGTGACCCCCGAGTTCAGTGCCGAGGGCACCGAGCTCGCGGTCGACGTCCGTGGGCGCGAGGAGCCGGTGGTGATCGTGCCCATGCCGTTCTACCGTCGTCCCCAGGCGTCCTGACCGGATCCCGCGCAGCGCACCGACCTCGTTCGACGGGCCCCCGGGCCCGCCTCTTCCGCACCCGCACCAGCACCAGCACACCAGGAGCTCCCATGGCCGACTTCCCCGGCAACCTGCAGTACACCGCCGAGCACGAGTGGCTCGACGCCTCGACCCCGGCCGTCATCGGCATCACGAGCACCGCGGCCGAGGCCCTCGGCGACATCGTCTACCTCGAGCTCCCCGAGGTCGGGGCGACCGTCACGGCCGGTTCGGTGATCGGCGAGGTCGAGTCGACCAAGTCGGTCTCCGAGCTCTACTCCCCGGTCACCGGCACCGTGGCCGAGGTCAACCAGGCAGCGATCGACGACCCGTCGCTCGTCAACGCGGAGCCCTTCGCGGGGGGCTGGCTCATCAAGGTCGACGTGACCGAGACGGGCCCCGTGCTCACCGCCGAGGAGTACAGCGCGCTCGTCGGCGGCTGACTCACCGCCGTCGGACGACGCGGTGACCGGCGGGCGACTCCCCGCCCGACGTGTCGCCGTGCTCGTTCCTCGCATCCTCGGACGCGCCCCGGAGGGCCGGTCTGCGACCTCGTCGCGGGACCGGCCCTCCGTGCTGTCCTGGGCTCGCTCGGCTTGTGAGGCGGCCCTGGTCGGCACACACTGTGAGACGGGTCACATTTCTTGTCGCAACACGGGGAGGGTGATCTAGGGCACATAGGAGATATCACCTGCGACGGGCAGTCTCGGGAAGATATCGCGCTGACCTGCGGGAATGCACCCTAGCGAGAGTGAGAAGGTGCCGCTCAGCAAGGCGTCCGAGATTGAGGGTGAAAAACCGCGTCATGAATCGCCCGCTGGGCCATCTCTCCCAGTAGCAGCAAGGCACCGGATCGATCCATGACGCGATGGAGAGACTGGTCAGCATCTGGAGGAAGCATGAGCATCATCGAACTGGCCCGGACCGAGTCGCCCGCACCCCAGCTCCCCGCCACGCTCACCCGTCGTGAGCACGTGGTGCTGTCGAACCTCTCCGAGGACATCACCCTGGAGCAGATCGCCACCAAGCTCTTCGTCACGCGCAACACCGTCAAGTCGCAGGTGCGCAGCCTCTACCGCAAGCTCGGCGTCTCGACCCGGGCCGAAGCGGTCGAGTGGGCCAAGGCCGCCGGGATCCGCTGAGCCTCGACGAGGATCAGCATCGAAGCCCGCCGACACGTGTCGGCGGGGCAGCGGGGTCCAGCAGGGTCGTGAGGCGCGTCGTCGCGCCGTGTGACCAGCCGGACACGTGCAGGGTCACGTGCCGTCACACCGGGCGTGAAACACTCCGCGTATGACTCTCCGCCGACTCGTGGTCGCTGCGGCCGTCGTCGACGACCTCGCCACGCCCCGCCTCCTGCTCGCCGCACGCCGTTCGCGGCCTGTGGAGCTGGCCGGTCGCTGGGAGTTCCCCGGCGGCAAGGTGGACCCGGGGGAGACCCCCGTCGACGGGCTGCACCGTGAGCTCCGTGAGGAGCTGGGCGTGCAGGTCGAGCTGGGTGCAGAGCTCCTCGGCCCCGACGACGGCGGCTGGAACATCACGGACCGCCACGTGATGCGCCTGTGGCTCGCGCGCATCGTCGACGGAGAGCCCGAGCCCCTGGTCGAGCACGACGCCCTGCGCTGGCTTCCCGCGGGCGAGTGGGGGAGCGTCGACTGGTTGGACGGGGACGTCCGGATCGTCGAGGCGCTCAGCGACTGGGTGGAGCAGGAAGCCGTCTGACCCAGGTCTCGACCTGCTGCCGGCTCCGCAGCCGCACGAGCGCGACGGGCGGGTCCTGCTGGGCCACGACCGCCGGGAGGTCGCGCAACGAGCGGCGCGTCGACCACGCCCACCGGACGATGTGGTCACGGTCCGTGAAGATCGTCCAGAGCGGCGGTTCGACATTCCCGTTCCACAGCACCTCCCGGTGCACGGCCCGGCGCACGGTGCGTGCCACGACCTGACGCAGGGTGGTCGCGGTGGGCAGGTCGAGCCACACGACGAGCTCGGCCTCGTCCAGCAGGAGCGGGCGCACGGCGCGGTACTGCCACTCCGTGACGAACGCCTCCTGCCCGACGACGGCACGCACGTCCTCGACGAACGTCGCCCGGGGAGTCCAGGCGGGGCCGTGGAAGAGCGCGTCGATCTCGGTGCACGGCAGGTCGAGGCGCGCGGCGAGCCGTCGCGCGAGCGTCGTCTTGCCCGAGCCGGACACGCCGGCCACGAGGACGCGGCGAGGGACGTGCCCGAGGTGCGCGACGACGTCGTCCAGGGGTCCGAGGGTCGTGTGCACCCCGGGACACTACCGGACGTCGCGTGCGGCTCAGCCGTCGGCCGGCTCGCGGGCGGGGGAGTCCTCGGCCGGCGCCTCGTCGGCCGGGACGCTCTGCTCGCCCAGGTGCTGGGGGGTCCATCCCGTGCTGACGGCCCCGATCATCTGCGGAGGAGTGTGCTTGCGGGCCCACGCCTTGAACACGAGGTACATGACGATCACCAGGACGTAGCGCAGCATGGCGAGCAGCGACTGGACCGTGGGCTCGCCGCACCCGAGCGTGGCCGAGGTGTCGTTGAGCGAGTGGACCACCATGACCAGCAGGATCCCGCCGAGCGCGGCGGGTGTCCCCTTGCGGCCGTACAGGTGCCAGGCCCGCCACGCGATGGCGACCGCGATGCCCGTGAAGAGCCAGTGGAACGGCGAGACCCCGAAGATCCGAGCGACCTGTGCCGCGATGACCGACGCGGTGGTCGCGGCAGGAGTCTCTCCTCCGCAGAAGGCCGGCCCGGACGCCGCAGCGGTCTGGTAGGCGTAGAGCGTGGTCTCGGCGATCGCGAACCCGAACCCGGAGGCCAGGCCGATCGCGACGCCCGCCCGCGGGTTGCGGTAGGTACCGAGCAGGAACAGGGCGATCGGGACGAGGAGCTTGGAGGTCTCCTCGGTCAGGCCGACCAGGGCCGTCGCGAGCGAGATCCCACCGATCGAGCCGGTCAGGTCGTTGAGGTTCAGGCCGACGAGGAACGTCGCCCCGGCCGAGGCGACCGCGACCGCCACGATCTGCCCGAGCCCGATCACCTCGGGCAGCGCGAGCTGTCGGGCCACGAACCCGTAGAAGGCCCAGCAGACCAGGGCCATGGCCAGGAAGCTCGTGACGGCGATGACGTGCACGTTCTCGGTGGACCGGTAGAGCGTGGTTCCCGCGAGGAGCACGACGCCCGCGCCGACGAGCGGCCAGACCCACTGTCCCCAGAAGCGGCCGCGGAAGTGGTGGCCGCGGTTCGCCGCCTCGGTGCCCGCGGTGACGCGGGCCGTCCAGGCCTGGCCGTCCCAGAAGCGACGGCGCGCGGCCTTCGAGGCCGGGTCGGGGTACCACCGGGCCGGGGGAGCGTCGGGGCGCCGCGGAGCCAGCCGCCAGGCGGCGTAGAAGCCTGCGGCGAGCAGGACCGCGCCGAGAACGTTGAGAAGAAGCACCATCATGGCTTCAGCCAATCACTGGGAATCGTCGAGAAGAGCTGGTGGGGCGCGACACGCCGTCGACCGGTGGCCGAGACGGTTCGCGCGTCCCCATGAACCGAGTCTCTCCCGGACGAGCGCGTCGGACGTCGGTCGCACTGACGATCCCTGGGGAGGCACGTACTGCGTCCGCAGCAGCCGCCCCGACCTGCGTCGATGCGCCGTGCGGATCAGGTCCGCAGGTATCGTCGGACGGTGGAACCCGACCGCGCGCGACCGACCGGCACGCGCCGTGCGCGGCTCGCCCGCCCGGCCGCGCGCTGGGGCGGCCTACCCGTGACGGCGCGCGACGCCGTCGGGGCACTGGTCCTGCTCCTGGTGCTCGCGGTGCCCCAGGTCGTCGCCCCCGAGAGGTACGCGAGCACCGTGGCCTCGGCCGTCGCGCTCGTGGTCGCGTGCACGGGGCTCGTGTGGCGTCGGGCGCACCCGTCGCTCGCGGTCGGCGTGGCCCTGGCCGCGATGGTCGGATCGGCGGCGATCGACGCCGACTCGTCGCTCGCGTTCGCCCCCGGGCTCGTCGCGACCTACTCGGTCGCCGCGTACGCAGGGCGGCGCGAGGCGGCCTGCGCGACGCTGGCCATGATCGTGGCCTACCCGGCCGTGCTCGTCCTCGTGGGCGGCAAGGACCCGTTCGGGTCCTACGTCGTGCTCGTCGTGGTCCTGATCGTCCTCGCGGCGGCGCTGGGCGCGGCGGTCGGCGCGCAGCGCGCCGTCGTCGCGGCGGCGCGCGACCGTGCCGTGCGCGCCGAGGAGTCCCGGGAGGCCGAGGCCGCTCGGCGGGTCACCCAGGAACGGCTGCGCATCGCCCGCGAGCTGCACGACGTCGTCGCGCACCACGCGGCCGTCATCAGCGTGCAGGCGGGTGCGGCCGAGGCGCTCTTCGACAAGCGTCCCGACCTGGCCCGGGAGGCGATCGGGCACGCGCGCGACGCGGGGGAGCGGGTCCTGTCCGAGATGTCGTCGCTCCTGCACCTCCTGCGCGACGCCGACGAACCAGGTGCCTCCGCCTCCGCGCCCGGGCTGGCCGACCTTCCGGGCCTCCTCGACGAGGCGCGGTCCACGGGCCTCGAGGTCGTCGAGCGGACCGTCGGTGTCCCGCGCAGTCTGTCACCGGTGCTGGACCTCACGGTCTTCCGGGTGGTCCAGGAGGCGTTGACCAACGCGCACCGGTACGGCACCGGGCGGGCGGAGCTGAGCGTGGTGCACGGTGCGGACTCGGTCGTCGTCGAGGTGGTCAACCCCCTGCCGTCGCGGACGGCGGTCGGCTCCGACGGCGCGGCCGGCCAGAAGCGTGCGGTCGGCGTGTCCGGTCCTTTCGCCGCGCACGGGAGCGGGTTGGGGCTCGTGGGGCTCCGCGAGCGGGTCGCCGCGGTCGGCGGCACGGTCGAGACGGGCTCGCGCGAGGGTTCCTGGATCGTCCGGGTCTCGCTGCCCGTGCCTGTGCCCGCGGCGACCGCCGACCGGTCCGCCCGGGCAGGCACCACCGATGCCGTGCGACCCGCCACCCAGGAGGCCCCGTGACCGTCCGTGTGCTCGTCGTCGATGACCAGGAGCTCATCCGGGCGGGCTTCGCCGCGCTGCTCGGGGTGAGCGAGGGTATCGAGGTCGTGGGGGAGGCGGCCGACGGGGCCCGGGCGGTCGAGCTGGCGCGAGACCTGCGACCGGACGTCGTCGTGATGGACCTCCGGATGCCGGGGACGGACGGGATCTCCGCGACCGCGCAGATCGTCGGCGACCCCGCGCTCGCCGACGTGCACGTGCTCGTCCTGACGACGTTCGAGGACGACGAGCACGTGATCGGTGCCCTGCGTGCCGGGGCTGCCGGGTTCCTGGGCAAGGGCGTGCGCCCGCAGGCCCTCGTGGACGCGGTGCGCACCGTCGCGGCGGGTGACTCGCTCCTGTCCCCGCAGGCCACCCGGAGCCTGATCGCGCGGGCGGTCACGACCGAGCCGCGTCCCAGCGTCGACGGTGAGGTGTTCCGGTCGCTCACCGACCGTGAGCGCGAGGTCGTCCTGCTGGTCGCGGAGGGGATGAGCAACGACGACATCTCGGTGAGGCTGCACGTCACGCCGCTCACGGCCAAGACGCACGTGAACCGTGCGATGTCGAAGCTCGGGGCCCGTGACCGGGCCCAGCTCGTGGTCCTCGCGTACCGGTCGGGGCTCGTCACGGGCGAGGCCTGAGCGCGAACGGGCCTTCTCGGCGTGCATGCCGGGGGGAACTGTGCACTACTACTGAGCGGTAGGTTTCAACTTTTGATTGACAGGCGATAGAAGTCGGCCTAGATTCCTACCAGGTGGTCGAGGAAGACCGCCGTAGTAGCAGGTAGATACATCGCATTCCAGGATCTTCCGGATCGCTCGAGCAGTGTGAGCGCTCATCCTGCCGGGCGACCGGTGACCAGTCGGTGCCACCTGTCAGCGATGACGGAGAACACCACCACTCGACGGCGAGGGGAGGACGACGACGGTGGCGAGGGCGGGAGTGCCCAGGGAGCCACCGCCACGAGACACAAAAAGACCGGACCACCCGTGATCCCGCTGTCTCAGCAGCGAGCGGTGGCCCGGTCCGGCGATGAACCCCCATGAGGAGCTGCATCACTGTGAAGTCTATTCCTGCACGAAGGACCGCGAGATCAAGGGTGGTCGCCGCGTCTCTCGCGGGCGTCCTGGCCCTGACGGGGCTCGCGGCCGCAACCGGCCCGGCGACGGCCCACGACGGCGTCGACCACGGCGCAGAGCCCGGCGCGGAGGCCGCGCTCGACTGGTCCAACTACGAGAAGATCCTGCTGACCAAGGACGTCGGCGAGCCCATCGACCTGGCGATCCTGCCCGACGGCAAGATCCTGCACACCGCCCGCAACGGCGACGTCCGGCTCACCGACCCCGAGACCGGCATCACCTCCATCACCAACAAGATCCCCGTGTACGCGAACTCGGAGGACGGTCTCCAGGGCATCGGGATCGACCCGAACTTCGCGGAGAACGGCTGGGTCTACCTCTCCTACGCACCGCTCAGCGGGACCCCGACCGGCTCGGCCCCCAACACCCTCCCGGCAGGCGCCGACGAGAGCTACTGGGACCAGTGGAAGGGCGTCAACCGGCTCTCCCGGTTCAAGTGGACGGGCACGGGTCTCGACCTGGCCTCCGAGCAGAAGATCATCGACATCGAGGTCCAGCGCGGTCAGTGCTGCCACGTCGGCGCGGACATGGACTGGGACGCCGACGGCAACCTCTACCTGTCGAGCGGTGACAACACCCCCGCGAGCGCGCCCGGGGCCAACGGCTTCGCGCCCAACAACGACGCCCCCGGGATGAACCCCGGCCTGGACTCGCGTCGCGGTGCGGGCAACACCAACGACCTGCGCGGCAAGATCCTCCGGATCAAGGTCCAGGACGACGGCACGTACACGATCCCCGAGGGCAACCTCTTCCCGGTCGGTACCGAGAAGACCCGCCCCGAGATCTTCGTGATGGGCGTCCGCAACCCCTTCCGCATCGACGTGGACCCCGAGACGAACAGCCTCTCGTGGGGCGACTACGGCCCCGACGCGGCCAACGCCGACCCGAACCGTGGCCCCATGGGCTACGTCGAGTGGAACACCGTGAGCCTCGACGACCCGCACAACGCCGGCTGGCCCTACGTGCACGGCCCCAACGCGCCCTACAACGAGTGGAACTTCGCGACGAGCACCCCCGGGGCGTTCTTCGACCCGGCCGCGCTCAAGAACAACTCGCGCTGGAACACGGGCCTCGTCGACCTGCCCCCGGCCCGCGCCGCGACGCTCTACTACGGTGACCGCCCCGGCGACCAGCCGTGGGACGAGCTCGTGAACTTCGGCACCGGCAGCGGCCAGGCCCCCATGGGAGCCCCCGTCTACCACTACGACGCCGAGAACCCCTCGACGTCCAAGCTCCCCGAGTACTGGGACAACAAGGCGTTCTTCGGCGAGTTCTCGCAGGACTACCTCGCGGCCTTCACGGTCGACTGGGAGACCTACGAGGTCACGCACATCGAGGACTTCACGCCCAACGCCGAGCTCGCCAAGAACGCGCAGCCGCTCAACGACAACATGATCGACATGGAGTTCGGGCCCGACGGCTCGCTCTACGTGCTCGACTACGGCGACGGCTTCTTCCGCGCCAACCCGGACGCCGGCCTCTACAAGGTGTCCTACGCCGAGGGCAACAAGGCGCCCCAGGCCCGCTTCACCGCGACCCCCACCTCGTCGTCCGAGGCCCCGCTCACCGCGGCCTTCGACGCGAGCAGCTCGAGCGACCCCGACGGCGACGCCCTCACCTACCAGTGGGACTTCGACGGCAACGGCACGTTCGACGCCACGGGGATCACCGCGAGCCACACCTACACGACCCTCGGTCAGTACAACGCCCGCCTGCGCGTCACCGACGCCAAGGGCAAGTTCACGCTGACCTCCAAGGTCATCTCGGTCGGCAACCAGGCCCCCGTGGTCACGGTCGACTACCCCGGTGACGGCTCGTTCTTCAGCTGGGGCCAGGCAGTTCCCTTCAAGGTCTCCACGCAGGACGCCGAGGACGGCACCGCGACGGCCTGCAACCGCGTGGCGTGGACCTACGGTCTGGGCCACGACGAGCACGCCCACCCCGAGGTCTCGGGCACGGGCTGCACGGGCGCCTGGAAGACGTCGCCCGACTCGCCGCAGCACGGTGAGGGCGCGCACATCTACGGCGCGGTCGTCGTCTCCTACACCGACAACGGCCACAACGGCCTGCCCGCCGCTCCCGGCGAGGCGACCGTCCAGCTGAACCCGTTCGTCCAGCAGGCCGAGCACGCCAAGAGCAAGGGCGTCGTGGCGTACGAGGACGAGACGGCGGGTGCCGGTCAGGCGATCCGCGGCCTCGGCAACGGCGACCACCTGTCCTACAGCCCGGTGAACTTCGCCGGGATCACGGGCGTCAAGGTCGTCGCCAACGGTGGCGGACAGCTCCAGCTCCGCTGGGGTGCGGCCGACGCCGCGCCGTTCGCCACGGCCCAGATCCCCGCCGGCGCAGGCTGGAAGGAGGTCACGGTGCCGTTCACGAACGCCCCGCAGGGTTCGGGCACGCTGTTCGTGACCTCGGCCAACGAGCTGGCCGTCGACTCGTTCGACTTCCAGGGCGTGGGCGTCGGTGACGTCAAGGCGCCGACGATCAAGCACACGCTCGACCCGGCAGCGCCCACGGGCGTCGGCGGCGTCTACAACAAGGCCGTGCGCATGAACCTCGACGTCAAGGACGACGGCGCTCTCGCGAGCGTCCAGTACTCGACCAACAACGGCCAGTCCTGGACGAACGTGGCCGCGGCCAGCGGTGCGTACAGCGTCAACTTCACGACCAACGGCGTGCGGAACCTGCAGTACCGCGCGACCGACACGGGCGGCAACGTCTCCACGGTCGGGTCGGTCTCCTTCACGATCGACCTCGCGGCGCCGAACGAGCCCACGGTCTCGTCGGTCACCAAGGTCGCCGTGCCGGCAGCCCGCGTCTCGTACGGGGCACCGGGCGAGGCCACGGTCACCGTCACGGGCGAGGGTGGCACGCCGTCCGGCGACGTCGTCCTCACCTCGGGCGACACCGAGGTCGGTCGCGGGACCCTCGTCGACGGCGTGGCCGCGGTCGCGCTCGACCCGTCGCTCGCCGTCGGGACGCACACCCTCAAGGCGAGCTACCAGGCCGACCAGGTCTTCAAGAAGTCCTCGTCGACCGTGCGCCTCACGGTCGCCGCGGCGTCCTCGACCGTCTCGGGCTCGGTCTCGCCCAACCCGGTCAAGCCGTCGATCGCCGCCAAGGCGACCATCTCGGTCGAGAGCTCGACCGGTGTCGTCGCCACGGGCGACGTCACGGTCACGGTCAAGCGCAACAACGCCACGGTCGCTACCCGCACCGGGACGCTCGACGCCGAGGGCAACGTCGTCGTGACGCTCCCGAAGCTCCCCGAGGTCGGCACCTACAAGGTCGAGATCGCCTACCAGGGCTCGACCGGCGTCACCAAGAGCGCGACGTCGCTCAACCTCACCGTCCGCAACTAGGCACGTGGTGGCCCGGGGCTCGCGCCCCGGGCCACCGAACCTCACCTCGAAGGAGAGACATGAGTTCACACGAGCACCACCACGAGTCCATCCCGGCTCGCCCGATGAGCCGGCGGAACCTGCTCAAGGCCCTCGCGGCCTCGACGGTCGCCGTCGGTGTGGGCGCGGCGATCGGCCCGACCGCGGCGTCCGCCCTGGGCGGCGTCGCCGCAGCACCGAGCAGCGGCCGCAACCGCCTCGTCCCCGTCAACCGCATCGGCATCCAGCTCTACACGGTGCGCGACAAGGTCAGCTCGCTCGGCTTCCGGGCCGTGTTCGAGGAGCTCGCCGACATCGGCTACTCCGAGGTCGAGTTCGCGGGCTACACGCAGGGCAACGTCGGCCCGATCACCATCCCGGAGATCCGCCAGCTGCTCGACGACAACGGCCTGCGGGCCGTCGGGACGCACGCGACCCTCAACCCGGGCAACATCGACGCCGAGATCGAGAAGGCGCTCATCCTCGGGATGCCGCACATCGGTCAGGGCGGCCCCATCAACAACACCCCGACCGTGGCTGCGTGGACCGCCGCGGCGAACACGTGGAACCAGATGGGCGTCAAGACCAAGGCCGCAGGCCTCAAGCTCTACGCGCACAACCACGACGGCGAGTTCCGCTTCACCACGGACGACCCGACGCGCCGCGTGTACGACCTGCTGTGGGACGAGTTCGACCCCGAGCTCGTCTTCTTCGAGATGGACGTCTTCTGGGCGCACGTCGGCAAGCACAAGTACCCCGGGTTCGAGCCCATCGACTACATCAAGCGCGACCCGCGCCGCTTCCCGATGCTCCACCTCAAGGACGGCAAGACCAACACGGGCAGCGCCAACGGCTACGACATCATCGAGTTCGGCGAGGGCAACATCGACTACCAGGCCTTCCTGTCGCAGCTGCGCACGCGTGGCCAGCACTTCGGCCTGTTCGAGCAGGACAACGCCAGCTCGGTCGCCGCGCCGCCGAACCCCCTGAACTCCCTGGGCAACGCACGGCGCAGCTACACCTCCATCTACGGCCTTCGCGGCTGAACCACCGAGAAAACAGGAGATTCGCCATGAAGTGGAAGGTTTCAGCAGCCGCTGCCGCAGCGTTCGCGCTGATCGCGGTCGGTGCACCAGCGGCGCACGCCGCCGTCACGAGCTGCACGACCGAGCTCGACGACCAGGTCGTCGCGGGCGACCTGGTCGTCCCCGCGGGAGCGACCTGCGTCCTCGGAGGGACCACGGTCCAGGGCTCGATCACGGTCGGCGACGACGCGTGGCTCGACGCGACCGAGGCCGTCATCGAGGGTGACGTCGTCGCGACCGACGCGTACGGCGTCCTGATCGACGGGGCGAGCGTGGGTGGCGACATCAGCTCGTACACCGCCGGTTCGCGCGTCGGGTTCCTCTACCTGTACGACCTGCGCGTGGCCGGCAGCGTCGCGGCGGGCGGGGTCGACGTCGAGATCTCGGACTCGAAGATCTCGGGCAACCTCTCGACGCAGGCCGCGACGTACGTCGACCTGCTGCGCACGAGCGTGGGCGGCGACGTGACGCTCGGGGACAGCGACTTCGGCGTGAGCGTCGGCGGCGCGGTCGTCGGCGGCAGCCTGTCCGTGACGGGTACGTCGCGCGACGCGCTGATCGGCGCGACGAGCGACGGGTCGGCGGACCAGTGGGGCAACACGGTGGGTGGGGACCTCGTCCTGACCGGCAACACCGCGAACCTCCAGGTCGCGGGCACCACGGTCCACGGGGCCGTGCGCCTCGCGGACAACGCACCTGCCGCGAACTTCGGTCCGGGCAACACCGCGGGCTCGGTCGAGGGCGACCTCACCGGCACGGCCCCCGGCGCGCTCGCGGCGAGCGACCAGTCGGTCGCCGTCGTGATCCCCGAGCCCCGTCCGGGCGAGCTCACGTGGAGCCTCGAGGGTTCCTCGGGCCTCGTCGACCTGGGCGTGGCCGAGGAGCAGGGCGACCACTTCGCGGCCTCGGGCGACCTCGTCCCGGTCCGCGTCACGGACACCCGCATCAACGCCCCGGCGTGGTCGGTGTCCGCACAGGTCGGCGACTTCGTCGCGGGCGGCGAGACGGTGTCCGGCAAGTACCTCGGCTGGACGCCCGCGCTCCAGGAGAACGACGGCGGAGCGGTCGCGGGTGCGGCCGTCGCCTCGGGCTTCGTCGAGGGTGACGGCCTGTCCGTCGCCCGCACCCTGGGCAGCGCGGAGGCCGGGCACGCCCGCGGCTCCGCGGTCATCGGGGCGGAGCTCGACCTGAAGCTCCCGCTCACGGTGAACGAGGGGACGTACAACGCGACGCTGACGCTCACGGCGCTCAGCTAGTCGCGAGTGATCGTGGTGCCGGCCGGCCCGTTTCTCCGCGGGCCGGCCGGCACCACCGTTCGACAGCTCTCCTGACCGGCCGCCCTCCTGACGGGCAGCTCTCCTGAGGGGCCACGGACGGCCGTCCCGACGCGACGGACCGCCCGGCTACTCTCGGTCGGAACCCACGAAAGCAGGCACGACCATGGCGACCCAGCACCTCTCCCTCCCGGCCGCGCGCGACGGCGCGAGCCCGGCCGCGCAGGCGACGCAGGACCCGCGCTCGGCGCAGCGCAACGTGCGTGCGCATCAGCGGGAGAACGGCCACAGCCACGCGCAGCGGGAAGTTGCCTCCAGCCACGCGCAGCGGGAAGTTGCCTCCAGCCACGCGCTGTGGCTCCTCGCCGTGCTGGCCGTGACCCTGGTCGTGGGCCTGCTCGTCTCGCTGGTCGCCCCGACCGCCTCGGCCGTCGCCTCGTCCGCCCCCGCGCGGACCGCCGCGCTCCCGCACGCGGTGAGCGCCGCCGTCGGGCAGGTGGATCCCGCCGCGCCCGCGCCGGACGCCCCCGCCGAGCCCGAGGCTCCCGCGGTGACCACCCCGGTCACCTGGGGCGTGCGCCCCGCCGACACCGTGCACGGCACCGACCGCCCCAACTACGCCTACGGCCTCGACCCCGGGACGAGCCTCGACGACGCGATCATCGTCTCCAACTACACCGAGGGGCCGTTGACGTTCCGCGTCTACGCGGCCGACGGGTACATGACCGAGGCCGGCGAGCTCGACCTGCTGCCCGCGGGCGAGGAGTCGCAGGCGCTCGGCTCGTGGGTCACGTTCGAGGCCGAGGACGTCACGATCGAGGGCGGTGGCACCGCGGTCGTGCCCTTCACCGTGACCGTCCCCGCCGACGCGACGCCGGGCGACTACGCGGCGGGCGTCGTGTCCTCGCTGCTCGTCGAGAACGCCGAGGGCGTGAGCGTCGACCGCCGCCTCGGCTCGCGCATGCACCTGCGCGTCGCGGGCGACCTGGTCCCGGCCGTCGTGGTCGACGACGTGTCGGTCACCTACGACGGCACCCTCAACCCCTTCGCCGCGGGCAGCGCGGTCGTCACGTTCACGGTCACGAACGACGGCAACACGCGTCTGGCCCCCGGCCAGTCCGTGCGCGTCGCCGGGCCGTGGGGTGCGGGCGCGCAGAGCGCACCGCGCGTCGACCTCCCCGAGATGCTCCCCGGCACGTCGCTGACGCGGACCGTGACGGTCGACGGCGTCTGGCCCCTGGGCCGGGTCAAGGGCTCGGTCACGGTCTCCGCGGAGGTCGTGACAGCGATCGGCGCGGCCGACGCCGCGCCCCTGCCGGTCGCGCCCGCCACGGGCTCGGCGTCCACCTTCGCCGTGCCGTGGTCCGCGCTCGCGCTGCTCGTCCTGGTGGTCGGGGGCGTCGTCCTGCAGCGGCGGGGTGCCCGACGGCGGCGCGCGAGCGACGAGCGCAAGGTCGCCGAGGCCGTGGCCCAGGCGCTCAAGGAACGCGACGAGCAGCCCGTCGTCTGAGACGAACGGTAGCGGTCAGGACGACGACGGGCCGGCCCGTCGGCCCCCCTCGGGGAGCCGACCGGTCGGCCCCTTCGTGTCGACAGTCGTGCCTCGCTCCGAGCACGTGGGGTCGTCACGCGTGCCGGACGGGGGCGTCCGACGACAGATCATGCGCCCCGAGCGACAGGTTGTGCACAGGGCCGTGAGCGCTTGGTGATCCGGTGCTTGACTGCCGACGACGCCCTGTCCCCGCGGACGGGTGTCGCCGCAGTCCCCACGACGAGGGGTCGACCGCAGCAGTCGCGGCCCTCGTGTCCGGATCAGGCGCACGGACGAGTCGTCCTCGGCGTCCTGTCAGCAAGGAGCACAACGCAGTGAGCACTCCCCCCACGGCACCATCGCCGACGACGAGCCCTCGGTCCCCGTTCGGTCGGTTGCGGGTGGGGTGGTCGTCGTTCGCGGAGCGTCGGCCGGGGTTGGCTCAGTTCGTGGTGTTCTTCGTGTTGAGCAATGGTGTGACGGT
>NZ_LMIL01000002.1:648-110534 GCF_001429135.1 Oerskovia sp. Root22 | reverse complement strand
ACTGCCCTGGAGACGGGGTGGGAGAGTAGGTCGCCGCCGGACAACCATTCACCAAAGGCCCACCCCACACGGGGTGGGCCTTTGGCATACCCCCGAACACCCTGCCCCGAGCACACCTGTGCCCGGGGCATTTCCATGCTCAGGCGTTCTCACGACCAACAGGCGCGCCTTCGTCGTCCGGCTGTCACGAGTGGTTCGTGGCTCGTCGAGCGCCCGGGTGCGGCCGGCATCACCGAAGGCGCTCAGCTCCACCCGTAGCCTGCGAGCCACCTCGTGATCTCGCGGTAGAAATGTGCCCGTGGTGCGGGACCTGACAGCGTGAGGTCATGGATCCCGCCGGCGATCCGCGCGATCGTCACCACGGGACCGAGGTGTGGAGCGCGTCGGGCGAGGAGCTCGACGTCGAGCACGATGTCGGCCTGGCGCATGTCCTCGCTCCAGCGAGGGCTGATGATGGTCCGGTCGGACATGAGGACGATGATCGGACAGCTCACGGCAAGTCCCGCCGCCACCGTCGCGTGCCCCTCGATGATCCCTCGGAGCCATCCCGCCCGCACCGGGAAGGACGGGACAGGACGCCACTCGGGGTTGAACTCCCACCCGCCGCTCTCGAGATCCCGGAGCGTCCTGGCGTAGTAGCCCGCGTCGATGTTCGGCAGCGGGGCCTTGGGCTGGAAGCGTGCGAGCTGCCGGATCGCCGGCGCCGACACGGTCCGCACGGTCGACGAGCCCTGCAGCTCGAGCCACGGGCTGTTGAGGACGAGACCACGGAGCCGTCCGGGGTTCCGGTTCGCCCAGAGGACGCCCGTCAGCCCGCCGGTCGAGTGCCCCAGCAGCATGACCGCCGCATGGGCCCCGAGCTCGGCATGGATCGTCGCGAGCGCCGTCTCGAGGTCCTCGTCGTACTCGGAGAGGTGCTCCATGTACCCAGGAGTCTGGTGGGGCCGCAGGCTGCGCCCGTACTTGCGCAGGTCGACGGCATAGAAGGCGGCTCCCTGGCCGTGCCAGTACTCGGCGAGCTCGGTCTGGAAGAAGTAGTCGCTCCACCCGTGCACGTACAGCACGGCGCGCGCAGGGCGCACGGCCTCCTCGGTCGGTGGGTCGTAACGGACCAGGGTCGCGACGACCTCGCCCTCGTCGTCGGGCGTGAGCTGGAGGGTGAGCTGCCGGTAGTCCGGCCCGAGGACGTCCTCCTGCCAGCGCCCGCGCTGCGGCCGGAAGCGCGGCTTCCGTGCTGTCGCGCCGCCGCGGCCGGCCAGGGGGGCAGGAGGTGAGGCGACGACCTCCGCCGCCTGGCGGAGCGCACCCAGGGAGACGGTCCGAGAGCTCACCGCCCGGGTGCGGCGTCGGACCGCGGCGATGCGTGGAGACCCTGTCCAGGCCTGGTCGCCGGCCGACCCGGACACCGGCCGTCCGGACTCCGCGCGCCCCTCGGCGGGTGTCCCGCCCCCCGACGTCGCGCTCGGACCGCCGCCCGAGCCGCCCCCGGCCTCGTCGCTCATGTCGTCAGCACGATCTTCCCGTACTGCTCCCCGGCGTCGAGCCGTGCGAGGCCGACAGCGGCCTGCGCCAGGGGAAGGACCTCGTCGATCGTCGGACGCACGTCGGTCCGCGCGAGGAACCGCAGCAGGGCGGCGAGGTCCTCGCGCGAGCCCATCGTGACGCCTCGGACGGTGATCTCCTGGAAGAAGATGCGCGAGAGCTCGGCAGGGCTAGCGTCCCCGGAGGTGGCCCCCGCGACGACGACCGTCCCGCCTGGCCGGACCGAACGCATCGAGTGCGACCACGTGGCCTGACCGACGGTCTCGATCACGGCGTCGACCCGCGCGGGGAGCCGAGCCCCGGGTTCGAAGACCGCAGAAGCACCGTTCTGCAGGGCTCGCGCCCGCTTGGCCGACGAGCGCGAGGTCACGAACACCTCGACCCCGGCCGCGCTCGCGAGACGCGTCGCCGCGCTCGCGACGCCGCCGCCTGCCCCTTGGACGAGCACCCGGTCGCCCGGCGCGAGCCCCGCGACCGTGAAGAGCATGCGGTACGCGGTGAGCCACGCCGTCGGGAGGCACGCCGCCTCGACGAACGTGAGCTCGGGCGGCTTGGGGACCAGGTTCTTGGTGGGGACCGCGACCTGCTCGGCGAGGGTCCCCGCGTACTTCTCCGACAGGAGCGTCCGGGACTCGGACGGCCCCACACCGTGACCGTCGGCGCCGATCACGCCGTGGACGACGACCTCGGTCCCGTCGGGCGCGATGCCTGCGGCGTCGGTGCCGAGGATCATGGGCAGCTGCTCGGCCCGGAGCCCGACGCCCCGCAGGGACCACAGGTCGTGGTGGTTGAGGCTCGCGGCCCGGACGTCCACCACGGACCAGTTCTCCCGCGCCTCGGGGGCGGGCAGGTCTCCCACGGTCAGTCCTGCGAGCGGGTCCTGCTGGTCGAAGTGCGTCACGTAGGCGGCAAGCATGTGTCCAACCTACGGTCTCCCCGCGCGGAGCGCGTCCGAGCCCGGGGCGGGTCCGCTCCGCGTCCGCCCCGTGAGAAGGCGGGGCCCAGCGCGGCGTGGCGCGAGGCGGCGGTGCAGGTCAGCGGTGGATGCCGCCCGGCACAGGATGCCACCGGGGCCCGTAGCGCCGGGTGAAGACCGCGCCGCTCACCTCGACGAGTGACCCCGCCGCTGCCCGCACGGCGCGGGCGGTCTCGGCGGCCTCGTCGTCGTCCTCGGCGAGGTAGCGCACCGTGACGCGGGCCTCGCCGCTCACGATCCCCAGGTCGTAGGACTCGACCTCGGTCCGCTCGCGCGCCGCGGCGGCGGCCGCCGGCAGCACGGCTTCCGGGGACGCCCCTGGACGCAGCATCCCGACGACGAGGCTCACCCGGTACGAAGTCACCGCTGCACCTTCGCACAGGCGGGGCCCGGGGGCCGAACCCGCGGCCGGTGGCGTCGCGCACGTCACTTCACCCGATAATCCTGCGGGATCGGAAACACGGCCTCGGCATACTGTGCCCATGCGCATCACCGCCAAGATCGACTACGCCGTCCGTGCGTGCGTGGAGCTCGCCGTCGCCTACGACGAGGGTTTCGTGACCGCCGAGCGGGTCGGGAAGGCGCAGGGCATCCCGGGGTCGTTCCTCCTGGGCATCCTCAACCAGCTGCGCAGGTCGGGTCTGGTCGAGAGCCGCCGCGGTGCGGACGGCGGCTTCCACCTCGCGGCGGACCCGGCGCGGATCGCGGTCGCGGACGTCATCCGCGCGATCGACGGTCCGCTCGCGAACATCGCGGGGGTCCAGCCCGAGGACACGTCGTACGCGCCGTCCGCGGCGACGCTCCAGCAGACGTGGGTCGCGCTGCGCGTCGCGATGCGTTCGGTACTGGAGCAGGTCACCATCGCGGACATCGCGTCGGGCGAGCTGCCCGACGACGTCGCGCGCCTCGTCGGGGACTCGGAGGCCTGGGTCACGCGCCCGTTCGGTGACGAGGTCGAGCTGCGTGGTGGGGGAGAGGCCGAGCATCGTGGGTGATGCACGCGCCTGCCGGGGGTGACGAGCAAGGCCGCCGGGGGTGACGGGTATGGCCGCCGGGGGTGACGAGCCGTCACCGTCGGCGGTTCGCGCGTTAACACTGCGCAACCTTGTCTCAGCCACCAGCCCAATCTGGACCGTTTCGGTCTAGTTCAGCTACCGTCGCTCTCATGCACACCGAGCTGACGCACCGCGCGCTCCGCGCCGCCGCGCCGGGCTGTTGCTGTCGTCCCGTCTGACCCGACGACACAGCCCCCGCGCCGACCCCACCGGCGCCCCGTGCACCCGCGACCACGTCGCGGCCCTCGAAAGCGACCCTCATGGTTGTGCCCTCTTCCGCACCCGCCACCGTGCCCACCGCACCCGCTGGCCCGCCGTCCCCCCGGCCCCGAGCGACCCAGCGCGCCCCCCGTCCCACGCTCGTCGAGGACTCGGCCGAGCACCTGCTCCTGCACGCCGACGTCCTCGTGATCGGCGGCGGCCCGGCCGCGACCTGGTCCGCGATCGCCGCGACCGAGCAGGGCGCGAGCGTCGTCCTGGTCGACAAGGGCTACTGCGGCACGAGCGGCGTCGCGGCGACGGCCGGCGTCGGGCACTGGCTCGTCCCGCCCGACGCCGACCGCCGCGACGAGGAGATCACGCCGCGCGAGGAGCAGGGCGGCTACCTCACCGACCGCGACTGGACCAACGACGTCCTCGACGAGGCCTGGTACCGCACCGCGCTCATCGACGGCTGGGGGTACGAGCGCACGCGCCGCTCGCGCCCGGCAAGCACCGGGGGCCGCGGCGGAGCCGGCAGCCCTGCACCCGCCCCGAACCCCTTCGCGCGCCGCCCCGGCGAGCGGTCCTTCTCGGGATCGTCGCCCGACTACCTGCGCTTCCTGCGCGGCAAGGTCAAGAAGAACGGCGTCACGGTCCTCGACCACAGCCCCGCGCTCGAGCTCCTGGTCGACGGCGCGGGCGTCGTCTCGGGCGCCCAGGGCTACCAGCGCCAGACCGGACGCGCCTGGCGGGTGGCGAGCGGCGCCGTCGTGCTCGCGACGGGCGGCACCACCTGGAAGTCCCGCTCCCTGGGCGGCGACGTCGACACGGGCGAGGGCCACCTGATGGCCGCCGAGGTGGGCGCTCACCTGTCGAGCATGGAGTTCTCCAACTTCTACGGCATGGTCCCGTTCGGGACCTCGATGGACAAGAACGGCTTCTTCGTCACGGCCTCCTACTGGGACCACGAGGGTGTGCCCATCGCCTACGAGAACCTGCACAAGAGCCGCGCCGAGCTGCTCGGCGCCTCGCTGCGCGGCACGATCACGGCACAGTTCACCCAGTTCCCGCCCGAGGTCCGCCCGACCCTGCGCGCGGCCATGCCCAACTTCTTCATGGTCACGGACAAGCTGGGGGTCGACCCGTTCACCGAGCGCTTCCCCATGGACTGGGTCCAGGAGGGCACGGTGCGTGGCACGGGCGGGGTCCACGTGCTCGACCGCGACGCGTGGACGGGCGTCCCGGGCCTGTTCGCGGCGGGCGACGTCGCGGCGCGAGACCGTGTGGTCGGTGCGGCGACCGGCGCGGGCGGACCCAACCTGGCGTGGGCCGTGGCGTCGGGCACGTGGTCCGGCCGGGCGGCGGCCGCCCTGGCGGCGGACCGCGGCCCGTCGTCCCGCGGGCAGCGCCTCGAGCCCACGGGCACGGTGGGGCTGCGTCCCGACGACGGAGCGCACCTCTCGCGGCCCGCCCCGGCAGGGGAGGGGGCATGGCGCGAGATCACGGCCGCGGTCCGCGACGAGATGCTCCCGATCGACAAGTCGGTCTTCCGTCACCACCAGGGGCTCGTGCGGTCGCTCGACACGCTCGACGACCTGTGGGACCGCGCGGGCACCGAGCTCGTACCTCCGGACGTGCGGGGCGCCACGGCGATCCGCACGCGCGAGACCGCGGGGATGCTCGCGATGGCGCGCTGGGCCAACCGCACCGCGCTGCACCGCACGGAGACCCGCGGCATGCACACGCGCACCGACTTCCCCGACACCGACCCGCAGCAGGCCCGACGCCTGCTCACGGGAGGGCTGCGCGACCTGTGGGTGCTGCCGGACCCGGAGCCGCCCGTGACGGGCGCCGCCGGGGCGCCCTACCCGGGCAGCACGAGCGCCGGGGCGCCCGGGAGCGCGGTCGGCGCCGGTGCGCCCGGCCGGACCACCCCACCGACCAGGACCGAGGAGGCGTCATGATCGAGATCCTCAACGCCGCGCGCTGTACGTCGTGCGACATCTGCGTGCGGATCTGCCCGACCAACGTCTTCGAGTCCGTCGACGGCGGGGTGCCGACCATCGCGCGGCACTCGGACTGCCAGACCTGCTTCCAGTGCGAGGCGTACTGCCCCGAGGACGCGATCTTCGTGTCTCCGTCGCGCACGCCCGAGCCGGCCGGGTCGCCGTTCCTCGACGAGGCCGACCTGCTCGACCGCGACCTCCTGGGTCTCTACCGGGACCGGGTCGGGTGGCGGCGGGCGCCGCGCGGGAGCAGCTCCGGTGCCGGGGAGAGCGCCGGACCCGACGCGCCGACGGACACCGTGGCCGGCGCCACCGCGCAGACCGTCCTGTCCTCCGACGTCGACTACCACCGCGCGGCCGCGCTCGCCCCGACCGCGCTCGCCCCGACCTCGGGGTCGCGCGACCACGCCGACGGCACGACACCAGCCGGCACCCTCGCCGACGGTGCACGCCCCCACACCTCCGTCCACACCGACAGCACCACGACCCACCTCCAAGGAGCCCCCTCATGAGCCGGAACCGCACCTTCGCCGCCCTGGCGTCCGTCGCCCTCGTCGCCGCGCTCGCGGCCTGCTCCACGTCCGAGGCCGCGACGCCGTCGGGCGACGGGGCGAGCGCGGGCGCCGAGCTCGCACCCCTCACGACGGGCGGCCCCTGGAACGGCGTGGCAGGCAAGACGCCCGTCGCGACCGGGCCGTTCGGGTACGCGGTCGAGACCGGGATCGCCGACGCGATCCTCGCCGAGCACGGGTACGAGTACGAGGGGTTCGTCGGGTTCAACAACGGGCCGCCCGTGGTCCAGGCCCTCCAGACGGGCGACATCCAGGTCGGCTTCATCGGCGACACCCCGGCGACGCAGGCCAAGGCGAGCGGCCTCGACGTCCCGGCGCTCGTCATCGCCAAGCCGTCCTCCGACATCTGGTTCCTCACCCGGACCGGCGGCGTCACGACGATCGACCAGCTCGCGGGCAAGAAGGTCGGGCTCCAGTTCGGCTCCAACTTCGACAAGTACGGCCGCGCGGTCCTCGAGCGCGCCGGGGTCCTGGGCGACGTCGAGCTCGTCAACCTCCTGTTCGCCGACGCCCTGCCCGCTCTCCAGCGCGGCGACATCGACGCCGTGCCGGTGCCCGCGACCACGGCCGGGATCTGGCGCCTGCAGAACGACTTCCCGGTCCTGTCCAAGGCGAGCGTCGACGACCCCGACCTGCTCGCGACGAGCGTCTCGCTCACCTCGCGCGAGACCTACGAGGCGAACCCCGAGCTCGCCGCGGCGGTCTGGGAGGTCACCGAGGCCGGCGTGGCCAAGATCGAGGCCGACCACGACGCCTACGCCCAGTGGGTCTTCGAGGCCACGGGCTCGCCCGTCGAGGTCGTCAAGGAGGCCGAGCTCTGGCAGTACGGCACGCAGGCGATCGACCCGGACGGGCTCAAGACCGTGCAGTCGACGCTCGACTTCCTCGTCAGCTCCGGCGCCGCCCCGAAGGCGTTCGACGTCAGCACGTGGGGTGTCGAGTGACCACCGGCACGACGACGTCGCGCGCCCGCGCGGAGGCGTCCCCGGTGGGTGCAGCGACAGCCGTCGGCACGGTGCCGACCACGGCCCCGGGGGCGGCCGGGGCGCGGACCGGTGCGACGTCGTCGGGCAGGAAGCGGCGCTCGCCGCGCGACGTCCTGCTGCGCGCCTCGGTGCCCACCGCGATCCTCGCGCTCTGGTTCCTCGGCTCGGCCCAGGGGTGGATCGACGAGAAGCAGTTCCCCGCGCCCTGGCAGGTCGCCGACGCGTTCGTCGAGCTCGTGAGCACGGGCGTGCTGTGGGAGAACCTGTCGGTCTCGCTCGGGCGCGTGGCCGTGGGCTTCGCGATCGGCGGGCTGCTGGGGCTCACGCTCGGCGTCGTCGCCGGGTTGTTCCGCCTGGGCGACCAGCTCCTCGACCCCACGCTCCAGATGCTGCGCACCATCCCGTTCCTCGCGATCGCGCCGCTCCTCATCCTCTGGTTCGGGATCGACGAACGACCCAAGATCATCATCATCGCGGCCGCTGCGCTGTTCCCGCTCTACCTCAACACCCACAGCGGCGTGCGCAACGTCGACCGCAAGATCCTGGAGGCGGGCAAGGTGTTCGGGCTGCGCGGGCTGGGGCTCGTGCGGCACGTGATCCTGCCCGAGGCCATCCCGTCGGTCCTCGTCGGGCTGCGGGTGTCCCTGTCGGTGTCGCTGCTCGCGCTGATCGTCGCGGAGATGTCCAACGCGCCGCGCGGCATCGGGTTCCTCATGGTCTCCGCGCAGCAGTACTTCCAGATGGACGTGCTCGTCGTGTGCGTGCTGATCTACGCGGTGTGGGGGCTGTCGGTCGACCTGGTCGTGCGGCTCCTCGAACGCGTCCTGCTGCCCTACAAGCGACTCGGGAGAAAGCCATGAGCGTCCGGACCGTGCACGACCCTGCCGCGCCGACCGTCCGGGTGCAGGACGTCACCAAGTCGTACGGCGACCGGACCATCCTCGAGGACTTCTCCCTGACGCTGCGTCCGGGCGAGTTCGTCGCGCTGCTCGGGGCCAGCGGCTCCGGCAAGACGACGCTGCTGCGCATCCTCGCCGGGCTCGAGGAGCACGACACCGGGACCGTCGAGGCCCCCGCCGAGCGGACCGTGGTGTTCCAGGAGCCGCGGCTCGTCGCGTCGAAGCGGGTCGGGTCCAACGTGATCCTCGGGCAGCGCTCCACGCGCGACCGGCGCGCCGCGGCGTCGGCCGCGCTCGCCGAGGTGGGCCTCGGGGGCCGTGAGGCCGCCTGGCCCACGACGCTCTCCGGAGGAGAGGCGCAGCGCGTCGCGCTCGCCCGGGCCCTCGTGCGCAACCCGCGCCTGCTCCTGCTCGACGAGCCGTTCGCGGCGCTCGACGCCCTGACCCGCATCAGGATGCAGGCGCTCGTGGCCGAGCTGTGCCACGAGCACCAGCCCGCCGTGCTGCTCGTGACGCACGACGTCGACGAGGCGATCCTGCTCGCCGACCGCGTGGCCGTGCTCCAGGACGGGAAGGCCGGGGTCGAGCTCGAGGTGCCGTTCGACCGGCCGCGACGGCGTGGGGTGCCGGGTTTCGGGGACTTCCGGCGGCGGCTGCTGCTCGAGCTGGGCGTCGAGGAGGCGATCGGGGCGGCGTGAGGCCGGCGCCCGGGCCCGGCGTCCGGGTGCCGGCCCCCGGGCCCAGGCCCGTGTCGCCCGGCCGTCCCCGAGGTCCACCGCAGGGCGCTCGAGGGGGTGCTCAGGGGCGTGCGTCCGCACTACCCAGGGCGCTACTCAGGCGGTGCGTCCACCGGGCTGGGGGTCGGGTGAGAAATTGCTCAGCACCTCATCCTTACCGCGTGGTGAGTATTCAGTGCACTCCTAGCGTCGTCGTCATCAGCCCCCGGGACACCTCCCGGGACGACCCACGGGTCGACTGGCGACCACCCCGTTCCTGGAGGAGCACCCCTCGTGAGCACCACGGCCAAGAGCAGCACCCGGAAGAAGACCCTCTACTCGATCGGCGCCCTCGTCGGCATCGGCGCGCTCGCCACCACGGCGGCCTTCACCGACTTCGCCAACCTGAACCTCGGCGGCGGCACGGACGGTTCCGGGATCGGCGCCGGTGCGTTCAACATCCAGGTCGTCGGCACCGACGTGGACGGCATCCCCGTCCCGGGCACCTGGCAGGAGGCCGACACGGCCGAGGGCGTCGACATCGCCCTGCCCGGCGCCGACACCATCACGCCCGGCGACACGATCTCGGTCGCGCTGCCCTACAGGAACGACTCGGAGAAGCTCGGGGCCGACCTCCGGCTCTGGGTCAACGAGGTCCCGGGCAAGACGTCCGACCCCGCCTATCTTGCCGCGCTCCGCTTCTCGGTCGCGGGAAGCGACGGCGTCGCGATCGTCAGCGACCTGACGTTCGACCAGTTCGACGAGCTCGCCGAGTCCGCGGCCCTCACCCCCGTGACCCTGGCACCGGGCGCGTCCGACCAGCTGACGCTCTCGATCACGCTGGCCGACCAGGGCACGGAGGCCAACGCCGCGCTCAACGGCGGCGTGGCCTACGTGCAGGCGCACTTCGACGCCGCATCCGTCGTCCTCCCGTAGCGAGCCCGCACGACCGGCCGGTGGCGCAGACCACCGGCCGGTCCGCTCTCGGAAGGAGGGTCACGATGCACCGCAAGATCTGGTCCTGGGGCGCGCTGCTCGGCGTGGTGACCCTCGCGACGTCCGCCATGGTCGTCGACTCCGACACGGTCGACGTCCGGTTCGCCCAGGGCGACGACTTCGACATCATGGTCGCGGGTTCGCTCGAGCCCGGCTGGACGCCCCACCCGGCAAGCTGGGGGCACGGCAACCCCGACGCGTACGACGTGGTCCTGGGGGCCGACCCCGGCTCCGACGCACGTCCCGGTGGCCCGCAGGTCATCGGGCCGGGCGGGCAGCTGACGTTCCGCGTCGCAGCGCTCAACACGTCTCCCGGCCTGCCGGCCCGTGTCGCTCTCACGGTCACCGACCCCGACGACCGCTCGGGCACGACGGACCCGGCGACGGGCCGCCCGGTCGAGCTCTTCGGCCAGCTCCGCTTCACGATCGTCGAGGACGGCGAGGTGCTGGTCGACGACCTCGACGGTCCCGCCCTGGCGGCCGCCACCCACGAGTGGACCGAGTCCTGGGCCCCCGACGAGATGCACCTCCTGGAGGTGACGGTCGCGCTGCCCGCCGACCTCGACAACCAGTGGCAGGACGCGACGTCCGCCATCCAGCTCCGATTCGAGGCCCAGAATGACTGACCGGAACGCATCAGGCGCGCACCGGGCCGCCGGTCGTCCGACCCGTCGTCCGCGTCCCGCCCTGATCGCGTTCGTGGGGGCCGGAGCCGGCGCGGTCCTCGTGGGCTCGATCGGCGGGACCGTCGCGGGCTTCACGGACGAGGCCTCGGCCGTGATCGAGACCGGCGGCTCCTACGACATCTCGCTCGAGACCCTCAGCCCCGCGGGCGACGTGACCACCGGCCAGGGCAGCCCCGACGCGCTCGTGGTCGAGACCACGCACGGCACGTTGAGCCGGACGGTCCCTGTCGAGTGGCGCGTCGACGTCGTGAACGACGCGGCGCCCGGCGCGGTGCACCTCACGCTGTACGACCCCCTCGACGAGCCGTTCGTGCTGGGCGCCCAGCAGTACCCGGACGTGTACTCCCGCCTGCTCGTGACCGTCACCGTCGCGGGGGCCGTCGTGGCTCGCGACGTCCCTGCGGCCGACCTCGCGGTCGACCTGGGAGCGCTCGGGACCGACGAGCACCGCACCGTGCACGTCTCCGCAGTCCTGTCCCCCGACACCCGATCGGTCTACCACGGTAGGTCGACCAGCGTGGGCATGGCCTTCACCGGGAGCACCTCATGACCGGCAGACCTCACCGCACGATCCTCCTCGCCGTGCTCGCGTTCGTCCTCACCACACTGTGCCTCGCCGTGACGTCGCAGCCCGCGGCCGCAGCCGGCGACCTGATCGAGGTCGACCCGGACAGCGTGGTCGTCGAGGCCCCCGCTCCGGGCCGCTCGGTCGAGTGGACCATGACCGCCAGGAACGTGACCGACCGCGCCGTACCGCTGACCCTCACGGCGGCCGGCCTCGGGGGAGCGCTCTTCGAGGGCGAGCACCCGCTCGACGTCCTCGTGGTCGGGCCCGAGGGCGACGTGCTCCTCGAAGGAGGCGACGTCGTCGGGCAGGGCGACCTGACCGTCGACCTGCCCGAGCTGCCCGCCGGGGGCGAGTACGTCGTCCACGGGCGGGCCGCCATGCCCGCCGAGGCGGGCGACGAGTACCGCGGCGCGGAAGGGGGCGTCACGCTCCGCTTCGTCGCGACCGCCCAGAGCGAGGGAGAGCCCGGGGCACCCGGCATCCCCGGTGGCGGCCTGGCCGCGACCGGAGCGGGCGTCATGCTCCTCGCCACGCTCGCCGTCGTCCTGATCGGTGCAGGAACCACCGCCTACGTCTCCACCCGGAAGAGGAGGACCCCATGAACGCCGCCACCCGCCGCGTCGCCGCCGCCACCGGCGCGCTGACCCTGGTCGCGACCGCACTGCTCGGGACCGTCCAGCTCACCACGGCCGCCTACACCGACGAGGCCCGGGCCGAGACCGCCGTGCTCACCGCGGACGTGCCGCCCGTGGTCGCGGCGATCCGTCAGGCCAACGCGGTCGACACGACGGCTGCGATCGTCGAGGGGCGGCTCTATCTGTGGGGCTTCCTCGGTGCCGGTGCGAACCCTGGGGGCGGTGCGCTCGGTGCAGGTGAGGGGGCCGTCCGGACGCCCTCGCTCTTCAAGCCGCTCACCGACGTGGTCGACGTGAGCGCCAACGCGTACGGCTACAAGGCGATCGACGCGAGCGGCCGGCTCTGGACGTGGGGCACGAACGGCTACAACGAGAACGGCGGGCTCCCGGGCGCCGTGCCCGCGTCGTGGACGCCGCTCGACACCGACGTGCGGTCCGTGGCGTCGAGCGAGTACGCCAACGCCTGGCTCAAGGCCGACGGCTCGGTGTGGACCACCGGGACGCCCGCGTTCGGCCAGCGCGGGAACGGCAACAGCCTGCCTCAGGTGAACCCGACGCGCGTGACCTTCCCGGCCGGAACGGGCGCGCTCGTCTACGTCGGTGCCGCCTACGAGGGCTTCTACGCGGTCGACGACGCGTCGCGCGTCTACTTCTGGGGTCGCGACTACCGCGGCGGGGCCGGCAACGGGCTCCACGGGGACCGCTACGTGACCACGCCCGTCGAGGTGCCCGCGCTCACCGCGCTGGTCGCCTCGGAGGGGCTCGCCTACCTGGGCGGCGGCTACGCGTTCGGGACCCTGCTCACCGAGAAGGGCGACGTCTACACCTGGGGCTCCGCCGAGAACAACGCGCACGGCGGCGCGCCAGGGAGCTGGACCGCGCTCGACGGTCGGGACCTGGGTGACCCCAAGCTCCTCCTGACAGGTGTCGAGGACGTCGCGGTGAGCTTCCAGACGGGCCGCGCCCTCATGGCCGACGGCACCGTCCAGGCCTGGGGGGCTCGGCTGTGGGGCGGAGCGTTCCGGCTCCCGAGCGGTGCGATCAACTCGACCAACGCCCTCGCGGTGGTCTACGACGGCGGCAAGGGCCCAGCGGTCGAGGTCGGCGGGTCCAAGGACGTCGGCTCGTACACGCTCGCGGACGGCACGCTGTGGACCTGGGGCGAGAACGGGTTCGGCGCCGCGTGCGGTGGGCTGACCTACGCCGCGTGCGCTCGCTCGGTCACGTCGACCGGAGCGACCAACGGCCTCTACGTCTGGCCCGCGCACCAGGTCGAGGTGACACCGTGACCGGCGTCGGGCGCACTGCGCGCACCTCGGTCGCCGGTGCGGCGACCCGTGCCGACCTCCGTGCCACGCGCGGTCGACGCCGTCGGGCCGCCCGCACGCTCGGCGCGCTCGCCGTCGTCGGTGTCGCCGGTGCTGGTGCCTTCCTCGTGGGTGGCTCGGTGGGAGCGACGGGCGCCTCGTTCCAGGACACCGCGAACCTCAACGTCGAGTCGCGCGGTGTCGGCAACCCCGAGGCGTTCGACATCGCGCTCGTCCGCGACGGCGTGCTGCGTCAGGCCGACGGCGACGGGCTCGCGTGGGCCGTCGACGGGGCCGGGACGTTCCTCCCGGGCACCGTCCTGGAGACGGTGGTCCCCGTGGTCAACAACGGGCCGTACGACGCTCTGGTCTCGTTCCGGGTCGAGGACCTGCACGACGAGGCCGCGACCGGGGGCAAGGACCCGATCGGCCTGTACCGCTGGACCGTGCTCGATGCCGACACAGGCGAGGTCCTCGCAGGCGACGGTGCGGACCCGATGGCCAGCGAGGTCACGGCGGACGGCCTCGCGGCGGCGACGGCCCCGTTCGCCCTGGCCGCCCGTGGCACGTCCGCTCTCGCGGACGGCTCGCCGTGGGCTCCGGGCGTCGACGGCAGCGTGCGCACCCTGCGAGTGCTCGTCGCGTACCCGGACACGCCGGAGAGCGAGGGCTACAACGGCGCCACGTCACGGATGCGCCTCGCGTTCGGTGCCGAGTCGGTCCCGGCCGCAGGTGCGGCCGGCCAGGAGGTCGCGCCATGAGAGCACTCGTGTGGTTGCGCGACGCGGTCCTGAGCGTCACCGCCGCGATCGGCGTCGTGTGCGTCCTGCTGCTGGGCGCGTCCTTCGCGTTCGACGTGAAGTCGCTCGTGGTCGTCTCGGGCTCGATGGAGCCCGGCATCCCGACCGGCTCCCTCATCCTCAGCCGGATGACCCCGGCGAGCGAGATCGTGGTGGGCGACGTCGTCACGGTCCCCAAGCGCACGGGCACCGAGCTCGTCACGCACCGCGTGGTCGAGGTCGCCGTCGTCGAGGGCGTGCCCGAGGGGCGCGAGCTCACGCTCCGCGGCGATGCCAACGACGTCGACGACCCGTACACCTACGGCGTCACGGTGGCCGGCAAGCACCTCCTGACGATCCCTGGCGGCGGCTACGTCGTGAGCTTCTTCCAGTCGCGGGACGGCGTGGTCGCCACGGGCGCCGCGATCCTCGTGGTCGTCGTCCTGCTCGTCGGGACGCGGGGCGAGACGCGGCAGTCGGTGCGGCGCGCGCGCCGGGGCACCACCCTGCCCGACGGCGCTGCTCACCCCTCGGTGCGGGCTTCCGGCCACGATGCTCACCCGGGTGAGGACGCGCGGTGCGCGTCCGACGACCCCGAGCGCGTGGAGTCACGGTAGTGCCGCTCGCCTCGCCCGAGGCGCGTTCGGGGGGCATAGTCCGAAGGGTGACGGTATCGACCCGTGCGCCCGCCGGGGTGGGGGCCGTCACGTCGTGACGGACCTGATCCCGAGGAGAGCCACCGTGTTCGACGACGAGGTGCAGAGCGCTGTCGACCACCTGCGGAGCGGGATGTCCGTCGAGGTCGTCGGGCAGCGCGGGATCGGCCGCACGACCCTGACCCGCCGGGTCGTGGCCGAGCTCGAACGGACCGGCGCGAGCGTCCTGTCGCTGACCGGGCTGACGAGCACCGTGCCCGAGCCGTACGTCTCGCTCCGGCTCGCCGGTGTCGAGACACCCAAGGACGGTCCGACGCTCTACGGGTTCGTCGACCGCGTGGCGCGCGAGCTCGCGCGCGGGTCGAGCGCGTACGTCGTCCTCGACGACGTCCTGACGATCGACGAGGACTCCCTCGCGGTGGTCACGGTCGCGCGCGAGCGCCTGGACGCTCCGGTGCTGGTGACGTCGTTGCCGTTCCGTCGTGGTCTGACCTCGGCGCAGCGCTGGTTCCCCGCCGAGAAGGGGGTGCGGATCACGCTGGGCCCGCTCTCCTACGAGGAGACGAGCGCGCTGGTCCACCGTCTGCTGGGCGGCCGCGTCGCGTCCGACGTCGTGGCGCACGTCTACGCGAAGTCCTCCGGGATCACGAGCCTCGTCCGCTCGATCGTGCACACCGCGACGTTGAGCCGAAGGATCGAGGAGACCGACGGCGTGTGGCGCATGGCCGGGGACACCCTGTGGAACCCGCACCTGCAGACCGTGATCGAACAGCTGCTCGCGGGGCTCGATGACGAGGACTTCCGGACCGTCTACGAGCTCGCGCTCCTCGGGTCGGCCACGATGGAGCAGATCACGGTCATCGACCGCGTCGCCTCGGTCGAGAGGCTCGAGGAGCGCGGGCTCGTGAGCGTCGTGGGGCAGCAGCCCCTCAAGGCGCTCGTCTCGCTCAACCCGCTCGCGATCGTCGACTACTTCCGTAAGCGCCCCCTCGACGTGGCGGGCATGGTGCACTCCCGGCGGCTCAGCGAGCTGCTCCAGGTGCCTGAGTCGAAGCTCTTCCAGGCAGCGCGGCAACGCATCGAGAGCTCGGCGGTCTCGGCGCTCCCTGCGCCGCCCGAACCCGGCGGCTTCCCGGTGCTCGCTCGCTACTTCACCGACCGGATGGCCCTCGAACGGGTGGCACACGAGGAACGGGTCGCGACCGACCCGTCCCTCGCGAACATCCTGTCCTACCTCGGCGCGCTCCTGGAGTGGCAGGACGACCCCGAGCGCATCGAGGCGCTGTTCGAGCAGACTGACCATCGCAGCGACGGTGCGACGCGCGGCGACCTGGTGCTCTACGGGGTGGTCAAGGCCCTCTGGTACGGGCTCGCCCGTCACGACGCCCGCGCCGTCGCACGTGCGCTCACGTGGATGGTCCAGGCCACGGGCGATGCCGACGGGGAGGCGCACGCGATCCAGGTCTTCCTGCGGGTCGTCAGCACGGGTGTCCGGCCCGACGACCTGGACTGGCTCCACCGGGAGGTCCGGCGTCGTCAGGACTGCTGGGTCTCGCACGTCGTCCTCGCCGCCACCCTGACGATCCACGGCGACCCCCGGGGGGCGCTCGCCGCGATGGAGGACAGGCCCGCTACCACGCCGGCCATCATCGAGCGCTACCTCGACTTCTTCCGCGCCGTCGCGCTGGTCGACGGAGAGGACGGGGCTCTCGCGACGCGCACGACCACCCGGTTCCTCCGGGAGTCGCAGCTCGAGCTCGACCGTCCTCGGGTGACGTTGTTCGCATACGCAGCCGCGCTCCGGACCTTCGTCGAGGGGAGGTGGGAGGAGGGTGTCAACCTGCTGAGCGAGATCTTCACGCTCGGAGCGCCCGGTGAGATCTCACGTGGTGTGCACGGAGCGATGCTCCGGCTCGGTGCGGACCTGATGTTCCGGACGGGCCGGGGAGACGTCGCCTCGTCGTTCCTGATGGAGACCGAGGGCGTCCCGGACGGGCCGCTGCCGTGGATGCAGCGCGGTGTCGACGACGCGATCCGTGCGCTCATGGCGGGCGACGTCGGGCAGGCTGCGGACATCCTCACGACCATCGGACGAGAGGCCGAGCCCAAGGGCTACTGGTCCGTCGTCCGGGCCGCGCTCCAGGTCGCGACGGCGCTCGACCCGACGCTCGTCCGTCTCGACGTGCTGGACCGGGCCTGCGGGCTGTCGCCCGAACCGCAGGCACTCTCCGGGTATCGGGCCACGGTGAGGCAGGTGCTGACGGACCCGCTCGGCGTCGAGCAGCACCTGGCCGCGTACGAGCACGGCCGGGACGACTACTTCCTGCTGCGGACCCTGGTGTCCTTCGCCCAGCGCAGCGACCCGGAGCTGAGGGAGCACGTCACCGCGGCCGCTCGGCAGCTCGAGGTCCGTCTCGGGCGGACGCCGCTCGTCGTGAGGCAGGTCGAGGACACGAACCCGTCGCTCACGGCTCGTGAGCTGGAGGTAGCCCTGCTGGTCGGCGCGCACACGAGCGCCGAGGTCGCGTCGGCGCTGGGGATCAGCCGGCGGACGGTCGAGAACCACATCTTCCGCGCGCTCAAGAAGACTGGTGCTTCGTCTCGGGCAGAGCTCGCCGAGATCGCGGTCAGAGCGCGGGTCGAGGTCGCCGGGTAGGCGCTGCGCTACCTGCTCGACGTACCCGAGGGGGTGCGTCCGGCCTCGGGCCGGTAGTCCCCGTAGCGTGCCCACGTCACCGTGACCCGGACGAGGACGATCCCGTCCTGCGCGAGCGAGCCGGCGAACTCGGGGAACCTCGCGGCGTACTCCGCCGCGCAGCGCTCACGCTCGCGCCCCTCGGGCAGGTCGGCGACCCCTTCGCACTGCAGGGTCGTCCCGTCAGCGCCTCCGACGGCCACCGCGATGCGCGGGTCACGGCGAAGGTTGGCGATCTTGCGTGAGCTCTCGCGGGCGTCGAGCACGAGCTCGCCTCGATCGGTCGCGGTGAGAGAGAGGTAGGCCGCCTGAGGGCTGCCGTCCGGGCCGAGCGTCGCGACGACTCCTGCCCCCTGAGCGCGGACGTACTCGACGAGCTGCTGGTCCATGGGGAGATCCTCGGGTGCCGTCGGAGCGTTGTCCAGGATCAGCGGTTCGCGAGCTCCGCACGCCGCGGCGGGTTCGCACCAGCGCGCGACACGGTGATCGCGGCCGCTGCGACGCACTGCTCGAGCACCTCGCTCAGCGAGGCGAGGTCGATCGCACGCAGCGCCTCGCGCCGGTCGGCACCCAGGAGGTCCTGCTCCCAGAGCCCGTCGATGAGCGCTCCCATGAAGGTGTCACCGGCACCGACCGTGTCGACGACCTCGACGCGCGGCGCGGCGACGCGGACCTCGCCCGCAGGGCACACCGCGACCGCGCCCTCGCCACCGAACGTGACGACCACGAGCGCGGGCCCCCGCGCAGCCCACGTCCGGGCGACCTCGACCGGGTCGGCGCCGGGGTGGAGCCACTCGACGTCCTCGTCGCTCACCTTGACGACGTCGGCGGCCGCGACGAGCGGCTCGATCCGGGCGAGCGCGGCCTCGGCCGTGCCCATGAGGCTGGGCCGGGCGTTGGGGTCGTACGTGATGGTCGAGCGCTCGCGCGCCGCGAGCACCAGGTCGTGGACCGCGTCCGCGCCGGGCTCGAGGACGGCCGCGATCGACCCGGTGTGGACCACGAGCGTCGCCTCGGTGGCCGCGGTGCCGGGTGCCACGTCCCAGGTGATCGCGAAGTCGTACGTCGCGGCCCCCGACCCGTCGAGGACCGCTCGCGCCACGCTCGTGGCGGCTGCGCCGTCGGACCCCGGGGTGAGGGTGACGCCCGAGTCGGCGAGCCAGGCGCGCAGCGTCTCGCCGTGCGCGTCCTGACCGAGGTGGGCCGCGAGCAGCGTCTCGCGCCCCAGGCGGCCGAGCGTCAGGGCGACGTTGGCCGGGCTGCCGCCGGGGTGCTCGTCGGTCGTGCCGTCGGGGCGTCGGACCTCGTCGATGAGGGCTTCGCCGACGACGAGGACGTGGGGGGACCGGTGCGGCATGAGAGCTCCAGAGCAGGTGAGAGGTTGCGACGGTGCAGCGTCGTGAAGAACGATCCTGCACCGATGACAGCGTTGTCAACCGCACGGGCGTGCGGCTGGTGGCACGCGACGAGCGGGTGCCGCCTCAGGGAGGTGGCACCCGCTCGTCGACCGCTACCTCAGGTACGGACCTGCTTCACCGACCTTGCCCGGCGCCGGGTTGCCCGGCAGCTCGAGCACGTAGGCGCGCATGTTGCCCTTGCCGCTCACGGACACCGCGAGCGATCCGCCGGTGACGACCTTGCGGTCGCCCGTCACGGCGTCCACGTAGGTGCCGTTCGGGATGCCCGAGAACGTCGCCGAACCGCTCACCGCGACCAGCACGAACGAGTCCACGGACCCCTCGGTGAACCGCTTCTTGTATGCGATCCCACCCGAGACCCCCTCGGTCGAGTACTGGCCCTTCTGGAGCGCCGGGATCGCCCGGCGGATCTGGTTGAGGCGCTGGACGTGCTTGACCAACGGCTGCTGGAGCGTCGTCGCGACGGCCCCGGTGGCCGACGTGACGACGCCGAAGTCGTTCGCCACCACTGTCCCCGCGAGGTGGTCGCCGTAGTAGGCGCGCCCCGTGGTGGCGAGCGGGCAGGTCGGACCGCAGTCGATCTTCTTGCCCGCCTGGAACTCGATCTCCGAGCCGTAGTAGAGCGTCGGGATGCCGCGGAACGTCCACATGAGGCTCATGTTCTCGGCCCACGCGTCGGTGCCCCCGGCGAACCGCGTCTGGGACTTGCCGGGCCCGTAGTCGTGGCTGTCCACGTAGACCGTGTTGTACGTCGCGTCGTTCGTGACGTCGTCGGAGTCCTTGCCGGACCAGAAGGCGTTCGAGGCGTCGTCGAAGTTCATGTGCATGCGCATGTCGATGATGTTCATGCCCGACGCCTTGGAGTGGTCGGGAGCGTGGTACGTGTTCCCGACCAGGGTCGCGTTGGTGCTCGTCGGCTGGTTCGCCGGCCCCATGAGGTTCTCGTACTGGAACTGCTCGGCCGCGGCGACGACGTCGTCGAGCGAGTACTCCTTGCGCTCGTCCCAGGTGTAGAACGGTGCGGAGTGGTTCACGGACCCGCGGTTCCACTTGTCGTGCACGAACTGCGCGACCTCCCCGAACACGTAGAAGTCCTTGCCCTTCTCGCCGTGCGTCGCGACCGCGTGCTCCTGGATCGCGGGCAGGAAGACCCGGTTCCACGTGACGCGGGGGATGTGGACCGCAGTATCGATCCGGAACCCGTCGACGCCCATGTCGATGTACTTGTTGTACGCGCCGATCAGGTAGTCCTGCACCTGCTCGTTCTCGGTGTTGAAGTCCGCGAGGTCCTCGTGGATCCAGCAGTCCTGGGCGTCCTTGCCCTCCCAGTTCCCGATCCAGCAGGGGTGGTAGAGGTTCGAGGGGAACATGCCCGACGTCGCGTTGGGCCACTGGCAGCTGTACGTCCGGTAACCCTCGGCCGAGTAGCCGACCGGGACACCCCAGCTGGCACAGTTCTGGCCCGCGGGCTGCGTCGAGGACCACAGGTCACCGTTGTACGTCGAGCCGTCGGCGTCCTCCTCGAGCGGGTCGTACTCCTTGCCCGCGACGGGCTGGTCGTAGTACCAGCTCCACTGCGCGTCGCGCGCGCCGTACACGGTCGGGGTGAACAGCCCCTCTGCTCCCCACCGGGACGAGTGGTTGTACACGACGTCCTGGTAGATCTTGATGCCCTTGGCGTGCGCTGCGTCGATCAGGTCCTGGTAGCTCGCGCCCTCCGACTCGAGCCGCGGGTCCACGCGGTAGAAGTCCCACCCGTGGTAGCCGTGGAAGTCGTAGTCGGACCGGTTGAGCACGACGGGCGTGATCCAGATCGCCGAGAACCCGAGGCCCTTGATGTAGTCGAGCTTGTCGACGATGCCCTCGAAGTCGCCCCGGAACATGGGGTCGTCGTTCGCGGCGTTGCCCGACTTCACGTGCATCGAGCCGCCACGGTTGTTGGTCGCGTCGCCGTCGTTGAAGCGTGCGGTCATGACGAAGTAGATCGAGTCCTCACGGGGGTCGCCGCCGAGCGGCTCACCGGTCGTGGCGGGGGGCGTCGTCGGCTGGGTACCGGTCGTCCTCGAGGCCGTCGTGCTCGCCGCGGAGCGGTTCCCGGCCGCGTCGAACGCGATCACGGAGTACGAGTACGCCGTGTTCTCGAGGAGGTTCGCGTCGGTCGCGGACGTGCCCGTGACGTCGCGCGCGACGGTGCCCGCGCCGCCCGTGCGCGTCACGGTGTAGCCCGCGACGGCCGTGTCGTCGGTCGACGCGGTCCAGCTCGCGGTGAGGCCGATGCCCGTGCCGGTCACGGTCAGGCCCGAGGGGACCGACGGGGCCGTGGTGTCGGGCACCTCGGGGACGACGGGCGGGCAGGGGTCCGTGGCGTTCGCCGTGAGCGCCCCGTTCTTCACGGTCGAGATCCCGGGGCCGTAGGCGTAGTCCTTGCCGCCGTTGTTGTCCCAGGTGCCCGAGCCGTTGGTGAAGACGACCTTGCCGCCCGTGGCGGCTCCCAGGTCGATCGTGAACCGGAACCACCCGGTGCAGGCGGCCTCCATGGCCTTGCCCGGTGCCGTGGTCCAGGCCGCGGTCGTGGTGTTGAAGTGGATCTTCGGCGCGGTCCACGTCGTCGCGTAGTAGAGGGTCGCAGCGCCCGCGGGGGTCTCGGTGGGGGTGGGGGTGGGTTCGGGGTCGGGCGTGGTCGCGCAGGGGGAGGTCCCGGTCGTGACGGCACCGTCCTTGACGACCACGACGCCCGCACCGACCGCGTAGTTGCGGCCGCCGTTGTTGTCCCAGGTCCCCGACCCGTTGTTGAACGTGAGCTGTGCCCCGGTGGCCGTCCCGAGCGGGAGGGTCCGGCTGAGCCAGCCGTCGCACGCGGGCGCCATGGCGACGCCGGGGACCGTGGTCCACGCGCCGCCCGTGACGCCGTAGTGGACGTTGGTCGTGGTCCAGCCGGCTCGGGCCGGGTAGTAGACCGTGGTCGAGGCCTCGCCGCTGGTCGCGCCGGCGGCCGACGTGGCCACCGAGGTGACGGCGAGCGGGCCCAGGAGCCCGAGGCCGAGGAGGAGGGCGACGGGTCGTCTCCACCGTGCGAACGTCGTTGATCGCATGATCTTCCTTCATCAAGGGGGCACCGCCGAGAGTCACGACGGTGTGACTTCTGCAAGGTTGCGTAACGTTGCAGCCTTCCTTGCGGGAACATACAGGACATCCCGAGGGCTGACCAGAGGTGTGGGAGGCTCGACCGGGCGCACCGAGGCGCGACGGGAGGACCCGGCACAACGGGTGCCGGCAGGAGGAACGATGGACATGATCAAGCCGTGGCAGCTCGTCACGGTGGTCTGCGTGCTCGCGCTGCTGACCTATGTGGTGATCGTCGTGCGGGCATTCCTCAGTGGGATGCGTGGCGAGGAGCGCGGGCGGCGTTGCCGCCGACGCCCGCGCACCTGAGCTCCGAGGTCGGCACGGCGCTGCTGACGCCTCAGCGCACGGACGCGAACGCCTCTCAGCGCACGGACGCGAACGCCTCCAGGACCCGGTCGACGCTCGACCGCAGTCCCCAGCGCGAGGCGAGCGCGTCGAGGGCCGCAGCGTCCGCGGGGGCGGACGGGACGTCGTCGGGCACTGCGGGCAGGGGGGCGTCGCGCGCGACCTGGACCACGAGCGGGGCGACGTCCAGGTAGTCCGCGGCCTCGGTCAGGCGGCGTCGCTGCGTGGGGCTCAGGCCGGGGTCGCCCTCGTCGCGTGCGCGCAGGATGCCCGCGAGGTCGCCGTAGCGGGCGAGCAGCCCCGCGGCCGTCTTCTCGCCGATGCCCGCGACGCCCGGCAGACCGTCGCTCGGGTCGCCGCGCAGCGCGGCCATGTCGGCGTACGCCTGGCCCGACGTCACGCCGTAGCGCTCGGCCAGGCGCTCGACGTCCACGACGTCGAGCTTCTTGAGACCCCGAGCGGTGTACAGCACGCGCACTGGCACGTCGTCGTCGACAAGCTGGAACAGGTCGCGGTCTCCCGTGACGACCTCGACGGGTCCGACATCAGGCCCACGGGAGTCGCTCGCACCGATCCCTTCGCCCGCCTCGCGCAGGGCGCGCCGCCGGGCCGACTCGCGCTCGACGAGCGTGCCGATCACGTCGTCGGCCTCGTAGCCCGGGCAGCCGACGCGCGCGATCCCGAGGGCCGCGAGGACCTCGACGATGACGGGGACCTGGGTCGTCAGAGCCTCGGGGACCTCCTCGATGCCCGTGGTCCCGGGCACCTCGGTCGCGACCCGGTGGGCCTTGTAGGACGGGATCGCGTCGACGCGGAACGCGGGGCGCCAGTCGTCGTCCCAGCACGCCACGAGGCGCGCGGGCCGCCGCTCGGTGACGAGCACCGCGATGGTGTCGAGGAAGCCGCGCACGGCGTTGACGGGCGTGCCGTCGGGGGCCCTGACCGAGTCCGGGACCCCGAAGAACGCACGGAAGTACTGCGACGCGGAGTCGAGCAGCAGCAGGCCGCCGTGGCCGGGGAGCTGGGTGTCGCGCAGGGGAGCGGGCGTCGCCGGGTCCGTCATGCCACCCAACGTACCGGCGGCCGCCCACGCGGGCCGGTCCACGGCCCGGGTGCCGCGCGCCCCGACCGGTGCGACGCCCCGACGCCCGGCCGCGGAGGTCCCTGATCTGACGCTGCGAGGAGGGATGTGTCACATCCGATTCGGGACCTTTGGCCGGGCTCTTCCGCAGGTCACGTGCCTAGGGTGGAAGTTGCCCCGGGCATCGAGGCGACCCGTCCGGGGTCGCCTGTCAGGAACCCAGCGACCAACGAGAGAAGGCGTGGCGAGGATCATGAAGGCTGCACGTTTCCACGGACGAGAAGACATCCGCATCGAGGACGTCCCGGCCCCCGAGCTGCGGCCGGGCGCGGTCGCGATCGACATCGCCTGGTGCGGGATCTGCGGTTCGGACCTGCACGAATACCTCGACGGCCCCATCTTCACGCCCGCCAAGGGCCGCCCGCACCCCCTGTCGCACGAGGAGATCCCCGTGACCATGGGCCACGAGTTCTCCGGGACCGTGACCGCGCTGGGCGAGGGCGTCGACGACCTGACGATCGGCGAGTCCGTGGTCGTCGAGCCCTACTTCGTGTGCGGCGAGTGCGCGCAGTGCGAGGCCGGCAACTACCACCTGTGCGTCAAGATGGGCTTCATCGGCCTGGCCGGTGGCGGCGGCGGGCTCTCCGAGAAGGTCGTCGTCGACCGTCGTTGGGTCCACCCCGTGGGCGACATCCCCCTCGACCAGGCCGCGCTCATCGAGCCGCTCTCGGTCGGCCACCATGCGGTCGTCCGCTCGGGCGCCCAGGCCGGCGACGTCGCGCTCGTCGGAGGGGCGGGACCCATCGGGCTGCTCACGGCCGCGGTCCTCAAGGCGCGCGGCGTCACGGTCATCATGTCCGAGGTCTCCGAGGCCCGGAAGACCAAGGCCCGCGAGACGCACGTCGCCGACCACGTCGTCGACCCCACGCAGGACAACCTCATCGCCCGCGTCCGCGAGATCACGGACGGCCGCGGCGTCGACGTGGCCTTCGAGTGCACGAGCGTCAACGCGGTCCTCGACCAGCTCTTCGACGCGGTCCGCCCCGCGGGCGTGATCGTGGTCGTGTCGATCTGGGGCAAGCCTGCCGCAGTCGACATGCAGAAGCTCGTCCTCAAGGAGATCGACCTGCGCGGGACCATCGCCTACGTGCGCGACCACGCCGAGACGATCAAGCTCGTCCAGGAGGGCAAGATCGACCTCGCCCCGTTCATCACGGCCAAGATCCCGCTCGAGGACCTCGTCACCGAGGGCTTCGACACCCTGATCCACCGCAACGAGACCGCGGTGAAGATCCTCGTCCACCCGTGACGGCCTCCCGGCCCGACGCCGGAGCGCACCCTCGACGCGGAAGGTGCGCTCCGCCGTCGGGCCGGGTTCTTGGGCGCTGAGTGCATGGTTGCGCTGCGAAACGCCCGGCGAGTCGCAGCGCAATCATGCACTCGGCGGAAGCCAGGGGACGGCCTGCCGCCGCTCAGCGGACCGTCGCGAAGAACTCCCGCACGTCCGCGACGAACGCCTCTGGTTCCTCCATCGCCGCGAAGTGGCCCCCGCGACCCTCGACGTCGGTCCACCGTGTGATCCGGTGCTGGGCCTCGGCGTACCGGCGGATGCCGACGTCGTGCGCGAACACGATGACGGCCGTCGGAACGCCGGTCGGGGGCTTGGGCGCGTCCCACGCGCTCTCGCTCGCGTACGCCATGTACGCCGACGACCCGGCCGTGCCGGTCAGCCAGTAGATCATCACGTCGGTGAGCATCCGGTCCCAGCCGAGCACCTCGTGCGGCAGCTCGTCCGCGGGGAACGTCCAGGCCTTGAGCTTGTCGAGGATCCACGCGAGCTGCCCGACGGGCGAGTCCGTGAGTGCCGCGCCGATCAGCCCGGGACGCGTGCCCTGGATCGAGACGTAGCCGAGCTCCTCGGTCATGAAGCGCCCGATCCGGCTCAGACGGTCGCGCTCGAGCTCCGTGAGGCTCGCGAGCTCGTCCTCGCCGATCTCGTGGAACGCCATGCCGATGTTGCCGTTGAGGTGCACGCCCACGACCGGTCCTGTGGTGCCGTCGCTCCCGGTCGCGCGCGCGACCTCGGGCGAGACCCCCGCGCCCACGTCGCCGCCCTGCACGCCGTAGCGCTCGTAGCCGAGCCGGCGCATGAGCTCGGCCCACGCGACCGCGATGCGTGCACTGTTCCAGCCGGCCTCGGTGGGTCCCGAGAAGCCGAAGCCCGGGAGCGAGGGGATCACGACGTGGAAGGCCTGCGCGGGGTCGCCGCCGTGCGCGCGCGGGTCCGTGAGCGGCCCGATCACGTCGAGGAACTCGGCGAACGACCCCGGCCAGCCGTGCGTGAGCATCAGTGGGAGCGCGTCGGGCTCGGGCGAGCGGACGTGCAGGAAGTGGACCCGCTGCCCGTCGATCTCGGTGAGGAACTGCGGGTAGGTGTTGATGGCGGCCTCCTGCGCGCGCCAGTCGTAGGACGTGCGCCAGTGCTCGACGACCTCGCGCAGGTAGGAGACAGGGACTCCCGTGTCCCAGCCGTCGCCCGGCAGCGGGGCGGGGAACCGGGTCCGCGCGAGACGGTCGGCCAGGTCGTCGAGGTCCGCCTGCGGGATCTCGAGGCGGAAGGGGCGGATCGTGGAGCTCGTCGTCGTGTCCATGTCCTCGACGCTACGCGCGGTAGCGGTCAGCCTCTGTCCGCTATTCCTGCCCGACGGCGGAGCTCGCCTTGCCGCGTGAGGGGGCGCTCCGGCGTCGGGCCGGGTTCTCGGGCGTTGAGTGCATGATTGCGCTGCGAAACGCCCGGCGAGTCGCAGCCGAATCATGCACTCAGCGGGAGGCCGCCGCCCGCGCCGACGACCCGTCGTCGTCCACCAAGCCCTCCTCGCGCGCCCGCACGATCGCCGCCGCCCGGTCGCGCAACGACAGCTTGGCGAGCACGCCCGCGACGTAGTTGCGGACCGTCTTGGTGCTCAGGGACAGCCGCCGCGAGATCGCGGTGTTGTCGAGCCCCGCGGCGACGAGCGCGAGCACCTCGCGCTCCCGGTCGGTGAGCTGCGGGAACGGCACGGCCGTCCGCGAGCCGCCCAGCACGTTGGCCACGGCGCGTGCCGCGACCCCCGGTGCGAGGATCAGCTCGCCGTTCGCGACGGCCCGCACCGCCCGCTCGACCTCGTGCGGCGACGCCGACTTCACGAGGTACCCGCGCGCCCCGGCGCGCAGGCAGGCCGCGACCGAGTCGTCGTCCTCGTGCATCGACATGACGAGCACGGGCACGTCCGGGCGGTCACGCGCCAGGTCCCGCGTGAGCTCGACGCCCGACCCGTCACCCAGGTCGAGGTCCATGACCACGACGTCGAGCCCCTCCGGTGCGCCCAGCACGGCTCGGGCCTCCGCGGCGCTCGCGGCCTGGGCCACGACGCTCACGCCCTCGAGCGAGTCGAGCAGCGCCGCCATCCCGATGCGGAACACGGGGTGGTCGTCGACGAGGGCCACGCGGATGGGGCTCACAGCACGACCTTCCGGGGGAGGACGGCCCGCACGCGCGTGCCGCGCGGTGCGAGCGGGGTGATCTCCAGCGTCCCACCGAGCTCCTCGGCGCGCTCCCGCATGGACCGCGTCCCGACACCGGCCTGCGCGTCCTGCCCGACGCCGGAGCCCGCGTCGTCGCACGTCACGACCAGGTGCGTCCCCGGCTCGGGGACACCGGGCGGGTGCGCGGCGACCTCGACGCGACAGCCCGCGGCCCCGCTGTGACGGGACGCGTTGATGACCGCCTCGCTCGCGATCGCGTAGGCAGCGGCGGCGATGCGCGTGTCGAGGTCGTCGCACGGCCCGCACAGGAGCTCGACCGCGAAGCCGTCGGCGTCGTGGTGGTCGGCGAGGTCGTGCAGCGCGGCCTCGAGACCGGCCTCGTCGAGCGCGGGGGGCAGCAGGCTGCGCGAGAGAGTGCGCACGTCCCCGACCCGCTGCTCGACCTCGTGCTGGAGGGCCTCGAGCACCGCGGCCGCGGCGGCGGGGTCGGTCGCGAGCGTGTTGCGCGCACCCTGCAGCCCGAGCCGCAGCCCGTTCAACCACGGCCCGACGCCGTCGTGCAGCTCCCGACGGATCAGTCGCCGTTCGGCGAGACGCGCCCGGGTCACGGCGTCCTTGGCGCGCTCGAGGTCGCGCGCGCCGCTCGCCAGGGCGAGGCCCGCTGCGACGACCGGCACGAGCTGGGCGAGCGCGTCCCGGGTGCGTGCGTCGAGGCGCTCGCCGGCGCGGGGTGTCACGGCGAGGTCACCGAGGACCTGGCCGCCGTGCTCGACGGGCACGTGGGTCACGTGGACCGAGGTGGGGGAGCCCCACGATGCCTCGACCGTCCCGGGTGGCGCCCCGGGGACGGTGCTCGCCGACCCGGAGCCCGTTCGTGCGGCCGGGGCACCGCCCGCGAGCGAGGCGGTGCGGGAGGACGCCGCCGCGCCCGCCGGGCCCCCGCCGCTCGTGAGCGTGACCGACTCGAGCCTGAGCGACTCGCCCGTCGAGGCGACCAGTCCGTGGAGCAGCTCGTCCGCGGTCGCGGCGACCCCGAGCTGGCGTCCCATGCGCAGCACGGCCCGCCCCGGGGCGGTCGTCTCGCCGTAGACGAGCGTGCGGACGCGCCGCCGGAGCCAGGTGCGGGCGGGCTGGACCGCGAGCACGACGCCGACCGCGGCGAGCACCTGGGCGAGCGGCCGGTTGCCGACGAGAGCCGTCACGGCGACGACGAGCGCGACGTAGACGACGACCAGCGCGAGGGTCAGGAGCGCGCCGATCGTCGCGCGGCTCAGCGCGAGGTCCAGGCCCCAGAGCCGGTTGCGCAGGACCGAGACGAGCAGCGCGGCAGGGAACAGGGCCTGGCACGCGAGGTGGGTCAGGGGCAGCGCGAGGATCGCGTCCGGCGAGTCCCACGTCCCGAGAAGAGGGAGGAACGACAGCGCCATGATCGCCGTGCCCAGGGCCAGGAGCCCCAGGCCGCGGCGTTCCTCGGGAGGCCCGTGCCGGTGCCGCCACCACGTCGCGGCCGCGGTCACGAGCCCCATGACGACGACGCCGAGGATCGCCGGCCGTGGGTCGTCGACCGGTGCGAGCAGGAAGAAGAGGATCGAGCCGACGCCGCCCGCGACCCCGAGCCACGCGCCCACGGACAACGGGTGGTCGCGCACGAACCACGGCACGAGCACGAACAGCCCGATCGTCCCCGGGACCCACGCGAGACCGTACGCCGCGGCGAGCGGTTCGAGCGGCGGCAGGTCCGGGTGCGTGCTCGCGAAGCTGCGCCACGCCCCGCCGAGGGCGGCCAACCCTCCGCCGATCCCCGCGAGCGAGACGAGCCAGCCGACGACGTGCTGCCGGCGCGACAGGATGATCGCCCCGACCGAGCCGTAGACGAGCGCGACCATGGCGTCGACGACCACGAACAGCAGGTCGCCGAGCAGCACGTCCACACCCGAGGTGAGCTGGAGCACGAGCGCCGCGATGCCCAGGAGCCACGAGACGATCGCGATGGCGAGCGCCGTCCGAGGCAGGCCCCCGGTGCCCAGGCTCGCGCGACCGAACGCCGATCCGCGCGAGGGCACGGCCGGACCGCCGGAGGACTCCGGTGGAACGTCCCCTGCGTCTGCGCCCACAGCGCCACGGTAGGGGGCGGGACCGGCTGCGCGACAGAGGGCGGGAACGATTCCACCCGCACGCCGGGCTGCACGGCCGCGACCGGCCCCGCCCCCGGAGAGGGGGACGGGGCCGGTCGCGCTGCCCGGGACGACCCGGGCGCTCGGTGACGTGACCACGACGGTGGGCTGCGCCGTCGGGCAGGTCAGCGACGGTCGCCCAGCGCGAAGCCGAGCGCCGCGACCGTGAGCCACAGCGGACCCACGAACCCTGCCATGTACTGCAGGGGCGAGACGCCCAGGAGCAGCGTGAGCCCACCCAGGAGCAGGCTCACGACCCCGATCCAGCGCGGTGCGGCGCCGTGCCGCAGCGACGCCACGGCCACGGCGACCGCGGTCAGGCCCGCGCCGACCCACAGCCAGGGGATGGTCGCGGTCCAGTCGGCGTAGAACGCGCCCGACTCGGCGACGATCTTGTCGAGCTCGGCGAACCCGAACATGAACTGGGTGTCGAGCCCCGAGCCCATGAGCGCCGCGACCGAGGTCAGGACGAGTCCCGAGCCTGCGACCGTCGGCAGGAGGCTGCCCGCCGGGGCCTGGACGTCGAGGCGTCGCTTGAGCCCTGCCGCGAAGACCAGGACGAGGATCGCGACCAGGACGGTCGCGGTGTGGAAGACGAGGAGCGTGGACGTCTTGCCCGCGAGGTCGGCGACGATCGCGTCGGCGTCGCCTGCCGTCTGCTCCCAGTTGGCGCCGAGCGCCATGGAGGCCTGGATCGAGACGATGCCCAGGACGCCGGCCGCGACGCCGGTCCACGCCCAGGCGCGGGACGTGCGGGCGGGGTGCCCGTGGGCGAGGGCGGCGTCGGAGGTGACGGGTGCTGTCGGTCGTGCGGTCATGGTGGACCCCTGCGTGTCGGAGGGCCGGCCCGGCGGGCGGCGGCCGTGGGTGGTTGACACGACGAGCGTGGGGCGGGAGGCGTCCCGGGCGGCAGGGGCGGATGTCCTGGGAGGCTGGGCGGTTCGGCGGGCGCCGAGTGCATGATCGTGCAGCGACACGCCCGGCGAGTCGCGGCCGAATCATGCACTCAGCGGGCGACCGCCTGGCTCAGCCCGACGTGTGCTTCGCCAGGAACGCCAGGCTCCGGTCGAGCGCGACCTGCCCGGCCTCGGTCGAGATGTCGAACTGGTACTCGTGGCCCAGGCCGGGCTCCTCGCCGTCGGGCTGGAAGATCGCGTCGACCTCGACGCCCGCCTCCGCGAGCCGCGCGACCAGAGCCCTGCCCTGCGGCGTGAGCGGGTCGGCGTTGCCGCCCGTGAGGAACGCCGGCGGGAAGTCCGCGGTCACGTGGTCCGTGACCGACGCGGCCGCGAAGCGCGGGTCGTCGGCGAAGTCCTTGGTCCCCGAGTACGACCACAGCACGGTCTCGAGGAACCAGGCGCTCGCGCCGCCCTTCGAGGTGTCGACGAGGCCGATGTCGTACGCGCCGCAGTGCAGCACCACGGCTGCGAGCTGGTCGGGCCCGATCGCAGGTTCGAGACCCAGCTCCCGCGCGTACGCCGGGCTCGTGACCGCGCCCGCGACCTGCGCGCTGATCTGGGACCCCGCCGAGTCGCCCGCGAGGACGATCCGCCCGGGGTCCACACCCAGCTCGTCGGCGTGCTCGGTCACGTAGGCGAGCGCGTCGTTGAGCTCGAACAGCGGCGTGGGGTAGGTCGCGCCGGGCGCGATCGAGTAGTCGATCGCGACGACCGTGTAGCCGTGGCTCGCGACGATCTTCGCGTAGCTCGCGACCTGCTCCTTGCTGCCCGAGACCCACCCGCCGCCGTGCGTCCACACGACCGTGGGCAGCGGTCCCTCGGCGCTCGCGGGACGGTGCACGTCGAGGAGCGCGTCGGGGTCGTCGGCGCGGTAGGCGACGTCGGTCGTGCTCACGACGCCGGACGGCACGAGCGCCGCGAGCTTCTCGTCGGTCTCGTGGCCGCCCTTGTCGAACGCGTACCGGATGAGGAGGGCAGAGGGCCACGGGCTGACCTGGAACGCGACGAACGTCCCGATCGCCACGACCCCGAGCGACGCGCCGACCCAGGCGAGGGCCCGGGGCCAGCGGCGACGCCGCACCGCGGGGCTGTCGGCCGGGGACGCCGGGGAGGGGGAGACCATGCCCGGAGCCTAGCCAGAGGGACGGGTCGGAGCGCGGCAGCGCACGTGCCGTCCCGGGTGGTCCGGGCGTCCGGCGCGACGTGCGGCCGGGGACGGTTCAGTCCTCGGCGGTGTCCTCGGTGCTGTCCTGGCCGGGCGGCGGGAGCACGGGCAGCACGACCACGGGCCGGTGCTGCAGGTGCGAGAGCCGGCCGGCGACCGAGCCGCCGAGGGCCTCGTTGCGCCACCCGTCGGCCCCCGAACGATGGGCGCCGACCACGACGATCGCGGCGTCGTGCGTCACCGCGGCCTCGTCGAGCTTCCGGGCCACGTCGCCGTCACCCGCGACCACGAGGCTCCACGCGACGCCCGTCCCGCGCAGCGCGCGGTCGAGCTCGGTCGTCAGGCGTCGCTCTCCGGAGCCGTCGTCCGCCACGGGCCCGACGTCGACCCACACGCACACGAGCGACGTCCCCAACGCGTGGGCGAAGCCGGCGGCACGCTGGACGATGTCCGGGTGCTGGCCCGGGTGCACTCCGACGAGCAGGGGTCGGATCATCTGTCCATCGTGCCACGGGCGCGCGGATCGGTCGTGCCACGGGCGCGCGGATCGGTCGTGCCACGGGCGCGCGGATCGGTCGTGCCACGGGCACCGACGTGCACAGGCCCGACGGCGCCGCTCACCTCGCGCTCCCGGGTCCGCCCGAGCGCGGCGTCAGCCGAGCGAGCGTTGGAGCAGCACGGTGTCGAGCCACCGGCCGTGCTTGAAGCCGACCCGTTCGAGCCGACCGACCTGTCGGAAGCCCAGCTTCTCGTGAAGGACCACCGACGCGGGGGACTCGGCGTCGCTCACGACCGCGACGACCTCTCGGACCCCGGCCTCACGCGCCTCGTCGAGGAGCCTGGACAGCAGCGCTCGGCCCAGGCCTCGGCCCTCGCTGCCCGGAGCCAGGTAGATGGTGTCCTCGCCCGTGGACGCGTAGGCGGGTCGCTCGCGCCAGGCGCCCACGTACGCGAACCCGGCGACGTCGTCGGGCAGGCCGGGGCCCTCCGCGACCGTGACGACCAGGAACGGGCGGCCCGCCGCCCGCAGCGACTCCCACCGCTCCTCCCAGCCCGCGAGCGTGAGCGGCTCGGTCTGGAAGGTCGTGACCGTGTGCAGGACGTAGTGCGCCGCGATCTCGGCGATCGCGGGCAGGTCCTCACGGGTCGCGCGGCGGACGGTCACGGTGGGTGCGTGGGTCATCCCGGCACGGTACAACGCCGGATTCGCCCGGGTGAACGTGCGTCCTGCTGTCGCGAGGGACGGCACCCGGTGTCACTCTGAAATCGGGCCACGCCACCGATGCCGTGGCCCTCAGCGAGACATCTTGGCCCACCGGCAAGACTCTCTGCTCACAAGGGGACCGCTATGCGACGTGCACTGACCACGAGCTCGACCACTTCCAGGACGCGACACGCGCTGTCAGGGATCACGGCCTCGCTGGCCGTCGCATCCTTGCTCGTGATCGGTGCTGTGGCCCCGGCGGTCGCGGAACCGGCGCCCGTGCCGGAACCGAGCAGCACGGCCACGGCAGGGGACCCGGCCGCGACCCCGGCGTGGACCGAGTCGCCGACCGAACCGGCAGACCCCGCGGGCGCCGACCCCGCGGGCGCCGACCCCGCGGGCGCCGACCCGGCGGCCACCGACCCGGCGGCCGTGCCGGAGAGCCCGTCGCCTGACGGCGCGACCGTGCCGCCGGACGAGCCTGCTCCGGGCGACACCGGGGTGGACGTACCGGAGAAGGCCGAGGTGCAGGGCCCGCCCATGCCGGATGCGGTGGCAACGGAGTCGCCCGACGAGGTAGAGGGTCCCGGCGTGACGCCCTTCCTGGTCCCTCCGGCGACCGGGAACGACGCGGTCGTCACGGTCAAGGTGGGCGGTGACCGCACCAGTCTGGTCGCGGTCGGGCCGCTGGCCGGGGTCACCCTCCAGCTCTACGACGGCACGGGCGCTCCCACGACACCGGTCGCCGACGCGTGGGCCACGTGTGTGTCCGACGCCGACGGCGACTGCTCGTTCGTCGTGCCGAACACGCAGGTCGGTGGAGCCAACCGCGACCGCCGGTTCTGGGTGGTCCAGACGGGGGTGCCAACTGACTGGTACGAGAACCCCGACCTGGGGACCGGGAGCAGCGGATCGACCATCACGCAGTACGACTTCCGTACCGGTACCCAGCTCCGCAACGGCACGACCTACACCTCCGAAGGCTCGTTCATGCTCGCCACCGGCAGCACGAACAACGTGGCGTCCGGTGGCATCTGGCAGACCTCGCGGGAAAACCCGACGTTCCCCGCGCAGTGCGGGATCGACGTGGCGCTCGTCCTCGACCTCTCCGGATCCGTCGCGGCCGACCTGCCACAGCTCAAGCAGGCAGCGAACCGGTTCGTCGACGCCCTGACGGGCACGCCGTCCAACATGGGCCTGTTCACGTTCAGCTCGCTCGCCCCCGCAACGGGCAACCCCAACCTGGCCCTGACCCCGGTCTCGACGGAGGACAGCGCCCAGCTCGTGAAGAACCGGATCAACAGCTACACGGCTGGCGGCGGCACCAACTGGGACCGCGGCATCTACCAGGTCGCGTCGAGCGCGGCCGACTACGACGTCGCGATCGTCCTCACCGACGGGAACCCGACCTTCTACGGCAACCAGGAGGGCCCCGGAAACTTCACCCGTCTGCGCGAGGTCGAGAACGGGGTGTTCAGCGCCAACGCCGTCAAGGCGCAGGGAACCCACATGGTGGCGTTCGGCGTCGGGGACGGGATTGACACCGCGGGCAGCGGGCTCAACCTGCGAGCGATCTCCGGCGAGCTCGCGGGCACGGACTACTTCCAGACCGCGGACTACGAGGACGCCGGGAACCAACTCCGCGCCCTCGCGCTCGGCAACTGCGAAGGATCGGTCTCCGTCATCAAGCAGGTCGTGCCCTCGGGCGCGCCGGTCGGGTCGATCGAGGGCGCAGAGCCCGCGGGTGGGTGGGAGTTCACCGCCGAGACCCAGTCCGGGGACGTCACGGTCGAGGACCCGTCCACGGTCACGACGGCGGCGGGGACGGGGGCCGCGAACTTCGACCTCTCCTACCCCTCGTCGACGTCGTCCGGGGTCGTCGGCGTCATGGAGACGCAGCAGTCAGGCTTCACGCTGCAGCAGGTGGACGGTGCGAACGCGGTCTGCACCGACATCGTGACGGGCGACACCGTGACCGCGACGAACAGCGGTGCGACCGGTTTCACGGTGCCCGTGGACCCGACCACCGCGGTGACCTGCACGGTCTACAACCGGGCACCCAACCCGGTCGCGTCCCTGACGCTCTCCAAGGAGTGGATCGTGAACGGCGAGACCTACACCGACGGTGCGCAGCCCGACGGGCTCTCGGCCTCGGCCTCCATCGCCGGGACCCTCCAGGGGTGGGGCGTGCCCCGCACCGGCCTGCAGGCGGGGCAGACGCCTGCGATCGGCGAGTCGACGACAGTGGTCCTGACCCAGTGCACGCTCGACGCGACCGAGGTGACGGACTTCAACGGCACCGAGCTCTCGGAGACGCTGCCGTACTCGCCGACCCTGATCGCCGGGAACAACACCGCCACGGTCACGAACACCGTGACGTGCGCGAGCCGGCTCACGCTCGCCAAGACGGTCCAGGGCGGCGACGGGGACAGCGACCCGGCGCCCACCGACTGGACGCTCGACGCGGTCGCCCCCTCGGGGGCGCTCCCCGGCCCTAGCGGGGTCACGGGAGCACCGGGAGCAACCGCCGAGGTCACCCCCGGCGTGATCTACCCGCTGAACGAGTCCGGTGGCGACCCCAACTACGTCCAGGCGACCGGGCCCAACGCCGTCCCGATCCCCGGCTCGACCGCGAGCTGGTCGTGCGTCGAGCTCGCTGCCGACGGCACCACGGTCATCCCCGGGTTCTCCGACGGACTCAACGGCGGCGTCAACGTACCGTTCGGGCGCTGGATCCGCTGCACCGCGGTCAACCAGACCGCGACGCTCGACCTGCGGAAGGTCGTCGAGAACGAGTACGGCGGGGAAGCGGTGCCGGCTGACTGGAGTCTCACGGCGACGCCGATCGGGACCTTCCCCGCAGGGCTCGAGCCGCAGACGGTCGAGGGAAGCTCGGTGGGCACGGATGCCACCTCCATCAACGTCCGGCCCGGCGTGGCGTACCAGATCACGGAGTCGGGGACGCCCACGGGCTATGAGGAGCTCTCCGTCGAGTGCGTGACCGAGGCCGGTGTGCCGCTGAACGGCACGATCGTCACGCTCCTCCCCCTGGACACGACGGTCTGCACGTTCGTCAACGCCGACGTCCCGGGCCGCCTGACCCTCGTCAAGGAGGTCCAGAACGGCGCGACCGGCGCGACGAACGTCCCGGCGGACTGGACACTCACCGCGACCCCGGACGGCATCACGGGCCAGGGGCCCGTCGCGGGCAACGGCGACCCGACGAGCACGGGCGGCGTCTCGGCGGTCGAGGTCTTCACGGGGGACTACACGCTCTCCGAGACGGGCCCGGCGGGGTACGACCCGGGCACGTGGTCCTGCACGGGCGGGACGCTCACGGACTCGACCGTGACGGTCCCGCTCGGCGCGGACGTGACGTGCAGGATCGTCAACACGGCCCAGCAGTCGACGCTGACGCTCGTCAAGGACGTCGAGAACGGGACGACCGGCGGGGCCTACGAGCCGTCCGACTGGACGCTGAGCGCGGCCGGCCCGACGACCGGTGTCTCGGGTGCGTCGGGGACGGAGGCCGTGACCTCGGCCCCCGTCGCGATCGGTGACTACGAGCTCTCGGAGGAGGGGCCGGCCGGCTACACCCCGGGCGCGTGGACCTGCACGGGTGGCGAGGTCACGGGTGGGACCGTCACGGTCCCGCTCGGCGCGGACGTGACGTGCACGATCCTCAACACGGCCCAGCAGCCGTCGCTGACCCTGGTCAAGCAGGTCGTCAACGACAGCGGCGGCTCGGCGGAGCCCGCCGACTGGACGCTCGAGGCCGACGGGCCTACTCCGCTCAGCGGCGTGAGCGGTGATCCTGCGGTCACGGGGGCGGACGTCGAGGCCGGCGACTATGCGCTCTCCGAGACGGGCGGCCCCGAGGGCTATGAAGCGTCCGACTGGACGTGCGAGATCCCGGGATCCGACGGTGGAGCGGCGACTCCGGTCGAGGTCACCGACGGGACGGTCCAGGTCGCCGTCGGGCAGACGGTCGTCTGCACCGTCGTGAACGACGACATCCCGGCGCCCTTCACGGTCGTGAAGTCGAGCGACCCGGGCAGCGGGGCGACGGTCCTGCCGGGCGACGTCATCACGTACACGGTGACCGTGGCGACGGTCGGCGAGGGCTTCGATCCGGACGTCGTCGTCACGGACGACCTCGCCCAGGTGCTGAACAACGCGACGCTGGTCGAGGGCAGCATCGAGGCCTCGACGGGTGGCGCCGTGCTCACGGGGACGAGCCTCGTCTGGACCATCGGGGACCTGGTCGACACCGAGACGATCACCTACCAGGTGCGGGTCAACGACGGCGCGTACGGGGTCACGCTCACCAACGTGGTCACGGCTCCTGGTGCAGAGCCCTGCGTCGAGCCGGAGCCACCCGTCCAACCCGAGGTGGCGCCGTCGGCGTCCGCCCTCGTCTCGGACGCGACCGCGCTCGCGGCCGACGTGGCAGCGGCGGCCGTGGCAGCCGCACCCGCGGCCCTCGCGGTGGTGGACCCGGCGGAAGCCTGCCGCACGACGTCGCACGTCACGCCCGCCTGGACGCTCGCCAAGACGAGCAACCCTGCGACGGGCACGAAGGTCGCGGCGGGCAGCGTCATCACGTACACGCTGACCGTGACGAGCACGACCGACGCCGTGGTCAGCGGGGCCGTCGTGACCGACGACCTGTCCAAGGTCCTGCGGTACGGGACCCTGGTCTCGCAGCCTCCGGGAACCACGCTCTCCGGGACGACGCTCACCTGGGCGGTGCCGGACCTCGCGACCGCGGGAGCGACGACCGCGATCTCCTACCAGGTCAGGCTCTCGTCGAGCGCTCACGGCGTGACGGTCACCAACGTCGCGACGCCCGGCCCGGGTGGCGGGTGCGTCTCGTGCACGACGACGCACGAGGTCCCGCCCGTCTCCGCGGCGCCGCCGTCGAGCCTGCCGGTCACCGGAGCCGACGTCGTCGGGATCCTCACGGGCGCGCTGCTCCTGGTGCTGCTCGGAGCGACGCTCGTGACGGTCCGCCGGCGCCGGGCGAACCCCTAGCCGGGCAGCAGGACGGGCCGCTCCCCGCGGGGGAGCGGCCCGTCCTGTGCGAGAGCTACTCGATGCCGTCGGCGTGGCGCTCGTCGACCGTGCGCGCGGCCTCGCGCGCAGCCTTCCGGTTGGCCCGACGACGTCGCGCAAGCCCGCCGCCCCCGTCGCCCTCGTCGTCGGTCGGCTCGTCCTTCTCGCGGCCCGGGTCGTGCAGCATGTGCGAGTCGACCAGCTCGTGCCGCTGGAGGTAGGTGTTGGCGACGGCCTGGATGGTCGCGGCGATCGGGAGCGAGAGGAACGCGCCCAGGGCACCGAACACGGCGCCGAACGCGAGGACCACGACGAACGACACCGCGGGGTTCATCTCGAGGGCACGGGCCGAGACCTTGGGCGAGAAGTAGAGGTTCTCGAGCTGCTGGTACGCCACGATGAAGATCAGGACGGCCAGCGCCTGGGGAAGCCCCTGCGACGTGAGGGCCACGATCACGGGCAGCGCGCCACCGATGTACGTACCGATCGTGGGCACGAACTGGGACACGACACCCACGAACACCGAGAGCGGCAGCGCGTAGTCGGTGCCGAGGATCAGCAGGAACACGAACGTGAAGACGCTCGAGAGCGCCGCGAGGACGATGCGCGAGTTGATGAAGTCGGAGACCTTGACCTGGGTGATCTCCCAGAGCCGCAGGACCTCCTGCTGGCGGTTCGGGGTCAGCCACCGGCAGATCGCGGCGCGGAACTTGGGTCCTGCGGCCAGGAGGTAGTAGGTCACGAGCATGATCGTGAGGAACGCGAAGATCCCGCCGACGATCGTCGTCCCCACGACGAGCGCGCCCGACGCGACGTCCTCGCCGAACTCGTTGAAGCCCTGCTTGAGCAGGACGTCAGAGCTCGGCATGTCGATGTCGAACCGCTCCTGGACGAACTCCTGGATGTTCGTGTAGAGCGCCGGGATCGACTGGACGAGCTGGACGAGCTGCTGCACGAACAGGTTGCCGAAGAGCGCGAAGATCCCGATCACGACGACCAGGCCACCCAGCAGAGCCGTGGCCGCTGCCCCGCCGCGCTTCCAACCGTGGCGGACGAGCCAGACGACGATCGGCTCGAGCGCGAGCGCGATGAAGAACGCGATGAGCACGTTGACGCCCAGGCTCTTCAGGGTGCCGAGTGCGTACCAGACGAAGATGCCGACGAAGACCGTGACCACGATCATGAACAGCGCACGGGGGAGCCAGCGCGGGGGCTTGCGCGGGTCGTCGGGGGCGAGCGCGACGAAGTCACGGGGCGCGACCGTGTCGGCGCTCAAGGGCGGCGGGGAGTACGGGCCGGCGTGGTCGCCCGGCGTGGTCGCGTCGCTCGTCATGCGCCGAACGTAGCGAACGCCTGGGCGCTCAAGGTGAGCCCACGCCGTCGGGCCCGAAGGTGCACGTCACACGCCGGCGCCGCGCCCGGGCCCACCGGTCACCCGGACGTGCGCTGCTCGGCGAGCGGGACCCCGTCGTCGTCCAGGTGCTCGGGGCCCTCGGACCGCACTCCCAGCCGCGCGGCGACCCACGGACCCGTCAGCCCGTAGATCACGGCCGTCAGGAGGATCACGCCGAACACGACCGGCACGAGCTGCTCGAACGGCTGGCCGTCCTGCTCGAACCGCAGCGCGAAGACCGACGCGGTCGAGGCCGCGACGATCCCGCGTGGCGCCATCCAGCCGACCATGACCCGTTCTCGGCTCGACAGCACGCTGCCCGTGGTCGCGATCGACGCGACGAGCGGGCGCAGCACCAGGACGAGCAGCGCCACGATCGCGAGCGTCGACAGGGCGTAGGTCGCGAGCGCGTCGAGGTCGACCCGAGCCGTGAGCAGGATGAAGAGGGTGCCGATGAGCAGGAGCCCGACGTGGCTGCCGAACTCGTGCAGGGGCTCGATCCGGGCCCACCGCTGGTTGGCCAGGACGATCCCGAGCGTCGTCGTCGCGAAGAGCCCGGCCTCCTCGTGGAACGCCTCGGCGATCGCGTACGTGGCCAGTGCCGTCGCGAACGCGAGCGAGACCTCGGCCGCGGCGGGCACCCTGCCCCAGCGCACGGCCACGACGTAGACGGCCGCGGCGACCGCTCCCGTGAGGATCCCGGACAACGCGGTCGCGCCCAGGTGCTCGGGGGCGGCGTGCAGCGCGACGTTCGCCATGGCGAGCGCGACCGTCGCGCCGATCGGGTCGATGAAGATCCCCTCGAACGCGAGCACCGACTCGAGGGGCTGCTTGGGACGGATGATCGCGAGCAGCGGCCCGACGACGGTCGGTCCCGACACGATGAGGATCGCCCCGATCACGGCCGCCCGCGACAGCGGCAGGTCGAGGACCCACCAGCAGATGGCCGTGGCACCGATACCGGTCAGGACCGCACCGACCGTCACCAGCAGCGCGACCGGTCGCCGCGCCCCGCCCTTGAGCCGGGTCATGTCGAGCTTGAGGGACTCCTCGAACAGCAGGATGCCCACGGCCATCGAGACCAGGGGGAACAGGTCCTTGCCCAGGAGCGCGTCGGGGTCGACGAGGCCCGTCACGGGCCCGGCGACCAGCCCGAGCGCGAGCAGCAGCAGGATCGACGGCACCTTGAGCGCCTTGGCCGCGACCTGACCGACGACCCCGAGCAGCACGACCAGGGCGATCCCACCCGTGAATCCCAGTTCCATGGACCCATAGTGGTGCGGCCCGAGCGTTCGCGCAGCGGATGCCGTGACGAGCGGGCGGTGCCACGATCAGGGGAGCACGACTTCCGGGACGGCTCCGGGCCGACGACGACGTCGGGCGATGCCGTCCGTCCACCGCGCGCGAGGAGAGAACATGGCACGGTCATCGCAGGTCACGGCATGGGTCGGCTGGGTGTGGTTCGCGGGCGTCGTCCTGCTGGTGCTCGGGCTGTTCAACGCGATCAGCGGCCTGGTCGCGGCGTTCTCCCCGGAGAAGCTCGTCGGGCTGGGAGAGCAGGGGATCGTCGTCCTCGACGTGTCGACCTGGGGATGGGTCCACCTCGTGGTCGGGATCCTGCTCGTGATCGTGGGCTTCTCGGTGCTCTCCGGCCGGGGTTGGGCGCGCCTCGTCGCGATCGTCCTGGTCGTGCTCAACGTCCTGACCCAGTTCGTCGCCCTGCCCGCCAGCCCGTGGTGGTCGATCGTCACGATCATCCTGGGGCTGTTCGTGCTGTGGGCGCTCGTCGTCCACGGCGACGAGGCCGAGCGCGCGTCCGCCTCTGCGTCCCACCTGCCCTGACCTCACCTACCAGCAAGGAGCGCCACACATGCCCTCAACCACCTTCGGTCCGGTCGAGTTCGTCGCGATCGCCTTCCCCGAGGAGCGCGTGCCCGACGCGGTCAAGATCGCGATCGTGGACCTCCTGGGGTCCGACGTCGTCAGGCTCCTCGACCTCACGGTCGTCCGCAAGGGTCTGGGCGGGGAGATCGACGTCGTCGAGGTCGAGGACCTCGGTGACGAGCTCGACATCACCGAGACCCAGCTCGGCAGCTCGGGCCTCGCCGGTCAGGAGGACATCGACGACGTCGCCGCGAACCTCGAGCCCGGGACGTCGGCGCTCGTGCTGATCGTCGAGCACTCCTGGGCCCGCGAGTTCGTGGGGGCGGTGCGCGACGCGGGGGCCGCGGTGATCGCCCAGGAGCGGATCCCGGCCGAGGTCGTCAACGAGATCGTCGAGCTCGCGGAGCTCGTCTGAGCGGACACGAGTCACGTCGCACCGCACTTCCCAGCACAGCACGCACACGGACTGCACGACGAACGGAGAACACCATGCCACTACGACGCGTAGGACGCCCCGGCCTCCTGGGGACGATGGCCCGCACCGCGGTCATCGCCGGGACGGCATCTGCCACGGCGGGCGCCGTCCAGCGACACCAGCAGGGCAAGGCCGAGCAGCAGGCCGAGGCCCAGCAGTACCAGGCTCAGCAGCAGGCCGAGCAGCAGCAGATGTACGCGGCGCAGGCCGCCCAGGCGCAGGCTCCGGCCGCCGCGGCACCCGCAGTCGGCGAGAACGATCTCCTGGCCCAGCTCGAGAAGCTCGGTCAGCTCAAGGCGGCAGGCGTGCTCGACGACGCCGAGTTCGCCGCCGCCAAGGCCAAGCTGCTCGCCTGAGGGAGGAATCATGGCTACTTTCACCGTCTGGTCGTTCGACACCCCGGGGGGCGCCGAGGTGGCGTCCGGCGTCCTGCGGGACGCGGCCTCCGAAGGCCTCATCAAGATCGTGGACCGTGCGATCGTGAGCTGGCCCGAGGGCGCCAAGAAGCCCACCACGCGCCACACGCACGAGGACGAGTGGCGAGGCACGGGATGGGGTGCGTTCTGGGGGCTCCTGTTCGGGGCGCTCTTCTTCGTGCCGGTGATCGGGGTCGCGGCAGGCGCGGCGCTCGGTGCGATCCACAAGTCCATGGAGGCAGTGGGGCTCAACAAGGACCAGCTGGACCGCATCCGCGCGCAGGTCACCGAGGGGACCTCCGCGCTGTTCGCCGTGACCGAGGACGGGAACCTGGACCGTGTCGGCGAGCGGTTCCACGGCCTGCACGGCGATCTCATCGCGACGAACCTCACCGACGAGGAGCGCCGGCTGCTCCTCGAGACGTTCGACTGACCTCGTCCAGGGACGTGAGCAGCGGGGTGGGCCGGTTCGCCGGCCCACCCCGCTGTGCGTGGGGCGTCAGGCGTCCAGGTGGAGCGGCAGGCCGAACAGCGGGTACCAGGCCTCGACGTCGAGGAACGCGTTGATGCCCGTGACCTTGCCGTCCACGGTGTCGATGACCTGCAGGGCCCACGCGTCGTAGCCGCCGTCGGGGGACACCCGGTACTGGCCGAACCCGAACGTCCCGTTGGCCTGCACCGGCACCATGCGCGAGCCGCGGCACTCTGCGCCAGGACCGACCATCCACCTCTCGATCTCGACGGGGCCCTGCATCCACAGCGCGTAGGGCGGCATCGAGAGCGTGGCCTCGTCGTGGAGCAGCGCGACGAGCGCGGGCATGTCGTAGCGCTCGAACGCGTCGAGGTACTTCTCGAGGAGCTCGTTCTTCTCGTCGTCGGCCGGGACGGTGGGGAGGTTGGCACCGTCGGCTCCCGGAGCCGAGCCGTAGTGCGCCTGGGCAGAGAGGGTCGCGCGCGCCCGCTGGAGTGCGCTGTTGACCGACGGTACCGACGTCTCGAGGAGCTCGGCGACCTCTGACGCCTGCCAGCGCAGGACCTCGCGCAGGATGAGGACCGCCCGCTGCTTGGGCGGCAGGTACTGCAGCGCCGCGACGAACGCGAGCCGGATGGACTCGCGCCCCACCGCGACGTCCGCGGGGTCCCCGTCCCGAGGCAGCACGCGGTCGTCAGGGATGGGCTCGACCCACGTCTCCTCCGAGAGCTGCTCGCCCAGGTTCCGCTCCTCGGCGGACTGCGCAGCGCCCAGGCCCATGGGCCGCTCGCGCCGCTTGCGCTGCGCGAGGTGGTCGAAGCAGACGTTGGTCGCGATCCGGTAGAGCCAGGAGCGCAGCGCGGAACGTCCCTCGAAACGGTCGTAGGACCGCCAGGCACGGACCATGGTGTCCTGGACCGCGTCGTCGGCCTCGAAGGACGAGCCGAGCAGGCGGTAGCAGTAGCCAGTGAGCTGCGACCGGTACTGGTCCAGCAGCTCCCCGAGGTCCTCGTCCGCGACGGTCGCTGTGCGTTCGGTCATGGTGTCCTCTCGTGGCACGCCGCTGTGCGCGCCGTGTTCCACGTTAGCGTGACCCGCCGACACGTTCAGGGGAGAGGGCGTCGTCGCGTGCGAGCTCGAACCACACGGTCTTTCCTGGGCCGTCCGCTGCACGGTGCTCGACGAACCAGCGGTCCGCGAACCGGTCGAGGAACTGGACGCCTCGGCCTCCCGTCTCGTGCGGCGCGGGGTCGTGGAGCGTCGGTTCGTCGGGCGACCCGTCGCGGACACCGACCCGGACGAGCGTGTTGCTGACCTCGACGATCGCCTCGAGCGGTCCCACCGCGTGCTGGACGGCGTTGGTGAGGGTCTCGCTCGCGAGCAGCATGATGGTGCGGCGCTGGTCGCGGCTGATACCGCAGCTCTCGAGGATGTCGTCGACCCAGCGGCGGGCGGGCGAGATGGCGCCGGTCGTGTGCTCGACGCTGCGGGAGACGCGGGTGGGGCACGCGGGCGTGGGGTGCGAGTTCACCGCAGCGCGGACCCGCACCGCGAGGACCGCGATGTCGTCGCGCTGGTCGCTGCCGACCAGGCGTTGGACCAGGGCGTTGGGCAGCGCGAGGGTCGAGCCGTGGCGCAGCGCGACGAGCGCCTGGGCCAGGCCCGCGAGCCGCGTGCTCTGGGCGACGCCGCGCCGCTCGATCAGGCCGTCGGTGTAGAGCAGCAGGGTGTCGCCCGGCCCCAGGTGGGTCATGTGGTCGCTGCGCGGGGCGTTGGGGACGAACCCGAGCATCATGTCCGGCCGGGCGTCGAGCATCTCGACGCTCCCGTCCGAACGGAGGACCAGAGGCGGAGGGTGCCCGGCGTTCGACCACGACAGGTCGAAGAAGTCCCCGCGACGGTCGAGCCGGGCCACGACCGCGGTCCCGCTCGCGTGGAGCGCGAGCCCGGAGTTCGCGCGGTCGAGCAGCCGCAGCAGCGCGGACGGGGACTCGTCGTGGCTCCACGCGAACGTGCGCAGCATCGAGCGGAGCTGGCCCATCTCGGCGGCGGCCCGCATGTCGTGACCCGTCACGTCGCCGATCATGAGGACCGAGGCGTCCTCGTCGTGCACCACCGCGTCGTACCAGTCCCCGCCGACCTGGTCGGTGAGCGTCGCGGGCGAGTAGGTCGAGGCCAGCTCGAGGTGCGGGATGTCGGGGAGCTCGGTGAGCATCGCGGCCTGGAGCGTGGTCGCGGCGTCGCGGCGCTCCTCGAGCAGCCTGACGCGTTCGAGCGCGTGCGCGACGAAGCCCGCGAGGCCGGCTCGGGACAAGGACTCGTCGTCGGCGACCTTGCCGTGCTCCCACGCGAGGAAGATGACCGCGAGCAGCGAGGTGCCGGAGACCACGGGCAGGAGCGCGCGCGAGCCGACCGTGTCGTCGATCGCGTCCGAGACCGTCGGGAAGGACGCCAGGATGTCCGCCTGGTCACGGAAGAAGAGGGCCTCCTGGGTGCGCGCCACGTACGACACGACCCGGTCCGGGTCGTCGATCCGCGCGTAGCGGTAGGAGGGGGCGAGCCCGGGCTCGAGGTGGTCCATGCTCGTGTACGTCAGGCTCTTGCGCGACGGGTCCACGACCGCGAGCCCCGCGTACCGGGCTCCGATCGCCGAGGAGGCGACGTAGGCGAGCGTCTCGCCGACGTCCTGGACCGAGGTCGCGTCCGCGAAGGCCTCGCTCAGCATGAGGAGCAGGCGGTTGCGACGCGTCGCCTGGATGGCGAGGTTCTGCATCCGGGTGGCCCGCTCGTGCGCGATGCGCAGCCGCAGCTCGGACGTGCAGGCGGCCGTGAGGTCGGCGAGGGTCGCGAGGTCCGACTCGGTCCAGTCGTGCGGTTCGTCGTCCATGGCGCACAGGGTCCCGACGACGCGGCCGCGCTGGTCGAGGATCGGGAAGCCCGCGTAGGCCAGGACGCCGAAGTCGGGGATCGCGGGGTTGTCCCAGACCCTGCTGTCCTTGCGGGTGTCCGGCACGACGAGCGGTTCGCGGTCGTTCGTCACGTGCTGGCAGAACGAGTGGGTCAACGGCATGCGCCGGCTCGCCTGGATGTCCTCCGGCAGCCCGTGGGCCCCGGGGTAGACCTGTTCGTCGGCGAGGACCAACGACACCGCGGCGGTCGGGACGCCGAGCTGGCGCATGGCCAGGCGCGCGAAGCGGTCGAAGGACTCGTCGGCGGTCGGGGAGCCGAGCCCCGCCTCGACCAGCTCGAAGATCGCCTGGGCCTCGGTCACCGCTTCAGTATTCCTCGGGGCCCGCTCCACGTCGCGGTCTAGATGGGGTGAATCGGGCACGGCGGGCATGTCGTCGAGCATCCCACGGGTGCACCGGCGACGCTGAGCGTGTCGCATGGTCGGGGTGCGGGTGTGCGCACGGCGCGCCGCCCGGGGTGGGTGGCGCGCCGTGGTGGGTGGGGTGGGGTGGGGTCAGCAGGTGGTGGTGGGGTGGTCGATCTGCTGGGTGTGGGTGGTGCCGTCGGTGCGGGTGGCGGTGACGGTGGTGGTGCCTGCGGTCAGGGTCTGGGCGCGGGCGGAGAAGGTCTGGCTGGCGGACTTTCCGGGGGCTACGGCCTGGAAGGTCTTGGTGCCGAGGGGGGTGGTGAGGGTGATGTCGAGCGGGACGTCGCTGGTGTTGACGGCTCGGACGGACAGGGTTGCGGTGCGTCCGGTGCACTGGGCGCGCACGGTCGACTCGACCCCCAGGTCGGCCTGGGTCACGAACGCGATCGTCGAGGTCGACGTCGTCCCGTCCTCGGCCGTCACGTCGACCGTGGCGGTCGCGGTCGAACCGGCCGCGACCTCGCCGGGCTGTCGCACCGTGACCACGGCGTACGGGTCGGCCGCGACCGCGGCCACGACGGGCGTCGCGCCGGCCTCGGTCAGCACCTGGTAGCTCGTCGTCGCGGGGTCGAACCCGGCGACGGCCTCGCCGTCGACCGTCAGGCCCGACAGCGCGGCGTCCGAGGACGTGCCCGGCGCCTTGGCGAGGACCTGCACCTCGCTCACGACCATGTGGGTGTTGGGCCGCGCGGTCATGACGACCCGCACGGCCGAGGTGCGCACGTCCACGGGGACGTCGACCACGGGGGCGCGGCTCGTGTCGCCGCTGACCGCGACCGACGCGCTGACGTCCTTCCAGACGCCGTCGACCAGGGCCTGGACCCGAAGGCTCTGGGCCCAGCTCGCGGTCGAGCCGTCACGGTAGAAGGTCGTGACGACGTGCGTGACGTCGCGGTCCGCGGGAAGCGTGACCGTGAGGGTGTCGGTGGCGTTCTTGTCCGAGGACTTCCAGTTGGACCACGCCTTGTCCGTGGTGCTGCCGTTGACGATCCCCGAGGCCGAGTAGCCCGGCTCGGTGAAGGTCGCCGAGGCGGTCGTCCCGGGAGCGGACGTGGCTCCCTCGTCGACCGCGGCCGTGACCTGGACGCGGACCGTCGCGGGCAGGAGCTCGCCCAGCCCGGAGTCGGCCGTCCCGGCGAGCTCGACGACGCCGACCTCGGCGAACGCACCCGCGGGGGCGGTCTCCCAGGTCACGGGGCGCTCGACCTGGCGGCCGCTCGCGGTGACCGCGGGAACCGTGGCGGGAAGGACGGGCGTGCCGCCCGCGTACGCCTTGGCGCGAGCGGGCAGCGTCGCGGTCAGGGTGTCGACGACGACCTCCGCGGTGGCGGTCACGGGACCCCCGGGGGTCGTGACGGTGCCCTGGACCTCGACGGTCCCGGCCGTGGCCCAGGCAGACTCGGCCGGGAGGTCCCACGTCACGGGCAGGGTGCCGCGGGCGCCGTCGCGGTAGACGGGCACGACCGTGGTCGGCAGGGTCGGGACGGTCCCCGGCACGGTGAACGCCTCGACCGGGGTCGTACCGACCACGGTCTCGTCGGTCAGGCGCCAGCGCTGGTTCTGGCCCGAGTTCGCGGTGTACGTGGACACCGTCGCGCCGTCCGTCGAGGACTGGCCGCCGACCTCGAGCACGCGCCCGCTCGCGGCGTTGACGAGCGTGTAGGTCTCGTCGCCGGTCGTGGAGAGGATCCACTGCGCGGTCGTGGCGGGCTGCGCCGCCGCGTCGACCAGGACGGCCGTGCCGTCGGGGACGACCGCGAGCTGCTTGCCGTTCGCCGCGGACGTCACGGCGTAGCGGGTCGTGTGCGAGCCGGAGCCCTCGGGGGCGCCGAGCGGCGTGAGCTCCCACACCTGGGCCGGGGCGGCCGCGTCGTTCGTGCGGATCACGACGCCCGAGCCGCTCGCCGCGGGGGCGAGGGACTTGCCGGACTGGACGCCCTGGAGGCGGTAGACGTGGCCGTCCTGGACCAGGGCGGCGTCCTGCGCGACCCCCGCGACGCCGTCGACCACGAAGGTCGTGACGGACTCGGCCGGGACCGTGAGCGTGGCCGTTCCCGACCCCACGACGACCGGGGTGCCCTCGACGAGGGTCCCCGCGGTGCTCGTGACGAAGGGCGTGACGGTCGCGCCGTCCTCGATGCTGCCGAACCCGGACAGGTCGAGCGTGACGGCGCGCTCCGACGTCGTGCTGTTGACGTGGACCACGGTCGCCGCGTCGCCCGAGGCGGACACGGCTGCCGTGCTGCTGGTGTCGTCGACCCCGATCAGGTGGTCACCGGGCGCGATGAAGTGCGTGAAGTTCTGCGTCGTCTGGTACTTGGTGTTGGTGTAGATCGGGCACGTCTCGAGCGTGTCCTCGGCGGTGCAGTCGAAGGGGATCTGGATCTCGCCCCAGTTCGCGCCCTCGGCGCTCTCGCCGCCGGGAGCCATGTTGGTGTAGTCCTCGACGGGCTGCCAGAACACCCACGCCGAGGGCTCGAGCTCGCGCAGGTCGTCCGCGATGTGCTGGGCGCTGCCCAGGCCGGACTCCATGCTCACGAAGTCCTGCCCGGTGCTGCTCCAGGACCCGCCGACCTCGCTCATCCACAGGCGCTTGCCCTCGCCCTTGGCGATGTCGCGCACCGCGGTGCGCTGCCCGGTGCCGTACGTGTGGACGTTGAGCTGGTCGACCTTGGCCTTGACGTCGGCCGGGTACGCGTTCCAGTTGGTCGTGAACGTCCCGGGGTTGGTCTCGTCCATGGCCGCGATGCCGGCCGAGGTGTCGGCACCCTCGAGCGCCGCGTCGAGCGCGTTGATGACCTTCTGCTGGAGCGCGGGGCCCATGTGGGCACCCTCCTGGCGCCCGCCCGTGGGCTTGCCCGAGGAGTCCAGCGTGGTCCGCCAGTAGTTGGTGTTGGGCTCGTTGAACGGGTCGATCGTGCCGACCTCGATCCCGTGCGCCTTCTCGAGCCGCTCGGTCACGCCCACCATGTACGCCGCGAAGTCGTCGATGCTCTCGGTCTTGAGCTGGTCGTCGGTCGCGTTGAAGCTGCCCGAGACGTAGCCGTTGGGCGTCATGAAGTAGGGCGGGGAGTTGCTGAACGTCTCCCACGTGTCGACGTCATCCTTGATGCGGTCGACCCACCAGCGCTGGGTCGCGTCGGCGTCCTCGTTCCAGTCGGCCGGGTCCTCGGGGTCCCACCAGTCGACGTCGGTGCGGGTCGTGCCCTCGGGCGCGTTCCACCACCCCTCGACCGCGCCGCCCGCGCGCAGGTAGTCCGTGACGTCGGGCGCGTGCCCGCCGCCCACGTTGTAGCGCGCGATGTTGAGGTTGAGCCCCTCGTCACCGAACACCATGTCCGCGAGCTTGTCGCGGACCTCGTCGGGGTAGTCGCCCGTGGCGTTGGCGAACCAGACGAGGCTCGTCCCCCACCCCTCGAAGGCCTTGCCGGCGTAGCTCGGGTCGGGGCGTACGGTCACGCCGGGTACAGCGGCAGTGTCCGCGGCGGCTGCGGTCACGCCCGTGGCGAGCGCACCGCCCGACGGCGCCGCCTGGGCCGTGGCGCTCAGCGCACCACAGCTCAGGGTCACGGCGGCGACGCTCAGTGCGGCGAGCCACCTCCTCGATGCTCCTGCGTTCATCCTTGAACTGCCTCTCTCTCGCTTCTCTGCGAACCTGGCGTCGTGCACGCCACGGGCCGGCGCCTGCCGGGGTGCGGCAGGCGCCGGTCGTCGACGCGGGGGTCGTGCTGGTGGTGCGGGTCGTGCGTCGGTGCTGGTCGTGCTGGTCGGGTGGGGCGCCCGGCCCTCAGCCCCTCGGGCGGCGCAGGACGGCCACGCCGCGCGGTGCGAGGACGACCGTCGCGTCCGGTGCTCCGCCCGAGCGTCGGCCGACGAGAACGTCCCCCGTGACGCCGTCGACGTCCACCTGCTCGGCCGTGCGGTTGATGAGGAACCAGAACTCGTGCTCGTCGGTCCCGCGGACCGCGAGCTCGACCTTGCCGCGGACCGTGGCGGGCAGGTCGCCCGGGAGGTGCGCGTCGTCGAGGAGCGAGCGCACGAGCGGCTCGAGGCCCGTGCCCAGGCGCGTCGAGACGTAGGTCGCCGAGCCCGAGCCGACGGGCCGGCGCGTGATGGCGGGGCGCCCGCCCTGCTCGCCGGTCTTGTACCAGGCGAGGACCTCGACCGAGGCGTCCGTGACCGTGATCGGCTCGGACCACAGCGAGCCCTCGTTGCCGTCGTCGAGCAGGACCGTCTCGCCCTCGAGCAGCGGGGCGAACTCCTCGACCCGGATGCCCAGGAGGTCGGAGAACGCGCCCGGGTAGCCGCCCAGGTGGATGTGGTCGTTCTGGTCCACGATGCCCGAGAAGTAGGTCGTCACCAGGTGGCCGCCCCCCTCGACGAAGGCCTGGAGGCGCTCGGCGAGCACGCCCGGCACGACGTGCAGCACGGGGGCGACGACGACGTCGTACCCCGAGAGGTCGGCGCGGGCCGGGACGACGTCGGCGCGCACTCCCGCGGCGAGGAACGCCGAGTACCAGTCGAGGGCCTCCTGGCGGTACCGCAGCGAGTTGTTGGGGTGCGAGTCGAGCTCGCTCGTCCACCAGGACTCCCAGTCGAACAGGATCGCGGCCCGCGCGGGGACCTGCTCCGAGCCCGCGATCTCCGCGAGCGCGCCCAGCGTCGCTCCGAGCTCGCGCACCGTGCGGTGCACCTCGCTGTCCTCACCGGCGTGCGGGACCATGCCCGAGTGGTACTTCTCGGCGCCCGCGCGGGACTGGCGCCACTGGAAGAAGCAGACGGCGTCGGCGCCGTGGGCGACGTGGGTCAGGGAGTCGCGGACCAGGTCGCCGGGCTTCTTGGCGACGTTGATCGGCTGCCAGTTCACGGCGCTCGTCGAGTGCTCCATGAGGAACCAGGGCAGACCGCCCGCGATGTGGCCCGTGAGGTTCGCGGAGAACGAAAGCTCGTCGTGGGCCTGGACGCCCGGCAGGACGTAGTGGTCGTTGGACACGAAGTCGATCTCGTCGGCCCAGTCGACGTAGTCCATGCCCTTGGTCTCGCCCATGACCATGAAGTTCGTGGTCACCGGGACGTCGGGGGTCAGCTCGCGCAGGACGTCGCGTTCGGCGCGCAGGTACGACTTGAGCGCGTCGGACGAGAAGCGCTTGAAGTCGAGCTGCTGCGTGGGGTTGGGGTGCGAGGCCGCGAGGCGCGGGGGCAGGATCTGGTCCCAGGCGCTGTAGCGCTGCGACCAGAAGGCGGTGCCCCAGGCGTGGTTGAGCTCGTCGAGCGTGCTGTAGCGCTCGCGCAGCCAGTCGCGGAACGCGCCCGCCGCGTCGTCGCTGAAGTCGTAGACGTTGTGGCAGCCCAGCTCGTTCGACACGTGCCACGCGGTGAGCGCCGGGTGGTCGCCGTAGCGCTCGGCCATGGTGCGCACGAGCCGCAGCGCGTGCTCGCGGAAGACGGGGGAGGTGGGGCGCCAGTGCTGGCGCGCTCCGGGCCACAGGGTCTCGCCGTTCGCGGTCACGGGCAGGATCTCGGGGTGGGCGGTCGTGAGCCACGGGGGAGGGGAGGCGGTCGCGGTCGCGAGGTCCACCGCGATGCCGTTCGCGTGCAGCAGGTCCATGATCTCGTCGAGCCAGGCGAAGTCCCAGGTGTCGGCCGTCGGCTGGAGCCGGGCCCACGAGAAGATCGCGACCGAGACGATGTTGACCCCGGCGGCCCGCATGAGCCGCACGTCCTCGGCCCACACCTCACGGGGCCACTGCTCCGGGTTGTAGTCCGCTCCGAAGCCGAGGCGCGGCGTCGCGCGGTCCTCGGGCCACCGCAACCAACGGTGCGGTGTGGGGGTCGATGACATGGGTGCTCCTCGATCTCTCGTCGACCGGGGCGGCGTCTCTCGCGCCCCGGAAGGGGGACGCCGGCGTGCGTCGTGCTGCGCACGCCGGCGTCGGGTCGGTGGGCCGGGCTGCCTGCCCGGCCCACCGGGCAGGTCAGTCGTTCGTGACCTTGAATCCCTGCCCGTTGCCGTACGTGGTGATCTGGTCCTGCCAGGCCGTCAGGCCGTCGGCGATGGGCGTCGCGTTGCTGAACGCCTGGCCCGCGGTGTCACCGAAGACCGAGTTCGCGTAGACCTGGAAGGGCAGGTACTGCCAGCCCGAGCTGACGTCCTTGGACGCCTGGACGAAGACCTCGTTGACGGCCTGGCCGCCGAAGAAGTCGGACGTGGCGCCGAGGAAGTCGGTGTCGGCCATGATCGAGCTCGTCGAGGGGAAGAGGCCCGCGTCGACCTGGGCCTGGACGGCCTCGGAGTCCGTGCTGAGCCAGCGGGCGAAGGCCAGGGCCGCCGCCTTGTTCTCGCTCTTCGCGAGCACTGCCGTGCCCGAGCCGCCGTTCTCGGCGTTGGCCGGGGTGCCGGCCTCCCACACGGGCATGGTCGCGGCCTTCCAGCTGCCTGCCGTGGAGGGGACGTTGGTCTCGAGCGAGCCCGGAGCCCAGGCGCCCGTCATCCACATGGCGTAGCGGCCCGAGTCGAGCGAGCGCCAGAACGCGTCGTTCCAGCCGCCCGCGACGTCGACGAGCTTCTCCGAGATCAGGGTGTCCCAGAGCTCGGTGAACTTCTGCGTGCCCTCGTCGTCGAACGAGATGTTGACGTCCGTGCCCTCGACCGAGAACGGACGGCCCTCGGCCTGCCAGATCAGCGAGTCCACGCCGCCCGCGTCACCCGGGTCGATCGACGCGATGAAGTTCTCGGGGTTGTCGGCCTTGATGGCGCGCGCGACCGTGAGGAACTCGTCCCACGTCGTCGGGGCCTCGACGCCCAGGCGCTCGAGGATGTCCGCCCGGTAGAACATGACCATGGGGCCCGTGTCCTGGGGGAACGCGTAGTGCCCGTCGCCTGCGGCGACCTGCTCCCACGCGGAGGCCGTGAAGTCGGACTCGAGGTCGGACAGGCCGACGTCGTCGAGGCTGACGAGGGACTCGCCCAGCGCGAACTGGGGGAGCGCGAAGTACTCGATCTGCGCGAGGTCCGGTGCGCCGGAGCCCGCCTTGATCGCGTTCTGCAGCTTGGTGTACTGGTCGGCCGACTGACCGGCGTTGGTCAGCTCGACCTGGATGTTCGGGTGGGCCTCGTTCCAGAGGTCGACCGTGGGCTGGAGGTTCGGGACCCAGCTCCAGTACTGCAGGGTCGTGGTGCCCTCGGCGTCGAGGGCTGCGTCGATGTCGGCTGCCGTGACGTCGCCGCCACCGCCGCCGCCGTCCGTGCTGCCTCCGTCGCTGCCGCCCGAGCAGGCGGCGAGCGTGAGCGTGAGGGTGAGTGCTGCAGCGGTGACCGCGGCTCCGCGGGCGCGGGTGATCCTCATGGGGTGACTACCTTTCACTTCGGTGTGGAGAGGGGTCCGTCGGGGAGCCGACGTGGGGGTGGTGCTACTGCTTGACCGCACCGGCCGCGAGGCCGGACTGCCAGTACCTCTGGAGGAAGAGGAAGACGATGATCAGGGGGATGATCGCGACGAGCGACCCGGTGAGCACGAGGTTGTAGACCGGTTCGCTCGCTCCGGAGGAGCCTGCCTGCGCGCTCCACTGGTTCAGTCCCACCGTGAGCGGGTAGAGCTTGGGGTCGGTGAGCATGATGAGCGGCAGGAAGTAGTTGTTCCAGGTCGCCACGACCGTGAAGAGCAGCACGGTGATGAAGCCCGGGGTCAGGAGCCGGAGCGAGACCGACAGGAAGGTCCGCAGCTCGCTCGCGCCGTCGAGGCGCGCGGCCTCGAGCAGGGACTCGGGCACCGAGTCCTGCGAGTAGACGTACATGAGGTACAGGCCGAACGGGCTCGCGAGCGCGGGGATGATCACGGCCCAGGCCGTGTTGACCAGCCCGAGGCGGGAGAACATCAGGAACGTCGGGACCGCGAGGGCCGTGAGCGGGACCGTCATGGCACCGATCACACCGGCGAGCACCCACTTGCGACCGGGGAACGAGAACTTCGCGAGCCCGTAGCCACCGAGCGTGGCGAGGATCGTGGCTCCGACCCCGCCGACGCCCGCGTAGAGCACGGTGTTGAGGAGCCAGTTCGAGTAGATGCCGCCCTGGTAGGAGAACAGCTTGGTGAGGTTCTCGCCGAGCGCGAAGTCGTCCGCGAACCACAGGCCGAACGAGTTGAACAGCCCGCCGTTGGTCTTGGTGCTGTTGATGACGAGCCAGAGCAGCGGCACCACGGCGTAGAGCAGCATGAGCGTCATGAGGATGGACAGGGTGGGCGAGGTGCGTGCCCGGGACGAGGAGGCGGGGCGGCGGCGACCGGTCCTGGTCTTCTTGACCGGGGCCTCCTGCGACGCCTGCACGGTGCTGGTCTGCGTCATCACTTCTCTCCTGCTCGGCTCAGTCGTTGCGCGAGGGCTGCGACGACGACGGTGACCGCGCCGACGATGATCGCCACGGCGGCCGAGTAGTTGTACTGCTGACCGTTGAACGCCAAGTTGTACGCGTACATGTTGGGCGTGAAGTAGCTGCTGATCGTGGTGGGGGCCAGGGCCCTCAGGACGTTGGGCTCGTTGAAGAGCTGGAACGACCCGATGACCGAGAAGATCGTCGTCAGGAGCAGCGCGGGGCGCAGCGCGGGGAGCTTGATCGAGAAGGCGGTCCGGATCGCGCCGGCTCCGTCGATCTCCGCGGCCTCGTAGAGCTCGGTGGGGATCGAGCGCAGCGACGAGTACAGGATCAGCATGTTGTAGCCCACGAACGACCACGTGACGATGTTGCCGATCGCGACCAGGACCCACGACGCGGACAGCAGGTCCGGGGTCGCGAGGCCGATCGCGTCGCCGATCTGGCGGATGAGCCCGAACTCGTTGCCGTACATGTAGCCCCACATGAGGGCCGCGACGACCGAGGGGACCGCGTAGGGGAGGAAGAGCGTGATGCGGAACGCGCCCTTGGCCCGCAGCCGGCCCGAGTCGATCGCGAGGGCCGCGAAGAGTCCGAGGCCGAGCATGATCGGGACCTGGACCGCGAAGAACAGGAGGACCCGCCCGAGGCCGACGTGCAGCAGCGGGTCGGTCAGCGCCTGGGCGTAGTTCGCGAAGCCGGCGAAGAAGGAACCTCCCACGAGCCGGTCCTGGAAGAACGAGAGGTAGACCGCGTAGAAGAGCGGGGCGACGATCGCGAAGACGAACACTGCGAGGAAGGGGAGGACGAACGCGAGTCCTGTCCACTCGCGTCGTTCGGGGGGAGCCTTGGCGCGCCGGGCCTTGCGGGGCGGCGCGCTGGTCGTCACGGACGTCATCGTCATCTTCCTCGATTCGGGCAATCATGTTTGCGCAACCATGCGCTTGGTGCCCAGCATCACACGTCAGATTCGAGCGGTCAAGCCGCTTCGGCGTCGTGCACAGAAGGGGAGTGGGCGCTACAAGGCGTGACGAATGGTTGCGCAACCGTGATGTCGGCTACAGTTCTGCCCACAGGTCCGGAACGAAGGAGTGCGACCCCCATGACCGATTCACCCGCGACGCGGCACGGCAGGGTGCCGACCATGGTCGACGTCGCAGCGGTCGCGGGCGTCTCGCCCCAGACGGTCTCGCGCGTCTCGAACGGCTCACCGAACGTCGAGGCGTCCACCCGCACCAAGGTCCTCGAGGCCATGCGCTCGGTCGGCTACCGGCCCAACGCCGCCGCCCGGGCTCTGACGACGGGACGCTTCGGCGCGATCGGAGTCGTCGCGTTCTCGCTCTCGCGCTTCGGCGACGTCAAGACGGTCGAGGCGCTCGCGCTCGCGGCCAAGGCCCACGGGTACTCGACCAACCTCATCTCGCTCGACAGCCCGACGGCGGGCGGCGTGAGCGCGGCCATGGCCCAGCTCGCCGCGCAGAACGTCGACGGGCTGATCGTGGTCGAGAGCGAGATCCTCGAGCGCTCGTCGGTGATGTTCGCACCGGGCGTGCCCGTGGTCGTGACCGACGACGTCCTCGAGACGTCCTACCCGCTCGTCATGACGGACCAGGCCAGCGGCGTGACCAAGGCCGTCGAGCACCTGCTCCGGCTGGGTCACAAGACCGTGTGGCACGTCGCCGGCCCGCCCAACGGCAACGCGACCCGTGTCCGCCGCGACGCGTGGGAGGCCGCCCTCGTCGCGAACGGCGCCCCCGTCCCGCCGGTCTACCACGGCGACTGGACACCGGCCTCGGGCTACCGCCTGGGAGCGGTCCTCGCCGACAGGATCCCGGACGAGATCACGGCGATCCTCTGCGCCAACGACCAGATGGCGATGGGGCTCATGCGAGCCTTCCAGGAGCGGGGCATCTCGATCCCCGGAGACGTGTCCGTCGCGGGCTTCGACGACATCGACGTGGCCGAGTACGTGTGGCCGCCCCTGACGACCGTCCGTCAGCACTTCGACCAGGTCGGCCAGCTCTGCGTCGACCTGCTGCTCGAGCAGATCGCCGGCCGCCGGCCGACCCCCGGAAAGGTCCACGAGGTCGCGGTCGAGCTCGTGGTCCGCGCCAGCACGTCGGTGCCTCCCGGGCCGCGTTCCTGACCCGTCGGGCCGGACGGTCCGCCCCTGCACCCTTGTGCTCCATCCCTCGTCCCGAACGGAGTTCCCCCCATGCTCGCCGGCCGAATGGTCCTCAACCCCGACTTCCGGGTCGCGCCCGTCTCGCGCCGCACGTTCGGCTCGTTCGTCGAGCACCTGGGGCGCTGCGTCTACACCGGGATCTACGAACCGGGGCACGCGACGGCGGACGCCGACGGCTTCCGCGGGGACGTCCTGGACCTGGTCCGCGAGCTCGGGGTCTCGACCGTCCGGTACCCGGGCGGGAACTTCGTCTCGGGCTACCGGTGGGAGGACGGTGTGGGGCCGGTCGAGGACCGCCCCGCGCGGCTCGACCTGGCGTGGCACACGCTCGAGCCCAACACGTTCGGGCTCCACGAGTTCCTCCGCTGGGCGGACAAGGCCGAGATCGAGCCCATGATGGCCGTGAACCTGGGGACCCGAGGCGTCCAGGAGGCCCTCGACCTGCTCGAGTACACCAACATCGCGGGCGGTACGGCGCTCTCCGAGCGACGTCGTGCGAACGGCGCCGACGAGCCGTTCGGGATCACGATGTGGTGCCTGGGCAACGAGATGGACGGTCCGTGGCAGGTCGGGCACAAGACGGCCTCCGAGTACGGGCGCCTCGCGTCCGAGACGGCCCGCGCGATGCGCCTCGTGGACGACCGCCTCGAGCTCGTCGCGTGCGGGTCGTCGGCTCCCGACCTGCCGACGTTCGGCGAGTGGGAGCGCGTCGTCCTGACCGAGACCTACGACGAGGTCGACTACATCTCGGTGCACCGGTACTACGAGATCAAGGGCGACGACCTGCACTCGTTCCTGGGTTCCGTGGTGGACATGGACCGGTTCGTCGACTCGGTCGTGGCGACCGCAGACCACGTCAAGGCCGTCAAGAAGTCCGACAAGCAGATCGACCTCTCGTTCGACGAGTGGAACGTCTGGTACCAGTCCCGTGCGGCGTCGGTCCCCCCGCAGGGCGCGGACTGGCCCGTGGGCCCGGTGCTCCTCGAAGACCGGTACTCGGCGGCCGACGCGGTCGTGGTCGGCAACATGCTCGTCTCGCTGCTGCGGCACAGCGACCGCGTGACCTCGGCCAGCCAGGCGCAGCTCGTCAACGTCATCGCGCCGATCATGACCGAGCCCGGCGGGCGGGCGTGGCGCCAGACGATCTTCTATCCGTTCGCGCAGGCGTCGGCGCTCGCGCAGGGCACGGTCCTGCGCGTCGAGCCGGTCTCGCCGACGTTCCCGACCGCGCAGCACGGCGACGTCCCCTCGGTCGACGCGGTCGCGACGTGGGACGAGGCTGCCGGGAGGCTCGCCGTGTTCCTGGTCAACCGCAACCCCACGGAGCCCGTCACCGTCGATGTGGACCTTGCCGCGTTCGGAGCGCTCGTGGTGTCCGAGGCCTCGACGCTCACGAGCGAGGACCCGTACGACGCCAACACGGCCGACGAGCCGGACCGCGTGGTGCCCGTCGCCCGGGAGGACCTGTCGGTCGAGGGCGGCGTCCTGACGGTCGAGCTGCCCGCGGTCTCGTGGTCCACGGTGCTGCTCGTCGCTCGCGAGGCGCAGGGCTGACGCAGCGGTCCCCGCTGGTCGGCGGGCGGCGTCGAGCATGCGGTTGTCGTCGTGATTCGTCGGATTCTTGATGACAACCGCATGCTCGATCCACGACAACCGCATGCTCGTCCTCGGGCCGCCCCGGGTGGGATTCGTGGCCGGGCCGGCCATGGCGGGAAAGTCCCGCATGCGGGGGAGTCGGCAGGTCTGAGCGAGTTCACCCGGATTCGACGTCTCTTCACCGCGCGCGCACAACGTCCCCTCAGTAGCCTGACGTCAGCGTCCTCGCGCGCCGCGAGCGCTGACGGCACTCCGAACGGGGCTTCACATGGATTTCTGGGACTTCTTCTGGCTGCTCATCTGGTCCTTCGTCTTCATCGCCTACCTGATGGTTCTGTTCCAGATCCTCGGGGATCTCTTCCGTGACCACACGCTCAACGGGTGGTGGAAGGCGCTGTGGATCGTCGCGCTGGTCATCTTCCCGTTCCTCACGGCGTTGATCTACGTCATCGCCCGCGGCAAGGGCATGACCGAGCGGCAGCTCGCCGCGGCCAGCGCCGCCAAGGCGCAGGCCGACTCGTACATCCGCGAGGTCGCGACGGGGGGTCAGTCACCGACCGACCAGATCGCCACGGCCAAGTCGCTCCTCGACGCGGGCACCATCACGCCCGACGAGTTCGCCTCGCTCAAGGCCAAGGCGCTCGCCTGACCTTCGCACCACGGGCTCGCCCGCTGCGGCGCGAGCAGCAGCACCACGGACCGGTCGTCAGAAGTACCCCGGGGTTCCACCCGGCTCACTTCTGACGACCGGTCCGTGCCGCGTCCAGGGGAGCCCAGGAGGCTCGCGTACCCTCGACGCGTGGACGAGGAACTGGCGACGGGCGACCCGCGCGATCTCCCGGTCGGTCACCCGACGCGTTCCCCGGCCCTCGACGAGGGCGACCGCCCGTCGCGCGCGGTGCGTGACGCCGTCGGGCAGGACGCCGCGCGACGCGGTTTCTCCCTCGATCCCGGCCAGGCCCCCGCGGTCGAGGCCCTCGACGCCCTCGCGGCCCGGCTCGCCGAACCTGCCACGGACTGCTTGAGCGGCCTCTATCTCTGGGGGCCCGTGGGCCGGGGCAAGACCTGGCTCATGGACGTGTTCCACGCGACCGTGGGACGGCTCGCCCTCGGTAGCGGTAGCGGTCCCGGCCCCGGCACCCGCGCGGTGCGCGTGCACTTCCACGACTTCCTGCGCCGCCTGCACGGCGAACGCTTCCACCGCGGGTCGATCGACGCCGCGCTCGACGCGATCCTCGGGGACGCCGACCTGGTCTGCTTCGACGAGTTCCACGTGCACGACGCGGGCGACGCCATGCTCGTCGCGCGCGCCGTGCGGACGCTCGACGCGCGCGGCGTGCGGGTGGTCCTGACGTCGAACTACCCGCCGTCGGGCCTCATGCCGAGCCCCGCGTACCACCACCTGTTCGTCCCGACGATCGACCTGCTCACCGCGAGGCTCGACGTCGTCGAGGTCGGCGGGCACCGCGACCACCGGCGAGCGCCGAGCGAGGACGTGGCCGGCTTCCGGGGCGGCTCGTTCGTGTGGCCCGCCACGGATGCCCGGCTCGCGGCCGCGGGGCTCGACCGCCCCGGGGCGGCAGAGGCGACGACGGTCCCCATCGGTTCGCGCGAGCACCCGGTCCTCGCCGTCCGGGGGGACGTCGTGTGGCTCGGGTTCGGGCACTGGTGCGCGGGGCGCACCGCGGTCTCGGACGTCCTGCACCTCGCAGAGCGCTTCGGGACGGTCGTGCTCGACGGCGTCCCCGCCCTGGGCGCGCAGGCCCCCGACACGGGGCAACGGTTCGCGAACCTCGTCGACGTGCTGTGCGACCGTGACGTGCCGCTGCACGTCCTGGCCCACCAGGATCCCGACGAGACGCTCCGCCGCCACGGCGAGGAGGGCGTGGCGCTCGACGTCGAGCGGACCGCGAGCCGCCTCGCGCTGCTGCGGCGGCTGGGGCCGGTGGCGCTCGGGCGGTGACGGGCACTGGCGGGGCCAGCGGGGGCCAGCGGGGCCAGTGGGGGTCGATGGCGGCCGGACGGGCCGCCCCCGACGCCCGGCGCGTGTGGGTGCACTGCGCGATGATCGAGGAGGCGGCGCCGCCCCGGCGCCCGCGACCGGAAGGAACCCGCACATGGCCGAGGTACTGCTCTTCCACCACTCGCTCGGACTGACGCCCGGGGTCGAGGCGTTCGCCGAGACCCTCCGCGAGGCGGGCAACACCGTCTACCTGCCGGACCTCTACGAGGGCAGGACGTTCCCCGACATCGACAGCGGCATGGCGTACGTGAGGGAGATCGGGTTCGACACGATCCGCAAGCGCGGCGTGGCGGTGGCCGACGGGCTGCCCGAGGAGCTCGTCTTCGCGGGGTTCTCGCTCGGCGTGGTGCCCGCGCAGATGCTCGCCCAGACCCGCGAGGGCGCCCAGGGCGCGCTGCTCTTCTCCTCGTGCGTGCCCACGTCCGAGTTCAGCGACGACGGGTGGCCGCTCGGCGTGCCCGCGCAGGTCCACGGCATGGACGCCGACCCGTTCTTCGTGGACGAGGGAGACCTCGATGCGGCCCGCGCGCTGGTCGAGGCGGCGCCGGGCGAGGCCGAGCTGTTCCTCTACCCGGGCGACCAGCACCTGTTCGCCGACGCGAGCCTGCCCTCCTACGACGAGCACGCGGCACGCCTCCTCACCGAGCGGGCGATCCGGTTCCTCGACGGGATCGGGGCCTGACGGCACCCGGCCGTGACGACGTCCGGGCGGGGACCAGCCACGGGCGGTGATGGCCCCCGCCGGTCCGCCGCGGGCGTGAGCTGCGCGTACCTCGAAGAGCACGGCCGAGCGCACCGCAGGCAGGGTCGCACCTCGCTCCCTATGGTTGATCGATGAGCGCACCCGTCTCCCGCGCGCCCGTCCTCGACGTCGTCCGCCACGCGGTCGAGGCGGGGACGTCCGTCACCGTGGTCGGGCTCCCGGGGTCGGGACGCTCCACGCTCCTCGCGCAGGTGCGGGACGCGGCGGAGGACGACGGGTGGAGCGTGGTGTCGGTCCCCGGGCTCGGCGGAGCCGCCGAGCGACCTCTCGAGTCGCTCGTCCTCGCAGGCCTCGTCACGGGGCCGGCCGGCGCGCTGGGGGCGATGGCGACCGCGGTCGACGGAGTGACCAGGGCCGTCTCGGGTGGGCGAGCGCTCTTCCTGCTCGACGACGTCGAAGCGCTCGACGACGCATCGGCCGCGGTGATCGCCACCGTGGTCGCCCGTCGGGGCGCGAGCGTCGTTGCCACGGTGCGCCCTTCTTCTCGCGGGAACCGACCGGTCGAACGCGTGCTCGCGGGACGCGACGCCACGGTGCTGTGGATCCCCGTGCTGCCGTTCGAGGAGGTCCACCGCCTGGCGTCCGAGCTGCTCGGCGGTCAGGTGGACTCTGACGTGGCGGGCCGTGTCTACGCGCTCTCCGGGGGCCTGCCGGGCATCGCCCGTTCGATCGTGCTCGAGGCCCGGCGGGCCGGGCACCTGACGAAGCAGCCCGGCGGATGGGTCTCACGGCGCGACCTGTGGACCCCGGCCCTGGCCGTGACCGTCGGGCGCCTGCTCGACGGTCTGGGGGACGACGAACGCGACGCGCTGAGGATCCTCTCGGTCCTCGGCCCGTCGGAGGCCAGGACGGTCCGCCGGTTGCTCCCGTGGTCGGCCGTCGTCGCGCTCGACGACCACGGGCTCGTGCGCTTCGTCGAGGAGGAGGACAGGTCCCTCGTGGTCCTGTTCCCCCCGCTGCTCGCGGAGCACCTTCGGCACATCGGGCACGACGCGCGAGGTGTCCGAGCCCTGGACGCCATCGGGACCGCCCTGGACCCTGGAGGGGACACCGAGACGGAGTTCCGGCGGCCCGTGCTCGGCTCGCCGATGCGCTGGTCATCGTCGCCCGAGTCCTCGGCGATCCTCGGCCGGATCCTGCGTGAGCGCTCGGCGACCCGCCTCCTCGTCAGCCGTGACGCGTGGCGGCACGAGCCGACGAGCCGGAACACCGTGCTGTACCTCGACGCGCTCCTGACCGAAGGGGCCCCGTCGGCCGTCATCCGCGAGGTCCTCGACGAGTCGCGACGCGACGACGGGGCGGAGCCCCCACGCTTCGCCGCGTTCGTGCGGGCCTGGGAAGCGGGGTACCAGGCGCTCGTGCTCCACGACCCGGAAGGGGCGCTGGCGGATCTCGCCCGGCTCTCCGAGTCTGTCGAGGAGCGCGAGTCCTCGCTCTTCGACGCGATCGCCCGGCACGTCCTGCTCGTCGTCGCCCTCGAGCGGCCGGGCGACGCGGGACCGGAGGTGCCGGGTCATGGCAGCTCTCCGACGGGGTACGAGGCCGCTCCTGCGCCGTACCCGGTGGACGACGAGTCCTTGGCAGCACCGGGTGGGATCCTGACCCAGGTCGCCGACGTGGTCCGGCTCGTCCGGGGCGAGTCGCTCCTCGCGCAGGGACGCCCCGTCGATGCCTGGCAGGAGTTCTCCGCAGTGTCTCTGCCCGAGACGTCGCCGCGGCAGGACACCGCGTCGCTCGTGCCTCAGGCTCAGCTCGTCTCGGGCGAGATCGTGATGGCGACAGACCGGTCAATGCGCCTCCTCGACGAAGCGCGCGGGACGCTCGAGCCGGGACAGATCGAGCCGCAGGGCTACGTGGTCGCGCTCGGGCTCTTCCTGCAAGGACGGCTCACAGCCCTGCGCGAGCACCTGACGAGCATCTTCGCGATCGGCGCTCCCGCGCCGCTGCGACCGACGACCCGGGCCGGCCTGCTGGCCCTCGCATCCGCTCTGTCGCTCCTCGAGCGGAACGTCCCCAGTGCGCGGTCGCTCGTCTCCCAGCTCGATGCGATGCGGCTCGAGGCAGCGTTCTCCCCCCTGGCGCGCCCGGCACCACTCCTCGTCGCACTGGCCTTGGAGTCGGGTCGCGACGCGCGAGAGGCCGGGCGATCGGCATGGGATCACGTCTCGTCGCTCGCCGATCGCGGCTATGTCCTCGCGGCGACGTTCGACGCGGCGATCCTCGTGGACCTCTGGCCGGACGCCGGTCGTGCCGAGCGGGTCGCCGGGCTCGCGGTCGAGGCGCAGGGGAGTCTTCTTCCCGCGCTCGGACGCTACCTGCGGGCCGCGGCCGACCGCTCGGTCGAGAAGCTCCTGCTCTCGGTCGACGAGCTCTTCGAACGACAGCTCGTCACCTTCGCCGTCCGCGCCCACGTCGTCGCGATCAGGATCCTCCGCGCGGACGGAGCGACGGCGCGGGTGACGGAGGAGTCGTCCCGGCTGCGAGCCCGGGTGGCGAGCGCCGGAGAGGAGCTGGACCTGCTGGTCTCCGCGCTCACCCCCACCGAGGAGCTCAGTGCGCGGGAGCTGGAGGTTGCTCGGCTCGTCGCGGCAAGACTGAGCAACCGCGAGGTGGCCGAGCAGCTCGTGGTCAGCGAGAGGACGGTCGACAACCACGTCTACCGGATCTTCCGCAAGCTCGGTGTCGGCTCACGCGAGGAGATCGGCGGGCTGCTCTAGCCGCTCGGTCCGGGAGTGCAGCTGCCCCGCGGGCGTCGGGCACGACGCGTCTCGGCGTCTCGTCCGGGGCCGGTCCCTACGCCCCGCGTCTCGCGTACCCCACGGATCGAGGCGGCGTGCTCACCGTGCCGTCCCTGTCCGCTCAGACCGTGCCCGGACCGCCCTGAGCCCCGCCTTCGCTCGGGCACGGTGGTTCCACCAGCCAAACAACGGAGGTGGAACCATGTACCAGCTCGGTACGACCCAGGCAGGAACGGCGCTCGCGGCCACAGGAGCGATGGCCACCGGGTACACCGTGGTGGGCGCCTGGACACTGATCGTGGCAGGCCTCGCCCTCGTGACGACCGCGCGCGTGCTGCACAGGCGGCACGCCTCGCAGCGATGAGCCGGCCGGCTCCGCGAGTCGTCGCCCTCGTCCCCGCGCACGACGAGGCCGAGGCGCTCCCCGCGACCCTGGCCTCGTTGCGGGCCCAGACGCGTCCCGTCGACCGCGTGCTCGTCGTGTCCGACAACAGCACCGACGGGACCGTCGAGGTCGCACGAGCGCTAGGGGCGGACGTCATGGAGACCGTGGGCAACACCGGCCGCAAGGCCGGGGCGCTCAACCAGGCCTTGTCCGCCGTGGACGCGGAGAACGTCCTGGTCCTCGACGCCGACACCTCGATCGCCCCGACGTTCGTCGAGAAAGGGCTCGCACTGCTCGACGGACGTCCCGACCTGGGCGCGGTCGGAGGGGTCTTCCGTGGCACGCCTCCGCGGTCCCTGCTCGAGCAGCTCCAGTCCAACGAGTACGAGCGCTATGCGGTGCAGATCGACGTGACCGGGCGGACCGCGGTGCTCACGGGGACGGCCGCGCTCATCCGGACCGAGGCGCTCGCCGACGTCGCACGGCACCGTGGGGCGCGGCTTCCCGGTCCCCCGGGGGCCGTCTACGACCCGGGAGCCATCACCGAGGACTCGGAGCTGACGCTCGCGCTGCGCACCCTCGGACACGGTCTCGCCTCCCCGACGAGCATGTCGTGCACGACCGAGCTCATGCCGACGGCTCGGGACCTGCACCGCCAACGGGTGCGCTGGTACAAGGGGATGCTTGACAACCTTCGTGCCTACGGGTTCACCCGGGTCACTGCGCGGTACGTGGGGCAGCAGGCGATGATCGCGCTCGGGGCGCTCATGCTCATGAGCCTCGTCGTCCTCACCGCCCTCACGGTGGCGGCCGGGGCCTTCCGGTTCGTCCCGTTCTGGCTCGCGGTGGGCGGGGTGCTCGTGGCTGAGCGACTCGTGACGGTCTGGGGCGCCGGGCCGCGTGCGCGCGTGCTCGCGTCGCTCGTGCTGCCCGAGCTCGGCTACGACCTGTTCCTGCAGCTCGCGTTCGTCCGTGCCTGCTTCCTGGCCGCGACCGCTCGAGACGCGGGATGGCACCACGTCCAGCACACGAGCGCCGCTCCTGCAGGGACCTGAACCTAAGTACCCGACGCCGTAGGGGGCCGGCGTCGTCGGCCGACCCGTGAAGAACAAGCAGAGAGGACAGGCCGTGAGTGCCTGCCGAGGAAAGGAGAAGTCGTGGACGTCCAACCCGTCGTCGTCGGGATCGATGGTTCGAGCACGAGCAGGGACGCCTTGATCTGGGCGGTGCACGAGGCCCGCCTGCGCGGGGCGCCGCTGCATGTGATCCACGCCTGCCCGCACCCCACCTACGACCCGGTCTTCGCGGGCGGCTTCTGCCTGCCGCCGATCGCTCTCGAGGAGGAGGCCGACGTCGCACTCGACTGTGCGGGTGATCTCGTGCGAGAGACGGCACCCGAGGTCCCGGTCGAGACCTGGGCCTGCAAAGGACCTGCGGCCTCCGTGCTCCTGGACCAGGCGCAGGACGGGGCCGGGCTCGTCGTCGTGGGCTCACGAGGACTGGGAGCGTCCGGTGCACTGTTCCTGGGGTCGGTCAGCACCCGGGTAGCCGCTCGTTCGACGGTGCCCGTGGTCGTGGTCCCGCCGGGGACGGAGCACTCCACCGCCGGGCCCGTCGTCGTCGGGGTCGACGGCACCCCGCACTCGATGGCCGCGGTGCGCGCGGGTACGCGCGAGGCAGTGCTTCGGGGAGTGCCCCTCGAGCTCGTCTCGGCGTACCTCGTCCCGGCGGATCTTCTGGTCGGCCCCCTCGCACCACCGGTCGACCTTCGGCCGGCGTACGTGGAGCGCGCCGAGCGAGTCGTCGGGGAGGCGGCTCGGACGGCCCGCACCATGGGGCCGCACCTGGAGGTTCGCACCCACGTCGTCGAAGGGGTGCCCACCGACGCGATCGCTCAGGTCGCCGGGTCGACGGCGTCGCTCGTCGTGCTCGGCTCGCGGGGCCACGGCAGGGTGCTGGGGCCGGTCCTGGGCTCGGTCAGCCAGTCGGTGCTGCACCGCGCGACCGGGCCCGTCATGGTGGTGCACGCCCAGGACTGATGGTCGTCCTGCCGCTCGCGCGCCGGACCTGTGCTCGGCCCTGCGGGCGCTCTCACACATGAGGAGGAGCCGACCATGAAGAGCTCGACCATCCCGGCAGCAGCCCTGACGCTGCTGCTCACCACGGTGCCCGCCGTCGCGCAGGCCGTCCCCGAGGACGTGGCTGTCCCGTCGTCCCCCCTCGCCGGGGTCGCGGCGACACCCGTCGCCGACGAGCCGGCGCCGGACGTCGACCCCCTGGGTCCCGACGAGCCGGCGCCGGACGTCGTTCTCGGCGACGGTCTGGCGGGGACGGGCGCTGGGGCGGCGGCCACCGCCGCGGCGGCGCTAGCCACGCTCGGTGCCGGAGCCGGTCTCCTGGCCCGTTCGCGGCGTCGCGGCTCGCAGTAGGCGCGGTCAGCGCCAGACGACGTCCAGGCGCTGCGGCACGTCCCAGCCGGCTGCCACGACGGGCTGCTCACCAGCGGGGGACACCGCGCGCCCGGCTCACCACGACAGGATCCCGTGGACCGCGTCCTCCAGTCGCGAGGACAGCGTGGTGTCGGCGACGACGGCGTCCCGCTCCTGCGCGGCCCGTTCCGGGAGATCCGTGATGATCCCGTCGACCCCCTCGCGCACGTAGCCGCGCATCGCGGCGGGCTCGTCGACCGTCCAGACGAACACCTTCGTGCCTGCCGCGTGCGCCTCGGCGAGCAGCGACGGCGTGAACGACGACTCCTCGACCGCGACGAAGTCGGCGGTCGTCGCCGGCAGCCGCCCGAGGTTCACGGGGAGCACGTATCCCGTCCCGATCTCCGGGGCGAGGGACTCCACCTGCTCGACGACGTCCTTGTCGAGCGACTGCACCAGGTACGTGCCGGCGACGCCCTTGGCCTGGAGCAGCGCGACCACGTCCTCGACGTACCCGGGGGACTCGCGGCCGTGGGGCTTGATCTCGACGAGGAGCGGGACGCCGAGCTCCTGGGCGCGGTCGACGAACGCCTCGAGCGTCGGGATCGACGCCTCGTGCCCCCGGGCCCGGACGGTCGTCGCGGTGAGCTCGGGAGTCGTCAGGTCGTAGACGTCGCGGTCGACGCCGGCGAGGCGCGCGAGGTTCGTGTCGTGGACGACGACGATGCCGCCGTCGGCGGCCTGCTGCACGTCGATCTCGACGTACGCCGCGCGTGCCTCGGCTGCCGCCTCCAGGGAAGGGATCGTGTTCTCGACGCCGCGTGACGGGTACCCGCGGTGCGCGATCACCTGCGTCTCGCTGCGGTTGCCGATGTCCGTCATGACCGACGTGTTGTGGACCGAGAGGACGGCGAGGGCGACGACGCCCGCGATCCCGACGACGACACGCACCCATCGCGGTCCGTGCAGGCGGGCCGCGACCGGCTCGGCGGGCGCGGAGTGGATCGCTCCGCCGTCGGGCCCCTCGCCCTGGCGGACGCCCAGCGCGACCACCACGACCTGGGCGAGCATCGCGGCGACGAAGCCCGTCACGACGAACACCGCGATCTGCACCACCGCGAGCGAGAACCCCGCGACGAGCGGGGACGCGTCGGGTGCGACGCGCTCGGTGAAGCGCGTCGGGGCCAGGCCGACGTTCACGACGCCCACCAGGAACGTCGCCGCGACCGCGAGCACGATCCCGAAGAGCACCACGAACCGCCACGTGTGCCAGCGCGTGAGGCGCCAGCTCGTCGCCATCGAGGCCGCGACCGACGCGTCGCTCGTCACGAACACCGCGAGCGTGAGCACCAGGCGCAGGTTCAGGTAGAGCACCACGGCGAGGAAGCCGTAGTAGAGCCACGTCCCGACGTCGGTCTCGAGCAGCGAGCCCACGACGAACCGCGGGATGCGGATCCCGCGCACGACCGTCGCCACGATCCCGACGTTGCCGAGCGGCAGCACCACGAAGAAGTACGGCACGAACAGCAGCACCTGCGGGCTGAGGAGCTTGCGCGCCGCCACGAGCAGGTCGCGGGCGACCGTGCGGACCGTGACCGGCTCGCGGTGCGCGAGGCGATGGGCGATCACGAGCAGCGCCCCCACCTGGACGAGCACCACGAGGCACGCGAGGGCTGCGATGAGGAGGATCAGCAGGTCGGTCACGGGCGAGCGCAGGACCTGACCGAGCGTCCGCTGGGTCACGGCCTCTACCCCTGCCTGGTCGAGCGCGAGCTCGAACAGCCAGGCGAGCGCCGGGAAGACGAGCAGCACGCTCAAGCCCTGCAGCAGCAGGATCGCCTTGAGGTACGTGCCGAACGACGTCCCGAGGTAGGTCAGCGCGGCGCCCAGGGTCGGCCAGGTGCGCACGGTCCTCACCCCGCGAGCCTAGGCCACAGGAGGCAGCGGGCTGGCAGGGGGGCCTCCCGCGACCGCCACCCGCCGGGCCGTGGGAAGGAACTCCACGGAGCCGGGCTTCGTTGTGCAGTACCACGTGCTCATGACCCGCCCACGAGCTGAGAGAGACGGCCCATGGACTCCGGAACCTGGCTCAACATCGGGCTGGTCCTCGTGTTCGTGCTGGTCGGAGGCGTCTTCGCCGGGACCGAGTTCGCACTGGTCTCGTTGCGCGACTCGCAGATCAAGCAGCTTGAGCAGCAAGGGTCGCGGGGCAAGCGGGTCGCCGGGGTGGCCCGCGACCCCAACAGGTTTCTCGCCGCTGTCCAGATCGGCGTGACGGTGGCCGGCTTCCTGTCTGCGGCCTACGGCGCGTCGACCCTCGCCCCGGACTTCGTCCCGGCGCTCGAGTCGCTCGGGCTGCCGACCGGGCTCGCATCGACCGTCTCGCTCGTGGCGTTGACGCTCGTCATCTCCTACCTGTCGCTGGTGCTGGGCGAGCTGGTCCCCAAGCGCATTGCGCTCCAGCGGTCCGCCCAGGTCGCGGTCGTCGTCGGGCCGCCGCTCGACCGGTTCGCGACCGCGATGCGGCCGGTCATCTGGCTGCTGTCGCGGTCCACGGACCTGGTGGTGCGCCTGCTGGGCGGCAACCCGACCGCGCGGAGCGAGCAGATGACCGAGGAGGAGCTGCGGGACCTCGTGATCGCGCACGAGGCCTTGCCCGAGGACGAGCGGAAGATCCTCACCGACGTGTTCTCGGCGGCCGGACGGTCGGTCGTCGAGACCATGCGGCCACGCGGCGAGGTCGTCTTCCTGTCCGCCGACCTCCCGCTCGTCGAGGCGGCCACGGTCGTGCGGACCCAGCCCTACTCGCGCTACCCGGTCACGGGAGAGGACTTCGACGACGTCGTCGGGTTCCTGCACGTCCGCGACCTCCTCGACGCTCACGACGACGCCCCGACGGGCGTGCCGCGGACCGTGCGCGAGGTGACACGTGCCGAGCTCGAGCTGCCCGGCACGAACCAGCTGCTGCCCTCGCTGTCGCTCATGCGGCGGACCGGGGTCCACCTCGCGATCGTCGTCGACGAGTACGGGGGAACGGACGGGATCGTCACGCTCGAGGACCTGGTCGAGGAGCTCGTCGGGGACATCCGCGACGAGTACGACCTCGCCCACGAGCCCCTGGCCCGGGGGAGCTTCGACGCGGGCCTCACGCTCGAGGCGTTCGCCGACCAGAGCGGCATCCGGCTCGCCGACGGCCCGTACGAGACCGTCGCCGGGTACGTCATCGCGCGTCTGGGGCGTCTGGGTGCGGTCGGAGACGCCGTCGACCTGCCCGGGCACCGGTTGACCGTGAGCGCGGTCGAGGACCGGCGCATCCGTCAGGTGACGGTCACGGCGCTATCGGAGAGGGGCCTGGAGGATTGACGTGGGCGCGGGCCGGGCGCAGGGGCAACGACGCCTCCTGGGGACGGCGGTGCGGCGCGCGCCCCGGGTGTGCTCGGGGAACGCGCCACGCCACCGGAGGGCTACGGCGCTTCGGCGATCTTCGCGATCGCGTCGAGGCGCCGCTCCCACGTGGCGCCGATCGCGTCGAGGGCTCGGGCCGTCTCGGTGAGGCGGGACCCGACGGCCTGGTAGCGCACCTCGCGACCGACCCGCACGGGCTCGACGAGCCCGGCCTCGGCGAGGACCGCGAGGTGCTTGGCGATCGCCTGCCGGGAGATGGGCAGGCGCGACGCCAGTGCGGAGGCCGAGAGGTCCGCCTGCCCGAGCTCCTGGAGCAGCTGCCACCTGGTGTCGTCGGCGAGCGCGGCGAACACGGGGGCCAGTGTCGAGGTGCTCATGCCGGCCGTCCGTCGGGGACGGCCTGGTGGGCGCTCTCGAGGAACGCGACGAGCTCGTCGAGCTCGCCGGTCCACCCGGAACGGTTGCTCTCCATGGCGTGGGCGGATCCCTCGCCGAGGCGGTCGAACCCGGACTCGACGACGCTGAGCAGCGTCCCCGGCCCGTCGGCCGCGAGGGTGAACCGGACCTGGGTCGAGTTGTCGTCGCGCAGGGGCGTGCTGGGCTGGTTGGTCCACGTGAAGGCGAACGCGACCGGCTCGTCGTACTCGTCGATGCGGACGGCGAACTCGCCGAACCCGTCGAAGCCGAACGACCCTTCGCCGCCCACGCGCAGGTCGGGCAGCGAGGCCCTCTGGCCGAACCACTGGGCGATGAGGTCGTCGCGGGTCAGTGCCGCCCAGACGCGGTCGGGGGTCGCGTGGACGAGGACGGTGCGCGTCACCTGGAACTTCTCGGGGTCGATGACAGCCTGCTGGTCGATGGACGTCATGGTCGTTCCTCTCGAAGGGTTCATGTGCAACTTCAGAGTTGCACATGGAGACCCTGAGTGCAACCCCTAGGTTGCAGATGGGTCGCTCGGTGCCGCGATCCCCAGGAGCTCGCGCGCGACACCCTCGGCCGCGCCCGGTACCAGCGCGTAGTAAGCCCAGACCCCACGCTTCTCGCGATGCAGCAGTCCGGCGTCGACGAGGATCTTGAGGTGGTGGCTCACGGTGGGCTGGCTGAGCCCCACGGGCTCCACGAGGTCGCACACGCACGCCTCGCCGCCTGTCGAGGCTGCGACGATCGCGAGCAGGCGGACGCGCGTCGGGTCGCCGAGCGCCTTGAAGGTCCGGGCGAGGTGCTCGACGTCGGCCGGACCTGCCGACGTGCCGTGTGCCGCGGTGCCCTCGGTCTCGTCCGGTCCGCAGCACGCCGCGGCCCGGGTGTCGGCGGGGGCGATCGAGGTCGTCATGCCCACATCTTGCCACGCATCGACATTCTTCGATACGTTCAGGCATCGAAGTTTGTCGATCCCTGTGCCTGGTGCCCGGTGGGTCGCCCGAGGAAGGAGAGGCCATGGCTGTTCACGAGGAGCTGCCCGTCGTCGTCGTGGGAGCCGGACCGGTGGGGCTCGCTGCCGCCGCGCACCTGCTCGAGCGGGGGATCGAGCCCCTGGTCCTGGAGGCCGGCGGGTCGGCGGGGTCCGCGGTCGCCGCGTGGGGCCACGTGCGACTGTTCTCGCCGTGGCGCTACGACGTCGACGCCGCCGCGCGCCGCCTCCTCGAGGCCACGGGGTGGACCGCCCCGGACCCCGACGCCCTGCCCACGGGAGCCGAGCTCGTCGAGCGCTACCTGACCCCGCTCGCCGCGACGCCGCAGATCGCGGCCCGCCTGCGGACGTCGTCGCGCGTGGTCGCGATCTCGCGCGAGGGCGCGGACAAGACGCGTTCGCTCGGACGGGAGCGGCTCGCGTACCGGGTCCGCGTCCAGGGGCCCGACGGCGCCACGCACCACGTGCGCGCCCGTGCGGTCCTCGACGCGTCCGGCACGTGGGGGCAGCCGAACCCCGTCGGCACGGGCGGGCTGCCCGCTCTCGGCGAGGTCGGGTCGTCCGCCGTGACGGGGCCGCTGCCCGACGTGCTGGGCACCGACCGTGCGCTCTTCGCGGGCCGCCGGACGCTCGTCGTCGGGATGGGGCACTCGGCCGCGAACACGCTCCTGAGCCTCGTCGAGCTCGCCCGCGACGAGCCCGGCACGCGCATCACCTGGGCCGTCCGAGGCGGGTCTCCGCGTCGTCTCTACGGCGGCGGGACCGACGACGAGCTGCCCGCGCGCGGGCAGCTGGGGACCCGGCTGCGCGACGCCGTCGAGTCAGGGCTCGTCACGCTGGCGACGCGCACCTCGATCGAACGGATCGAGCCGGTCGAGCCCGCGGGTGGGAACTGGCCCGTCGGCACGTCCGGCACCGTCGGCACGGCTGACGCTCCCGTGCGGTCCGCTGCGCCGTCCGATGTGCCGACGGCGACCGGCCCCGTCCGGGTCCAGGGCGCCACGCGCGACGGGGAGCTCGACCTCGAGGTCGACACGGTCGTCGGCGCGACCGGCTTCCGACCCGACCTCGACATGCTCCGCGAGGTTCGGCTCGACCTGGACCCGGTGGTCGAGTCGCCCCGCGCTCTCGCCGACCTGATCGACCCGAACCACCACTCGTGCGGGACCGTCCCGCCGCACGGCGAGGCCCTGCTGACCCACCCCGACACCGGCTTCTACGTCGTGGGCATGAAGAGCTACGGCCGGGCGCCGACGTTCCTCCTCGCGACGGGCTACGAGCAGGTGCGCTCGATCGCCGCGGCGCTCGCGGGCGACCGGGAGGCCGCGGACCTGGTCCAGCTCGACCTGCCCGCGACCGGGGTCTGCTCGACCGACCTCGCGCTCGACCCGGTCTCCGGCGAGACCGCCGAGGTCTCGTGCTGCGGCACGTCCCCGGCGTCCCCGGAGCCCGTGCTCGTCACGTTCGGCGCCCCCGCCGGTAGCCTGGGATTCGCGACCGGTACGGCCCACGGCCGGTCGGCCGACGAGCAGGAGGTCCCCCGATGAGCGCGCCCCGATCCGTCCTGTTCGTGTGCGTCAAGAACGGTGGCAAGTCGCAGATGGCCGCAGGGCTCGCGCGGCAGATCGCGCCCGACGTCCAGGTCGACTCGGCGGGCACGTCACCGGGGTCGAGCCTCAACGCGCTCTCGGTCGAGGCGATGGCCGAGGTCGGCGTCGACCTGTCGGGCGAGCACCCCCAGCCCCTCACCCCGGAGCTGGTCGCCGCGGCGGAGGTCGTCGTCGTCCTCGGGCGCGACGCCCAGGTGACGACCGACGACGGGACGCCCGTCGTCGTCTGGGACACCGACGAGCCGTCGCTGCGCGGCATCGAGGGCATGGAGCGCATGCGGCTCGTGCGCGACGACATCGCGGCGCACGTGCGCGACCTGCTCGAGCGCTGAGGGCGGCTGGGGCCCGCACCACGGCGGGCGCAGCTGGCGCCGGAGACGGCGCGAGGCACCTCCCGGTCCGGGAGGTGCCTCGTGCCGTACGGAGAGGACGGGGTCAGGCGGTCGGGGCCGCGCCGCCCGTGGGGTGGGAGCCGTCTCCGTCGGTCGGCTTGCCCAGCACGTTCTCGCGGACCACGCGGCGCAGCACCTTGCCGATCTGCGAGCGCGGCAGGTCCGGCACGACGAACAGGTGCTTGGGCAGCGCGTAGCGGGCGAGCTTCTGCTCGCCCCAGGCGCGCACGGCCGCGAGGTCGACGGGCAGGCCGCTCGCGGTCGTCTCCGACTCGTCGAGCACGATCGCCGCCGCGACGCGCTCGTCCGAGCCCTCGCCCGGCAGGCCCACGACCGCGACGTCCCGGATGCCGGGCATGAGGCGCAGGTGGTCCTCGACCTGCGACGGGTAGATCTTGAACCCGCCCGTGATGATCATCTCCTTGATGCGGTCGACGAGCGTGACCACGCCGTCCGCGTCCACGGTCACGACGTCACCCGTGCGGAGCCAGCCTCCCTCGAGCAGCTGGTGGGCCGTCTCCTCGGGACGGTTCCAGTAGCCCTGGAAGACCTGCGGCCCGTGGATGAGCAGCTCGCCGCGGACCGTGCCGTGCTCGTCAGGGACGACGTCCTGCGTCGGGTCGTCCTGGTCGACGACCCGGATGTCGGTGCTCGGGAAGGGCAGGCCCAGGGTGCCGGGGCGACGGTCGGCCGAGACGGGGTTGCCGAGCGCCACGGGGGACGTCTCGGTCATGCCGTAGCCCTCGATGAGCAGACCGCCGGTCGCCTCTTCCCAGGTGCGCGCCGTCGTCGGGCTGATGGGCATGGCCCCCGCGAACGCGAGCCGGATCGAGTGCAGGTCCACGGGCTTGCCCGCCGCACGGGCCTTCGCGGCAGCGGCCGCGACGCGGTCGAACATGGGGGCGACGCCCGGGAGGAACGTCGCGGGGCGACGCTTCTGCGCGGCCAGGACCGAGTCGGCGTCGAACTTGGGGAACGCGACGAGCGTCGCACCGATCCGCGCCGGGAGCGTCAGGCAGAACATGAGGCCGAACGCGTGGAAGAACGGCAGGACCCCGTAGACGGTCTCCTCGCCCTCGCGGAACGACGCCCACGCCTGACCCTGCACGGTGTTCGCGACGAGGTTCCGGTGCGTCAGGACCGCGCCCTTGGGCGTGCCCGTGGTGCCGCCGGTGTACTGGAGGAGCGCGACGTCGTCGGCCGTGGGCTGCGGCGTCGACGGGTCGAGCGGGCCGGCCGCGGCGACGAGACGGTGCCAGTCCGGCACCCCTGCCGAGGCAGGGCCGCGCAGCGCGGCCTTCTGGGTGCGCGCCGCCTCGACGGGCAGGTGCAGCGCGAGGCGCTTGACGAAGGGCAGGTCACGGGCGACGTCGACCGACACCACCTTGCGGAGCTCGGTGTGCGGCTGGGCCGAAAGGACCGCGGGGACGGCCTTCTGCCACACGAGCGCGACCGTGGCGCCCGAGTCCGCGAGCTGGTGGGCCAGCTCGTCGGACGAGTAGGTGGGGTTGTGCTCGACGACCGTCGCGCCCAGGCGCAGCGCGGCGTAGAACGCGACGAGGTGCGACGTGCAGTTGGGCATGACGAGCGCGACACGGTCTCCTGGGCCGACGCCCAGGGTGGACAGGGCGCTCGCTGCGCGGTCCACCTTCTGGGCGAGGCGCGCGTACGTGATCGTGGCGCCGAAGAAGTCGACCGCCACCCGGTCCGGCCAGCGTGCAGCGGCTCGGGCGAGCGCCGCGGTCACGGGCTCGTCGGGGACGTCGACGGTTGCGGGAACCCCTGGGGAGTACCGACTCAGCCAGGGCTGCTTTGCCAAGGTGTTCACTACTACACCGTAACTTACGGATGCGTAGGTTATGTGTGCGCTGCGTGCGAGGAACCTCGGCGTGGCCTGGGAGAACCCAGGATGTGAACTGATTCCCACCCGGGGGGAACCTTCGGGGGAGGAGCTGCGTGTTCCGTTCGTGAGGACAACGTACCGACCCCCGCCGAGCAGTTCCGGCGCACGGGTCGCAGGGGGCAGCAGCACGTCGTCCGGACCCGCGCCTGCGAGGTCTCGAGCCGTCAGGGGGCGGCTGCGGGACCTCGTGGACAGTGGGCCGGCGGGGTCGGTCGGGGTCGTGGTCGGAAGCGTCGGGGCATCGCTCCTCGCGGTCGGCCTGGCCTGGTCCTCACCCCAACCGATGCTCGGCATGGTCCTGCTCGCGGTCGCGCTGCCCGTGTGCGCCATCATCGTCTGGTGGTCGATCGTGCCGCGGCACGTCGCAGTACGCGGAGCTCGCGTCGTGACCACCGACGACGACAGGGGGTGGCTGGTCGTGCGCAGACCGCTGGGCAGGGTCGTGCTGGACGGGTCGCGCTTCGGCGTGCTCGACGCCCAGCGGGCGCTCGCCGACCGCGTCGTGGCCGTGCACGTGTCGGGCCGCGCCGAACAGGACGAGATCCTGAGGCTCCTCGACCGCGTCGTGGCGCTCGACCGGCTGGAGCACGGCGCCTCGGGGGGATCCGAGGCGGGCGGCCGTAGCAGGTTCACCCCCGAGCAGCGTTCGCTCCTGACCCGGCACGTGCGGGACGCCCTGGTGCGGGACGTCGAGCTGCTCGAGTCCCGGTCGGCAGGGCTTCCCGCCCGGGGCTCGTACCCGGTGCGCCCCGCACCCGCGGGGGTGCTGCCATGACGGCGGTCCTGCCGCTCGTGGGGGGCGGCGGCACGATCGACGGCCCGCGACGAGTGCCCGACGGCGACGCAGCGGAGCCGCTCGACCCGGACTTCGACGGTGACCACGCCGCGCAGGACGTGGTGCTGCACGCGACTCGGAACGCCGAGTTCACGGTCTTCATGGAGCAGGCCGTGGGCCCGCTGCACCGCATGGCGTACCTGCTGTGCGGCGACCAGCACCGCGCCGAGGAGCTCACGCAGCAGACGTTCGAACGCACCTACCGGGCATGGTCCAGGGCGCGCGACGGAGACCCGCTCGTCTACGCGCGTCGCATCCTCGCGAACCTGCGGGTCGACACCTGGCGCCGGACCCGGCGCGAGGTGCTGTCCGGGCCCGAGGACCTCCAGGGGCACGTCGAGGAGCTCGCGGTCGCCCCGAGAGGCGGTGGCCCGGTGAGAACGGCTCCGGCCGGCGTGGACGACCGGGACCTCGTCGTCCGAGCCCTGCTCCAGCTCCCGCTCAAGCAGCGCCGTGTCGTGGTCATGCGACACCTGCTCGACCTCTCGGAGACCGAGGTCTCGACCGAGCTCGGTCTACCGGTCGGCACCGTGAAGTCGACCGCGTCCCGGGCCCTTGCCCGTCTCCGCACGATCCTCGACGACTCGCCCGGAAAGGGTGGCACCTCATGAACGTCCCGACCGACGACTTCTTCGACCGGCTGCATTCCGCAGCGGACGCGGTCCCCCCGTCCACCCTCGACCTGCCCGTGGTCCTGGCGACCAGCCGGCGCAAGGCCACGACACGCCGGGTCCTGACCGGCGCCGCAGCATTCACGGCCGTCGCCGTGGTGGGCGTCGGGGTCGCGACGGGCCTGCCGGGCGAGGTCGCGCACGAGCTGGCCCCCGCAGCGGGGTACGAGACGCTGAGCACCGAGGTGGTGCACCAGGAGGTGGCACCGGGGATCACGGCCGTGGCCGAGGCGGCGACCTACGAGCTCCCGGACGGGACCGTCGTGCTCGACACAGGGATCGAGACCGGCGCGCACGGCGACCGGTTCCTGATCGTCTCGACCGTCGAGGTCGGCGCGGCCGGGTACGACATCCAGGTCGACCCGGAGACCGGCGAGGTCCTCGAGACGCAGGAGAGCAGTGACCCGGCACACATCCAGAAGATGATCGACCTCGGCTACGCGCCCGCCGAGGTGCAGCACGTCCAGCTGGTGGTGGGGGACGACGGCGAGCTCGGACGCCTCCGTGAAGGGGCCGCGCCGGCCCACGTCGTCCTCGACGAGGTGGGCTCGGCCGTGCTCACCTCGCCCTCCGGCAGGGACCTTCTGGTGGGCCTCACCGAACCGACCGGAGGGTGGGCCGAGACGACGACCTACCTGGCGACCTGGGAGCCCATCGCCGGACCGGAGAACCGCGAGATCACCTCGGTCGCCGTGCCGACGCTCCCGGTGGCCGGTGACGGGTTCGAGCTCTACGTGGTCCAGGCCGACCCGCCGGGCGGCCGGCTGTCCTTCCGTGGCGCGCTCGCGGTCACGAACCACAACGAGGTCGTCACGACCTGCGGACCCCAGGCCTCCGCGTGCGAGCTGACGTTCGACCCGAAGACCCGTGAGGTCGGAGCCGGCTCGACCGACCCGAGGACCGAGACCCCCGAGGACTCCGTGGCGACCGCACTGGACGAGATCGCGCCGGGCGCAGACCTGATGTCGGTGTGCCTCGAGCTCCGAGGTCAGGGCGCCGTCGCCGTCACCGAGATGGGCGCCAAGGCCCCCGAGAAGCTCGGTGTCGACCCCGACACCTGGAGGCGCTGTGTCGTCGACCGGTCGTACGCCTGGGGCTGAACAGCCCGACGGCCACGGCTCACGTCCCGCCGCGCTGCTCCAGGTCGGCCAGAGCCGCCTCGGCGCGGTCTGCGTCGAGGTAGCGGCCGCCGCGGTGCACCGGGACCAGCGACGCACCCGGGCGGGATTTCCCGCCCGGGTGCGCTCCGCCGTCGGGCGTCTGGCGCGTGAAGCGGTGGACGAGCGGGATCCCTGTGGGGACGTTGAGCACCTGGACCTCGGGGGCCGTGAGGCGGTCGACGAGCATCACGAACGCCCGCAACGAGTTGCCGTGGCCCACGACCAGCAGGTTCTCGCCGCTGTCCAGCGACTCCTGGACCGCGTTCCACAGGGGTTCGAGCCGGTGGACCACGTCGGCGAGCGACTCGGTGTCGCGGCGCATGCCCGAGCGGGCGGCGTCGGGCAGACGGCCGAACGTGTCGGCGACGCGGGCCGCGGCCTCGCTGCCCTCCTCGACGGGCGGGGGCCGGTGGTCGAACGACCGGCGGTACTCCCAGTAGGCCGTCTCGCCGTACTCGGCCCGGACGGACTCGCGCAGGTCGTCGGTGAACGCGCCGTAGTGCCGCTCGACCAGGCGCCACTCGGGGACGAGCGGCGGCGGGCCCGGCAGGGCCGCGGCGACGATCGCCGCGGTCGCCGAGGCACGCACGAGCGGTGAGGTGAGGACGCGGTGCGGCGCGAGCGACGGGTCCTGCTCGCAGGCCGCCGCGAGCTGGGCGCCCGCGAGCTCGGCCTCGTGGACGCCGCGGTCCGAGAGGTCGACGTCGAGCAGCCCCGTGAAGCGGTTCTCGGCGTTGTAGACGCTCTCCCCGTGGCGCAGCAGGACGAGGGTTCCGGGTGCTGGGGCGCTCATGGCGTCCAGCGAACCACACCCGCGGTCAGACCTCGATCAGCCCTCGCTGGTGCGCGATCGAGACGGCCTCGGTGCGCCCCGACGCCCCGAGCTTGGCGAGCACGTTCGAGACGTGGACGCTCACGGTCTTGCCGCTGATGAAGAGGCGCTCGCCGATCTGCCGGTTGGTGAGGCCCTGGGCGACCAGCAGCAGGACCTCCTCCTCGCGGTCGGTCAGCACCGTCACCGCGCCGCGACGCAGCCCCGGCAGGTCCAGGCGCCCGCGGCGTGCCAGGTCGCGCAGGGCGCCCGTGAGCGGCCCGGCGCCCATGTCCTCGGCGTCCTCGAGCGCCTGACCGGCCTGGGTCGCGGCCTCCTCGCGGTCGCCCACACCGAGCAGCGCCTGCGCCCACCGCCAGCGGGACCGGGCGACCTCGTAGCGGTAGCCGTAGTCGAACGCGCTGGTCGCCTCGGCCCAGAGCGCCGGGTCGTCGGTCCCCGAGAGACGGCTGTGCTCCGCCCGGGCTCGCACGAGCCACGCGACCCCCTCGGGTCCGAGGCGGCCCCCGCGCGGCCGGCCGCGCAGCGCCGTGGTCTCGGCCTCCGCGAGCAGCGCGTCGCCGTGCGACTGCAGGTCCGCCGTGGTGGCGCCGACCAGACGGCGTGCCTCGGCGGAGTCCGCCAGGGCGGCAAGGGCGAGGGCCGAGATCCAGATCCGGCCCAGGAAGTAGTCGCTCCAGGTGCGTCCCAGGTAGCCGATGAGCTCCTGCGCGAGCGTCAGGGCCTCGTCGCGATGCGCCGACCAGACGAGCGCGTCGATCATGCAACCGCCCGCGATGAGAGCGATCTGCCCGTCGCGCTGCCACTCGGGGCGGAGCCCGCGGGCGCGCTCGATCACGTCCTCGTCGCCTCGGGCGACGGCCGCGTAGAGCTGGACCGCGGCGAGCGCGGCGACCGCGCTGGGCGGCGGTGGTTCGGGCGACGACGGCGGTGGGCGCAGGTCGCCCGTCGCGTACCGGACGAGCTCGCCGAACAGGCGCAGCTCGACCCCGTACCCGTTCCATCCGAGGCCCGCGGCGACCGCGTGCTCGAGGCCCGTGTGCGCCTCGACGAGAGCCTGGTCCAGGTCGCCCGAGTAGTACCGGTTGGCCGCGATGTTGTACCAGCACCGCATCTCGGTCAGGAGGTCGCCCGCGGCCTGTGCGCGCTCGCGGGCCGTCGCGAGGAGCGAGGCCGCGCGGTCCGCGTCGTCGACCTCGAGGACCGCGAGCGTGGTGAGCGCGTCGGCCTCGACGTCGGGGGCGTCGATCGCCCGGGCGACCGCGATGGCTTCCTCGGCCGTCTCCTGCGCGACGACGTCCATGTCGACGCGGTCCAGGTTCATCGCGGCGCGGGCGCGCGTCGCGAGGGTCCAGGCCCGGTCGCGCGACGGGGGCTCGGTCGGCAGGACCTCGAGCGCGGCGGCCGTGTGCTCGATGACCTCCTCGACACGCTCGATCCCCAGCAGGTGGAGCGAGAGCACGTGGCGTAGCGAGGCCTGGCGCAGCGGGTCGCCCGCGGTCGACTCGACGACCTTGCGGGCGATCGCGACGGCTCGGTCCGGCTCGCCTGCGCGGCTCGCCGCGGCCGCTGCCGCGACGGCCACGTCGACACGATCCTCGCCCAGCAGCTCCGCGGCGTCGGGGACCGCGTCCCACAGGCGCAGCACCTGCTCGAGGTGCCGCAGCTCCTCGGCAGGGGCCAGGACACGCGCCGCTCGGCGGGCGGCCTCGCGCGAGGCGACCAGCGCGGTCGTGGTCTCGTGGGCCGAGAGGGCGTGGTGGGCCCGCTGCGCGGGCGAGCCCAGCGACGGGTCCTCGGTCAGGGCGGCGAGGTAGGCGCGGTGCAGCGCGGCGAGCTCTCCGGGCAGGAGGTCGGCCGAGATGGCCTCGGCCAGCAGGGCGTGGCGGAACGCGATCCGGCCCGACTCGATCGTCAGCACGTGGTGGGCCACGGCCTCGCGGAGCGTCGCGTCGAACGCCTGGTCGCACGCAGCGCGGGTGGCGGGGGTCCCTGGCGCGCGCAGCCCACCGAGCGAGAAGACGCCCAGGTCCTGCCCGACGACGGCCCGCAGCAGCGGCTCGGCGACCACGCGCCCGGAGAGCGACGCGATGCGGGCGAGCTGCTGGACGTCGGGCTCGAGCTGTTCGAGGCGGGCGTGCAGCACGTCGGCGAGGGACCAGGGCAGGGCGTCGGCCTGGGGCCCGGCCTCGACGAGCTCCTCGGCGAAGTAGGCGTTGCCCTCCGACCTCTTCATGACCCGTTCGAAGTCGTTCTTGGGCAGGGCCTTGCCGGCGACCGCGGTCGTGAACTGCTTGAGCTCGGCGGGCGTGAACGGGGCCACGTCGAGGTGCTCGACGCGCGGGTGCCGACGCAGCTCGGCGAGCACGGGGCGCAGAGGATGGCGGCGATGGAGGTCGTCGGCGCGATAGCTCGCGACCACGAGCAGGTGCTCGGCGCGCAGCCGCGCGACGAGGAAGCGCAGGACGTCGCGCGTCGACGGGTCGGCCCAGTGCAGGTCCTCGATCACGAGCACGAGGGGCGCCCCAGCGCGCCCGGGGGCTGTGATCGCGGCGGTGATGGCCTCGAAGAGCTGGAGGCGCCCGGCCTGGTCCTCACCGTTGCCCTCGAGGGCCGAGGGGCCCGCGTCGAGGAGCCGGCCCAGCGCGGGGCGACCGTCGATGGTCCGGTCGACGACCTCGTCGGCCGCGCGGAGCTCGGACAGCGCCTCGGTGAACGGCAGGTAGGGGAGCCCGACGTCGCCCAGGTCCACGCAGTGGCTCACGACCACGGTCGCCCCGGCCTCGCGCGCGAGCTCGGCAGCCCGGACGAGGAGGCGTGACTTGCCGACCCCGGCGTCGGCTCCGAGCAGGATCGCGCCCGGGTCCCCGGCGGCAGCACGGCGCACCGCTGCGGCGATCACGTCGAGCTGGTGCTGTCTTGCGACGAAATGAGCCTGGGAGGGGCGCGGCATACCGCCCATCCTTGCAGTGGCCACAGACGGCTGCCACGAAGTTTCCTGATACTCCGCACCCGGTGTGACCAAGTCCTCCTCCGGACCGTCCGCGAACGGTGTGCTGGGTGGTGCCGAGGGCGGTCGTCGTCCCCGGCTCACCCGTCCGGAGGAGGGCTCCGTCATCCGCCCTGACCCGTGGTGCTCGCGTGCTGACTGCCGACGTGGCTGCGGAGCCACCGCAGGAGGACGTTCTCCCCGGGCGAGAAGTCCGCACGGACCAGCTGCTGGTGGTAACGGAAGTCCGTCTCGAGAGACGGGCCGTTGAACTCGTTCATGATGCTCCCCGTTCCGGCAGACCTGGCGTCCGCCTGACCCTCACTCTGGTGCTGAGGCGCGAGGCGGCGTATCGGTCGACCGGGCAGGTTCTGGGCACGCACCACCTCAGGCCCGACGGCGTATCTCACCTGAGGTGGTCTGAGGTGCCTTAGGGGGGGTTCGGGACGATGTGCCCGCGCCCCGCAGGGGGCGAGCCGAGCCGCTAGACGGGCGCTCCGCCGTCGGGCCGTCCGGGAGGAGGTGCCCACCCGTTGCCAACTCCGGGAGGCGGTCGCAGACTGGAATGGACCGGACCCCTTGATGGAGGTGCCCTCGTGACATCGACGTACGACGTGCTACCGATGCTAGGACGCGGCAAGCACCGCAACCCGAAGAAGGGCGCGTGCTTCATGGAGCTCGCGTCGTACCTGGCCGGCGAACGCTGGAGCGACCACCCCCAGTGCACGCACCCGCTCGTCGCGATGCTCGCGCGAGCGGTCAACGACCTCACGAGCGACACGGCCCGGCCCCGCCTGGCCCTGCTCATCCCGTCCGTGATCGGGCTGCGCAGCGACGACCCGCGCTGGAGCGTGTGGATCGCCCTGGGTGCCGCGCAGACCGCCCTGCCCGTCGCCCCGAGCGACCGCCAGGACGTCCTCGCTGTCGCGATCATCGCGGGCGAGCGCATGCTCGACCAGCTCGAGGACCGCGAGCCCGGCACCCGGACGCAGGCCTCGGTCGAGGCGCTGGAGAAGGTGCCGCGCACCGCGGCGTGGGCCGAGTCGTTCTGCAAGGGGTCGCGCCTGCGCCCCGCGCGGTTCGCCCGTGACGCGGCGCCGAGCATCGTCGCGGCAGCCGTCCAGGGCATCGCCGAGGCCGGGTCCCGGGACGCCGACGACGCGCTCTACGAGCTGCTCTCGTCGACCATCGAGGCCGCACGCGGATGGGCGGCCGCCGAGCCCGCCGAGCCGCTCGACCCCAAGGACTGGGAGCCGGTCGTCCGGAGCGTCGGGGCCCAGGTGTGACGGCGGCCGAGAGCGGCGGCCCGCCCAGCCTCGAGGAGTCCCTCGACCTGACGGTGCCGCCGAGCGGTCCTGGGTGCGCCGAGTGCGAGCAGGCCGCGGGCTGGTGGGTGCACCTGCGTCGGTGCGCGGAGTGCGGCCACGTGGGGTGCTGCGACACGTCTCCGTCGCAGCATGCGACCGCGCACTTCGCCCAGACCGGGCACCGGCTCATGCGCAGCTACGAGCCGGGCGAGGACTGGTACTGGGACTACGTGACGGCGCAGGCGTTCGACGGGCCCGAGCTCGCGCCCCCGCTCGCGCACCCCGAGGACCAGACGACCCCGGGGCCCGCGAGCCGCGTGCCCGCGAACTGGCGAGAGCTGATCCATTGAGCCGTGAGCGACAGCCCGGCCTCGACGAGATCGAGGCTCGGCTCGTGGGACTGGTCGACGGGTCCATGACCCGCGACGAGGCCGATCGATGGGCCGGGCGGTGGTACACCGACGACAGCCTCGACTGGGACGACGTCTCGCTCTGGGCCCTCGAAGAGCTGTTCGGGATCGATCTCCAGCAGACCGACGAGCACGGGACACCGGTGGGCTATCTCCAGCCCGACGACGGCGTGGCCGAGCTCCTCGACGAGTTCCGGCGGCGTCGCGGGGACCGGACGTGCCGTGCCGGTTCCGCCGAGAAGTGAGCTGATGCCCCTGATCCGCGCGGATCAGGGGCCTCAACTCACTTCTCGGCACGCCAGGTGCAGCCAGGACGTTCAGTCCCGGACCACCCGTGCCAGCGCGTCGAGCGCCGCGAAGGGGTCGTCGGGCCGGTCCGGGTCGGGGCTCGTGGGAACGACCACCACGCTGCTGACCCCGTTGGCCTCGAGCGCGGCCAGCCGCGCCCGGACCACGTCGGGGGGCCCGACGATCGCGAGCTGGTCGACCCACTCGTCGGGCAGCGCCCGGGAGAACTCCTGCGGCGTGCCAGTCGAGTCGCGCAGTTCCCGGAACGCTGCCGCGAACGGGAGCGGGTCGATCTGCGCGGTCCAGTCCGCGGCGCCGAACGTGGCCAGCGCGGGCCGGACGATCTCGCGGGCCGTCGCGACGTCGTCGTGCACCACGGCGAGGCTGAACGCGACGAGGGTGTGCTCGGGCGGGGCGCTCGAACCGGCTGCGGCCCGGCCGCGCTCGACCGCCGCGCGGACCGTCCCCAGGTACTCGGGGGTCACGGGCATGTCGAGGATCGTGCCGTCGGCGACGCGGCCTGCGACCTCCAACGATCGAGGTCCGCGCACCCCGTTGAGGACGGGCGGTGCGACGGCCGGAGGGCTGTACAACGCAACGTCATCGAGATGTACGTAGCGTCCGTCGACGCTGAGACGCTCGCCGTGCAGGAGGGCGCGGACCGCGCCCGTGGTCTCCTCGAGCAGCGTCAACGGGCTCTTGGGCCACACGCCGATCTGGCGCATCCACTCGGGCATCCCGTGCCCGATCCCCAGCAGCAGCCGCCCGGGATGGAGCTCGGCGAGCGTCCCCGCCTCGAGCGCCGTCATGGCCGGGCTGCGGACAGCGGCCGGCAGGATGCCGATGCCCACGTGGATCGCCTGCGTCCGAGCCAGGATCGTCGCGGCCTGCGCGATCCCGCCCCGGAAGAAGCAGTCCTCGACCACCCAGATCTCGTCGAGGCCGATCTCCTCGGCACGCAGGGCGAACGGGAACAGGTCGGCGATCGGCAGGTCGCGCGGGACGATCACGCCGAGGCGGGGACGGGGCATCGTGGTTCTCCTTCGAACGGTTCGGTTCCATGGTGGGGTCAGGGGGCGACGAGCCATGCGGGGGAATCGTCGCACCCCGCCGTGCGCGGGCACTCGGTCAGTCGAGCGAAGCGTCGAAGCCGGTGGTGCGCAGGATCCTCGCGGGAACCCCCGCGACGATCGTGTCGGCCGGGACGTCCTTCGTCACGACCGCCCCGGCGCCGACGATCGCACCGTCACCGATCGTCACCCCGGGGACCACCGTGACCGCGGCCCCGAGCCAGGCCTTGCGCCCGATCCTGATGGGTGACGGCATCATGTCCGCCCGGCGGGCGGGGTCGACGGCATGGTTCAGGGTCGTCAGGGTGCACCCGTGCCCGACGAGGGTCCCGTCGCCGATCGTGATGCCCCCGGTGTCCTGGAAGCGGCAGCCGCTGTTGATGAACACGTCCTTGCCCAGGGTCAGGTTCTTGCCGAACTCGCAGTAGAACGGCGGGAAGACCGTGACCGACTCGTCGACGACCACCCCCGTCAGTCGGGAGAGCAGCGCGCGCACCTCGTCCGGAGTGCGGTACCCGGAGTTGAGGTCGGCGACGACCTGCAGCGCCTCCTGGGCCGCTCCGTGCATGAAGGCGTGCTGCTCGGACCCGCCCTCGATGAGCTCGCCGCGGTTCACGTGGTCCAGAAAGTCCTCGAGGTCCATCCTTCGATCCTGCCACGCCTCGAACGAGCAGGAATTGTCCTGGCCCGCGCCTGCCCGGCGGGCCTACCGTCGAGGGCATGACCACTACCCCCGCGGCCTTCTCCGCGCTCGACGACCACCTCCGGCAAGCCGCCGCGCGGGACGAGTTCTCGGGGGTCGTGCTCGTGTCCCAGGACGGCAGGACGCTCTTCGAGGGGGCCTACGGCCTGGCCTCGCGGCGCTGGGGCGTCCCCGTCAAGGCCTCGACGCGCTTCGACGTCGCCTCGGTGACCAAGCTCTTCACGTCGGTCGCGGTCCTCCAGCAGGTCGCCGCGGGGACGCTCGACCTGGACGCCTCGATCCACGACGTCGTCGACCTCGACGGCACCCGCATCCCGCGCGAGGTGACGCTGCGGCACCTGCTCTCGCACACCTCGGGCATCGCGGACGACGCCGACGAGGAGGCCGGCGAGTCCTACGAGGCCCTGTGGGTCGACAAGCCGAGCTACTCGGTCACCCGGACCGCGGACTTCCTGCCGCAGTTCGTCCACAAGACCCCGACGTTCCCTGTGGGCGAGGGGTGCCGCTACTGCAACGTCGGCTACGTCCTGGCGGGCCTGGCTCTCGAGCACGCCACGGGCCTCACCTACCGCGACTACGTCCGCGAGCACGTCTTCGCGCGGGCGGGCATGACGTCGTCGGGCTTCTTCGACATGCGGGAGGCGGTCCCGGACGTCGCGGAGGGCTGGGAGCCCGTCCGCGCTCCCGTGCCCGACGACGGCGCGCCCGACGACGGTGCCCACGCCGGGGAGCGCGACGCACACCCGATCGTGGGCTGGCGGCAGAACATCTACAGCTACCCGCCCATCGGCTCGCCCGACGGCGGCGCGCACGTCACCGCGGCCGATCTCGTCCGCTTCCTCGACGCAGTCCGCGCGGGCGAGCTCCTGCCACCCGACCTGACCCAGGCGTTCGTGACCCCGCAAGCCCTGCACCACGAGATAGAGGGTGCCGGGCCGGGGCAGACGGCGGCCGTGCACTTCGCGTTCGGCCTCGAGATCGAGGTGACGGCGGACGGGACGGTCCGGTCGTTCTCCAAGGACGGGATCAACACGGGGTCGAGCGCGATCGTGCGGCACTATCCCGGGCGAGACGGCGAGCCCGGCGTGACGCTCGTGGTCGTGTCCAACAGCGAGGACGGCGCCTGGGACCCGATCAGGCGCCTCGACGCGCTGATCACCGGGGCGTAGCCGGCAGGGTCTGGACCGCGTCGACCGCCGCGTCGACGCTCGGCAGGAGCCGCCCGTCGGCCACGAGCGCGGCGAACCAGGGCGAAGCCATGGCGCGGTCGGTCGTCGCGCGGGGGACCCGTGCGAGCAGGAGCGTGCAGCCGATCCCGGCGAGCTGCCGGTCGAGGTCCGCGAGACCGTCGAGCACGGTCGACGTGACGCCGCGCTGGGCCCCCGACTCCAGCACGACGGCGCGCGGCGTCGGGCTGCTGGCACGGGCCAGGGCGAGGACGCGCTCGACCGTGGGCCGGGTGTTCGCGGTGTAGAGCCCCGCGTCGAGGTGCAGGACCAGGACGCCGGGCGCGACGCCCGACTCGAGCGCCGCCTCGCGCGCGACCTCGCGGGCCACGGCCGCGTCCTCCGCGGAGTCGTCCCCCGCAGCCGATCCACGGTCCACAGGCGCCCAACCGCCCTCGGGAGCGCGGACCAGCGGCACGACGCGCGGCCGGTCGAGCTCGCGCAGCACGAGCAGCAGCGTGAGGCCGACGCCGACGCCGACCGCGGGCAGCAGTCCCGCGACGAGCCCGATCCCCGTCGTGACCACCGCGACCGCGAACTCGACCCTGTTGATCCGCCACAAGACCACGAAGTCCCCGACCTTGATGAGGCTCACGGTCGCGACGACGACCATCGCGCCGAGCGTCGCCTGCGGCAGGTCGTCGAGCACGGGGGCAAGGAACAGCGCGACCAGGACGGCGAGGGCCGCGGTCACGAGCCCCGCGGCCTGGGTGCGCGCCCCCGCGCGCAGGCTGACCGCGGTCTGCGAGAACCCGCCCGCGGGCGGCATGGCCCGGAAGAACGCCCCGACGACCGCCGCGACGCCGTTGGCCAGGAGCTCCTGGTCGGGCGAGATCTGCGGCTCGTCGGGCCGGCGCACCCCGCGGCCCACCGCGACGGTCTCGAGGAACGCCATGATCGCGATCGCGCTCGCCCCCGCGAGCATCGAGCCGACGAGCGACAGGTCCGGCAGGACGGGCAGCGGCAGCCCCGGCGGGACCGGCTCGATGACCGCGACGCCGTGGTCGGTGAGCCCCGCGAAGGCCACGAGCAGGATGCCCGCGGCCACCACGACCAGCGGCGCCGGCACCCTCGGAGCGAGGCGGCCGAGCAGCACGAGGACCGCGATGCTCCCGACCGAGAGCACGACCGTCGCGGGCACGGCCTGGTCGAGCCGGCCGAGCGCGGACCCCACGACACGGAAGAAGCCGGTCGCGTCGGGGTCGGCGGGCACCCCGAGCAGGTGCGGGAGCTGGGCCGCAGCGACCGTCGCGCCCACCCCGGCCTTGATCCCCACGAGCGTGGCCTGCGAGATGTTCTCGACGAGCGACCCGAGGCGCAGGACCCGGGTGAGGAGCAGCAGGGCGCCGACGAGGAGCGTGAGCGTGGACACCGCGCGGGCCGGGTCCTCGGCACCGGCCGCGACCCCTGCCGCGAGCAGCGTCGAGGCCGACAGCGTCGCGATCGTCGACGTCGTGCTCATGCTCAGGGCTCGCGACCCGCCGAGCAGCGCGTACACGACGAGCGGGACCATGCACGTGTACAGGCCGAAGCTCACGGGCAGGTCCGCGATGGTCGCGTAGGCCATGGCCTGCGGCACGACGACGGCGCCCGCCGAGAGCCCGCCCACGACGTCGCGGCGCAGCCAGGCCGCGCGGTACCCCCGCAGGGTGGGGAAGAGGTCGACGCCGAGCATCCCCGAGCGCGTGGGCCGTGGCGCTGCGGGCGTCGACGTCACGGAGCCTCCGCCCCGTCCTGTGCGACGGCTCCCAGGGCACCGCCCGTCGACTGGCCCGGAGGATCGGTCGACGGGACGGGGAACACCTGCGACCAGTCGTCGCGCACGCTCACGACGGTCCAGCCCTTGTCCGCGGCGACGCTGAGCGCCTGCTCCGCGCCCGTGTCGTACGGCAGGTCGCCACGGCCCGGGTCGTCGTGGTGGATCAGGACCGCCATGCCGAGCGGGTGCGCGGCCGCGTACCCGAGCATGGGCACGTCGCCGTTCGAGTTGCCGACCGCGAGCACGGGCCGCCGCCCGACCCGGCTCCAGATCCGCACGGGCTTCTCCGGCCCGTCGTCCATGAACGAGAACGACGAGCCGTAGACCACGTCGCCCGTCTCCTCGTCGTACGTCAGACCCAGGCTGGACCCCACGACCTGCTCGGGTGCCACGCCGTAGTAGTCCTCGGTGAACGGCCGCATGAAGTCGCGGTCGCCGCCCGAGGTGATGTACGTCGAGAATCCGTGGTCGCGCAGGAGGTCCAGCAGCTCACGCATGGGCTGGTACGTCGCGAACCGGTACGGGGTGCCCAGCGCCGGGTGCGTGGCCTCGTCGAGGAAGGTCCGGACCGCGTGCGCGTAGGTCCCGACCGATCGCCCGGCCTGGGCGGCCACGACGGCCTTGATCAGCACTCCGAGGTCCGAGTCGTCGCCCGCGTAGTGCTTGTCGACCGCGCGCGCCAGCCAGGCCAGGTCCCCGCTCGCGGCCGCACGGTAGGGCTGGTCCTCGGCCAGGGCCGGGTCGGCGGCGGCGGCCCGGGCCCACTGCTCGACCAGGAAGTGCAGCTGGACGGGCATGGGCTTCTTGGTCCACAGGGTGCCGTCGTTGTCGAAGACCGCGACGCGTTCGGCCGGGGGCAGTGCGTCGGGGCCGACGGCGACGCGCTCGACGAAGCGAAGGATCGCCTCGCGCGCGCCGCCGTCGACCCAGGACGGCAGGGGGCCGGGCACTGGCTACTGCTTCATCATCGCGACGTCGAACTTGTGCTCGTCGCTGATGAGGTGGCTGTGGTCGTCGTCACCGAGGTCGATCCGCACACGGTCGATCGTCCCCGTGAACTCGTTGCCCGTGGGGCCGTAGTCGCTCGAGACGGGCGAGGCCAGGTCCTGGCCCACGTCGACGGTCTCGTCGAACGTGAACTGGAAGGGGATCGTGCGCTCGACGCGGCCCGCGCCGATCTGCTGCTCGCCCACGAACAGGGTGACGTCACCCCCCTTGCCGAGACCTCCGCCGTCGTACGCGAAGTGCACGCGGAGCTCCTGCTCTCCCGCCGGGACCGGGGACCCGGAGCGCACGATGTCCGTGTGGATGCCGAGCAGGTTGTACGCGAACGCGAGCCTGCCCTCCGTCACGTAGAACGACCAGCCGCCGTACGCCCCGCCCTGGGCGATGAGGACCCCCTCGGCGCCGGTCTCGGGGACCTCGACCTTCGCGGTGACCGTGAACGACTTGTTCTTGATGTTGATGGCCGAGTTCTCGCTCAGCCGCCGCATGCCCCGATAGAGCGTCTGGCTCTGCGCCGTGATGAGCGACGGACGCCCGGCCAGGTCGGGGTTGAACCGCTCGGCCGTGCGGATGTCGAGCGGCAGCACGTTGAAGCGCGCGGCCTGGATGAGGAACAGGCGCTGGAGCTCGGCGAGCTTCTCGGGCTGCTCGGCAGCGAGGTCGTGCGACTGGGTCCAGTCGGTCTCGACGTCGTACAGCTCCCACCGGTCCTCGTCGAGCCCGTGGTCGGAACCCAACCAAGGGTCCTTGTGCTTGGCGACGGCGGTCCAGCCCTTGTGGAAGATGGCCCGGTTGCCCACCATCTCGAAGTACTGGGTCACGTGCTGCTCGGGCGCGGCCGCGTCGTCGAACGTGTAGTTCATGGCTGTGCCCTCGTAGGGGCGCTGAGTCACGCCGTGGACCGTCGAGGGCTCGGGGATGCCCGCCGCGGCCAGGACCGTGGGCGCGACGTCGATCACGTGCGCGAACTGGTTCCGGATCCCGCCCTTCTCGACGCCTCCGTTCGGCCAGCTCACGATCGTGCCGTTGCGCGTCCCGCCCCAGTGGCTCGCGACCTGCTTGGTCCACTGGTAGGGCGTGTCCATGGCGTGCGCCCAGCCCACCGCGTAGTGGTTGTACGAGCGAGGGGTCCCGATGTCGTCGATGTGCTCGGCGACGTACTCCTCGGTCTCGATGTCGTTCATGTGGTTGATCGTGAAGCCCTCGTTCGTCGTCCCGTGCATCGACCCCTCGGCCGACGCGCCGTTGTCGCCGATGATGACGTAGACCAGCGTGTCGTCGAGCTCGCCCATGTCCTCGAGGGCGTCCAGCAGCCTGCCGACGTGGTGGTCCGCGTAGGCGAGGAAGCCCGCGTAGACCTCCATCTGCCGGGCGAGCGCGGGCTTGATGGTCTCGCTCATCTCGTCCCAGGCCGGGATGCCGGGGCTGCGCGCGGTCAGCACCGCGTCCTGCGGGATCACGCCCAGCTCCTTCTGCCGCGCGAAGGTCTCCTCGCGCACCGCGTCCCACCCCTGGTCGAACGCGCCCTTGTACCTGTCCGACCACTCGGTGGGCACGTGGTGCGGGGCGTGCGTCGCGCCCGGCGCGAAGTACGTGAAGAACGGCTTGTCCGGGGCCAGCGACTTCTGCTGGCGCGTCCAGTCGATCGCCTTGTCGGTCATGTCGGCCATGAAGTGGTAGCCGTCCTCGGGCGTCCCCCACGGCTCGACCGGCGAGGTGTTCTCGTAGATCGCCGGGTACCACTGGTTCGTCTCGCCGCCGATGAACCCGTAGAAGTACTCGAACCCGCCGCCCGGGTGCGGCCAGTGGTCGAACGGCCCGACGGCGCTCGCCTCCCACACGGGAACCTCGTGGCACTTGCCGAACTGGGCCGTGCTGTAGCCGTTGAGCTTCAGGGTCTCGGCCAGCGGTGCGCAGCTGTTGGGTCGCAGCGAGCTGTACCCGGGCGCGCTCGTGGCGATCTCGGTGATACCGCCCATCCCGACGGAGTGGTGGTTGCGGCCGGACAGCAGCGCGGCCCGGGTGGGGGAGCAGAGCGCCGTGGTGTGGAAGCGCGTGTACTTCAACCCCTGTGCGGCGACCCGCTCGAAGCTCGGGGTCTGGACCGGGCCACCGAACGCGCTCGACGCGCCGAACCCGGTGTCGTCGATCAGCACGACCAGGACGTTGGGCGCGCCCTCCGGAGGCAGGAGCCGCTCGATGGGCGGGTAGTGCGTGTCCGGGTCGGTCGCGTCGTACGTCACCGTCCCCGTGTAGGCCAGGTCCGGGATGGGAAGAGCGCCGCGCTGCCGTGCGTCCTGCGTCATGTCATGTCCTCCGGGGTCGCCGTCGCTGGTCCGGGGGACGGCAGGCGGCGCCGTGCACCGGACCGGGTGGTCGGGTCGTGCGGTACGTCGAGGTACTGCTGGAGCGGACGTGCAGAGGGCTCCGGCATCCGTGCCGAGGCCCCGGTCACACACGCTAGGCCGGGACGCCCGGGCGCGCTCGGTGAGCGGCCCGGGTGAACTCGCGTCCCAGGGGCCGTCCGCATTTTTCGGGAAGGTCGGGCGTCCGCTAGCGTGACCCGGCCAGCCGCAGCCCAGGGAGATCACGTGCCGACCGATCAGGTCAACCGCAACCTCGTCTACGTCTTCGACGTCTCCGGAGGCGACCCCGCCCTCCTGGACGACGAGACGACCGTCCGCACCTGTATCGCCCAGGTCGTCGACCGTGCGGGGCTCACCCCGCTCGGCGAGACCTCGCACCGGTTCGCCCCGCAGGGGTTCAGCATGGCGACGCTCCTGGCCGAGTCCCACCTCGCGGTCCACACGTGGCCCGAGGAAGGCACCGCCTACCTGACCCTCACGACGTGCCGCGCTCCGTCGTCGGGCAGCTTCGAGGAGGAGACGCGCAGCCTGCTGCGCGAGACCTTCTCCGCCGCCGGCGTGACCGTCCGGACCCTCCTCTGATGGCGCCCCGACCCAAGGCGCGCATGACGCTCGGCAAGCACCTGATCGGCGCGCCGCCGTGGCGCTCGCTGCCGCAGGGAGTCGTCGTCTACGGCGAGCAGGACCCCAGCGACGGCGTCACGTACTACTGGGAGGAGTGGGAGGTCCTCGGGTACGAGAACCTCGACTTCTGGGTCGAGTACGACCACTACACCAAGGCCGTGACCCTCTACCGCCCGGCCGAGAGCGCCGAGCGCCTCGACCCCTCGCGCCTGCGCAAGGGGCAGGTCGTCAACGTCACGCTGAGCGGCCGGACCTATCGGACCACGGTCACCGAGGCGGGCGTCGGGACCATCCGGTCGCTCGACGGGTCGTTCACGTACGACCTGTCGATCGGGCAGCCCGTCGCCTACGCCGAGCTGCGCACGAACGACATGGTGCTCTCGCTCGAGAAGTTCGACGACCGCATCATCGACCTCTATCACGGCACCGTCCTGGACGTCGCGGGGCAGAAGGCGCACTTCGGCAAGCGCATCGCGCCGCGGAACGTCTCGGTCAAGCTCGTCGGCGCGTTCCTCGCGATCGGGGTCCTCGCGACGATGCTGTTCAGCTCGTGCGGCCCGCGCAACGACACCTACTGCACGCCGCGTTCCGTCGAGCAGGCCGCGCCGTCGGACCAGGTCGTCTCCCAGGACGACGACCAGACCTGCTACCGCCGCTCGGTCTACGGCGGCGGTGGCGGCGGCCTCGGCAAGTAGCCCGGCCCGCAGACCGTCCGGCCCAGAGCGCGCCGGCACCCGAAGCCCTTCAGCACGACCCGTCCTCACCGACCACCCGACCGCACCGCGACCCACCTGGAGCAACCATGAGCATCCTCGACCAGCTGCGCCTCGACGCCTTCCTCTCCACGATCGTCTACTCGGTCCTGGGGATCGTCCTGCTCGTCCTGACGATCGTGATCGTCAACTACCTCTTCAAGCTCAACCTGCACCGTGAGCTCGTCGACGAGCACAACACGGCCTTCGGGATCATGATCGCCGGGCTGGCCATCGCCATCGGGATCATCATCGCGGGGACGATCCTCTCCTGACCGTGGCCGGCGAGACGCAGACGGAGACCGCGCCGCTCGCCGGGGGCGAGCCGCTCCCGGGGGACGCGCCGCCGTCGGGCGACGCTCCGCTCCCGGGCGACGCGCCGCCGTCGGGCCGCAGCATGGACAAGCCGACCGTGTTCGCGGCGGCGCTGCTCGTCGCGGTCGGCGGGATCATCTACGAGCTGATCCTCGGCACGGCCGCGTCCTACCTGTTCGGCGACTCGGTCGTCGCGTTCTCGGTCGCGACGGGCCTGACGCTGTTCGGCATGGGGATCGGCTCGCTCCTCGCGACGCGCCTGGCCACGAACCCCGGCCTGAACTTCGTGCGCAACGAGGTCGCGCTCGCCCTGCTGGGCGGCAGCTCGGTCCTGATCCTCTACGCCGCGTTCAGCCTGACCCAGGTGTACTGGCTGGTCTTCGTGCTGCTCTCGCTCGCGATCGGCGTGGGGATCGGCGTCGAGATCCCGCTGCTCGTCGCGCTGCTCAAGGAGCACGGCCGGGACGAGTCGGTCGGGCTGCTGTCGAAGGTGCTCGCGGTCGACTACTTCGGCGCGCTCGCCGCGTCGCTGCTCTTCCCGTTCGTCATGCTCCCGTACCTGGGGCTCATGCGGACGGCGTACGCGGTCGCGCTGCTCAACGTGCTGGTCGCGGTGTTCATGCTGCGGCGCATGGGGCGGCGCACGCGCTGGACGTGGTTCAGCTGGGCGACGGTGGTCCTCCTCGTGGTGTGCTTCGGGGCGTCGAACGCGATCGAGGGTGCGATCAACACGCGGCTCTACCAGGACCCGGTGGTCCACTACGAGTCGACGTCGTACCAGAAGCTCGTCCTGACGACGTTCGGCGACGACGTCCGGCTCTACCTGAGCGACCAGCTCCAGTTCTCGTCGGTCGACGAGGCGAGGTACCACGAGACGCTCGCGCACGCGACGCTCACGTCGGTCGCCGCGCCCGCGTCCGTGGCGATCCTCGGGGGAGGGGACGGGCTGCTCGCGCGCGAGGTCCTGCGCTACCCGAGCGTCCGGGAGGTCACGGTCGTGGACCTCGATCCGGCCGTGACCGAGCTCGCCCGGACCGACCGACTCGTGAGCGAGCTCAACGAGCACTCGTTCGACGACCCGCGCGTCACGGTCGTCAACGGCGACGCGTTCCGGTTCATGGACACCACGGACCAGACGTTCGACGCGGTCCTGATCGACCTGGTCGACCCGTCCAACGAGCGCATCGCCAAGCTCTACTCGACCGAGTTCTACGCCATGGTCGCGAACCACCTGCGGCCCGGGGGCGTGTACGCGACCCAGGCGACGTCGTCGTACTTCACGCCGAACGCGTACTGGCAGGTCGCGGCGACCGTTCGTGCGGGCTCGCCGGGGCGGACCGTGGTGCCGCTGTCGGTCAACGTGCCGTCGTTCGGGGAGTGGGGCTTCGTCCTGTCGCTCCCGGCCGCGCCGGGGCAGGGTGGGTCCGCGGCGGACGGGACCCTCGGGCCCGACGGCGGAGCGCGCCTCTTCGGCGCCACGCCCCTCCCGGAGGGGCTGCGCTTCCACACGCTCGACTCGCTGCGGGCCACCGCGACGCTCGCGGGCGACCACCCGGGACCCGAGGTCGAGATGAAGGCCTCGACGCTGCTGTCGCCCCTGATCTACCGGACGTACCAGCAGGACATGTCGCGCTGGCGGTACTGAACGGCGCCCGCCGCTGAGTGCGGAGTTCTTGCGCGAAACACCCGGCGTGTCGCACAAGAACTCCGCACTCAGCGGCAGTCCTGCACGCCCCCCACACGTGACACGCCCGGGTTCGAATTGTCCGGTCCTCGCCGTCTACAGTCTGCGCATGCCCTTCTCGATCCTTCCCGCCGACCTCGTGCACGCGGCCGCCGCGAGCGAACCCGACCTCGGGGGGGTCGCCGGGTGGGCCGTGTCGCTCATGGAGACACTCGGCGTGTTCGGCGCAGGGCTCGCGATCGCGCTCGAGAACCTCTTCCCGCCGCTGCCGAGCGAGGTCATCCTGCCGCTGGCCGGGTTCACGGCGAGCCGGGGCAGCTTCAACGTCTTCGCGGCGATCGTCGCGACGACGATCGGCTCGCTCGTGGGCGCGATCGCGCTCTACTACGTGGGCGTCCTGGTGGGTCGTGAGCGCACGCGCAAGATCATCGGCTGGTTGCCCCTGGTCAAGCTCAAGGACGTCGACCGTACCGAGGCCTGGTTCCACAAGCACGGCAGCATGGCCGTGTTCTTCGGCCGGATGATCCCGATCTTCCGGAGCCTGATCTCGCTCCCCGCGGGTGTCGACCGCATGCCGCTCCCCAAGTTCGTGGTCCTGACGACCGCGGGCAGCCTCATCTGGAACAGCATCTTCGTGGGTGCGGGCTACGCGTTGGGTGAGAGCTGGCACCTCGTCGAGGAGTACGCGGGCGTCCTGCAGAAGATCGTCATCGCGGCCGTCGCGCTCGCGGTGCTCGTGTTCGTGGTGCTGCGGGTGTCCAGGGCGGTCTTCGGGGGAGCGCCGCCCGCGCACGCGCGCGGTCTCGCCCCGGACGCGCCCGACGACGACGCGCCCGTCCCCGAGCCGGGTGCGGTCCGGCGCACCAAGACCCCCACGACGACGCTCGCGCTGCCCAAGGGCGTGTTCGAGCGGGCCCGGGCGGGCGCGGGGCGCGGCACGGACGGCTGAGCCGCCGACGCGGGCCGCGAGCCGCCTGGCGGCGGTGCCTCAGGGACCGAGCAGGCCCGCTGGCACCACGGCGATGCCGTCCCGACGTCGGTAGGCTCCGGGACCGGTCGTGACGACCACGGCGTCGAGGAGGTCGTCTCCTGCGCGGTCACGGAGCCAGCGCAGGTGCTTGACGTCGGTGTCTGTGACGTCGGCAGCGAGCTTGACCTCGATGGCGAGGAACTTCCCGTCCTGCCTCTGGACGATGAGATCGACCTCGTGGTCGCCACGGGAGGTGCGCAGGTGGCTGGTGGTGGCGCGGGCCGCGTCCGCGTAGACGCGCACCGACAGGGTGACGAGCGCCTCGAACAGGGCTCCGAGGAGCGGGCCGTCTCTGACGACGGGGGGACCATGATGCGGGTCGTCCAGGAGCTTCGCTGTCCCGACCCCGAGGAGCCGTGCTGCCAGGGCGGGGTCGGCGAGGTGATGCTTGGGGCTCTGTGCCAGGTTGTTCAGGTGGTTCAGGCCGCCGGTCCAGGCCGGGACCTCGTCCAGCATCCACAGCTTCGAGAGGGCATCCCGGTAGCCGATGGTCGTCGCCTTCGCGGGCTTGTCCGGCAGCCCCGGGGTGGCTGCGTCGAGTATGGCGTTGTACGAGGCGGTCGAGGACGTCGCGGCCGCGTAGGCCGTCAGCCATGCGCGAAGCGTGGCCGGCCTGCGGACGGTAACACCGAGCTCGGGGAAGTCGTGCTCGACGAGTCCGTCGAGGTAGCCGTCGAGGGCGTCGTCGCGCACGCTGGACGGAAGGCTGCGGAGCGCGGGGAATCCGGAGGAGACGATCTCGTCGGCGTAGTCCGCCAGGCGCATGCTGCTCTCGCCCCCGACCGGCGGTACGTCTCCGGACAGCAGCTCTGCGAGCGAGACGGTCACCGGTTGGACATGGCGTTCGGAGAGAGTCATGGGGCGCATCCGTGCACGAACGATGCGTCCGGCGCCGGAATGGGTCGGTGGCTTCGACGGCGCCGACGAACCGGTGAGCAGGTACCTACCGGGGGTCGGGTTCTCGTCGACGTCTCTCCGGACGACGTCCCAGACCGAGGGGACGCGCTGCCACTCGTCGACGAGCACCGGCCCGGGAAGTCGCGTGAGTCGCGTCGGGTCGGCCGAGGTCAGCGTCTCGGTCGCAGGATCGTCCAGAGCGACGACGGTCTGCGCGCGCCGTAGGGCCGTGGCGGTCTTGCCGACCGCACGTGGTCCCTCGATCGTCACAGCGGGTAGTCCGTGCATCAGTCGGTCAAGCACGCGGTCCAGCACCCGCTCGGTGTAGGGCATCTCCGCACCACCGTTCCTCGGCTCTGGATGTTACCGTTCTTCGCCTTCAAACATTACCGTTCTTCGGAATCAAACACTACCGTTCTGCGGTCCCTGGTGCCTTCGTGCGGCAGATCTGCTGAGCCGATCGCGTCACCGTAGGCTCGAGCCGTGACCACCTCACCCTTCGCCACCGACAACCCGCTCGACGCCCTCACCCAGGACGAGCTCCGCCGTCGGACCAGCCTCAAGTGGCGCGCCTACGCGCCCGACGTCCTGCCCCTGTGGGTCGCGGAGATGGACGTCGAGCTCGCGCCGCCCGTGGTCGAGGCCGTGACGGCCGCGATGCGATCGGGCGACACGGGCTACGACTACGGCAACACCTACGCCGAGGCGCTCGCCGAGTTCGCGAAGCGCCGCTGGGACTGGTCGTTCGACCCCGAGGGCACACGCATGGTGCCTGACGTGATGCTCGGCCTCATGGAGATCCTCAAGGTGCTCACCGGGCCGGGGGACGCGGTCGTGGTCAGCCCGCCCGTCTACCCGCCCTTCTTCGGGTTCACCCAGAACGAGGGACGCCGCATCGTCACCGCGCCGCTCACCGCGGACTTCCGGCTCGACCTCGACGCGCTCGACGCGGCGTTCGCCGACGCGACCGGCGCGACCCTCAACGGGACCGGCCCCGGCAGCGGGCGCCGCGCGGTCTACCTGCTGTGCAACCCCCACAACCCCACGGGCACGGTCCACACGCGCGCCGAGCTCGAGGGGCTCGCCGCCCTGGCCCGCCGCCACGGCGTGCGGATCGTGTCCGACGAGATCCACGCGCCCATCACCGCGCCCGGCGTGGCATACACCCCCATCGTGACCGTGGCCGGGGCCGAGGACTCGATCGCGGTCCTGTCGGCGTCCAAGGCCTGGAACCTCGCGGGCCTCAAGGCCGCCGTCGCGGTGGGCGGTCCCGAGGCGGCCGCCGACCTGCGGCGGATCCCCGAGGAGGTCGTGCACGGCGTCGGGCACGTGTCCGTGATCGCGCACGCCGCGGCGCTCACGCAGGGCACGGTGTGGCTCGACGCGGTCCTGCGCGGCATCCGCCGCAACAAGCTGCTCCTGACCGATCTCCTCGAGGAGCACCTGCCCCAGGTCCGCTACGAGCCCACCCAGGGCACCTACGTCGCCTGGCTCGACGCGTCGTCCGTCGCAGACGACCCCTACCGGTTCTTCCTCGACCGGGCCAAGGTCGCGCTCAACGACGGGAGGCACTTCGGTCCTGGCGGAGCGGGGCACGTGCGCCTCAACCTGGCGACGAGCCAGGAGGTGCTCACCGAGGCCGTGCGTCGCATGGGCGAGGCCGCGAAGGGCGCCCCGACCGGACGCTGAGCGGGCGCGCACGGTCCGGCGCGACGTCCGCGGGGATCGTGTGGAGGCTCGGGGTTGCAGTGGTGCAGGGCCATGCCCGACGACGCCCGTCCGCGCCCGGTGGGCTAGCCTCGCTCCCGGGCGACGACGCCCGGATCGCCGTTTCTGTCGGTCTGCGACCGGCACACCGTGAGGGGGAGCACGTGAGTCTCGAGCAGCAGCGCCGGAGCACGAGGTCGACCGGAGCGCGGGTACCCGTGCGGTTCGGTGCCCTCCTCCTCGTCCCCACCCTCGCGCTGGTCCTGACGGCGTGCACCGAGGAGCCTCCCAGTGCCAAGGACGCGGCCGAGGCGCTCGCGACCGCGATCTCCGACGGAGACTTCGAGGGCGTCACGTTCACGCGGGCCACCATCGACGTCGCGGCCCACCGGGATGCCGTCCTCGAGCCCCTCGCGGAGGTCGAGCACACGGTCACGGTGGCCGACGTCGACGTCGTCGCCGAGGGCGACGACAAGGGCAAGGCGGCCACCGCGACGCTCGCGTACAGCTGGGACGTCACCGACGCCACGCCCTGGACGTACGAGACGACCGTCGACCTGGCGCTCCAGGAACCCGCGAAGGGCGAGGACGGGCCCGCGAGGTGGGCCGTGGCCTGGGAGCCCGACGTCCTGGTCCCGGACCTCGCCGACGGCGACCGGCTGGCCGTGACGCGCGTGCGCGCCGACCGCGGGCAGATCCTCGGCGGCGACGGCATGCCGATCGTCGAGCCGCGGCCCGTGCACCGGATCGGCGTCGACAAGATGAACCTCGACCCGGCCCAGCAGGACGGGGTCGCGCGCGAGGTGGCCGCGGCCGTCGGGATCGACGTCGAGGCGTACGCGCAGAAGGTCGCCGGGGCGGGCGAGAAGGCGTTCGTCGAGGCCATCGTGGTCCGTCAGGACGACACCGCGGGCATCGACGTCGGGGCGGTCGAGGCGATCGACGGGGCCTCGGTGATTCCTGGGACCCTCGACCTCGCGCCGACCCGCACGTTCGCGCGTGCCATCCTGGGCCGCGTCGGGGACGCGACCGCGGAGGCGGTCGAGGAGTCGGAGGGCAGGGTCGTCGCGGGGGACACGGTCGGGCTGTCGGGTCTCCAACGGCAGTACGACGTCCAGCTGCGCGGGAACCCGGGGATCACCGTGAGCATCGTCGCGGACGGGAGCGCGGGCGAGGACACGGGCGAGGACACCGACCTGGACGGCGAGCCGGACCCCGTGGAGAACGTCACCGACGTCTTCACGGTCGAACCCGTCGCGGGCGCGTCGCTCGCCACGACGCTCCGCCCCGACATGCAGGTCGCGGCCGAGTCGGTCCTGTCAGGGGTCCCGTCGGCGAGCGCGATCGTCGCGATCGAGCCCTCGACCGGCAACGTCCTGGTCGCGGCGAGCGGCCCGGGCGGAGACGGGACGTCCACGGCCACGACCGGCAAGTACGCGCCCGGCTCGACGTTCAAGGTCGCCTCGGCGCTCGCGATGCTGCGCACGGGGCTCACACCCGAGTCGGTCGTGTCGTGCACGCCGACCCTCTCGGTGGACGGGCGCGAGTTCCAGAACGTGCCGGGGTACCCGACGTCGGCCCTGGGCGAGGTGCCCTTCCGTACCGCGTTCGCCAACTCGTGCAACACCGCGATGATCTCCCAGCGCGACGCCGTCTCGCAGCAGGCTCTGCACGACGCGGCCGCGGACCTCGGCCTGGGCGTCGAGTCCGAGCTGGGCGCCCCCGCGTTCTTCGGCTCGGTGCCCGCTTCGGCCGAGGGGACCGAGCACGCCGCCTCGATCATCGGCCAGGGCAAGGTCGAGGCGTCGCCGCTCGGCATGGCGACGCTCGCCGCGAGCGTCGCGCACGGCGCGCGGGTCTCGCCCGTCCTGGTCCGCCCCGACGTGACCGCCGTCGCCGACGAGACCCCGGCGCCGTCGTCGCTCACCGCGGACGAGGCCGCGACCCTGCTCAGCCTCATGCGGTCGGTCGTGACGGACGGGAGCGCGGTCGCGCTCAAGACCCTGCCCGGGGACGTCGCGGTCAAGACGGGCACGGCCCAGTACGGCGACGGCAGCCAGGCGCACGCATGGATGATCGCGATCCAGGGAGACCTCGCGGTCGCGGTGTTCGTCGAGACCGGGGACAGCGGGTCGGGCACGGCGGGGCCGCTCATGCAGGCGTTCCTCGACGCGCCGAACACGGGCGAGTAGCCCGGGTCGGCGCGTTGCTCACGGCCCGGGTGAGCGAGCATCTGGACCCTCAGGCGGTCGTCGACGAGATCATCGCGGCCCAGCTCGGCCAGGCCGGGTGAACGCCCGAGGTTGCGCCCTGGTCCGCCGTCATCCTGCTAGGTCTTGCGGGTGACGAGAGGGGGAGCCAGATGGCTATCAGTGACGAGGAACGTGCGCTGGGGGGACGTCGCCGAGTGGGCCGGCCAGCTGCGCACGACCGAGATCCGCAAGGGCACGAGGGTGCCGACGCGTCTGCCGAGGAGACGGTGTCCTGGGCAGAGAGGTAGAGCCCGATAACGGCGACGATGAGCATGGCGGTGCCGAGGTAGTGGTCGATCGTGCGGCGGAAGATCCAGGGCTTCAGGGAGTGCGATCCACGCCGAGCGATCTCAGCAGCGGCCATCGTGGTGACCGACGCTGTGGCAAGGAGGCTGGGCGTTCGCGAGTCGGCCACTCCCATGCGAGCCTGCCGAGATGTCTGAAACGACCACCACGTCTACGTCCATGCCACTCAACCGTGCGGTCGGAGGACGACTTCTCTACGTCTTCATCCTGGGTGACGTCCTCGGCGCGGGGGTCTATGCACTGGTGGGGGAGATGGCAGGTGAGGTGGGCGGCGCCGTCTGGCTGCCGCTGCTCGTCGCCCTCGGGCTGTCCCTGCTGACCGCCGGTTCCTATGCCGAGCTCGTCACGAAGTACCCTGCGGCTGGGGGTGCGGCGGTGTTCGCCGAACGTGCCTTCAAGGTGCCTCTCGTGTCGTTCCTCGTGGGATTCTGCATGCTTGCTGCGGGTGTCACGAGCGCCGCCGGTCTGTCCCTCGCGTTTGCTGGCGACTATTTCGGATCCTTCGTGGATCTGTCCGTCGTGCCGGTCGCGCTCGTCTTCTTGCTTCTCGTCGCGGCCCTCAACGCTCGTGGCATCCAGGAGTCCCTACGAGCCAACGTGGCTATGACCGCGATCGAGCTCTCCGGTCTGCTTCTGATCGTGGTGCTCGCAGTGGTCGTCCTCACCCGGGGCGACGCATCGCCGGGACGCGCCCTTGAGTTCACCCAGGACACGACCCCGGTACTGGCCGTCCTCTCGGCCTCGCTCATCGCGTACTACTCGTTCGTCGGTTTCGAGACCTCCGCCAACCTGGCCGAGGAGGTCAAGGACGTCCGCCGGGTCTACCCGCGCGCGCTCTTCGGTGCGCTGATCACGGCGGGGGTCGTCTACGTCGCCGTCGGAGTGGCCGCGGTCGCGGTATCGCCCCCCGAGCGGCTCGCCGGCTCGACGGGGCCACTGCTCGAGGTCGTCAAGGTCGCTGATGTCGTACCCGAACGGTTCTTCGCGGTCGTGGCGCTCATTGCGGTCGCGAACGGTGCCCTGCTCACCATGATCATGGCGAGCCGGCTCACCTACGGCATGGCGCGACAAGGGCTGCTGCCTACCGGTCTGGCCAGGGTGCTTCCCGGCAGGCGCACCCCGTGGGTCGCGATCATGGCGACCACGCTCGTCGCGATGGGACTGGTCTTCACGGGCGACCTCGGCGCACTCGCGGAGACCGTGGTGCTCCTGCTCCTGGTGGTGTTCATCAGCACCAACATCGCGGTCCTGGTCCTGCGCAGGGACACCGTGAGGGAGGATCACTTCCGCGTCGCGACGATCGTGCCCGTGCTCGGTGCCGGGAGCTGCGTCCTGCTCCTGACCCAGCAGGAACCGCAGACCTGGCTCCGAGCCGGAGCCCTGGTGCTCGTAGGCGTGGCTCTCTATCTGGTCACGCGCCTGGCCTGTCGTCGCACGGGCTCTGCCCCCCGCGCGGACGGTTGATCGACCGCCCCAGATGCCTGTGTCAGCCCTGGTTGGAACAGCGCGTCGACGAGCGGGGGTTCGCAGCCACGACCTGGCCAGAACGTGCCCGTGTCCACCAAGCCACCGGCACCGTGATCGGCCAGCTCCAGATCGCTCCCGAGGACGATGCCGCGGGGTTGCTCGTGCTCACGAGCACGAAACCCACGGGCCCACGTATCGCTGATCGACGTTCCCAGCGATGCGCGGCCCGGACGGCCTAGCGGTGTCGTGCTTGGACGAGTCCCGTCTCGTAGGCGAGCACCACGGCCTGCAGGCGGTCGCGCACCTGCAGCTTGGTGAGGATGCGGCCCACGTGGGTCTTGACCGTGGTCTCGGAGAGGAAGAGACGCTCCGCGATCTCCGCGTTGGACCGGCCGTCCGCGATGGCACGCAGCACGTCGACCTCTCGGGGTGTGAGTTCGGTCAGCAGAGGGTGTGGGGCGTTCGCGGCGGGCGCCTCGCCCGTCTCCGGGAACCTGTCCGCGAAGACCTTCATGTCTCTCCTTCGTCCCAAGGCAGAAGCGCACGGACGCGCCACCCCCGACCGTACCGCCCGGCCTCGACCACGCCGCCGAACACCGCGGCCCGTTCACGCATGCCCACGAGCCCTCGTTGCGAACCGGGACTCGCCTCGACCGGGAGTGTGGTCCCGCCGTCCATGACGACGACCTCGACACCGCCCGCGTCGCGGTGGATCTCGACCTCGACCCCGGGCGTACCGGGCGCATGACGCAAGGCGTTCGTGAGGGCCTCCTGCAAGATGCGGTAGACGGCGAGCTGCAGGCTCGGGTCGAGATCCGTCAGTCCGCCCGTCGCCAGGCCTTGCGTCCGGACCGGGATCCCCGCAGTGCGGAACCCGAGCGGTCATCCACCTAGCCGGGTCACGGCCTGCCGAGGGACAGACCTACCACCTCACGAATCCTCGCTACGCCCCGCTCAGCCTTAGGGTCGACCGGCAGCGCGCCCACGGCCATCGGATCGAGACCCTCGAGTACACCCAGTGGCTGGATGCGCTGACCACGTTCTGCAGCGAGCACCCCGAGCACCCCGTGGTGGCGTTCCTGCCGATCGTCACCAACGTCGCCACGTCGAGCGACGTGACCGTCAAGGAGCTCTACTTCGAGGGCACGTTCCCGCGGTTCGGACGAGAGCGCACCGAGCGCGACCTCGCCTCGAGCGGCCTCCTCTGCCCATCGGTCGACGCAGACATGCTCGACTCTTACATCCGCTACTTCCACGCTGTGGGATACATCCGGACCCCACTGAGCGAGGAACTCCGGCCGCCCCTCAGAGATAGCCATCTTCCAGCGGTGACAGCATGGCGAAGGTCCGTCGGCTCATCTCGAGGGACCTTCGTCATGTGCGGTCGGCAGGCGTTCAATCCGTGTCTACCGGTTGCCGACTGCGCGCTCCTGTGTTCTATGGGTTCATTTTATTAACTTAAGTTGCACAACTGTGCCTAGAGCGGGTGAATTCCGCTTCCTGAGAGTTACCCGAAAGAAGTGTGGGCACGGGCCGAACGCTCGGCCTGCGCGATCGGCCCGGAGTGTTGGATTCATGCGGAAATTGGGACCTTCGGCTCCTCCAGCTCCTTGCGTTGGACGACGCCAGGTCTGCACCCGAGCCAGTGCTCGAATGTGACACACATCACATTTTCTGCCCGTCATGGTCGTGAGGAGGGCTGGTCACATAGGGCAAGGAGCTCGTCCTTGGCGAGCAAGTGGTACCTCTATCCAGTTCCGAGAAAGGCCACCGATTGCCATGAAGCACCTGTCGCCAAGCCGTTCCGTCGCCCGTGGGCAGAAGCGTTTTCGCATCATGATGCTGCGGCGTCGACTAGCCGGCTTGGCGGGTGTCCTTATCGCGGCACTTGTGGCGGGTATGGCTATTGTCCCTATGGCGCAGGCCGCGACGGTCTATGAGTTGCAGGGGAGCTGGGCTGAGGGAACGCCCACCCCGCTCAAGACCGGCGATGCGGTCTCGGCGCAATGGTGGTTCAACCTCAATGACGATGCTGCGGCGCCGGGGAACGCGCCGGTGGAGAACGTGACGATCACGGTGACGGCGCAGGACGCGGTCTTCGACTCGCTACCGCCAGCTTGTTTGACCGATGGCGTGACTCCAGCCTCGAACATCTCCGGTGATGGATCGACGCTGGTGTGCAACGTGGGCACGCAGGCGCAGGGTACGGCGGTCTCGCTGACGAGTGCGATGCGGGTCACCGGGGCCACGGGTGATTCGATCAGCGCTTCGGCGTCGATCGGCGGCCAGCAGGCGCAGCTGCCGGAGATCGGGATCGAGAACACCTTCTTGCAGGACATCTACTGGGTGCAGAGCGCGGGCAGCAGCACGCTGAACCCGACCTCGCGTGACGTGGTGTTCAACTGGACGGTGTTCCACGGGGCGTACAGCCCGGCGGGCCCAGGCACTGCGACGTACAACCTGACGCTGGAGAACAGCCTGGGCGCCACGATGCAGGTCGGGCCTGATGCTTGCCGCGCCTTCACGAGCGGTACGGCCAGCGGGCACCCGTGGTCGGGCGGCACGCATGCTGCGGATCAGGTCGGCCCGTTCGCCGGGACGTGCACGTTGACGCGCAACAGCTCGACCTCCTACACGCTGACGATCTCCGGAATCGACTACAGCCACGCGCTAGCCCCCACCAGGGACTCGGCTGGCAACGCGCTGCCGACCGACCGCGTTGCGGTGGCCTCTGGTCAGATCCAGATCCGGGTCATCTCCACGGAGAACGCCGGCCGGGTGGGCCTGACCTCGAGTGCGCCCACCTACACCGCGGTCGATGGTCAGACCTTCCCCGACGACGCGTCGAACAACACCGCTAACACGACGTGGGTCAGCGGGTACTGGACTCACGCCTGGACCCCTAGCTACACGGGGCAGAGCGGTGCTGCGTGGTCGGACACCTACCGGGTAGCACCTGGCACGCAGGTCATGTCGGCGCCGCAGGTCAACTTCCCGAACGTCTCGACCATCAACGCCACACAGGGTGGACTCTGCTCGGTGCTCGACACCCGGTACGTCACCTTCACCGGGGCCGTCACGAGATTCGAGAACTCGACCACGGGACCGCTCGCCGGTCTTCCGGTGGCGTACTACACCGGTACGTCGGCGCTGTTGAACCCGGCGAGCGGCTCGTACGACCCGAACGCCTTCACGTGTGAGGGGACCACGGGGTGGACGACGACGGCACCGGCTGACCTGTCGACGGTCAAGGCGGTACGGGCGATCTATACCCTCACGCCTGCGATCCGGGCGCAGCGGGTGGTTCTGCAGACGTTGCAGCAGGTGAAGCCCGACGCCCCGGTGGGGGCGAATGTGTGGACCTGGGGTGCCTACATCAGCGCGACCAGTGCGACGAATGCATGGGTCTACCCGAACCGCAGCGCCAACGTCGCTGATGCGCCTGTCAATGGGGTTCCCACCCCGGGCGCCCGCTATGCGTATGCGGCTGGTGGGCGTGACATCCTGCGGGTCATCGGAGTCACCCCGAACGTCGAGAAGTCGGTGACTCCGACGACGATCGACCCTGGTGGGCAGGCGACGTACACGCTGAACTACTCGGCCAACGGCACGGGGGCGGTTGCCCCGACCGTTGATGGCTACCAGCTCGTCGACACGCTCCCGGCCGGGACGACGTACGTGCCGGGGTCATCAACCCCAGAGCCGGTCACCACGACGGACGCCAGCGGGCGTCAGGTGTTGACGTGGACGCTGAACGGTGTGAGCACGAACGCAGCCCATGCACTGTCCTACGACGTCCAGTACCCGGCAGAGCTTGAGGGTGGGGCACGGCTGGTGAACACCGTGACCGCTGCCGTGGGCGGCGCACAGTCAGGTGCAGCCACCGCCTCGGTCGTGGTCAACGACTCAGGCCTGACCCGGATCATCAAGACCGCCGACCAGGCGTTCATCCCCAACCTAACCGGCGACGGCGCCGGCGAGGGGTCATGGACGGTACTGGTCCGCTCCGAGGACCCGATGACCCAGCAGTTCGTCGACGTGATCGACATCCTGCCGTACACCAGTGACGGGCGAGGGACCGACATCAGCGGCACCTACCAGCTCAGTGGTCCGATCCAGGTCTCGATGGGGGCCACGGTCTACTACACGACGGCCGACCCTGCGACGTTGAACGACGATTCTGCCGACAGCTCCAACGGCGCGGCAGGCAACCCGGGTGGGAACACGGTCGGATGGACCACCACGTTCACCCCGGACGCGACCGCCGTGCGCGTCATCACCGGCCCCCTGGCGGCACGAGCCTCCTTCACGTTCACCGTACCGATCGCCACCGAGGACATGGAGGGAGGGGACATCCTCGTCAACCGGGCGCAGGGCCGTGCGGAGAACACTCGGCTCGTGATGCGGACCTCCGCCCCGACCGAGATCGCGAACTACTACTCGGCCTCACTGAAGAAGTACGTGCAGGACGCCGCCGGTACGTGGCGTGATGCCAACGATCCGGTCGACTACCCCGAGTTCCGTGTCGGGGACACGGTGCGCTATCGGATCGTGGTGGAGAACACCGGCCAGGGCACGCTGACTGGTATCGAGATCTCCGATGACCAGCAGCCCGAGCTTGGATCGTTCACCATCGACTCGCTGGCTCCCGGCCAGACCCAGAGCCACGAGTTCGAGATCGTGCTCACCGAGCCCCTGGCGGACTCGGTCGTCAACACGGCCTGCGCCCAAGCGGACATTCCTGCAGACTCCCAGGTTCCCCCGACGATCAACTGCGACCCGGCCGGCCTGGTGGTCATCGGAGACCCCACCCACACGAAGGAACTGGTCTCGGCGAACCCGATCGGAAACGGGCAGTGGGAGGTCGTCTACGAGATCGTCGTGGCCAACACCCAGACCCCGTCGACGACCTACTCGCTCGAGGACGCGCTGCACTTCACCGACCAGGCGACCATCGTCTCGGCCGCAGTGACGCAGGCACCTGACGGTGTCACGCTCGCCGATCCTGCATGGAACGGCCAGGACAACCTGACCATCGCGACCGACGTCCCGCTGGCTGGCACCGACGACGACGGATACACCCCGCACGTCTACCGGGTGACCGTCGTGGCCGAGGTGCCTCTGCAGGTCGAGGGCGCCGGTTCCGGAGCCAACGACCCGACAGCCTGCCCGGCAGAAGGATCCAACGCCAACCAGGGCTTCAATAACACCTCAGAAATGACCGGCCCTGACGGCGAGGTCGAGCAGGACCAGGCGTGCGCCCCGATCCCGTCCATCGACATCACCAAGACAGTCTCGGGCGGCCCGACGCCCAACGGTGACGGGACGTGGACAGTCACCTACGACATCGTGGCCACCAACACCGGCGCCGGCGCCGGTACTTATGATGACCGCTGACGGCGACCTCGAGGTCCGCTCGGGCGCTGTGACCACCACCCCAGAGGGTGTGACGGCTTCGCCGTCCTGGACCGGTCTCGGGGCTGAGGGCGCGGCGGAGAACGTCATCGCCTCCGAAGTCACCTTGCCCTCCGGGGCCGAGCACACCTACCAGGTCGAGGTTGTCCTCGCCCTGGCAGATGGCACCCAGGGGGCTCCGGTGATCACGCCGTGCTCCGCGGAGCCAGGCGGATCGCAGGGCGGGCTATCGAACGCCGCCGCGATCGACCACAACAGCCTCACCGACTCGGCCGAGGCATGCGTGACCGTCGCATCCATCACGGTCGACAAGACCATCAGCGCTGGGCCCACGCCCAACGGTGACGGGACATGGACGATCACCTATGACCTGGTCGCAACCAACATCGGTGCGGCTGCTGGGGACTATGACCTGAGCGACCAGTTGCACTACGGCGAGGGCATCGAGATCACCAGCGCCGCGGTCACCACGGCACCCGACGGTGTGACGACCAACGCTGACTGGACGGGGCTGGGCGCCGACGGCGCCCCAGCGAACGTCGTGGCTACGGGGATCGAACTCGCCGCCGGCGGGACTCACACCTATCAGGTGACGGTCACCGTTGAGATGGACGAGGCCACGATCGATCCGGGCCAGCTCCAGTGCCCGGCCCCGGGCTCGGGTGAGAACGGTGACGAGGCCACGATCGATCCGGGCCAGCTCCAGTGCCCGGCCCCGGGCTCGGGTGAGAACGGTGGACTGGCGAACTCGACCACCCTGACCCACAACGGGACCGTCGCCCAGGACGACGTATGCGCCACCCTGCCGCTCATCACGGTCGACAAGACCATCAGTGCTGGTCCCACGCCCAACGGTGACGGGACGTGGACCATCGTCTACGACCTGGTCGCGACCAACACGGGTGCGGCTGCGGGGGACTATGACCTGAGCGACCAGTTGCACTACGGCGAGGGCATCGAGATCACCAGCGCCGCGGTCACTACGGCACCGGACGGTGTGACGACCAACGCTGACTGGACGGGGCTGGGCGCCGACGGCGCCCCAGCGAACGTCGTGGCCGCGGGGATCGAACTCGCCGCCGGCGGGACTCACACCTATCAGGTGACGGTCACCGTTGAGATGGACGAGGCCACGATCGATCCGGGCCAGCTCCAGTGCCCGGCCCCGGGCTCGGGTGAGAACGGYGGWCTGGCGAACTCGACCACCCTGACCCACAANGGGACTCACACCTATCAGGTGACGGTCACCGTTGAGATGGACGAGGCCACGATCGATCCGGGCCAGCTCCAGTGCCCGGCCCCGGGCTCGGGTGAGAACGGTGGACTGGCGAACTCGACCACCCTGACCCACAACGGTGAGACTACCGGCGACGACGTGTGTGCCACCCTGCCGCTGATCGACGTGACCAAGACGGTCAGTGCGGGGCCGACGCCCAACGGTGACGGGACATGGACGATCACCTATGACCTGGTCGCGAGCAACACCGGGGCGGCCACGGGCACGTACGACATCGCTGATCAGCTCCACTACGGCGAAGGCATCCTCGTCGGATCGGCAAGCATCCTCACCGCACCCGCCGGTGTCACCGTGAACAGTGGGTGGACCGGACAGGGCGCAGACGGAGCACCTGAGAACGTGGTCGCTTCCGGCATCGCGCTTGGAGCGGGGGCCTCGCACACGTACAAGGTGCAGGTCGTCGTCTCTCTTGACCAGGCTGTGGTCACCCCGGAGACACTTCAGTGCCCGGCCCCGGGCTCGGGTGAGAACGGCGGTCTGGCGAACTCGACGACCTTGACCCACAACGGGACCGTCGCGCAGGACGACGCATGTGCCTCCCTGCCGCTGATCGACGTGACCAAGACGGTCAGTGCGGGGCCGACACCGAACGGTGATGGCATCGCGCTTGGAGCGGGGGCCTCGCACACGTACAAGGTGCAGGTCGTCGTCTCTCTTGACCAGGCTGTGGTCACCCCGGAGACACTTCAGTGCCCGGCCCCGGGCTCGGGGGAGAACGGCGGTCTGGCGAACTCGACGACCCTGACCCACAACGGGACCGTCGCGCAGGACGACGCATGTGCCTCCCTGCCGCTGATCGACGTGACCAAGACGGTCAGTGCGGGGCCGACACCGAACGGTGACGGGACGTGGACGGTCACCTACGACGTCGTGGCCACCAACACCGGCGCAGCTCAGGGCACGTACGACGTGAGCGACCGTATGACCGCTGACGGCGACCTCGAGGTCCGCTCGGGCGCTGTGACCAC
>NZ_LMIL01000002.1:0-632 GCF_001429135.1 Oerskovia sp. Root22 | reverse complement strand
ATGACCGCTGACGGCGACCTCGAGGTCCGCTCGGGCGCTGTGACCACCACCCCAGAGGGTGTGACGGCTTCGCCGTCCTGGACCGGTCTCGGGGCTGAGGGCGCGGCGGAGAACGTCATCGCCTCTGTGGTGGAGCTCGCTGCTGGCGGCACCCACACCTACCAGGTCGAAGTCGTTCTCGCCCTGGCAGACGGCACCCAGGGGGCTCCGGTGATCACGCCGTGCTCCGCGGAGCCAGGCGGAGCCCAGGGCGGGCTGTCGAACGCCGCGGGGATCAACTACAACGGCCTGACCGATTCGGCCGAGGCCTGTGTGACGGTCGCTGCGATCACGGTCGACAAGACCATCAGTGCTGGGCCTNCTCCGCGGAGCCAGGCGGAGCCCAGGGCGGGCTGTCGAACGCCGCGGGGATCAACTACAACGGCCTGACCGATTCGGCCGAGGCCTGTGTGACGGTCGCATCCATCACGGTCGACAAGACCATCAGTTCCGGCCCCACGCCCAACGGTGACGGGACATGGACGATCACCTATGACCTGGTCGCGACCAACACTGGTTCGGCTGCTGGGGACTATGACCTGAGCGACCGGTTGCATTACGGCGAGGGCATCGAGATCACCAGCGCCGCGGTC
>NZ_LMIL01000001.1:831091-832365 GCF_001429135.1 Oerskovia sp. Root22 | reverse complement strand
GCGCTGCCCGAGGACCTCGTCTTCTCGGTGAGCTACCTGGGCGGCGACATGCCGACGTTCGCGCTCAACTTCTCCCGGCCCGGCTCGCAGGTCCTGCTCCAGTACTACCTGTTCCTCCGCCTCGGCTACGACGGCTACTACAAGGAGCAGAAGGCCTCGCAGGACGTCGCGCTCTACCTCTCGGGCGAGATCGCGAAGATGCCGCAGTTCGACCTGTGGAACGACGGGAGCGACATCCCGGTCTTCGCCTGGAGCCTCAAGAAGGGCTACACCGACAAGTGGACTCTCTACCACCTGTCCGAGCGGCTGCGGACCAAGGGGTGGCTCCTGCCGTCGTACCCCATGCCCGTGGACCTCGAGGAGCTGACGGTCCAGCGCATCGTGGTGCGCAACGGGCTGAGCCGCGACCTGGCGGCCAGCCTGCTCGGCGACATCCGGACGGAGATCGCGTTCCTCGACGCGCTCGAGTCNCCAGCGCATCGTGGTGCGCAACGGGCTGAGCCGCGACCTGGCGGCCAGCCTGCTCGGCGACATCCGGACGGAGATCGCGTTCCTCGACGCGCTCGAGTCACCCATGCCCGTCGAGGGACAACACCCCGGATTCCACCATTAGGGGGCTTAAGTCCGGTTTTCCCTTGCACCCGACGAGATGCACAGGCTGGGTAGAACGGCCGCTACTGATTCTTAAAATCGGAGAGCGTCCCGCCCGTGTCAATGCGGTGTTCCACGGGAGCGTGGTGGTGGCTCCGGTCGCCGCGCTGGTGGCTGTCAGGGTCAGCGCGGAAGTCGAGCCCTCGCACCGGGAAGGTGTGGGGCCTCGACTTCGCTCATTGGAGGAGGTCTCGCCCCGGGCAGTGAGGACCTTAACCCGGGACGAGACCCTTGCCACGAGCTGGGCCTTCAGCGGTGCCCCGGAGGCGGGACCGCTTCTTGATCCGGCTACCAGGTGACGCGAGGCACCGTGGCCATACCAGGATCTCACCATTTCAGAAAAAAGGCAGGCCATCTGGGCAGATTCACCCTCTCGACTCGTCCCCCGCGACTTCGTCGCGGGGGACCGCCGTGTGGAAGCTTTGAACTGTGCAGCCAGGGGCGGCTCGATGAAATGTAATATGTCACCGAGGTGACAGGCTCCTGTCCGACGACCTCCTCTGCCACGATCCCTACGCTCCCGGCAAGGCTCGGGCGCGCGAGAGAAACGAGAAACCCCCGTGACCACTCCCTACGGCGCCCCGCAGGCCCCGCAGTCCGACCAGGCCCCGCAGTACTACGGC
>NZ_LMIL01000001.1:736104-831047 GCF_001429135.1 Oerskovia sp. Root22 | reverse complement strand
ACATCATCGCCTTCGCCGCGCTGGCCGCGTCGGGCGAGCTCAGCACGTACTGACCTTCCCGGTCGCCCACGAGGCCGTCGTCCCCTTCCGGGGGCGGCCTCTCGCGATCAACCATCGGGCAGGGGGGCCGTGATCGTCGGCGAACTCCAGCTCAGGATGCTCGCCACCTCACAAGCGGGCTGGAGCTGGCGCGACATCGCTCTGATCGACCAGCGCTGAGAGCCCGGGCCTCCCCCTTGCCATCGACGGACGCCCTGGCGCTTATGCGGACGGCGATTGCGGCGCCAGGTGGGGGCGATCAAGGTCTGGGACCACCTAGACCACTCATCCTCCGACGGGAGGGGGCCGCCCATGGATACCACTGCTGATGTACCGACGAGAGTTGCCGGAGTTCTTCGGTGCGAAGGTCATCGACTGCTATACCCGTGCTCAGGCGATCGCGGATGGTGTTCTGGTTGCCATCACCGCCGCCTATGCCCGCACGATCGCCTGGGACCAGGACAACGGGGCGATGCAGTACACCGAAGGCCGGGCCTGGGACGTGACCCGGATAGCGTCCCTGGTGGCCTGTGACCTGGTGGCAATCGCCGGCGCCGCCGCTGACTTCGAGGTCTTCGCCTTCCCGAACGTGCGGTCCCGGCGTGACGGCGTCCTGGCCGAGTTGATCTTGCACGTGGGTGGGGAGAGGAGGGCGGGCCGGTCCTGACCATCTCCCTGCGCGGGCAGGACTAAAACGGCTAAGCGCCTGGTGACCCGCGAACACCACGGGCCACCAGGCAATACCACCCCAACGGGCGGCATGCGGGGCCAGTTACCCCCCCAGGGCCCGGCCCCGACCCAGAAAAACTACGCGCCCGCACTCCTGGACCCCGGGCCGCCCACCTATCGAACATCAGGAGACCACTATGACCACCACTTTCACCCGGTCACCCGAGAACTTCACCACATGGCCTGGTCAAGGTCGATGAATACCTGGCCGCCAAGGGCACGCTCACACACGCGGACTCGCCCGCTGCGCCCTGGCACGGTTGGTTCACCGAGGGTATGAGCCCGGGCCGGGCCGCGCCGATGCCCCGGTTCACCCCGGACCCCCTGACCTCGCCCTGGACTGGCCCTGATCCACAACCAGAGGTTGGTTGCTTCAGATCAGTCCGAGAGGAGGTCGTAGGTTTGCCCGCAGCCCTGATGATCGCCTCGCGTCGCTCTGCGGTGCCCTCTTGTGGGCGTTGTGCGCGTGCGGCTGCTGGGACTCGCCCGTGTGCACAGATCCAACGCAAGCGCCCACAAGTCACAGGGGGCCTCCGGGGGGTGAGGACGAACACGGGTTCATCCGCACCTGGCGCGCGGCATTGCGGACCCGCGAACAGGTAGCCTTCCAGGGCGTCGTTGGTACGGGGCCCGCTCCTTCTGCGAGCCTTGGGGGAAGCCGCTCACAAGGCCGGCTCCCGCTACATCGCGTTCGGTACCCGGTCGCTGGCCGTGGCCACCGGGCTGGACCACTCCACCGTCTCCGTGCTGCTGCACCAGCTCACCGCGGCCGGTTGGATCGACCGCCTGAAGGAAGCATGCGGCGAGCACGCCGACCTGTACGCCCTCACGCTTCCCCCCCACGATCGCGGACACCGCTCCTGGCCTGCGCTGGGACAAGGGCAAGGCCCGCGCCCTGCGGCCCGCCTTCCGCGAGCTCGGCCACGTCGCCGCCCTGATCTTCGAAGCCGTCGAACACGACCGAGCCCACACCATCACCGACCTGGTCACCAGCACCGGGATCTCGCGCCACGCAGTCCACGACGCTGTCGACCGCCTGGGGCCTGCTCGAACGCACCCCCACCGGCCTCCTGCCCCACCCAGACCTCCTCCTACGCGTAGCCGAATACCTCGGAGTGCTCGAGGCCATCGCCCCCCCAGCTCCGCCGCTACGCCACCCAACGCGCCGCCTGGCAGACCTACCTCACCCGCCACGACCACGACGCGAGCCCCCGCGAGATCACCGACACCGACTGGTGGTGGCCACCAGACAACGACGCCGCAACCTGGACACTCAACATCGCTGGTTGATCTGCACGCGTGTGGAGAACCGCGCATGCGTACCGGGTGCCCTTAGCCTGCCCTCCTCTTAGAATCACCGCAGGAGTCTCGGAGGCGCCCCACCATCGCACGTCGCAGGTGGGCCACGCCACGTCGGCCGAAGCTCCCAGTGGTGCTGCCGGAACCCCCTTGTCCGGCAGCACCACGCGCTGTCCGCAGAGTATTGCGAGTCGCGGCCGGTGCGCGCGTCTCCCCTCCGGGGGGCGTCGTGGCCGGAGTCTTTCGTTGACCCCGTGGCGACGTCTCCTCGCTACTACGAGACCCCACCTAGTCCTGCTGGCGTACTTCTGCGATCTGATGCTCGTAGAGGGCGCGGACCTCGGCGACGGGCTCGTGCCGAGGCGGGCTCGTTCTCCAGTTCATGAACGCGTTCTGGCGGGCGTTGACCTGTTCGCGCAGCTGATCACGCCGCGCTTGCGCCTCCAGGCGGGCCTGGGACTGGGCAAGGTCGCCCTGCGCTTCGCCGCCCTGCCCGCCCATGACCAGAAACAACTTGCCAGCGCACCCACCCCAGGGACTGGAACCTGCCCCACCACCCGCAAGCTACGACCAGCTTCCAAACAAGCCGACCTGTTCGCGAGGATCGCCCTGACCTGCCTGTTCGACACAAGCGACCTAGCCGGGACCCCCAGGCCGCGACAACGACTTCATGACTGGTGGCGAACTCGTCAAGGAACGCCCGCCATGCTGAGCAAGAGGCGGCTGCGCCAGATGAGCCGCGCTCGAATTCGATCATCCGAGCCCTGGCAGCCAACTCATCGATGTACCGCGGAGAACTTGAACGCTCCACCGGTATCGTCCAGCCCACCCTCCACGGCCGCCTACTGTGACCCGTGCGGGCGTGTTCGTGCAGGACCCGCTGGGGTGGACATTCCAGAGTTGTCGCACGCAGGTTTCGGTGGCACAGTTTTGGTGTCTCCGTGGTGACTGGGGCGGTGATGATGGGGGCATGTCTGGACTCTCCGAACCTGCCCGACGGCACCGCCCCGACGACGTGGAGGTCGCCGTGCAGATCTTGAGCTCCCGCTTGAGTAACGAGATCGTGCGGTTCCTCAAGGACCACCCGACCTCCTCCTCGCAGGAGATCGTCGAGGCAACCGGCAGCACCAGGAACGCAGTCGCCGGTCAACTAAAGGTCCTTGAGGATGCCGGCGTCGTGCACGGGATCCCAGAACGCGGCCACCGACGAGGGCACAGCGCGCGGTACCGCGTGAACCACCAAGCCCTGCAAGTACTTCTCGACGCATGGCTCGCCTACGTCACAGGCGGTTCCCCCACGACCACTTGAACTGAGCGCTCGGGCGGTGCCTCCACCTGGTGCCCGCGACATTTTTGCGGGCGCTTGTGGCCGCTGCGACCGCGCAGCACGCGGGTTTTCTTCCCCTCGTGTCGCTCCAGCATCGCCCGCGCGACCCTGCACACAACCTGTTCGCCCTCGGCGTCCGGCCGGAGCCGAAACTGGCTCGGGGGTGGTCGCACCTACGCCCAGGTCCGGGCCGACGTCAACAAGCGCCTCGCACACCCGGTATGCCGCCCTGCGAACAGCACGCGGGCACCAGTCACCCTCACACTCGCCCTGGGCCTGCTCAGCCAAGCCCCCTGAAGCGGCCTGGCTCCGGACGGGGATTTTGGCGTTTGGCACAGACGCAGAGTCTGTACGCTCTCCCGGCAACACCCAGTGCCGCACCGGGCGCACGTATGCCCATGTGCGGCCTTGGCGACTCAAGACGACGCCCGATACGAGCGTTCCCGGCCCATCCGCGCCCTCGGGCGAACCATACTGCACACCAGGCAACCCGCACTATCATCCAGACCGGAGTCTGGAAGCGGCCCCGAACTTCTCCATGCCAAGGAGTTGAGATGACGACTTCATACAACCTCGATCGGCCCTATGACGCAGACCTCATCGAGCTCTTGCTCTCGGGCAACCCCCAGCCAGTGGGCCAGTACATCTTCAGCATCCACACCGGCCAGTGGTGGTGGTCCGACCCCCTCTACCAGATGCACGGTTTCCAACCTGGCGACGTAGTGCCAACGACCGAGCTCATGCTCGCGCACAAGCACCCCGACGACCGCGACCGCGTCCAAGCCGTCCTAGGGAACGCCGGCAAGTCAGGGGAGCCGTTCGCATGCGTCCATCGCATCATCGACGCGAACGGCCACACCAAGACCTTGGGCATCGTTGGACGCGGCCGGAAAGAACCGGGTACGGACGACATCAGCCAGCTCTCGGGCTACTTCGTCGACCTAACCAGCACCCAACGCGAACTGGCCCAACGCGACGCCAACGCAGCCATCGCAGCCTCTTCACTGAGCTGCGCCGTGATCGAGCAGGCCAAAGGGGCAGTCATGACCGTGTACGCCATGACTGAAAACGAAGCCATCGACCTCCTGCGCCACCATTCCAGCATCACCAACGAATCAGTCCGACACCTCGCGCGACGACTCATGACCAGCCTCACCGAAGGATCCGGAACCAGCGCCCCCACCACCGAAGACCTCGACCTCTTCTTCGAGACACCCCGACCCCAAAACACACACCCGATACCCAGCTGAGCCCTGTACCGACGGGCACAAGCATGAAAAGCCCCGCCCTCCGAGCCAGCCGGGAGCACCGCGGCCGGCTGGGTGGATCGGGCCGCCTCGTCGGATCCGCCGTTGTTGCCGCAGGGGTGGTTGCTCCGTGGGGTGCTGACCTCGATCCACGGATCGAATGCCCTGGTGCTCGCCCTTCTCACGACCGACCACAGGCCAGGGGAGTGGACTGGGATGGTCGGCGCAACCGCGGCCGGCCTCGGGGCGATGCGGCGCTGTGGTGGTCTCGCCCCGGGTCCGGTGGAGGTCTCGGGGCGAGACCATCGCCACCAGCTGGAGTGGGGGCGGCGCCCTGGAGGCAGGTGCCGCCCCCAGAGCCAACTATCAGGTGCACGTGGAACACCCGTGGCCTCACCAGAATCGCACCTGTTCAGGGGGAGAGCCCCAGGTCAGGACTGGTTTCACCCGCTAGGTGTCTGCTCTGGCCTTGCATGCGTTGTTTGTGCCGAGGTCTGTTCGGTCGCGTGTCCGGGCCGTTGGCCCGGTGCTTGCGGCCGGGGCCGCAACCAGATCGGTGGCCGCGGTGTGGCCGGGTGTTGTCGCGCTGCGCGCGGGGTTCTTCTTCCCCTCCTGTCGCTCCATCATCGCCCGCGCGACTCTGCACACAACCTGTTCGCCTGTGGTGCCGGCCGGGGTCGAAACTGGCCGGGCGCGGTCGCAAGCTCCCTTCTTTCGCCCAACCAGCCCCGCCCCCGACCGGCACCACAGGTTGTGCTCCAGGCCGCTAATGGGCGGGTGCCTCTTCACGCGTGGGGGTCGTGGTCAGTGCTCTCGTCGTGGAGCAGGGCTTCGATCTCGTGGCGGTAGTAGCGCCGGTGTCCCACCGAGGGTGCGGAGCGCGGGGAGCGTGCGGTCAGTCGTGAGGCTGCTCGTTCGTAGGCCCCAGAGTCATGACGACTCCGGCGGGCCATCCAGGGCTCGTGGCAGTTAGCGTGCTGACGTCCGGGCACTTGCGACTCATCGAGTCCCTGGTTGGGGCGGGCCATTCAGATCCGCAATGCGAGCACCCCGTACGTGCGGCCGGGGCGTACCGTGGCCAGATGCCGGGTCCCCAGGTGGGGGCCCGGCTCGAATGTAGGTCTAGCTGCTGGGCAGGCGGCGTTGCCGCAGGAGCATGATGGTGCCTAGTGCTGCCGCACCGGTGGCTGTCAGGATCAGAGCGATGAGGGACGGGCCTGTCTTGGCAAGACCACCGGGCCCTGAGGCGGCCGGGATGGTGGATGCACTGTCCGGTGTCGGGGCTGGGGGCGTGATTGCTGCCACGACCGTCAGTTCAGCGTGTGCGAGCATGGTCCCACCGTCACGGACTTCCACACGCTGGACACCTGTGGGTACATCGGGGGCGATCACGATCGTCGCACGAGCCACGCCGTTGACGACGTTGGCGGTCGCGAGAGTCTCTGAGGTGCCGGCCAGTCCGAACGTGACCTCGTCGCCGGTGAGGTGCCGGGCCGTGGTGGCAACCCTCGCACCCTGGGCTACGACAGGGGGGTCGAGCTCAAGGGTGGCTCCTGTCGTTGCGGCCCCGCTGCCGGGGGGTGCGGGTACGGCACCGAGGGTGAGGTAGCCCTCGAGGTCCTCATCCTGGGTGACGTTGGCGAAGCGCAGCGGGAGGCCGCCGGCCATGACGTTGGGCATAGCGAACGCAACCCTTATGCCAGCGAGGTCGCGGGTGGCGGTCGGTAGTGTTGCCGTCAGGGTCGATGTTCCACCCGGCAGGAGGTCGGGCAGGTGTGCCGCAATCGACGTCTCGGCGAGGATCGTGTTCTCGGCGTCGATCAAAACCATCTTGGCCGGCCAGTCGTAGTAGAACGGTGCTACTCCTCGGTTGACGAGGTCGAGGCTTACCTCGACGCTGCTGCCGGTGTTGGTGAGGGTCGCCTCGGTCGCTGCGAGGTCGTATCCTAGCGATGCGGCAGCAGCGGTCGCGCGCTCTCGTGTTTGACCGGTATATCCGCTAGCCCACGCCTGGTGGTTCATCATCCAGCTGATGTGAGATGCGGTGACGCTGTCCTCGAAGTTCAGGTCGCGTCCTGCGGCGATTTCGTCAGCGGCGCCGGGGCAGGTCAGCGGGTCGGTGAAGATACAGTCTTGCAGCGGTGGGTACAGTTCCCCGCCGATCGGTGCGTGCTTCCAGGCACCGTCCATGCCCTCGGCGATCACCTTGGACAGGAAGTGCCAGTCGGTTGTCGGCAGGGTCGCATACGCGAATGAGTCATCGTGCAGCCCAAAGCCGTGGCTCTTGACTGATCTCGAGGGGTAGCGAGCCAGCAGCCAGGTCTGATCTAGGGCGTCGTCCCAGGCGTTCCAGATCGTCTCCCGCGTGACCTGGCTCGGCATCCAGTCTTCACCGTCGGGGTTCTCCGCGGACACCACGCCCTCCATCGGGTAGGTGTGGTCCTCACCCCAGAAACCGATCAGGCCAGCGGTGATGAAGCCGATGCGTGGGTCCCCGTCATACCGTTCGCCCAGCGCAGTGATGAAGTCGACGATGAGGCTCACGACGCGCTCATCGTCGTAGTCCGGAGAGAAGCTTCGACCGTCGTTGTCATAGAAGTCGTACGTGCGTTCCTGGCTGATGCCGTCCGGACCGAGTAGATAGTCCGGGATCCCGGAGTTCTGACCGGGGTAGTCGAGGTAGAAGCGGAAGACCGATTGATGGCCTCGTTCAGCGTTAGCGTCGAGTCGGCTTTCGACCGCGGTCCAGTCATAGGTGTCTTCGCCGGTCACGACGGAGTCAACCGGCAGGTAGAACCACTCCATCGAGTGGGGAAACTCGGGGTCGGCGAACGTGGAGGGTTGACCGGGCTCGGGGGCGAACGGCAGGAAGCCCTTCAGCGGGTTTTCTGCGACTGCCGTAGTAGTGGCGAGCTGGTACGTGGTCGTTCCCGCCCCGACAAGGGGGGTGGTCTCGGCAACGGCAGCAGCACCCCCCGGTATCGTCAGGGCTGTGGCCAGCAGGACGGCTCCCACCTTGCGTGCTCGGTGTTTCGTGGTGCGATCAACAGTCATCGACGTTGTCCTCCCGAGAATCGGTCGGCTATCGGCAACCCCTAAGGCGTCTGTGCCTTGCCTTGACCTGTGCGAGCCGACGCGGCGTCGACAGCGGTCCGTTCCGCCGTCGCACACATCACACCAGCCCGGGCAACTTTATGCAACCTGCTTTGCATAAGTAGTGTTGGTGCTCGTCGGAACTTCACGTGATCGGGGAGGAACGGGTGGTCTGATTGCATGGCGTGAGCAGGCTCCGCACCGGCGTTCCTCCCATGACTGGTCTGGTTGGGCTGCTGGGCGAGCAAGCTGTGTGAGCCGCTGGAGCAGGTCGCGCTAGAGCGGCGGCGCATCGCGGGCCTGGAGGTCGGTGTCGGGTGAGCCCGGTACCCGTGCCGGGCCCGGTGCCCACCCGACGACTGGCTCCCCGGAGAGCGTCAGAGGGGGTAACGGCTCTGCGCTTCGTCGAAGACCGAACTGAAGTCGACTCGGCGGTCCCCGATCTGGAAGAGGTATCGATCCAACTGCTGCGTGGCGGGTGCGCCAGTCAGGAAGTCGTACAGTTCCCCGCGGTCCTGTGTCTCGATCCACGCAGGTGGGTCTGAGACCGCTGGGAAGCCTGAGAGCGTCGCACTGTCCTTCAGCCACTGCATCTGTTGGTCGCTGAGGAGGTTCCGGCGGCGGCGAAAGTAGACGACGTCGGGATCCAGGCCGATGAGCCCCCGCATCCATAGCCGACTCACCGCGTTGGAGACCGCGTTGTGGGCGGTAGCGTCGGACGGGTCGCTTGTGGCGTAGTTGTCCCACATGGGAGCGACGTCGGGGCCCGTGCGCACCGCGTTGAGAACGCCGAGCGAGGCGAAGATCGGCGCCCCGGAGCCCAGCAGGTAGACGTCGGGCCCGACCGCGGAGCGGATCGTCTCGATCGCCGACCGGTAAGCGTGCTCGCGGTCGACGTCCTTGGAGCGCACGCCGTCCACAGCCCCGGCGTTGATGAAGTCCAGCTTCAGGTAGGTAAAGCCCCACTCGTGCACAGCGCGGGCCACGGTCTCGATGAGGAAATCCTGGGCGTCTGCGCGGGTGAAGTCGAAGGTGTAGTAGTGGCTACCCCAGTTCGTCCCGGCGCGCACAGGCGCCCCGTTGGGGTCGCGTAGCAGCATCTGGGGGTGGCGCTGTGCCACCTGCGAATCGGGCAGTGCAATGAAGGGGGCGATCCAAAGCCCTGGTCGCATTCCGTGGTCGGCGATGAGGCTCGCGGCATCCCGCATGCCAGCCGCGAACTTCGAGTTCGGCGTCCAATCGCCCACGAGTTGCTCCCACCCGTCGTCGATCTGCACGGTGTCGAAACCGAGGGCGGGCAATTGTGGGACGACCTCGGCGAGGTCGGTACGCGAGATCGTCTCGTAGTAGGAGTACCAGGAGGACCATACTGCCCCCGGGGCCTGTGACAGCACTCCGTGGCGGTCGGCCAGGAGCTGTCGGTACCGATCGAAGACGGCCCGCTCAGTGCCCTCGAGAAGGACCCATGTCGCGGGCCGGCCCGTCTCGGTCCAACCGCTGATGATGTCCAGGTCGGCGTGCAGCCGCGGGGTCTCGCCCTCCAGGCAGCCGAGCAGCACGGTGTCTGCCTCTGAGGCAACCGCGATCATCCACGAGGAGTGGTGTCGCACCGAGTCGTCCCAGCGGCTGTCGTCCGCAGTACGTCGCCGGATCGGGTCCGAGACTCGGTAGGGTTTCGCCGCCAGTTCTCGCCATCCTGTGGGTGACCAGGAGTTTTGCCCATTGCGGTACACCTCCCCACCTGGTCGACCATGGAAAAGTGCAACCCGTGAGGCCGTGAAGAAGGTGGTGGAGGGAGTGTCCGCGGTGGTGCACGGGGTTGCCCACTCGGGCGCGTCGGTGAGCGCGCCCCCCTCCAGTCTCAAGGGGAGGTGGGGCGGACTGACGATGGACATGTGGTCTCCTTTGACGCGCCGGTGGCAGGAGCGGTGGGTGCGCTGCTCCTGCCACCGGTCTGATCTGCGGCAAGCGACGCTCGCCTACTGGTTGCTCAGCTGTAGAGGGACTTCACGGTCGCGGCCGCGGCAGCGAGCGTGGCCTTGGGGTCGGCGCCTTGGGCGATCGCCTGCATCGCGTCTTGCACCGCCGTACCGACCTCGGCCGACCGCTGGATCACCGGTACCAGGAACGTCTCACCGGCCTCCGCCACGGACACGAACGCGGTGGAGTCGTAGCCGAGCTTCTCTCGGGCCTTGAGCGCAACCTGCGTGCCCGACTTGAGAGCGGGGAAGATCAGGCCCGCCTCGCCGACCTTGTCCTGGCAATCGGCCGAGGCAAGGTACGCCACGAACTGGTATGCCTCGTCTGGGTGCTTGGTGCCCGCCCAGATCGAGTCTGCCAGGCCGTTTGTGGAGGCGAAACGGCCCACCGGGCCCTGCGGCACCGGAGCGAACGCGAAGTCCACTGGTGCTGAGTCGCCGAGGTAGGCCGATGCCATCCAAGAGCCCTGGATCGTCGAGGTGGCGTTCTCGTTCTCCATCACGGCCTGGGTGCCGAGGGTGGACGTCTCGTCGAAGTGGGGTGCGTACCCGTCATTGATGAGCTGCTGCAACCAGACCGCGGTCTCGACCAGGGACTGGCCGGCGTAGTCCGGCGCCGACTTCCCGTCACCGAACGTGAAACCGTTTGAGTGTGCGAAGACCCCCCACCCGTTCTGTCCGATAGCACCGTCAGCCCATTCTGGGTAGTACCCGTAGCGGACCACGTCGCCGCTGTCGAAGGCTGGGTCCAGGCCGTTGCGGCCTGCCGAATCGATGCTCGTAGCGCGGACGAATTCGCCGAAGGTGCCGCCGTCGGTCGGGTTCCACGTGAGTGAGGCCATGTCCTTCGTGGTGAAGCCTGCGTCCTCGGCCGCGGCGACGTTGTACAGCAGTGCGACGGTGTCCCAGTCCTTGGGCAGCCCGTAGCGCGCGCTTCCCTCGGTCCACCGGTCAGCGAGCCCTTCCGTGTAGTCGCTGAAGTCGATGTCAGAGGCGTTGACCTGCTCCGAGATGTCCAGCAACTGCTGGTTGTCGGCGAACTCGCGGAAGTAGGAAATCTGGTTGACGAAGATGTCGGGGGCCGTGCCGGCGGTGATCTGCGTGTTGAGATTTTGCCAATACTGGCTCCAGCCAGTCTGGGTGATCTTGACGGTGATGTTCGGATTCGCCTCGGTGAAGGCGGCTGCACAGGCCTGGTAGAGCGGGACCTGCTGGTCATCCCACATCCAGTAGTCGAGGCTGACAGCACTGCCCTGCGAGGAGCCCCCGTTTCCTGAGGAGCACGCGCTCAGGGCGAGCGCCGATGCGGCCCCGATTGCCACGAGTGCCATGGTCTTCTTCATAGCTATTCCTTTCGTTCGGACTGCCGTTCGAGTCAGGAGTCGGGGATCTACTTTCCGCCGGAGAAGTTGAGGGATTGGACGAGCTGGCGCCCCAGGAAGATGAGAATGAGCAGCACCGGGATCACCGAGAGGGTTGAGCCAGCCATCAGACCCGTCCAGTCCGGTCGCGTGTTGGGTGACTGTTGCTGGAAGACGCCGAGCCCCACGGTCAGGACTCGCGTTCCCTCAGCGTTCCCCGCGACCAGTGGCCACAAGTACTCCTTCCACATGCCGACGAACGTGATCAGGATCATCGTCGCCAAGGGGCCGCGGCTCATGGGCAGCGCGATCCGCCAGAACCGGCCCAAGGCGCCCACGCCATCCAGCATCGCCGCCTCTTCAACGTCGCGTGGGAGAGAGAGGAAGAACTGCCGCAGGAAGAAGATCGCGAACGGGCTCACCAGCAGCGACGGCGCCACCAGAGCGAGCATCGTGTTAAGCCAGCCGAGCTCGCGCATCAACGCAAAGTTCGGCAAGAGCGTGAAGATCCCAGGAATCATCAGGCCGGCAAGGATCACCGCGAAGATCGCCTCACGTCCACGGAAGTGCAGCCGAGCGAACGCGTAGGCCGCCGCAGCGCATGAGAGCGTCTGCACGAGCGCCACCGACCCGGCGAACACGAACGAGTTCATCGTGTAGCGCAGGAAGTCGATGCTCGCACCGGTGCCACCGGCCGCGACGGCTTCCTCCACGCTCGTCAACCCCAGAACACGACGAAAGTTCACGAGGGTCGGGTCGGACGGCCACAACCGGTTCGCGTCCCCGATCAGGTCCGATGCTGGCGTGAAGGAGGTCCGCACCATCCAGTAGAACGGGAAGACCGTGGCGAGAACCACGAACAGAAGCACGAACCAGGCCATAAATCGACCGGGCGCCCATCGCCGACCCGTGAGAGGAGGACGGCGACGCGCGGACACGTTGGCAGATGCTGCTGCAGGGGCACTAGGGACGACGGCAGTCATGCGAGATCCGATCGGTTGGCGCGCATCATGCGCAGCTGCACGTAGGTCAGGGCGCCGAGAATCACCACCAGCAGAATCGAGACCGCGGAGGCGTACCCCATCCGGTGGAACGAGAACGCCAGCTGGTAGATGTAGTAGTAGATGACCCGCACCTCGGGGATCGGGTTGTTTCCATACCCGACTTGGACCAGGTCGAACACCTGGAACGAGCCGATGAACGAGACGACCAGCACCAGCGCGATCACCGGGCGGATGAGGGGAAGCGTCAGCCTGAAGAACATCCGACTCTCGGACGCCCCGTCGATCGCGCCGGCCTCGTACAGTTCACCCGGGACCTGCAGCATTCCGGCATACAGCAAGAGCGCTGTGTAGCCCAGACCGGACCAGACCGAGATCGCCACGATGATCCACAGTGCCGCGCTCGGGTTGTAGAACGTGACGCCGTGGACGCCGAGCGAGTCGAGCAGATTCTTGAGGTACCCGACATTCGCGTCCAGCAGCCAGCCCCAGATCAGGGCGATCGCGACGTTCGGCACGAGCCAAGGAAGAAGCAGCACCGAGCGCATCCACGTCTTCAGGTGCAGGCGCTGCATCAGAGCGGCCAGGACAAGTGCCAGGACCATCACCAGAATGATGTTTGCCACCGCGAAGACCGCGGTGATCCGCAGCGAACTCCATACCTGCGGATCGGAGGCCAACTGCCGAAAGTTCTCCAGGCCAACGACCTCCGGATCACTCAACAGGTTGAAGTCCGTCAGCGAGTAGAACGTTCCACGGATCGTTGGGTAGATCCAAAACACCGCGAAGCCGAACAGCGCAGGCAAGAGAAGAAGAGCCGCCACCCAGCCCTCGCGACGGCGCCAGTGGCGCCTCGGGCGTGGCGCGACAGGGCCGGCCGGGCCGTCATGGGGTTGACCGGAGTCGGTCGACCTCTCGAGCAGTCTCGTCACTGAGAACCTCCTGGGCTGATCGTTGCCCGCGTACTAGGCGCGACAGTTATGCTAGGTAGTTACTAGAATCATGTCAAGCGGCTTGCTAATCATCGCGCGCGGATCGTGCGCGTGGTGTGGTACAGGTAGTCCACGAGGGCAGAGGAGTGCTGTGGAACAGGTAGGGACCATCCAGGTTCGGGGTTACAACCTTGAGCGGACGCTGAGCGCGATCCGGTCAAACGGTCCGTCGACCACCACGCAGCTCACACAGGTCACCGGGCTTTCGCGCCCGAGCGTCAACTCTCTGATGACTGAGTTGATAGGCCTCGGCTGGGTAGAGGTCATTGAGCCGGTACTCGACGGCCAGGGAGGTCGTCCCCCACAGCGTTTCGCGTTCCGCAGCGGTGCAGGGTTGCTGCTGGGCCTGGACATCGGCGTGCACCGGGCTACGGCGCTGCTGACGGACCTGTCCGGGACGGTGCTTCAGGAGCGTGAGGTTGCGGTCGCTCCAGACCTGCTACCTCCTGAGCGACTGGCTGTTGTCGACCGGACCATCGCCGAGGTTCTCGCTGAGCACGGCCGCTCGGCCAAGGAGGTGTGGTCGGTTGGGGCGGCTGTCACAGGGCCGGTCGATGCCGCAGGGCGCACCTCACTTTTCAGCCCGCTGCCCGCCTGGACCGACGTCGACCTGGTGGCTCATCTGGGGGCGACCTTCGACTGTCCGATCCTGGTGGAGAACGACGTCAAGCTCGCGTTGCTCGCTGAACACGAGTGGGGGGTGGCCAAGAGCGCGCGCGACATCGTCTACATCCTCGCCGGCCTGCGTACAGGAGCTGCCGCTTTCGTGAACGGCGACCTCGTCAAGGGACATGCTGGTGCTGCCGGCGAGATCGGTCGACTTCCTGTGGTCCGCTGGCACAAGGCCATCGGCATCCTGCAGGGTGATCGGGTCGTCGCCGACGCCGCTGACGACGCAGCTGCCGCGGCGGCGACTTTTGACCTGGCACGCCGTGGCGACGCCGACGCACGCAGGTTGGTGCGCCAGTACGCCCGAGCGGTGGCCACGGGAGCCTCCGCCCTGGTGTTGACCCTTGACCCGGAGGTTGTGGTGCTGGGAGGTGGCAACACGCCTTGGTCGGAGCTTTGGGTGCCAGAGTTCTCCGCCATGGTCGGACGGAGCGTCATCCGGATGCCTGAGGTTCGCGTCTCGACGCTGGGGAGCGACCACGTCGCGCGCGGGGCCATCAAACTCGCCATGGACCAGATCGTTGTGACGCACCTGACCGGCGGCGTCAGGCCCGCGCATCCCCAAGGTGTCAGCGGAGCTAAGGCCGAACCGATGCTGGGCTGAGGCGGAGCGAGCCGCATCCATGCAGGTGGCTGGGGTGGTCGAAGGCCCGGGCCTGACTCACTAACTGAGGCCTAGGATGCGGCGCGCGTTGGAGCTGTACAGGGCAGTCAAGAGTTCCTTGGGCAGGTCGGCGCCCGAGATGGCCCACCGACCTTGCGGTGGCACGAGCGCGCCAGGGGCATACTCGAAGCTCTCGTCACCCGTTTCCAGGAAACGGAAGTAGGTCTCCAGTCCGCCTCGCTCGAGTGGGAAGACGTCCGTCCCAAACAGCACACGGTCGGGGAACTCGGTGAGCAGTTGACGAAAGCGTCTCGGTTGCCGCCCTAGCTCAGCCAGCCGTCCGGCGATGTCCACCACAAAGTTGGGCAGTTCTCTCAACAGGCGCGAGACATGAGCGAGGTCCTCGGCCACGCATCCGACGTGGGCGCCGATGTAGGTCGTGCCCGGAGTGGCGCGTACGAGCGACTCCAGAGCTTCGAGCAGTCGGAAGAAGGAGGGGTAGACCGACCGGTCTGCGAAGGACCACGTTGGCTGACCCGCCAACTCGTCGAACCGCTCGTTGCGGGCATCGAGCGGCTCAAAGAATGCCACGGGGTCTGCCACATGGATGAGCACTGGGAGCCCAAGCTCGCCCGCTACGGCAAGGATCTCGACCACCCTGGAATCATCCGGCAGCACGAGCGACCCCTTGGCATCACGGACTGCGAGGCCGAGGTTCTTCCAGACCTTCACCCCTTGAGCCCCTCGGCTCGCCGACTCGCGGAGCTGGCCCGTGAGCCGACGGACGCCATCGGACTCAGCCAGCAAGGGCCAATCAATCTGGCAAAAGGTCACAAAGCGCTCGGGGTGGGCTCGGTCGTAGCGTTCAAGGTTGGCTTCCAACCTCTCGCCCCACAGCCCGTCGAGATTCACCATCGTCATCAGGTTGGTCTCGTCCATCAGGGCGAGGAGGGCGCCCACGTCAGGGGCGCACCAGTCATCTGTCAGCCAGCGGCCAAGATGGTTGTGGACGTCTACTGCCGGGATGCCAGCGCGGGCTACCAGGGTCTTCTCGAGGCGTAACTGCGACCGCGGAGCCCAGTCGGCTAAGCCTAGATCAGGCACCGGGACCACGTTGGGGCTAACCCCCAGGGCGTCCGCGAGCGACACTGCTCCCACCTCCGTGCGTGATTCTGAGAGAAAACATCTTGTTTCAGGCAGAGTCTTGCATGCCGAGTCGAGATGCGCCAGGATCAGATCATGGTTCGCATCGCCTTCATCGGAGCAGGAAGCGTCGTCTTCACCCGCCAGCTTGTGAGCGACATCCTGCGATTCCCAGAACTAGCGGGTGTCCACCTGGCCCTGCACGACATCGATGTCGAGCGCCTCTCCATGGCCTCGGCGTCAGCGCAGCGCATTGCGGAGCAACTCGGTGCCACCGCTGAGGTCAGCGCCACAACTGACCGGCGTGAGGCCCTGGCAGGGGCGGACTTCGTCGTCAACATGGTCCAGGTTGGGGGAGTAGAGGCCACACTGCGTGACCTGAACATCCCGGCCCGGCATGGCTTGCTTCAGACGATCGGTGACACGACCGGTGTGGGAGGGATCTTCCGCGCCTTGCGTACGTTTCCCGTGCTCGAGGCGCTGACTGAGGACATGCGCGAGCTTTGCCCTGCCGCATGGCTGCTCAACTACACCAACCCCATGGCCATGAACGTGTGGTGGGCTTCCGTCGTCGCCCCCGATATCAAGGTCGCCGGCTTGTGTCACAGCGTGTATTGGACGGCGCATGATCTGGCTGCGCTCGTGGGCGTACCCGTCGAGGAGACCCAGTTCCGCGCCGCTGGGATCAACCACCAGTCATGGCTCCTGGAGTGGACTCACCGAGGCGAGAGCCTCTACCCGCGCCTGCGGGAGGTGATCGCTCGCGATCCTGAGTTGGAGCGACGCGTCCGTGTGGAGATCTTCCGCCGTGTCGGCTACTACCCTACGGAGACCAGTGAGCACTCGTCGGAGTATCTGTCGTGGTTCCTGCGATCGGCGGACCAGATCTCCCGCTACCGTCTCACCCCCCTGGAGTATGCCGACATCAGCCGTGCCAACCTCGCCCAGCTGGACGAGACCCGGCGTATCCTCGCGGCGGGTGAGAACTTCCTGCTCCAGGAGGGTGCGAGTGAGTACGCGCCTTTGATCATCCATTCCCTCATCACCGGCACCCGGCGGGAAGTTCACGTCAACGTGCCCAATGTCGGCCTCATCGACAACCTGCCCCAGGGGGCGGTTGTCGAGGTTCCCGCGATCGTCGACGGGTCCGGGCTGCAACCCATAGCGATGGGCTCCCTGCCACCGCAGTGCGCGGCGGTGAACCAGCCATACGCGTCGGTTGCCAGCCTGACGATCGAAGCGGCACGCCGTGGCGACCCCCTGCTCATCCGTCAAGCCGCGCTGGTCGACCCCAACACGTCCTCGACGCTAACGCCCGAGCAGATCTGGGCCGTGTGCAACGACCTCGTCACCGCCCACGGTGACCTGCTCCCACCGGCGCTCCGACGACAGGTCCCCGTCGACAACATCTGAGTCGAAGCGTGGGTTGCCCGGTTGCGCGCGAGGCGTCGGCGCGCGATCCCCCGATGTTCAGCACCGCGAGCTACGAGGCCGTCCAGCTCATCACGCAGAAGCGCTACGGGACGGCGTTCGCATACTCGATCGGCATCCTCGTCGTGTGCGTCGCCCTCGCCTACGTGGGCTACCGCTGGGGCGCCTCGCTCTGAGGAGCCGGTTCGTCGCCGCCGGCACGAGCGAGAACCCCCGCCGTCGGGTAGTGGCCACAGCTGGACCTGTAGTGCTCGCCTTGTGGGGGACTTGGTGAGCTCAAATGTGAAGTACTGCCCGGTCCTCAGTCCCCGTGGCAGTACGCCGCGTAGGTTTTGTAGTTCTCTGCACGCACGGTGCCGTGTTGCAGCGTCGGATCAGGATTGAGATATGACGTAAACATGTATTGCGAGAGGCGTATTCCAACACCATCAATGGCTTTCATGTATTCCTGCATCCGAGTAGGCGTGATCGGCGCGTCCCCGTCGGCACCGGGCCCTGGTGTATACATCACCGCCCATACATCGGCATCGTAGCGGGCGGCTTGGGCCTTCGCCTGGCGCAGTGCTCCGGCGACGGTTGAAGGTGACCACGCCGTCATCTTGTATCCGTCTTGAAAGTTCCATACGTCAATCCCTGCTTCACGCATGACAGGCTCGAACTCACGAACGAACGTCGACGGGCTCTTCTTAGCGGTGATGGCTGTCGGCATTGACGGCGAGGACATGACAGAGATCGTCGGATAGTGCTGGTGGAGGTGATCTGTGATCATCCTGATCCATTGGCCTTGTCGCGCCGCGATGTCTGGGCTCGTGATCGTCTTGTAGTTTGGTTCGATCGGTAGGTGCCATCCGTCAATTGCTGTCCCGAACTTCTCGTAGAGATCGTCTGCAAGGAGCATCGTGTCGTGCGCAAGTTCGTTGAGGAGCGTGTCGTCGGTTAGCGATGCCGTGGTCGAGAAGATGCCTGGAGCTACCAGGAGACCCATCCACAAGTCCAGAGGCCTGCGTTCGATTGCCTTGACCAGTGTTGGAACCGCATCGTTGAAGGTCCCGAAGCCGAGGCGAGGGCTTGCGGAGTAGGCGGCGACAGTACCAGTAGCACCGCGGAAAGCGCTCCACTGCATTATGACACTTGTGATCCCGACCTCCTCGCCAGCTTCGAGCATGAAGTCCACCTGCTCAGGGCTCTTGCCGGAGAACCAGTACGGATCTATGAAGCTGTGCGTGAACCCAGGATTCACACGACAGACATTCAGCGGACTCGTCGTAGCGACTGCAACGTCGGAAACCCGTTCTTGAAGGCTCCCCATATCGCCGCCACCGACGTGGTGCGCCGTTCCTTCTGGCAGCGCGGCAGCACTGGAGAGCGGGGCTGCGAGAGCCAGAAGCGACGCATCTCGTAAACGATGGGCGGGACGTCCAGTGCGAGCAAGAGGGTGGGCCTTCATCGTCATAACGCCTCCCTAGCGTGGTGTTCTACTTCCGGGCCAACGTGCGAGATCGCCGCGAACCGGACTATGATCCTGGACTCAACTCGTCGACGACCGCTCCTCTTGGGCGGGCCGCTTCTTGCGCCAGTTGCTAGGTATGCGCGAACACCCGGGGCCCCACCAGAATCTCATCGGATCGGCCGACGAGCGCCAGGTCAGGAGAAGTTTCACCCGCTGGATACCTGCGCTGCCACCGCTGGTCCGTATGGGTCCTGCTTGCGCTGTTCGCCGTGCACTTTTCCCCCTTCACCACGGGCAGGTTCATCTCGTCTGGGATCTACCTCGCGGTAGCGGCCACCGTTATCACCATTCAGCATAAGCAACTCTGGCCGACCCTCAGCGATGCCTTCCATTACATGCCCACAGCCCGGTAGCCCGACCCTTCGCGCCCGCCGCCTATCACGGCACCCCGCCCACGATTCCGGACCTGACCACGTAGAGCACGGTCGGTGGGCCACGCGCAGCGTGCAGGACGGGGCGGTGTCGGGCTGTTCCTTGCGGTCGAGGGCGATGCGGTAGACGTTCGGCCGTTCGGTCTGGAGGTCGGTGAACAGCGGGATGTGGGTCTCGTCTGTCGGTCTGCTGTGGAGATGGTCAGGATTTCGTCTTGGGTGTCGCCGAGCTCTGCCGGGTGGGTGCGGGCGGCAGTGTTCAGCAGCAACCACACATCGGCGAAGGTTGGCGTGCTCATGGCTTCATGATCACCCGCACGGCCCGCCGTGGCAGGTCGGGCTGTGGCGGGTGCCCCCTCATGGGTGGGGGTCGTGGTCGGTGCTCTCGTCGCGGAGGAGTGCTTCGATCTCGTGGCGGTAGTAGCGGCGGTGTCCGCCGAGGGTGCGGAGTGTGGAGAGTTTGCCGGCCTGGGCCCAGCGTCGGACGGTCTGGGGACCGACGCGGAAGATCTGGGCCACCTCACCGGCGGTCAATAGGGCGCGGTGGGCCTGGAGCATCGGGTCCTCCGAGTCGGGGCCGTGCAGCATGGAGCCGCGGCGAGGGTATGGCGGGTGGTCTCGCCCCGGGGCTCAGGGGGTCGGTCCCCGGGGCGAGACCCGTGCCGCCAGCTGGTGGTGGGCGGTGCCCTGAAGGAGGGCCGCTTCTTGAGCCAGCTCCCGGGTGCACGCGAGGCGCCCCGTGGCCATATCAGTATCTCACCATCTCGGGCGGGCTGCGCAACCTCCGTTGCCACTGGGTGAGGGCCGGGCGTCTGCCTCAAGTGGCGCGACACGCCGAGCCTGGATCAACCGAAACTAGTCACCGAAACCAAAGTGGACCGAAACCGCCTATGGATCGTTTTTGGTTGATCGGGTAGAATGGGTCCATATCGAGGAGGGTGTCGTGGCCAAGTTGAGCGCTGCTGAGATCAAGGGTGTCAAGGAGCGTGAGCGCCGCGTGCGTGCGGCGGTGCACAGTGGCGAGATGGAAGGTCTGAAGGTGACGCCGGCCACGCGCCGCGATGCCGACGAGTACGTGGCTGGGCGGATCACGTCTGACGAACTTGTTGCGCGCGCTCGGGCTCGCTACGGCCTTGACTGAGTTCGTCGATCCCTACCTCGACCCGCAGACAGGGCTGCTGCGCAACCTTGTCGGCGCGCGGACCAAGGAAGAGTTGGACAAGGTCGAGGGGGACCTGGTCTTCACGCGCCTGGTGCCGCTCATGGAGCAGCCGGTGGCTGCGACGGGCGACCTGCGTGAGTTGCGTGCGATCCACAAGCACCTGTTCCAGGATGTCTATGAGTGGGCGGGTCAGCTACGCACGGTCGACATCCGCAAGAACGTTGAGGGCGCACAGTACTTCCTGCCGTTCTCGATGATCGAGCGTGCCGCTGGCTATGCGGCCGGTGAGCTCGCGCAGGAGAGCGGGCTTCGCGGTCTTGGCCGTAAACAGTTCGTCGACCGCCTCGCCTATCACTACGACCAGGTGAACTACGTCCACCCGTTCCGGGAGGGTAATGGTCGGGTACAGCGAGTCTTCTGGGACCGTGTTGCTCGCGGTGCAGGTTGGACGTTGGACTGGGAAGACGTGCGTGGAGAGGTCAACGACCTGGCATCGCGAGCGGCCTCCGACCAGCAGGACTTTAAGCCGCTGAAGCAGATGTTCGCCGCCATGGTCACCCCGCTCGTGGACGACCCTGAGACTGCTGGTGAGCGCGCGGCACGAATCGCCCGTCTGGCGTTCCCGGCCCCGGCCCGTGAGGCCGTGGCCACCGGGCCGACCGCGCCGGACCTCGATGCGTCGAGCACGCCGCCTGCCCACGCGCACGTCCGCACCCAGAGGCGCGAGGTCGAGCGATGAGTACGGTCATCGGGTACGCGCGAGTCTCCACCCGGGAGCAGACCCCCCAGGCTCAAGAGGCCGCGCTGAAGGATGCGGGCGCGGTGCGGGTCTTCGTCGACCACGGAGAGTCCAGCCGGCGCACGGACCGCCCCGCGTGGGGGGCGTGCTGGGACTACCTGCGTGAGGGCGACACCCTGTTGGTGTGGCGCCTAGACCGGTTGGCCGGCACGACGTCAACCGCGATCGAAGTCATCACTGCCCTGCACGACCGAGGCGTCAACATCAAGTCGTTGACCGAGCCCGACGTCGATACCACCACCCCGATGGGCCGTGCCCTGTTCGGGATCGTGGCGGTCTTCGCACAGCTACGCGTGGACACCATCCGGCAGAACACCCGCGCCGGCCTGGACGCGGCCCGGGCCCAAGGCCGGGTCGGGGGACGCCCCACGGTCATGACACCCGAACGCACCGCCGAGGCAGCACGCATGCGCGCCGGCGGGCACTCCCTCGCACACATCGCAGGGGTCCTCGGCGTCGGCGCATCCTCCGTCTCCCGCGCCCTAGCCAAGGCCGGTTCCGAAGACTCTCAGGTGGCCAGCTAGTGGAACTGCTTGGAGCCGTTCGTCCAGGAGCTTCCACGTCCCGAGTTCTCGGCACATGGCGGCCGGAGTCCCGGCTGGACGCATCTCGGGCGACGGAAAGGCACTAGAACTGGTACGGATCGCATTGGGAAGCAAGTTCGTTGAACTCCGCGCGGCGCTGCTGATAGTCCATCTCGTCGGCCGCCGTCGTCGCTGGAGTTGTCTCGAGCCGAATGACGGTTCCGTTGATCGCCAGATCGAGGTAGCTGAGGGATCCACCAGACTCGTATCCCGGCGTTGTGATCACCAGCGACAGAATGCCTTGCGCTGGCACGACCCCGTCTCCTTCCCAGCAGCTCCTGCTCTGATCGGGGTCCGGGGCCGCCTCAAGTGAGACTGAGCTGACCTGCGCTGATGTTCGCCCGGAGTTCCGAATCATGTATCCCATCACGCCGTAGGGGCCGTCTTCTCCGAGAATCAGCGGCGACGCCGTGATGGGAACGAGGGTGAGCACAGGCCGGTCTGTATGAGTGCGCCACTGGTCATAGCCCGCGGTGAGCAGGAGAGTTGCCACGACACTGGCAAGAGCGACCCAGAGGTCACGCTGCTTGATCTTTCCGCTCCCCTTGTCGCGGCCTAGCTTCCGGCCCATGCTCCTTGTCGACACTGCGGCATCGTAAGGCCTCCGACCTCCGTCGGCGGAAGGGTCCAGGCTGTGTTGCGATGTCCCTCGCCGCAGTGCTCTCAGAAAACTCCCGATGCCTGGTGGTCGACAACGACCCCCAAGGCTCCTCATCGTGGTGGGCCGAGCGCGCAGGGGAGGGGCTTCCGTTCGACTTCGCTGCAGAGACCGACCCCCGCAACCTGTCCCGCATGCGCGAGCTGCCCTATGACCTGATCATCGTCGACACCCCTGGATCCCTCGAGTCAGGCGACGTCCTGTCCGTCCTCTTCGAGGCCGCCGACTTCGTCGTGCTGCCCACCGAGTCCGAAGCCCTTGCCTTCCCTCCGCTCATCAAGACCATCCAGTCCCTCGTCCTCCCAGCGGCAAGGACTACCGGGTCCTGCTGAACAAGCTGGACCCTCGATCACCCAGCGCAACACTCGACGCCCAGCAACTCATCGACGGGGCAGGCCTCAAGCGATTCGCACACGGTGTCCGGGACTACGACATGCACAAGAAGGCACCGCTGCGCGGTGAAGTCATCACCCAGTACAAGGCGACCTCACGTGCCGACCTCAAGGCGATCGACGACTACCGACGCGTCACCCTCGAACTGATGGCGATCTGGGCGAACGCCCCCCAACTTACGGCGGTGAACTAGCGACATGGCAAAGATGTCACTGACCTCACTCTTGGACGGCGCGTCCACGCAGGCACCCCACGAGACCGCTGAGATCAACGAACCGATCACCTCGCCGCCGACCCCGGCCATGGTGACTGCGCCTGAACCGCCACCAGCCTCACATGAGGCCACCCCTGTCCCTGCTCCCGCACCAGTCACCACTCCACCCGCGAACAGTGGGAGGCAGCCCAACTACCTCGCCCTCGAGCGGAAAGAAACACGACTTCGCTTCGGCCAGCTCGACGACCTCACCGAGATCCGTCGCCGTCTCAACAAGAACCGCCAAGGCCGCGGCGAACGCCTGACCGAGAACACCCTGATCCGCATTGCGATCGACCTCTTGCTCACGCGAGCCAACGACCTCGCCGGCTCAACGGAAGCAGAGCTCCGTAAGTCTGTAGGTCTGTCCACCGGCGGCCGCCCACCCCGACGGAGCGCGGACGCCGGCGCCCCTCAATGACTCAGTTCGAAGACGAGAGAGCGACCATTGGAGCCGTCACTGAGGTGATGGGCTCGCTGGACCGGCCCAGCTTTGGCGGCGGTTGGTCTGGGGTCCTCGACGCGAGGGCGTTGTTTGTGCCGAGCGGTGTTCGGGGCGGGGCGGGCCCGCACCCTGTGCCCGCGACTGCGTCGCGGGTGTTGGTGGCCACGGTGTGGCCGGGTGTTGTCGCGCTGCGCGCGGGGTTTTCTTCCCCTCCTGGCTCTCCATCATCGCCCGCGCGACCCTGCGCGCTACCGGCCTCGCTGAGCGTCCCGGCCCGTCGAAACTCGTGGCGCTCCGGTCGCTGCGCTCCCTGAGCTCGCGCCACGAGCCCCGCCGTTCCGGGCCCGGCCGGTTGCACTCCGGGCCGCTTGTACGGGCGGTGATTACGGCGCCAGGGTCCGGGACCACCTAGACCACTCACCTCCTGTGCGGAAGGGAACCACTCATGAGTGCCACTGTTGAGGTTGCTGTTGTGTCGGGGCTGTTTGCGGATCTTGACCCGCGCACGCTGCTGATCGAGGCGAACGTCCGCGCGCAGGTGAACCTGGATGCGCAGTTCATCGCGTCGCTGCGGGAGCACGGGGTGCTGATGCCGGTCCTGGTCCAGCGCACCGATCAGGGGCTGGTTGTGCGGGCGGGTCAGCGCCGGACCTTGGGTGCGATCGAGGCCGGGCTGGTGACGATCCCGGCGCGGATCGTGGACGGGGACCAGGACCAGGACCAGGCCCGGCGCATCCTGGAGCAGATGGCTGAGAACGACGACCGCCGCGACATGGACGACGCCGACCGCGCCGCCGCCTACCAGCAACTCTCCCTCCTGGGGGTCAGCGCGGGGGCGATCGCGAAGAAGCGCGGAACCACGAAGGAGGCCGTGCAGGCCGGGATCACGGTCGCAGGCTCGGCAGCGGCCACGACCGCGTTGGGGGAGTACGACCTGACGTTGGGGGAGGCGGCGTTGTTCGCGGAGTTCGAGGACGACCAGGACGCCACCGACACGCTCACGCGCAACGCGGGGAAGTCTTGGGGGGACCTCAAGCACACCGCTCAGCGGATTCGCGACCAGCGCACCGAGGCCGCAGCGGTCGCCGCGATCACCCAGGAACTGACCGAGCGTGGCGATCATCGCCCGCGCGGGCAGTTACTGGGACAAGCCCACCTACCGCGCCCTGGAGACGCTGCGGGCCAAGGGGGAGAAGGCCGCCCTGGCCCCCACCGCGCACTCCTCGTGTCCCGGGCACGGCGCCTACATCGACTGTGACGGTGAGCCGGTCGCGGTGTTCGTCTGCACCGACCCCAAGGCCCACGGCCACCTCAAGGCCGCGACCCCCATCGACCCCGACGCCCCGGTGGCGGTGAAGGCGCCGGTGGATGAGGAAGCCCGGGCCGCGCGCCGGGAGGTCATCGCGAACAACAAGGCGTGGCGATCGGCTGAGGTCGTGCGCCGGGAGTGGTTGGCCGCGTTCGCCGCCCGTAAGACCGCCCCGAAGGGCGCCGCGGAGTTCATCGCCCGCTTCCTGGTCTCCGACGTCTACATGCTCTCCAAGGCCGCAGACAAGCGCCACGCCCTGGCCGCCGAATGGCTCGGCTTGAAGGTCAGTGGCTCCTTCGGCCCGGCCCGGGCGGACTTCGCGGCCCTGACCGCCAAGGCGGGTCCGGCTCGCGCGCAGGTCATCACCCTGGTCTTGATCCTGGCCGCGATCGAGGACAGCACCGGAACCCAGACCTGGCGCGGGACGAACGCCCTGACCATCGAGTACTTCCAGATGCTCGCCCAGTGGGGGTATGACCTGGCCGAGGTCGAGCAGATCGTGGCCAACACCAAGTAGCCGGGATGGTGCGGGGCCGCAGCACACCTGCGGCCCCGCACCGAACGGGGAGAACAGGCTGTGGACTCCAGGCCCACCGGCCCACCTGCGCGCGCTAGCTGCGCCGGCCAGCCCATCGAGGGCCGGCTGGCGCACCGGGGGACTGCCGTCCCCCGGCCCCCCGCCTGCGCGCGTGGTCACCACCGTGTTGCCCCTCGCCCACCTGGGCACGCCCCGAGCTCCCAACGCTCCGCGGCTCAGCGCGCACACACGTGGACGACGGGACCCAAACGACCACCCGCACACACCCGCCAGGTCACCACCTGCTGCCGGGTCACCGACATCACCGGTGCCTGTGCACGGCCTCCGGAAGGGGTCGACATGTCAGATGGTCAGTACTAATATTCTGCCGTAGAAACGTTTCCACGGAGGTGTGGGATGGTGGCCACGATCAAGGATGTCGCGGCGCGGGCAGGGCTCTCTGTCGGCACGGTCTCACGCGTGCTGAGCGGTAGTAGCAAGACCTCGGCGGACTCGCGACGGCGGGTGTTCGCTGCGGCCGGCGAGCTGGGCTACATCGCTCACGGTCCCGCGCGTTCTCTTCGTCGTTCGAGAACTGACGTCATCGGGCTGTTGGTCTCCGATATCCGCAACCCGTTCTTCTCTGAGCTTGCTCATGCTGCCGAGAGGGAGGCCGCTGGTCGCGGGTACACGGTGCTGTTGGCGAACGCCGATGAGGACCCGATGCAGGAGGCCGGGTATCTGCGGGCCTTCGCGGGGCAACGCATCGATGGGCTTGTGCTCGCGCCCCAGGGGGGCGACTCGCCGCAGTTGCTGAAGTTGCGGGCGTCGGGCCTTCCTCTGGTTCTGGTGGATCGCACGCTTGATGGCGTTGCGATCCCGTCGATCACGACCGACAGCGCGGCAGGGGTGCGGCTCGTGCTCGACTGGCTCCGTGCGCGCGGTCATCACGAGGTTGCGTACGTGGGGGGGCCCGCGTCCCTGTCTACCGGGGCTGAGCGGCGCGAGTCTTATCTGACAGGGCGCGCGGAGGTTGGTCTGTCGCTTGACCCTGCCCTCGTCGACGAGGGCGATTTCCGGGTCGGTTCGGGTGCTGAGGCCATGCGGCGCATCCTTGGCCGCGGGGCCCGGCCCACGGCGGTCTTCGCCGCTGATGGCCTGATGACTCTTGGAGCGATCCAAGCACTTCGGGCTGAGCTCGGTGATGCCTCCTACGGTGTGGATCTGGTCGCTTTCGACGACCTGGATTGGTTCTCGATCGCTTGGCCACCGATCTCCGCAGTCAGGAACGACGCTGCGGAGATCGGTCGGCGCGGAGTCGCGGCCCTCGTCGACCTCATCGAGGGTCGCCAGGTGTCCTCGCAGCGTGTGCCGGTGACATTCGTTGACCGGGCGGAGCCGGGCGCATGAGCCACGGCCGCCACTCGCCCCAGCCCTGCGCCGTTATCGAGCACGGCAGCCCGCATGTTGTCGTGATGGGCAGTGTCAATGGTGATGAGAGGGTCCGCGTACCGGCCCTCCCGAAACCGGGCGTCACCGTCCTGGCCACCGCTACGGATCGCGCGCTCGGCGGCAAGGGTGCAAATCAAGCGGTCGCTGCCGCTCGAGCTGGTGCGAGGGTACGCATCGTGGGTGCCGTCGGGAGGGTTGACGGTACCCCCCTGCTTGACGAGCTACGTGCTCACGGTGTCGATACTTCTGGGCTTGCCTGTGTACCGGGAACGGCGAGCGGCCGGGCTATCGTCCTCGTCGACGCAGAGGCCGAGAACACGATCGTCGTGATTCCGGGTGCCAACCACGCCCTCACCAGCGACGTGGTGCGCGAGGGATGCGCGGCCCTATCCCCAGGGGATGTAGTGGTCCTCCAGCACGAGATCCCGCCGCCCATCTCACGCCTCGCCGCCCGGCTGGCGCGTGCCGCGGGCGCCACAGTGGTCTGGAATGCCGCACCGGCACCTGTCAGCCTCAACGAGCTGGTGCCCAACGTTGACTTGCTCGTCGTCAACGAGCACGAACTCGCCGCTATCGCCGCCCTGCTTGGCGTGGACACCGCGGCACCGCACGAGCAGATTCGGGGCGTCGCCGACCGTACAGGCAGCGACGTCGTGTGCACCCTCGGCGCCCGGGGCGCGATCTTCTGCCACGACGGCAGTACAGGAGCGATGCCGGCTCGGCGGGTCGATGCCGTCGATACCACTGCAGCTGGCGACACGTTCGTCGGATACCTCGCCGCCCTCGCTCACGAACCGTTTGAGCATCGCCTGCGCACCGCCCTTGCCGCAGCTTCCCTCACAGTCACCCGGCCAGGTGCTGCCTCATCCATCCCCACCTATCTCGAGGTCACCTCACCGCACCAGCCCCGCGGAGCCACCGCACATGAAGGACCCCAACAATGAACGGAGCACCCCATGAGAGTCGCACTTGGTGCCGACCACGCCGGATTCCCACTGAAGGACACCGTCCATCAGGCCATCGTGGAACTCGGTCACACCGTCCTTGACCGTGGGACCCACAGCACGGAACCGGTCGATTTCCCGGACATCACGCAAGCCACGTGTGCCCCAGTCCTAGAGGGGACCGCCGACCGCGCCATCCTCGTGTGTGGCACTGGCGCCGGGGCGATCATGGCCGCCAACAAGATCCCAGGGATTCGCTGCGGCCTGGCCCACGAGCCCTACTCCGCCCACCAAGCCGTCGAACACGATGACGCGAACGCCATCGCGATGGGCGCGTGGCTGGTACCCCACGCGCTGGTGCGCGACATCGTCCGCGAGTTCCTAGAGGCCATTTTCGACGACGACGAGGACACCCGCCGCCGCGTCGCCAAGCTCAACGCCCTTGACGACCTCACCCCCCGCGCATAACGCACTCCATTCGCCGATCAAAGGAGATCCCGGTGTCCACCCCCACCGCACCACCCAACACTCTCGTCATGCGGTCGCCACTCGGTTCCCCAGACCGTGTCAAGACCGCCATCGCTGCGGCGGTCGGAACGAGCGTCGAGAACTACGACTTCATCGCCTACGGAACAGCTTCAGCGTTGTACTTCGGAGCCGTGTTCTTCCCCGATAGCGACCCGTTCGTGGGGACACTGCTGTCCTTCGCAACGCTCGCCGTCGGGTTCGTCATGCGCCCCTTCGGCGGTGCGGTCGGTGGCTATCTCGGCGACCGGTACGGCCGCAAGCCCGTCCTAGTGGCGGCCATGATCGTCATGGGCGGAGCCACCTTCGCCATCGGACTCCTACCCACCTACGCCACAGCCGGGGTGCTCGCCCCGATCCTCCTCGTCGCGATCCGCATGATTCAAGGCCTCGCCTTTGGCGCCGAGTGGGGCGGAGCGATCACGATGGCATACGAGCACGCCCCATGGCACCGACGCGGCATGTTCTCCGCCATCCCCCAGTCCGGCAATCCGCTTGGCATCGCCTTGGCCAGTGGCATGTTCGCGCTCAGCGCAGGCTTGCCCGGCGACTGGAAATGGCGCACCCCCTTCCTCCTCAGCGCCATTCTCGTCATCGTCGCCCTGATCGTCCGCTCCCGACTCTCGGAGTCCCCGGAGTTCAAAGAAGCCCAAGCCCAGGGCAAGACCGAGAAGAACCCCTTCGTCGCGACACTACGCAACGACTGGCGAGGCATCTTGCGGGTCATCGCTCTGCGGATCGTGGAGTCCTTCGCCTACTACTCCACAGCGACGTACCTGCTCAACTACATCAGCGGACGAGACCCCGCGCTGCGCCCCGTCGCCCTTGGTGCCATCACCGCAGCGAGCATCACCGCGATCGCCGTAACCTTCCTCGCGGGAACCCTCACCGACCGCATCGGCCGACGGCCGATCTACATCGGCGGCTGCATCGCCGCCATCCTCTTCGCCTTCCCGATGTACCTCATGGCCAATGACGGCAGGCCCGCACTCGCCGTGGCAGTGTTCATCATCGGGATCGGCCTGATCCACGCATCACTCACCGGAACCCAAGGCGCGCTCCTTACCGAGCAGTTCCGCACCGCCACCCGCACGTCAGGAGCCTCGCTCGGCTACCAGATCGCGGCCGCCTTGGGCGGCTTCGCCCCGCTACTCGCCGCCGCACTCGTCGGGGCGTTCGGCTGGCCAGGGGCCTCCCTGCTCTACATGACCGCAGCGATCATCGGCCTGATCGGGATCCTCCTCACCCGCGAGACATTCGGCCGTGCCGAGCGTGAACGCGTCAACTCCCTCGTAGAGCAAGCACGCCAGAACTTGAACTGACCAATCCGCCCCTGGTGCCGGTCGCCACCCTCGCAAGGACAGCGACCGGCACCACAGGAACCGGCGCGGGCCACCGCGCGCCCTCGAACCCGGGCGGCACCAGGGCGCCCGGGGTGAGGGGTTGGCGTGGCCCCATGCCCCGAAGCGTACGACGAAACACCCCTAAGATCGAACGCGTGTTCGAAACGGTGGTGTAGTGGATGCCGATGCGTTGGCCCTAGCCCGCGCGGTCCTGCGCACCGCCGAAGCCAAAGCCGGCGTCACAGAGACCGCTGCCCCGATCGGCGTCGACCAGCCCGACCAGCCCCGACCGCTCGCCACCCTGTTGCCGCAGGGGAGGCTGCCGCGCGGGGCGCTGACCTCGATCCGCGAATCGAACACGCTCCTGCTCGCCCTGCTCGCAACCGACCACAGGGCGGGGGGGGGGGGACCGCGATCGTCGGTGCCCCTGAGCTGGGCATGCTCGCCGCCGCCCAAGCCGGGCTCGAGCTCGAACGCCTCGTGCTCATCCCGACCCCGACCCCGCGGCCGCCGAGGTTCTGGCCGCGTTGGTCGACGGGTTCGACCAGGTCCTGCTCGGACCCGCCGCCCGCCTGGCCCCGGCCGACCGGCGCCGCATCATCGCCCGCGCCCGTGAACGCGACGTCGCCCTCATCGACCCACACAGCACCCAGAACACGGTCCTGACCCTTGAGGTTCAGGCGTGGGCTGCGTTGAGCTTGCCCGACCCGATCGCCTGCGCCTCGTCGGCTAGGAGACCAGTGGGCCGGCCTCGGGGCGATGCGGACCAAGAGCGCCCTGCTATGGGGAGAGACCGCGCACGGGCGCGGTCATGACGCGAGCTGACCGGGTGAAAGACCGTAGGGCGACATCGGCCGGGTGTCCGGGCCGTTGGCCCGGTGCTTGCGGCCGGTGGCCGCAACCAGATCGGCGGCCGCAAGCGGCCCCTGTTGCCGCGCTGCGCGCGGGGTTCTTCTTCCCCTCCTGGCTCTCCATCATCACCCGCGCACCCCGTTGCTCAACCCGCTCGACTTCGTCGCCGTCCCGAGGCCGAAACTCGTTGCCCTGCGGTCGCTGCGCTCCCTGAGCTCGGGCAACGAGCCCCGCCCTCGGGCCGGACCGCGGGTTGCGCCCCGGGGGCCCCGCGCGGGTGCTGATTACGGAGCCAGGAGGGGGCGAAAAAAGGTCCGGGACCACCCGGTGACCCACCTCCTGCGCGGAAGGGAACCACCCATGAGTGCCATCGAGGTGCCGATGAGTCTGGCCGAGGTTGTGGAGTTCTTCGGCGGGCAGGTCATCCACGTCTACACCCGCGCCCAGGCCATCACGGACGGTGTGCTGGTCGACATCACCACCACCGCGCGCGAGGCCGGGTTCACCTGGCCGGTGGCGATCACTGCCGCCGCTCACGCCCGCACCATCGCCTGGGACCAGACCAACGGCGCCATGCAAGACACCGAAGGCCGGGCGTGGGACGTGGCCAGGATGGCCGTCCTGGCCGCCCGCACCACCGGGCCGGGTGAGTGCACAGCGGACTTCGGGGTGTTCGTCGTGCCGAACACCCCCGGCGGGGCGGCCGAGGCCGCCCTGGTGCCGCTCACGTTGCACGTGGGCGCGGGAGAGGACGGCGAACCCGTCCTGACCATCACCTTGCGCGGCGAGGACTAGACAGGAGGAAAGCGCCTGGTGGCCCGCGGTGTTCGTGGGCCACCAGGCCGCGCCACCCATCGGGCGGCATCCGGGGCCGGCTACCCCCCGAGGGCACCGGCCCCGACCCAAGAACCTACGCGCCCGCACCGATCCAACCTGGGGCCGCTCACCTATCGAACGTCAGGAGACCACCATGACCACCCCTCTCACCCAGTCGTCTGAGGGCTTGACCGGGTGGTTGGTTGAGGTCGATGAACACCTGGCCCGCCAGGGGGCTTTCACGCGCGCGGACCTGCCCGGTGCGCCCTGGCGCGAGTGGTTCACCGAGGGCATGAGCCCAGCCCGGGCCGTTGCCGAGGCCCTGGTCACTCGTGACCCTGATCTGGTCTGGGCGTTGGCCTTGATCCTCAACCCGCCACCCAGGCCCGGTCACTAGAGCGCAAAAGGGGTGCCGGTGGCCGCCCTCCAAGGAAAAGCCACCGGCACCCGCCCGTCCCAGCGTCCAACTGAGAGGACTTCCAGTATGAACACCGACCACCAGCCCACCCGCCCAGGACACACCACCACCCCCGCACCCGAACCCCCGGCCCACCCCAAGAACAGGAACCCACCCATGACCACCACGCAGACCACTACCCAGACCACTCAGCCCACTGCCGAGACCACGCAGAGCGCCCGGCCCGTGGCGGGTGACCTGGCCCACGCCCTGGCCGCCGACCTGCAGGCGGCCGGCGTGCCCGGTAGACCGCGTGCGACCACGACCGGTGGCACCAACCACGCCGTGGTCCTGACCAGGCCCGGGGGCGGGGACTGGGTCGTCGTCGGGGTCGAGGCTTGGCCCACTGGCCCGGTCTACTACGCCACTGGGTACGCGGCCGATGATCCCGCCCGCGCGGTGGCCCACCACGAGACCAGCAGTCATGCCGAGGCTCTGGCGGTCGTGCTCGACCTGCTCACCGCATGAACCCACGGGCCGCCCGTGGGCCTGAATGGCCAGAGGTGGATCGGTCTCGCTCCGGTGGGCTGGCCAGACCTGAACTATGGCCCACCTGGTGGGCCCACGTCGTGAACCGCGTTGGCCCGTCCTGGGCCAGGGTGAACCATCTCGTGAATGCGTGACCGTGGCTGGTGATGTACTGCTCCAGGGAGCGGCTCCTCGTGTCCAGGCGGCGGTCACGCCCCCGGGTGACGCGTGGGCGGGAGTCCACTCGATGCCGAGCGCTTCGAGTTCGCCGCGCTGTTCTTGAGAGAGACGGTTAGGGCTGCGGGTGGGCGACGTCCTGTTCGGCGGGTGTGGGCTCGTCGTCGGCCCGTGATCTTGGTACCCGACGTGCGACCGCAACGATCAGGAGGCACAGGAGCGCGACGCCTCCCAGTACTGCTGCGGCGGACGCGGCGCCCTCGCCGCTGGCCACGGCCCGGCCTACCAGCGCGGCGGCGGTCGTGGTTGTCACGGCGGTAGCGATCGCTTCGACGAGAATCGCGGCAGCCCCTGCGCGCGGAACCGAGATGCCGTCAGCTGCCACGGGCACGTCCACGATCTGGTTGAGCGTGTCCAGATACACAAGGCCCATCCCGATGCCCGCGATGGTCCAGCCGAGCAGCACCATCTGCACATCGAGCGTGAGTGTCGCCGTGAGCAGCGGGGTCGTGACAACGACAAGGCCGAGCGCGATGAGCACCGCCCCCCACGTGGTCCGTCGCACGTACGGCCCGGGGGCACGAGCCGGCCAGCGGCTCACCGCGAAACCGGTGACTGCCCATCCCAGACCGCCGCCTGCCAGGACGAGGGCCACTTGCGTTGCGCTCCCGTCCAGGACGTCGTGGACGACGATCGCGATGATGCTCGACGCACCGAAGTACGCAGCAGTAAGCACTCCCATGGTGGCGATGGCTGCGGGCCGCCCAGGGGCTGCGCGCAACGTTCCCCTCGGGAGCAGACGGCGTGCAGCCAGTGCCGCCGTGATGGCTCCCGCAATCCCCAGCACCCCTGCCAGCGCCACCGGGACCGCCGGGAGGCCGACCACGGAAAGAAGGCCGACGCCCCCGGCAAGGATGAGCGCGGCACCGATCATTAGCCGCTCGCGCTGCTCGTTCGACTGCATAGTGCCTCGAAGCTGTCGCGAGATCACTATGCGCGCCACCACGAGCAGCGGCAGGTAGAGCACGAGCGCCCAGCGCCAGCTCAGAACCGAGGTGATCCAGCCTGCGTACACCGGCCCTACCAACGACGTCACGAGCCACATGGCGTTGTACCCAGCGAGAACCGCCCGACGCCACGCCTGGGGCAAGACGGTCACGATGGCCGCCAGAGAGACTGTCGCAAGCGCCCCGCTCGCGAGCCCTGACGCTGCGCGACCGACAAGGAACACACTAATCGACGGCGCCAACGCGCTCGCCGCGCCTCCCGCGACGCTGACAGCCCTTCCCTACGATCCGAAAACTCAACAGGTCAACCTGCAGGTCAGCACTCCCACGTATTGCCCTTCGTGTCACCGCAAAGGTCGCTGCCGAAACCGTGCTCCTCGGTGATCCAGCCACCGCCCCCGCTGGTCCCGCCGCCCCCGCTGGTGTTGGGGTTGGTGGTGCCACCCCCGGTGTTGGGCTTGGGCGCGGTCCCGCCGCCGCCGGTCTTGGCCCCGCTGCTGGTGTTGGGCTTCGCCGACCCCGAACCGTTGCCCTTGGCGCTGCCACCGCCGGTCTTGGCGCCCCCGCTGTTGGTCTTGGGCGTGGTGGGGGTCTTCTGCTGGGCCTGCTGCTGCTGCGCGGCAGCGGCTGCGGCGGCTGCGGCGTCTTGGTCGGCCTGCCAGGCGCCCTGGGCGTCGGTCACGGCCTGGGTGGCGGCGTCCAAGGTGGCCTGGTGGCCGGTCAGCGTCGCCGTCGCGTCGTGGACGGTGTCCACGTTCGTCCGGTCGACCGGGGTGTCGCGGGCGGTGGCGGCGGCGGTGATCTCCTCGGTGAGGGCCTGGACGGTCTCGTGGTCCAGGCCTACCTCCTGCGCGCCGGTCAGGGTGGTGGTGGCGGTCTCGAGCGAGGTGTTCAGCTGCGCGGTCGCCTCGTCGTAGACCGCTAGGGCGTACTCGAGCTGCCACGCCGCCTGGGCTTCACGCACCACGGTGGTGGCCGCCGTCAGGTCGTCGGTGACCTGATCGATCGTGGCGGCACTGTGCCCCACTGCCACCAGTGCCTGGCGGGTGTCTTCGAACGTGTCGCCCGTATCGACCCGCAAGATCACCGACGCCCTCGTGTCCTGTGCGGTGGTGATCGCCTGCGCGAGGGTCGTGCGCAGGTCCTCGTCGGCGACCTGGCCGGCGGAGTCCGTGTGGGTCTTGTCTGCCAGGACCAGGACCGCGTCTAACCGTGCGGCCGCACCTGTGTTTGCGTCCAAGGCGTCCTGGACAGCTGGTGGGAGGTGTTGGCCTTGGCCCAGGCCACCCCACCCACACTGGCTCCCACCAGGGCGAGGGTCAGGGCCGAGGCGATGACCGCCCGGCGCTGGTAGCCACGCACAGCCTTGGTGTAGGCTGCGCGCCCGGTAACCGGCTCAGACCCCCGGCCGGGATCGGGAGCCTGCGAAGTGGGGGGCGTAGGGGTCTGGGGTGTGGTGGCCATGAGTGCTCTCCTTAGGTGGTTGGTGCCGTGTTGTGACGGCCGGTCGGTTCAGTCGTTGTGGGTCAGGGCGGCGAGGGTGAGGTCGTCGGCGTAGGTCTGGGGGTTGGTGCCGTGGTCGTAGGCCTCGCGCCATCCGGCTCCCCCCAGGGCGTGGTGGGTGGTGGCGAGGTTGCGGGTCAGGCGGTCGTCGATGATCGCGAGCCACAGCGCGAATGCGGGATCTCCGCCCGCGAACTGCTGGAGGTACTGGTTGGGGTAGCCGGGCACGCGTCGGCGCATGCGCCGCTCCGCGCGCACCCGCACGTGCTCATCCATTAGCGCGGGATGCACCAGCGCGGCCACGGTCCGCTCAGCGACGAGCTCGACGACGCCTGGCAGGGACTCCAAGCCCTCCAGCAGTGCTTGCAACGTCTCCGGCGAAGGCGCTGGCGGTGTCAGGGTCGTGGCCCTGTGGGTCGTGCGTGTCATGTCTGCTCCCGGGGTACGGGTAGGCCAAAGGGAACCGTGCGGCCTAAAGAAGGAGGGGGTGTGGGCTGGCGGCGGGGTGACGGCTGTGTCGCCCCGGCCGTGCCGGGTGTGGTGCGGGCCAGGTGAATCACTCCTGGCCCGCACCGTGGGCCCTTCGCGCGCAAGAGGTGACTTGCGGGGGGCAGTCAGCCAGCGAGACGCACCTCACGTACGGCTGACCCGGGGGTCCGGGGGAACCACCCTCAGTAACATATTACATATCACCAGGGGTGGTGGCACCCGCTACTCCCGTGATTCACCCGGCCGCCTGCGCGCCAGCCGTGGCCGAGGGGGCGGGTGCGGGGTGGCAGGCTTGGCGAGCAGCGTCTCCTGGCTCTGACCATACTTGCCACCAGAGACGACCTGACCGGCCTCGTTACGGGTCACCTCGATGAACCCCAGATCCACGGTGACCTTGTCCGGGGTGTGGCTTGGCGGACTCGATCTCACCCACGACCGTGGTCACCGCACCTATGCGACACTGGCATTGCGGGCCACGTTCAAAGACCTACCCACCCCACTCGCTCAAGGCCGGGCTGCTCGCGTCCTGGTACCTGCACACCAGCGGTCACAACCTGCCCCGCGCACCACCGCACGCCTGGCCACCCACGTCCTGGAACACCACACCCACCACGCCCCCGACATCTGGACCACCATCCACGACCGGGCACGGGCCAGGCCCGGCTGCCCGTCGACCAGAGCACGGTGCGCGTTGCAGAACGTTGAGCAACCGTCCGCACTGCAGGCCGAGTGCCTGCTGCGATCCGAGCAGCCCGGGTAGGGATCCGAGCAGCCCGGGTAGGGCCCCACGTACCTGTTGTCCTACGACGCCGGCGACGGTCAGGTCATGTTCACCACTGCAGACGGCTACCACCCCGGGGGCGTTCCTCAGCGCAGTTGAAGCCCTCGAGGACCACGGATCCTTCCGGCTCATCCACCACGCCCCCCACTACGCGATGCTGGACACGGCCGCGTAGACAACGATCTGTGGGACGAGCAGTGACGGCCCATGTCGCCGTCAACACCGTTCGGACGGCAGAGCATCCCGCAGAAGTCACCCGACCCACTCCCGCTCACTCAATAGCAGCGGTGCCCATCGCCTCGAGTTCACGCGGTATGCCGTTGATGGTCAGGCGCAACTGGCGGGTGACCGGCTGCGCGGCCGCCCGAGGCCGCCGTTCGCCACCTGACCCGACCCGCCGGTCGGGTCAGCGTGCGCTGACCCGACCGCAGAGGGACGCGATCGGTGCGATAACGAGGGGCCGCGCTGCGATGACCGCCCCGGTGGTGACCAGAAGCCCTGCGGCGAACCAGGCGAAGCCTGCCCAGCTCACCGTGTCCGACGTCGCGAACATGTGGTTGAGATTGCGCAGCGCGCCGGTCGTGAACACAAGGAACACGTGCACGATGACGAACAGCACGAAGAACAGCATCGTCGGGAAGTGGACTGCCCGTGCCACCGGCGCCGGATAGACCCTGTTCAGCCACTTCGCATCCTTGGGCCACCACTCGCTCATTCGCACTCCGGTGACCGCGGCCAGTGGGGCGGCGACGAACACCACGACGAAGTACATGAGCTGCTGGAGGCTGTTGTAGTACACCCAGCCTTGCTCGTCTGGCCAGTCCAGCGTGAGGTACTGCAACCCGGCGGAGAGCGCGTTCGGGATCACCTCCCACGACGTGGGCACGATCCTCATCCACTGCCCGGTGGCGAACAGCAGTACCACGAAGACGGCCCCGTTGAGTAGCCACAGCAGGTCGATGCTCGTATGCAGCCAGAGGTTGATGCTGACCTTCATGCCGCCCTTGCGGGGCGCCCAGTAGGCGGGCGGCTGCTTCTGCCGCCGCACCTGGAGGCCCGTGCGCACGATGAGAACCAGGAAGAAGAAGTTGAGGTAGTGCGACCAGTTCAGCCAGACGGGGAACCCCACGGGCGCGGACTCGGGCGGCGGATACGCGCCGGGGTGGCGCACCAGGAACCCGGGCACGCCCGGCAGGGTGGTCACGCCGCGCGCGGCCAGAACGACGATGCCTGCGGCGCCGACGATCCCGAGCATGGCGAGCACTCCCCGCCGCACCCAAGCGCCGATTGTTTGCCCGCGCACGACGCGCGGCTCACAGCGGGGCTTGCGTGCTGGGGCCGGGCTGGTGCGCACGGGTTCGGTGGCGGCGGCTGCTGGAGGGTCGACCGTGGGTGTGGCAGTCGGGTGCGGTGCGGGTGCTTTGGTCACGGGGGCGGAAGCCGTGCGCTGCACTGGGGCCGTGGCCACGAGGGGCCAGAGTTCACCGCCGACGATGCGCGGCAGGCCACGACGGAGCGCGGTCTCCACGGTCGCGGTACTCGGAGCGGCTCTCTCGACTGGTACCGCCGGTCCCGCCGGTCTCCCCGGTGATGGGGCAACGGCCAGGGTGGGCAGCGCCGCAGGAAGGGGCGCGACCACCGCCGGTGCGGTCGCTGCGGCGTCCACGGTGACAGTCGTGGCCATGCCCCCGCTCCCGGAGGAGTCGGCTGTCACTGCCCCTGCGACGGCGGGCCAGCACGGCCCGCCCGGTCGGCGGGGCAGGCCCTGGCGGATGCCCTGCGGAGGCGTCACCACGTGCTACGCCTCCGTCTTCTTGATCTCCGCGATGAGCTGCGGCACCACGGTGAACAGGTCGCCCACGACACCGAAGTCGGCGATCTCGAAGATGGGGGCGTCCTCGTCCTTGTTGATCGCCACGATCGTCTTCGCGGTCTGCATCCCTGCGAGGTGCTGTATTGCCCCCGAGATGCCGAGGGCGATGTAGAGCTCCGGCGAGACCTGTACGCCCGTCTGTCCCACCTGGAACGACTGGGGCACGAACCCGGCGTCGACTGCTGCGCGAGAAGCGCCGACCGCGGCGCCGAGGGAGTCGGCGAGCTGCTCGACGAGCGCGAACTGCTCCTTCGAGGCAAGGCCCCGACCGCCCGAGACGACCTTCGCGGCCCCGCGCAGTTCGGGCCGCTCACCGCTCTTCTCAGTGGGCTCGACCGCACCGACCGCGGCTGTGGGCCGGCCGCTCGCGGTGGTATCGAGCAGGACCACGTTCGCGGGTTGCGCCACGACGCGCGCCTCGACTGCGCCCTGCCGCACCGTGATGACGGGCGCGCCGTGCGTTACGGCCGAGGTCACCGTGTAGGCCCCGCCGTAGGCGGAGTTACGCGCAATCACCCCTAGGTCGTCGCGACCCACGCCGATCGCGTCGACGATCAGCCCTGCGCGTGTCCGGGCAGCGAACCGGGCTGCTACCTCCCGGCCCTCGACAGAGTCAGACACGAGGTTGCGTGCGACCGCGCGCACTACAACCTGATCCTCGCCAGGCTTTCAGGGGCGTGAGCAGGGCCTTGGTCACCGACTGAAACGACGATCAGCGTGGCCCCTCAGCTCTGCTGCGACGCGTGCGGATTCTTGACGCGGATTCTCTCATGCGACCCCGCCCTGGCTCAGAGGGCCGGGGCAGCCGGTACGGCCGTTGACCAACGCCCATGGCCCCTCAGCAGCGATCTTGAAGAGCGCGATGATTTTGGCCTAGGGGCGTGCATTCATCTGTCAGGCTGAAGGTATGGGAGATTACAGATGGCGTGAGCGGCCCAGACGCAATGTCCGACGACCAGGCGGACTCGCGCACGAAGCCACTACTCCCGCGCGCCCGGTCGGCCAGCCCCGAGCCCAACTTACGTCCCCACCAGTGCCCCAACTCTCGATCGACGCAGCGGTTGCAATCGTCGCCGCCACGGCTAGGGGTACTAAAATCCTGCGTGTAATGGCGGTAGCTAACACACCGATGACCGCTCACCAGATTCGCGCCCAGATTGAGGATGGTCGCGCCCGGACCCGGTTCTACGCGCTGCTCGACGACCTCCTTGAGGTCGGCGTCATCTTCACCATTGGAACCCACACCGACCAGCGCCTTTACTCTCCCCATCTAGCCCTTGCCCAGTCCGCCCTCACCATCTACCGCAGCGCCCTAGGAATTTCACCGTCTCCGGGTGCAGACCCGAAACCTATCCACCAGGACATTCGACTCCGTGCCTTGCCCACTGAAAAGCAGCCCGAGCGCCACGCCCCGGTCGACACGGCCGGCCAGGCCGAAATCCTGGAGGATACCCAGCCCCGCGACGCCTGAACCACCCTGCCGCACCCTCAGGGCCCAATTGCTACGCGCGCATCGAACTCACAGCAGCCGACGCACGGCTACACGTGCTCTCAGCATCGATGGCACGCGACCGCGCCTCGTCGGACGAAGCCAGTGGTGCTGCCAGAACTACCTGTTCGGCAGCACCACGCCGGCCCCGCGTTAAAGGCCAAGGCAAGCCTCTTAAGACACGGGCTGTGGGGCCAGCTCATCGAATCGCTGCAGTGTCGGGCTGCGGCCCTCTGGCAGGTACGGGGTCTCGCCCCGGGGGAGCGAGGATTCTGGCCCCGGGGCGAGACTCTTGCCGCGAACTGGTGGTCGGCGGCGCCCCGCAGTAGGGCTACTTAGTCTGCCAGGGCACGCTCGCAGCCCTGGCACGAGTGGTTCGCTGCCAGCGTGGGCCAGGCCGAGTCGTCGCCGAGGCCTGGGTCACCCAAGACCAAATCTCGCTTGGGTGCTAATCAGCGACGCAAGCGCGCCGGACGAGCACAAGGGTGCCGGTGGTCGCCCTCCAGGGATTAACCACCGGCACCTGCCCACCCCAGCACCTATCTGAGAGGACACTCCTAGTATGAGCACACACGCGTCGGAGCCTGGGCCAAAATCGGCCGCCGCAGCGACTCGCCCTCACTCCATGGATCCCACACCGCAGCCCGGCCTACAACGACGTCACGACATCCATTCCGTCTTCCACGACCGCAGATCATCCATCCCGCGGCGCGTTGACCGGTTGTGAAGGACTCGCTGGACCCGCTCGAGCTCAGTTGATGATCGCAGCATGGTTGGACCGTCGCGGGAATTCCTAACACAGGAGACAGTTGGTGTCCGATACTACGGACTGGTGGCAAGTGCCAGCGGCACTGATGCCCTTGCCCGGAATCGACACGCCGAACTATCGGATAAGAGCCGCTACTATGAATAGTCAGATCAACTCGTGTCCGCCCCGGGCGGGCAAGGTCCCGTCGGCCCTCGTGGGGCGCACGGCGAACGGACGAACAGCTCGCTCCCTGATCTTGTACGGGCTATGAGGAGTGGGTAAGGTCGTCGACCTCGAGGCCACCCAGGATGATCGTGAGGCTGACGTCGTTCGCCGCCGTTTCACCTGAAAGCTCCTCATATCGGCGCGGTCCCTGAAGTCTCGCCGAGAGGTTATCTCCGAGAAGCTGCAAGCCGCCCTCGGGACGGTCTCGGCCTTCTCGATCAAGGCTGGGCCATCAGGAGTCGATCTCGGTGTGCAGGTCACCCAGGGGCGAGGTGACACCGGAGACCTCTCCTTCGACCTCGAGGAACTCGTAGAAGACCTCGCACCAGCACTCCGAGAAGCCAAGATCGGGTTCGCCGTGTTCGTCGACGAGGGCCACACATCCCTTGCCGACGCACAAGCAGCCTCCGTCTACGACACCGCTGCCCTCGACGACTGTTTCTTGCGTTCGCGTTGGGAGCGGGCGACCTCTTCGAAGAAGCAGAGCGCCGATCGGTGTCCAAGCTCGTTCAGGGCACATGAAGAAGGGCTGATCTACGCGCCAGAATGGGCAAGGTTGCCTTTTCTGTGCCCCACATGGCCAGTTACATCAGCCGTCAATACGCCGCGGACCCCACAGACGACTGAGTCGCAACGGCCGTAGCGAGCTCACGAGAGCAAAGTCGAATTTCCTCACGGGTAACGCTGGGATTCCTGACCCAGATGGCCTGGTGCCAGTGCAGCGTCTGGTTCTGCTCTGACGGCCTCGGCATCAGGCGTGGGGAGGATTCAATAGGCTCGTCAGCACGCCGGTCGCCCCGTGATCCTCCTCGGCGACTGCTGGTCCTTGGTCGAGGATGAGGCGCCTTCCGGTGAGTAGACCGGCCATTGGGCCAGTCGGGCCAGGACAAGAGCCTGGGATGTGTCGACGAGCAGGATGGGATCATGTGCCATGAGGAGCGAGCCGCGACCGCCGGCCGGCGGCAAGGGCCTGCCGCTTGGTGAGATCGAGGCCTCTACTGGATTACTCAAGCGACCCTGCATGGCCACCTGCGCATCCTGGAAGACCTGGGGTTCGTCACCGGGGACGTCCCGCGCGACCGACCGGCGTCGAGGGCGTTCGGTGCGATACAGCTTGTGCCGTGAGCAGTTCGCCGAGCACCTGGCCATCTGGCTCACCTGGACGCTTGGGGCCGATGCTTCCGCACACCGCGCACACGAACCCATCATGGTCACGGCGCCACGAGGAGCTCACCGAACCAAAGCACATGAGCAACCACGGTCGGGACCCGGGCTTCTAATCGCCTGTAGCTTCAGGTTGATTGCGCCCCTTGTCGTTCCCTAAGTCTTCCCATCAGTGCCCAACGGCGCCTCGACCAGTTCGATCGTCGCGGAACCCACCTCATCCAGTGACTGACAGGCTTCAGAAGTGGGCGGGAGAGACGTCGTGTTGCGTGCGGTCGAGAGCGGCACGGTAAACGGCCAGTCGTTCGATCTGGAGCTCAGTAAACATCGGAGCGGCGTCGACGTCATCCGCATGCCCGGTGTAGAGGAGGAGGGTCAGGATCTCGTCTTGGGTGTCATCGAGCTCGGCCAGACGAGTATGGTCAGCAGTGTTCAGCCGCGACCAGGCATCGGCGAACGTAGGCGCGCTCAGTGTCTCAGGATCACCTGCGCGGGCTCTCCGTGGCAGGCCGGCCTTGGTCGCATGACGTGCCGAGTTACTCGCCTCCCGCGCGGTCACGAGCCACCTTCCTGGGTCGCGAAACCGTTCCGGACAAGCGCTTCGATCTCATGGCGGTAGTAGCGGCGATGCCCGCCCATAGTGCGGATCGTGGAGAGTTTGCCGGCCACGGCCCAACGATGGACGGTCCTTGGGCCGACGCGGAAGATCCGGGCGACCTCGGCAGTGGTCAAAAGGGTTGAATGAGGTAAGTAGTCCATCGTGTCCTCAACTCACTGGCGAGGTTGGCGCTCGCCCTCGGCGTGGTAGGGGTCATTTGACGTGTTGGATGGGGGCTCGTGGTAGAGCCCGTCTACCGAGAGGCCGTGGCAGCGCCTGGTGGGGGACCCGGTCTGTCCGAGAGCCTGGCGTCCCTCGTTGCGGCGATTGCCGCCGCCATCAAGGTTGCGCTACTGATGCGTTGTCTGATCCGGTCCTCCTTGCTGAACGCCGCCCCACTCAGCGCGATGTAACATGTAACATGTTACATGTTACATCGAACATGACTTGCCTTGGCTGTCGGCGTGGGCTGCGACGCCAACAGAGGCGCCACCCCGTCAAGCACGGTTCGGGACATCAGGCCCTCGCTCTTCGCATGGGTGATCGATCGGCTGCGACTCACGGACCTGCTCGACTTTGTCCAGGTGACGCGCGCCCCTGACAGGTCGCCAGGTCAGCTTGTAGTGCTAGGCGGTGACTTTGCACGCTGTGGCCGCCGGGTGGCGACGGGGCGCAGGATCCTCGAGGAGAAGGGCTTCGATGCACATTTTCGCTTTCGATATGAGGGCAACTGTGCCTGTGCTGGCTGCTGAGTTCTCGGGTTGTGAGGATGGTCGAGGATTATGACGACTTTTGGGCTTGAGGGTGATGTCGGTTCGGCTGGTCGTGGAGCTGGGTGCACTCCCGCGGACATGGGTAGTTCCTCATGTCTAGAGTGCGCGCCTCACGTAGGGGGTGGGTATGGACGTGGGGTGTCGGTGGAACTTGCCACCCCACCGGCTCCCCGTCGCCCCCACCGAACGGATGTGCGAACCGCGGTAGCCAACTACACTTCTCGGCTGCACCAGTCCTATGGCACTTCGAGCACAGGGCTCGGCCTTGGCGTGCGGCACGTGGTCGCCGTGATCGATCGGTGCCTTGCGGCGACTCCTCAGTGGGAGGGGGTGCGCTTGGTCGAGCAACTTAGCCAGATATGTGAGGAGTGTTTCACTTTGGTCGACGAGTCTTGCCCGGGGGAGGAGTTCAACACGGGCGTGGCTCTAGCTGCGAGTGACTTGTACATCGCCCTGAACACCTGGCCTTCGCCCTACTTTTGTGGTGAAGTCTTGGACGCGCCGCTCGACGCTCGCACGGCCGTGCGCCTCGGTGGCGCGCAATGACCTGAGGCTCGATGCGGACGCACCTAGTCCTTATGTCGCATATATGACATAAGGTCCATTATCGGCGCCTCGAAGTGGGGTTCCGGCCGGCGGGCTACGATCGGTGGTCGAGCTCATCTTCGATGACGGCTTCGAGCTCGGCCGCCGTCGGGAGCACGCGGCGGGTTTCGGCCGGCAGGCCTTGGTAGTCGGCCACGGCGACAGGTGCGCTGGTGCTCGCCAGTGCGTACTTGACGATCGGGCCCGACTTGCCCGTGCAGAGCAGGATCCCGATCGTCGGGGCATGGATCTCCGGTCGGCGGAGCTGGTCATCGATGATCGCGATGTACGTTCCTAGCTGGCCCAGGTGGCCGGGCTCGAACGAACCGATCTTGAGCTCGACCACGACGTAGCGCAGCTGCTCGACATGGAAGAACAGCAGGTCGACGTAGAAGTCATCCACGCGGTCCGAGGCGTCATCGGGCACGCTCAGGCGGACCTGTCGGCCGACGAAGGCCATGCCGCGCCCGAGCTCGAGCATCGTGTCCTGCAACCTGTCCATGAGTGCCTGCTCGACGTCGCGCTCCGCGACCCGCTCGACCAGGGCCAGGTGCTCGAACACGTACGGGTCCTTGACCAGCTGCTGCGCGAGCTCGGAGTCCGGCGCCTCGAGCGCGTGCGCGAAGTTCGTCGGCGCAGCACCGAGCGCCGAGCGCAGACCGGCCTTGATCTGGTGCTCCAGCACAGCACGTGACCAGCCATCCTGAGCCGCGCGTGCCGCATACCAGTCGCGTTCCTCGCGTGACTGGAGCCGCTCCAGTAGGACCACGACATGCCCCCAGGGCAATCGGCCAACAGGCTGTTGGCCGAACTCCTCGAGCGTTGGCCAAACCTCCGCGATGCGACGCATGTTCTTCAGATTCGACGGCGACCAACCCCGCTGATCCGGGAACTCGCGCCTTAGATCCGCTGCCAGGCGGTCGATGACCTTGCTCCCCCACCCCGCGACCTGCTGACGATCGAGAATCTCGTGCCCCACCGACCAGTACAGCCGGAGGACCTCAGAGTTCACCGCCCGCGCAGCCCGGACACGGGTCGCACGCACCCGCGCCTTCAGGTCAGCGAGTAGCGCGGCGTAGCCAACAGGCTCGAGGTCAAGTCCCGATGACGTCATGAGGACATCCTGCCCGAAGCCGCCTCGCCCTCAGCATCGACGAGGGCGTCCGAACCTCGACGTCCGTGTCGGAGCCGGGGCAAGATCCGTCTATCGTGGTGATGGGACCCCTGACTCGCCCAAGATGCTGGCGTGAGATCAGGGGTCTCATCGTCGTCTGTGGCGAAAACCCGGGGTTCCGCGACGTCGCAGAACCTTCTTTCGCGACGCCTGACAAACGGTCGGTTTTGCGACGTAGAGCTCGGATGGACGCTCCACCAGCGACGAAGCACGGCGGAGCGTCTCCTGACTGCCGCCACCTCGACGCGTGCAATGCCGCAAAGTGCCGATATGGCCTCTTCCTCGCAGGTCTGAGGAAGGGGACTTACCACTCAGAAAGACTTGTCGGCGTCGCAGGCATTCACAAGTACGGCTTTCCCCGCGACGTCTGGACTCACCTCTGGCATCCTCGAACTCACCGTTCCAGACGCCTGTGTTCCTGGCAGGCACCGGGACCGCTGCTCCTCGGTGGGCCCTCATGCAAACCTCGGCACCGAAGCACGGAGGCTGTTCAATGGCGGCAAGCAATGGCAGTGACCCAGGGCGATCGTCCTCTCTCGACCCACACGTGAACGGCAGGACGCAGAATCAGGCGAACAACGCCGGGAAGATCACCATCTTTGGGCTGGCGATCCTCAACATCGTGGCGGTCGTGAGCCTGCGCGGTCTGCCAGCGGAGGCGGAGTATGGGCTCAGTTCGATCTTCTACTACGTTTTCGCGGCGGTGTTCTTCCTTGTCCCCGTCTCGCTGGTGGCTGCGGAGCTCGCGACGGGCTGGCCGGAGAAGGGCGGTGTGTTCCGCTGGGTCGGCGAGGCCTTCGGCGGGCGGTGGGCGCTGCTCGCGATGTTCATGCTGTTCCTGGAGGTGACCATCTGGTTCCCTACGGCGTTGACTTTCGGTGCGGTGTCCCTCGCGTACACGGGACCCGACAAGAGCTTCGACGCGCAGCTCTCGGGGAACAAGGTCTTCGTGCTCGTCGTCGTGCTTGCGGTCTACTGGCTTGCGACGGCCATTGCCTTACGCGGCGTGCAGTCCTTCACGCGCATCGCGAAGTGGGGCGGCATCATCGGCACGATCATTCCAGCGGTGATTCTGATCGTCCTGGGCTTCGCTTACCTCATCTCGGGGGAGAAGTCCCAGATCGATCTGGCCTGGGGGGATGTCCTGCCGGACTTCTCGAAGTTCGGGAACGTGGTTCTGGCGGCGAGCATCTTCCTGTTCTACGCCGGCATGGAGATGAACGCGATCCACGTCAAGGACGTCAAGAACCCGACCAGGAACTACCCGATCGCAGTCATGATCGCGGCCCTCGGGACCGTCATCATCTTCGTACTCGGCACCCTCGCGATCGCGTTCGTCGTCCCGCACGCCGACATCAACCTGACGCAGAGCCTGCTTACCGCGTACAACGACATGTTCGCGTGGGCCGGGATCCCCTGGGCCGCGCCGATCATGGCGGTGGCGCTTGCCATCGGCGTCTTCGCGGGGATCGTGACGTGGGTCGGTGGTCCGTCCTCGGGACTGTTGGTCGTCGCGAAGGCCGGGTACCTCCCGCGGTTCTTCCAGAAGACCAACAAGAACGGAATGGCGACCCACATCCTGCTCATCCAGGCCTTTGCCGTCACCATGCTCTCCGTGCTGTTCGTCGTCCTGCCGTCGGTCCAGGCCGCCTACCAAATCCTCAGCCAGCTCACCGTGATCCTGTACCTGATCATGTACATGCTGATGTTCGCCGCGGCGATCTACCTGAGATTCAGCCAGCCTGCACGCCCCCGGCCCTACCGGCTGCCCGGAGGAACCACCGGGATGTGGATCATCGGTGGGGCGGGCTTCATCGGATCGCTTCTGGCGTTCGTGTTCAGTTTCATCCCACCGGACCAGATCTCTGTCGGCAGCCCCGCGCTGTACGTCAGCATCTTGGTCGTCCTCGCCATCATCTTCGTCGGCATCCCCTTCCTGGTCTACCGCGCGCGCAAGCCGCACTGGCGAGACCCTGACAGCGACTTCGCGCCGTTCACGTGGCAGGCCGAAGGGGGGCACCCCGGCATCCCGTCGACCTCGTCGACCCCGACGAGCAACGCCGTGACGCAGGCCCCCCCGGACCGCCCGGCTGACGCCCCGAAGCAACCCATCTAAGGCGGTCTGTGATGACTCTAGAAATAGGTCGAATCTCCGATGCCGTCCAGTCAGCCCACCGTGACAACGAGCACCTGGCGGGCGGGACGAACGCGAGCTACATCCCGTTTCTCGCGTCGGTCGACCCGAGCCTATTCGGCATCGCGGTCGTGACCGTGGACGGCCAGGTGGTCGAGGCGGGAGACACGGGGTTCGAGTTTGCGATCGAGTCCATCTCGAAGGTCTTCACGATGGGACTCGCGATGGAACACGTGGGCGCGGACGCGTTCCACGCGAAGGTCGGTGCCGACCCGACGGGCCTGCCCTTCAACTCGGTCATGGCGCTCGAGCTGCACAATGACCTGCCCATGTCGCCGCTCGTCAATGCGGGTGCCATGTCCTCGACGAGCCTGGTCCCCGCAGTCGGCGCCGAGGATCGGTGGCGCAAGATCCTGGCGATCCAGAGCGCGTTCGCGGGCCGCGAGATCGTCCTGAGCGACGAGGTCAACGCTTCCGAGCAGAGCACCAACTTCCACAACCGCGCCATCGCCTGGCTGCTCTACGGGGGCGGCGCCATGTACTCGGACCCCATGGAGGCATGCGACGTCTACACCCGGCAGTGCTCGACCCTCATCACGGCCAAGGACCTCGCGGTCATGGGTGCGACGCTGGCCGCGGGCGGCATCAACCCGCTCACGAAGGAGCGCGTCGTAGCGGCGGCCACCGTCCCGCACATGCTCGCCGAGATGACCATGGAGGGCCTCTACACGGCGTCGGGGGACTGGGCGTACACCGTCGGGCTGCCGGGCAAGAGCGGAGTGGGAGGTGGCCTGATCGCGGTCGCCCCCGGGCAGCTCGCGATCGCGGCCTTCTCACCGCCGCTCGACCCAGCAGGCAACAGCGTTCGCGGGCAGGCCGCCGTGGCTCAGGTCGCGAACGCGCTCGGACTGGGGCTCTACCGCACCCCCGGGGCCTAGTGCCCCGACCGTAAGCAGGCCCGACGTCCCCGACGGCGGGCCGAGGACCGTTCGACGAAGAGGAGAGACCATGTCTGGATCCAACCGAGGCGCCGAGTCCGAGGAGCGCGACGTCGTCGCGGTCAACCCGCTCTTCGCCCGTCCGGGAGAAGCGACCGAGCTGCCCCGCAACGTGCTCCCTGCGGGGGAGTCCCTCCCGGAGACCGCGTACCAGATCGTCCACGACGAGGCGATGCTCGACGGCAACGCCCGCCTCAACCTCGCGACGTTCGTCGGGACGTGGATGGACCCGTACGCGCAGCGGCTGTACGAGGAGACCGCCGACAAGAACATGATCGACAAGGACGAGTACCCGGCGACGGCCGCGATCGAGACGCGCTGCTGGAAGATGCTGGGCGCCCTGTGGAACGCCCCGGACCCGGAGAACACGATCGGGACGTCGACCATCGGCTCCTCGGAGGCCGCGATGCTCGGCGGGCTCGCGCTCAAGCGGCGCTGGCAGCACGCGCGCCGCGCGGCCGGGAAGCCCACGGACCGGCCCAACCTGGTCCTGTCGAGCGCGGTGCAGGTGTGCTGGGAGAAGTTCTGCAACTACTGGGACGTCGAGGCGCGCTACGTCCCCATCTCGCTCGAGCACAAGGTGCTCGACGGGTTCGAGCTCGAGAAGTACGTGGACGAGAACACGATCGGCGTCGTGGCGATCCTCGGGGTCACGTACACCGGCATGTACGAGCCCGTCACGGAGATCGCCGCCGCCCTGGACCGCATCCAGGCCTCGACGGGGCTCGACGTCCCCATCCACGTGGACGGGGCCTCGGGGGCCATGATCGCCCCGTTCATCCAGCCCGAGCTCGAGTGGGACTTCCGCATCCCGCGGGTCGCGTCGATCAACACGTCGGGACACAAGTACGGGCTCGTCTACCCCGGGCTCGGGTGGGTCGTGTGGCGGGACGTCGCCTCGCTGCCCGAGGACCTGGTCTTCCGCGTCAGCTACCTGGGTGGCGACATGCCCACGTTCGCCCTCAACTTCTCGCGGCCGGGAGCACAGGTGCTGCTCCAGTACTACCTGTTCCTGCGACTCGGGTTCGACGGCTACCGCAAGGTGCAGCAGGCCTCCCAGGACGTCGCCCTCTACCTCTCAGGCGAGATCGCGAAGATGCCGCAGTTCGACCTGTGGAACGACGGGAGCGACATCCCCGTCTTCGCGTGGAGCATCGCGCAGGGGCACGGCAAGCACTGGAACCTCTACCACCTCTCGGACCGCCTGCGGCTCAAGGGCTGGCTGGTCCCCGCGTACCCGATGCCCGCGGACCTCGAGACCCTGACGGTCCAGCGCATCGTGGTGCGCAACGGGCTCAGCATGGACCTCGCGCACAGCCTGATCGACGACCTGCGCACCGAGGTCGACTACCTCGAGGCGCTCTCGGGACCCATGCCCGTCGAGGGACAGCACCCGGGCTTCCACCACTAGCGGATAGTCAACTGAAGCTACCAGCTCCCTTAAGCGCTGCCACCACCGAATCCGGGCAGGATCGACTGCCCAGGCATCGACTCCACGGCCAAACACCGACCCTGTTGCACCTAAGAGCCTGACGAGGCCCCTGACTCGCCCCAAGATACTGGTGCGTGATCAGGGGTCTCGTCTCGCCTAGTGGGCCAGTGCCTCCCAAAAACCCAGATTCTGCGAAGCCGCAGAACCCGTTTGTGCGACGCGTGACGAACGGTCGGTTCTGCGCTGCCAGGCGCCGTTGTGGACCTTCGACAAGTCGACGGAGGCAACCTCCGGGACGTCCGGCTCGCCCATGGTGAGCGCAGGCGCACTATCGACTGCGTCCGGAGTCAGCTCAGCGCCTGGCCGAGGTGAACGATGTGGGCTGTGTCGTCCGCGCCAGGAGGCTGCGCCCAGATCACCTGGTACACCTCATCCCGCCCATGCACCGGAACGGCTACGGACCATGCGGTGCCCCCAAGAATGCGCAGAGCCGTCTGCCGAGCGCGCGGCAGACCCTCGGCGATCGCGCTGAGCGCATCCTGGATCTCCGCCCACAGTGCAGCGTCGTGGGTGCGGTACGTCTCGGCGTTCTCCGCGGCCAGCGACTCGAACGTGAGGTGCACGCCGATCACCATCCTCTCTGCGCCTAATCTACCATGAAGTGGTATCGGCCCTTTTTTGGTGCTGTCCGCCTTGACCTAACAGCCAGTTAGTAGCAAACTGGTAACTGCGTCGTTGCTGGTCTCGGGCACGAGACGCGTAACGCGCCCCGCCGGATCAAGTGGTCTAGGCGGAACCTGGCGAACGGACATGGCATGAGCAACACCATCGAGATCGATGCCCGCGGCCGAGCGGCTCTCGGCAAGGTCGCCTCGGCTGGGACCTACCGCGCTACCACCCGACCAGATGGTTCTGTCCTGCTCGAACCAGCCCAGGTGCTGACTCGGGCAGAAATCGCGGCGCTAAGTGACGCACACGCCGCCGAAGCGCTGCGCCGGACCTTCGAAGGAACCCACGAAGCTGTCGAGTTCGACTGGCAGCGCTGACCTCGCGCAAACGCGACGGTGACCCCGCACGACAGATCGTCGGGGTCATCGTCGCGTTGCGTCTCAGGCGGCTATTTTCCTAACAGGACACCGCCCACAGTCGCAGCTACTTCCGCCGGAGAGACTTGGCAGTTTCAGCGATGAAGCGTGCCGTCAGGGCGAACACGAGGTCACATTCCCCGACCGTCAAGTCGCGCGTTCGGTGGTGCCGCTTCCGGCCCAAAGATGACTCTGGGTCCACGTAGTCCATGCCGTGCACGATCGCGTTTCGGGCCTCGAAGAACGGGTCAAGGGCCGCGAGGTCGTGGTCGGGAACCGAGGTGCGGCCGATGCCAAGAGCGTCCCGCACGCGGCTCCTGAGTTCCCCGGAGCCCTGATAGCTCGCCTTGGTGCGTGCGTTCACGTAGAACTGAATCAGTTCGGCTTCGGGATCGGTCGCGAGCACTGCGTCTCGAAACGGCTCCGACGGCTTGGGGGCGCTTAGCTCCTGCTTCAGGAACTCCTGGAATCTGGCTCGTGCGCCCGAGTTCGGTCGGCGAATGAGAGCCGGTAGAGCATCCCGGCACAACCGCTGGAGGCTCGCGTCGATTCCGCTCGACGTGAAGACGAGCGCTGCGCGCAGCAACTCGATCTCGTCATTCGAGTACCGTCCGCGCGTCTCCCCGGTGGAGTCCTTCTTCTGCTTGCGCACGATGGCCAACGATTCGAGCAGGGCGCTCGTGCTTCCGTGCGCAGCTTCGAGGTACTTCCACGCTTGGCGCACCTGAGGTGCCTTCCCGCCGGGCGCTGGGGGTAACGGTGCAAGAGTCGGGGGTAGCTGGGGCGCTGGCGAGGGGACGGAGGCAAAGGTGGGCGCCACTTCGAGCGCCGGCAGTGGTGCGCTCATCGGTGGCTCGCTCCCCATGGATTGATGGTCCCTGCCCCCGAACAACCAGTCGACCCGCACTACGGGTGATCCTTGCCTAGAGTCCGGTGCTGGGAGGTAAGTATGACGGCGAGCAGGATGTTCGTGCTCGCCGATGAGCGACTGAACTAGGACTGCCGCCCTGGGGCCTCGAGCGCTCAGCGACGCTCGACGGCGTCGGCCCACAGCCAGGCCCACCCCTCGCGCCCGTGGGGATCGAGGTAGCGGACCCAGACCTGGCGACCTGCCCAGGCGATGGCCTCGCCGTCGACGCGGTGCTCGCCGGTCTGACGCTGGGTGATCCACGCTCGTACCGGGATGCCCTCCTCGGGACGCACGATCGCGGCCTCAACGCGCGCGAGCTGCGGCGCCTCCTCGGCGCCGTCGCGCAACGGAACGGACTCGAACCCGGCGGGCCATCCGCCTGTCGGCGACCGTCGACGGGAACCCATCACCCCATTCTATTCGAACGCCTGTTCGATTAGTGACGGATACTGGATGGGTGACGAGGACCGCGCTCGAGGCGCTTGAGGCTGCTCGCGCGACCTTGCGTCGCGCCGAGCTCCGCGCCGGTGTGCGCTCGTCGACGACGTCTGCGCCCGATGTCGAGGAGGCCGATCGGCCACTGGGAGCGATCCTCGACGGCGGCCGCTTGCCGGTCGGCGCGGCGAGCGTCATCCAGGGGTCGACGTCGCTGTTGCTCGCGCTGCTTGCGCAGTCGCAGCGCTCCTCGGGCTGGGTCGCCGTCGTCGGGGCCCCTTCGCTCGGCTACCTCGCGGCCGCGCAGGCCGGGATCTCGCTCGAGCGCCTGGCCGTGATCCCGCACGCCGGCGAGGATCCTGCCGGCGTCGTCGCAGCCCTGCTCGACGGCATGCGGTACGTCGTCGTGGGCCCCGCCACCGCGCTCAGCACCTCCGAGCGTCGGCGCCTGCTCGCGCGCGCTCGGGAGCGCGGTGTCGGCCTGGTCAGCACGCGAGAGTGGGAGCAAGCCGCCGTGCGCCTGGACGTCGAGGCCCACCGGTGGTCGGGGGTCGACCGCGGCTCGGCCTACCTGCGTCGCTGTGAGCTTGAGGTCGCTCGCACCATCCGCGGCACCACCGATCGTTGGACCCTGACGCTGTCGAACGGCGAAGGCCCTCACGGACTCGTGGAGCCGGGCAACGCACGGCTACGGCAGGCGAGCGGATCCGCGCCGCTTCGTCTGGTCGTTTGACGTTGGTTCGTCGCCCCCGGACCGCACCATCGGAGGGCTTCGAAGGAGCGATCTGGGCCCGAGATTGCCGATCGTGAAGGCGCCCTCAGGTCGGGGCGAAGAACGCCATCGAGAGGCTATGCGCGCGGGCGCGCTACGCGCCGGGTGCGTCGAATCGATCTCCGGCCGAGCCTGTCGACCCGGTAGCTGGGCTCGCTTCCTGTGCGCGCTTGGAGTTGGCTTGGGCGCTGGCCCGGCGGCGCGTACGGGCCTTCTTCACCGGCTCGCCGAAGCCGATCTTGCGCAGCTCGTCGACCGTCCAGCCTGCTGCGAGAGCGGTGTTGAACGCCTTGACGTCCTCTCGCTCCGCCGAAGCGACGCGCTCGGCCATCCTGCGTTGAAACTCAGCAAGCTCGCGCCCGGTCTCTTCGCGCACATCAGCCACACCTTGTCGAGCCTCTGCTACTGCTCGAATCGCGGACATGCGAGCCTCCTGTGCTCGCTGTGCGCGCGCCAGAGCATCTTCCACGCTGAGTGTCTTTGCCATGCCTCCAGCGTAGTGAGAACTCCAGGCCTACGGAACCCCAAAGGCGCCGTCCACGGCGTCGGGCTTCGAGAGCCCCTGCGAGGGCGATCAGCGACAGGTGCTCGCCGAAGAGCGAATGATCCTGGCGGAGCAAGCTAGAGACTTAGCCCTGCTAAGTTGCTTGAGCGCTGGACGGCTGCGCCGCCCGCTGCCACACTTGGGGTGTGGTCCCCGCGCAGGGCGGGGTCGCTGCGCTGGGCATGAAGGGCGGTGAGACGGAATGAGCCAGGACAACCCGACGGGTCGTCGCGAGAGCCGTCGTCGCCGTGCCAATGTCGCCGGCGGAAGGCAGCACAAGCACGAGGTGAAGGTCTCCCCAGAAGAGGAAGGGTTCCTGCTGCGTCTGGCCGCTGAGCAGCACGTCACGGTGTCGCGTCTTCTGGTCGAGTCGGCTCTCATGTCGGGCGCTGCCGAGACACCGACCGAGCGAAAGAACGCGATCGCCACGCTCTTCGGTCTGCACCGGCTGCTCGCATCGATCTCCAACAACGTGAACCAGATCGCACGTGCTACTAATGCGACGGGCGAGGTGCACACGGAGCTGCGTGCAACCCTCGACGCGACGCGTCGAACTGCCGAGCGCATTGACCGCGCCATCGACGGGTTGAGCCTCCCGTGATGCCGAACGTCGTGCGGGGCGATCGCATGGCCGGACTGATGAGCTACCTCGCCGGCCCGGGACGCCACAACGAGCACACCGAGCCGCACCTGGTCGCCGGTGACCCTGCGCTCATGGCATGGCACGACGACGCCGAGCTTGGGCACGAAGGAGCGATGGCGATCGCGCGCCATCTCGACCAGCCGCGCACCGCGTTCGACGTCGAGGTAGCCGGCGGCCACGTATGGCACTGCTCGCTGTCCATCCGCGCCGAGGAAGGGCTACTGACCGACGACCAGTGGAACGCCATCGCGAACGACTTCGTGACCGCCATGGGGTTCGACGACAACGACGGCAGCAAGGCTCCCTGCCGGTGGGTCGCCATCCGTCACGGCGTGTCCTCGAACGGCAATGACCACATCCACCTCGCGGTCAATCTCGTGCGCGAGGATGGCACCAAGGCTTCCGCCCACCGCGACTTCGTTCGTGCGCAGAAGGCGGCGCGCGCGCTCGAGGTGAAGTACGGCCTTGAAGAGCTGGAGTCGGCTGGTACCGAGCGCGCAACGCGCGGCTACAACCCGGCCGAGCGGGAGGCACAGGCTCGCGCTCGAGCGCGCGCGAAGTACGACCGCAACCGCACGAGTTCCCCGGGCCAGGGTCTACCCACCTGGGACGCTCTGAGCGGTCCCGAGCGGCGCGCGCTGATCACCGCGGAGACCACGGCGGATCAGCCGCGGCACGGACTCGCCCGGACAGTGCGCGGCTGCGCGACCGCGGCCCAGGACGAGGGCGAGTTCGTCCGACGACTGCGCCGGGCCGGCGTCCTCGTTCGCCCGCGATTCGCCGACGGCCGGACCGATGTGGTCACCGGCTACTCGGTCGCTGCGCGCCCCCAGCACGGAGAACGCGCGATCTGGTACGGAGGCGGCCATCTGGGTAGAGACCTCACCCTTCCGCGCCTGCGCAGCGGATGGCCCGACGACCCCACAGCGGCGACTACCGCTGCCGCCGAGTGGAACGCTGCGAAGCGTGGACGACGTGTCGCCGCGCCCGGGCGCGAAGTGCACGAGCCCGACCCCAAGCTCTGGGAGCAGTACAGCCGCGAGATCGGCGCACTGCGCGAGACGCTGCGTGCCGTCCCGATCGAGGACCGCGACACCTGGGCACGCGTCGCGCGAGACACCGCCGGAGCGTTCGCAGCGTGGTCACAGCGCGTGGAGGCTGAACCCGGACCACTCGCGGCGGCCGCCGATGCACTGGCGAAGTCGGCCCAGACACGACACCGTCCGGTGCGCCCGACCAAGGCCGGCATGGTCGCCGTCTCGGGCGCCGCGATGCTGCTCGCCTCCGCCGCCCGAGGCGGCCAGGGAACCGCCGCACAGGCCATCATGCTGCGCCAGCTCGCGAACCTCGCGAAGGCGGTCCATGACGTGCACCGCGCATCTGGCGAAGCCCGCCGCGCGGCCGAGATCGCGGCCGCCGAACGGAACCATCTTCGACGGCTTGCCGCGCGACTGCCACAGCCCGTAGCGAGCGGGACAGGGGTTCCCCTGGCACCGGAGGTCACAGCGACCATGCAACGAGTGCAGCAGGGTCACGCACCAGAGGGACGACCCGGCTCGCCAGTGCCGAACACCATCGAACCAACGCGGGTTCGCAGCACCACCAAACCGGGAGCAGAGCGCGGCCCGGAACGCTAGAAGAGGGGGCAGGTCATGGTCGACGAGTCGGATGGGATCGAGGAAGCGTTCGAGGGACAGCTGCGCGTTGCACTGACCGCTGCAGGGCAGATCGGCGAGCGGTTCGCTCGGGCACGCGAGGAGGCCTTGCGACGCGCACAGGCGGTGAGTGAGCAGGAAGCGCGCGAGCTCCAGGCGCGCATCGCGGCTGAGCGAGGTGCGAGCCGTGTCGAGATGGCACAGGTTCATCGGCCCGAGTGGTGGGACAAGGCGGAACCGCAGGACGTGGGCAGGGCCCATCAGCTCGCACGCGCATGGGCCGACTCCGACCCAGAAGCGGTACGCGCGGAGCAGCGCATCAAGGACGAAGTCCGCAACCGCTACGGCGTCGACGTCGACACGGCGAACGGCGACCCCGCACAGGTTCAGGCCGCGGTAGCTCGCGCAGAGCAACTGCAGCGTGAGCAGCAGGAGCAGCGCACCCGGGCCGGGGTCGACGCCGCCGAAGCTCAGTCGCTCATGACGGACGCCCAGAGGGCCGACCAGGCCGCGGAGCGCGCACGGGACGCAGCTGAACACGAGCCTGACCCAGCCGAGCGCGGTCAGGCTGCCGCAGATGCTGCGACACACGAGACCACCGCCGACCGTCTACGTCACGACGCAGCGCCGGCGTACGACAGCGCCGAGCGCAGAGAAGCGTTCGCCAGCGACCTCAAGGGACGCGGTGTGGGCGAGGAGGACGTCGCGACACGGCTTCGAGCAGATGTGAGCTACGGGAAGCCGGCGACCGAGGCGACGAGGACGACGTCGGCAAAGGCACCCAGGGCGCGCAAGGTCCGCGGAGCCAGAGGCGCCCAGGTGCAACGGAGCGGTCTCGATCGATGACGAACGGGACAGGGCTCGGGGTCACGACGGTGGTCCAGGTGGCGTGGGGACTCGCCGCGGTGGTGACCGTCGCCCTGATCGCGGCCACGATCCTGCTTCTCATGGCGGAGATCAACGCCGGGCGTCTAGGACGGCCGCGAGTGTTCAGCGAACGCCGGCAGAAGCGTCTGGTTTGGGCGTTGGCCCTCGCGGTGCTGGCGCTAGCGATCCTCACCTTCGTCGGGCTCGCTCTCGGAGCGTGAACGAGACAGCGAGGGCCCGCACCGGGTGGTGCGGGGCCCTCGTTGTCTTCGAGCTCAGAACTCGTGCGGAGACTCGCGGACGTCGGGGAACATCCCCTCAGGGGGCGCGACGTACGGAAGCGGGGCACCTGACCGACAGGAGTTGAGCTCACCCTCGGCGCCAGCGAACGGCCCATCAGGGTCGAACAGAACTGCCATGTGCGGATCGGCGTGGTCGCGCCACCACACGCTCATGCCTGTCGCTGCGTCCTGACGCAGGTGCTCCCATGCGCGCCACACCGCCTCGAGACGAATGACGGCCTCGTCATAGCGCCACCATTCCGCAGCCCACACCCGGCCGGTGCCGCGGCCGCCGACCTTCCGCCGATAGACATGGCGCAGGTACTCGCGCATGAACTCGTCGACGGATCCGTAGACCAGTGGCGGCAGCTCCTCGGGGCCAGCGCTCGTCCCAGCGCCGTCCTGCTCCAACGCGACGGGCGAACCGAGCTCGTCGTCCAGTTCTGCCCACTCTCCGAGCCCATCGCTCACGATGCCTCCTGCTGATCCACGGTCGCGGCCACTGCCGCGAGTTCGGTCTGTGCCTCTCGGATCGTGCGCTCAGCCTGCGGGTCGTGCGCCGCGATCGATGCTCGCACCCCCTCGGCGTGCGGGCCGGTCATCCACGGCTGGGTGCGGATCAGCGTGGGGCGGGAACCGGAGGCGAGGACCACGGCTCGCCCCTTGGGCATCGCGGCCAGGTCCGCCACGTCGAGGATGCGTTCACGATGAAGCTGCTGCGAGATGGTGCGGTGCCCGCGGCCGTAGGACACCGAGGATCCCTGACGGTCGTAGTCGCCGATCATCCGAGAGAGGTCCTCGAGGAAGGCGGCCTCGCTGACACCGCCGCCGTAGACCTTCACGTTCGAGGCGCTCCAGAGCTTCTTCATTCCTGCTTCGCCCCACACTTCGGTGCCCTGCGACCACGATTGCAGGATCGTCATCAGGACGATCCCGCGCGACCCGTAGTGGCTGTAGAGGTTCGGGAGCTCACGCCAGCGGCACACGTTCGCGGCCTCATCGAGGACGCCGACCAGCGGCACTGCGAGCCGCCCCCCGGCAGAACGCGCGGCCTGTTCCTCAGCTGCCTCGACTACAGCCACCGTGAGTGCCGTGACGAGCGGCCCGGCGGTGCCCCTGCCCTCCTTGGAGAGCGAGTAGAGCGTGCCGCCGTCGCGGACGAACTCCGCCGGGCTGAGCTGAGTGCGCGTGTCGATCACCCCCTGCGGGGTGACCCATCGCGAGACCGCTCGGTTCGTCAGGCACGAGGCCATCTGTTGCGCTGTGCCGAAGATGCCACCGCGTTGCTTGTCCGGTGCTGCGACGACGCCGGCGACCTGGTCTGAGGTCAGGGTGAAGCCGTGCGTCCTGAGGATGTCTGCCGCGGTCTCGTCTGTCGGCCGTGTCAGCCAGGTGTAGACGTCAGTGATCGGCCGCGAGTCGAGCGCGGCCGCGAGTAGAAGCCCGGCCAGAAGGTCCTGCCCGGCGGGGTCAAAGTAGGCGTCGGTCCGTGCGCCAGGATCGCGCGACCCGGCGGCGAAGTGCTCGGCGAGCTTTGCGGCCTTGACCTCGTCCGTGACGTAGCTCAACGGGTTCCACCACCAGGTCGGTTCCTCGAGCGCGATGCCCTGCGGGTCGAAGACCCAGACCGGGCCCTGGACCGCGCGGACGTCACGCGTCGCGTCCACGACGTCGCGCTTGTTCGAGGTCACCAGGACCGCGCCGGGAGCGTCGAGGATTGCAGGGACTGCACGCGACGTGGTCTTGCCGGTGCGCGGCCCCCAGATGTCGAGGTGCATGTCCTCCCAGGACCCGAAGAGAGGCTGACCGGCCGCCACCGTCCGCCCGATCGGCACGCCGGGGGACTCGGCGACCCCGAGCCGCGAAGCCGTCGCCAGAGCGTTCTTCCGGCTCAGGGCCTCCACGTCACGGCCGCGACCCATGTACGTCGCGGCCCGGTCGACGCGGGTACGCGACCGGTTGAGCCGTCGGCGGGCGAGGCCGACGAGTACCGCCAGCAGCACCAGGAGAACACCCATGCCGACGAGGATCGCGGTCCCGGCCGGGGGCCACGGGACACGGCCGCGGATCAGGCCGAAGAACACATCGAATGGGCTGCTGGGGATGCCCTCCGCCGTGCCAGCGAGGCGGTGCCCGATGGTGACGGCCGCGTAGAGCGATCCGACGACGACGACCACCGCTACGATCCCGATCCAGACCAGAGCAGCCTCAGCGCCGATGCCGCCGGGGTCTCGGCGACGGTTGTTCGGCTGGCTCATGCTGCTCCCCCTCCAGCGCCGGCCATGGCGACGGATCCGACGCGGGACTGTGAGTGCCACAGCTTGTTGGTGTCGTTGATCGAGAGCTCCGCGTCAGTGAGCTGGACGGAGATGGGGATCCCGGGGCGGCCACCGACCTTGACCAGGAACTTGCCTCGCCCTGGGGGCTCGGCCTCTCGACCGGTGGAAGGGTCCCATGCCGGGGGGTCCTGCCAGCCGATCAGCAGATCCTGCTCGGCACGAGAGAAGGGGATCGCGGAGTTGAGCTGCGGCATCTCGGCCGAGGGGAGACCACCGCAGATGACCATGCCCGAGCGCTCGACGAAGCCCTTCGCCTTCATCCGATCCTCCTCGCTCGACAGGGCTAGCAGGTCGCTCATCGTGTGAGAGATCATCGCCATGCCGACGCCACGCTGGCGGTTCAGGCGGGTCAGTGCGTCGACACGGTCAACCATGCCGCGCCCTGCTCGCAGGGCCCGCCATAGCTCGTCCAGGATGACGAAGTAGTGACGCCGCGGCTCGAGCCCGGCGTCCGCGAGGGCGTTGGCGACGTTCACCGTGCCGAACCCGGCCGACCAGCAGGCGAGCAACGTCGCGGCCTGTAGGTCCATCTCGGAGTCGTCGATCGCCGAGACGTCGTAGACCACAGGGGCGTCACGACGCATCGGGCGGGTTGTCTGTCGCGAGAAGGTCTCGCCCAAGCGGCCGCCGCCGACCAGACCGATGAGCGAGGCTTCGAGGTTCTCGGTGATCTCCTTGTAGCGAAGGTCGTTGCCACGGTCCAGGGCCACCGCCCGAACTTCCTGGGGGCCTTCCTGGATGACACGGAGCAGGTCGCCCAGCACCGGTACACCTTGGTGCTGGACGTCCAGGACCTTGAGCGCCCGGTCGATGATGGTCTCTTCGCGGTCCGTCGGCGGCGCCGAGCGCATGATTGTGATCAGCGCTGAGACCATCGTGTGACGGCGCCCGTGGGCGTCCGCCAGTACCTCCTGTGCCTGCTTCTCGAAGCCCTGTGCTCGCAGGCGATGGGCGGCCTCGGTCGCCTCGCCAGGGTCGAGGACGTTGAGGTAGCCACGGCCACGGCCCAGGGTGATGACCTGGCCGCCCATCGCCTCGATCAGGTCGACGTAGTCGGGCTTGAGGTCGCCGAGCACCAGGGGCATGACGCCGAACCCGGCGAGCCCGGTAGCCATCCGCCGAACGAGCGTCGACTTGCCTAGACCCGGCTTGCCGAGGACGAAAGCCGAGGGGTTCGAGATGAGCTTCGCGCGCTGGAACCAGCTGATCGGGTCACAGCACAGGGTCGCGCCGGTGGTGATGTGTCGGCCGAGCGGAACTCCCACCATCGGGGTGCCCGAGCCGATCGAGAACGGCCATAGGCCGCAGACCTGGACCGTGGTCCCGCGCCATTCATCGGGTGCCTGCACGTAGTTCGCACCGCCTCGACCCCGGCCGAGCCATCCGCGCATCGGCGGCCGGATTGGCCGGATCGATGGTGTCGCCTGAGTCCTCTTCTTCGCGCTTGTCTTGGTCATCGCTGCCCCCTCCCGGCGTAGCCGGCCATCAGAGCTTGTCTCTGAGCTCGGCCGGTACCTTCACGTGCTTGGTGAGAATGAGCCCCAGCGGAAGGGCCGCAGCGAACGCGGAGTCCTGCGATCCGTAGACCGGGCGCAGCCGAAGTCGCGCCGTCGCTGAGAGGTTGTCGATCGCCGCTCGAGCATCAGCCTCGCGAGCCCCGTCCATGACCGTGGCCGTCACGAGGACACCGAAGTTCACCAGGCCAGCCCCGGACGCCTCCTCCGAGGCCGTCGCCGCCGCCGCGCGGACAGCGAGGACGTCGCGAGCCGCGGGCTTGGACGTTGAGGTCTGACGGAACTCCGCGGCGCGCAGGTCTGATTCCACCATCGCTGCTGCCTTCGCCGGGTCGATCGGCCGGTAGAGCAGTGTCACGCGCTTCCGGGCGATGTCGCGGTGCGGGGCAAGCAGACGGGCAAGAACTCCCGACTGGACGTTGCCGCGAGGTGCTGAGGTCATCGCCCAGGTGCACGAGTACGCCGAGTCATGGCGGTAGCCATTCCACGCCGCCTCGGTGGCCGAGGGGCCGACGTCGGGCCATGAGAGCTCGGGCGTCTCGCCCGCTGCATGGGCTTCGTCGATGAGGACGGCCGCCGCCGGGTCGTAGGCGACACGAATCGTCTCGCACAGCTCCTGAGCGGACAGGGGGTGCGCTGCACCGGCCCCGGTCGCCTGCAGGCTCTGCGTGAGCCCAGGCATGCGGGCGGCCAGCTCGCGCCCCATCTCATCCACGGTGCGCTTCTTGCCCCCTGCCCGCGTCGCTGCTGCGAACGTGATCGCCACGAAGGCCTTGACCGTGGAGGACCCAGACGGGTAGCGCTGCACGGTCTCTGTGAGCATCTGCCGCGCGAAGGCCGGCGCTTCCGGGTCGATGTTCATCTCCACCTCGCGACGCAGGCGGGTCCCGGAATCGGGAGCCGTCTCGATCGTCACGGACGCGGCCTCGATCCCCGGCTCATCGGCGAGGTTCGCGAGCCAGTGCCCCCAGTCAGCGACCCAGACGTCGATCTGCTCCTGGTCGACCAGCGCCGCGCCGTCGGGCTCGGTTCCGATGATGACCGAGAAGTTCCCGGTGGCTGGTGTGTGGAGGAGAGCGAACCGTCGGCCGTAGCTGTCGCTGTGCTCGCTCAGTCGGGTCGGCGCCGCCAACCCGGGGAGCTGGTACGTCCCCCACACGGCACGGCCGAGCGGGCCCGACCGGTACAGGTGGGTGCCACGCGATCGGGCGGACCACCAAGCGGCGCGGGCTCCCCCGCGCGCCAGGAGATTCTTGCCGTGCGAGTCCTTCGTGAGGACGGTCAACAGGACTGCACCGAGGACAGCGGCCATGACGACCGCCTCGAGCAGGCCAGCGACCATGACGGTGATCACCACGACGATGAGCCCTCCGAGGAGCATCGCGGTTCCCACCGAGCCGAGCCCGATCAGGCCTGGTGACGTAGGACGCCTCCAGTTCCCGTACGTGCGCGGGCCCCTCACATTTGCTGTGTCAGCTGCCACTCGGACCATCCCCTTCCCCTGCGGCCTGCTGGCCGATGCTCTGCGCGGCGCCGGCTGCTGCCTGGCCCGCCTGCTTTGCTACGTCGAGTGCGGCTCCTGCCGCGATACCTACGGGCCCACCGGCGGCACCGGCGGCCGCCGCACTTCCACCAGCTGCGGCGCCAGCGCCAGCGCCAGCGCCAGCCCCAGCGGCGCCCGCGCCGGCTGCGCCCGATCCGGCGCCGGCGCCAGCTCCTGCGCTCCCTGACCCAGTGGATGCGCCGCCACCAGGTGCGGGCTGTCCCCCGCCACCAGGGGCCGACGGGTTGCTCGATCCGCCGCTGGACGGATTCGTGTTGACCGGCTGGGGTGCGGAAGGCCCACCTGTAGCGGAACTTCCAGACGGTCCGGCCGACCCCGAAGAGCCGCTCGCGCCGTCGGAGCCGCTCGCGCCGTCGGAGCCGGACGAGCCTCCACCGCCGGACGCGAGACGGCCGATCGCGGCCGCGCCACTGGGCAAGGCAGCCATCGCACCCATCGCCATCGCCCCACCGGCTCCCGCGGACATCGCCCCCACCAAGGGGGTGACGAAGCGCATGAGTGCGGGCATCGCGAACAGAGCGATGACCATCAGCATCAGACCGGTGAGCACAGCGAGAAGTCCTGTCCCGTCGTCCTTGAAGACGTCTGTACCGACGAGCTGGAACGCGGCCGCGTAGACGATGGCGGCGGCGGGCTTGTAGAGAATGAACGCCACCAGCCACGAGATGCACTTCTTGAACCAGGCCTTGCCCATCTCGGTGTTCGTCGCGCTGGCAGCCAGAGGCAAGATGCCCGTGAGGATCACGAGCATCCCGCCCCTGGCCACCATGAGGATGATCTGGAACGTCGTCGCGAGGATTGCGATGAGTCCCAAGATGATGATGAGCAGCGCCCCGAGGCCGCCTGCCGCCGGATTTGTGGTGAGCGCGAGCAGGGTGGCCATGTTGGTCCCGAAGCACGTACCCCCGTCTGTGGTGACGTCGCAGTTGAGTGACCCGTTGATGATCCACACCGAAAACGAGTCGGCGGCTGTGACAAGCAGGCCGACGATCGTCACGCCGGATCCCGCGACGACCACCAGCGTGAGGAGGCTCTTGATCGTCTCTCTGCCGGGTTCTGCACGCTGCTCCCACACCATCCGCGCGGCGCCGATGATCACCGAGAGAACTGCTGCCGCGCCCATGTACCACCACAGCGACGACTGCAGGAAGGCGACGGTGCCGGAGGCCCCGTTCGGACCGTTCGGCAGGACGCCACTGACGATCGCGCTGGCACCTGAGATGAAGACCACCGACGCGAGAATGAGACCAAGCTTGCCGACTGCGGCAATACCCTCGCCAGCGCGCATCCGGAAGGCGATGAGGCCACCGAGGATGAACAGCGAGATCACCGCGGCTGCGAGTGAAATCCACATCACGTAGTTGAGGACCATAGTGATGTTCTCGGAGTTGGGTGCCGCTGCCCCGGCCGTCGTCGACGACGCTCCACCGCTCCCCGTGAGGTTGGGGGTACCAACGTTGACCCACAGGGTGCCGAGCGAGGCCACCGCCTTCCCGAACGCTTCCAGGACGGCGTTTGCCATGTTCTCGATCGCATCACCGATCGCGCTCTTGGCGAGTTCTTCGGCCTTGCAGCCGACGTCGATAAAACCGCAGTCAGCCATAGCTCATGCCCCCCAGCTGGTGTAGCCAGCGAGGTCGGGGATCTGCGCGAAGTTGTACTGCATCTCCCCCGAGTCGCTGACCACGAGCTTCCAGTCGCCGTCTTCCCACGTGAGCGGATAGACGCCGGAAGCGTAGATTGTTTGACCGTTCGAGGTCGCTCGGACCGCCACGTCAACGCGGGCCGAGCCGTCCCCGTACTCGAGCAGGCGGAACCCTGCGATTTCGATCCGTCCCGAGGACGCCGAACCTGACATCGCGTTTGCGATCGCGGCGTCACGGCCGGGACCGGCCGCTGTGAAGTACGTGGCGAACGCCGCCTGGACCGTCGGGTCCGAGCCCTGGGCCACCGCGTTCGCGGCAGCGAAGAGCGCCCCGGAGGGTGACTGCTGGAAGCAGTAGCGCACTCCGTTGGTGTTCGTCTCGGCAGGGCCGAATGCGGCGGAGGTGGGGTATCCCGTCGTGCCCTGGAATTCCCACACCGCCTCAGGAGCTGTGGAGACGCTGCCGGTCAGTTCAACGCCCTCCAGGCCGCAGACGCTCGCACCATCGACCTCCGTGGTTGTGGGGTCAGACGGCGCGGCCGTCACGGTCGGGATCGGAGTGGCTTCCATGGGGTCGTTGGGGTCGTCGTCGCGCCCAGCGACGACGACCCCAACGACCACCCCTGCCACGATGAGCAGGACCACAACGAGCGCGGCCAGGACGAAGCCTGGGCGGCCGAACGGGTTCTGTTCCGTCTCGTCGGAAGCCATGTCGTTGCCCCGGCTCACGCGCCCATCAGGAAGCCGACGAGTGCGCCGGCCGCGCTGATGACGATGACGCCTCCGAGGGCCATGCCGATCTTGCCGACGTGCTCGCCGCCCTCGCCGCGGCGGGACTGCCAGGACATCATCGCCCCGGCGGCCACGAGGCCCATGATGCAGAGAGCCAGGGCAACCCACTTGGCCCAGCCCATGATCGACAGGAAGCCCTCCGTGCCCGGCGGCTGCACCGGAGCCGGGTCGGGGATCTGTGCCGGGATGAGTGCGGCGAGGTCGTTCGACGCGGTGAGGATGGTGTCAAGGACGGCCATCAGTGTTCCTCTCAGTTGGTGGTGCTGCCCGCACCAGGTTGGAGAATCGCGTTCAGGTCGTCGACAAGCCGACGCACCTCGCGCGGGACGCTCAGGAGGGACGGTTCCTCTCCCAGGCGCCACGACTCGATCCACGGCACGGTCCACGTGCGTGGGACGCCACCGCCGACGATCTGCGCGAACTCTCGCAGCGGGCGGGGCAAGCGGCCGGGAGCGTCAGCGACGATCACCAGGCCGAGAACATTGACGAACGGCACCAGGCCAGAGGCCCACTGCGTGGCAGCCACCTGGGCAGCTCGAAGGCCGTCGTAGCTCGAGCGAGCCACCAGGACGACAGGGGCTGGGCGCGGAGAGGCCACGAGATGCGGCCAAGCGTGGTCCGCCACCTGCGAGTGCTCGACGAGATGAGCAAGCTTGCTCTCCCCCGCTCCCCCGTGCGCACCCAGCCACCAGAGAGGCCTCGCCTCGCCGGGGCCGTACTGCACGACAGGAAGCTGATCCACCGTGTCGGGGGCCGGCACGCCGCGCTGTGGGGCGACGGGCCCAGTTGGTGCTGCGGTCGCCATGAGGGTTCGGGTCGCCGCCGGAGCGGGTGAAGACGCCGCTGGCCGCGAGACCCACGGATTACTTGCATCGTTCACGGTCACGCCCCCTTGATACTGCGCTGTACGTACGTAGTCTCTGACACGGCAAGTTTAGCCGAGGAAGACGATAGGAGCAATATCATGCGAAATAGAGTGACAGAGAGTGAAATCGGGTGTCAGCGTGATGAATCGTCTAGGGTGACTGTATGCGCAGACGTGTGCGGGTGCTTCCGATGACCACCAGCGGACTCGATGCGCTCTTCGACGGGCTGGGCAAGACGCTCACGGTCCCGGAGGTTGCTTCCCTGCTCGGCATGACGAAGCAGGGCATCTACCACTGGCTTCGTGACGGTGTGATCCCGGGCTACAAGGTGGGGGCCACGTGGTTCATCCTTCGGGACGAACTCAAGGAAACCCTGCGAGCAGGCGCAAACAGCCGGCCCGCGGAGGGCGAGAACAAGGAGGACTAGCAATGCAGCTACGAGCAGGGGGTCTGGCCTTGGCAGCGGTGATCACCGTTGCCCTGGCCGGGTGTTCGTCGGGGACCGAACCAGGTTCATCGCCGTCGGCCCCGACGAACACGATCGGTTCCGAATTGCCTGACTTCGATAAGTTCACTCCCGCGCCAGACGGCGCCGTAGACGAAGACACCGGGGAGACGATCGGAGCGCACCCGGAGGCAGTCTGGGACGAGCCGTCGCGTGCTGCAGCGGTTGCCGCAGCAAGCGAGGTGATGGGGAAGTTTGCACGTCCTGGTCTCGACTACGAGACCTGGTGGGCCGAGCTCGCGCCGCTGCTGAGTGAGGAAGGGCGGAGCGACTACTCCTTCGTCGATCCCCGCAACGTGCCCGTATCCGAGGTCACCGGCGTAGGGGTGCTTGTTGACGACGCGAGCGCGAACGTCGCGGTCGTCGAAGTCCCGACCAACGGCGGCACCTACACGCTGACATTGAGCCGTCTCTACGGGGACTCTCCCTGGGCTGTGGAGCGCATCATGCCGCCCGAGGAGGCGAGCTAGAGGTGGCCGGAGAGAACAAGAGCGGAGCCGTGCTCCTTGTCGCAGGGATCCCGGTGCTGACGCTGGGACTGGTCTTCAGTCTCCTGCTCTTCGGCGGGAGTGCAGGAGCAGCGTGCAACCCGCCTACCGACGGATCAACGAGTGTGACGATCGACCCTGCGACCGTGCCCGCTGGACCGATCGCTGGATACAGCGGCGAGCAGCTCGTCAACGCGGCCTACATCCTCAAGGCCGGAGCCGACCTGGGACTGGGCGTCCGCGACCAGACCATCGGTGTCATGACGGCGATGGGTGAATCGAGCCTGGTGAACGTCAACTACGGCGACGACCTGCACGGGGTCACCAACCCGGACGGGACACTCACGTGCTCGCTGGGGCTCTTCCAGCAACAGTGGTGCCTGGGCTGGGGCACCCAGGACGAAGTGATGGACCCGTACATCTCCTCCACCAAGTTCTTCACCGCGATGATGAAGGTCGAGAACCGCGACTCACTCGAGCCTACGGGCGTCGCACACCGCACCCAGCGCAACGCGAACCCATTCCACTACGCCAAGTACTGGGACGCCGCGGTGGCCGTGGTCGAGCAACTGTCTGGCGTCGACACCGGGCTCAGCGCGGGCAACGGCAACCAGGTGTGTGCCGGCGAGGGAGGGGCAACCCTCCCCGGCCAGGTCAACGATGGCGGGTGGGCCACCCCGGGAGCAGGACCGGTCAAGAGCCAGTACGGCATGAGGTACAACCCTGGGCAGATCAACCACGGGCAGCTCCGCCTACATGCCGGCACCGACCTCGCGGCCGGCAGCTGCAACGGCCCGATCTGGTCTGCGCGAGCGGGCACGGTCATCTTCGCTGGCCTGGTTTCCGACGGGACCGGGATCATCACGGTCGACCACGGCGACAACATCAAGACCAAGTACCTCCACATGTACCGCAGCGGGATCTTGGTCAGCGTCGGCGACAAGGTGGCCGCAGGTCAGCAGATCGGACGCACCGGTTCGTCTGGAAACTCGACCGGGTGCCACCTGCACTACGAAGTCCACCTCAACGGAAAGCCCGTCGACCCCGAGCCGTTCATGGCTGAGGTCGGGATCAAGCTCGGCTAGCGACAGGAGAGAGCCCATGACAACCACGACCGTGCCCACCTGGCCCCACATCGAAGCTGTCATCCGCGAGGACGGAACCGGAGAGGTGACGATCAACGGCACCTCTCACGCCCTCGAAGCCAACGGCCTCGAGGAGGCGCGCAACAGCGTGATCGAGACCGTCGCGGCGACCGCCAAGAAGGTCGGCCGCCCCGTACGCGTCGCGACGACGAGTCCTGACGGTGACTGGCCGCTGATCGTCCACCCAGACGGCACGGTGGCTGCTGACGCGGACACCGCGACCCCTCCCCGCGGAACGCGGGCCGTCAAGGCCCTTCCCACAGCTGCGCCGGGGGCGGCATCTGCGGCTCCCGACACCACGCCCGAACCGGGGTCGGTGAGCAGCACCCCAGCCCACAACCCTCCCGAAGGAGCCGAGGGCTGGGTCCGTGAGAACCAGCCCCAGCCCACAACCTGGCGAGAGGTCCGCCAGTCTTTCCTCGTTCGTGAGCAGGTCGAGGAGCCCGCAGCCAAGGGGATCCGTGGTGCTCTCGCGAAGGTCGGCATTCGTCTGAACCCCAGCGAGGCGGAGCGCCGCGAACGCGGCGACGAGCACGCTGTCAGCCAGCACTGGCCCGGGCCCCGCACGATCGCCGTGGTGAACGGCAAGGGGGGCGCTGGCAAGACCCCGACAACGGTGCTGCTGTCCGCGATCTTCGCCCGCTACGGCGGTGCCGGCGTCCTCGCCTGGGACAACAACCAGACGCGCGGAACGCTTGGCTGGCGCACCGAGCAGGGTCCTCACGAAGCGACTCTGCTCGACATGCTCCCCCAGACCGATCGCCTGCTCAGCACGAGCGCCCAGTCCGCGGACCTGGCGCACTACGTGCATCACCAGACGCGCGACCGATTCGACGTACTTCGCTCGCAGCCCGTCATGCTGGCCGACCAGCAGCGGCTGGGGGTCAAAGACGTCGACGCGATTCACAGCGTCGCCAGCAAGTACTACCGGCTGGTCTTCATCGACTCCGGCAACGACGAGAGCGACCCCCTGTGGCTGCGGATGATCGACCACGCAGACCAGCTCGTCGTCGCCACAACGACTCGTGCCGACATCGCCGAGGCTGGTGCACTACTCCTCGAAGCACTGGGCGAGCGCGACGAGCGGTCAGCCAAGTTGGCCGCTCGCGCTGTTGCTGTCGTAAGCCAGGCCGAGGAGAAGGCATCTCGCGCCGAAGTCGACCGTGTCGCCAACGGATACCAGGCGATCGCCCGCGACGTTGTCACCATCCCCTTCGATCCCGCGATGGTCGATGGGACCCTGCGCTACGGCTCCTTGCGACCTGCCACCCGTCGAGCCTGGCTCGCGGCGGGAGCCGCCGTAGCCCGCGGCCTGTGAGCACAGCCGAACGCGTGCCTGACTGGCCACGCATCCTCGCGACCATGCACGAACGAACTTGATACTCCGGGCCAACATGAGCCGCGACACACCCGCGCATATCCGCGCCTTCGGCAATCGCAATCGCTACTGTCTGCGATATGGCACACACGACGGCGACGCGAGGACGGCGGGCTTGGGGGTCACTTGACCCCGAGAACGTGACGAATCTGTACGCGCGTGGGATCTCCAAGGAGGCCAAGGCCTTCTATGACCAGGTGGCCAACGCTACCGGCGTGCCACTTCCGGTCCTGCTTGAGGAGATTGCGAAGCGCATCGAACTTGATCCTGATGGTCGGCCTGCATGGTGGCCGGCGGAGCAGGAAGGACTCGACCTCAAGACTGCGTAAGAACGACGAAAGGCCCGCCCCGAGGGGCGGGCCTTAACTCAGAAGCCCATCACCTGACAGCTTGGCGGCGAACGGTGAAGGGTTCCGGTTGACGCACCTAGGTGCGTCCTAGCGTCTGGAGACCATCATAACCACCGACGCGGCGGGTGCCCAGCCCGGCGTGCGCCGAACGCGGCGTGTCGCGGGTGATTCATCCCTATCCGTCCAGGTTGACGTTCTCGATGTCGAGCGCGCCCGGGAAGAGTGGGCTGCCTGCGCCGAACGGCTTGGGGGCGGCGCGCGGCGCCGGATGCGGATCGGACGCCCTCGACGTGCAGGGATCGAGTACCGCGGGCGTGACGAACGCCCCCTGACCCGCGCCCTGCCTTCCTCGCCGGCTGCCGTCCGCATCTACGGAGACGACGGGACGTGCCGCGCCCTCTGCTTGGACCTAGACGTGGCCCCCGGCGGCCGCGCCCTCGTCGACGCTGACGCCCTGCGCTTGGCAACGTGGCTCACCGATGTCGGCGCCCGCATCGTCACCGACATCTCCCCCAGCGGCGGCCGCCACATCTACGTGCCCCTGGCCCGGCCCATCGAGTACCGCACAGCCCGCGAGATCGTCGAGGCCCTGGCCACCATGTACGCGTCCCTCGACGCCAGCCCCCACCGGTCGCTGCGGTCAGGGTGCATCCGTACCCCTGGAGCCGCCCACAAGGCCGGCGGCCACCAGCAGCTCACGATGACCCTGAGCGCGGCCGTCGACGTCCTCGTGCGTGGCAACTCCCCCCGCACCCTCGAGCGCATCCATGCGGCCCTGACCGAGGAGATCGCCGCCTGGCGCGTCTCCCAGGACGTCGAGGAGCCGAGGCACGAGCTCGAAGGCCAGCCTCAGACCCGCGTGCACGGACTGGCGCCCCAGCTGACCCGCATCGCCCGAGACGGCATCTACGACGCCAGCCGCTACCCGTCCGACTCTGAGGCCCGCCAAGCCGTGCTCGCCGGCGCTGCACGCGCCCGATGGACCCTCGCCGATGTCGCCGTGCGCCTCGAGGACGGCCGCTGGCCGGGCCTAGCGGGCCTGTACGCCCGCTACTCCCCTGGTCACCGCCGCAAGGCCCTGACACGCGACTGGCACCGCGCCCAGGCCCTCGTAGGGCACCACACCGCAGAACCCGCCTCGACCAGCGGGAATGACACTGTGCACAGATCCAACACAAGCGCCCAAGAGTCACAGGGGGGGCGCCACCCACCACAGGTGAGCGAGGACGAGCACGGCTTCATCCGCACCTGGCGCGCCGCCCTACGGATCTCTGAACGGGCAGGCTTCCCCGGTCGTCGCTGGTACGGGGCCCGTTTCCTCCTCCGCGCCCTCGGAGAAGCCGCTCACAAGGCCGGCACCCGCTACATCGCCTTTGGCACCCGGTCCTTGGCCGTGGCTACAGGCATGGACCACTCGACCGTCTCCGTCCTGCTCCACCAGCTCACTGCGGCCGGATGGATCGACCGCCTTGAGGAGGCTCGCGGCGAGAACGCAGACCTGTACGCCCTGACGCTCCCCCAGACCATCGCGGAAACCGCTCCTGGCCTGCGATGGGACAAAGGCAAGGCCCATGCCCTGCGCCCTGCGTTCCGCGAGCTTGGCTACGTCGCGGCACTCGTGTTCGAAGCTGTCGAGCAAGACCGAGCCCACACCATCAGAGACCTCGTGACTGCCACCGGGATCTCGCGTCGCGCGGTGCACGACGCCGTCGATCTCCTGACCGCCTGGGGGCTGCTCGAACGCACGATGACTGGCCTCCTCCCCCACGCAGGGCTCCTCTTACAGGTGGCTGAGCACCTAGGGGTCCTTGAGGGGGTCGCAACTCAGCTCCGCCGTTATGCCACTGAGCGCGCCGCCTGGCAGACCTACCTCGCCCGCCACGATGACAACGCGAACCCCCGCGAGATCACGGACGCCGACTGGTGGTGGCCACCAGACGACGCCGTCGCATGCTGGACGCTCGTCGACGTCGCAAGCTGACTTGCAGGCGGGGTGCCAGACTGCACCGCTCACCTGGCGGAACTCTTCATCCTGACGTTGCCTCAGGCTTTCGGTTGACACCGGTACCGGGGATCTCGCGTCGCGCGGTGCACGACGCAGTCGAACTGTGGACCGCCTGCGCTTGCTCGAGCGCATGATGGTGGCTCTCCCCCGTGGGTGCTTCTCCTGCGGTGGCCGACCGCCTAGGCGGTGCACTTGGGGCGATCGGTGCCCAGGTGCGCCTGGGCCACCCAGCGCCCAACCTCGCAGACTTCCTAGCCCCAACCGATCTGAACGCTCACAATCTGTCTGGCTTGCTAGATATCTAGCAAGCCAGACAGAGTGCTAGATATCTAGCGAGACGTGGGCATGGAGGCAACCACGATCGCCTCAGGGAAGGGTGGGGTCGGCAAATCGACCTGCACTCTGGGGCTCGGCGCTGAGCTGGCACGTCGCGGAGGGTGCTTCTCCTGCGGTGGCCGACCGCCTAGGCGGTGCACCTGGGGCGATCGTTGCCCAGGTGTGCCTAATGCCACCGAGCGCCCTACCTGGCAGACGTCCTGGCCCCAACCGATCTGAAGAGCGCGCTATCTATCTTGCGTGCTAGATATCTAGCACGCAAGATAGATAGACTGATAGCGAGCAAGCAAGATAGACAACACGCTAGATATCTAGCAAGATGGGGCTATGGAGACAACCACGATCGCCTCAGAGAAGGGTGGGGTCGGCAAATCGACCTGCACTCTGGGGCTCGGCGCAGAACTGGCACGTCGCGGAGCTCGGGTCGGCATCATCGACCTGGACCCGCGGTCAACCGCGACCACCTGGCTCGGCGTCGACGTCCCGCCGGGGGAGCACATCGGCGCAATTCTTGGCCAGGACGACGTCGCGGGCGCCGCGGCCGATCTCGCGTTGACGTCGCCCTGGCATCCGAACCTCACCGTTGTCCCAGGGTCCAGAGATCTTGCGGCCCTGGAGACGGCTCCCCAGGAGTACGGAGATCTTCGTCTTCGCCGCGCGCTCGAGGGCTGGGACCGCGACGTCGTCCTGATCGACTCGCCCAACCGGCAGGGGGGGTTCCTTATCCGTTCCGCCCTGACCGCGTCTGACCGCATTCTCTATACGACTACCCCCGACGAGGACGGCCGGACCGGGGTCGAGTGGGCCCGCTCGAATGTTGCCCGATTTCGCCAGCTCAGCCCGCTGAATCCGGACCTGCGCGAAGCCGGAGTCATCATCACCCGCTGGCCCGACACGATCGCCACCCGAGATGCACTCGGAGCCCTTGAGGCGCTTGAGCAAGACAATGACGGCCTACTGCTGCGCCCCTTCATCCCCGAACGAGTGATCGTCCGATCCTCCCGGGCGGGCGAAGTCTGGTGGGGCGACTACGTGAAGGGGCTTCCCGTTGTCGAGGCCTTCGCTGGCCTTGCCGACCAGCTCTGGCCCGCCTACGCACGGTTGGAGAGCGAAGCGTGACGATCGAAGAGCAGCCGACCCCGCGGCGACGGCGGGTTGCGCCTCCGGTGGCCGACCCCATGGCGCCCACGGCGCCCAAGTACCCCGTCGCACCGGCACCGGCACCTGCACCTTTGCCGACGCCAGATCGTCAGGAGACGACCCGGGGGAGTGACGCGGCGCCCACACCGGCGGCGTCGCCAGCGCCACGCCGGAAGGTCCGATCAGAGCCCACCGTGCCTGTCTTCGTACGGACAGGCACCTCGACCAAGGAGCGCTTCGAAGACCTTGCCGCAGCCGCTGGGCTGAGCCAGCGCGAGATGTTCGAGAAGCTCGTCGAGCAAGCCTGGCAGCAAGAGCATTAGCGATAGATAGATAGCAAGCCGGTAAGCCTGTCCGAAGCGCGAAGGGTCCGCTCGTGATCGACCTGCACCACACAGACGACATGATCGAATACGTCTCCGCGGCGAACCTCGAGGACCAATTAGCCAACCAGCTACCTGCCGGCGGTCCGGCCCTCGTGTTCGAACTGCACCCGCCGCGCCCGGACTGGCCCACTGCCTAATTGGAGCCGACGCGCCTGCCGCCTCCTGGTGACAGGCGCGTCGTCCTGCCTGGCAGGGAGGGCGGGGGGCCCGTGGGTGAGGCGGCTGGTCGACGTGCGTCGGTGCCCCACGCTGCCCCGCCCCGCCGGTCATTGCGTCGGGGCAAGAAGGACCGGCCTGAGAGGAAGCGTCGGAGCGAGAAGGGACGGAGCTCTGTCCCGCGCATCGTCGAGCCCACCGCCGCGCCCCACGCCCCAGCGGAGGAGCACCAGCCGACCCCCGCGCCCCGTCGTGAGAAGAAGGGCCGGGATCTCTGGGGCAAGGTGTCTCGGGCCCGGGCCAAGGTCGCCGACGTGATCCTGCCCGAGAGCGACGACGAGGGCGACGAGGTCGCGAGCTACCCGCGCTGGCCTGTGATGATCCTCAGCGGGTCCGCCTTCGTTGCGATCTGGGGCGGCTGGGTGGCCCTGGGGCTCATGTGCGGGTTCGGGCCGGTCAATCTCCTGCCCGGCATCGGGAGCGGTCTCACGGTGAACTTGGCGATCACGCTGCCGCTCGGTATGGAGGTCTACGCCGCCTACGCCCTCGGGGCGTGGCTCACCCGACGGCGCATCAACTCCAAGGCCCGGACCTTCGCCAAGTGGCCTTCCCTGTTCTCTCTCACGCTCGGCTGGGGCGGTCAGGTCGTCTACCACCTGCTGGCCTCACAGGGCATCGAGCAGGCGCCGTGGCAGGTCGTGGTCGCCGTCTCCGGAATCCCGGTCCTGGTCCTGGCATTCGGGGCGGGGCTCGCTCACCTGCTGACCGTGCCCCACAAGCGCACGCGCCGCCCGGCGGTCGCGGTTGCCGTGCCCCTCGAGGACGTCGCGGCTCCCGTCGCAACTCCGGTCGTCGCGACGGTTCCTGTCGTCGCGGAGGTGCCCGCGCCGGTCACAGCCACGGTTGCTCCGCCACCGTTGGTCTTGGTCCCGCTGCTGCTCTTGGCCCCGTTGTTCTTGGCGCCGCTGTTGGTGGGGGTCTTCTGTTGGGCCCGCTGTTGCCGCGCGGCGGCTGCTGCTGCTGCTGCGTCTTGGTCGGCTCGCCAGGCGGTCTGGGCGTCGGTGAGTGCTTGGGTGGCGGCGTCCAGGGTGGCCTGGTGGCCGGTCAGGGTGGTGGTCGCGTCGTGGATGGCGTCCACGTTCGTCCGGTTAACTGGGGTGTCGCGGGCGGTGGTGGTGGCGGTGATCTCCTCGGTGAGGGCCTGGAGGACCTCCTGGTCCACGCCCGTTCCTTCTGCGCTGGAGAACACGGTGGTGGCGGTCTCGATCGAGGTGTTCAGCTGCGCGGTCGCCTCGTCGTAGACCGCTAGGGCGTACTCAAGCTGCCACGCCGCCTGGGCTTCACGCACCACGGTGGTGGCCGCCGTCAGATCGTCAGTGACCTGATCGATCATGGTAGCGATGTCGCCGGCGAGGAGCAGCGCGTTGTGCGCGTCGTCGATCGTGTCCCCCGAGGTGATCTGCAGGTCAGCGGTCGTGCGGGTCTTCTGAGCAGTGATGATTGCCTCAGCGAGGGTCCTGCGCAGGTCCTCGTCGGCGACCTGACCGGCGGAGTCCGTGAGGGTCTTGTCTGCCAGGACCAGGACCGCGTCCAACCGTGCGGCCGCACCCGTGTTTGCGTAGCTGGTGGGAGGTGTTGGCCTTGGCCCAGGCCACCCCACCCACACTGGCTCCCACCAGGGCGAGGGTCAGGGCCGAGGCGATGACCGCCCGGCGCTGAACGCCGTCCGGCGAGCCCGGCGCCGAGAAGGTCGAGCGGCGCGTCGGGTCAAAGGCTCCGACCCGACCGGGGCCCGCGGTTCGCTCCGGGAAGTCTGAGGCGTGGGGGACATGAGTTCTCTTCTTGATTGGAGCCGTGCTGTGACGGCCAGTCGGGAAAGATGGGGACTAGTCGGTTTCGGGTAGGTCGAACGGGATCTTGCGGTCTGAAGAAGGCAGGGTGGGCCAGCGGGACGACGGCCATGTCGGCCCCTGCTTGCCCGGTGGGGGTGCGGGCCAGGTGAATGGATTCCTGGCCCGCACCGTGGGCCCTTCGCGCGAAAGCGTGACATCCCGCGCGGGGCAGCCAGCCCACGAGACGGCACCTCGCGATACGGCTGACAGGGGGTCCCGAGAACCACCTCAGTAACATATTACATATCACTGGCCAGTTGTGACCGTTACTTCGTGCTCCACCCGGTGCCCGCGCCACTGCGGCGCCCAGGTCCGCCTAGACGACCGCGGCAACCGAGCAGATCACCTGTGCACCGGTGGGGCAGACCGCCGGACTGTACTGCTTGGGCCTTGTCGGTCCTGCTCGTGCGCTGCGACGGGCTGGATGGTGGCGGACGCGTGAGCCCTGGTCGTCACCGGCGAGGAGGAGGTCGACCTACCCAGGTGTCGGAGACCCTGCCCGTCGAGCGACAGCACCCGGGCTTCCCCTGAACGGTACCTAACCTCCTGATCGTCCCTGTTGAACCTGTCGCGCGAAGGCCCATAGGAGAGGAAGAACTGGCAGTTGAGGCCGCAGTGGGAGAGCTGGATTCGCTCATCGCCGCTCAGAGAAGAGCCTTGACCGGGAATGCGTGGCTCCCCCTGCCCCTTGTCGCCCTGCGGGCAGGGCTCGGTTACGAAGTCACCTGTGCACGGGCGCGAGCCGCGAGGTCGTGGGCTTGGACGACCAGGGCGTCAAGGGCTTCGAAAGGGCTTGGACCGGAGACCGGTGGACCACTGAGTTCCAAGGCATCGCTGGGCTCCTGACGTCCAGATTCCTCTCGCCGTGACGACGGAGGCTCTTGGGTACTCATGGCTGCTTCCGCTGCTGAGCGATGAGGAGATCTGCGCTGGCCTGGGGAGCGCGAGCCGACGAAGAAGCCTCCGCTGGTCCAGCAACCATCCTGCGATCCGCAAGGTCGGTCCATAGCGTAGTTGACATGCTCATCGAACCACCGTCCGCTATCGGCAAGTGAATAGGGTATGACGTCCAGGCTGCATATTAGATACTAGGGGTTGCGTACTAGAAGCCTAGCCAGATGCGGTCCGTGGTCGCGGACTCGGTCCGGCTGACGAAACCGACGCAAACTGCGCGCTGTCCGAGTAGCCCTCGCCTCTCGGTCGCTAACCCGTGCTGCTCGTGCTCGGCGCCTCACGTGACGCCTCGGCAGAGAAGCGTGGCAACTCCGATGGCTCCTGGCGCAGCGCGTGCGTGGCCGCACAGTCCGCTGGGGGTCGTGGCAGTGAACGTGACAGGCGGCAAGCGGCGTGACCCGACAACGGTGTAGCCCTGTTTGCGTGCATCGGCTTCATCTGGCCCCTCAGCTCTAGAACGGGATGTGCCCACCCTCGACGTCTCGGAGGGTCCCTATGGCACGGGCCAGGGCTATGACGCTCACGGCCCGAGAGTAGGCCCGTGTCGGCCTCGTCGATCTCAGCGGGGGCATGGCAGTGCGGCCCTTGATTGAGGACACGCATCAGCCTGAGGGATTTCGCAGCGAGTCGGCCCCTTCGGTGGGGGAGACCTTCGTCCATGGTGGTCGACTCGCTGTGGGAGCAGGTCCTGCACAAGTAGCCGGAAATCAACGGGCCACGACGTCAGACACGGTGCGACCCATGCCACACTCTACCGACCTCGCAATCTGATATGTTAGTTGCTCACATGCTAAGAACCTGAGAGCGGGTCGTTATGTCGTCGGTGGTGAAGGTGCAGGCTGAGCGTGGCTCAAACCTGTTGGGTGCGCGCCTCTGTGCTGCGGTCTTCGTGGTGTTGGCCGTCGTCCCCTTCGTGTTGAACGAGCCCGTGCGGCGGGTTGAAGCGGCGGTGGTGGGCTGGGTCGCCCAGGGGGTGCTCGGGGTGGATGTCACGCTCGCGCCGGTGGGCGCAGTCCTCGGCGTGGGCGCGGGCACGCAGAGCTACTTCCAGATGACTGTGTCGATGGCGTGCAGCGTCGTCCTATTGACCGCTCCGTTGTTCGCTCTGGCGGCGGTGCTACTTGCCACAGGGAGGGCGCCGGTGCGACGCGGTGTGCTGGCCGCAGCGCTAGGGGCTGTCGGGCTGGAGCTGACCAACACGGTGAGGCTTGTGCTCATCATGTGGATGACGCGCCGGACCGGCCTTGAGGGCTTTGGGTGGGCGCACACCGTCTATGGATCGCTGATCGTGCTAGCCGGGCTCATTCTCGTCATCCTGGCGTTCGTGCTCGTTGCAACCGGGCGGCGCCGTGCGCGCCGGGTGGCTCCTCGTTCACCGCGTCTGCGTGATGGGGGAGGAGGCGGCCCGCGTGCTTGAGCTGCTTATCAATATCAGCATCCTGTTTTCCTTGCTCCTGGGAGCCCTCTTCCTCGGTTACGTCGTCACGATCCTCATCCCCTTCACGCGCTACCGTGCACGGGACACGGGAGACCCCTCTGCCTTTGACTGGCACTTCGTCGTCCCGTGCCGTGACGAGGAGATCGTCATTGGTCAGACGATCGCGTACCTTCGCACCAATTTTCCAGAAGCACAGGTGTGGGTAGTGGATGACGACTCCGACGACGCCACTGCCCACATCGCGACGAAGCAGAGCACCGCCGATTCGAAGGTCCATCTGATTCAGCGCCGTCTGCCTGACGCGCGCACCGGAAAGGCTCACGCTCTCAACCATGCTTGGGGCGTACTGCGCGAGCACTTTACCGAGAACAAGCAGGACTTCGACCGCACGGTCATTGCAGTCATCGACGCCGACGGGCGCCCCTCGCACAACATGCTTCAGGTGTGCGCCGGCAAGGACCTGTTCAGCGACCCAGAAGTGGCGGCTGTGCAGGTCGAGGTGCGGATGTCCAACCGTGATGTGCGCGATCCTTACCCGGGGGATGACTGGTTCAAGAACTTGCTGGGCCGGACCTTTGTGCGCATGCAAGACATCGAGTTCCGCGGGCCGATCTCCGCCATCCAGATGAGCCGTCGCTACAGCCGGACGGTCAATGTGGGCGGCAACGGTCAGCTCGCGCGGGCGTCGGCCTTGGACTCGATTGACTCTGGGGAAGGTCCGTGGCGCGGATCTTTGCTCGAGGACTTCGAGCTCGGCCTGCACTTGCTCCTTGCGGGGTGGCGCAATGCGTACACACCCGACGCCTGGGTGGACCAGGAGGCGCTGTACTCACTCCCGCGGTACCTCACTCAACGGGCGCGGTGGGCCCAGGGCACCATGCAGTGCTTCCGGTATTTGCCGCAGATCTGGACCAACCGCCGGATCAGCAACCTCGGGGCCTTGGAGATCTCCTACTTCCTGCTCCAGCCCTGGCTGCAGATACTCGGCACGGTCTTCTATCCCATACCCGTCGTTCTCTTCGCCTACAACAGCCTCGCAAGCCCTGAGACCGTGCAGGAGTACTTGGTCAACGGCGGTGCGATCTTGTTCATCATGTACGCCGTCATCGGCGTCGGTGAGTTCGCCGTCTGGGGGCTGCTGTATCGCAGCAAGTGTGAACCGCAAGCCACCGAGCTCACCGCCATCGGGTGGGGCATGAGCTTTCTTGTCTACATCTACCTGGTCTACGCCGTCGTCTGGAAGGCCTTCAGTCAGCTCATCACCAGACAGCGCGGATGGGCCAAGACCATCCGCAACGCCGAGCAGGTGACCGACGACACCCTGATTGCGAGACTCCAGTGACCGATCTCCTTGACCGGCCCAACCGCGCATCCGTGCTGCCGACCGAAGTCCCCGCGCCACCCCAACCCGCCGCACCTCTCCCGACCCGGCGCGAGAAGGCCCTCTCCTCGCGGGCGCGCGTACCACGTCACGTTCGGCCCACCCCGCGGGCAGCTAGCAGTGATACCACTACACCCGCATTGCGTGGGCCCGCGGAAGTCGCCACTCCCGTGGCGAACGGCGCGCCGGCGACCGTCTCACGCTCGCGGTGGTACTTCCCAGCCGTCGACGGCATGCGAGGTCTCGCGATCGCCTCCGTGCTGCTGTACCACACAAACTGGACGCCCCGCGGTCTGTTCGGCGTCGACGTGTTCTTCGTCGTCTCCGGCTTTCTGATCACTCTTCTACTGCTTCGTGAACTCCAAAACAGGGGTCGGATCAACCTGCGACGCTTCTACGTGCGCCGCATCAAGCGTCTGGTCCCCGGCCTGGTCATTGTCCTCGGGGCAACCCTCGCCATGCTGTGGCAGTTCGGCAGCACACACGAGTTCGAGTCAGCCGCGAGCAAGACGCTAGGCGCCCTAGGACAGGTGGCCAACTGGCAGCAGATCGTGTCGGGAGTGGACTACTGGGACTCCTTCGCCGCCATCAGCCCACTCGCCCACATGTGGTCCCTATCGATTACCGAACAGTTCTACGTCGTCTGGCCACTGGTCGTCATCGCCGTGTGGTGGATGACCCGGCGTTCTGCGCTGGCGACATGGATCGTGCTGACCTTGCTGCTCGCGGCTTCCGCCCTCGTGGCCCCGCTCATGTTCGACGGCGACAACGGCAACCGCCTCTATCTAGGAACCGAGTCCCGAGCAGTCGGATTCGTCGCGGGCGCCGCCGCCTCAGCAGTGGTCTTCTGGTGGATGTCCCGTCGCTCGCCTCGCCGAGCGCTCACTCGTGACCCGGGGCCCTGGGCACGTGTCACGGTCACCACGCTCAGCTTCACCAGCCTCTCCTTCGTCGTCGTGGCTTCCGTGATGACGACAAGCTACCTCGAACCCTGGCTCTATCGCGGCGGACTGGCTGCCGTCGCCGTCGCGGCCGCGATCTTCACCGCCACGTTGTGCACACCAGCCAACGCGCTCGTGCGGTTCTTCTCGTTCAGCGTCTTCGTCGCGTTCGGGAAGATCTCATACTCGGCATACCTGGTCCACCTGCCTGTCTACTGGGCCCTGACCACGCTGACCCCGTCAATCTCACCGTTGACGCTGTTCTTGGTGGGGGGACTGCTGACGTGCATCATCGCAGCCTTCCTCCACCACGCCATCACGGAACGCATGCGCAAGGCCACCTGGAAGGCGACCCGGGGGATTCCTGCACTGGTGGCCGGCACGGCGATCATCGTCGCTGGAGCCGTCTACCTACCCCAGCACAAGACCGACGCACCACCGCTGATCCAGCGCCCGGTGACTGCCGCTGGCCACACAGCCCTACCCGTCGCCCCAGCACCAACCTCCATCCCGGCCGGGATCCCGACCATCCTCACCGTCGGCGACAGCCTCGCCAACGACTTCGCGACCATGCTGCGCGCCAACGCTACCCAAGAGTGGAATGTGCGTGACGCCGGCATCGGAGGCTGCGGCCTCATGTCACCAGAACGAGTGCGCTCCTCCGGCGGCTACGTCTGGGAAGACCAGGAACGATGCGCGGACTGGGAGACAACCATGCCCGGTCTCATCGCCGACACCGCCCCAGATGCCGTCCTCGTCCATGCCTCGTGGGACGCCGCCGACCAGCAGGTCGACGGCTCCTGGCTCACGCCATGCAGTACCGGATACACGGAGCGCTACACCGCCCAGCTCGACAAGTTGCGTGAAAGCACCGAGACGAACGCACCAGGTGCACGACTCTTGCTTGCGACAGAGCGGCCAACGAACGGCATCATCTCCACCCCCGCGACGACCAGCTGCTACAACGACCTGCTCGCGCAATACGCGGCCGCTCATGACTCCGTCTTCGTGCTCCCCTGGGACACGCTCCTGTGCCCCGACGGGCAATGTGCAGACACGGACCAAAACGGTCGGGCGTTGTTCCTCAGCGATGACGTCCACCTCTCACCCGCTGGCCTCGCAGCCCTCGCCCCCTGGCTCGAGAACGCGCTCGACGACGTTCTCCCGACCACCCCGCTCTCCTCCTGAGACCCCCCGCGCCTCCCACCCCCACACGAAAGTCCCTCCCATGACCTCTCTGCCCCCTCACGGCGACATCGTCGTCGTCCTCGGAACCCGACCCGAGATCATCAAGCTCGCCGGCGTGATCCGCGAGCTCGGCCCTCGAGCCCGCGTCGTCCACACCGGACAACACTGGGACGACGACATGGCCGGCCAGTTCTTTCGGGACCTGGGCATCGGCAAGCCCCACGTCAAGCTCACAACCATCGCCGGACACGTACGCGCCCTCCAGATCGCCCACGGCATCGGCGAGCTCACCGAACACCTCATCGCACACCCCGCGGCCGCAGTCATCGTCCAAGGCGACACCAACAGCACCTCGATCGGCGCGCAGACAGCAAGCTACCTCGGCATCCCCGTCGTCCATGTCGAAGCCGGACTCCGGTCCCACGACCGCGCAATGCCCGAAGAGCTCAACCGACTCCTGGTGGGCGCACTGACCGACGTCCACTGCGCAGCCACACCCTTCAACCGCGACCAGCTGATCCGCGAAGGAGTCGCGCCTGAACGCGTCCACGTCACCGGCAACACCGTGGTGGAGGCAACGCTCGCGGCACGGCGACAACCACACGCCCCATGGACCGAGATGGTCGACGACTCCACCCGCCAGCGCGGCTACGTGCTCGCCACCATTCACCGCCCCGAAAACACCGACGATCGACGCAGCCTGGAGCGCATCCTCACCGCACTGAGGACCACGAGCAAGCCCGTCGTGCTCGCCCTGCACCCGCGCACCGCGCGGGCTATCGAGCACTTCGGACTGAGCAAAGCACTCGACGGCCTGGAGATCCTCACCGGCCTTGGACACGCCGAGTTCCTCGAGCTCGCAGCCCACGCAGACCTCATCATCTCGGACTCCGGCGGCGTCCAAGAAGAGGTCACTGTCCTCAAAAAACCCCTGATCGTCGTGCGCGCCTCAACAGAACGCCCAGAGTCCATCGACACCGGGTTCTCCATCCTCGTCACCCCCAACGACGACCTCGCCACCACGATCGACCAAGCCCTCGCCGGCGAGATCTTCCCAGAGCTCACCGACCGCCCGAGCCCCTACGGAGACGGCCACGCAAGCCGCGACATCGCGAACATCGCCTGCGACCTCGCCGACGCACAACTTCACCCGCCAACCCCGGCCTAATATTTCAGCGTCGTGATATGTTACTAGTTGACCACTCGACAGAAGGAAGTTTCGCATGTACGGAGCAGGCACCACACCTCCCATCGCGGGAGTAGGGGGCCTTGGCACCGTGGGCGGGGCACTCGCCACAACCGGCTTCGACACCCTCGGGTTCGCTCTCCTCGCGCTGGCCGCGATCGGTGCTGGCCTGCTCCTGGTGCGGGAGTCATGGCTACGGCGAAGCGTCGCCCCCTCTCACAAGCGTTGACGCCCACCGGCATCACCCAGTACAGCGCTGCGGTCAGATCGACCCGCCAGCGCGCCGCGGGATCTCATTGCCCGCAAAGACACAGGAAGGACGTGCTGTGAAGCACTCATTCAGAAGAGCGGTGGCCGCGACCGCGGCGATCGCGGCGGTCGGGTTCACCGGCCTCATCTCGGCGGGCTCCGCCAGCGCGGCAGGGCTCGGTGAAGGCGACGTGCCCGCTCGATACGAGGGACCGTTGGTTCAGCAGCTCACGGGCGGATCAAAGGCAAGGGTGGTGGCGGCGTTCGGCGCCACGTTGACAACCGAATGGGGGGTGGGCCAGAGGCTCGACACTGCAGAGGCCCAGACCGCTCTCCTCACCGACGAGTACTTGGCCGCCTTGCCGCAGTTCTCGTTCCCCGGCTCGGAGCCAGGGCCGATCATCTCGCTGGACACGGGGCAGTGCCTCACGATCCTCTCCCCGTTCGTAGACGAGGGCTTGAAGAAGTTTGAGGTCCTCCCATTGATGGACTGTGATGGGTCGTCGAACCAGCAGTTCGAACTCCTCCCTGGAAAGTCCACGGGCACCACCAGCAGCAGCAAGTATCTGTACGTTGCCGGCACCAAGAAGGTTGTGGATCTCCAGTTCGCCAATGCGGTCTGGAGCACACTGTATTCGGTCTGGCCAGCGTCGGACCTCGGCGTGAAGGCCGAACAGGTCATCTCCCCGCTCGCGACGGACGAGCCGGTAGTGAACCAGCTCGATGCATCGGTGACGGTCTCCGGGACGGCGACGCCCGGCGCGACCATCGAGGTCACCGTTGGTGACCAGACGGTCACGGTGACGGCTGACCCGGATGGTTCCTGGACGGCGACGGTGAGCGACCTTCCCGCCGGTGACAACACGGTGGCGATCACGCAGATCATCGACGGCACCGAGCAAGACTCCACGACGGTCGATGCGTACATCAAGGCTCGTGTCACGGCTGAGGCCGGCACGGTCAACGACAAGGCCGGCACGCTCCCGCTGAGCGGGACCGGGGAGCCGGGCGAGACGGTGTACGTCTGGCTGGGCGGCACGGTCAAGAGTGTCGAGGTCGCTGAGGACGGCTCGTGGTCGATGGAGCTGGCGAACCTGCCCGTCGGCGCCAGCACCGTGAACATCTTCCAGGGAGACGGCGAGACCTTGTCGTCGCAGACCTCGGTCGACGTCACGCGCGGGGAGTACGTGGTCACGGACGTCACGATCGGCGAAGCCATCGTGGACGAGAACGCCAAGTCGGTTACGGTCACCGGTACCGGTGAGCCGGGAGCCTCCATCGAGGTCACGGTGGGCGAGACCACCGAGACGGTCACGGTCGCCCCCGATGGCACCTGGACCACCACGGTCCAGCCGATCCCCTCGGGCGAGTCGACGGTCACTGTCACCCAGAAGGACGGCGACGATGAGTCGTCGACCTCGACGGTCGTGACCCTCGCCCCCGACGCTCCCGAGCTCGGCGAGCTCGTCGTCAACCAGGAGGACAAGTCGGTGACGGTCAGCGGGACCGGCGAGGCCGGCGCTGAGATCGAGGTCACCGTTGGTGGCAGGACCGAGACCGTGACCGTCGCCCCCGACGGTACCTGGAACGTCACTGTCCAGCCCGTACCCTCGGGTGACAGCGACGTCAGCGTCGTTCAGAAGGTCGACGGCGTCGAGTCCCAGCCTGCAACCGGCAGCGTTCACGTGAACTCCGACGTGACCGCGCGCATCGAGACCCAGGACGACAAGGCCGGATCCGCCGTACTCACCGGTACGGGCGAGCCGGGTGCTGAGGTCGAGGTCACCGTCGGTGGCACGACGCAGACGGTCACAGTTGCCCCTGACGGCACCTGGACCAGCACGGTCACGGACCTGACTCTCGGCGAGAACACCGTGACTGTCTCGCAGAAGGTCGATGGACAGGCTTCCGGGTCGACGTCCATGACGATCAACCGCTCTGAGATCGAGGCAGACCCTGTGGTGATCGGCGACGTCGTCGTCGACCAGGACGAGCGTTCGGCGACGATGAGCGGTTCCGGCGAGCCTGGAGCCGAGATCGTCGTCACGGTCGGAGACGCGACCGAGACGGTCACTGTCGCCCCTGATGGCACCTGGACCGCCACGGTCAAGCCGCTGCCCGCAGGCACCAGCACCATCACCGTCACCCAGAAGGTCGACGGCAAGGGCGCAGGCACTGCGAGCACCGAGGTCAGCATCGACGCGGTCGCCCCGGCCGTGAATGCACCCGTCGTCAACAACGAGGAGAAGTCGGCCACGTTCACCGGCACGGGCGAGCCTGGTGCTCAGGTTGAGGTCACCGTGGCCGGAAAGGCCGAGACCGTGACCGTCGCGCCCGACGGCACCTGGACCGCAACTGTTGACGGCCTGCCCACGGGCACCAACACCGCGACCGTCACCCAGACGGTCGGCGGGCAGGCTGCCGGCTCGGTCACCGTGGATGTCACCGTCGAGGAGATCCCGCCGGCTGTGGTTCCCTTCACTGCCGAGGTCAAGTCCCTTGACAATGAGGAGGGCACCGCCGTGATCGGCGGCATGGGTGAGGCAGGCGCTGAGATCCGGTACACCGTCAATGGTGCGGAGAAGATCACCACCGTCGCACCCGACGGCACCTGGACCGCGGCCCTGACCGGCCTGAGCGCCGGCCAGGTCGACGCCACGGTCTCGCAGTGGATCGATGGCGCACAGGTCGGCGACTCGATCGACCTCACGATCGTGATCCAGGAGGTCCCTCTCATGGACCCGGCGATCGCAGCTGGCGGGCTGGGACTGCTCGCCCTCGCCGGTGCCCCGATGTTCCTGCGGCGCCGGATGTTCACCAAGGAGAACGCTCAGGCCACCGCGGCCTGAGGAGCATCTCCAGGTAGACCCGGGGCAGGTGGCACCTAGAGCCCTGCCCCGGACCTACCACCTGAACGGCACGAACGCTTGGGGTGGGTGGCGAAGTACAGCCACCCACCCCAAGCGCCCTTCTCCCACACGAACAGGACACTTGCATGACCCGCAGCGCACGACAAATCTCTGTTCGCACGATCACCACGACCGTGACCGTGCTGATCGCTTTCACGGCCTGCTCAAGCTCGGACAAGGCCGCAGATGACTTCTGCGCCACGGGCGAGAACCTGGTCACCGCCTTGGCTAGCCTCGATCCCTCCGACCCAGCGACCAGCGCGGCCGCGCTCAGCGACGTGTCTTCGCAGATGACCACAGTCGAAGTGCCTGAGGACCTCACCACTGACTGGAAGCAGACGAAGCTCGGCGTCACAGAGCTTGCACAGGCCCTTGAGGCCATGATTGACCTCGACTCCGGCGACCCGCAGTATTCGGAGAAAGCCATGACGGCAATCTCCGTCGCGGCCGACACGGAGTTCCAACAGGCGAAGGACCGAATCACCGGTCACATCTCAGAGCAGTGCCCGGACCGCTCCACTTCCTGACGCGCAAGCCCAGAGAGGCAGATGCACCATGCCGCAGACCCCCCACGATGCTACCGACGCAGTAGCAATCCTCGAAGCACTCGCTCACTTCCTCGAGAGCGCGCGATCAGATGCAACGACGCCCTTCGCCCGGGAGCACATCGGATATATCCGGGAGGCCGCACATGATGTCGCACTGACTCTGCACATGACGGACGCGCTCGAACAGGCCGCGCAACGTATCGACCGGGACGAGTGGATGGCGATCTTCCGGGCCATCCTCGAGGGGAACACCCCCCGCTGACCCGTGCCCCACGCCAACTCGCTGGCCGGTCGAGGCAAGAGCCCTCACGACCACACGAACAGCATCCAGATGGACAGACCGGAGCAACGGGCTCCCCACATCGGTCGATCTATGCCACACTACTGATATGCCAGTTCCAAGTATGCCCGGGCGCCCATCGCGCCGCCTGGTCCGCGATGACGTCTTCGACGGGATCCTGGGGTTGATCCTCGACGGGACCCTCGCACCAGGAGAGCGGATCAACGATGCGGACGTCGAAGCATGGCTCGGCGCATCCCGCACCCCGGTGCGCGACGCTATTGCTCGGCTAGAGCGTAAGCGCCTCGTGGAGATCGTCCCTCAACGCTATACACGAGTGGCCCCCTTGGACACTGAGCGGCTCCGCCAACACCTTGAGGTCCTCCGGCCGATGTTCCTGCTGGCCGTCGAGGAAGCGACGAGCCGGCTCACGGCCGAAGACAAGGCGGTACTGCGAGAGTGCCGTGCGCGTCTGGGCAGCGAGGCCACAGCCCAGGAGATTCTAGTCGTAGCTCGGACAGTCGGGCATGTCTGGATCGATCGGCTTGCAAACAAGCACGTGTCGCAACTTGTCCATTCGCTCGGCTTTCTCGTCATGCTCCATTTCGTCCAAAACCCTCGCGAACTGATCGGGGTCGAAACTCCAACGCCCCTGGACCGCCTGGTTGACGCGGGGATCAATGGCAACACAGAAGACGCCTTGACGGCTGTTGATGATCTGATCGATCTGCTCGAAGAGCGCCTCGTGCACGGCACCAACGACGCCTCGGAAGGCTGACGAATGCCCATCCCCACTCCTCACGCGCACCACCGACCGGTCGCCCGGCGCCTGCTTCGGGATGAAGTCTACGAACGACTCCGCGCCGCGATCATGCACGGAACGCTCGAACCGGGAGAACTTCTCCGCGATGACGAACTGATCGCTTGGCTCGGAGTGTCACGCACGCCAATCCGAGAGGCATTGTCCCGACTCTCCGAGGAAGGACTCGTCGTCACACTCCCGAACAACTCCACACGGGTCGCGGAGTTCGAGCAGTCCAGCATTGACGAGGCACTCGTCGCCGCTGAGGCGCTTCGCAAGCACGCGCTCAGGTCCGTCGTGGGACAGATGAGTCCCGAGCAACTCTCACAGCTCGAGGGGCCCCTCGAAAGGCTTCGAGAAGCCGTCACTATCGGTGACACGACCGCGATCACGCTCGCCGCGATCGACTACCTGTCGAAGTTCGACGCGGCAACCGGGAATGAGGCGCTGGCCGATACCACTGCGCTCCTTGACGCCCACATCACACGCGGCGCTGCTCGATGGCCGGACGGAGCCTCGAGGAAGGAACTGCTGCGGGCCTTCGATGATCTCCACCAGTCTGTCCTGGACGGGGACGTGAAGGGCGCTGTGGACGCTGTTGGCAGAGTCCACAATCAATCCCCCCGATGATCGCTCGTCACCTTCGCGGCTAGCCGAGAATTGAGGGTGCACACAGCAGCATGATGCGCTCTTCAAGTCGGGCAATCTCTGCCCTGAGGGATTCACGATAGTGCCCGTCCGCGCCCTCATTGAGGACCGCATACTCGACACCTCCGTCAAGATGGAGGACGGTCGTAAAACCAGTCATCTGCCGGTGTGCCAGGTCGAGTTCGTGGAGAAGTCCGGCGATTCGGGCCCGTCGAGCTTCGTGGATTTGGCCCACAAGGCTCGACGGGATCGCAAAGTACTGCGCCGAGCAGGCTCGGGATTCTTCTGCCGAGTTCATGACTGCACAGAACCGTGGATGGCAGTGGCTTGGCCACCGCCCGTTAGACGCTGCGCCACTGCCAGTTTCAGGTCAAGAATGTCGGCAATGCGTAGCAACTCGCTTCGAGCATGGGTATATCCGCTGCCTTGGTACGTGCAGTCCGAAAACTGTGAAGAACGCCGCAGACGTAAGTCGAATGGAGCTTCTTTCAGATCAACCATGAACTTCTTCCATCCGCCTGTAGCGAAGAAATATTGCAGAGGCAGGACTACACCGCGAGCAAGGTGAGACGCTGCGTGCCCAAATTCGCGGTGCAGAATTGACTCAGCGTTCCGAAGGAAAATCAGCACTTCACCGACAGTGAAGTGCTCGTCGGGTGCGAAAGGGACGTCGACCCGTGGGCGTATCGTCCGGCCGTCGGTCAGCGCTCGACGCAAGACCCTCAGACGATCTCGCATGTCGGCGATGCCCCACTCCGCCACGCGTGTTGAACTCTTGGGGCGGACCACAACAAAGCCCATCTCTGCAAGTTCATTGAGCGCGCCACGCAACGGCGTCCGTGATATGCCGATACTAGCAGCTAGGCTGGTCGCCTCAAGTCGCTCACCAGGCGCTAGGGTCCCGTCAACAATCTTGTGCAACAACTCCTTGAATGCAAGTTCTCCCAGGCTCGAGCGCTGGGCGATCGGCTGAATTGTAACGCTCATAGTTGGGTTCGCAGACAACTCCACCGCTTCCTTCTCTCTCTCCGCTACTCCGAGCAATACCGCCATTGCCCAGGATGCTTCACTCGCACGCCGTTCCTTGTGGTCGATTTACTTGACGAGTGGCTCATCGTCATAGGGTCGCGAGGATGTCCCCAGTTGGGCCCGCATTGACAAATGAACGAACTCCTTGCGGAGCAGGAGCGTGCTGCCTTCTCGCAGGGCCCAGATTCGGTGAGTTGCCTGAGGTGGCGCAGAGAGCATCCAGAGAACGTGGTGGGCGCGATCCGTATTCCACGGCGTGTTCTGGGCAATCAATTGCAGTCGGTGTGCGTCTTGAAGGCTCAGACGTCGAGTCTGTGGGAGTCGTTTGTTTCCGTAGCGATGAAGTTCTGAAAGAATGAGCCCGGAGATTAGGAAAGTCATAACCGTGCCTGCCCATGAAAGGGTTAGAGTGTAGATCCATGCTGTCGCCGCGACGCACCCCAATATTGTGTTTAGCTGCCGCTTTGCGGCAGGGTAAACGTGCATGTTGGCGATCCGCGCAAGGTTTGATGTACCGGGATCAATGAGAGAGGGCGGGTGTTGACGGTGGCCAGTGATTCCCCCATAGCGATTCACGGAGCGCGCCTTGCTTCGGGCGAAGGCGAGCGCTGTGCTGATTTTTGCTGCTCGGAGTCTCTGATTGCATCCCCACTTTTCAGCAGCGCGTACACCTCGTCGAGTCGAAAGCGCCGATGCCCGCCAGAAGTGCGTGTCGTGGAGAGGATTCCGTCGCGGCTCAGCCTGGCGACGGTACGTGGCGTCACGCCGAGAAGGCGAGCAACCTCACGCGGCCCCAGAAGGAGTTCTGAATCGTCAGGCGTGTCTTTCATCAGCTTCCTCGTGATGTCTGCTGCCCTCAAGCAACGGCTCTCCCAGGGAGTGGATCAGAACTCGGTGTTCATAGATGTTGGACCGTCCCGAGGGCGTGGGGGACTGCCCGCCGTCGTGCGTGGGCACACTGTGACAACAGCGCTGCCATTATGCTAGCATATTAGATTGACATGTTAGCAGATCGGAGCCTCGGGGCCAGTGCTCGGGCACCTACCGGCCTGAGCGTGTGCCTAGGGTCGGATCAGCGCTCTCCAGCGGCTCCCCCCAGGCTGCAAGGTTTGGCCACCGGTTGAGAGCGTGCTCGAGGTCGTCGACAACCGAACGTAGACCCGCGGTGAATTCGTTTCCCGGCAGGTGCGCCGAGCGCTCTTCCTGGCACCATATGTGTAGTTGGATGGCCGCTGTGTGTGGGTCGGCTGTGTCAAGACGGGGGAGTAATGCTTCAAGGTCGTCGGCGCCGCGGCGCACTCCGACGGCGTAGACGTTGGCGTCGCCCTTGAATGGATACCCTTCCCGAAGGGTCTGAATGTATCGTGCGATGCAATTGTGCGCATCCCTCTCTCGTCCCGGTCCGGCGGCGTTTTTGCTCTCACTTTCTTCACTTACGAATTCTCCTTCGACGGGGCGTGATAACGGTTCACATTCATTCCAATCTGTCCATCCGCCTGAGGTCCGTCTCGCGGGTTTTCCTTCTGGACTCAACTTCTCGGCCTCGTTCTCTGCGTCGGTGGTTTGGGAGGGGCGTGCGCCGGTCTTCGGCGCTACGCAGTTGAAGCTGGGCTGGGTGGCTGTGGGGCTTCCGGTATGACAGCTCCCGGTGGCCGCGCGCTCGAGGTGATATGTAACCTGTTAGAAGATCACGGAGCATGGCCTTGTTGGAAGTGAGTTCGTCAATCTGACAACGCCGCCACTGCTTCTAGGGGAATTTGATTGCATTGAGGGTGGCGATTCGATCGGCGGTACGCGCTCGGCGTGTCGACTGGCCCAGTTTGAGACCGTTCGGGGCTGACGTGGCTGCGGGCGATGTAGGCGGTGTGGTGCTTGTTCATGTAGGCAGTTATTGCGACGGGGCCCGCAGGCTACCGCGGGTAGCGGTCGAGTACGCTCCACTCGAAGCAGAGGACATCGAGTTGTCGAACTTGTTCCAATCGACACCTGTTGGCGGGAGTGGTTCAGGTGTTGCCTGCGCACTCAGATCCCCAGGCGTCGGTAGTGCGATAGAGCGAGGGCGCTCTTGTGTGTGTCCGTATTCCTCTTTGAAGGCTGCGAGTAGTCGGCAGCAGGCGTGGAAGCGAAGGTCTCGTGCTACCTGATGGGACTTGCTCTCTGGGTGGCGCACCAGAGCAGACGTGCTACTGAGGCCCGTTCATCGCTGTTCTCTCCGGCGTTGGGCACGTTCAAGGGCGCCGCGGTAGACGGACAGCCGTTCAACCTGCAGATCGCTGAGGGGCGGAGCGTCCCTTTCGTCCTCGGGTCGGGCGGCCAGAAATGTGAGCACTTCGGTCTCGGCCCGGTCGAGTTCGGCCAGGCGTTGACGGTCGCCCAGACTCAGCAAGGTCCAGGTCTGGGAGTAAGTCGGCACCTCACCGAATGGCAATCGCCGGGGCCGCTCAACTTGTAGGGTCACCGCCGCGCGGTGAGCGTCTTGCGCTTCGATCATGCGTCCTCCTTCTGCTTGATGACTTGCGCGACAAGCGCTGACCCTCGTGGGGCGAATCGGCCCAGAGTGCTGCGATGGAGTCAATGTGATGGTGTTTTCGCTGACGGGCGGGGTGCGAGCGTCGGCGGTCCGGTTGTCGTGCTCGTCGAGGCTCCCTCCGCCTCTGCCTGGGGCCGGACGCCTTCCAGGCGTGATGCTGCGCGCGGCTGCTCACCACCGTCGCGGCAATGCGAAGGAGGCGGCGTGTCCCGACCCGCCGCGTTCCGCGTCCACAGCTTGCATCTATGGTTTTCGCGGATGCTAGTATGCTACATGCCAGGGGGCCTCTGTGCTTCACTTCGGCCTGTGCGCCTGTCGGCTCGGCACCCCGTCTGAGCCCTGGTGCCGATCTCAGATGAGGACCGGACGCATCGCGATGTGTGATTTTGGAGACGCGCGCGCCCATTTGGAGATGATGTGACTCACGACGGTGCTGTTCCGGCTGGCCAGCTTCCTGGTCTAGCGGACGGTGAAGGCCAAGGGGTGCTGCGTGAGGCTGCGGTATCTCCCGGCGCTACGAGGGCGTCGGTTGTGTGGGCGCCGGTTCCCGTTTCCGCGGCTGTGGCGTCGACGCGTCGCCAGGTTCGTGAGAGTGGGCGCGGGGCGGTGCGGAGTGCTGGTCGGTCTGAGTATCGGCACGATCTTGATGGTCTGCGGGCTGTGGCGATCTTGCTCGTCGCGGTCTATCACGTGTTCCTTGGGCGGGTGTCCGGCGGGGTGGATGTCTTCTTGATGTTGTCGGGGTTCTTTGTGGGTGGTGGACTGCTTCGTGGGTTTGTTTCGGGGCAACCTGTGCGCCTGTTCGCCTACCTGCGCAAACTCGCTAGGCGGCTGGTCCCGGCGCTTGCGCTGGTGCTCGCGACGGTGGCGGGGGCGGGCGCGTTGTGGTTCCCCCAGACGCAGTGGAAGCAGATCGCTGAGGAGTTGTTCGCGTCGATCACGTACCGGCAGAACTGGTTTCTCGCGTTCGCCGGGCAGGAGTATGGGGCCGCCGATGCGGCGCAGAGCCCTCTTCAGCACATTTGGTCGATGTCGGTGCAGGGGCAGATCTTCGTGGGCTTGCCGTTGGTGCTCTTGGTGGTGTGGTGGCTGACGGCGTGGATATCTCGTCGGGCCCGGTACCTGGCGGTCGTGGTTGTGGTTGTGGTGTTGTGTGCCGCGTCGTTGGTGTACGCCGTTCACGGAGTCAGCGCCAGTCAGCCGTTCGCGTACTACGACACCGGCGCACGCCTGTGGGAGTACTTGGCCGGAACCCTGCTCGCTGTGGTCGGCACGAAGATCCGCTTGTCGCGCGTTGTGGCATCTGTGGCCGGGCTGGTGGGGCTGGGCACGATCTTGATGACCGGAGTGCTGCTCAACGCGGGAGCTACGTTCCCCGGCCTGGCGGCGTTGGTGCCGTTGGCGGGTGCAGCACTGGTGATCGTGTCCCGGCAGGGCGTGGTGAGCCAAGTACTCGCCTGGGGGCCGATCGCCAAGGCTGGGCGGTACGCCTACACGTTCTACCTGTGGCACTGGCCGGTCCTCATCTTCGCCATCGGCGCGCTGGGCTCCAAACCCGACCTGGTGGCCGGGGTGGGCATCTTGTGCGTGTCGGCGGTGCTTGCCGCGATGACCCACCATGGCCTGGAGAATCCGCTGCGCGGCCCGGGCCGTGCCCCGGTCGGGCGCTCTGTCCTGGTGTGGCTTGTGGTCGCGGCCATGACGGCAGCACCGTTCGCCTGGAGCTGGCACGTCGCCCAACGGGCGGCCGCCGCTACAGGGGTTGCTTCTTCGGTGCCCCCTGCCGTGGACACCGAAGAGGCACCGGTGCCGCCTGAGCCTGGGCAGGAGGAAACTTCGACAGGGCAGGAGCAGGGGCGAGCAACAGCGTTGGTTCCGCTCGACTCCCTGTCCGGGACCTACCCCGGCGCGCTCACGATCGCCGACCCCACGCACTTCCCGTTCATCGAGGGCACTGCGGCCATTCCAGACCTGCTCTCGGTCAAAGCAGACAAGACCCAGTCATACAAGGAGGGCTGTTTCGCCCGGACCAAAGACTCCACTGCGGTCACGTGCGAGTACGGCGACCGCAGCGCCGAGCGCGTGCTCGCGGTCGTCGGTGGATCCCACATCCAGCAGTGGGCCGACGCACTGGACGTGCTTGGCCAGCAGCACCAATTCCGAGTCCGCCTCTACATCAAGCACGCGTGCGAGTTCTTCGCGACCACCGACGGCGTGCCGGGCTCCATGTGGACCGACGCATGCATCGACTGGAACGCCAACGTCATGAACGAACTACTCAAGGACGGCCAACGACCAGACGCCGTCTTCACCACCGCCACCCGCGGCAGCGACGACAAGTACGGTGAACGTGTCCCTGGCGGCTTCGCGGTCGCGATAGAACGACTCGATGCAGCAGGGATCACGACCATCGGATGGCGCGATCTCGGGTTCCTCCCCGAAGACCCCGTCGACGCCCTGGCCGGCCCCTCAGCCAAACACTCGCTGCCCCAGGACAGCCTCTATGCCCCCAGCTTGCCCACCCAGCCCCTCGAGGAACGTCTCCAACACCTCACCATCGTCGACCTCACCGACATCCTCTGCCCCAACGGGCAGTGCCCTCTGGTCCAAGGCGGTCGAGTCGTCTACCTCGACACCCACCACCTCACCCCCACTTGGGCAACATCCGCAGGCCCCATCCTCTGGGAACGAATCCAACCCGCACTCAGCTGGTGAAACGAGTCCCGGCTGCAGCGTACGAAGGCTCAGACGGGCCTACGCTCCGCGATCCGCCCACCGCTGTCACTACGAGGAGAGTCGAGACAGACAAACAGATCGTGCGTGGTTGCGGAATGTCCGCGCCGCGGGCTCTCGACCCTGCGGGGGTTTGAAGCGGACGTTAGGAGGAGATCGCTACGAGGATCGACTTGCATACTCATTCCCACCACTCGGACGGGACTTCGTCCCCGGCCCGGGTCATCGCGGACGCGAAGGCGGCCGGGTTGGACGTGGTGGCGTTGACCGATCACGACACGACTGCGGGGTGGTTCGAAGCGGCCGGGGTCGCCGCCGCTGCGGGTATCGGGTTCGTGCCCGGGATGGAGATCTCTACCCGTATGGGTGGTGTCCCGATCCACCTGCTGTCTTACCTGCATGACCCCACCGACCCCGCGCTGATCGCCGAGGCGGACAAGGCGCGGGCATCAAGGTTGGGGCGTGCGCGGGCGATGGTCGAACTGATCAACGCCGACTACCCGTTGACATGGGCGAGCGTGCTCGAGCACGTTGCCCCCGGTGCGACGGCGGGGCGGCCGTACATCGGTGACGCGCTCGTGGCGGCCGGTCATGTCCCGGATCGTCCGGCGGCATTCGCGCGCATCTTGGGCCACCGCGCGTACCGGGTTCCTCACTACTCCACCGACACGGTCACCGCGGTGCGGTTGGTCCGGGCTGCGGGTGGTGTGCCGGTGATCGCGCACCCCGGTGCGGACCGTGGCCACGCCATCACCGATGCCATGATTGAGCACCTCGCTGGCGCCGGTCTGGTCGGGATCGAGGTCGACCACCGTGATAACCCACCCGCGCGCCGCACCCAGCTCCAAGCGCTCGCCCACCGGCTCGACCTGATCGTGACCGGTTCCTCGGACTACCACGGCGCCGGCAAACCCAACCAGCTCGGCGAGTACACCACTACTCCAGAAGCGCTCGAACACATCTGGACGGCACGAGGCAATACGTCGGTATGGCGTTCTCTCATATGAAGGCACTGCGAGTGCCACCGTATGGTGCATGCAGTCCACGAATCGCAGCCGCCATCTCGGACGAGCGGGCAAGTTCGTCCGTCATCACTACAAGCGGATCCGCCATGACGGGACAATTTGACCGCGGCGTGGTTCCAAAGCTGCTCGTCGTCTGGCGGGACAAGGCTGCGCTGCCCGAGGACCTCGTCTTCTCGGTGAGCTACCTGGGCGGCGACATGCCGACGTTCGCGCTCAACTTCTCCCGGCCCGGCTCGCAGGTCCTGCTCCAGTACTACCTGTTCCTCCGCCTCGGCTACGACGGCTACTACAAGGWGCAGAAGGCCTCGCAGGACGTCGCGCTCTACCTCTCGGGCGAGATCGCGAAGATGCCGCAGTTCGACCTGTGGAACGACGGGAGCGACATCCCGGTCTTCGCSTGGAGCCTCAAGAAGGGCTACACCGACAAGTGGACKCTCTACCACCTGTCCGAGCGGCTGCGGACCAAGGGGTGGCTCCTGCCGTCGTA
>NZ_LMIL01000001.1:0-736088 GCF_001429135.1 Oerskovia sp. Root22 | reverse complement strand
CCAGCGCATCGTGGTGCGCAACGGGCTGAGCCGCGACCTGGCGGCCAGCCTGCTCGGCGACATCCGGACGGAGATCGCGTTCCTCGACGCGCTCGAGTCGCCCATGCCGGTCGAGGCCGTGAGCAAGGGGTTCCACCACTGAGGTGCGCGTGACCGGAGAGGTCAGGTCGACGCGGGACGCGAGGTAGAACGCGCTGAGCGACGTGGTGCTCGGCGGGTTCTACCTCGCGCAGCACGTTCTACCTCGGGCCGGGTGGGCCGGCCCGCCCGGCCCACCTCACGGGTCAGTCCGCGAAGCGCTCGCCGCGCTCCACGACCCGGCCTGCGCCGCGCCCACCGGCCGCCGCGCGGTCCCACGTGTAGACCTCGGTGCCGGTCACGAACACGTTCTCGGCGCGCGAGGTCACGTCGAGCGGGTCGCCGGACCAGATCACGACGTCGCCGTCGAGCCCGGGGCGCAGCGAGCCGATGCGGTCGTCGAGCCCCAGGAACGCGGCCGGGTTGGTCGTGAGCGCCTGGATCGCGACGTCGCGGTCGAGACCCTCCTTGACCGCGAGCGACGCCTGGTGGACCAGGAAGTTGATGGGCACCACGGGGTGGTCGGTCGTGATCGCGACGCGGACCCCGGCCCGTGCGAGCGCCCCGAGGCTGGCGATGTTCCGGTTGCGCAGCTCGATCTTGGAGCGTGACGTGAACAGCGGGCCGAAGATGACCGGGACGTCGCGCTCGGCGAGGACGTCGGCGACCGCGGCGCCGTCGGTCCCGTGGTTGATGACGAGCTGGTAGCCGAACTCGTCCGCGAGGCGCAGCGCGGTCGCGATGTCGTCGGCGCGGTGCGTGTGCTGGTCCCAGTAGAGCTCGCCCGCGAGCACGCGGCCCAGGGTCTCCTTGGCGAGGTCGCGGTCGAACGGCTCGCCCTTCGCCTCGGCGGCGTCGCGCTTGGCGACGTAGTTCTGCGCGTCGACGAACGCCTTGCGGATCACGTTCGCGACGCCCAGGCGCGTGGACGGGAGCTTCTTCTGGTCGCCGTAGACGCGCTTGGGGTTCTCGCCCAGCGCCGACTTCACCGACACGGCCTCGCGGATGACCTGCTCGTCGACGGTCCGCCCGCCCCAGGTCTTGATCGCGACGGTCTGGCCGCCGATCGGGTTGCCCGAGCCGGGCTTGATGACGGCCGACGTCACGCCGCCCACGAGCGCGTCGCGGAATCCCTCGTCCTCGACGTTGATGGCGTCCAGCGCGCGCAGCGCGGCGCCGTTGGGGTCGGTCATCTCGTTGGTGTCGTTGCCGGCCCAGCCCTCGGCCTCCTCCATGACGCCCATGTGGCCGTGCGACTCGACGAACCCGGGCAGGACCCAGCGGCCCCCGGCGTCGAGCGTGCGGACGCCGTCGGGCACGACGACGTCCTGGCCCACGGCCGTGATGACACCGTCCTCGACGAGGACGGTCGCGTTCTCCAGGGGTGCGGAGGCGACGGGGACGACGTAGCCGTTCGTGATGGCGATGCTGTTGCGTGTGGTCATGCGCTCTATCCTCTCCCCGACCGGGCGGGCCCAGTACTCGGGGACGGGCCGTGCGCCCACCGAAAGCAGGATCAGACGCCGCGTCATGTCCCGCTAGGGTGGTCCCCGTGCTCACCCAGGTCGCCGGTCCGTTGCGCGTCGCGCGCGCCGGTCTCGTCGCGACCCTGGTGCTCGCCCTCGCGGCGCTCGCGCACCGCGTCGGCGGTGGCACGCTCCCGGACCCGCTGATCCTCGCGGCCCTGGCCGCGTTCACGATGGCCGGCGCGACGTTCGCGGCCCGCTTCCGCCTCACGTTCGCTCGACTGGTCGCGGTCCTCGGCACGGGCCAGGTCGCGCTGCACTACGGCCTGGGGTTCGGCGCGGGCGTCACGTGCGCCCCGGCGGCGGGCGCCGCGGCGGGGCACGCGGGGCACGGGGCAGCGGCTCAGGTGTCGGCGTGCGCCGCGGGCGCGCCCCTCCTGCCCGACGGCGTCGCGCACCTCCCGCACGAGACGCCCGCGGGAGCGTGGATGGTCCTGGCGCACGTGCTCGCGACCTTGGTCGTGGCCCTGGTCGTCGCCCACGGCGAGCGGGCGCTCGGCCTGCTGCTGGCGTGGCTCGCCCCGCGGACGGCGCTCACGGACATGCTGCCGGCGCTGCCCGTCGCGCACCGGCTCCCGACCCCGGTCGTGGCGCCGTCCCGCGCGACGACGGTCCACCTGCGGATCCCGACGACGCGCGGGCCACCGCTGCTCGCCCGGCCCGTCGCCCTTCCTTCCTGACCCCGTCCGCGCTCGCGCGCGGACCATCGACGAGGCCGGCCGCCCCTTGGGTACCCCTTGCGCGAGCTCGTGCCGCGCCTCATCGAGAGCCTGTTCCATGCCTTTGCAGACCGACCAGTCCCACCCGTCCACGCCCACTTCACGCCGAGGGCGAGCGGTCGCCCTCGCACGCCCCGCACCCCTCGCCGGCCCGGCCCGTCTCCTGGTGGCGGTCCTCGCCGCCCTCGCGACGCTCGCAGCGACCCTGCTGCTCAGCGTCGGCGGTGCCGTCCCGGCCCAGGCGCACGACCGCATCATCAGCTCCGACCCGGCCGACGGCGCGCAGCTTGCCACGGCCCCCGCGGCACTGACCATGACGTTCAGCACCGAGCCGCTCGCGGTCGAGCCCCAGGTCGTCGTGACCGACTCCGCGGGGACCGTCGTCGCGCAGGGCAGCCCCACGATCGAGGGGACCTCCGCGACGTTCCCGTGGCCCGCCGAGCTGACCGGTGACACGTACACGGTCGCGTGGCGCGTCGTCTCGTCTGACGGCCACCCCATCGAGGGCACGTTCTCGTTCGCGGTCGCGGCGGCTCCCGAGCCTGCCCCGACCACGGCGAGCGAGGAGCCCTCGGCCGTGACGCCGTCGGCCACCGAGGACACGACGACCGAGGCGACCACGTCGGCAGTGCCCGAGGAGACCGGTGACGAGGGCCGCTCGATCGCCCCGCTGCTGATCGGCATCGGGGTGCTCGCGGCCGCGGCCGTCGTCGTCGCGGTGCTGATCGTGCGCCGCCGCCAGCAGGACTGACAGACCCTCCACCCACTTCCCGGCGACTCGTCGCCCGGGCGTTCCCGCGACCCGTCGGTCGTGCGTCCCGTCCTGCCCCGGACCGCGCACGACCCGCGCCGCGGGCCGCCCTCGCGCGCCACGACGCCGGGCCTCTCGAAGGAACCACCATGACTGCACGCACCACCACCCACCCCTCGCCCCGATCCGCTTCCGCCCGCCCGCGGCGTACGGCCCTGCTCGGCGCGGCCGTCACGACGCTCGCGCTGCTCGCGGTCGCGGGATGCTCGACGACCTCGGCCGACACCTCGTCCGGTGCGCCCGCGCCGAGCGCCTCGTCCGGCAGCGCGCCGACGGGCACGGCAGCCGACCACCTGACCGCGACCGACCCCTGGATCAAGGCGGCCGACTCGGGGATGACGGCGGCCTTCGCCGTCCTGCACAACGACAGCGACCAGGACGTCACGGTCGTCGGCGCGACGTCCGACCTGTCCCCGGTCCAGATCCACGAGATGGCGACCGACGACTCGGGCGCCATGGTCATGCGCGAGAAGCAGGGCGGTCTGACGATCCCCGCGGGCGGCGAGCGCGCGTTCGAGCCGGGCGGCGACCACCTCATGCTCATGGAGCTCTCGTCACCGGTCGAGCCCGGGGCCGAGTACGACGTCACGCTCGAGCTGAGCGACGGCTCGACGCTCGTCGTCACGGCTCCGGCCCGCACGTTCGCGGGGGCCAAGGAGGACTACGACGAGGGTCACGAGGGTCACGACATGAGCCACGATGGCTGACCGCGCGTCCCGTACGGGCCTCGGTTCCGCCCCCGATCAGGAACCGACGCCGCCCGCCGACCCCACCCGGCGGGCCAGGGTCTCGCGCCGGGCGTTCCTGGTCGGCGGGGCCGCCGCGGGTGCGGTCGCGGTCGCCGGTGCGGGAGGTGCGTGGGCCGGGAGGGCCACGGCCCCCGCGACGGGAGCGGCGTCGTCGGGCACCGCAGGAGCCCTCGCGCTGCACGGTGACCTGCGCGTGCCCTTCCACGGCCCGCGCCAGGCGGGCGTCGAGACGCCTCCCCAGGCGTACCTGACGCTCGTCGCGCTGAACCTCGCCCCCGGCACCGACCGGGACGCGCTCGTGCGGCTCATGCGGATCTGGACCGACGACGTCGTGCGTCTCACCGAGGGGCGCCCGGGCCTGACCGACACCGAGCCCGAGCTCGCCGAGGTGCCCGCGCGCCTCACGGTCACGGTGGGCTACGGGCCCGCGGTCTTCACGGCCGCGGGCCTCGACGACCGGCGTCCCGCCTGGCTGGGTCCGCTGCCGGCGTTCGCCGTGGACCGGCTCGAGGACCGCTGGAACGACGGTGACCTGGTGCTCCAGGTCTGCGCCGACGACGAGGTCACGGTCTCGCACGCGGTCCGGATGCTGCTCCGCGAGGCGCGGGACTTCGCGTCGGTGCGGTGGCTGCAGAAGGGCTTCCGGCGGTCGGTCGGGAGCGAGCCCGCGGGCCGGACCATGCGCAACCTCATGGGGCAGATCGACGGGACCCGGAACCTGGACCCCGTCGCGGACGCCCCGCTCGTGTGGTCGGACGGCACGGACGGGTGGCTCGCGGGCGGCACGTCGATGGTCGTGCGGCGCATCCGCATGGAGCTCGACACGTGGGACGAGGTCGACCGTTCCACGCGCGAGGCCGTCATGGGGCGTCGCCTCGCCGACGGCGCGCCGCTCACGGGCGAGAAGGAGCACGACGAGCCGGACCTCGAGGCGGTCGGTCCGCACGGGTTGACCGTGATCGGGCCGGCGGCGCACGTGCGGAGGGCGCGGACCAGCGACCCGGCCGAGCGGTTCCTGCGGCGTGCGTACAGCTACGACGACGCACCCGACGTCGCGGCGGACCCTGGCGCGCTCAGCAGCTCGGGCCTGGTGTTCGTGACGTTCCAGGCGGACGTCGACCGGCAGTTCGTGCCGGTCCAGCGGCGGCTCGACGAGGTGGACCTGCTCAACGAGTGGACGACGCCGATCGGTTCCGCGGTCTTCGCGGTGCCGCCGGGCTGCGCCGAGGGCGAGTTCCTGGGACAGGCGCTGCTGGGCTGAGCGCGGCCGACCGGACGGCCCGTGCAGGGCGCCTCGTGGCGCTCGGCACGGGCCGCTCCGCTGCGGATGGTGACACCCGATGTCAGAATGTGATGCGGGTCACGTCGGCGTTCTGTATCAAAGGAGGAGGCCCCTCCTCTGAGTCATGTGAGTGCTCGGTCGTCGATGGGGGTCGTGACGAGCGCGAGGGTCGGAGGCGGCCCGTGGTGTGAGCGCTGCAGGGGGGCGCTCACGCGACGGGCCGCCTCCGGCGCGTCCGGGGTCGGAGGGTGGACCTTCGGCAGAGCGGGCTCGTTTGAGACAGCTGACCTGTGTCGCATTCCTCGGCCAAGCCCCCGTTGGCGATGCCTCGTCGCCACACGATGTCAAAAGGGTGCCACTGGCGGTACCCTTTTGACATGCCGCACGCTCGCGACCGCCTGCTCGAAGGGGCTTTCGACAGCCACGGGTTCGTCCGCCGCGTCGACGCGCTGCGCGAAGGGCACAGCCCGCACGCGCTCAAGCAGCTCGTCGCGCGCGGCTACCTGGAGAAGGTCGCTCATGGCGTCTACCGTGTGACCGTCGTCCCGGTGAGCGAGTACGACGACCTGCATCTGGCAGTGCTGTGGACTGGTGTCGACGAAGCCGCGTTGTCTCACGAGACCGCCCTCGATCTCTACGGGCTCAGCGATGTCAACCCCGACAGGATCCACGTCACCGTGCCCAGGCGTTGCCGAATCCGGCGTGCCGGCGCCGACGGGATCGAGGTCCACCACCAAGACCTCGATACCCGCCAGATCGGATGGTTCGAACAGATCCCGACGGTGACAGCCGCGACAGCGATCGCCCAGTGCATCGACACGGGCACCCCGACCTACCTTCTACGCCAGGCCCTGACGGCGGCCCGCGAGACAGGGCGCGTCACCCCGAGCGAGAGCGCTGACCTGCGAAGGAGACTGGCGAACCGTGACACAGCAGAGCGCTGATCTGCCCCAAGGTCTTGCCGAACTGCCTGCCAAGAACAAGGAACCCGCGTCGGTCACAGTGCTCAACTCTTGGCTCCTGCAGGCCGAGAAGCGCCTGGGGGGCCGCGGCGGCCGCCTGGCCTGGCTCGTTGCATCCACAGTTGTCATCGCGGCGCTACAGCGAGCCCTGGACACAACCGGCCAGCCGCTCTTCCTGCTCAAGGGCGGTACTCTGCTGCAGCATCGGCTTCCCAGCGCGCCCAAGCGCGCGACCAAGGACGTGGACGGGCTCATCCGCGGTGATATCGATGACTTCCTTGCCAAGCTCGATGACGAGTTCGCCGAACCCTGGGGCCCGCTGACGCTGCGACGGGACGCCGTCGAGGTCATCCAAGCTCCTGCCCGCGTCGTCAAGCCGCGCCGCTTCGACGTCGTCGTCGAGCTCCGGGGGAAGACGTGGCGCAGGATCCAGGTTGAGATCGCGCCTGACGAAGGTAGTGCTGGCGCTGAGCCTGAACCGTTCACGCCGCCTACATTGGCAGGCCTCGGGCTTCCGGACCCTACCGCGATGGTGGGCATTGCGATGCGCTACCAGGTCGCGCAGAAGATCCACGCCTGCACTGACCCCCACGACCCGCCGACTGCGGTCAATGACAGGGCACGCGACGTCGTCGACCTGCTGCTGCTTCGCGACCTCGCCGAGATCGGCCAGGACCCCGCCGTCGTGCGCGCAGCCGTCGTCGACCTCTTCGTCGCGCGTGCACGCGATGCCCAGGCCCTGAGTCGCGCTGTGCGTACGTGGCCGTGCGTCGTGGTCGCTCACCCGCACTGGCCGACCGACTACGCGCGCGCCGCGGCCGATGCGCAGATGGACCTTACGCTCGACGAAGCAGTTGCGGAGCTCAACGCGTGGCTGGCGCAGATTGACGCAGCTGTGTCCCCGGCCAACGGTTCGGACGGTGACGACAGCGATGATGACGATGAAGATGACGAAGACGACGAGTGTGGCGACGGGGAACTGAAGGGAGAGCACGCCCAGTAGTCGCGTGCGCCTCACGCGTTGAATCTGAGCCTGTCGTCGCCGACGCAGCCGACATCCAGAGGGCGTACTTGGCCATTCGTTCGATCACCAAGGCCTCGTCCCGCCCATGGCTCAGCGCGGCGGCGCCGTGCTGAGGCGCACCGCGAGCTCTGGCAGCACGACCTCGGGCTCGTGCACCGTCGTCGGGTCCGCGATGAGCGCGATCACGTGCTCGACCGCGAGGCGACCGGTCAGGTGGAACGGCTGGCGGACCGTGGTGAGCGGGGGAGCGCAGTACGCGGCGAGCGCGATGTCGTCCATGCCCACGACCGACACGTCCTCGGGCACGCGCCGACCCATCTCGGTCAGTCCGCGGATCAGCCCGAACGCCATCTCGTCGCTCGCGACGAACACCGCCGTGACCTCGGGCAGGCGGCCCAGGACCAGGCCGTTGCGGTACCCCGACTCGGGGCTCCAGTCGCCGTAGAGGACGGGGGGCTCGGTGCACCCCGCGTCCTCGAGCGCGGCCCGCCACCCGGCCGTGCGTCCGTTGGCGTCGTTCCACGACGCGGGGCCCGCGAGGTGCCACACGGTCTCGTGGCCCAGCTCCAGGAGGTGCTCGGTCGCCGCGCGCCCGGCCGCGACCTGGTCGACCGCGACGACCTCGGTCGCCGACGACTGCATGCCGTCCACGACGACCGTCGGGGTCCCGTGGATGAGGTCGCCGAGCGACTCGTCGTCGCGCACGGGCACGGCGATGACCAGGCCGTCGACGCCCTGGTCGAGGAGCCGCTCGACGGCCTGCGCGATCGACGCGGGCGAGAGCGACGCGGTGCTCGCGGTGCTGACGAAGTAGCCGCCGTCGCGGGCCGCGCGCTGCATGCCGAGCATCATGGCGCTGCCCGAGTAGAAGTCGGTCTCGTGCGTGATGACGCCGATGGTCTTGCTGCGCCCGGTCACGAGCGCGCGAGCGAGGCTGTTGCGGCGGTAGCCGGTCTGCTCGACGGCGGCACGCACCCGGTTGCGGGTGGTCTCGTTGACGTTGGGGTGCCCCGACAGGACGCGCGAGACGGTCTGCGCGGACACGCCTGCGACGCGGGCGACGTCGGCCATGGCGGGGCCGCGGCCTCGCGGGGGAGCGACCGTGGTGGTGCTCTGCGCCGGCTCCGACCGCTCGGACCGTGACGGTGGTTCCACGTGCTCTCCTTCGGGCGTGAGGGCCGCTCGCGGAGCGTCGGGCACCTCGGTGTGCGTGGCCACGGATGTGCTCCGCAGCGTAGTGGACGTCAACACCGCAGGCCTGCCTGGCCCACGTCGCCGTCACCCAACTGTTACCTGTGTTGACCATAACAGTCAGAACATGCAGCGAAAAGTGACGGATTCACGCAGACCGAGCATCCAGATGTTGCAAGGGTTGTGATCCATATCAACGGTGTGTCAGAGTGTGCCCCACGCAGACCGCGGCGCCGTCGCCGCTCCATCCTCAGCACAGTGTGGTCAGAAGGAGAGTCATGAAGTCATCGATCATCAAGGCAGCCGGGGTCGCGTCGATCCTCACCCTCACGGTGGGCGGCCTGACCGCCTGCTCGTCCGACTCGACGTCCGGCAGCGGATCGGCCGAGGGCGACGGCAAGGTCAAGGAGGTCGAGGTCTGGACCTGGGCCGCCGGGTACGACGAGGCCGCGAAGGCGTTCAACGCCGCGCACGACGACATCCAGATCAAGTACACGCAGATCGAGCCCGGCAACAAGGGCGGCTACGACAAGATCCGCAACTCGATCACCGCGGGCAACGCCCCGTGCCTCGCCCAGGTGGGCTTCGAGACCCTCCCCAGCTTCGTCGCCGAGGGCAACGTCGTGGACGTCACCGAGTTCGCCTCGGCCGACAAGGACCTCTATGCCCCCGCAGGCTGGGCCGGCGTCTCGGTGGGCGACAAGATCTACGGCGCCCCGCAGGACCAGGGCCCCATGGTGATGTTCTACAACAAGACCGTCTTCGAGGCGAACGGCGTGGCCGTGCCGACCACGTGGGACGAGTACCAGGCCGCGGGCGAGCAGCTCAAGGCCGCGGGCGTCAAGCTCACGGGCACCTACGAGGACTACGACTACTCGGGCTTCGCCTGGCAGGCCGGCGCCCCTTGGTACGAGATCAAGGACGGCGCCTGGTCCATCACGCCCGACTCGCCCGAGAACCTCGAGGTCGCGAGCTACTGGCAGGGCCTGATCGACGCCGACCTGATCGGTGCGGGCATCTGGAGCGACGAGTGGTCCGCGGGCCTCGGTGACGGCTCGATCGCCACGATCGTGGGCGCGGCCTGGTTCTCCGGCATCCTCAAGGACTCCGCGGCGGCCTCGGCCGGCGACTGGGCCGTGGCCGAGCTCCCGCAGTGGGAGGCCGGCGACGCCAAGACCGGCAACGTGGGCGGCAGCCTCTCCGCGGTCCTCAAGGGCTGCGACGACCCCGAGGCCGCCTGGACCGTGGCCAACTGGCTCAGCACCGACCCGGGCTCGGTCGACTCGCTCATCGAGGGCGGCGGCGTCTACCCGGCCTCGGTCGCGGGCCTCGAGTCCGAGCTCCTCACCTCGGGTGACGACTACTTCGGCGGACAGGTCGTCGCCGACGTCTTCAAGACCGCCTCGGGTCAGGTCAACGAGGACTGGGCCTGGGGCCCCGGCGTCTCGACCCTGGTCGGCACGCTCGCCACGGGCATGAAGCAGGCCTACGCCAAGGAGGGCGGCGCGACCGTCGCGACCGCGCTCACGGGCGCCCGCGAGGCGACCGAGTCCGAGCTCAAGCAGCAGGGCATCGCCGTCAACGAGTGACCTGACGGTCCCGCACGAGCGGTGCGACCCGGTCTCGACGGCCGGGTCGCACCGACCGGCACAGCATCACCCGAGCATCACCGCATCACCGCAGCAGAAGGCCCGACGACGCCACGCACCTCCGAGCACCGGTGCACCCTGGCGCGTGACGTCGTCGGGCACCACGACGCATCCCCCTGAGGAACCCACCATGACCACGAGCCTGACGTCGGCGGCACCGCCGCCGGTGGAGACCAAGCCCACGGCGGCCACGCCGCCCAGGCGGCCGCGCAGCCGGACCAGCCGGTACGCGATCTGGTTCGTCGGACCGTTCGTGGTGCTGTTCGTCGGGATGTACGTCGCACCGATCCTCTTCGCGCTCTACAAGAGCCTGTTCCGGATCCAGCGCGACGCGCTGGGCCTGGGCGGCACGCAGGAGATCTTCGACCCCCTGTTCAACTACGCGTACGCGCTGGGTGACGAGAAGTTCATCAGCTCGATCGGGCGCGTTCTCCTGTTCGGCGTGGTGCAGGTGCCCGTCATGCTGGTCCTCGCGCTCGGGATCGCGCTCCTGATCGACTCGGCCTCGGCCCGGGCCAAGGGGTTCTTCCGGCTCTCGAGCTTCGCGCCCTACGCGGTGCCGACCGTGGTCTCGGCGCTCATGTGGTCGTTCCTCTACTCGCCCACGAACGGTCCCATGGGTCAGGTGCTCGGGTGGTTCGGGATCGAGGTCAACTTCCTCAGCCAGGACCTCGCGCTGTGGGCCGTCGCCAACGTCGTGACGTGGGGCTGGACGGGCTACAACATGATCATCATCTACGCCGCGCTCCAGGGGGTCCCGGGCGAGGTGCTCGAGGCCGCCAAGCTCGACGGGGCCTCGCCGTGGCGCACCGCGTGGAGCATCAAGATCCCGCTCGTGCGGCCCGCGATCCTCCTCACCACGATCTTCTCGATCATCGGCTCGGCGCAGCTCTACAACGAGCCGTTCGTGCTCAAGCAGAGCACCGGGGCGATCGACGCGAGCTACACGCCGATCATGGCCGCGCAGGCCTCGCTCCAGTCGGCCAACTACCCGTACGCCGCAGCCCAGTCGGTGCTCCTCGCCGTCGGCGTGGCCGTGCTGTCCGTCCTCTTCTTCCGTCTGACGTCCAGGAGGTCCTCGTGACCACGAGCAGCGTGCCCGTCGTGGCCGAGAAGACCGCGGGCAACCGCCTGCGCCGCAAGCGCTCCACCCCGAAGGGGACCCCGGACGGCCTGCGCAAGGACTCGATCGAGACCACGGCCACGAGCCGCATCGCGGTCACCGCGGTGCTCGCGCTGACCGCCGTGTACTTCCTGTTCCCGCTGTGGTGGCTGTTCGTCGCGGCGACCAAGGACGCCGGGTTCACGTTCGCGGGCAGCCCCCTGTGGTTCTCGAACTTCGACCTCTTCGGGAACATCCAGGACCTGTTCGCGTACAAGGACGGGATCTTCGCCATCTGGATGGCGAACTCGGCGCTCTACTCGATCGTCGGTGCGGGGCTCGGGACGCTCATCGCGGTCGCGACCGGCTACGCCCTGGCCAAGTACGAATTCCGCGGCAAGGGCCTGCTGTTCGGCGTGGTCCTCGGCGCGGTCCTCATCCCCAAGGTGCTGTTCACGCTCCCGCTGTTCCTCATGTTCTCCGCGACGGGCATCGTCAACACCTACTTCGCGGTGCTCCTGCCGAGCATCGTGAGCCCGTTCGGTGTCTACCTGGGCCGCATCTTCGCTGCGAGCTCGGTGCCCGACGAGGTCATCGAGGCCGCGCGTCTCGACGGCGCGAACGAGGGCCGCATCTTCTTCGGGGTCAGCCTCAAGATGATGGCCCCCGCGCTCGTCACGATCTTCCTCTTCCAGTTCGTCGAGATCTGGAACAACTTCCTGCTCCCCTCGCAGGTCCTCATCTCCGAGAACCTGCGGCCCGTCACGGTCGGGCTGGTGAGCTGGAACGCCCTGGTCCAGGCCGGCCAGATCGAGCGGCACATGGTCATCATCGGCGCGTTCGTGGCGGTCGTCCCGCTCATCGTCGCGTTCCTCTCCCTCCAGCGCTTCTGGCGCTCCGGACTTGCAGCGGGGGCTATCAAGTGAGCCAGCACGACCCAGCCGACCGGGCCTCGAGCCCGGCCGGCGGCCAGACCCTGCGCGCCGACGGCGCGTTCCCGTCGACCCTGCGCGCCGACGGCGCGACCCTCGTGCGCGACGGCGTGCCCCACCGGATGCTCTCGGGCTCGGTCCACTACTTCCGGGTCCACCCGGACCTGTGGGAGGACCGCCTCCTGCGCCTGCGCGCCATGGGCCTCAACACGGTCGACACCTACGTCCCGTGGAACTGGCACGAGGCCGCGCGCGGCACGTTCGACTTCACCGGGTGGCGCGACGTCGAGCGGTTCGTGCGCCTCGCGGGCGACCTGGGACTCGACGTCGTCGTGCGCCCCGGGCCGTACATCTGCGCCGAGTGGGACAACGGCGGCCTGCCCGCGTGGCTCACCGCGACGCCCGGGATCCGGCTCCGGTGCAGCGACGAGGCCTACCTCGCCGCGGTCGCGGCCTGGTTCGACGAGCTGCTGCCGCGCATCGCGGCGCTCCAGGCGAACCGCGGCGGCCCGGTCGTGGCCGTCCAGGTGGAGAACGAGTACGGCAGCTTCGGCGACGACCACGCCTACATGGCGTGGGTCCACGACGCGCTCGTGGAGCGCGGCATCGACGAGCTCCTGTTCACGGCGGACGGCCCCACGGACCTCATGCTCGACGGCGGTTCGCTCCCCGGCGTGCTGGCGGCGGCCACGTTCGGCAGCCGTCCCGGACAGGCGCTCGACAAGCTCACGGCCCGCCGCGGGGAGCAGCCGTTCGTGTGCGCCGAGTTCTGGAACGGCTGGTTCGACCACTGGGGCGACCCGCACCACGTGCGCGGTGCGGACAGCGCCGCGGCCGACGTGCGCGACCTCCTCGACCTCGGCGGCTCCGTGAGCCTCTACATGGCGCACGGTGGCACCAACTTCGGGCTCACGGCCGGAGCGAACCACGACGGGACCCGCCTGCAGCCCACGGTCACGAGCTACGACTCGGACGCCGCGGTGGCCGAGGACGGGAGCGTGACCCCCAAGTTCTTCGCGCTGCGCAAGGTCTTGTCCGAGCACGCCGCGCACGGGACCCGGATCCCCGAGGACGCCCAGGACGACCGGTGGATCGCGCCGTCGCCCAAGCTCGCCGCGCGCGCCCTGCCGCCCGTGAGCACGCGCCCGCTCCTGCCCGCGCTGCGGGCGTCGGGCGCTGCGGTCGTCCGGTCGTCGCCCCTGACGTTCGAGGAGCTCGGACAGAACGCCGGGCTCGTGCTCCACACGGCCACGCCCGTGCTCCCTCCGGGGGACAGCACGCTCTCGGTCCTCGGGCTGCACGACCGCGCGACGGTCTACGTCGACGGCCGGGAGGTCGGCGTGCTGGAGCGCGAGACCTCGCACCGCGGGCTCACGGTCCACGGGGAGGGCGTGCCCGTGCGGCTCGAGATCCTCGTGGAGAACCTCGGCCGCATCAACTACGGCCCCCGGCTCGGTGAGCACAAGGGGATCCTGGGCGACGTCCTGGTCGAGCGCCGGATCGTGCACGGCTGGACCTCGCGGTCGCTGCCGCTCGACCTGCTGCCCGTGGACGGACTGTGGGCGGCGGGTGAGCCCGACGCCGCGGACGCCCCGAGCGTGCCCCGCGACGCCGTCGGGCCCCAGGGCGTCCTGGCCCGGACGGCCCTCGACCTCGACGAGCCCGCCGACACCTTCCTGACCCTGCCCGGCTGGACCAAGGGCTTCGTGTGGGTCAACGACGTGCTGCTCGGCCGCTACTGGGAGCGCGGCCCCCAGCACACCCTCTACGTCCCCGCGCCGCTGCTGCGCGCGGGGAGCAACACCGTCACGGTCCTCGAGCTGCACGCGGTCGGTTCCGACCTCGAGCTGACGGACGAGGCCGTCCTCGGCGAGCCCGAGGAGTACGTCGAAGAGCTGTGACGCCCGTCGGTCGGGGGACGGCCGATGAACTGCTATCGAAGGAGATCAGCACATGGTTCGACATTCCCCTGGCCCTCGGGCCGGTTCCCACCCGGGTGGCGCCTCGCGCCGTGCCCGCAGCCTCGTGGCGCTCGCGACCGCGGTGGTGGTGCCGTTCGCGGCGCTGCCCGCCGCGGCCGCGGCGGTCCACACCCCGGCGAGCAGCGCGACGTCGCTCTCTGCCCTCGGCCTGACGGCCGAGCAGGTCGCGGCCGCGAGCGTCGAGGGCGCGGCCACGCTGCGCTCGGCGCAGCTCGACGTCCAGGTCGCCGCGGACTTCCCGCGGGTCCTGAGCTACACCGACCGCGCGTCGGGTGCCTCGCTCGCGGGCAGCACCGCGACCGTCACGAAGGTGCGCCTCAACGGCACCGACCGGGCCGTCGCTGTCGAGGCGGGCGAGCCCGGCGAGACGAGCCGGGACTACCGCCTGACGTTCCCCGACCTCGCGGGCGTCAGCATCGACACGCGCCTCGAGGTCGAGGGCAGCGCCGTGACGTTCCGCGTCACGGGCGTGACCGACACCGAGGCGTTCCGCGTCGGGACCATCGAGGTCCCGGGCCACGACCTGCTCTCGGTCTCGTCGGCCGACCCGTCGGCCGTGGTCGCCTCGGCGGTCATCAGCCCGGACCGCGGCAAGGTCGGCGACACGTTCACGTCCGTCACGGGGCAGACCCCCGTCAACGCGAACCCGGTCGGGTCCGCGTACGCGATCGTGAGCACGAGCGCGCTGTCGGCCACGATCGTGACCAACAGCGTCTACGACGAGGCCAACGGCAAGGCCGCCGCGGACGGCAACCGCCTGCAGCGCCAGGCGCGCGCGGCCGACGGCGGCGTGCGCGTGGGCGTCTGGAGCGGCGCGTGGACCTACCGGGCCCAGGGCTCGCCGGTCACCGAGGAGCTCCCGTACGCGACCGTCGTCGTGACGGCCGACGCCAACGCCGACGACAAGGTCGACTGGCAGGACGGCGCGATCGCGTTCCGCGCGACCGCCCCCAAGGCGCTCGGCGCCGACCAGGTCGCCGACCGCGTCGTGACCCACATCCCGTTCAACTTTGCCTCGCAGGCCACGCACCCGTTCCTGCGCACGCTCGACGACGTCAAGCGCATCTCGCTCGCGACCGACGGCCTGGGCCAGATGGCGCTGCTCAAGGGCTACGGCTCCGAGGGGCACGACTCCGCGCACCCCGACTACGGCGGAAACTACAACGAGCGCGCGGGCGGCCTCGAGGACATGAACACGCTGCTCGCGCAGGGTGGCGACTGGAACGCCGACTTCGGCGTCCACATCAACGCGACCGAGGCCTACGCCGAGGCGAACGCCTTCTCCGACGAACTCGTCGACCCCTCGGCCAAGGGCTGGAACTGGCTCGGCCAGTCGTACTACATCGACCAGCGTCGCGACGTGAACAGCGGCGACCTGGCCGCGCGCATCGGCCAGCTCGCCGACGAGACCCAGGGCAACCTGGACCTCCTCTACGTCGACGTCTACTACAACTTCGGCTGGCAGGCCCGCGCCCTCGCGGACGCGGCCCGCGCCAACGACCTCCAGATCGCGACCGAGTGGTCCGACAAGTTCGAGGCGAACTCGCTGTGGAGCCACTGGTCCGCCGACGAGAACTACGGCGGCGCCGCGAACAAGGGCCTGAACTCCCAGATCGTGCGCTTCATCGACAACGCCGAGAAGGACACCTGGAACCCGCACCCGCTGCTCGGCAACGCGCGGCTCGTCGAGTTCGAGGGCTGGACCGGGCAGACCGACTGGAACGCGTTCTACAAGAACATCTGGACGACCAACGTCCCGACCAAGTTCCTCCAGCACCAGGAGATCGTGCGCTGGGGCACCGACCGGATCGACTTCAGGGGTGACGTCTCGGCCCGCGGCACGACCGCGGCCGACCGGCAGATCCTCGTCGGGGACGCCGTCGTCGCCCAGGGCGGCACCTACCTCCTGCCGTGGAACGCGTCCGACGCCCCCGGGCTCGAGGGAGAGGCTGCCGAGGGCAGCAAGCTCTACCACTACAACCCGGCCGGCGGCTCGACCACGTGGACCCTCACGGACGAGCTCGCCGGGGCCACGAGCCTGACCATGTACAAGCTCACGACCACGGGCCGCGAGAAGGTCGCGGACGTCCCGGTCACGGGCGGCAAGGTCACGGTCGACGCGACCGCGGGCCAGCCCTACGTGCTGTACCCGCAGGGCGTCGCGACCCCCTCGGCCGAGGACGTCGCGTGGGGCGCCGCGAGCGGCATCGTCGACCCCGGCTTCAACGCCGCGACGCTCGACGCGTACGAGACGACCGGCACCACGGGCATCGAGACGCTCGCCAACGGGCAGCGCGTCGCGACGCTCGGTGCGGGCGCCTCGTCGCTGAGCCAGCAGCTCGGTGAGCTCTCGACCGGGACCTACGCCGTGAGCGCGTGGGTCGAGGTCCAGCCCGGGAAGTCCCGCTCGACCACCCTGTCCGTCTCGGGCGAGGGCGTCGCGCAGAACGCGAGCACCGTCGTCGAGCGCTCGACCGCCAAGAACCTCGTCGCGGCCGACGAGAAGAACAACCGCTACTACCAGCGCGTCCAGGTGCTCGTCGACGTCACGGGCCCGGCCCGCCCGACGCTGACGGTCTCCGCCTCGGCGGGCGACGCCGTCGTGCGGGTCGACGACCTGCGCGTCGTGAGCGCCACGCGCTCGGTGGCCCCGGCCGTCGAGGGTGAGACCGGCACGGTCGTCGCGTTCGAGGACTTCGAGAACGTGCCCCAGGGCTGGGGACCGTTCGTCAAGGGCGACGCGGGCGGCGTGACCGACCCGCGCACGCACATCGCCCAGCGCAACGCGCCCTACACGCAGGCCGGCTGGAACGGGAAGCTCGTCGACGACGCGCTGTCCGGCGACTGGTCGCTCAAGGCGCACGAGGAGAACAAGGGCCTCGTCTACCGCACCGTGCCCAGCACCGTGAAGCTCGAGGCGGGGCGTCAGTACCGCGTGAGCTTCGACTACCAGTCGGGCAACGGCGGCGAGTACCAGTGGGTCACGGGCTACGACTCGGTCGCGAGCGGCGCCCCGGCGTCGGTCGAGACCCACGCGGCCCCGCTGGGGCAGCAGCGCACGACCGCGACGTTCTCCGAGGACGTCGTGGCCAGCGGCTGCGGCGACACCTGGGTGGGGCTGCGCAAGCTCACCGCGGGCGGCAACCAGTCCGACCTGATCCTCGACGACTTCCGCGTCGTGGACCTGGGTCCGGCCGAGGCCACCCCGGCCTGCGCGTCCCTGACGGTGTCCCCCGGACCCGTCGCGTTCGAGCCCGACGTCGCGAGCACCGTCACGACGCGCCTCACGGTCCACGAGCCCGTGGCCGTCGCGGACGTCGCGGTGACGCTCGACGTGCCCGAGGGCTGGGAGGTCGAGGCGACCAACGCCTCGACCGCGGCCACGCTCCCGGCTGGCGGCGTCCTGACCACGACGTGGCAGGTCACCCCGCACGGCAAGATCACCGCCGACGCCTACACGCTCACCTCGGGCGGCTCGTACACGACCACGGCTGCGCCCGTCGGCGAGCGGTCGGTCGAGGCCGGCCAGTCGGTGTGGGTCGTCGTGCCGCCGAACGGTGGCGAGAACTGGGTCAGCGACCTGCCGTTCGTCTCGACGACCAACGGGTGGGGACCGGTCGAGCGCGACCTGTCCAACGGCGAGCAGGGCGAGAAGGACGGCAAGCCGCTCTCGCTGCGCGGCGTCGTGCACGAGAAGGGCCTCGGCACGCACGCGAACTCGTCGGTCCGGGTCTTCCTCGCCGCGCAGTGCGACGCGTTCACGGCGACCGTGGGGGTCGACGACGTCCAGGGCACCAAGGGCACGGTGCAGTTCAAGGTCGTGGGTGACGGCACCCAGCTCGCCCAGACCGAGGTGCTCAAGGGCGGCGGCAAGACCGTCGACCTGGACGTGCCGGTCACGGGGGTCCGCTACCTCGACCTGATCGTGACCGACGGCGGCGACGGCAACGGCAACGACCACGCCGACTGGGGCTCCGCCAAGGTGTCCTGTGCCGACCCGGTCGAGCCCGAGCCCGAGCTCGAGGTCACCACGACGGCCAAGGCCCAGTGCGCGGCCTCGCGCGTCCAGCTCGCGGTCCGCGCGGTCAACGAGGAGGACTTCCCGGTCGACGTGAAGATCTCCACGCCGTTCGGCACCAAGACCTTCCAGCAGGTCCAGCCGGGCAAGAGCGCCAGCCAGACGTTCACGACCCGCAAGGACGCGATCGAGGCGGGCACGGCGACCGTGACGGCGACCGCCACGGTCGACGGCAAGGAGGTCACGACCACGATCGAGAGCGAGTACGCGGCCACGAGCTGCGGCTAGCCCGCGAGGCGTCCGCCGGGGGTGCTCCCGGCGGACGGTCGGCGGCCGGTGCGAGCCGGCCGTCGAGCACCACGAGCAAGGCCCCGGGACCCACGACGGTTCCCGGGGCCTTGCTCGTCGTCAGACGGCGTCGGTGCGCGCCCCGAGCCAGGGAGCGAGCACGTCCTCACGGCCGAGCCAGCGCAGCCCGCCGTCGGCGACCTCCTCGCGCGTCGCGAGGATCTCGGTGAACGCCGCGCGCAGCTCGTCGCGGTCCCCGGCCGAGTCGGCTGCCCCCGTGAAGACCAGCCGGGTCCGGGGCGCGAGGTCCTCCCACGTCCCGACCTCTCCGATGCTCAGCTGCCCGCCCGCGCCGTCCCACGCGCACATCGAGTCGGGCCGGTTGGGGACCCAGAACACGCCGCGGCTGCGCAGGCGCCCGGTCCCGAGGCGCCGGACCTGGTGCAGGAGGCGCTGCGGGTCGAACGGCAGGTCGGAGGACAGCTCGAGGGTCCAGGTCCCGGTCTCCTCGTCCTGCCCGACGACGGCGCGCGTCCCGAACGGGTGGGCGCGGCGCTCGGCGCGGGTCGCGTCGTGCGTCGCCGCGGACAGGTCCGCGAGATGCAGCCCGTCGAGGCTGTCGAGCCGGGTCGAGCCGTCGGCCATGAGCCTGTCGACGAGGCCCGATCCCGTGCGTGCGCTCGCGTGCCGCCTGTCCTGCGCGGCGTGGACCGCAGCGGACGCGCCCGGGTGGGAGGCGCCGTCGGGCAGGGGGCGTCGGGTGGGCGTCCCGGGACCGTCCAGGAGGGCCGGGCAGGGCGCGCCCGTCGTGACCACGAGGTCGGCGTGCTCGACCTGGGCCGCGAGCACCTCGCCGACCGAGCGGTGGTCGGCGGCGGTGAGCGCGAGGCCGCGCTCCTCGAGCAGGTCGTCGTCGAGGAGATCGGTCTCGACCGCGGCGAGGTCGACGACCGTGAGGACCGTGGCGAGCCGCAACCCGTCGAGCGCACCCCCGGGCCGGGTCGCGCCGCCCAGGGCCCGCGCGACCGGCAGCGGCTCGGCCGACACGGGCAGCGCGAGGAGCACCTGGTCCCAGCGTCCGTCGCGTGCGAGGCCGCGCAGCGTGGGGATCGCGTCCTCGCGGACCGCGCACGACAGGCACGCGTGCTCGAGGTCGACGAGCGTGTCCTCGACGACCCCGGTCGCGTCCACGACGAGGCGGCGCAGGGTCCCGTCCTCGGCACGGATGTCGTGGCGCAGGACGACCGACCGCGGGGTGTCGGTCACGAGCCCGAAGACCGTGGTATCGCGCAGCACCGGGTCGATCGTGGCGAGCACGCTGAGCGGGATGCGGCCCGGCGCGTCGCTCGGGTCGGCGGCCGAGCCGCTGCTCGTCGGGGCCGGTGAGGCCGCGCGGCGGCTCGCTGCCGTGCCGGGGGCCCCGGGAATATCTGCGGGCATCTGGACGCTCCACCTCTACAGAGAACGGTTCTCATCAGTCGAGAGCATACCTCTTGACGAGAATGGTTCTCATTAAGTATTCTCGGGTCCCACGACCCACCGAAGGGAAGCTCATGTCCGCCGTCTGCCAGGTGCTCGGCACCTCGCCGGGGTTCGGCCGCTCGATCTCGCACTCGCACGTGCGGACCAGGCGTCGCTTCGACCCCAACATCCAGCACAAGCGCTACTGGGTGCCGTCACTGGGCCGGCATGTCAGGCTGAGAGTGAGCGCCCAGGGGATCAGGACGATCGACCGTCGAGGGATCGACGCGGTCGTCGCACGCATCATCGCTCGAGGGGAGAAGGTCTGATGGCAGCACGCACCGAGCTGCGACCCGTGGTCAGGCTGCGCTCGACCGCAGGGACCGGGTACACGTACGTGACCCGCAAGAACCGTCGGAACGACCCGGACCGGCTGACCCTGCTCAAGTACGACCCGGTCGCCCGGGCACACGTCGCGTTCCGCGAGGAACGGTAAGGGGAGCCGCATGGCCAAGAAGTCCAAGATCGCGCGCAACGAGCAGCGCGAGGTGGTCGTCGCCCGGTACGCCGAGCGGCGCGCCGAGCTCAAGAGGATCATCGCGTCGCCCAGCGCCTCGGACGCCGAGAAGGAGGCGGCCGCGACCGAGCTGCGCAAGCAGCCCCGCGACGCGAGCGCGACCCGCCTGCGCAACCGCGACGTGGTCGACGGTCGTCCGCGCGCGTACAACCGGCGTTTCGGCCTCTCCCGCATCCGGCTGCGCGACATGGCGCACCGCGGGGAGCTGCCGGGCGTCACCAAGTCCAGCTGGTAGTCGACACCCGTCGAGAGCCCAGCAGTCGAGAGTCGTAGAGGAGCACCCATGAAGAAGGACATCCACCCCGAGTACGGACCGGTCGTGTTCCGCGACATCTCGGCCGACTTCGCGTTCCTGACGCGGTCCACCCTCGCGGGGACCAGCGCGTCGGGTCCTGGCCGTCCGGACAAGACGATCGTGTGGACCGACGGCAACACCTACCCGGTCGTCGACGTCGACATCTCGAGCGCGAGCCACCCGTTCTACACGGGTACCGCGCGCGTCGTGGACACCGCCGGCCGCGTCGAGAAGTTCCGTCAGCGCTACGGCAAGGGCGCCACGGGAGGTGCCGCGAAGAGCGAGGGCCGCTGAGCCGTCGCTCGTCGTCGGGCCGCGGTCGCCAGCTCGTGGCCAGGAGAGCCGCCCACCCCTCTGGGTGGGCGGCTCCGTGCGTACCGGGGCGTGCTGCAGCCTGCCGAGAGACGGCGAACGGGGCTGTGGGCGCGTCGTCGGGGCGTCGCTCGCGTGTGCGGATCTTGTGCGCGTGGAGCTCCTCCGGGGGCCCCGGGGGCGCCAAGTAGGTCACATTCAGGGCAAAACGGGCAAGATTCCGCGTTCAGAGAAACACGTTCGGCGCGGAAACGCGCGGAAACCCCCGTAGATTCCTTAGTGTTGTCCACGAAGTCCCGCCTCACGGCTGGCAAACTGAGACCTCAACGTCGCGCGGTGCCCACCGCGAGGCGTGAACCGATGAAGGGATCCGCATGTCGCTCAACAAGTCTGAGCTCGTCTCGGCCATCGCCGCAAAGTCCGACCTGACCAAGGCTCAGGCCGAGAACGCCCTCAACGCGTTCCAGGAAGTCCTCGTCGAGTCGCTCGGCAACGGCGAGGCCGTCAAGGTCACCGGCCTGCTCTCGGTCGAGCGCGTCGAGCGTGCCGCTCGCACGGGCCGCAACCCCCGCACCGGCGAGGAGATCCAGATCCCCGCCGGCTTCGGTGTCAAGATCAGCGCCGGCAGCCTCCTGAAGAAGGCCGTCACCAAGTGATCCTCGCGGCGCGCTGAGGCGTGCCGCACCGCGGGGCCGTGCCCCGCACCACTGACACAGGCCCGGGTGCCCGACGACGTCGGGCACCCGGGCCTGTGTCGTGCCCTGGGTGCGTGGCGGTCGGGCGTGGAGCGCTAGCGATAACTGTTCTCATTCTCTAAGGTGGGCGGGTCCAGGGCGTGCGCCCGACCCCGACCGAAGGGCACCATGAGCGTCCCGCAGCACCCGACGAGGCGAGCACGGCGAGCACGGAGCAGTCCTGACCGTGGCGGGCCCGCCCACGCGCACGCGCACGGCGACGGCCCGACGCCCCCTGCGAGCAGACGGGTCCGGCTCGTGCTCGCGGCGATCCTGGTCCCCGCGCTGGTGCTGACGATCGTCGGGCTCGTCGCGCTCTGGCCCCGCGGTGCCGACGTGCCGGACCAGATCCCGGTGACCGCCCAGGGCGCGTTCGTGGTGTTCGGCGAGGTGACCGGTGAGGCTGAGGTCGAGACCGGTCTGGTCCCCGTACGTCTCGACGACGGCACCGAGGTCGAGGTGGTCGCACCACCCGAGTACGTCCACCACGGCTTCGAGGTCGGCGACAGGCTCCGCCTCCTCCACATCGAGCAGGCTGCGGGCGACGGGGGGACCCCCTACGTCTTCCTGGACTTCGAGCGCGGCATCCCGATCGCCCTGCTCGCGATCGCCTACGCGGTCCTCGTGCTCGCGGTCGCCCGGTTGCGCGGGCTCGCGGCGCTCGCGGGGCTCGCCGTCGCGCTCGTCGTGATCGGGCAGTTCACGCTGCCCGCCCTGCTCTCGGGCCAGAGCTCCCTCTACGTGGCCCTCGTGACGTCGTCGGCCGTGATGTTCGTGGTGCTCTACGTGGCCCACGGGTTCACGGCCCGGACGTCGACCGCCATGGTCGGCACGCTCGTCGGCCTGGCGCTGACGGCCGTCCTGGCCGCGTGGGGCGCCCGGACCTCGCACATCACCGGGCTCACGTCCGAGGAGGCGCTCTGGCTCCCGTCCTACGCCCCCGCGATCGACCTCCAGGGCATCGCGATCTGCGGGATCGTCCTCGCCGGGATGGGCGTGCTCAACGACGTCACGATCACCCAGGCGTCGACCGTGTGGGAGCTGCGCGCGCTCGCGCCGGGCGCCTCACGGCGCGAGCTCTTCTCCCGGGCCATGCGGATCGGCCGCGACCACATCGCCTCGACCGTCTACACCATCGCGTTCGCCTACGTGGGGGCGGCCCTGCCGCTGCTCATGGCGGTCTGGCTGTCCGACCAGGCGCTCGGCGTGAGCCTGACCTCGGGGGAGATCGCCGAGGAGGTCGTCCGGACGCTCGTCGGGTCGATCGGGCTCGTGCTCGCGATCCCGCTCACGACCGCGATCGCTGCCGTGACGGTGCCGACGGGCGCGCTGGGCACCGTCGATGCCGCAGGCACCGTGGTTCGCGCGGACGCCTCGGGCGGGACGGTGGACCCGGACCGCGACGACGACCTGGCCCGGAGCACCCCCTTCACCTGATCGACACCGACACCCCACGGGACGGGCCGATGCCTGACCTGGGAGTTCGCCATGATGTGCGCATGAGCGAACAGTGGGTCGAGGTCGCGACGGAGCGGCTGCGCGACCAGCACGCGTGCCCCGGGTGCGGGGCCGTCCTCACGTCGACCCGCTGCGAGGCGTGCGGCCTCGCCCTGTCGGGGCCGTGGGCGGTCGAGGTGCTGCGCGCGTCGCGCGACGCGGCCGCCGCGCTCGACCGGCGAGCCGCCGGTCTGCGCGCCCTGCGGTCCGCGGACGAGCGGCTCCGCGCCCAGGGGGCCCCAGCCCGCCCCCAGCCCCCCGTGCCCGTGGCGGGCGCAGCGCGCCGACCGGTGTACACCGCTCCCGCGGCACCGGCACCGGCACCGGCACCGACCCGGTCGAGCGTCGGCCTCCAGCCCATCCTCGCGAGCGCAGGGGCCGGGCTGCTCGCGGTCGCGACGATCGTGTTCGTCTTCTTCACGCTCGCGGACGACCTCGCGGTCCGGGCGCTCGTCACGGGCGTCGTCACGCTCCTCGCGCTCGGGGCCGCCGTGTTCCTGCGCCTGCGGGGCATGGGCGCCTCGGCCGAGTCGATCGGTGCGCTCGGCGTCGTCCTGCTGCTCGTCGACGTCGAGCTGCTCCTGAGCGCCGGGCTGCTCGGTGGCACGGACCCGGCGCTCGCGCGCGGCATGCTGCTGCTCCTCGTCTCGGCGGGTCTGCTGGTGGCCGGGCACCTGGTGCGCATGCGGACCTGGAGCGCCGCCGGGCTGATCCTCGCCCCGGTGGTTCCCGTGGTCCTCGCGGGAGCGGTCGCCGGGGGCGCGTCCGGGGACCTCGGGACGGAGTCCGGGGTGTACGCGGTCGGCATGCTCGCGGCCTGCCTCGTGACCCTCCTGGAGCTGCCGGTCGCGCGCGTCTCGGGGGCCAGGCTCGGATCCCGTCTGGTCGCGGAGACGACCGTGCTCCAGGTCGCGCGCTACCTCGTGTACCCGACCGCGCTCCTCGTCGGACTGGCCGTCCCGCCGGTCTCGTGGCTGCCCGGGTGGAGCGGCGCGGCCCTGGTCATGGTCGGGGGTGCTGCGACGGCCGCGATCCTTGCGCGGTGCACGGGGCAGCGGCTCTGGTGGTGGGTCACGGGCGCGGTGGCGGTCCTCGCGGCGGTGCTGCTCGGCGTCGGGCACTGGCCGTGGTCGATCGGCCTGGCCCCCGTCGCCGGGCTCGCGGCCGGCGCCGTCCTGGTCGCGGCCGCGACGGCCGCGCGGGCCACGGCACGCTCCCGGGAGGCGCTCGTGACGGGCGCGCTCGTGGTCTTCGCGACGGCGACCCTCCCGGCGGTCGGGTACCTGGCCGCGCGCGTGCTGGTCGCGCTGACATCGGTCCGGGCGGCAGGTCCGCAGTGGTCGTTCACGGACGTCCCGCTCGCCCAGGACGGCGTGTTCGACGACGCGACGACGACGGCCGCGCTCGTCGGGGTCGGTGCCCTCGCCCTGGCGCTCCTCGGCCTGAGCGTGCTCCGCCTCGGGACGTGGCTCGGCTCGGGTGCCCGGGCCGGCCTGCCGTGGGTCGTGCTCTTCCTGCTCACCGGGATCGCGCTGCACCCGGCGTGGGCTGCGCTCACGTCGTTCGGGCTGCTCGCGGCCCTGGCTCTCGTGGCCCTGGTGCTCACCGACCAGTTGTCAGAAGCACGCCGGTCCGGGGACCGGCCCAGTTCTGACACCGGATCTCCGACGGTCGTCGTCCCCGAGGCCCTCCCGAGGTCCGTGAGGTCGGAACGTGCCCGCTGGGCCATGGCCGCCCTCGCGGGCACGTTCGCCCTGACGGGCATGGCGGCCGTCGTCTCCTGGGCGGCGCGCCCGACCGCGGTCCTGGGCAGCGCCGTCGTGCTGGGGCTCCTGCTGCTCGCCCGACGGGTCGTGCCCGCGGGGGTCCGCCCGTACCTCGTGGGCCTCGGCTACGGGTATGCGCTCCTGGTTCTGGGCATGACGCTCGGGTGGGCGGGCCTCGCAGGGGTCGAGGCGCTCGCGGTCGTGTCGGTCACGGCCTCGGTCGTGGCGATCGTCGTGACGCGCCTGCGGGCCGTCGACCGTCCCTCGTGGTGGGCCGTCCTGGTCACGACGTCGGTGCCGTTCGTCCTGGGCGTGGCCTCGGTCCTCGAGGAGCGCAGCTACTGGTCGGCCGTGGCCGCCGCGACCATGCTCGCGCTCGAGGCCGTCCTGGTCCTGACGCGACGCCCCGGGATGACGCGCGCCGTGCGGGTCGCGGCGGCCGGGCTCCTGCTCCCGACGGCCTCGGTCGTGCTCGTGTGCCTGGGCGCGGAGCTCGTCCCGGGCAGCGGGTCGCCCGTCGTGCTCCCGCTCGTCGCGATCCTCACGGCCGGCGCGGCCGTGGCCGTCCCGCAGGCCCTCGCGTTCCTCGGCGCGCGCGGGCTCCCGGACGTGCACACCGAGCCGGTCGGCCGGGCGGTCGAGGTCAGCACGCTCGTCACGGCCGCGGTCGCGGTCCTGCTCTCGCTGGTGCGCGTCTCGGCGGGGCCCGAGACCGCGATGATCGTGCTCCTGGTCCTGGGGACCGGCGCCGCGGTCGTCGCGGGTCGACCCGCCCGCCGCTGGACGTGGTGGCTCGCGGCCGTGCTGTGGGTCGGGGCGCTGTGGTCCTTGCTGAGCCTGCTCGGGGTCGGTCTCGTCGAGGCGTACACCGCGCCGCCCGCGCTCGCGGCGGTCGTGGTCGGCGGGATCCTCGCGCGTCGCGGACCGGGTGGTCGACGCCTGGTCGCGGGGGGCCTCGAACTGCTCGTGGTGCCGTCGCTGCTCGTCTCGATCCTCCTGCCCGACGCGGGTCCGTGGCGCAACCCCGTGCTCCTCGCCCTGGGGCTCGTGCTCGTCGTCGGTGGTGAGGTCGCCCGCCGGCTCGCGGCCCGCGGCACCCGCGTCAGCACCTCGTGGGCGAGGGATGCCGCGACGTACCTGTCGCTCGCCGCGGTGCTCGCGTCGGTCGGCGGCCTGGCCGCCGCGCTGCGGTTCGTCGCAGCCTCGGGGGGCGCCGGGGACGACCCGACGGCGACCTACCTCGGGGCGCTCGCCTGGTCCGCGGCCGGGGCCGCGCTCGCGGCGCTCGCGGGACACCGGGTGGTGTCGGCGGCGTCCACGGGGCCAGGGGCGACGGGCGCCGGGCCCGACGACGTCGCCCACCTCCGGCTCGCCCCCACGGCCCGGCGGTGGTGGGCCGCGCCCGCGATGGTGCTCGCCGTCGTCGGGCCCGTGGCCGCGGTCGGCGAGAGCTGGACCGCGATCGTCCTGACCTGGTCGCTCGAGGTCGCGCTCCTGGTGCTCGTCGTGCACACCGTGCGCCAGGCGCTGCGCACGACGGCGCCCGAGGACCTGCGCTGGCCTCCGGCGTGGTTCGTGTGGGGGCTCGCGCTCGTCACCGCGATCGGCGCTTGGTCCCCGCGCGAGCTGCGTGTCGAGGTCTTCTCCCTGCCCCTCGGGGCGGGCCTGCTGGTCGCGGGATACCTGGCGTTCGTGGCGTCGTCGGGTCCCGCGCCCGCGCCGGGACGAGCGCCGGTGGCGCGGCTCGCGGACTGGCCCGTCGGGTTCGTGGGCTCGTGGCGCACGCTCGCGGTCGGGATCGCCGCGACGCTGGGCCCCTCGGTCCTCGCGACCTACACCGACGCCCGGACCTGGCGGGCCGTGCTCGTGGTCGGGCTCGCGCTCGCGGCCGTGCTGGTCGGGACGCGCCTGCACCTCGCGGCACCGTTCGTCCTGGGCGTCGTGGTGCTCCCGGTCGAGATCCTCGTGGTGTTCGTGAGCCAGCTCGGGACGGCCATCTCGGCCGGGCCGTGGATGCTCACGCTGACCGCCGCGGGCGGGCTGCTGCTGATCCTCGCGGTCTACTACGAGCGGCGCATGGCCGCGTTCGACGGCGCTGCGGCGTACCTGCGCGACCTGCGGTGAGGACGGGGGAAGTGGTTGCCCCCGCTGACCCGGCCCACGCCGGGTCCGGGGGCTTGTGTCGGGGCTGTTCGGCTGACCAGGAGCGGCTCCTGCTCAGCGAACGCCGTTCCTGCCCAGCCGAACCTGCTCGTCGAGGGCTCCGCCCCCGGGCGCTGCCCCCCCGCCGCGGGCCCTCAGTCGCTGATCACTCCGCCGTCGACCCCTCTGCCGCTGACTCCGGCCCACGCCCTCGTCAGAGGGTCTTGCGCGCCCGCTCGATCAGCGGCCGCACCCGGTAGGGGATGAGCTCGCCCATCGAGAGCGAGGTCTCGGTGCGCTCGACACCGTCGATCGCGAGGATCGCGGCGTCGATGCGGAACAGGTGGTCCGTGGTGCGGCACGCGACCAGTACCCGCAGGTCCGACGTGCCCGAGCGGCCGTGGGCCTGGAGGACCTCGGGGATCTCCGCGAGCGTCGCCACGATGCGGCTCAGCTCCTTCTGCTTGACCTCGACCTCGATGAACGCCGTCAGCGGGTGCCCCAGGAACTCCGGGTCGATGCGCCGGTCGAAGTCGAGGAACGCACCGGCCTCCTCGAGGTGGGCCATGCGTGCGTGCACCGTGTTCCGCGAGAGCCGCAGGCGCTCGGCGAGCGCGACGATCGTGCCGCGCGGGTCCTTCGCGAGCGCGACGAGGAGATCGAGGTCGACGGCATCGTAGCTGCGCACAGTGTTCAGCCTATCCCTGTGACGCGCAGCACACTGCCCAGCCTTTCCGTGATGACTGGAGCCATGTGCGGGGTGGGGTTACGTTCGCGGTATCCGGTGCTCGACGAGGAGCGCCGGGGTGCTCGACGGTGAGCACGGGAGCAGACGCGAGGTGACGCGATGACGCCCAGCCAGGTGGACAGCCGGGTAGTGCGGGGAACGGGGCTGGACGCCGTCCAGCTGCTCGACGAGACCGGTGCACGACACGGATCGACGCAGTACGACCGATGGCTCGAAGGGCTCGACGCGGACCCCGCGCTCGCGCTGCGCCTCTACGAGGACATGATCGTGGTGCGGCGCCTCGATGCCGAGGCCACGGCCCTCCAACGCCAGGGTGAGCTCGCGCTGTGGCCCCCGCTGCTGGGCCAGGAGGCCGCGCAGATCGGGTCGGGCCGGGCGCTGCACGCCGACGACTTCGTGTTCTCGAGCTATCGCGAGCACGCCGTGGCGTACACGCGGGGTGTCGCGCTCGTCGAGCTCGTGCGGGTGTGGCGCGGCGTGACGGCGTCGGGCTGGGACCCGTACGCGGTCAACATGGCGACGCCTCAGGTCATCATCGGCGCCCAGACCCTGCACGCGACGGGCTACGCCATGGGCGTCCAGAACGACGGTGCCGACGCCGTCGCGGTCGCCTACCTGGGCGACGGCGCCATGAGCCAGGGCGACGTCAACGAGGCGTTCGTCTTCGCCGCGACCTACGGCGCCCCCGTGGTGTTCTTCTGCCAGAACAACCAGTGGGCGATCTCGGAGCCCGTAACAATCCAGTCGACCGTGCCGCTCGTCGACCGCGCCGCGGGGTTCGGGCTCCCGGGCGTGCGCGTCGACGGCAACGACGTCCTCGCGGTCCTCGCCGTCATGCACGAGGCCCTCGACAGGGCCCGCACGGGCGGCGGCGCCACGTTCGTCGAGGCCGTGACCTACCGCATGGGCCCGCACACCACGGCCGACGACCCCACGCGCTACCGCGACCCCGCGGAGCTCGAGACCTGGGCGGGCCGCGACCCGATCTCCCGCTACCGGACCTACCTCACGGGGCTCGGCCTGCTGACCGCCGACGAGGAGGCCCGCGTCCAGGGCGTCGCCGACCGGGCCGCGGCCGAGCTGCGGGCCGGGTGCATCGCGCTCGAGGACCCGCCCGCGCTCACGATCTTCGACCACGTCTACGCCGAGCCGCACGCGGCGCTCGCGGCCGAGCGCGCCGCGTACGCGCAGTACCTCGAGGGGTTCGCCGACGGTGCGGACGGCGACGGGCCCGCCGACCCCGCCGCCGGCACCACCGACCCGGCCACCGGCACCGACGCACCGACCGGAGGCGCCCGATGACCACCCTGACGCTCGCCAAGGCCCTCAACGCGGGGTTGCGCAGGTCGCTCGCGAACGACGACAAGGTCGTCGTCATGGGTGAGGACGTGGGCCGGCTCGGTGGCGTGTACCGCGTGACCGACGGGCTGCAGAAGGAGTTCGGGCCGCGCCGCGTGCTCGACACCCCGCTCGCCGAGTCGGGCATCCTGGGCACGGCCGTGGGCCTCGCGTACCGCGGCTACCGGCCCGTGTGCGAGATCCAGTTCGACGGGTTCGTGTACGTCGCGTTTGACCAGATCGTGTCCCAGCTCGCCAAGATGCACGCCCGCACGGGCGGGGCCGTGCGCCTGCCGATCACGATCCGCATCCCCGTGGGCGGGGGGCTCGGTGCCGCCGAGCACCACTCGGAGTCGCCCGAGGCGTACTTCGCGCACACCGCGGGACTGCGCGTCGTGACCGTCTCGGACCCGCAGGACGCGTACACCGTGCTCCAGCAGGCCATCGCGTGCGACGACCCGGTCGTGTTCTTCGAGCCCAAGCGTCGCTACCACCTCAAGGGCGAGGTCAACGAGGCGGCCGACCTCCGCTCGGCACCGCCCATGGACGCAGCGCGCGTCGTGGTGCCGGGCACCGACGTCACGCTGGTGACGTTCGGGTCGCTCGTGACGACGGCCCGGGACGCGGCCGTCGCCGCCGCCGACGAGGGTGTGTCGGTCGAGGTCGTGGACCTGCGCTCGCTCTCGCCCATCGACCACGCGACCGTGGCGGCGTCGGTCCGCAAGACGGGCCACCTGGTCGTCGCGCACGAGGCGCCGCACCAGGCGGGCCTGGGCGCCGAGATCGCCGCGGCGGCGACCGAGCGCTGCTTCGAGCATCTCGAGGCCGCGCCCTTCCGCGTCACGGGGCACGACGTCCCGTACCCGCCCGCCAAGCTCGAGCAGCACCAGGTCCCCGACCTCGACCGCCTGCTCGACGGCGTGGACCGCGTCCTGGGGCGCGGGGCGTACGACGAGTCCGACAGCCCGGCGTTCGAGGGGGCGGCACGGTGATGAGCACGCGCGAGTTCCGCCTGCCCGACCTCGGCGAGGGCCTCACCGAGTCCGACCTCGTGAGCTGGCACGTCGCCGCGGGCGACACGGTCGAGCTGAACCAGGTCATCGCGGAGGTCGAGACCGCCAAGGCGCTCGTCGACCTCCCGTCGCCCTACGCCGGGGTCGTCACGGTGCTGCACGCCGAGCCGGGGCAGACGGTCAACGTCGGGGAACCCCTCGTGACGTTCGAGGTCCCCGACGAGGGCGAGGCGCCGGGAGGCACGTCCTCGTCAGGCGGTTCCGCGGGCACGCGGCCCGACGGCGGTGCGTCCGTGGGGAGGGCGTCCGGCAAGGGTCAGGCGGGTCGAGCGCCCGACGGCGGTGCGTCCGCGGGCAGTTCGGCGGGCGCTGGTACGGCGGTTCGGGTGCCCGACGGCGCGGCTTCCGCGGGGGACTCGGCCGGCGGCGACGCGGAGGTCGCCGAGGAGGCGCCTCAGCCGAACCTCGTCGGGTACGGGGCGCGGCCGGAGCGGTCGGGCCGACCCGCGCGACGTGCCCGACGTGCTCCTGCTCGCGCCGCGATCGAGAACGGCCGCACGGGGGTCGAAGGCCCGGTCGGAACCCCCACCAGCCCGATCTCGACGGACGAGCCGGCGCCCGGCCAGCGTCCCGGCACCGGTACGGGGACCATCGCGGGTGCGGGTGAGGCCGTCCCGGCCGAGCGACCGCGCTCGACGCCGCCCGTGCGCCGGCTCGCCAAGCTGCTCGGGGTCCACCTCGAACGGGTCGTCGGGACGGGGGCCCGCGGGCTCGTGACCCGCGAGGACGTCCTGTCGGCCGTGAGCTGCGCGCAGGCCGGGGCCAGGGACGGCACGGCAGCCGGGGCCGAACAGGCGACGGGCCACCGGACCGGGACAGGGACCGGCGCCCCGGCCGGTCGAGGAGCGGGGACGGGGCGCGAGCGCAACGGCGTCCACGGCCTGCCGAGCACGGCCGCCGCGGGCCCGCTGTCCCGAGGGTTCGTGACCGGCGACGTCGCCGACCGCGGCACAGCGGGCCACGACACCACCGGGACGGACGCCGACGGGGACGAGACCGCGCTCCGCACGACGGGGCGCTTCGCGCCGACCTCGTTGCGCGACATCCTCGGCCAGTCCGGGCTGGCCCGCGCGGCAGCCCGTCGTGCCGGCAGCTTCCCCCCGCCCGACGAGGACCGTGTGCCGGCCGCGCCCGACCATGGGGCGGGAGCGACGCCGTCGGGCCTGCGCGCCGACGGGACCCCCGGCCGCCGGACGGGCGACCCGGCCACCCGCGAGACGCGCACCCCCGTGCGCGGCGTGCGCAAGCACACCGCCGCCGCGATGGTCGCGAGCGCGTTCACCGCTCCCCAGGCGACCGTCTTCCTCACGGTCGACGTCACGCCCAGCACCGAGCTCCTCGACCGGCTCCGGAGCCACCCGCTCGCCCGCGGGACGCGCATCACGGTCCTGGCGCTCGTGGCGCGGGCGCTGTGCGTCGTGCTGCCGCGGCACCCCTCGCTCGCCAGCCGGTGGGAGGACCTGCCGGACGGGAGCGCGGAGATCGTCCACAGCCCGCGCGTGCACCTGGGGATAGCGGTCGCGACCGAGCGAGGGCTCGTCGTGCCGCACGTGCCCGACGCGCACACGCTCGGGCTCACGGGCCTCGCCGAGGCGCTCGCGGACCTCACTGCGACGGCCCGCAGCGGACGCACCGCGCCCGAGCGGCTGACGGGCGGGACCATCACGATCACCAACGTCGGGGTGTTCGGCGTCGACGCCGGGACGCCGATCCTGGTCCCGGGGGAGGCCGCGATCCTGGGCGTCGGGGCCGTGCGCCGCCGCCCGTGGGAGCACGAGGGCCAGGTCGCGCTGCGCGACGTCGTGACGCTGAGCCTGTCGTTCGACCACCGTGTGGTCGACGGCGAGCAGGGCGCCCGCTTCCTCGCCGAGCTTGGTGCGCTGCTCGCCGACCCGGCGCTCGCCCTGCTGCTCGCGGGCGACCCGGGCGACCCGGGCGACCCGGCTGCCCCTGACGAGCAGGCCGCTCGCCGGACGGGGGGCACGTCGTGACCGCGACCCTGCCGAGCACGCGCGCGCCGGGCGTCGGCGACGTCCTGGGGACGACCGTCGACCCGGCCTCCGCCACGGCCCTGGCCAACGATGCGGCCCAGCGAGCGCTCGTCGCGGGGCTGCGCGAGCGCTCGGCCCGTGCCGCGCTCGGCGGCCCCGAGCAGGCGCGCACCCGGCACGTCGCGCGCGGCAAGCTGCTGCCCCGCGAGCGCGTCGAGCACCTGCTCGACGAGGGCAGCCCGTTCCTGGAGATCGCGCCGCTCGCGGCCGAGGGGATGCTGGGCGGCGAGTGGCCCGGCGCGGGCGTGATCGCGGGGATCGGCCTGGTCGAGGGCCGCCAGGTGCTGGTCGTGTGCAACGACGCGACGGTCAAGGGCGGCACCTACCACCCGCTCACGGTCAAGAAGCACCTGCGGGCCCAGGAGATCGCGCTCGAGAACCGGCTGCCGTGCATCTACCTGGTCGACTCGGGCGGCGCGTTCCTGCCGCTCCAGGCCGAGGTCTTCCCCGACCGTGACCACTTCGGCCGGATCTTCTACCACCAGGCCCGGCTCTCGGCCGCGGGCATCCCGCAGATCGCGGCGGTCCTGGGCTCGTGCACCGCGGGCGGCGCGTACGTGCCTGCGATGAGCGACGAGACCGTGATCGTGCGGAACCAGGGCACGATCTTCCTGGGCGGGCCGCCGCTCGTGAAGGCCGCGATCGGCGAGGTCGTCACGGCCGAGGAGCTGGGCGGCGGCGACCTGCACGCGCGTCGCTCGGGCGTCACGGACCACCTCGCGGAGGACGACGAGCACGCGCTCGCGATCGTGCGCCGCATCGTCTCGACGCTCCCGCCGGACCCTGCGCCCGCGTGGGCCGTGCACGAGAGCGTCCCGCCCGCCGTCGGGCAGGACGAGCCCGGCGGGCCGGGCGAGAGCCTGTACGGCGCGGTCCCGGTCGACGTCCAGGCGCCCTACGACGCGCGCGAGATCGTCGCGCGGCTCGTCGACGGCAGCGTGTTCCACGAGTTCAAGCGCGAGTACGGCGACACCCTGGTCTCGGGGTTCGCGCACCTGCACGGGCACCCCGTGGGGATCGTCGCGAACAACGGGGTCCTGTTCAGCCCGTCGGCGCTCAAGGGCGCGCACTTCGTCGAGCTGTGCGACCAGCGCGGCATCCCGCTCGTGTTCCTGCAGAACATCTCGGGGTTCATGGTCGGCACGGACGCCGAGGCCGGGGGGATCGCCAAGGACGGCGCCAAGATGGTCACGGCCGTCGCGACGACGCGCGTGCCCAGGCTGACGGTCGTGGTCGGCGGGTCGTTCGGGGCGGGCAACTACTCGATGTGCGGGCGCGCGTACTCGCCGCGCTTCCTGTGGTCGTGGCCCGCGAGCCGGATCTCGGTCATGGGCGGCCCGCAGGCCGCGTCGGTGCTCGCGACGGTCAAGGCCGACCAGCTCGCGGCGCGGGGCGAGCAGTGGGCGCCCGACGACGAGGCCGCCTTCCGCGAGGACATCCGCTCGCGCTACGAGGAGCAGGGCGACCCGTACTACGCGACGGCCCGGCTCTGGGACGACGGCATCATCGACCCCGCCGACACGCGCCGCGTGCTGGGACTCGCGCTCGACGTGTGCGCCCGCACGCCTCTGGCCCCGACCGAGGGCCCGCGGTTCGGGCTCTTCAGGATGTGAGGGCCATGCTCCCGCAGCACACCGACCAGGTGTCAGAAGCGAGCCGGGCTATGCCCCGGCCCAGCTCTGACAACTCGTCCGCGGGGCGGCGCCCCTTCGGCTCGGTCCTCGTCGCCAACCGCGGCGAGATCGCGTGCCGCATCATCGCCACGCTGCGGCGCCTCGGCATCCGCTCGGTCGCGGTCCACAGCGACGCCGACGCCGGCGCGCGCCACGTGTCCCTCGCCGACGCCGCGGTGCGGATCGGCCCGGCCCCCGCGACCGAGTCGTACCTGAGCGTGCCCGCGATCATCGACGCGGCCCGCGCCACGGGCGCCGACGCGGTCCACCCCGGCTACGGCTTCCTGTCGGAGAACCCCGAGCTCGCGCGGGCCTGCGCGGACGCGGGCATCGTGTTCGTCGGGCCCAGCGTCGCGGCGCTCGAGGCCATGGCCGACAAGATCACGGCCAAGGAGATCGTCGCGGCGCGCGGGGTCCCGGTCGTGCCGGGCAGCACGGGCCGCGACCCCGTGACGGGCAGAGCGCTCGACGACGAGGCGCTCGCGCGGGCCGCGCGCGACGTCGGCTTCCCGCTGCTGGTCAAGCCCTCTGCGGGGGGCGGCGGCAAGGGCATGCAGGTCGTGACGTCGGCCGACGACCTCCCGGCTGCGCTCACGAGCGCCCGACGCGTCGCGACCCGGTCGTTCGGCGACGGCACGCTGCTCGTCGAGCGCCTGGTCGCCCGGCCGCGCCACATCGAGGTGCAGGTGCTCGCGGACTCGCGCGGCGCCGTCGTGCACCTGGGGGAGCGCGAGTGCTCGCTCCAGCGCCGCCACCAGAAGGTGGTCGAGGAGGCGCCGTCGCCGCTGCTCGACGCCGCGACCCGTGCCCGGATCGGGGCCGCCGCGTGCGAGGTCGCGCGCAGCGTGGACTACGAGGGCGCCGGGACGGTCGAGTTCCTCGTGCCCGCCGACGACCCGACCACGTTCTTCTTCATCGAGATGAACACGCGCCTGCAGGTCGAGCACCCCGTGACCGAGATGGTCACGGGCCTCGACCTGGTCGAGGCCCAGCTGCGCGTCGCGGCGGGGGAGGCGCTGGGGTTCGCGCAGGAGGACGTCGTGCTGCGGGGCCATGCGATCGAGGCCCGCGTCTACGCCGAGTCCCCGGCCCGCGGGTTCCTGCCCGCGACGGGCGAGGTCCTCGCGCTCACCGAGCCCGACGGCGAGGGATGGCGTCTCGACAGCAGCCTCACCGAGGGGCTGCGCGTCGGGGGCGACTACGACCCGCTGCTCGCGAAGGCCGTCGCGCACGGCGCCGACCGCGCCCAGGCGCTCGACCGGCTCGACCGCCTGCTCGCGGAGACGCTCGTCCTGGGGGTCGACACCAACATCGGCTTCCTGCGGGCGCTCCTCGGGGACCCGGACGTCCGGTCCGGCGACCTCGACACGGGGCTGATCGAGCGGTTCGTGGCGGCGGGGGGAGTGCCCCCGGGGACCGCGACCGAGGACGACCTCGTGGCCGTCGCACTGTACTCGCTCGGGGCGCGCGCTCCCGGCTCCCGGGGCGCGACGCCGCACGCCACCGGCCCGTGGGGAGCCGACGACGGCTGGCGTCTCAACGCCGCGCCGCGCCCACGCAGGGTCACCCTGGTCGACACGGCGCCCGGCACGACGACCCCGACGCGTGCACCCCGCGAGGTGACCGTGACGGGAGAGACGAGCGACGCCGTCGTGCACGTGGACGGGGACCCACGGCCGGGGGCAGCCCGGCGGACCGCGCTGACCCCCGTCGCGGGGAGCGCGCACGCGTGGCGCTACGTCGTGGACGGGGTGGGAGAGACCGTGGACCTGGCGGCCGACCCCAGGGACGCGAGCGTGTGGCTCGCGCGCGGGGGCCGGGTGGTCCAGGTCGCGGTCCCGACGCGCGCCGAGCTCCTCGCCCTCCGCGCCGCCGCCCGCGGTGCCTACGCCGACGGCGCCGACGTTCTCACGAGCCCCGAGGTCCGCGCGGGCATGCCCGGCACGGTCGTGACGGTCGCGGTCGCGGACGGCGAGACCGTCGCCGCGGGCGCGGTCCTCGTCACGGTCGAGGCCATGAAGATGGAGCACGCGCTGAGGGCCCCGCACGCGGGCGTCGTGCGGCTCACGATCCGCCCGGGAGACCTGGTGCGCCGCGACGAGGTGGTCGCGCGCGTCGACCAGGTGCCCGACGACGTCGCTCCCGCCCCGGCGGACGAGCCCGCCCCCGCGGTGGTCACGCCGTCCTCGAACGTCCCCTCCCAGGCCGGTACCCCGGCCGTCCCCGTCCCCTCCCACACCCCAGGAGCGCCATGAACACCGAGCTCACCGACGAGCAGCGCAAGCTCAGCGACACCGTGCGCGAGTTCGCGGACACCGTCGTCGCGCCCGCGGCGTACACGTACGACACCGAGCGCCGCCTGCCGCTCGACATCATCCGCGAGATGGGCGACCTGGGGCTGTTCGGCCTGCCCTTCGCCGTCGAGCACGGCGGCCAGGGCAAGGACTACCTGTCGCTGTGCCTCGCGGTCGAGGCGCTCGCGCGCGTCGACCAGAGCATCGCGGTCACGCTCGAGGCCGGCGTCGGGCTCGGCATCATGCCGATCGTCCGGCACGGGACCGCCGCGCAGCGCGAGCGGTGGCTGCCGGACCTGGTCACGGGACGGGCTCTCGCGGCGTTCGGGCTGACCGAGGCCGAGGCGGGCTCCGACGCGGGCGCGACGCGCACGACGGCACAGATCGAGACCGGGCCCGACGGCGGCGCCGGGGTGTGGGTCATCGACGGCAGCAAGCAGTTCATCACCAACTCCGGGACGCCCATCACGAGCGTCGTCACCGTCACCGCGGTCACGGGCGAGGAGACCCGGGCCGACGGGACCGTGAAGAAGGAGCTGTCGAGCATCCTCGTGCCGTCGGGGACGAAGGGGTTCACGGTCGGGCCGGCGTACGACAAGGTCGGGTGGCACACGTCCGACACCCACCCGTTGACCTTCGAGGACGTCCGGGTCCCCGAGGCGAACCTGCTGGGCGAGCAGGGGCGCGGGTACGCGAACTTCCTGCGCGTGCTCGACGAGGGCCGCGTCGCGTTCGCGGCGCTCGCCACGGGGGCTGCCCAAGGGTGCTTGGAGGAGGCGCTGCGGTACGCGCGGACGCGCAACGTGTTCGGCCGCGACATCGGCTCGAACCAGCACATCGCGTTCACGCTCTCGCGCATGGCTGCCCGCGTCCACCAGGCACGGCTCTGCTACTACGACGCGGCGTCGAAGCTCGCGAACGACGCGCCGTTCAAGGTCGAGGCGTCGATCGCGAAGCTCGTGGGCAGCGAGGCGGCCATGGCCAACGCGCGCGACGCCGCGCAGATCTTCGGCGGCTACGGGTTCCTCAACGAGAACCCTGTGGCCCGCCACTACCGGGACTCCAAGGTGCTCGAGATCGGGGAGGGGACGACCGAGGTGCAGCTCATGATCATCGCGCGCGGGCTGGGGCTCACGGCCTGAGCCGCGGTCGAGAACGAGGTCGTGGTCGGTATGTCGGCCAGAACGACCGCAACCTCGTTCTCGGCACCCGGGACACACATCAGACCAGCAGGAAGGAGCGCAGGATGCGGGAGATCGAGCAGCGCGGGCTCTACTACGACGAGCTCGAGACCGAGGTCCGCTACGTCCACCGCCCGGGGCGCACGCTGACCGAGGCCGACAACGTCCTGTTCACGACGCTGACCATGAACACCCAGTCGCTCCACCTCGATGCCGCGTGGGCCGCGACCCAGCCGTTCGGGCAGCGCCTCGTGAACTCGATGCTCACGCTCTCGACGCTCGTCGGGGCCTCGGTCGCGCAGCTCACGCAGGGCACGATCGTCGCCAACCTCGGGTTCGCCGAGGTCGCGTTCCCGCACCCGGTGTTCCACGGCGACACCCTGTACTCCTCGACCGTGGTGCTCGAGAAGCGGCCCTCCGCCTCGCGGCCCGGGCAGGGCGTCGTGACGTTCGAGCACCGCGGGCACAACCAGGACGGCGTGCTCGTGGCCCGGGCCGTGCGGTCGACGCTCGTGTGGACGCGCGCCGCGCACGAGACGGCCGTCGCGACCACCACGGAGGGTGGGCCGGGCGCGGGGGCGCGTGACGCCGTCGGGCAGGAGGGCGATCCCTCGTGACGACCTTCGACCTGGGGCCCGCGCTCCTCTTCTGCCCCGCCGACCGGCCGGACCGGTACCGCAAGGCGCTCGATCGCGCCGACGCCGTGATCCTCGACCTCGAGGACGCGGTCGCGCCGGACCGCAAGGCCGCTGCCCGCGACGCGCTGCTCGCCGAACCCCTCGACCCGGCGCGGACGATCGTGCGGGTCAACGCGGTCGGGACCCCGGAGCACCTCGCCGACCTGGCTGCGCTCGCCCGCACCGCCTACCGGACCGTCATGGTGCCCAAGGCCGACGAGCGGCTGCCGCTCGACCTCGGCGGGCTGCGCGTGGTCGCGCTGTGCGAGACGGCCGCGGGCGTGCTGGCTGCGCCCGAGCTGGCCCGCCGGCCCGGCGTCGTGGCCCTCATGTGGGGGGCCGACGACCTGGTCGCCTCGCTCGGCGGGACGTCGAGCCGGTTCCCCGACGGGGGCTACCGGGACGTCGCGCGCGCCGCGCGCTCCGCGGTGCTGCTCGCCGCGGGGGCCGCGGGCGTCGCCGCGATCGACGCGGTGCACCTCGCGATCGAGGACCTCGACGGTCTGCGCGACGAGGCGCTCGACGCCGCGGCCGTCGGCTTCGCCGCGACCGCGTGCATCCACCCGTCGCACGTCTCCGTGATCCGGGCCGCGTACGCGCCCCCGCGCTCCGCGGTCGAGGGCGCCCGCACGCTGCTGGCCGCCGCACGCGGGCACGACGGCGTGTTCGTGCACGACGGCGTGATGATCGACGGCCCCTCGCTCAAGCACGCCGAGGCCGTGCTGCGGCGGGCCGACGCGGCCGGGCAGGCCGACGAGGCAGGCGCGGCCCGGTCGGCACGGACCGCGGGATCGTTCGAGACCCCGGACACCACCGGGCGCACGGCCCCGGACGCCCTCCGCACAGGAAGCAGGCCGACATGACGACCGACGGAACCCGGCCGGTGAGCGACGATGCCCCGGCCCGACGCGACGCGAGGAGCGACCCGCAGGGCGCCAAGGGCTACCCCGACGCGGCCACCGCCCTCGACGGGCTGCTGCGCGACGGGATGACGATCGCCGTAGGCGGGTTCGGGCTGTGCGGCATCCCGGCCGACCTCATCGAGGCCGTGCGCGACTCGGGCGTGCGGGGCCTGACCGTGGTGTCCAACAACATGGGCGTCGACGGCAAGGGGCTCGGGCTGCTGCTCGAGAGCGACCAGGTCGACAAGGTCCTGTCCTCCTACGTGGGGGAGAACAAGCTGTTCGCGCAGCGGTACCTCGACGGCGACCTCGAGGTCGAGTTCGTGCCGCAGGGCACGCTCGCCGAGCGCCTGCGCGCCGGCGGAGCAGGCATCCCCGCGTTCTACACGGCCACGGGCGTCGGGACACCGGTCGCGGAGGGCAAACCCGTCGAGGAGTTCGACGGGCGTCGCTACGTCCTCGAGCGCGGCATCGTCGCCGACCTCGCCCTGGTGCACGCGCACCGGGCAGACGCCTACGGCAACCTCACCTACCGGTTCACGGCGCGCAACTTCAACCCGCTCGTCGCGACGGCCGGCCGCGTCACGGTGGTCGAGGCCGAGATCCTGGCCGACGAGCCCCTCGATCCCGACGTCGTGGTCACGCCCGGGATCTTCGTCGACCGACTCGTGCCCGCGCGGCCGCGGGTCAAGGACATCGAGCAGCGCACCGTGCGGGCTCGTGGGGCGGCGCCGAGGGCTGCCGCGCCCGCGGCGGGCGGGGACGGCGCGGGACCGAGCACGGGTGCCGAGGCCGCCGCCCCGGTGCCCGCCGCAGGAAAGGAGTCCTGACATGCCCTGGGACCGGGACCAGATGGCCGCGATCGCCGCGGCCGAGCTGCACGACGGCGACTACGTGAACCTCGGGATCGGCATCCCCACGCTCGTCGCGAACCATCTGCCGCCCGGAGTCTCGATCACGCTGCAGAGCGAGAACGGGATGCTGGGGATCGGGCCGTTCCCGCTCGACGGCGAGGAGGACGCCGACCTCATCAACGCCGGCAAGCAGACCGTCACGGCGCTGCCGGGCGCGAGCTACTTCGACTCCGCGACGTCGTTCGCCATGATCCGGGGCGGGCACGTCGACATCGCGATCCTCGGTGCGCTCGAGGTCTCCGAGACGGGCGACCTCGCCAACTGGACCGTGCCCGGGAAGCTCGTCAAGGGCATGGGCGGGGCCATGGACCTCGTCGCGGGCACGCCGCGCATCGTCGTCCTCATGGACCACGTGGCGCGCGACGGGTCGCCCAAGCTCCGGCACGTGTGCGGGCTGCCGCTCACGGGGCAGGCCGTGGTGGACCGGATCATCACGGACCGCGCGGTCTTCGACGTCGTCGACCTCGCGCCGCCCGCATCCCCCGGGGTCCCGACCGCCACGGACTCGTTGTCAGAACGTGGCCGGGGTATTCCCCGGCCACCTTCTGACAACTCATCGGGGGCGGGTCTCGGAGCTGGGACCGGTGCAGTACCGGCAGCACCCGGGGCCTCGCGCCGCGGCCTCGTGCTCCGCGCCGTCGCGCCCGGCGTGACCCTCGACGAGGTGCGCGACGCGACCGAGGCGAGCTACGCCGTCGGGCTGGAGGAACCGCGGCCCGCGGCCGGGGCGACCACCCGCACCCAGACCCGCCCAGGACACCAGGAGGAAGCATGACCGTCATCGTGGGGTACGCGCGCACCCCCTTCGTGCGTTTCAACGGCGCCTTCGCGGCCGTGCCCGCCGCGACGCTCGGGGCGCACGCGCTGGGCGCGGCGCTCGCGGACGCAGGACTGGTGCCCGACGACGTCGAGCTCGTCCTCGCCGGACAGGTGCTCCAGGGCGGGGCCGGTCAGAACCCGGCACGGCAGGCCGCGGTCGGCGCGGGCGTGCCGTACTCGGTGCCCGCGATGACGCTCAACGCGGTGTGCTTGTCCGGCATGGAGGCCGTGGTGCAGGCGCACCGGCTCATCACCGCGGGCGAGGCCCAGGTCGTCGTGGCCGTGGGGCAGGAGTCCATGAGCCTCGCACCGCACGCGTGGGTCGGGTCGCGGGCGGGCCAGAAGCTCGGCGACGTGACCCTCGTGGACACGCTCGCGCACGACGGGCTGCGCGACGCGTTCGAGCGGGACTCGATGGGGCTCAGCACCGAGCGCCACGGCGAGGGGCTCGGGATCAGCAGAGCGGCCCAGGACGCGTTCGCGGCGTCGTCGCACGCGCGGGCAGCCGCGGCGGCCGACTTCCTGCGGGGCGAGATCGCGCCGTTCCAGACGCCCGGGCGGGGCGGGCGCCTGGTCGAGGCCGACGACGGCGTGCGCGTCGACACCACGGCCGAGGTCCTGGCGCGGCTGCGTCCCGCCTTCCGCGAGGACGGCACCATCACGGCAGGGAACGCCTCGCAGATCTCCGACGGCGCCGCAGCGCTCGTGCTCGTGAGCGACGAGGAGGCGGACCGGCGTGGGCTGACCGGCGCCCGGGTCCTGGGTCACGCGCTCGTGGCCGGTCCCGACGTCTCGCTGCACGCGCAGCCCGCCAACGCGATCCGCGCGGCCTGCGCCCGGGCCGGGCTGGAGGTCGGCGAGCTGTCCGCGGTCGAGATCAACGAGGCGTTCGCGGTGGTGGCCCTCGCGTCGACGGAGCTGCTGGGCGTCGACCCCGCGATCGTCGACGCCAACGGCGGCGCCATCGCGCTCGGGCACCCCATCGGGGCGTCGGGCGCGCGCATCGTCGGTCACCTGGCGCGGCGGCTCGCGGCTCTCGGCGGCGACACCGTGGGGGCGGCCGCGCTGTGCGGCGGCGGGGGACAGGGCTCGGCGGTGGTGCTGCAGGGGTAGGTGATCCGGAGCGGCTGCGGGAGCTCGCGCGCTAGAGGTCGCCCTTGCGCTGCAGGAAGCGCATCGCGGCCCAGCCGATGGGGATGCGGGCCCAGTAGGTCGCGACACGGAACAGGATCGTGGCCGAGGTGGCGACCGCGTACGGGATGCCCGCGGCGGTCAGGCCGGCGGTCAGGGCGATCTCGATCGTGCCCAGGCCGCCGGGGGTCGGGACCGCCGCGCCCGCGGCGTTGCCGACCAGGTAGATCACGGCCACGTCGACGAGCGCGAGCTCCTGGCCGAACGCCGCGAGGGCCGCGTCGAACGCGAGCACGTAGCCGAGCGTCATGATGATGTTCCCGCCGAAGCCGAGGGCCAGGCGTCCCGGCTGGCTGAGCATCTCCGACAGTCGCGGCCAGACCTGCTGGACCGTGGGCCGGATCTTGGCGAGCACCCAGCGCCGGACGGCCGGGACCAGCAGCGTCGCGATCACGGCGAGCGCGACGCCCGTGATCGCGAGCAGCACGGTGGTCGAGGGAAGCTTGATCAGACCGCCCGACCGGGCCGTCATCGACAGGACGACCAGCAGCAGGATCGTGATGACGAACTGCGACACCTGGACCAGGGCCACGGTCGCGACGGCCATGGGGGTCGACACGTTCCGCTTGGTGAGCATGCGCAGGTTGAGCGCCGCAGGGCCGATCCCGGCCGGTGCCGCGAGGGCCACGAACGACCCGGCCATCTGGGTCAGCGTCGCGCGGATCATGGGCAGCTTCACGGGCGAGAACGCCACGAACGTCAGGGCGGCGCCGAACCAGGTGAGGATGCCCAGCGCGAACGAGATGACGGCCCACCAAGGGTTGGCCTGGGAGACGGCCTCGGTGATCTGCTGGAAGTTCATGGTCGTGACGACCACGGTCACCGCGACGATCGTCAGGGTCAGCGTGATGATCGTCCGGGCCCCGAAGCGCGTGATGCGCTGGGGCTCGACGTCCGTCTCCGGCAGGCGCTCGACGAGAGCGGCCCGCAGGTCCTTGAAGAGCTCCTTGTTGGCGCGCATCTCCTCGCGCGTGCTCACGGGCAGCGCGATCGACTGGAGGAGCGGCCCGATCGCCGCGATGTCCTCGTTGGGCAGCACGTTCACGGCCGAGGCCACGGCGCGCTGCGCGCCCACGCGCAGCGCGAGGAGCGCGACCATCTGCGTGAGGTCCATGCGGCGCGACAGCTCGGACGACGCGATGTCTCCCTGCTCCCACCCGGTCAGCCAGACCTTGACCTCGGAGTCGTCGGGGCCGGCCTCGGCGCCCTCGGGGCGGAGGTCGACGGTCGCCGACGCGGGGTCCGTGCCCGTCCCCGCCGGGTGCGTCGAGGCGCCCCCCGGCTCTCCCCGGCTCACGAGCATGACGTCGGAGGTCAGTGCGCGGTGCGAGAGCCCGGCGTCGTGCGCGAGCTGGATCTGGTGCCAGGCCTCGGTGAGGACGGCGTCGGTGACCTCGTCGTCGGGCAGGTCGCGCAGCGAGACCGCGCCGACCGCGTGCTCCTGGACCAGGATCATCGAGTCGTCGGCCTCGGCCACGCCCAGCAGGCGCGGCGTCCGGACCCCTGCGGCGCGGGCCGCGTAGGCGAGCAGCGCGGTGCGCTCGGCGACGGCCTTGAGGGAGATCGCGGCGCGCCCCTCGATGCCTCGCAGGCGCAGCGAGCGCCAGAACCGCGTGATGAAGCCGACGACCTGCCGGTCGCCGTCGAGCACCACGACGTCGCGCCGCACCCCGTCCTCGGTGAACATCGCGTAGACGCGGTTGTCACCGGAGCGGGTCAGCGCGATGGCCGCGGGGTCCGACGGGGCCTCGGCGGGCTCGCTGACCCCGTCGCCCAGGGCGCCGGACAGGTGGTCGCCCGTGATGCGCGCGTCCGCGGTGAGCGCCGAGTCCTCGTCCGTGCCGGCGATGCGCACGACGCCGACGTGCACCTCACCCGTGATCTCGCCGTCGGCGTTGACCTCGGTGATGGGGTCCTCTGCCGCCTCGGCGAGCTCCGCGGGCTGGGACACGTCGCGCACGCGGACGAGGGCGGTGGGCGAGTACCCGGCCCGCCGGACGCCGTCGACCAGGTGCGGTCCGTAGGCTCGCTCGCTGCGCACCCCGGACACCCACCGGACGGCGTTGCCGGCGATCCGGCCGAGCAGGAGCGTGATGATCGCGCCCGGCAGCGAGACCTGGGCCGTGATGAGGACGACGCCGAGCGCGATGAACAGCAGGTTCCAGGACCAGGCGACCGTGCGGCGCCGGGTGCGGGGGCCGGCCGCGGTGAGCAGTCCGCTGATCGCGGCGACGTAGCCGGGGATGCTGAGCTGCCACTCGCCGCGGATGCGGACCGACAGGCCCTGGATCAGGTCGGCCGACCCGAACGTCAGCACCGAGTAGGTCATGGCGATGCCCAGGAGCATGCCGATCGCGGCCGCGGCGATCGACTCGACGACCTGGCGTCCGAGCTTGCGGATGCCGAGCTCGATGAGGACGGCCGTGGGGATCGCGAGCGTCACGAGGCCCTCGAGGACCGCGACCGGGATGAAGAGGATCCTCGCGAGGAGGTCGGAGAACCCCTGGACGTCCTCGGCGACGCCTGCCGTGGTGCCGTGCGCGTACACGGACATGAACATGACGAGCGCGACGCCCAGGGCGCACAGCACGATCCCGACGAGGTCGCTCGGGTGGCGCACGCGCGCCTCGGGGGTGTCGACGATCTGGACCGTGGGGTCCGTCCCGTCGCCGACGGCGCGCGGGGTCGCGAGGAACGCACGGAACGAGCGGGGGTCCGGGGCCTCGTGCTCGGTCGTCTCGAACGACCCGACCTCGTGGACCTGGGGGCGTGGCTCGGCCGTCGCCGGAGGACCGGCCGGGTCGTGAGCACGCGCAGACATGCTTGCGAGTCTAGGGCGGGAGGTCCCGAGAGGCGCGGTATTACGCCACTTTCTGCCGGGTGATTTGCCCGCTTGCTCCCGTTGTCCGACGTGCTTCGCCGGGCGAGTGTGACCAACCTCCAGCAGGATGAACGCAGGTAGCGCTCCCATTCTGGCAGGCGCGCCGAGGGCGATCGCCCTGGGCGCGGGGCAGGGTGCACGGCGCACGACGAACGGTGGTGGCGCATGGTCCGGAGCAGGCGCAGAGGGCGGGACACGGTCGAGATCCCCGAACCGCTCAACGCGTTCAAGAACGTCTGGTGGCTCCCCGTGGTGCGCGGGCTGCTCCTGGTCGTGCTCGGGCTGCTGCTCATGATCCAGCCGCTCGAGGCGTTCGAGACGCTGCGCTGGGTCTTCGGGATCTTCCTCGTGGCCGACGCGGTCCTCGTCGCGGTCCAGGGCCTGGCGCACCGCAAGCAGGTCGGGTGGACCTGGTGGCTCGCGCAGGCCGTCGTCAACCTTCTCTTCGGCGCCGCGGTCATGTTCTGGCCGGACCTCAGCGTGACCGCGCTCTACTACGTCCTGGTCGTGTGGGTCCTGGTCCTGGGGGTCACGGCGATCGTGGGTGCGGCCGGGCTCGTGCGCAACAGGGACCTGGGGTGGCCGTGGCTGCTGACGTTCGGCATCGTCTCGACGCTGTTCGGCCTGCTGCTCGTCACGCGCCCCGTCGACGCCGACGACGTCCTGAGCCTGACGGTCGTCGTGTTCGGCCTGTACGCGTTCGTCGCGGGGGCGATCCACGTGGTCTCGGGCTTCGGGGTCCGGTCGGTCGCGCGCGAGCTGGCTGACCTGCGTGCGCAGGCGGTCGCGGCGGGCGTGGTCGTCACGGGCGGGTCGGTGCTGGGCGCGGGGGCCACGGCCCCGGTGGTCGCGGAGGCCGCGGCGACGCCCGCTCCGGAGGGCGTACCGGCGTCGGGCCCGACGGCGGAGCTCACCGCGGGCGGTGAGGTCGCCGGGACGGTGGACGGGTCGGGCGGGCTGGCCGGGTCGGGCGGCGAGCCGTCGCCGGCTCGCCCGGTCGAGGAGCTCGGTGGCGCCGGCGCCGGGAGCGTGCCCGACGTCCCTGCGGAGGAGCGCCTGCCGACCCCCGCTCCCGTCGAGGTGACCGGGCCGCGCGAGCCCGGCTCCGACGTCGGGCAGGAGACGCCCGGGCGCTGAGCGTGCGCAGCCGGTGACAGCGCTGGCGGTCCCGAGCGGGCGAACCCGCACGGCGGCGGTCCAGCGCCACGAAATGGCCGTGACGCACCGGAACGTACTCCTCGGTAACTTCACGACTGTGATCCGTCTCACCATGTGGCGGCGGGGGTTACGACCCGGTAACAAGATGCTCGGAACCGCCGTGCTGAGCCGTTCCAGGGTGCTTGACCGAAACAACAGTGTGTTAGACATCACGGACCTTGGTCGCAGAACCAGGCCGTGGGAGCGCCACCGCGCACCCACCTCATGACCCCGAAGAAGAGGTGTGACGGATGACGACCGTTTCGAGGAAGCGGCTCCTCGCCGCAACGGCAGGCATCGCCGTCGTGACGTTCACGCTCACGGCGTGCGGCAGCGGCAGCGGGACGAACGAGGACGGCGGCAGCAGCAACGCGAGCGCAGGAGGCGCGCTGACGATCGGCACGACCGACAAGGTCACGACGCTCGACCCGGCCGGCTCCTACGACAACGGGTCGTTCGCGGTCATGAACCAGGTGTTCCCGTTCCTGCTCAACACCCCCTACGGGAGCCCGGACGTCGAGCCCGACATCGCGGAGTCCGCCGAGTTCACGGCGCCGACCGAGTACACCGTCAAGCTCAAGCCGGGCCTGAAGTTCGCCAACGGCCACGACCTCACGTCCTCCGACGTGAAGTTCACGTTCGACCGGCAGGTCGCCATCAACGACGAGAACGGCCCGGCCTCGCTGCTCTACAACCTGGAGAGCGTCGCGACGCCCGACGACACGACCGTCGTCTTCACGCTCAAGTCGCCCGACGACCAGGTCTTCCCGCAGATCCTGTCGAGCCCCGCCGGACCCATCGTCGACGAGGAGGTGTTCGCGGCCGACGCGCTCACGCCCGACGCCGACATCGTCGCGGGCAAGGCGTTCGCCGGGCAGTACTCGATCGCCAAGTACGACTTCAACAACCTGATCTCCTACGAGGCCAACCCCGACTACCAGGGCGTGCTCGGCGAGGCCAAGACGGCGAAGGTCAACACCAAGTACTACACCGACGCCTCCAACCTGAAGCTCGACATCCAGGAGGGCAACATCGACGTCGCCTTCCGCAGCCTGTCCGCGACCGACATCGACGACCTCCGGGGCAACGACAAGGTCAAGGTCGTCGACGGCCCGGGCGGAGAGATCCGCTACATCACGTTCAACTTCGACTCCCAGCCCTACGGCGCCAAGGCCGAGGGCGCGGACCCGGCCAAGGCCCTCGCCGTCCGCCAGGCCGTCGCGGACCTGATCGACCGCGAGGAGATCGCTACCCAGGTCTACAAGGGCACCTACACGCCGCTGTACTCGTACGTCCCCGCGGGGCTGACCGGCGCGGTCGAGCCGCTCAAGGAGCTCTACGGCGACGGGCAGGGCGGGGCCGACGCCGACAAGGCCAAGGCCACGCTCGAGGCCGCCGGGGTCACCGTCCCCGTGGTGCTCGACCTGCAGTACAGCAACGACCACTACGGGCCGTCCTCCGGTGAGGAGTACGCGCTCATCAAGGACCAGCTCGAGAAGAGCGGCCTGTTCACGGTCAACCTGCAGACCACCGAGTGGGTCCAGTACGCCAAGGACCGCACGGCCGACGTCTACCCCGCCTACCAGCTCGGCTGGTTCCCGGACTACTCGGACGCCGACAACTACCTCACGCCGTTCTTCCTCCAGGAGAACTTCCTCGCGAACCACTACGACAACCAGGAGGTCAACGACCTGATCCTCCAGCAGGCCGCCACGCCCGACGCGGCAGCCCGCACGGCCCTCATCGAGGAGATCCAGGAGAAGGTCGCCGCCGACCTCTCGACCGTCCCGTACCTCCAGGGCGCACAGGTCGCGGTCGTCGGCACGGGCGTCGACGGGACCGAGGACACGCTCGACGCGTCGTTCAAGTTCCGCTACGGGGCGCTCTCGAAGAGCTGATCCCCGAGGACGCGGGGTGGCCCGACCGGCGACGGCCGGGCCGCCCCGCCCCGACGGCTCTCGGCGGGCCGTGCGAGCGACCTCCGCCGAGCGCCCGCAGCACCGCAGGCAACCGAGCAGCGTGGCTCGGACCACGACGAACGGACGACATGACCACGACGACCGACCAGGTGACCACGGCCGACCCGCCAGGCGCCAGGACCCCACGCCCCACCACCCCGCGGCCCAGGACGTCCGGAGGAGGTGGGCTCGGGCGGTACGTCCTGGTCCGGTTCCTCCTCATCATCCCGACCGTCTTCATCCTCGTGACGACCGTCTTCTTCGTCATGCGCGCGACGGGCGACCCCATCACCGCGGCGCTCGGCGGCAGGCTCCGGGCCGACCAGCTCGCCGAGCGCATCCACGCGGCCGGCTACGACCGCCCCATCATCGTCCAGTACCTCGAGTACCTGGGCGGGATCCTGCGCGGCGACTTCGGCACCACGATCAGCGACAACCGCCCGGTCTCCGAGATCCTCACGACCTACGGCGCGGCGACGCTCGAGCTCGCGGTCTACGCGCTGATCATCGCGTTCCTGGTCGGCATCCCGCTCGGGCTGCTCGCAGCCCACCACCGCGACCGGGTCCCCGACGCGTTCCTGCGCGTCTTCGCGATCCTCTGCTACGCGACCCCCGTGTTCTTCGCGGGCCTCCTGCTCAAGCTGATCTTCTCGGTCGGCCTCGGCTGGTTCCCCGTCGCGGGCCGCGCCTCGACGGGGGCCGAGCTGCAGATGCTCTCGCTCCCGGACCCGTCGGGCTTCTACGTCGTGGACGCGATCCGCACGGGCGACCCCGCCGTCCTGGGCGACGTCCTGATGCACGCGGTCCTGCCCGGGGTCGCCCTGGGGCTCCTGACCGCCGGGGTGTTCCTGCGCCTCGTCCGGACCAACGTGATCGGGACGCTCGCGACCGACTACGTCGACGCGGCCCGCTCGCGCGGCGTCTCGGAGCGTCGTCTCGTCCGCACGCACGCGTGGCGGCCGGCGCTCATCCCGATCATCACGGTCATGGGCATGCAGATCGCGATGCTCCTGGCCGGGGCGGTCCTGACCGAGACGACCTTCGAGTGGAAGGGCCTCGGCTTCATGCTCTCCCAGTACCTCCAGGCCCGTGACTTCGTCGCGGTCCAGGGGATCGTCGTCCTGCTGGCCGTGATCGTCGCGATCACGAACTTCCTCGTGGACGTCCTCGCGGCGCTCATCGACCCGAGGGTGAGGTACTGACATGGCACGACGACTCTCCTGGGGACGCCTGCCCGTGGTCCACCAGCTCCGCCAGAGCGTCGGGCTCCAGCGCGGCATGCTCGTCGCGGGCCTGATCATCACGGGGCTCTTCCTCCTCACGGCCCTGGCCGCGCCGCTGCTCGCGCCCTACGGGTACAGCCAGCTCCGCAACGCGGACGGGGCGTTCGGCGCGCAGCAGCCGCCGTCGGCCGAGCACCTGCTCGGCACGACCGTGGGCGGCTACGACGTCCTGTCGCGCGTGATCTGGGGTGCGCAGACCGCGGCCCTGGTGATCGTGGTCGCGATCGCGGCGTCGATCGTGATCGGCATCCTGCTGGGCCTGGTCTCGGGGTACTTCGGCGGCTGGCTCGACCGCGTGCTCGTGGTCCTGTGCGACGCGATCTACGCGTTCCCGTCGCTGCTCCTCGCGATCCTCCTCGCGATCGTCATCAGCGGGGGCCAGTCCAAGCTGTGGGGCGGCATCCTCGCGGCCGCGCTCTCGATCACCGTGGTCTTCATCCCGCAGTACTTCCGCGTGATCCGCGCCGAGACCGTGCGGATCAAGGCCGAGGCGTACATCGACTCGGCGCGCGTGATCGGCACGCCGCACCGCCGGATCATGGGTCGGCACGTGCTGCGCAACGCGACGCGCACGCTCCCGCTCATCGTGACGCTCAACGCGTCGGAGGCGATCCTCACGCTCGCGGGGCTCGGGTTCCTGGGCTTCGGGATCGAGCCGACGGCCGCGGCCGAGTGGGGCTACGACCTCAACAAGTCGTTGTCCGACGTGACGAGCGGCATCTGGTGGACCGCGCTCTTCCCGGGCCTCGCGATCGTGCTCGCGGTCCTGGGCATCACGCTCGTGGGCGAGAGCCTCAACGACCTGGCCGACCCCCGCCTGCGCAGCCGCCGGGCGGCGGCCGTCGGTGCGGGCGAGGTCGCGGAGACGTCGGTCGTGCCGGGAGGCTCGCTCGTGGCCGGCCCGGCGGGCCTGGGTGGTCTGGAAGGTTCGGGGACGCTGGGCGACGAGGGAATCGAGGTGCGCCCGTGAGCGCGCAGCAGGCAGCAGGCGAAGGCCCGACGACGTTGCGCGAGCAGGGCGCGGTCGTCACCATCCGGGACCTCACGGTCTCGTTCGCGACTGACGCCGGACCGATCCTGGCGGTCGACGGGGTCGATCTCGAGGTCGCCCCGGGGGAGGTGCTCGCGGTCGTCGGCGAGAGCGGCAGCGGCAAGACCGTGACGGCCAAGACGATCCTCGGTCTGCTGCCGGAGACCGCGACGGCGCGTGGCGCCGTCGTGCTGTCGAACAAGGAGGGGACGAGCGGGTCCGACGTCGTGAGCCTGACCCGGTCCCAGCTCCGGGCCGTGCGCGGCACGGACGTCGCGATGGTCTTCCAGGAGCCGTCGGCCGCGCTCAACCCCGTCTTCACCGTGGGGTGGCAGATCGTCGAGGGGCTGCGCGCGCACCGGCGCGTGCGCCGTGCGGAAGGGCGCCGGCAGGCGGTCGACGTGCTGCGCAGGGTCGGGATCCCCGACCCCGAGACGGCGGTCGACAAGTACCCGCACCAGTTCTCGGGCGGGCAGAAGCAGCGCATCGTCATCGCGATGGCGCTCGTGCTCGACCCCGGGCTCATCGTCGCGGACGAGCCGACGACCGCGCTCGACGTGACCGTCCAGGCCGAGATCCTCGACCTGCTGCGGCGCTGCCGCGACGAGTTCGGGACCGCGATCGTGCTCATCACGCACAACATGGGCGTGGTCGCGGACCTCGCGGACCGCGTGGCCGTGATGTACCAGGGCAAGGTCGTCGAGCAGGCCGACGTGCGGTCGCTGTTCGAGGACCCGCAGGCCGAGTACACGCGCGCCCTACTGGACGCCGTGCCCCGCGTCGGCGGGGGCGTGGTCAACGCGGCGGCCCGGGTCGAGGCCCGCGCCGACGGCTGGGCCGAGGGGGAACCCGTGGTCGTGGCCCAGGGGCTGCGGATCGAGTACCCGGGGCGGTTCCGCAAGCCCGCGTTCGTCGCGGTCGACGGGGTGGACCTGTCGATCCGCCCCGGCGAGGTGCTGGGGCTCGTGGGCGAGTCGGGCTCGGGCAAGACGACGATCGGCCGGGCCATCGGCGGTCTCACGCCCGTGACGGGCGGGTCGCTGTCGGTGCTGGGCGTCGAGATGCGGGGCGCGCGCGAGCGCGACGTGCGGCCCGTGCGCCCGCGCATCGGCTTCGTGTTCCAGGACCCGGCGTCGAGCTTCAACCCCTTGCTCACGATCGCCGAGTGCGTGGCCGAGCCGCTCGTGGTGCACGGGCGGGCCGCCGACGCGGGGGACGCCCGTGGCCGCGTCGACGAGCTCCTCGAGTCGGTCCAGCTCCCGCGCGCGTACGGCGACCGCTACCCGCACGAGCTGAGCGGCGGCCAGCGTCAGCGCGCGAGCCTGGCCCGCGCGCTCGCGCTCGATCCCGAGCTGCTCGTCGCGGACGAGCCGACGTCTGCGCTCGACGTGTCGGTCCAGGCGCGCGTGCTCGAGCTGTTCGCAGAGCTCCAGCGCGAGCTGGGGTTCGCGTGCCTGTTCATCAGCCACGACCTCGCGGTCGTGGACCTGCTCGCCGACCGGATCGCGGTGCTCTACCGGGGCCGGCTCGTCGAGGAGGGCACGTCGGCCGAGGTGCTGGGCGCGCCGCAGCACACGTACACCAAGCAGCTCCTGGCCTCGCTGCCCGTGCCGGACCCGGTGCTCCAGGCCGAGCGCCGGGAGGAGCTGGCGGCGCTGCGGGTCTGAGTTCCGCTGCGGGTCTGACGGTCCGCTGAGTGCGGAGTTCTTGCGCGACACGCCGGGCGTGTCGCGCAAGAGCTCCGCACTCAGCGATGTGCCACGGGGCTGAGGTCCGGCGACTCAGCCGACGCCCAGCGCCTCGAGCCACTCGCGCGGCAGCAGGGCGTAGCCCACGAACGCGACCACGTCGAGGATCGTGTGGGCGATTACGAGCGGGACCACGCGGTGCCGCCCCCACCTGCTCGTGTAGAACCACGAGAACACGACGCCCATGACCACGTTCCCGACGAACGGCCCGATGCCCTGGTACAGGTGGTACGAGCCGCGCAGCAGCGAGCTCCACACGACGAACTTCACGCGTCCCCAGCCCAGGTCCTTGGTGCGCTCGAACAGGTACGCGACCGCGATGACCTCCTCGAGCAGGCCGTTCTGGAGGGCCGCGAGGATCAGGATCGGCACGGTCCACCAGTAGTCCGCGAGGTTGGCGGGGTTGACCTCGACCGTGATCCCCAGGGCTCGCCCGGCGACGTACAGCCCCAGGCCCGGGATGCCGATGACCGCGGCGAGCGCGACGCCCCAGCCCGTGTCGCGCCACGGCCGGCTGCCGTCGAGCCCGATCGCCCGCGTGACCGACCGGCCGCGCGCCGAGAGCAGGTAGAGCGCGAGCGCGACCGGGATGAGCGCGAACCCGATGCTGAGGATCTGGTAGGTCAGGTCGAGGTAGGGGCGGGGCGACTGGCTGTTGTTGAGGCTTGCGCTCTGCTGGGCGAGCGGGGTGCCCTCGGTGAGGCGCGCGATGATGTTGACGACCGCGTAGACCCCGGACCGGCCGAGGCTCAGTCCCAGCAGGATCCAGATCTCGGCCCCGATGCGGCGGCGGGTCTCGGGGCGGTCGGCCGTCGTGGGGGCCCAGCGCGACCGCTTCCCGCCCCCGGCCTCGCCTGTGGGTGCCACACCGACCCCCGCTGTTCCGGGCTCGCGCGGCGTGCCGGTCGGTGCTGCTGGCTCGGCGCCAGAGCCGGGGGGAGTGCCGGGAGGAGTGGTCACCTGGTCGTTATAGCACCCCGTGCGAAGGCGCGCCGAGCGGTCTTCACACAATCCTCGTGGGTTGGTCAACAGGCGTCCGGGGGGCGTGCAGACCCGTTTCCTACGCTGGGAGGACCGTGACTTCGAACAGACCCCCCTCCATCAGCCCGACCGCCCGAGACGACTCCGCAGCACCGAACGACCCCGCCGACGACCTCGACGAGAAGCCGCCAGGCATCAGCGTCACGCAGGTCGTGGCGAGCGCGCTCGCTGCGGTGAGCTCGACGGTCCTGCTGTCGTACCTGGGGGTCGCCGGGACGATCATCGGTGCGGGCATCGCCTCGGTCCTGACGATCGTCGGGAACAACATCTACACGCGCTCGATCCTCAAGACGCGACGCCAGATGAAGGCGGCCCTCCAGGCGGGCGTGGTCCTGCCGGTCGGCAAGAACGGGCGCAAGGTCCTGCTGCCGACGCTCGCGGGGTCGCACGGGCAGGGCGCGGGTGGGTCCGACGGCTCCGCCGGTGGGCCGGGCGAGGGCACGGACGCGACCGGGAGCGGCACCGCGGTGCTCCCCGCGGTCGGGGACACCGCGCGGCTCGGCGACACCGCGGTGCTGGGCCCCGACGACCTCGAGGGCACGCACCTCGACGACCTGCGCACCGCGGCGGGCGCGCAGGCAGGGGACAGGCCCGACGGCGCCACGGACCTCCCCGACGACGGCGACGCCTCGGGCGACGGGGCAGCGGGCGATGACACGGCGGACTCGCGCCGGCCGAGCCGGCGCACCCTGATCCTGTCGACGGTCGCGGTGTTCGTCGTGCTCCTCGTGGGCGTGACCCTGGTCGAGGTCGTCGCCGGGCGGCCGCTGAGCGAGATCCTGCGCGGCGAGGAGGGCTCGGGGACGACCATCAGCCACGTCGTCTCGCGCGAGCCCGCGTCGACCGGCGACACCGGCGACACGACGGGTGGCACGACCGACCCCTCGACCGACGCGCCGAGCTCGGGCACCACGCCCAGCCCGGCGCCGAGCGAGAGCGTGCCGGCCCCTGCGCCGACCGACCCGCCGACCACGGTCCCGGACCCCGAGCCCACCACGCCGGTCACCCCGGCACCGGACCCGACGCCGGGGACGGGCGGGGACACCGGCGGCTCGGGTGCCGGCTCGGGCTCGGGAGGCACCGACCTCGAGCAGCTGCCCGGTACGGGAACGGGCAGCGGCACCGGGAGCGGCACGGGCGCGGAGGGTGCCGCGGGCACCTCGGGTTCCGCGACGTCCTGACGGCTCTCCGCTGCCGAGAAGTGAGTAGATGCCCCTGATCCACGCGGATCAGGGGCATCTACTCACTTCTCGGCGCAGGCGGCTCGCGTTTCCCGTGCCCGAGACCCCTTGCGCTCGACCGCTCCTCCTGGCAGGCTACAAAGTAGTTTGCAGTACAAACCTCAGGAGGAGCCGCCGTGCCCGCCCAGAATCCCGACCAGACCGCCGGACCCGCCCGGGAGCCTGACGACGACCTGCCGCTCGACCCTGCCGAGAGCCTGCGCCTCATCGCGGCCCAGCAGGAGAAGGCCAAGGACGTCGAGCCCGACGGCCGTGTCCTCTACGGGGTCTGGGGGCTGGCCTGGCTGCTGGGCTACACGACGCTCTACGTGAGCTCGCTGCGCACGGCCGACGCCGCGGGGGCGGTGACCGGACCGACCGGGGCGGGTGGCGCCGTCGGGCAGCCCGAGCCCTGGGCCTTCCTCGCCTTCAGCTTCCTCATCGTGAGCGCCGTGGCCATCACGATCGTGCACATCATGACCCGCGTGAGCGGGGTGCGCGGGGCGAGCGCCCGCTCGGGCGCGCTCTACGGCTGGGCCTGGTTCATCTCGTTCGCCGCCATGAGCATGGTCCTCGGCGGCCTCGCCCGGGCGGGAGCGAATCCCGAGGTCATGGCGCTCGCGAGCAACTCCCTGTCGTGCCTGGTGGTCGGGATCATGTACCTCGCCGGCGGGGCCATGTGGCAGGAGACGCGCCTGTACGTCCTGGGCGTGTGGATCCTGCTCGTCGCCGGGGCCGCGACGATCGTGGGGCAGCCAGGCCTGTACCTCGTCATGGCCGCCGCGGGCGGCGGCGGGTTCCTGCTCATGGCGCTCGTCGAGCAGGTGCTGCGTCTGCGGACCCGGCGCCGGATCGCGGGAGGCGCCCGTGCCTGACGTCGAGCTCGACCCGGTCATCCACGCCCAGTCGCGCCTGCGCGTGGTCGCGACCCTCGCGGCCCTCGGCGCGGGCGACCAGATCGCGTTCCCCAAGCTCCAGAAGCTTCTCGACATGACCGCGGGCAACCTGTCGACGCACCTGCGCAAGCTCGAGGACGCCGAGTACGTGACGGTCACCAAGACCCACGAGGGCCGCACACCGGCCACCTACATCAGCCTGACCCCTCGGGGGCGCCGCGCCTTCGAGGTCTACACCGAGTCCCTGAGCACGCTCCTGAGAGGAGCCGGATCGTGAGCACCCAGCACTCAGCCGCCCGACAGGAGGCCCCGCCGGCCACCGCCCGTCCCGCCGTGCGAGGAGGTTCGGCACCTGGCGGGTCCCTCGTGTCCGCGCAGCACGTGACCCGCCGCTTCGGCGACGTCGTCGCTCTCGACGACGTGACCCTCGAGGTCGGGGCCGGCGAGCTCGTGGGCCTCCTGGGCCCCAACGGCGCCGGGAAGTCGACGCTGCTCTCGCTCGTGAGCGGGCAGCGCAAGCCCGACTCGGGCGTCGTGCGCCTGTTCGGCGGCAACCCGCGCGACGCCTCGTCCCGGCAAGGGCTCGGCCTGACGCCGCAGGAGACCGGGCTGCCCGCGACGCTCAAGGTGCGCGAGGTCGTCGACTTCGTCGGCAGGCACTACGCGAACCCCGTGCCCACGGGGCAGCTGCTCGAGCAGTTCGGGCTGTCCGAGCTCGCCGGGCGCCAGACCGGGGCCATGTCCGGCGGGCAGAAGCGGCGGCTCGCGGTCGCGCTCTCGCTCGTCGGGCGGCCCCGGGTCGTGCTGCTCGACGAGCCCACCACGGGGCTCGACGTCGGGGCGCGCCAGGCGTTGTGGGCCGCGATCCGCGAGTACCACGCGGGCGGCGGGACCGTGCTGCTCACGAGCCACTACCTCGAAGAGGTGCAGGCGCTCGCGCAGCGCGTCGTCGTGATCGACCAGGGCATGGTCAAGGCCGACGACACGCTCGACGCGATCCTGCGCCGCGTCGGGCTGCGGCGCGTCGTCGTGCGCAGCACCGCGGACCTGGGGACCGACCTGCCGGGCGTGGTGCGTTCGGAGCGGACCGCTGCGGGCGGTGCGGGAGGCGCCGGGGGAGCCGGTGGGGCCGTCGCGGTGGAGAGCGGGGCTGGAGCCGGGGGCATGGGAACCAGGGATGCCGGATCTGTTGCCGCTGGCTGGCGCTACGAGCTGTACACGGCCGACGCCGACGAGCTCGTCCGCACGCTCGTGACCTCGGGCCTGCCGTTCCACGGGCTCGAGATCCGGGGCGCGAGCCTCGAGGAGGCGTTCGAGCAGATGGTCGCGAGCGGCCCTGCGGGGAGTGCTCCTCCGGGACACGCATCCGGGGCCGGCCGACCGGCCGGCGCCGCCCGCCCGACGAGCGCCGGGTTCGGCGGGCCCGACGCGCCCCCCTCCCGCGGTGACGCGGGAACCCCGACGGGCGTGGCGCCGTCGGGCACCCTGGACCGGACCTCCGAGGAGGAGAGCGCGCGATGAGCACCCTCGACGCAGTCACCACGACCCCCGGCGTGAGCGGGCGTCCGCCCAGCGCCGCGACCCTCACCTGGATCCACCTCAAGTACCAGTTCCTCGAGACCGTGCGCGTGCCCATCGCGGTCCTCGGGAACCTGCTGTTCCCGGCGCTCGCGATGTTCTTCTTCGTCGTGCCGCAGAAGGAGGTCGCGGACAACCCTGTCGCGGCGACCACGGCCGTCGCGTCGCTCGGGCTGTTCGCGATCTGCTCCGCGAGCCTGTTCACGTACGGGCTGGGCGTCGCGGAGGACCGGGCGCTGCCGTTCGACCCGTTCCTGCGCTCGCTGCCCGCGGGTCCCGCGCCGCGCATGATCGCGCGCATCCTCAACGGCGGGATCTTCTCGCTGTTCGGGCTCGTGCCGCTCATCCTCATCGGGTGGTTGCTGACCGCGGCCACCGTGACGTGGTCGCAGCTGCTCGCGGGAGTCGGGACCGTGCTGCTCGTGTCGGTGCCGTTCGTGCTGCTGGGCATCGCGATCGGGTACTCGCTCTCGGCCAAGGCCGCGCTGCCCGTGGTGCAGGTCATCCTGTTCCCGCTCGCGTTCGCGGGCGGCCTGTTCCTGCCGCCGTTCCTGTTCCCGCCGTGGCTCGACACGATCTCGATGACCACCCCGACGCGCGCCGGTCGCGACCTGCTGGTCCAGGCGCTCACGGGCGAGCCGGCGTACGCGCTCGCGTGGGTCGTGCTGGTGGGGTGGACCGTGGTGTTCGCGGTCCTGGCGGTGTGGGCGTACCGGCGGGACGAGGGGCGTCGGTTCAAGTAGCCCTCTGGGGGCTGACGTGGTGCCGACATGGTGCTGACGAGGTGCCGACGTGGTGCCGACGTGGTGCCGAGCACGAGGTTGCGGTCGTTATCCACCGGATAGCGACCGCAACCTCGTGCTCGACAGCGCGCAACCTCGTGCTCGACAGCGCGCAACCTCGTGCTCGACAGCGCGGAACCTCGTCCTCGGCAGGACGAACGACCACCGACTGAGCGAGGGACCTCTTCTCCTCGGTCCGCCGAGCACCGCCACGCTTCTCCAGCTCGCACATGCTGATCGGCCGGGCACGCGGTCGGTGCCGACCGATGGGCAGTCCTCCCCGTTGAGCCCCGGGTCCATGGCCGCTACTGTTCCCAGGCGGTGGTCGCCGGACCGCCACGACGAGAGGTGGACCACGTGGCGTGGTGGGAGGACGACAAGCCGAGCCTGGCCGACCAGCTCGCTGACTCGAGCCGGCCGACGAGGTCGGCATCGCGCTACACGACCGATCACTCGCGCAGCTGGGGGACGGTGCCGCTGTGGCTGCTGCTCGGGGCGGCGATCACGGTCGTCGGCGGTGCCGTGCTCTGGTCCTCGCAGTCGGCCGTGACGGTCTGCCTCGGCGTGACGGTGCTCGCGCTGGGGCTGTTCTACCTGAGCCAGTACGGCGTCCTGGCCTTCTACGCGCTGCAGGTCGGCCGGCTGCGCGATCGGCGGACCGCGGCGGCGCTCGCGCACGAGCCTCCGCCGGCACTGACCGACGACGACGTCCGCCAGTTCCACGTCCCCGTCCGCCCCTCCTTCGCCGGTCCTGCGCGCCTGGGGCTCCTGGATCCGGGGGAGGGCCCGACGCCTCCGGCGATGCGGGTCGCCCGGCTCGTCGGGGGCTCCTGCACGGCAGTCTTCATGGTGGGGGCGGTCGCGACGATCGTGGCCGGCTGGGCGTCGTAGTCCTGACCGGCACCGTCGACCCCTCTCCGGGGGCCGAGAACGGGGTTGCGGTCGTTATCCGGTGGACAACGACCGCAACCCCGTTCTCGACTGCGCGGAACCTCGTGCTCAGCCCGCCGAGCGCAGCCGCAGCGAGTTCCCGACGACGAGCACCGAGCTCATGGCCATCGCCGCCCCCGCGATCATCGGGTTGAGCAGGCCCGCCGCCGCGAGCGGGATCGCCGCCACGTTGTAGGCGAAGGCCCAGAAGAGGTTCTGCTTGATGATGCGCAACGTCTGGCGCGAGAGCCGGATCGCCGTCGCGGCCGAGCGCAGGTCGCCGCGGACCAGCGTGATGTCACTCGCCTCGATCGCGACGTCGGTGCCCGTGCCCATGGCCAGCCCCAGGTCGGCCCCGGCCAGTGCCGCGGCGTCGTTCACGCCGTCCCCGACCATCGCGACGACTCGACCTTCGGCGCGCAGGCGTGCGACGACGTCGACCTTGTCCTGCGGCAGGACCTGCGCGATCACGTCCTCCTCCGCGATGCCGACCTGCCGGGCGGCGACCCGCGCCGCGCCCGCGTTGTCGCCCGTGAGGAGGAGGGGGCGCAGGCCCAGCTCGCGGAGCTCGGCCACGGCCTGGGCCGAGGTCTCCTTGACCGGGTCGCGCAGGACCAGGACGCCCTGGGCGGTGCCGTTCCAGGCGACGACGACGGCGGTCGCGCCCGTGGACTCGGCCTCGTCGAACGCGCGGCGCAGGTCGGTCCCCGCGGTGCCGGGGCGAGCCTCATCCTCGGGGCTCGAGGGCTCCGAGGCGTCGAACGTGATGCCCTGCTCGGCGAGCCACGAGGGGCGTCCGACCAGGACCCGCTGCGCGTTGAGCGCTCCCGCGGGGGACAGACCCGAGTGCGCGGTGCGGACCAGGCCGCTGACCCCGCCACCGGGAGAGCTCACGAAGTCGAAGACCTGCGCGGAGCCGATCACGACGCCGTCGGCCCCGGTCTCGACACCCCCGGTCTCGACACCCGCCACGGACGAGTTGTCAGAACTAGGCCGGGGGATAGCCCGGTGTGCTTCTGACACCTGATCGGGGGAGGCCGCGAGAGCCGCTGTCCCGACCTGCTCTGCGACGGTACCGCCAGCACCGGCAGGCGCCTCAGGAGCAGCCGACCCCGGTCCGACCCCCGCGACCCGCGCCGCGGCAGCCGCGACGGCCTGCGCGATCGGGTGCTCGCTCAACCCTTCGACCGCGCCGGCGAGGCGCAGGGCGTGGTGAGCGGCGCCGTCGGGTCCCTCGCTCGACGAACCAGCAGCAGCCCGCGCCGGCTCCGACGACAGGTCGAGCTCGCCGTCGCGCGTGACCACACGCTCGAGGGCCATGCGCCCCTGCGTCACGGTGCCGGTCTTGTCGAGCACGATCACCTCGACGCGGCGCGTGGACTCGAGGACCTCGGGGCCCTTGATGAGGATGCCGAGCTGCGCGCCGCGGCCCGTCCCGACGAGCAGGGCCGTCGGCGTCGCGAGCCCCAGGGCGCACGGGCACGCGATGATGAGCACGGCCACGGCCGCCGTGAACGCGAACTGCGTGCTCGCCCCCGCGAGCAGCCAGCCACCCAGGGTGAGCACGGCCAGGACGAGGACGATCGGCACGAACACGGCCGAGATCCGGTCCGCGAGGCGCTGCACGGGAGCCTTGCCCGTCTGCGCCTGGCTCACGAGGCGACCGATCTGCGCGAGCGTCGTCTCCTCGCCCACGCGCGTCGCACGGACGAGCAGGTGGCCCGAGGTGTTGACGGTCGCGCCGGTGACGTCGTCGCCCGGCGTCACGTCGACGGGCACGGGCTCGCCCGTCAGGAGCGAGGTGTCGACGGCGGAGCTGCCCTCGACCACGACGCCGTCGGTCGCGATCTTCTCGCCCGGGCGGACCGTGAACAGGTCGCCCTCGCGCAGGGCGGCGACGGGCACGCGCTCGGTCACGCGCCGACCGTCGGGACCGGTCGTGACGCGCTCGGCGTCCTTGGCGCCCATCGCGAGGAGCGAGCGCAGCGCGTCGCCGGCCTTGCGGCGCGAGCGGTGCTCGGACCATCGGCCCGCGAGGAGGAACGTCGTGACGACGGCCGCGACCTCGAAGTAGAGCTCGGGCATCGCGGCATGCTCCCGCGAGGGCAGCAGCGAGACCTGCATCTGCATGCCGATCTCGCCCGCGCCGCCCAGCAGCAGCGCCCACAGCGACCACAGGGTCGCGGCGATCACGCCGATCGACACGAGCGTGTCCATGGTCGAGGCGCCGTGGCGGGCCGCGCGGAAGGCAGCGGTGTGGAAGGGCCACGCGCCCCATGTCACGACCGGCAGCGCGAGGGCCGTGACGACCCACTGCCAGCCCGGGAACTGCAGCGCCGGGATCATCGACAGCAGCACGACGGGCAGCGTGAGGACCGCGGCGACCTTGAGTCGTCGGGCGAGGTCGGCGCCGCGGTCGCGCGTGGGGGCCGAGGTGTCGGTCGCGGCCGGGGCTGCGTCGGACATCGGGCGAACCGAGGGGCTCGCCGGTGCGGACTCGGCCCCGGCGGGCGTCGAGGTCCCGGCAGCGGGAGCCGCGACGCCGACACCAACCCCGGTCGCACCGGCACCAACCCCGGCAGCACGAGCCCCCGTCACCACGCCGCCGGTGGGCGCCACAGGCTCAGCGACGGGCGCGCCAGCAGCCGCCGTCGCGGCAACCGCTGACGCGGCGACGCGCCGGCCCGTGACCCGCGCCTGGTAGCCCGCCTTCTCGACCGCTGCGACGAGCTCGGCGTCGGTCACGCCGTCGGGCAGCACGACGTGCGCGCTCTCGAGCGGCAGGTTCACGGTGGCCTGGGCGCCGTCGACGCGGTTGAGCCGCTTCTCGACGCGCGCGACGCACGACGCGCACGTCATGCCCTCGATCGCGAGGTCGACCTCGACGAACGTGGGGCCGGCGGTCAGGCCGGTGGGGGTGGTCATGGTTGCTCCTGGGAGGTCCGGTGGTGCGTCCGGCGGGTCTCGCCGGGTGGGGTTCTCCGTCGCGGGCCCGCTGTTCGCGGGCGGGGGACGGTGGGGGCGCTCCACGAGCTGCCGCGGGTCACGGTGTGCGACCGTCGGTCCAGCGGGCGGCGTGGCCGAGGCGTCGGCACGCGGCATGCGGGTGGAGCGGTGCCCGACGACGGAGCGTGGGCCGGGCGCCCGGCCGGTGCTCCGTCGTCGGGCGGGTCGAGCGGTCAGGACGAGCGTGGGGCTGGGGCCTCACGGGCACTGAAGCACCCTGCGCGGATCAGTTGCCAGAACGTGGCCGGTGCATGGACCGGCGTGGTTCTGACAACTGATCCGTGGCGACGGGAGCGTCAGGCCTGGGGGACCTGGAGGTCGTACGTCTTCACGGCCGGGGCCGCGTCCGCCGCGGAGTCCGTGCCGCAGCCGCAGCCGCAGTTGTGCGCCTTGCGGTCCGCGGCCTGCTCGGCCGACTGCGCAGCCTGGGCGTCGAGCTGGACCTCGTAGCTCGTGACCTCGTAGCCGGCCTCGTCCACGGCCTCGCGCAGCGCGGCCTCGTCGAGCGGGTCGTCCGAGAACACGGTGACCTCGGAGGCCCCGCCGACGTTCAGGTCCACGCTGATGTTCTCGACGCCGGCGACCGCGCCGACGTCCTTGGTCACGTGCGAGACGCAGTTGCCGCAGGTCATGCCGGTGACGCCGAGGGTGGTGACGGTGCTCATGGGTGCTCCTTGAGAGGGGGTGGGTGTCAGCTGCGGACGAGTCGGGCGATGGCCTCGGACGCCTCGCGGACCTTGGCGGCGCCCTCGGCCTCGGAGGACCGGGCGGCGTCGACGACGCAGTGGCCGAGGTGGTCCTCGACGAGTCCGATGGACACCGCCTGGAGAGCCTTGGTCACCGCGGAGACCTGGGTGAGGATGTCGATGCAGTAGACGTCCTCGTCGATCATGCGGGCGATCCCGCGGACCTGGCCCTCGATGCGGCGCATGCGCTTGAGGTAGGCCTCCTTGTCGGAGGCATATCCGTGCGGGCCGGTGTGGGCAGGGGCAAGACCCGGCTCGACCGGGTGCTGGGTGGTCGTGTCGCTCATGCTGGGCCTCCGTGCTCGCTCTCGCAGATACCCCTACTGGGTACCACCCTCCAAGGTACCCGGGAGGGGTATCCCCTTGTCAAGGGGCCGAAGGTCCCGCGCAGGCCCCCGGTCGCGCACGCGCAGCCCGCCCTCTGCGACGAATGCGGCGTTCGCCACGACATAGTGCCGTTTCGGGTGTTCGATGAGAACCGAACAGCCCGCACGGACGGTGCTCCAGCGTTCCTGGCGGGACTCGACCCGACGTCAGGAGCCCACCATGACAACGCAGGACCCGATCCTCACAGCCTTCTCCTCCGCCGCCAAGCAAGTCTGGTACTGGCCCGTGATCCGCGGCGTGATCGCGATCCTCTTCGGCATCGTCGCGCTCGCGTGGCCGGAGATCACGGCCGTCGTCTTCATCTGGATCGTCGCGATCTTCACGCTCGTCGACGGCCTGTTCGAGATCGTCGAGGGCATCCGTCGCCGGGGGACCGGCGGCACCGCAGCGCTCGTCACGGTCGGCCTCGTGAGCGTCGCGGTCGGCATCGTGCTGCTCGTGTGGCCCGGCAAGACCGCCGAGGTCCTCGTGTGGATCGTGGGTCTGTGGGCCGTGGTCCTCGGGATCTTCCAGGCGATCGCGAGCATCGAGCTGCGCAAGGTCCCCGGCAGCGGCTGGGGCTGGGGAGTCTTCGCGGGCCTGCTGTCGCTCGTGTTCGGTCTGCTCGTGCTCTTCAACGTCGGCGCGGGCGTCGTGTCGATCGTCTGGATCCTCGCGATCGTGGCCCTCGTGTGGGGCATCTCGCTCATCGCGTTCGGCTTCCAGATCCGCAGCCTCGGCAAGAAGGCCGGTCAGGTCACCTACTGACCGGCTCCCGTCGGTCGAGCGTCCCTCGACCGGCGGGACCGCCTGCCGCGCCGTGCACCACGGCGCGGCAGGGCGTGAGGTGAGCGGCGCCGTCGGGCACGGAGGAAGGTGCCCGACGGCGCCGCTCACCCACCAGGCACCCTCACCCCGCGCCCGGGCCGGGCGTGCAGGGCTCAGGCCGTGGCTCGCGCCGCGGCCTTCGCTCCGTCCGGGAGCGCTGCGAGGATGCGCTCGACCGCGGCGTCGTCGTGCGCCGACGACACGAACCACGCCTCGAAGACCGACGGCGGCAGGTTGACCCCGGCGTCGAGCATCGCGTGGAAGAACGCCTTGTAGCGGAACGCGTCCTGGGCCTGCGCCTGGGCGTAGTTGCGGACCCCGGCCGCGGCGGCGAAGTCGCCGAACATGATCGAGAACAGGTTGCCCGAGCGCTGCAGGCGGTGCGCGACACCCTCGGCGGCGAGGGCCGCGCTCGCGGCGTCCCCCACGACCTGGGCGACGTGGTCGACGCGCGCGTACACGGCGGCGTCGGCCAGGCGCAGCGTCGCGAGGCCCGCCGCGACCGCGACCGGGTTCCCCGAGAGCGTGCCCGCCTGGTAGACCGGGCCGAGCGGCGCGAGCTGGTCCATGATCGAGGCCGGTCCGCCCAGTGCCGCGACGGGCATGCCGCCGCCGATGACCTTGCCGAACGTGAAGAGGTCGGGCGTGTACTCGGGGAGGGCGCCCGCGGCCAGGCCTGACTCCAGGCCCCACCAGCCGCTCGGACCCACGCGGAAGCCCGTGAGGACCTCGTCGAGGATCAGCAGCGCGCCGTGCGCGGACGTGATGCGGCGCAGGCCCTCGTTGTAGCCGGGGGCCGGCGGGACGATCCCCATGTTCGCCGGGGCTGCCTCGGTGATGACCGCGGCGATCTCCGAGCCCCGCTCGGTGAACGCGCGCTCGACGGCGTCGAGGTCGTTGTAGGGCAGCACGAGGGTCTCGGCCGCACTGGCCTCGGTCACGCCGGCCGAGCCGGGCAGCGCGAGCGTCGCGACGCCCGATCCCGCCTCGGCGAGCAGCGAGTCGACGTGCCCGTGGTAGCAGCCCGCGAACTTGATGATCAGGTTGCGGCCCGTGAAGCCGCGCGCGAGGCGCACCGCGGTCATGGTCGCCTCGGTGCCCGTCGAGACCAGGCGGACGCGCTCGGCGGCGGGGACCCGACGGCGGACCTCCTCCGCGAGGTCGACCTCGCCCAGCGTCGGGGCGCCGAACGACAGGCCGCGCGCCGCGGCGTCCTGCACGGCCGCGACGACTGCTGGGTGCGCGTGGCCCAGGAGCGCGGGACCCCACGAGCACACGAGGTCCACGTACTCGCGGCCCGTGACGTCGGTGACGTACGCGCCACGCGCGCTCGCGATGAACCGCGGGTCGCCGCCGACCGAGCCGTAGGCCCGCACGGGCGAGTTCACGCCGCCGGGGATCGCGCCCTGGGCGCGCACGAACGCCTCGTGGTTGTCGTGGAGGGTGGTCGCGTGCGCCGGGGAGCCGGCGGGGTGGATCGTCATCGGTGTCACCGAATCCATTCTGCGATCTCGAGGGCCCAGTAGGTCAGGATGATGTCGGCGCCCGCGCGCTTGATGCCGAGCACGGACTCCAGGACGGCGCCGCGCCGGTCGATCCAGCCGTTCGCGGCCGCGGCCTCGATCATCGCGTACTCGCCCGAGACCTGGTAGGCGGCGACGGGGACGTCGCTGCGCTCGGCCACGGCCGCGAGCACGTCGAGGTACGAGCCTGCGGGCTTGACCATGACCATGTCGGCGCCCTCGGCCAGGTCGAGGTCGGCCTCGCGCAGGCCCTCGCGGAAGTTCGCGGAGTCCATCTGGTAGGTGCGGCGGTCGCCCTGGAGCGTCGAGTCGACGGCCTCGCGGAACGGACCGTAGAACGCGCTCGCGTACTTGGCGCTGTACGCCAGGATGCTCACGCCCGCGTGCCCGGCGTCGTCGAGGGCCTCGCGGATCACGGCGACCTGGCCGTCCATCATGCCCGACGGCGCCACGACCTCCGCGCCCGCCTCGGCGAGCGCGCGGGCCATCGAGGCGTAGCGGACGAGGGTCGCGTCGTTGTCCACGACCAGGTCGCCGTCCGGGCCGGTCGTCAGGACCCCGCAGTGCCCGTGGTCGGTGAACTCGTCGAGGCACAGGTCGGCCATGACGACCGGTCCCGGTCGGCCCGTGCCGGCAGCGGCGTCCCGGGCGGCGTCGCGCGCGATGCGGACGGCCCGGTTGAGGATCCCGTCGGGGGCGTCGGCCTGCGAGCCGGTCGCGTCGCGGTGCTCGGGGATGCCGAACAGCATGACGCCGCCGACCCCGGCCGCGGTGGCCCGTGCGACGGCCTGGGCGAGGCTCGCCTCGGTGTGCTGCACGATGCCCGGCATGGACCCGAGCGGCTTGGGCTCGGTCAGGCCCTCCTTGATGAACAGGGGGAGCACGAGGTCGGCGGCGTGCAGCCGGGTCTCGGCGACGAGCCGGCGCATCTGCGGGGTCGAGCGCAGGCGGCGGGGACGGATCACGGGAGGTTCCTGCCTTCTGTGGGGGATGGGTTGTCAGAGCTGGGCCGGGGTATGGCCCGGGTCAGTTCTGACAACTGGTCGAGGGGTGCCGGGGACGTGGTGCCGGTGGGAGCCGGGTCGGGGGACGTGGGGGTGCCGGTGGGAGCCGGGTCGGGGGACGGGACGGTCCTGCTGCGCCCCGGGCCCACGGGGCCCACCGGACCCGCCGCTCCCGCTGGCCCTGGTCCCGCGCCGAGAGATTCGTTGTCAGAACTGACCCGGGGGATACCCCGGTGTGCTTCTGACAACTCGGCGCCGACGCGCAGCACAGCACCGGCCAGCGCCTCGTCGGTCGCCTTCTCGGCCACGGCGTCGATCCGCAGCCCGACCGCGTGCGCGGCCTCCGCCGTCGGCTCCCCGATCGCGACCCCCGCGACGCGGGGGTCCACGCCGAGCTGGGCCGCGACCTCGCGCGCCACGCTGCCCGACGTCAGCACGACCACGTCGACCGCCCCGGCCCGCCACGCCTCGACGACCTCCGGGGAGAGCGCGTGCGACACGGTCCGGTACGCAGTCACGACGTGGACGTCCCAGCCGCGCTCGCGCAGCCCCTCGGCCATGGTGGGCTTCGCGAGGTCGCCCTGCGGCACGAGCACGCGCCGCGACGAGGTGCTCGCCGACGAGTCGTCAGAAGTGGCCCGGGGTTCCGCCCGGTGTGCTTCTGACAACTGATCGGTGAGCGCGTCGAACGCCGCGAGCAGACCGCGCGCCGAGTTCACGGTCGCCTCGAGGTCCACGCGGACGCCCACGGCCTCGAGCGCGCGCCGCGTCGCGGGCCCGACCGCAGCCCACCGCGTGCCAGGACCCGCGGAGTCGGCAGCGCCACCGGTTCCCGCAGGTCCGGCCAGCGCGGCGAGGTCCAGTCCGCGGCGCGCGGCGCTCGCGGTCAGCTCGTCGATCGCGTTGACGCTCGTCACCACGACCCACGCGAAGGCGCCGTGCGCGAGGTCCGCGACGGCGGCGTCCATCGCCGCGGTGTCCTCGATGGGGGCGCGCTCGATCGCCGGGCTCACGAGCACGGTCGCACCCTGCGCGCGCAGGCGCGCGGCGAGGGGCTCGGCTCGCTCGGGCGAGCGGGGCACCAGGACGGTGGTACCGGTCAGCGCCCCGACGGCGCGGGCCGGTCCGGAGGTGGCCGGGTCGTGCGCCGCGGGCACGTCCCCCTGCCCGACGGCGCTACTCGCCGGGGGAGCGGCGGTGTCCGTGGGAGGGGCAGCGTCGTCCAGCCCGACGGCGTCGCTCACCGCGGCGGGGCGGGCGGGGGTCTCGGAGGAGGTGTCCGCAGCAGGCGTGGCCGGGCGTGCCGGCACGGGAGGCAGGTCGCGCCCGCGCTGGGGGTCGCGCAGCCGGCCTGGCATCAGCGCTGCTCCGGGCCCACGGGGGCGTCGGTGCCGCCGACCGTGAGCTCGTCGTCCTCGGTACCGCCGGTCGGCGCCGTGCCCGGGGCCCAGAGCGCGGGCGCCTCGGCCCGAGCGAGCGAGCTGCCGCCGGGACCGGTAGCGCGCAGGGGCGCGAGCTCGGCGGCCCCGCCGGCCAGGAGGGCGTCGGCGACCTCGACGCCCAGGCCGCGGGCCAGCGCGTCGGTCGTGTCGTCGGCGCGGGGCACCCCACCGGTCGTGTCGGCCGAGCGTCCGGCTCCACCGGCGACCGGCGGCAGCGCGACCCGGGCCGAGTGCGTGAGGACCTGCCCGCCGTCGAGCCGCGCGACGACGGCCGAGAGATGGAGCTGGTCGTCCTCGACCACGGCGTGCGCCCCGACGGGTGCCGCGCACCCGGCCTCGAGCCGGGCGAGCAGCGCGCGCTCGGCGAGGACCGCGAGGCGGGTCGGGAGGTGGTCGAGGCCCGCGACGACCTCGGCGAGGTCGAGGGGCTGGCGCGTGCCGCCGTCGGGCAGGAGGTCGAACGACGACAGGGGAGACAGGTCCGCGGTCCGGACCTCGACGCCCAGGGCCCCTTGCCCGGGCGCGGGGGCCATGACGCGCACGTCGATGACCTCGGAGACCGCGTCGAGCCGGCCCAGGCGCGAGAGCCCCGCGTAGGCGAGGACGACCGCGTCGAGGTCCGCGTCGGGGCCGAGAGCGCGCGCGAGGCGCGTGTCGACGTTGCCGCGGATGTCGAGCACGTCGAGGTCGGGGCGGACCGCGAGGAGCTGGGCCGCGCGGCGCGGTGACCCGGTGCCGACCTTGGCGCCGCGCGGCAGGGTCGCGAGCGTCCAGCCGTTCCGGGCGCACAGGACGTCGCGCGGGTTCTCGCGCTCGGGGGTCACGAGGGTCAGCCCCTCGGCAGCGCCGGTCGGCAGGTCCTTGAGCGAGTGGACCGCGACGTCGCAGCGGCCGTCGAGCAGGGCCTCGCGCAGCGCGGTCACGAACACCCCGGTGCCGCCCATCGAGGCGAGCGAGCCCGAGCGGACGTCGCCCTCGGTGCGGATGCGCACGATCTCGACCGGATGCCCGGTCAGGTGCTCGATGCGTCGTGCGACGAGTCCCGTCTGGGTCGTCGCGAGGGCGCTGCCACGGGTTCCGACACGAATGCTCACGCTCCTAGTCTCCTCTGCCCGGAGGCATTGTCGAAATGCGCGTGAACCGGTGCGGCGCGGCATTCTGCGGAAAGGAGGCGCGAGTGACATCGACCTGACGCGAGGTCAGAACAAAGAGACGAATTGTCAGGACGTTTGTCGCAGGAATGCGGAAGGCATGAGGTGCCGTCCGCACCGCCCCCGAGGATCAGAGCTGCTCGGCGCAGTCCTGGGCGTGCCCGACGATCGCCGCGAGCCCCGTACCCGCGATCCAGCCACCCGTGACCCCGAGCCCGTCGACGTGCGAGACCCGCTCGACGAACGCCGCGACCTCACGCCGGTAGACGGGCGTGGGCGGGGGGAGCGACCCGTTCCAGCGCGTCGACAGGTGCTCGCGCACCTTGCCGTCGAGGTCGACCCCGAGCAGCACCGACGCGTCGCGCACGACCTGGTCGAGCGTCGGCTCGACCGTCTCGCCGATGCGCCCGTAGCTCAGGCGCACCACATGGTTCCCCGGCCCGACGGCGCCCGCCACCCGGGCGGCCAGCCACGGCCACTTCGCGGTCGAGTGGGTCAGGGCCTTGGCCTGGACGGGGTCGTGCGCGCCGGCCCGGTGGTTCTCGTCGCGCGTCGACCAGGTGCGGGGCTTCGGCGCGACCAGCAGCCCGCTGCCCCGCGGGGCCGCGTCGAGCTCAGGGGCCTCGAGCAGCAGCGTCACGAGACGGATGTCCGCACCGGGCTCGGGGTCCGGCACCGGGTCGGCCGTGCGGCCCGCGAGCGGGGACACCAGGTCGACGACCGCGGGCGTCGTGACCAGCAGGCGCGCGGTCCGGAAGGTCGTGGGGCCCCCGGGACCCTCGGCCTGGACGCTCCACCCCTGGTCGCCGTCACGGTCCAGCGCGACCACCTCGTGGCGCACGAGCAGCACCCCCGCCGGGCCCGCGCTCCCGGCGGGAGCCCCGCCGTCGGGCACGTCGCTCGTCACGGCGAGCGTGAGCTCCTCGACGAGGCGGTGCATGCCGCCCTCGATGCCGCGCACCGCAGAGCCCGCCGGGGCCTGGGCGCGCATCGCGGCGACCGCCCGGGTCAACGAGCCCTCGCGGGCGTAGGCCTCGCGCAGGCCCGGGGCCACGGCATCGACGTCGAGACGTTCGAGCGGCGCCGAGTGGACGCCCGCGGCGACCGGCGCCACGAGACGTTCCGCGACGCGGCGTCCCAGGCGCGAGCGCGCGAACGTCTCGAGGTTCTCCTCGTCGACCCATCGGCGCGGCTTGATCCGGTCCATGCCCGCGCGCAGCGCACCGGGCCAGCCGACCGCGCGGCGCACGTCGGCCGCGAACGGGTGCGCCGGGATGCCCATGATCCCGGCCTTCGGCAGCGGGAACGCGCGGCTCGCGGCATAGCCCCACGCGCTGATCGGGGCGGGCTCGACGACCGTCAGGCCCAGGTCGGCGACCAGGTCGCCCACGGCGGACCCGCGGGCCGCGAACGACTCGGCGCCCACGTCGACCGACAGGCCCGTCGAGCCCAGCTTGTCGCCGTGCACAGGGCCGCCCGGGCGGTCGGCCGCCTCGAGGACGAGGACGCGCAGGCCGCGGCGGCGCAGGGAGCGCGCGGCGGTCAGGCCGGCGATGCCCGCGCCGACGACCACGGCGTCGAACGTGGAGGAGGAAGGGCCGGACGATCCATCAGCAACGGGGTGCACACGTCAAGTGTGCCCCCGCTGCGAGGGTGTGTCAGACCGTGCGGGACCCCGGGGTCACGCGGGTTCCGACACGTTCCGGACGGAATGGACGAGCTCGACGACCCGGGTCAGGACGGTCGGGTCGGTCTCGGGCGGCACGCCGTGGCCGAGGTTCACCACGTGCCCGGGGGCAGCGCTCCCACGGTGCAGGACGTCGCGGACGTGCGCCTCGAGCACGGGCCACGGCGCGGCGAGCAGCGCCGGGTCGATGTTGCCCTGGACCGGCACGTACCCCCCGAGGGTCGCCGCGGCCTCGTCGAGCGGCGTGCGGTAGTCCACGCCCACGGTCGGGTGCGTCACACCGGCCTCGGTGAGGGAGTCACGCATGGCCCCGAGCAGGTGCCCGGTGCCCGTCCCGAAGTGGATCGCCGGGACGCCCAGGTCGCTGACCTGCGACAGCGCGACCGTGCTCCCCGGCTTGGCGCCCGTGAGGTAGTCCTCGAGCGACAGGCTGCCGGCCCACGAGTCGAACAGCTGGGCGGCGCTGGCCCCGGCCAGGACCTGGGCGCGCAGGAACGCGCCCGTGATCTGTGCGGTCCACGCCGTCAGGCGGGCCCACGACTCGGGGTCCGCGTGCATGAGCGTGCGCGCCGCGAGGTGGTCGCGCGAGGGGCGCCCCTCGACCAGGTAGGCCGCGAGCGTGAACGGCGCGCCCGCGAAGCCGATGAGGGGCGTCGAACCGAGCGCCGCGACCGTGAGCGCGACGGCCTCCGTCACGGGCGCGAGCGACTCCGGGGTGAGCTCGTGCTCGACGAGGCGAGCGACGTCGTCGGGCGTCCGGTAGGCCTGCCCCATGACCGGACCGACGCCCGGGACGATGTCCACGTCGACCCCCGCGAGCTTGAGCGGGATGACGATGTCCGAGAAGAAGATCCCCGCGTCCACGCCGTGGCGGCGCACGGGCTGGAGCGTGATCTCGCTCGCCAGGTCCGGGCGCAGGCACGAGTCGAGCATGCCGATGCCCTGGCGCAGCTCGCGGTACTCGGGAAGGGACCGACCGGCCTGCCGCATGAACCACACGGGTGTGGTTTTCGGGCGGTCGCCGCGCAAAGCGCGCACGAGGGGAGAATTCGTCGTCCGGCCGTCGACGAGAGGGTGGTTGTCTGAAAGCGCGGTGAACGTCACAAGAACCGATTCTGCCGTGCGCGGGGAGGAATGATTCAATCGGAGCACTGTGGTTCTCCTGTCGATGACTGCAAGTCACCACGAGCTGGACATGTCCACCCTCGAGCTCCTCTCCACCGGAGCCGCGTCGGTCGGGCGGACGGCCGTCGAGACCTGCGAAGCGATCACCGGTGCCGTCGTCGTCGCGACGTGCAACCGGTTCGAGGTGTACCTGGACGTCGACTCGCCCGTGGACGGGCGGGGCGTGCAGCACGCGTCGCACGAGGTCGCGCGGCTCGTCGCCGCGGCGTCGGGAGTCGCGGAGGACGTGGCGGTCGGGGCGTTCTCGACCCGCACCGGGCCCGACGTCGCCGCTCACCTCTTCGAGGTCGCGGCCGGCCTGGACTCGATGGTCGTGGGCGAGCGAGAGATCGCCGGGCAGGTCAAGCGTGCGCTCGAGGAGGCCCGCGAGGGCGGTGCGACGTCGTCCACGCTCGAGCTCCTGTTCCAGACCGCGTCCCGGACCTCCAAGAAGATCAGCAACGAGACGACGCTCGGTGGCAACGGCCGGTCGGTCGTGTCCCTGGGGCTCGACCTCGCGAGCGCCGAGCTCCCGCCCTGGCGCCAGGTCCGCACGGTGCTCATCGGGACGGGCTCGTACGCCGGCGCGTCGCTCGCGGCGCTGCGGGCGCGGGGCTGCGAGGACGTGCGCGTGTACTCGGGGTCGGGTCGCGCCGAGCAGTTCGCGGCCGACCGGGGCGCCGTCGCGGTGACGGATCTCGTGGCGGCTCTCGAGGACGTCGACCTCGTGGTCTCGTGCAGCGGGGCGCGGGGACGGGTGGTCGCCGACGCGGACGGCGGTGAGGCTGGCCGTGGTGGTCCGGGTGCGGGTGCGGGTGCGCCGAGGGGGACCGGGCCGGGCGCCGAGGGTGACGGAGCCGCTGCCGGAGGTGATGCGCTGGGCCACGTGCTCGACGCCGCCGCGCTCGTCCGTGCCCGGTCCCGCGCCGCGGAGGCCGCGGGTGACGAGGCGCTGCACCGGCCCATGGTGGTCCTCGACCTGGCGCTGCACCGCGACGTCGACCCGCGCGTCGCGGACGTCGACGGCGTCCTGCTCTACGACCTGGCCTCCCTCAAGGCGCACTCACCCGCCCTCGGGTCGCTCGTCGTCGGGCAGGCACGGCGGATCGTGGACCGTGCCACGCGGGACTTCGAGGAGACGCGCCTGGGGCGCGCGGCCGACACGGCCGTCATGGAGCTGCTCGACGACGCCGACCGGCGGATCGCGGCCGAGGTCGCCGAGCGCGTGGCCGAGCGCCGCGCCGCGGGGACCGAGGTCGACGACGCCGAGACCGAGGCGCTCACGCGCTCGGTCCGTCGCCGCGTGCACGCCGACCTGCACGACGCGATCGTCGCGGCCCGGTCGTCGGCCCTCGCGTCGGCCCAGGCAGAGGCCTCGGCCGTGGTGGCCGACGCCGAGGAAGCGCTCCGCAGTGCCGGGACCAACGGGCTCGACGTCGAGGCGTGCGCGGGGCGCTGACCCGGTCCGGCTCTCTGCGCCGAGCACGAGGTTGCGGTCGTTCTCGTGCGGTTTGCGACTGCAACCCCGTGCTCGACCGATCGCAACCCCGTGGTCGACCGAGTGACGGTCCGTGTCAGGCCGCGAGCTCTCCCGTCGCCGCCAGCCGCTCCAGGACGATCCGGCCCGCGGGCGGGACACGGTGCGCGTCGTTCGCCGTGACCCACGTGAGCTCACGGACCTCGGCACGAGGCGCCGGCTCGGGGGACCCGGGCAACAGGTCGGCGTAGAGGCAGTGCATCCGCACGAGCCGCCCGTCGAGCCCGTGGCCGGGCGCCTCGGCGACGAGGCCGGACCTCACCGTGGCAGGGTCGAGCAGCACGCCGAGCTCCTCCTCGATCTCCCGGACCAGGGCCTGCTCGTCGCTCTCACCAGGGTCGAGCTTGCCGCCCGGCATGAAGAACAGGTCGTTGTCCCGGCTGCGGACGACGAGCAGCCGCCCGTCCACGACGTGGATCCAGCCGACGGTCTTCAGGGGTGCGGTGAGGGGAGAGGGGGAGGTCACGGAGAACATCCTGTCATCCGGTGCGTCACCGTGGGCGGTCCGGTCCGTGAGAGCGGATGCGCCGGAAACTCGCCGATAGTTCCGTTTCAGAACGAAAGTCGATACTGTGCCGATCGCGGTCGAGGGCCTCAGGGCGTCGGCCGCGACGACGACAGGTCACGCGCGGCTCCGTCCGCCCGATCGGACGGAGAGCTCGATGGGATTCATCAAGGCCTTTGCTGGTGCCCTCGGCGGCACGCTCGCGGACCAGTGGAAGGACTTCCTGACCCCACCCACGAACCTGGCGCCGACCGCGGCGCTCTTCCCAGCGGTCGCGCAGGGGCAGAACGCGGGGCGCGGGTCCAACACCAAGGGCTCGGCGAACATCATCACGAACGGCAGCCGTTTCGTCGTTCCCGAGGGCTACGGGCTCCTGACGTTCCAGGACGGCGCGCTCACGGGCTTCGTGGCCGAACCGGGTGGCTACCTGTTCACGTCCGACGACCAGAACTCCCAGTCGATCTTCGCCGACAACGGCTTCCTGAGCCCGCTGATCAAGACCACGTGGGAACGCTTCAAGTTCGGCGGGCAACCCGGGTCGCAGCAGCTCGGGTTCTACGTGAACCTCAAGGAGCTGCCGAACAACCGGTTCGGTACGCAGTCGGAGATCTACTGGGACGATGCGTACCTCGGCGCCCAGGTGGGTGCCGTGACGCGTGGCACCTACACCCTGCGCATCGTCGACCCGATCCTCTTCGTCAAGCAGTTCGTGCCGCTGACCTACCTCGGTACGGGCGCGAAGGTGTTCGACTTCTCCGACCTCGACAACGACGCCGCGAGCCAGCTCTTCACCGAGGTCGTCGGGTCGCTCGCGGCAGCGTTCTCGAGCTACACCAACGACCCGGACAAGGGGAACCGGATCACCCGGATCCAGAGCGACTCGGTCGGGTTCGCGCAGTCGCTGGCCGGCGCGGTCGAGGAGGGCTACCAGTGGACGTCCTACCGCGGTCTGTCGATCGTCAAGGTCGCGCTCGCGGCGATCGAGTACGACGAGGACACCAGGGCGCTGCTGAGCGACGTCAAGAAGGCTGACGCGCTCGCAGGTGCTCGCGGGAACTCGTTCCTCCAGCAGGCTGCCGCGCGCGGCATCCAGGCTGCGGGAGAGAACCCAGGAGGAGCCGGGGGCGGCGCGAACATGGCGATCCTCGGCATGGGGATGAACGCCGCGGGCGGCGCGATGGCCGGGCTCCAGCAGCCCGTCGTCCCGCTCCAGCAGGTTCCCGTGCAGAGCGCACCGGTCGCCGCGGCGCCCGCCGCCGCCCCGCCCACCGAGGACCCGGTCGCGAAGCTCACGCAACTCAAGGCCATGCTCGACCAGGGACTCATCACGCAGGCGGACTACGACACCGCCAAGGCCAAGGTCCTCGGGTTCTGAGGCGCCGACGATGACTGTCCACGAGCCGGAGGCGGCCGTCCCGTCGTCGGCCCCGCCTGCCTCCCCGCAGGAGGTGTCCCCGCCGCCCGTCGGGACACGGGACGGCGGGCCGGCCATCGTCCGTACCGACGTCGGGGCCAGCGACGGTCTCGTCAAGTGCTCACGGTGCGGGGCGACCGAGATCTCGCTCAACGTCGCGACCGGGAACCTGCGCTGCGGGTTCTGCCGGTACGAGTGGGCCGCTGCCGGGACGATCGCGGACCTCGGCCTCGACGGCGACATCGGCGCGCTGCGCGGCGTCGTCGTCGGGTCCGGCACCGCCGCGATCGTGCCGGGGACCGACGAGGTCCTCACGTTCCGGTGCTCGGCGTGCGGTGCGGACGTCGTCGTCGACACCGCGCACGGCACCCAGGCGCGCTGCCACTGGTGCCGCAACACGTTGTCGGTCAACCAGCAGGTCCCCAACGGCGCGGTGCCCGACGTCGTGCTGCCGTTCCGCCTGGCCAAGGACGAAGCGATCACGCGCATCCGGGAGTTCGTCGGCAAGCGTCGCTTCTACGCCCACCCGACCTTCCGGGCCGAGTTCGTCCCGGAGAGCGTCGTCGGGGTCTACATGCCGTACCTCGTCGCGGACCTCAACACCAAGGCCCGGTTGTCCGGGCAGGGCGAGCGTCTCGTGCGGTCCTACACCGTCAAGGTCAAGGGGGCCGACGGCGAGGAGCGCGACGAGCGGCGCTACGACGCCGACGTCTACGACGTCGTGCGCGAGTTCGACCTGCACGTCGACGACCTGACGCTCGAGTCCTCCGCGGACCGACGGGACCACGGCGCGAGCTCGCGGACGAACAACGTCATCAACACGATCCTGCCGTTCGACGTCGAGAACGCGGTCCGCTACGACTCCAACTTCCTCTCGGGGTTCACCGCGGAGCGGCGCGACACCGACATCGACGACGTGCGCGAGCCCGCGTTCGCTCAGGCCAAGGAGATCGCCCGGTTCCGGGCGCTCGACATGATCGAGGCCTACGACCGCGGTCTCCGGTGGGACCACCAGCAGCTCGAGGTCGTGGGCCAGCGCTGGGTCGCTGCCTACCTGCCCGTGTGGCTGTACTCGTACCACGAGGTCCGCAAGAACGGGAGCTCGGTCCTGCACTACGTCGCGGTCAACGGGCGGACGGGCGAGACCATGGGCTCCGTCCCGGTCAACCGCCGCCGCCTGCTCGCGGTGTCCCTCGCCGTCGAGGCCGTCGCGGCCGTGATGGCCCTCCTCGTCATGATCGGGACCTGATGCACCTGCTCGCCCTGGATGCGCTCACCGTGGCGGCCGAGTCCTCGTCCGGCGAGGAGGGGGCCCTTCGGCTCGTCGTCGTGGGTCTGCTGCTGCTCGCCGGGCCGCTCTTCTACTGGTTGACCTGGCGCCGGTACCGCAACGCGGGCGAGCGTCATGACCACCGGAGGGACACGCGCTCCGAGGTGCGTGCGGTGCGCGGGTCGGACGTCCACGTGCGCCGGCTCGTCGGCCGGACGAACAGCAGGATGTCGGGCGCCAACCACCGGTCGTAGAGGGCGCGAGGGCTCCCGCCCGGCGGGCCGTCCGGTCGCCCTTCGCGTCCCCCGCTACCGTGGGCGGATGCGACTCGGAGTGCTCGACATCGGTTCCAACACCGTCCACATGCTCGTCGTGGACGCGGTGCGCGGTGCCCGCCCGGACCCGGCGGCGTCGGGCCGTTCGGTCGTCCGTCTCATGCGCTACCTCCAGCCCGACGGCTCGATCTCGGCCGAGGGCGTCGACGCCCTGCTCGAGGCGGCCGACCGGGCGGCGGCGCTGGCCCGCGAGTACGAGGTCGACGAGTCGCTCGCGCTCGCGACGTCCGCGCTGCGCGAGGCGACCAACGGCCCCGAGGTGCTCGCGGCGATCGAGGAGCGTGTCGGGGTCCCGATCGAGGTCCTCTCGGGTCCTGAGGAGGCGCGGCTGACGTTCCTCGCGGCGAGGCGCTGGCACGGGTGGGCGTCGGGCCGGCTCATGGTCCTGGACATCGGTGGTGGTTCGCTCGAGATCGCCTCGGGCCTCGACGAGGAGCCCGACGTCGCGGTCTCGGTCCCCCTGGGTGCCGGGCGGATGACCATCGAGCACCTCCCGGACGACCCGCCCACGGCCCACCAGGTCGCGGCGCTGCGCTCGCACGTGCGTGGGGTGCTCGCCGAGGCGCTCGGCGAGATCAAGGCGCTGCCGCGTCCCGACCACGTGGTCGCGACCTCCAAGACGTTCCGGTCGCTCGCGCGGCTCGCGGGCATGAAGGTCGCGGTCGTGGGTCCGGAGGAGCGGTGGCGCATGGAGCGCTCGCAGCTGTCCGACTGGGTGCCGCGCCTCGCGCGCATCCCCGCGGCGGGTCGTACCGAGCTGCCGGGGATCACGGCCGAGCGGACCTATCAGATCGTCGCGGGCGGCGTGGTCGCGGAGGAGACCATGAAGGCGTTGCGCGTCGCGGAGGTCGAGATCTGCCCGTGGGCGCTGCGCGAGGGCGCGATCCTGCGTCGCCTCGACCAGATCTGACGGCCCGCGCCGGGCCTCGCTGCACCCCGTTCGGTCCCATGTGAAGCGTCTACCGGGCCTCCGCACATGGTGCTATCTTGTCTCGCATGGTACCTAGCGAGGACATGATCCTCACGAACCTCCGGCGAGGGGCGATCGAGTACTGCGTGCTCGCGCTCCTGGCCGACGACGAGTGGTACGGCCTGGACATCGCCCGCCGTCTCTCCACGGACGGGGTGCTCCTGAGCGGTGAGGGCACGCTCTATCCGCTCCTCGCGCGGCTGCGCAGGGGCGGGCTCGTGGAGACGCACTGGCGCGAGTCCGACGCCGGACCACCTCGGCGCTACTACGCCCTGACCCCTGAGGGGCGCGCAGCCCTCGAGACCTTCGCCCGCACCTGGGCGCCCTTCCGCGACGCCGTCGACTCGACCCTGGGGAGCCACCGATGAACCGCACGAACGACGCGATCAGCGCGTACCTGGACGACCTCGCGCGGATGCTCGCGCACGTCGATCCCGCCGAGCGGGCCGACGTCCTGGGTGGGGTGCGCGAGCACGTCGATGCGAGCCTCGCCGAGCTGGGGCACGAGCCCAGCGAGCAGGAGGTCGCGGCGGTCCTCGCGTCGCTCGGCGCCCCGGAGGACGTGGCGCGAGCGGCGTCGGGTGCGCTCAGGGATCCCCTGCCCGACGGCGGAGCCTCCTCTCGCCCCGCCCTCACCGGTGCGTGGGTCGCCCCGGTCGTGTTCGCCCTCGCCCTCGTGGGCATCGTCGGGGCACCGCTGCTCCTCCCGGGCGTCCTGTGGCTCGTCGCAGCGGTCCTGCTCGGTGCCTCGCCGCTCTGGACCACGAACGAGAAGATCTGGGGGATCGTCTCGGGCTTCGGGGCGGGGGCCGCGTGGCTCGGGCTCACGGGCATGATGCTGCTGCCGTCCGCGAGCTGCGCGTCGGTCGGCTCCCTGTCCGCCGCGGGCCCCTCGGCCGTGGGCGCGATCACGGCCGAGGGGTCGGACGGCGGTTTCCACGCGCCGACGAGCGGGGACTTCACGACCACGTGCGACGCCGCGGGTGCGAACGTCGGCGGGCTGGTCCTGACGGTCCTGCTCGGGGCGATCGTCCTGGCGGCGCTCGTCTACCAGGTGGTCCTCCTGCGCCGGGGGCTCGCGCGGTCCACAGCGGGCCGAACCGCCGACGCCTGAGCCGCCCCCGACCGCCTCGCCGCGGACGCCCCCCGACGGGACGCGTCCGCGCGAGGTGGGCGGCGCCGTCGGGCACGGGGGCCGCCCCGGTGCGTGCGTCAGACGCCCAGGACCGCCTCCACGTCGCCCGCGGCGATCGCGTCGAGGAGGGCCTGGTGGTCCAGGGCGTTCTGGTCGGCGTAGCGACGGGCGAACTCGGTGAACGAGTGGTCCGCGACGTCGCCCTTGCCGAGGTACGCGCTGATCGCGAGGGCGTCGCCCGAGCGGGCGTGCCCGCGGGCGAGGACCCACGCGCACATCTGCGCGTAGGCGGCCATCGCGACCGGGAGCATCGTCTCGAGGTCCGCCGAGACCTTCCAGTCCCAGAGCTGGCGGAAGTAGTAGTCGTGGGGGCGCTCGTCGGCGCCGTGCACGGTGTTCCAGCCGAGCAGGGCGTCGCTCGTGGCCTGCAGGAGGCGCTGTCCCTCGACCACGCGGCGCCCGTTCTCGGGGTACGGGCTGGCCGACGTGTAGGGCTCGAGGACCGACGGCTCGGCCTCCTTGACCTGGAGGAACAGGGGGTCGTCGTTGTCCCGGCCGACGAGCAGCGCGACCCAGCAGCGTGTGCCGACGCTCCCGACCCCGACCACGCGCCGAGCCAGGTCGACGAGGCGGTAGCGCTCGAGCAGGATGCGCCGGGCGCCCGTGAGCGAGTCGCCGTAGGCCGCGAGGGCCGTGGTCACGACGCCGAGGAGGCGAGCCTGCTCGGCGTCGTCGAACAGGTCGCGCACCGGGACGAGCAGGGGCGGGTCGCTCACGAACCGCAGCTCGCCGTCGTCGCGCAGCGTGGTGAGCCGACGCCGGGCCTTCTGCCGGTCCTTGGTCCGCGCCTTGCGCAGCGCCTTGCGGAGGTTGTCCATGACGCCAGGAGGGACCGACCCGTTCCACCGTTCGACGATCTCGTCGCCGCGGAGCTGCACGTGCCACAGGTCGAGGTGGCCCAGGTCGGCGAACGTGCGGAGCGTCTGGCGGTACCCGCGCGCCGCGGCGAGCGTGATCCGCTCGCGCTCCTGGTGGGACATGCCGCGGTGGCGTCCCGCGATCTCGAGGCTCGCGACGAGCCGCTGGAGGTCCCACTCGAAGGGGCCGCGGTGCGTCTCGTCGAAGTCGTTGATGTCGAAGACCAGCGAGCGCTCGGGGGACGCGAACCCGCCGAAGTTCGCGAGGTGCGCGTCGCCGCAGAGCTGGACGGTCAGGTCCGTGCGCGGCCCGGTGCCGAGGTCGGCCGCCATGACCGCGGCCGCCCCCCGGTAGAACGAGAAGGGGGTGGCGGCCATACGTCCCATGCGGAGCGGGACGAGCGACGCGACCCGGCTCGCGTTCTGGGCCTGGAGGATCGCGACGGGGTCGCGACGGTCGGTCGGCGGCGTCCACGCGGCGGTCGAGCGACGGGGGAGGAGCGTGCGGGCTGCGCGTCCCTGCTCCTTGCGGTGCTCGGGCGAGGGCGTCCCGCGCAACGGCGCGCGGTCGGGGGGCTGGTCCGTGGTCTGGGGCATCGTCGCTCCTCGGGTCCGTGGGCGTGAGGGCGCCCTCGCTCATCATGGCGCGCGCGGTCACCCAGGGCGCGGTGGAAGCATCAGCCTCGGCGGACATTCCCGGCACCTTCGGCTGACCTGTCACCGGAAGCGCTCCCAGCTCTCTTTCTGGGGTAGCGCTGCTCCGCGCTCCCCACCTTGTTCGAGAGGGAAACGCCCATGACCACCCACGAGATCACGCAGGACGTCGTCCTCGACGCCCTCACGCAGGCCGTGACCGGCCGCGTCCTGCCCGGTAACGCCGCCGAGGCCCGGCTCTCGGGCATGAACGTCGCCGTCGAGCACCGTCCCGACTACGTCGTCCACGCCACGTCCACCGCCGACGTCCAGGCGACCGTGCGCGTCGCCAAGACGTTCGGACTGCCCGTCGCGGTCTTCAGCACGGGCCACGGGTTCGCGCGCGGGATCGACGGTGGCATCGCGCTCACGACCGCGGGCCTGACGGGCGTCGAGGTCGACGAGCCCGCGCGCACCGCGCGCGTCGCCGCCGGCTCCCGCTGGAGGGACGTGCTCGACGCCGTCACGCCCCTCGGGCTCGCCGCCGTCACCGGGTCGTCGCCCGACGTGGGAGTCGTCGGCTTCCTGCTGGGCGGCGGGATGAGCCCGCTCGCCCGGGAGGTCGGCTTCGGCTCGAACTACCTCCTCGCGGCCGACGTCGTGACGGGGGACGGCGACCTCCTCCATGTCGACGCCGACCACCACCCCGAGGTCCTGCGCGCCCTGCGCGGCGGCAAGTGGGGCCTGGGGATCATCACGTCCGTGACGATCAGGCTCCTGCCCCTCGCGACCATCACCGGAGGGAGCTTCTTCGCGGTCGGGGACGACGCCGCGACCATGTTCCGCGCCTACGCCGACTGGGTCGCGACCGCTCCCGCCGACATCACGACCTCGGTCGCGCTGCTGCGGCTGCCCCCGCTCGAGTTCCTGCCCGAGCCCCTGCGAGGTCAGTACGTCGCGAACGTCAGGGTCGCCTCGACCCGCCCCCTCGCGGAGGTGGCCGAAGCGATCGCCCCGTTGCGCGACGCGGCCCCGGTCATCCTGGACTCGATCGGCGAGATGCCGTACGCCGCGATCGGAGCGGTCCACCAGGACCCGACCGACCCCATGCCCGTGCTCGACGGCTCGACCCTGCTGCACACGTTCGAGCCGCAGACCGCGGAGGCGCTGCTCGCCGTCGCCGGGCCGCAGTCGACCGCACCGCTGATGATGGCCGAGATCCGCCACCTGGGCGGGGCGCTCGGCGACGGCGCGCACGGTCCCGACAGCGTGACCGGCCGTGACGCCGCGTTCTCGCTCTTCGTGATCGGAGTTCCCGTCCCCGAGCTCTTCGAGACGGCCGTGCCGGCCGCGATCCGCGGGCTCCTCGAGGCCGTGCAGCCGTGGTCGCTCGGTCGTACCCAGGCGAATCTCGCCGGGGCGGTGAGCGAGGCCGCCATGATCGACCTGTGGTCGCCCGCCGACCAGGCGCACCTCGCGACCGTGCGTCGTGACCTGGACCCCGACGGCCGGTTCCTCATGCCCGCGTGAGGGCCCGGCGCCGTCGTCCCGCCCCGACGCTCGAGGCGAGACGACGGGAGGGGGCGCGGCGCCGTCGGGCCGTGATGCCCGGCCCCCTGGGTGAGACGACGGGCCCCTCCTGCTGTGCCCGTGCCTACGTGGCCGGCGTGATGGTCCCGGGGAACTGCTTGAGGTCCCCGCCGCCGCCCGAGCCCTGGTTGATGGAGAAGAGCATCTCGACGAGCGAACCGTCGCTGCGCGGACCACGGGCCAGGCTCGCGGCGTAGTCGAACGTGCTCACGGGCTTGCCGTCGTAGTCGAGCGCCAGGGCGGAGACCTGGTTGACCCCGATGCTGTCCTGGCTGTACTCGACCGCGTTGGCGTGGAGCGTCGCCATCTGGCGCTCGGTGAGCGTGAGCCGGAGCACGTCCCCCTCCTTGACCGTGCCGCCCGCGTCGAGGCCCGAGAATTCGCTCTGGTTGAAGAGCTGGGTCGACATCTGGTCGGCCTCGACCGTGTACGTGTAGGTGCGACCTGCGGTGTTCTCGGTCCCGTCCGGGTTGAAGGCCTGCGAGAAGAACGTGTCGCTGCGCCCCCCGTAGCTGAGCTTGGTCTGCTGGTCCGCCGACCCGTCCGGGTAGGTCGTGACCACGGCCGAGCCCGAGTTCTCGCCGAGGTCCCACGACGCGCCGCCCACGGGCGTCTCGACGTCGAGCGACGTCGTGGACTTGTAGTCGATCTTCTCGATCGTCGTGAGCCCCGAGATGCCCGTCGACGCGTCCTGCGGGATCTCGCCCGTGAGGAGGTAGGTGTCGTACGCGGCCCGGCCCTCGGGCGTCGAGAGGTCCAGCTCGGCGCTGCGCAGCGACGCGCCGTCGAGCGAGGTCGTGTTGCCCAGCAGGACCTTGACGGCCTCGAAGTCGACGCCGAGCCCGCCGTAGTTGCTCAGCGCGTCCGTGGGGCCGGACGTGATGCGCACGGTGTCGTCGCCCGTCTTCTCGATCACGCTGCTCACCCCGGCGGACTCCTCGATGCCCGACTTCATGGCGATGTGCCGGAACGAGGCCTCGAGCTCGGTGCCCGTGTAGCTCCCGCTGTCCATGGTGACGGTCGAGCCGGTCGGCATGGTCGAGGGGTCGAACGGGTTGACGGCACCCGGGTCGGTGATCTTGGCGCCGTCGGGCACCTTGACCGCGTACTCGGAGGTCACACCCGTGGTGTAGCTGCCGCTGACGCCGTTGCCCCCCTTGTCGAACCCGCCCTCGACGCCCACCGAGACGTCGGACTTGGTCGTCCAGGTGGTGAACCCGTCCTCGCTCTTCTCGCCCGACGTGAGCTCGGCACCACCGGTCAGGCCGAACGTCACCTTGGAGCCGTTCGTGGTCTGGAACCAGTTCTCGAGCGTGCCCGAGCCGGAGACCGTGGTCTCCCCGGTGGTCGGGTCGTACGTCACGCCCCCCGAGACCGAGCCGCCGCTGCCCTCGGTCGCGGGCGAACCGAGCGAGCCGTTGTCCGTCCCCGACTCCTGGGTCCCCTTGACGGTCACGGTCGGGCCGCCGGGGGACTCGGCGTCGTCGACCCCTGAGGAGGAGCCTGCGCCGGCTCCGCCTCCGGAACCGCCGCCGGGCCCACCCGACCCGGAACCGCCGGCCGAGCCGCCGGTGCCGCCTGACCCGCCGGCGCCGCCCGACGACCCGGTGTCCGCCGCGCTCGTGCTCTCCTGGTCGTCGGCGTTGCGCCGAAGGGTCGTCGCCGCGTCGCGCAGGGACTGGGCGGTCTGCGTCAGCAGGGGCTCGAGCCGGCCGTCCCACTGGCCGCGCTCCTGCTCCGCGTCGGGCCCGTACCAGGGCACCGAGTGGAACGAGCCGCGGACCTTCGAGCGCGCCTGGTCGAGGACGCCAGCCCCGCCGTCGAGGCTCGTGGCGAGGTCGCGCAGTGCTGCGACGTCGGCGCCGTACATGACCACGGGCGAACCTCTTTCAACCGGCAGGGAGTCCTGGACGAGGACACGCTACGTGACGGTGCAGGATCGCGACATGGGGAGGAGTCCCCAGGTGGGCCCCGACGCAGGTCGGTCGACGACGCGCACGCTTCCCGGGCAGCCGTCCGTCGTCGTGGATCTGGTCGAGAGGTTTCGGCACCGGGTGTGTCGTGCCGAGAAGTGAGTAGATGCCCCTGATCCCGTCGGATCAGGGGCATCTACTCACTTCTCGTCGGGCCTGAGCCCAGAGGGTCAGGTCAGACGGACCGGCGCGCCTCGCTGGGGCGCGACTCGTTCCACAGCCGGTCGAGCGCGGTGACCACGTAGGTGTAGCGGTGCCCGGTGAGCGCGGTCTCGTCCACCCAGTCCTGCACGACGTGCCCAGAGGTGCGGACGGTCGCGACGAGGTTGGCGGCGTCCTCGATGTCGATGCGGCGGGCGTCGCCCTCGACCCGGTAGATCGCGAAGGCCGTGGCCCGGGTCCTGCGAGGGCCCGTGTCGTTCCAGTGCAGCCGGACGCCCTCGGGGACTCGCCGGGCGTTGGCGAGGACCGGGACGCGCAGCGGTGAGACCCCGAGCCGGGGCATCGCGGGCACGAGCGCGGGGTGCCGGTAGTGGTCCTCGAGCACCCGGGTCATGGAGCCCTGCGGGTCGGCGGGGACGTGCTTGGCCGAGAAGTAGACGTTGCCCAGCACGGGCGCGACCTCGGCGTCGACCTGCTGCGTGAAGGTCAGGTGGTTCGACATCTCGGCGGGGTCGGTGAAGACGCCCGACGTGACCTTGTAGAGCGCCTCGCCCACGAAGAGCTGCGTGCCGGACTGCGCCGCGACCTCGGCCCACCACGGCACGAGCTTCGCGTAGTCCGCGACGGCGAGCCCGATCTGCCAGTAGATCTGCGGGTTGATGTAGTCGAGCCAGCCCTCGGTGACCCACTTGCGCGTGTCGGCGAACTGCATGTCGTAGGACTGCGAGCCGCTCGTGGCCGAGCCGCGCGGGTCGGTCGAGGCGTTGCGCCAGATCCCGAACGGGCTGATCCCGAACTTGACCCATGGCTTGGTCGCCTTGATGCGCTGCGAGATGGACTGCACGAACGTGTCGACGTTGTGGCGGCGCCAGTCGTCGACGGTCGCGAAGCCCGCGCCGTGCGTCGCGTAGGTGTGCGCGTCGGGGATGGTCTGCCCCGCGACCGCGTAGGGGTAGAAGTAGTCGTCGAAGTGCACGCCGTCGAGGTCGTAGTTCTCGACCGAGTGCAGGATCGCGCGCTGGATGTGCTCCTGGGCCTCGGGGATGCCCGGGTCGAAGTAGAGCTTGCCGCCGTAGGCCCACACCCACTCGGGGTGCTGGCGGGCAGGGTGCTCGGGGACGAGCTGGGCGGGGTCCGCCTGCATCGAGACGCGGTACGGGTTGTACCAGGCGTGGATCTCGATGTTGCGCCGGTGCGACTCCTCGACGACGAACGCGAGCGGGTCGTAGCCGGGGTCCTTGCCCTGGGTGCCGGTCAGGTACTGCGACCACGGCTCGTAGGGGCTGGGCCAGAACGCGTCGGCCGTGGGCCTGACCTGCACGAACACGGCGTTGAGCCGGTACTGCTGGGCGACGTCGAGCCAGTGCAGGTACTCGGCCTTCTGCTGCTCGGCGCTGAGCCCGGCGGCCGAGGGCCAGTCGATGTTGACGACGCTCGAGATCCACATGGCGCGCAGCTCGCGCTTGCGCGGCACAGGGCCCGACGGCGCCGCTCCCGTCGCAAGGACGGGTGCGGTCGCTGCTGCAGCGGGGGAGAAGGAGCCGATCGTCACGCTCAGCGTGCTGGCCGCGACGCCGGCGGTCGCGAGCGTGAGGAAGCCCCGACGGCCGAGGCCGGCGACCTCGGACGAGGGGGTGGTGGGAGCGGGGGCGACCGCGGTGGGGTCGCTCGGGTGGTGCGTCATGTCCATGCCTCCGTTGGTACGGGTCAGATGCATGGAAGAGAATTTCACAGTTCTTACTTATTGTGAAGGATTGCGCCACAGCAAGGGTGTCGCGCAGCTCGACCGGAGTGTCGGCGTCTATAGGTTCGTGACGAGAGTATGTTCCTCGGCATGGCATCCAAACCGCTCCAGGAACCCGCGTTCCTCATCCTGTCGGCGCTCGCTGCCGGCCCGCTGCACGGCTATGGCATCGCCAAGGACGTCGAGACCAGCTCGGAGGGGCGCATCACGTTGCGGGTCGGGACGCTCTACGGCGCGATCGACCGGCTCGCCGCCGCAGGGCTCGTCGAGGTCGACCACGAGGAGGTCGTCGAGTCGCGACTGCGCCGGTACTACCGGCTCACGGCCGAGGGCGGGGTGCGGCTCGAGGCCGAGGCGCACCGAGCCGAGGCCCAGGCACGTCGCGCCCTGGAACGGTTGGGCGCCCGGCGTAGCCCACGGACCGCCGCGCCCGGTCGCTCGACCGGTGCGGCGCCGTCGGGCCTGGGTACCGGGCCGGTGCCCGCGTGAGCGCCGCCGGTCCCGCGAGCGGGGGCCACGCCGTCGAGCCGCTTCCCGTCGCACCCGTGCTCGTCCGCGACTACCGGCGGCTCGTCCGCCTCTTCCCCTTCACGTACCGGCGCGAGCACGGGGCCGAGATGCTCGGCCACCTGCTCGACGGAGCCCGCCCGGGGCAGTCTCGCCCGACGTCGGCCGAGCGTCACGACCTGCTGCGGGCTGCGGCGAGGGAGTGGCTGCTCGCCCCGCTGGGCGCGACGGCTCGGGAGCGTCGTGCTGCGACCGGCTTGCTGTTCGTGCTGCTTCCTGCGGTTCTCGTGGTCCCCGCGGCCAGAGCGATCGCCTATGCGTCGTTGCTCCTCGGTGGCGGCGCCGTCGTGGGTGACGAGGACACGTTGCTCGCGTACACCCTGTCGTCGGTCCCGACCGTGGCGATGTGGGTGATCTGGTGCGTAGGCATGGTCGCCCTGCTCGGCGGGCTGGCTCGCACGGGTCGCGTCCTGATCGGGGCCGCGGCGGTGGCGGGGATCGCGACGGTCTCAGCGCTCGTCATGGTCGGCAGCGAGCACACCGCCTACCTCGAGCTCGGATGGGTGCTCGGACTGGTCGCGCACGCGGTGGTCGTCGCGGAGCACGCCCGTTGTCGGACGCCCGGGCACGGCTGGCGCCGCGCGGTCGGCACGGCTTGGTGCATGGCGCTCACCCTCGGCGGCTATGTCACGGTGATGTCCGGGGACATGAGGTTCGGGACCCCCTGGTGGTCCAGCGCGGGGCCGAGCATGGTGGGCCATGCGACTGTCGCCCTGGCCGTCGTCGTCGTGCTGGGCGCTGGGGCTCTGTGGTCGCGTACCCGGCAGTCGGTGCCTGTGCTCCTGGGGGTCGGCGTCGGTGTCGGGCTGGGACGGTCGGACATCTTCTGGTCGGGGAACCGGAACATCGGGACGGAGGACCTCGGCAACATCCTTGCGCTCCTCGCATGCTCTCTCGCTGCGATGATCGCTGCTCGATGGTTCGCGAACCGACTCGACGAGCTCGCCGGGGCACGGGCGGCGCACCACGAGCTCCTGGGTGCCACGACCGGGGTCTCCGGGTCGCGCGGTGACCTGACCCCGTCCTGAGGGTGCCCGCAGCGCCTCCCGGTCATGCCGAGAAGTGAGTAGATGCCCCTGATCCGAGCGAATCGGGGGCATCTACTCACTTCTCGGCTGCGCTGATCGTCACCACTGCGCGTTGGCCGCGAGCTCCAGCGCGACGTCCTGCCACCACGCCCCGGCGGCGGGCCCACCGTTGCAGGCGCCGTCGCTCTCGCCCGGCAGCTTGACCCACAGGAGCGCGGCCAGGTGCGTGCCGTCGTCGACGAGCCGTGGTCGCTCGCCGAGGGCACGGCCGCGCGGGTTGCACCACTCGCCGGTCGACCCGTTGCCGTTGCGCGACGTGTCGATCACGAACGGCTTGCCACCGACGAGCGCCGACACCTGCTCGCCGTAGGCGCGCGACTCGGCCGTGGTCCGGTAGTTCGAGGTGTTGAGCGCGAACCCCTCGGCATGATCGAAGCCGACCTGCTGGAGCCGGGACGCCACCTCGCCGGCACCCAGCCAGGCCGAGTGCCCGGCATCGATGTAGACGTGCGCGCCGGCCTCGCTGAGCACCTGCGCCGCATAGCGCAGGTAGCCGACCCTGTCTCCCTGCCCGGAGCAGTCGCCGAGCTGGGCGAGGGCGTCGGGCTCGAGGACCACCCAGGGTTCGCCCTGGATCCCCGCCGCGACGGTGTCGATCCAGCGCGCGTACTCGCTCGTGCCCACACCCCCTGCGGAGTGGTTGCCGCAGTCGCGTCCGGGGATCGCGTAGACCGTCAGCAGGGGCGTGCGGCCCGCAGCCACGGCGCGACCTGTGTAGTCCGCGACCTCGTCGCGGGCGTGCGCGGCGTCGTCCCAGTTCCCCACCCAGTACGACTGAGGGGTCAGGGCGATCTTTTCCAGCAGGGTCCGCGTGGTGCCGGAGGACGTGCTCCAGGCGGTGTACGCCTGGGTCGTGGTGTCGACGTAGAGGGCAGACGGCGTCGACGGCCCGGACGTGGGCTCATCGGTCGGCGTCGGCGTCGGCGTCGGCGTCGGCTCCTGCGTGGGTTCTGTCGTCGGCGTGACCTTCCCCGTGCACACCGTGCCCCCGAGCGAGAACGACACCGGGACGGAGTTGGCGCCCTGCGATGACCCGATGAAGCCGAACGACGCGTTGGCCCCGGTCGCGAGCGACCCGTTGTGGGCCACGTTGCGGACCACGACCGAGCTGCCGGTCTGCTGCACGGTGCCGTTCCATGCCTGGGACACCTGTTGGCCGTCGGCGAAGGTCCAGGCCAGCTCCCAGGAGCTGACGGGCGAGCCGAGGTTGGTCACGTCGACCGTTCCTTGGAATCCGCCGGTCCACTGGCTCGAGACGGCGTAGTCGACGCGGCACCCGTTCGTGGGCGTGGCCTGCGCGGCCGTGACCGCGCCTGCGGCAGCCACGACCAGTCCGACGGCGACCACGGAGGCGGTCAGTGCGGTGCGTGCTCTGGGGTCTGGCATGGTCCACCGTTCCTCGCCGTGCGGGACGGCCGGCCTCGTCGCCGTCCGCCGTCCGGACGCGCTGCCGGGGGCGGCGTCGGACGGCTCGAGGTTAGGTCGGGGGTCCGGGCTCCGGGCAGTGGGTGAATCGTTTAGGTCAGCCCTGCTCGCGCGGGCCCGCACTCGACCAGAACGGGGTTGCGGTCGCTATCCGACGGATAACGACCGCAACCCCGTTCTCGGCGGCGCGGATGAGCTCTCGGCAGCTCACATGCCCGGACTCAGTCCAGGTACTCGCCCACGAGCTGCTCCGCGATGCCCGTGTACGTGCCCGGGGTGAGGTCGGTGAGGCGGCGCGTGACGTCGTCGGGCAGGCCGAGGCCCTGGACGAACTCCCGCATCTCCTCGCCCGTGAGCCGGTGCCCGCGCGTGAGGTCCTTGAGGCGCTCGTACGGGTTCTCCATGCCGGGCACGCCCGCGACCGAGGCCGCGCGCATGGCCGACTGGATGGGCTCGCCGAGCACCTCCCAGTTGGCGTCGAGGTCCGCGGCGAGCAGGTCCGCGTTGACCGCGAGGGCGCGCAGCCCGCGCGAGACGTTGTCCACCGCGAGCAGCGAGTGGCCGAACGCGGGGCCGATGTTGCGCTGCGTCGTCGAGTCCGTGAGGTCGCGCTGGAGGCGCGAGGTCACGAGCGTCGAGGCGAGCGTGTCGAGCAGCGCGCAGGAGATCTCGAGGTTCGCCTCGGCGTTCTCGAAGCGGATCGGGTTGACCTTGTGCGGCATGGTCGAGGACCCCGTCGCACCCGGCACCGGGATCTGCTTGAAGAAGCCGAGCGAGATGTACGTCCACACATCGGTGCTGAGGTTGTGGAGGATGCGGTTGAAGCGGGCCACGTCGCTGTAGAGCTCGGCCTGCCAGTCGTGCGACTCGATCTGCGTCGTGAGCGGGTTCCACGTGAGGCCGAGGCTCTCGACGAAGGACTTCGAGACCGCGGGCCAGTCGACGCCGGGGACCGCGACCGTGTGCGCGCCGTAGGTGCCCGTCGCGCCGTTGAGCTTGCCGAGGTACTCGGCGCCCTCGATGCGGCGCAGCTGGCGGCGCAGGCGGTGCGCGAGCACGGCGAGCTCCTTGCCGAGCGTCGACGGCGTCGCAGGCTGGCCGTGCGTGCGGCTCAGCAGCGGGACGGCCGCGTGCTCGCGCGCCATGTCCGCGAGCTGGTCCGCGAGGGCCGTCGCGGCGGGCAGCCACACGTCGCGCACCGCGCCCTGCACCATGAGCGCGTACGACAGGTTGTTGATGTCCTCGCTCGTGCACGCGAAGTGCACCAGCTCGCCCGCCGACGGCAGGACCGTGCCCTCGCCCAGGACGCTCGGGGCGGCCTCGAGGCGACGCTTGATGTAGTACTCGATCGCCTTGACGTCGTGCATCGTGACGCGCTCGATCTCGCCGAGCTCGGCGATGCCCGCGGCGTCGAAGTCCGTGACGATCGAGCGCAGGTACGTCTTCTCGGCGTCGCTCAGCGTGGGCGCGCCCGGGACCACGGGGCCCTCGGTGAGGGCGATGAGCCACTCGACCTCGACGTGGAGGCGCTCGCGGTTGAGCGCGGCCTCGCTCAGGTGGTCGACCAGGGGCGCGACGGCGCCGCGGTAGCGCCCGTCGAGCGGGCCCAGGGCGATGGGAGGGGTGATGTCGGCGAGCGTGGCGCGCTGGGGGGTGGTCACAGGCGCGGCGGAGTCGGCGGAGTCCGTAGGCATGGCGCCATTCTCCCACGGGTGCCCGACGGCGGAGCGGGCGTCTCGCGGTCGGGCGGCGGGAGGGCAGACACCGGCAGCGAGGCCACCTGGCCGTGCACAGGCCCGGCGCTGACGACGCTTCTCCACAGCCGGGCCTGACGGCCGGACGGAGCGCCCGGGGACGACCCTACGGTCGTGCGCATGTCGACCCCCGCCCCTCTCCCCGGTGCCACGTCCGCCTGGTCTCCTGCCCTCGAGGTGGTCGATCCACGGCCCGAGCTGCAGCAGGCGGCCGCTCAGGCGGCCGCAGCGATCCCCCTCGTGAACCAGAGCGCAGCGATCGCCTGGCGGGGCGACGCCTCGGAGGGGTATCGGGCCGTCGTCGAGGAGACCGTCCGCGAGCTGTACCGCGTGGACCGGGTCGCGGACGGGGCCGTGGGAGCGGCCACGAGGTACGTCCGGACCCTCGAGACCGCGAACGCCGAGGCGAGCCTGCGATGAGCGGGACGTCCGACCCGACCGCGGGAATCATGGTCTCGGGAGGCGTCACGTTCGTGGAGACGGCCGACCTGGTCGCGGCCGCGCTCGTGGTCGGGCTGGCCGTGCAGCGCGTCGATGCCGCGCTCGTCGAGGCGCGCCGCGCGCACGGCCTGGTCAGCGGGTCGCTCGCCGGACCGTCGTCGTCGGTCCGCTGGGTCGACGGGGCTGCGGCCTGCTACCCCGGGGCGCCCTCGCTCGGAGGGGTGCCCGGCTCCTGGGTGCCGGTGCCGGCGGAGGTCGTCGCGGCCCGCGCGGTGCTGCTCGAGGAGATCGTGGCTCTGACCGATGCGCTCGTGTCGGCCGAGGGGATTCTCCAGGGCCTGATCGACCGCCTCCGGAAGGCCGCCGGGATCTACGAGGAGGGCGAGTCCGGTGCCGAGGCCGTTGTCTCGTGGCTCGCGAGCGTGCCCGGGGTGGGGATCGGGGTCGTGATGGGCATGGGGGTCGTGGACGTCGTGAAGGGCGTGGCGACGGGTCACGGGATCCAGCTCTCGCGGCTCCTCACCGGCTCCGGCGCCTACCACGACGAGGCCGTCCGGGGATCGAGCGTGGGCATCGTCAGGCAGGTGCCTTGGGCGGGCCTGGCGGGGACGTCGAGCGTGGGCCAGGCCGCGGGGGTGCTGCGCGGGGTGTCGCAGTCGTACCGGGGGTTGTTCGCCCGGGACGTCACGACGACCGAGCTGCAGGGCGACGCCCTGCCCGCGGGGTTCACCAAACCGGTGGCGCACAGTGCCGAGGCGCTGCTGTCGGGGATCGACGTGGTCTACGGCAAGGGCAACGACCTGCCCGACTCGGTCGTGTCGGTCGAGAAGTACGTCGGGGTGGACGACCGTGCGACCTGGGTCGTGACGGTGCCGGGCACGCAGCTGGGGAGCTCGACCACCCCGTTCAGCATGACCTCGAACTTCGACCTGGTGCAGGGCGCCGACGCGGACAGCACGGCGTTCGTCCTCGAGGCCATGCGGCAGGCCGAGATCCCTGCCGGGGAGGAGGTCGTGATCGTGGGGCACTCGCAGGGAGGCATGGTTGCGATGGCCGTCGCGACCGCGGCGACGGGGGCCGCCGCGGGGGCGGGCGCCACCGGGGCTCCGGGGGGAGCCGCCCGCTACGACGTCCGGCACGTCCTGACCGCCGGCGCGCCCGTGGGCGGGGCGAGCCTGCCTGCGGGCGTGCGGGGCACGCACGTCGAGATCGAGCAGGAGGGCGTCTCCCAGCTCGACGGCACCGACAACCCCGTCGGCCGGGACCGTGTCACCGTCCGCGCAGACCTGGAGGCCCAGGGTGCACCTGGTACCGGGGGGAAGGTGCCGCACGGCGTCCCGTTCCACGTCGCGGTCCTGGGCCGGGCGCGCGAGGTCGGCCAGCCGGGGCTCACCGACAACCTCGCCGCGATCGACGAGGCCGTGTCGGGGCAGCGCGTCGAAGCACGCTACTTCCGCGGGGCGCTCGAGCTCGATCCCGCTGCCGCGGCTCGCGCCCTGACCCCGCTCGGGGCGGTCGGGGTTCTCGTCGAAGGGCTCGAGGAGTCGCGGGGTGGCTGACGGACGGCCACGACGGCGGTCCGCCGTGGACGGTTCAGCGGGACAGGTCGACACCGGCGGCGAAGCGCCGCTGCCAGGGGGTCTCGACCGCGCGCTCGAGGAAGTGCGCACGGACCCAGGCGACGGCGTCGTCGCCCGGGATCCCGGCGAGCCGGGCGAGGATCGCCATCGCGGTGCCGGTGCGGCCCGTGCCGCCGTCGCACGCGATCTCCACCCGCGACGAGGCCGAGCGTTCGAACGTGTCCCGGAGCGCTGCGACCGCGTCCGACGGCGAGCGGGGGAGGCGGAAGTCCGGCCAGCTGATCCACCGCGACTCCCAGGCGACCTCGACGTGCGGCCGCGCGGTGAGATAGAGGCCGAGCTCCGGGGGCTCGGTCAGGTCAGGCGGTCCCGCGTGCAGGCCGCGACCGCGGACACGGCGCCCGTCGGGCAGGACGACGAGCCCGTCCGCCGTGTCGCTCCACAGGCCCATGGGTGTCCCTCTCCAGGGTCGGCGCCGGTCCGGGGCGGGTCCTGCCGACGGGCTCGGCCCGCGCTCGGGCCGGGCGCGCGGTCAGACCCGCGACTTGGGCGCGACCACCGCGGAGATCGCGAAGTTCAGGACACCGATGATGAGCGCGGCGAGCATCGCCCACCAGAACCCGCCCTCGATCCGGATGCCCCAGTCCGTCTGCTCGGTGATCCACGCCGTGAGCATCAGCATGAGGGCGTTCACGACGAGCGTGAACAGACCCAGCGTGAGGATGTAGAGCGGGATCGAGATGACCTGGACGATCGGCTTGATGATCGCGTTGACCAACGAGTAGATGAGGGCCACGGCGAGGACGATCACGATCTGGCCGCCGACGGAGTCGGAGCCGACGATCTCGAAGTGGCTGCTCATGAACAGGCTCGTGAGCCAGATCGCGATGCCGGTGACGATGACGCGGATGACGAAGCTCATGCGTGTCATCCTGCCACCGCCCGGTGGGAGAGGTCGCCCGCACACGCGGTCGCCCGGTCGCCCGCACACGCGGTCGCTCGGTCGCCCGCAGCACCCGGCCCGCGAGGTGAGCGCCGCCGTCGGGCTGCTGGGCGGGGTGGCATCCTGGAGGGCGTGACCAGCCCCACGCCCTCCGTGCCCACGTCCGCACCAGCGTCAGCGTCCCGGACCCCCCGCGTGCCCCTGCGTGCCGCCGTCGCCGCCCTGCCGGCCTACGTGCCGGGCGCGCGCCTCGCGCCCGGGTCGAGCGCGTTCAAGCTGTCGTCCAACGAGAACCCCTACCCGCCGCCCGCCGCGGTCGTCGCGGCCATCGTCGACGCGGCCGCGGACACCAACCGCTACCCGGACATGTACGCGACCGACCTGACCGAGGCCCTCGCGACCGACCTGGGCGTCGACGCGGCGCAGGTCGTCGTGGGCAACGGCTCGGTGGCCGTGCTCGCGCACATCCTGTCGGCCGTCGTGGACGCGGGCGACGAGGTCGTCTACCCGTGGCGCTCGTTCGAGGCGTACCCGATCGCGGTCGCGGTCGCGGGCGGCACGTCGGTGCGCGTCCCGGTGACCCAGGACGGTCGCCTCGACCTGCCAGCGATGGCCGCGGCGATCAGCGACCGCACGCGGGTGGTCCTGGTCTGCACGCCCAACAACCCCACCGGCCCCGTGGTGCACGCGGGCGAGCTCGACGCGTTCCTCGCGTCCGTGCCGGGCGAAGTCCTGGTGGTCCTCGACGAGGCCTACCTCGAGTTCGTGCGCGACCCCGAGGCTCCCGACGGCCTCGCGGTCCTCGCGGCGCACCCCAACGTGGTGCTGCTGCGCACGCTGTCCAAGGCCTACGGGCTGGCGGGGCTGCGCGTCGGCTACGCGGTCGCCGAGCCGGCGCTCGCGGCGGGCATCCGCGCGGTCTCGACGCCGTTCGGCGTCTCGCACGTCGCGCAGCGCGCGGCGCTCGCGGCGCTGTCGGTCAAGGACGAGCTGCTCGAGCGCGTCGAGCACCTGGTCGCGCGGCGCGAGCGCCTGGTCGAGGGTCTGCGTGACCAGGGGTGGGACCTGCCGGAGACGCAGGCGAACTTCGTGTGGTTCCCCCTCGGCGGCCCGACGGCGGAGCTCGCCGTGGGCGCGTCGGCCGCCGGTCTGCTGGTGCGCCCGTTCGCGGGCGAGGGCATCCGGGTGAGCGTGGGCGAGGAGGAGGCGACCGAGGCGTTCCTGCGGGTCGCGGCGGGCTGGCGGTAGCCGGTACCTGTTGCCGGAGGGGTCGACCGAGAGAAGACTCGCGGCATGGACACTCCCACGGTCGACCAGATCCCGGACGAGTACAGCTGGCTCTTCGGCACTGCTGCCCTGATCATCTGGGCCGCTGTCGCGATCATCTTCCTGATCGCCTACATCCAGATCATCCGCAAGGCCGGGTACTCGGGATGGTGGGTGCTCGTCGGGATCGTGCCCCTGCTGAACATCGTGATGTTCCTGGTGTTCGCGTTCTCGACGTGGCCCGTCACGCGCGAGCGCGACGCCTTGCGTGCGCAGGCCGGGTACTCCAGCACGTACCCGCCGGGCTGACCCCCTGGCCCCCGGACGTCGCGGGGGCAGACCCCCGACCGTCCGGCCGACGCGCGAGCGCGCGTCCGGTCGGACGGCGCCGGACCTGACGGATTGTGCCAACGATCCGCCCCGCCGCTCCCCGTGAGACCTGGGAAAGGGCCACAGGTCGTTGGAGGGAACCTCCAAAGACGGGCGGGCCAGGTTTGTCCTCCAATGGCGGAGGAAGCTACGCACTCGTAGCCTACGCTTGCGTAAGCTACGGTAACGTAGGTTCGGTCGGAGACGACCGAGGACCGACCCCCCGAGCGACCCGGGCCCCCGCCTCCGGCCGCACCCAAGGAGAGCGTGTGAACCAGCAGAACACCGCCGTTGCAGCAGATCCCGAGGTCGGGTCCTCCGCTGAACCGCAGGTCGACACCGGGGCAGGTCTCCCGGTCGACGCGGAGCTCCTGCAGCTCCTGACCCCGGCCGGCGTCCGGGTCGAGACCCCGGAGAACGCGGGCTACCGCGAGCGCGTCGCCCACCTGGACGCCGACGCGCTGCGCGGCCTGTACCGCGACATGGTCCTGACCCGCCGGTTCGACGACGAGTCGACGTCGCTCCAGCGCCAGGGCGAGCTGGGCCTCTTCCCGCAGTCGCTCGGCCAGGAGGCCGCGCAGATCGGGTCGGGTCGCGCACTGTCCCCGCAGGACTACGTCTTCCCGTCCTACCGCGAGCACGGGGTCGCCCACACGCGCGGTCTCGACCTCGCCGACATCCTGCGCCAGTTCCGCGGCGTCGACCACGGCGGCTGGGACCCGGAGGAGCACAACTTCCACCTGTACACGCTCGTGATCGGCTCGCACACGCTGCACGCGACGGGGTACGCCATGGGCGTCCAGCGCGACGGCCTGGTCGGCACGGGGGACCCGGCCAAGGACACCGCGGTCGTCACCTACTTCGGCGACGGCGCCACGTCCCAGGGCGACGTGAGCGAGGCCCTCGTCTTCGCCGCGGTCAACAACGCGCCGCTCGTGCTGTTCTGCCAGAACAACCAGTGGGCCATCTCCGAGCCCACGACCAAGCAGTCGCGCGTGCCCATCTACCAGCGCGCGCACGGCTTCGGCGTCCCGAGCGTCCGCGTCGACGGCAACGACGTCCTCGCGTGCTACGCCGCGACGTCCGAGGCGATCGAGCGGGCCCACTCGGGTGGCGGCCCCACGTTCATCGAGGCGTACACCTACCGCATGGGCGCCCACACCACCTCGGACGACCCCACGCGCTACCGGACCTCCGAGCAGGAGGCGGTGTGGCGTCGTCGGGACCCCATCGACCGCCTGCGCCTCCTCCTGGAGGCCGAGGGCGCCTGGGACGAGCAGTGGGCCGCGGACCTCGCGGCCGAGGGCGACGCGCTCGGCGAGCGCCTGCGGACGTTCGTCCGCGGCCTGGGCCGCCCCTCGACCGAGTCCATGTTCGAGCACGTCTACGCGACCGAGCACTCGGTCGTCACGGCCGAGCGCCAGTGGTTCGAGGAGTACGAGGCGTCCTTCGCGGACGACGGCGCGTCCCGCACGCACGACCAGCACGGAGGAGCACGATGAGCGCGCCGACCACCACGGCAACCACCACGTCCCGCCTCACGCTGGGCAAGGCCATCAACGAGGGCCTGCGCGCGTCGCTCGCGAGCGACCCCAAGGTCCTGCTCATGGGCGAGGACATCGGCCCTCTCGGCGGCGTCTTCCGCGTGACCGACGGCCTCCAGGCGAGCTTCGGCGAGGACCGCGTGGTCGACACGCCGCTCGCGGAGTCGGGCATCGTCGGCACGGCGATCGGGCTCGCGCTGCGCGGCTACCGGCCCGTGTGCGAGATCCAGTTCGACGGCTTCATCTTCCCGGCCTACGACCAGATCACGACCCAGCTCGCCAAGATGCACTACCGCTCGCGCGGTCGTCTCCAGCTCCCCGTGGTCATCCGTGTGCCGTTCGGCGGCGGGATCGGCGCGGTCGAGCACCACAGCGAGAGCCCCGAGGCCCTGTTCGCGCACACCCCCGGGCTGCGCGTCGTGTCGCCCTCGACCCCGCAGGACGCCTACTCGATGATCCGCGAGGCCATCGCGTCCCCGGACCCCGTGCTGTTCTTCGAGCCCAAGGGCCGCTACTGGGACAAGGGCGACGTCGTGCTCGACGGCCCGGTGGGCGACTCGACGCTCAACTCGGCCGTCGTGGTGCGTGAGGGCACGGACCTCACGCTCGTCGCGTACGGCCCGACCGTCCCGACCGCGCTCAAGGTCGCGGCGGCCGCCGCTGCCGAGGGCACGAGCATCGAGGTCGTCGACCTGCGCAACATCTCGCCGCTCGACACCGCGACCGTCGTCGCGTCGGTCCGCAAGACCGGGCGCTGCGTCGTGGTGCACGAGGCCGCGACCTACCTCGGCTCGGGTGCGGAGATCGCCGCCCGCGTGACCGAGGAGTGCTTCTACTCGCTCCAGTCGCCCGTGCTGCGCGTGGGCGGGTTCCACACGCCGTACCCCGTCGCCAAGCTCGAGCACGAGTACCTGCCGAGCCTCGACCGTGTCCTCGACGCGGTCGACCGCGCCATGTCGTTCTAGGCCCGGACCTCTCGGCCTGCCCGGCCCGTCGCACCACCCCCTGACCACAGCACCACGATCACCCGAGGAGCAGGCAGTGCCCACCTTCGAGCAGTTCAAGCTCCCTGACGCCGGCGAAGGACTCACCGAGGCGGAGATCGTGCAGTGGCACGTCGCCGTGGGTGACGAGGTCACGGTGAACCAGACGATCGTGGAGATCGAGACGGCCAAGTCGCTCGTCGAGCTCCCGTCCCCGTACACGGGTGTCGTCGCCGAGCTGCTCGTCGCCGAGGGAGACACGGTCGAGGTCGGCGTGCCGATCATCGTGGTCGACACCGACCCGTCGGGCGCCCCGTCCGCCGGGGCACCGGCCGCGGAGCCCGCGGCGGTGGAGTCGTCGGGCAGCGGTGCGGTGCTGGTCGGCTACGGCGTCGCCGAGCAGGCGAGCGCGCGCCGCCCGCGCCGTGGCGCCTCGGTGGCTGCGGCGTCCCCCGCAGGCCCGACGGCGGAGCCCACCTCTCCCGTCGCCGCGCCTGCCGCTCCCGTCGCCGCACCGGCGGCCGCAGCACCCGTGCGACCTGCGCCGTCGGGCCCCATCCGTGCCCTGGTCTCGGCCGCGACCGCCGGACGCACCGTGCTCGCCAAGCCCCCCGTGCGCAAGCTCGCGCGCGACCTGGGCGTCGAGCTCGCGTCGGTGCCCGCGACCGGGCCCGGCGGGATCATCACGCGCGAGGACGTGCTCGCCTACAGCGCGCGTTCCGAGCCGCGCACGCTCGCGACCTACGCGGGCGACGACTCGCCCTGGCTCAACGACGCCGGCACCGGCTCCTCGGTGACCCCCGACGGGCGCCAGACGCGCGTGCCCGTGAAGTCGGTGCGCAAGCGCACGGCCGAGGCCATGGTCCAGAGCGCCTTCACGGCCCCGCACGTGACCGAGTTCCACACGGTCGACGTCACCAAGACCATGAAGCTCGTCGCGAAGCTCCGCGAGGACCGCGAGTTCAAGGACGTGCGCGTCACGCCCCTGCTCATCACGGCCCGCGCGCTGCTGCTCGCGGTGCGCCGCCACCCCGACATCAACGCGAGCTGGGACGAGGCCGCTCAGGAGATTGTCTACAAGCACTACGTGAACCTGGGGATCGCGGCCGCCACGCCGCGCGGGCTCGTCGTGCCCAACATCAAGGACGCGCACCGCCTCGACCTCAAGGGGCTCGCGCAGGGCCTGTCCGACCTCACGGCCACGGCCCGCGCCGGGCGCACCACGCCCGCCGACATGTCCGACGGGACCATCACCATCACCAACGTGGGCGTGTTCGGGATCGACACCGGCACCCCGATCCTCAACCCGGGCGAGGCCGCGATCCTCGCGTTCGGCGCGATCCGCGAGCAGCCGTGGGTCCACAAGGGCAAGATCAAGAAGCGCTGGGTCACGCAGCTCGCGCTGAGCTTCGACCACCGTCTGGTCGACGGCGCGCTCGGCGCCTACGTCCTGAGCGACGTCGCGAAGATCCTCGAGGACCCGGCCCAGGCGCTCGTCTGGGGTTGACGGCTGACCCGTCAGTCCGTGTCCTCGGGCGAGGGGTCGGGGATCTCGCCGGGCCGGTAGCTCGGGAGCCGGCTGGCGGGCAGGATCGCCGTGGCGCTGATCGCGGCGAGGACGAGCAGCCCGATGCGCAGGGTGTCCAGGCGTGCCTGCTCGTTGAGGGCGACGGCGGCGTCCACCTGGGCGGTGCTCGCGTCCGTGGCCGCGAGGACCTCGCGCAGGTCGTCGTTGCTGACGAAGTTGACCGAGTCGAGGTCGACCTGGGCGACGAGCGAGGGAGGCAGCTCGGGGTGCTCGACGACCGCGCGTCCCACGGAGATCCCGAGGATCGTCACGAGCATCGCCCCGACGACGGCCGTGCCGACGGCCGAGGCGAGGTTCTGCGTGGTGCCGCGGATCGATCCGACGTCTCCCGCGAGGGTCTTGGGGACCGAGGTCACGAGGACGTTGAACACGAGCGTGACCAGCGCACCCTGCCCCACCCCGAAAACGAACAGCCCCAGGATCGTCGGGAGGGTCTCCCAGTTGTTGGTGACCACGAGCGCGAGCCAGGCGAGACCGACCGTCGTGAGGACGAACCCGAAGACGCCGATGACGCGTGGGCTGAAGCGGCCGTAGAACCGCACGACCAGGGTGGCGGTGACGAACACGGTGAGGTTGAACGGCATCATCGCGAGGGCCGTGTCGAACGGGGTGCGACCCTGCACGATCTGGATGTACAGGGGCACAGTGAAGTTCAGGGCTGCCTCGAGCGCGACGACGATGAACATCGCGTACACCGCGGCACGCTCGCTCGAGGCCCCCAGGACGCTGAGGTCGACGAGCGGGACCTTGCCGGAAGCGGCTCGCCGTCGCGTCCACCAGAAGAACGTCTGCCCCAGGACGACGCCCACCACCACGAACAGCGGTGCGGGTGACACACCCAGGACCGAGAAGGGGGCCTCGGGCGAGGCGTAGAGCAGCCCCCAGGCGTTGAGGTTGTTGAAACCCAGCGTCAGGAGGACGATCGCCGCGCCGATGAGCACGGCAGCGACCAGGTCGATCCTGATCCCGGGGTCGCCACGGTCCGAGCGCAGGCGGAAGCTGAACACGAAGACTGCCACCGCCAGTGCGAGCACGATGCCGAACACGGGCCGCCATCCCACGAGCGTGCCGAGCGCGCCGCCGATGAAGAAGGCGCTCACGCCGGAGATCGCGCGGGCCGAACCGAGCGACCCGATCGCGGTCGCCTGCTGGGTGCCGTGGTAGTTCTCCGCGATGAGCGCGACGAGCGCCGGCACGATGATCGCGGCGGAGGCCCCGGCCACGGCCTGGCCCGCGATGGCCCAACCGACCGTCGGGGAGAAGATCATCATCAGCGCCGAGGCGGCGAAGGTCGCCACCACGACGCGGAAGACCACGACCCATCCGATGCGCTGACCGAGCTTGGCACCCGTCATGACGAGCGCCGCGACGGCGAGCCCGTAGACGACGATGGTCGAGCTGACAACCGTCGGAGGGACGCCGAACTCCTCGACCATCCCGCCCAGCGAGACCGGCAGGGCCGCGACGTTGAAGGACATGAGGACCTGGGCGAGGAACAGCCCCACCATCGGGACCCACGACCGACGTTCCTCGGTGGTCGGCCCTGAAGCTTCGGTTCGGGTCATGCGGAGGGCTCCGATCGTTCGGGCACGTGCACGGAAGACGCGAAGAGGTTCAGGCCGAGGGTGCGGGACAGGTAGGCGGTGGCTCGCTGGCCACGGACGCTGTTCCCGGCAGGATCCAGGAGCGGGGAGAACGTGCCGATCGCGCCCTTGCCAGGAGCGACGGCGACTATCCCGCCGGCGACTCCCGACTTCGCGGGGAGCCCGATCTCGAAGAGCCACTCCCCGGAGCTCTCGTACATCCCGGTCGAGGCCAGCACGGCGAGCGTGTCACGGCACACCTGCGCCGAGACGACGCGTTCTCCGGTGACCGGGTTGACGCCCCCGTCCGCGAGCGTCGCGCCCATGACCGCGAGATCGCGCGCACTGACCCGCAGCGCGCACTGCCGCGTGTACACGTCGACCACCTCGAGAGGGTCGATCCGGATCCGGCCGTAGCTCTCCAGCAGTCGGGCGATCGCCTTGTTGCGCATGTTCGTCTCGGCCTCCGAGCGGTACACGACCCCGTCGAGCTCGAGCTGACGACCCGCGAACCGTGACAGGCCCGTGCGGATGTTCTCCCACTGCTCCGCTGGCGTGGCCCCCGGCATCAGGGCGGTCGTAGCGAGCGCACCCGCGTTGACCATCGGGTTCCTGGGGTGCCCGTCGTTGAGCTCGACCGCCATGACCGAGTTGAACGCCAGACCCGTGTTGTTCACCCCGACGCGCTCGAGCACCTCTCGGTGCCCGTACGCTTCGCACACCAGGGCGTACACGAACGCCTTGGAGATCGACTGGACCGAGAACTCGACGTCGGCATCCCCGACCGCGTGCACCTGTCCACCCGTCTCGGCCACGACCACGCCGAAGAGCCCCGGATCCACCTTGGCGAGCACGGGGATGTAGTCCGCCACCCGGCCGCCGTCGTGGGCCCGACTGCGCTCGTGCGCCTCGTGCACGAGCCGTTCGACCTGGTCCCACCCCGGCAGCGCCCCCGTCGCCACCTCCTGCTCGACTCCGTCGACGTCCGTCGTCAGGTCCATCCCCTGGCCCCTCTCGAGTACTCAACCGCCCGGACCACTGTCTTTCTACACCCCCGTTGTTTCGGAGGGGTGGCGAACGCACGACACACACCGTGCGTTCATGGCTCGCCCGTCCGTGAACGGGGCCCTGCCGCATCGTAGGAGGGCGCCACTCCAGCAGATGCCCGTGCGCTACGGACCACGGCGCGCCAAGATCAGTTCGTGGAAGCCTGGATCGTCGAGAACGAGCTGGTCCTGACGTTCGTCCTGAACTCGCTCATCGCGATCGGGACGCTCGCTGCGGTGGTGTGGGCCGTGTGGTCCACACAGCGTGAGGTCAGGCGAGGCGAGACGTACCGACGCGAGCACCTCGACCAGGAGGAGCGGCACCAAGCGGAGCGCGTGACCGCGTGGGTCAGGGAAGCCCCCGAGGTCCTGGTCCTCGCGGACGACGACGAGCTGGACGGCGACCAGAACGACGGGCTGCGCGTCCTGCGGGTCATCAACACCTCCGACGCCCCCGTCTACGACGTCACGCTGCGCACCCTGGCCGGTGCCGGGTCGCCTGCGTACGTCGGTCGCTACCTCGAGGTGCTCGTGCCCGCGGACAAGGCCACCGAGATCGAGATCCCCGCGACCGGCATAGCCACCTCCGAGGCCGAGGTGGTCCTGATGACGTTCTCCGACGCGGCCGGTCGGTGCTGGGAGCGCGATGCGCACGGGGTGCTCGTGCGGCGCGCCGACCTCGACGCCGTGCACCGGCGGGTCACGGGGCCGTGACCGGCCCGGCTCGCCCGGCGAATACCTACCGGTTGCCCGGTCCAGCTCTCCACCCGAGACTGTCACCACGCGACGAGGAAGGGCGTGCCATGACCGTTGAGACCTCCCGGTTCGGACGAGCGGCGGCGCCCACGCGCCGAAGGCTGGTCGCCTCGACGTCGGTGCTCGTGCTCGGGGCGGTGATGACCTTCGGGGCCGCAGCCCTGGGGCCGTTCGTCGCCCCCGCTGCGGCCGACCAGCTGCCGACGTGCCCGACCGGGGACTCGGACGGCACCGTCGGGCCGCCGCTGTTCACGGACAACGCGGTCGCGGTCTACGTCGGCGGGGACTTCACGGCGAACGAGGACGCGGCCGAGTCGGAGGGCCTGATGGTCGTCCACGGGGACGCGAGCTTCGAGCGGGACGGGATCTTCAACGTCGGCGTCGTGGGTGCGGGCTCGGGCTCGGTGCCCACACCCGGATCGACCATGCTGGCCGTGGGTGGTGACCTGACCATCGGTCTCACCTCGATGGTGGACGTCGGTGCGGGGACCGCCGGGGGAGGCGCCGTGCACGTCGGCGGCGTGATCGACGACGACTCGCGGCTCCGGACGAACGGCGCGGGAGCCATAGAGAACATGGGGCAGGGCCCTGCGCTGTCCCCGTACGACCCGGACGTCTTCCCCCAGGAGATGATCGACGTCTCGGCCGAGCTGGCCGCACTCACGGCGAACGGCACGGCGGCTCGCACGGACGGCACGGTGATCTTCACAGCAGGCCCCGACGACCCTGCCCACTCGGGGCTCCAGGTCTTCGAGATCGACGGGGCGACCCTCGACGGCTCGAACGCCATCCAGTTCAACGGCATCCCGGACGGCGACTCGATCGTGGTCAACGTGACCGGGGGGCCCGTGGACTTCTCCCCTCAGGACTTCACCGCGGACGGCGTGCGGGTCGACGCGTTCGGCTTCCCCGGGTTCGGGGCCTTCGCGTCGAGCCTGATGTGGAACTTCACGGGCGACACCCAGGTGTCGATCGGTCAGAACGGTCAGTTCATGGGGTCGATCATGGGCCCGGACATCGACCTCACGGCGACCACGAGCACCAACGGGCGCATCCTCGTCGGTGGCGACCACACGATGGGGGGTGCGGGCACCGAGCACCACAACTACCCGTGGAACTACGCGTTCCCGTGCGAGGACGACGTGCCGCCGCTCCCCACCGAGTCCGGCTCCCTCACGGTGACCAAGAGCGTGGCCCCGGGCTCGGGCCTCACGGACCTCGTCTTCACGGGCTCGGCCCGCTGCACGCTGGCCGACGACTCGATCTTCATCGCCGGGTGGTCCGTCAAGGCCGACGAGGTCACGGTCTTCGACAACCTCCCTCTCGACGTCACGTGCGTGATCCTCGAGAACCTCGACGGGGTCTACGAGGACGTGGACGGAGAGCTCGTGCCGGTCGACGTCGAGGACCGGCAGTGGGCCGACCCCGTCTTCACGGTCGACGGGCAGGTCACCGACGAGTTCACCGTCACCGAGGACGGACAGAACATCACGATCGGCATCGCCAACGTGCTGCTCGGCACGGTCGACGTGGCCAAGGTCGTGAGCGGACCGGGGGACGGCTACGTGGGCGGCCGGACCTTCGCCGTCGACTGGCAGTGCTCGGCCGGGGCCTATGTCGACGGAGAAGCCGTCGAGCCCGCGGTGTCCTCGGGGACCGTGAGCGTCGCCGCGGGGGCCACGGCCCGCCCCACCGTGGGCGGAGCCGAGGCCTGGTTCCCGGTCGGGAGCACGTGCAGCTTCACCGAGGCGGCGCTCGTGGCCGAGCCCGGGGACTTCGCCGACACCACGTTCGAGTGGGAGGGGGCCACCGTGGACCCGGCCGAGGTCGTGGTCGGCACGGGCGCGGCGGGCATCGCCGTGGTCACGGTGACGAACACCTTCGTCAGCACCGTCGGGGGCTTCTCGATCGCCAAGGCCCTGACGGGGGACGGCGACTCGCAGGTGCCCGACGACACGGTGTTCACGGTGCGCTACACCTACGCGGTGAACGGGACGACGGTCAGCCAGGACGTCCAGGTGCCCGCCGACGGGACGCTCGTCCTCGGGCCCCAGGACCTGCCGGTGGGCACGGTCGTCACGTTCGAGGAGATCTCGCTGCCGGGGGTCCCGGGTGTCACGTGGGGCACGCCCACGATCACGGTCGACGGACAGGGGACCAACCGGCTCGTGGTCGAGGGCGGCACCACAGCCGAGGTCGTGGTCACGAACACGGCCGACGCCGCACCGACCCCGACCCCGACGCCCACACCGACGGTCCCGACCACGCCCGACGGCGACCTGGCCTCGACCGGTGCCGACGTCGCGCTGCTCGCGGGGGTCTCGGTCCTGTTCGTCGTGCTCGGCCTCGCGATCGTCGCGGCCCGCCGCCGGCACCTCGCAGGGCGCGAGTAGGTCCCGGGTCGAGGCGCCGTCCTTCCGTACCGGCACCACCGGGCGGGAGGGCGGCGCCTGCACGTCCCTGCCCGGTGACTACCCCTGGTGGGTCGACGCGTGCCACCGGTCCTGCGTGTCGTACGGGAGCTCGTCGTCGTAGTACCACCCCACGGGCATGCGGGACGGGTCGAACCAGACGTGGCCGCCCCTGGTCCAGCGACGCCGGTACGCGATGATCCGCTCGGGCGTGGTGTCCTCGACCCCGCTCTCGGCCCCGCAGCAGTCGCAGATCGCGTGCGTGGGCCCGTCGAGGGTCCAGCCCGGCTCCTCCAGGTCCCACGCGCACACGCGGCACAGCGTCGCGCGGTTCGCGGCGTCCCCCGGGCCGTCGGCCCGTGCGAGGCGGACGAGCGCGGAGAGGGCGCGGAGGGGGTGGGCTGCTCCGGGTGCTGCGATTCTCTGACGCGGCATGCGCGGATCCTTCTGCTCGGTCTCGGCCCGTCGGACGTCGGTCCGACGGCGGGCCCACGCCGTCCGAGGCCCCGGAGTGCGCCCTCTCCAGGGGTGGCCGACGCGCGGGCTGGCGTGAGTCTAGACCGCGGAGCCGTGGACGGGACAGGATGAAACGCCGGACTCCTGCCCGTGTCTCGGAGGCACGCTCCGGACACCTGAGGGCTCCTGCCGCAGAACCCTGCGACGCGCCCCCGCCACGGCGCCGACCGACGGGCGGCGCGGCCTCTCACAATCACCCGGGGGCGGCTGTGCGCAAAGCCTTACGGACGGGAAACGGTCGGCTCGCCCCCGGGAAACACGCGTTTCCTACCGTCGCGGGTACTGGTCGAGCGCCGCTCGACGCGCCAGGTCCCCGCTCCAGGAGGCGCCATGTCCGTCCCCGCAGGTCCCCCCTCGCAGGCCACGACCACGACCGACCACCCCACCACCGACCAGCCCGCGCGCCCGACGGGCGCTGCGTCGTCGGGCACGGGCGTGCGGACCGAGACCGCACCGGGCGCCGCACCGCAGAGCGCCCCGCACCGTCGCGGGCGCTGGATCGACCACTGGGATCCCGAGGACCCCACGTTCTGGCGCGACGGCGGCCGCAAGGTCGCCACCCGCAACCTGTGGATCTCGGTCTTCGCCGAGTTCCTCGGGTTCGCGGTGTGGGCCCTGTGGTCGATCGTCGTGCCGCAGCTCGGCGCGGCCGGCTTCACCTTCACCGTGGACCAGCAGTTCTGGCTCATCGCGGTCCCCAGCCTCGTGGGCGCGACCCTGCGCATCCCGTACACGTTCGCGGTCCCGCTGTTCGGCGGGCGCACCTGGACCGTCGTGTCCGCGCTCCTGCTCCTGGTGCCCACGGTCTCGCTCGCGGTCGTCGTGCAGAACCCCGAGACGCCGTTCGGCGTGATGCTGCTCGTCGCGGCGCTCGCGGGCGTCGGCGGCGGCAACTTCGCGTCCTCGATGGCCAACATCTCCTTCTTCTACCCGGAGAAGGAGAAGGGCAGGGCGCTCGGGCTCAACGCCGCGGGTGGCAACCTCGGGACGGCCGCGGTCCAGTTCGCGGTGCCGCTCGTGATCGTCGCCGGCGCGGGCATCGCGCTCGAACGGGCGGGGCTCATGATGATCCCGTTCATCCTGCTCGCGGCGTTCCTCGCGTGGCGGTACATGGACAACCTGACGCACGCCAAGGCCGACTTCCGCTCGTTCGCCGCCGCGACCCGCAACCGGCACACGTGGATCATCTCGTTCCTCTACATCGGGACGTTCGGGTCGTTCATCGGCTACTCGGGTGCGTTCCCCACGCTGCTCAAGAACCAGTTCCCCGAGGTCACGCTCTCGATCGCGTTCCTCGGCGCGCTCGTGGGCTCGGTGTCCCGGCCGCTGGGCGGGACGATCGCCGACAGGGTCGGCGGGGCGCGCGTGACGATCGTGGCGTTCGGCGTCATGGCGCTCGGGGCCTTCGGAGCGATCCAGGCCCTCGAGTCGCACAGCTTCGGGCTGTTCTTCGGGTCCTTCCTGCTGCTGTTCGTCGCGACCGGCATCGGCAACGGGGCGACCTACCGCATGATCCCCGCGGTCTTCGCGGCCTCGGGGGAGCTCGCCGCACAGACCCTGCCCGACGACGAGCGCGCGGCCCACCGCACCCGGATCCGCAAGGCGGCCGCGGGCTGCATCGGCATCGCGGGAGCCATCGGGGCGTTCGGCGGGTTCCTCATCCCGCGCGGCTTCGCGATCTCGAACGACCTGGCCGGGTCGCTCGTGCCGGCCCTGTGGATCTTCATCGGCGTGTACGCGGTCATGGCCGTGGTCACGTGGGCCGTGTACCAGCGCCGGGGTGCGCGCATGGCCGCGGCCGGGATCTGAGCATGGTCGTCCACCCCGCCGCGGTCCCCGTCGCAGGCCCGGCCGGCGCCCGGGACGCCGCCGCCCGCCCCGGGCGCGCGGCGCCGTCGGGCATCGCGACGGACACGCACTGCCCCTACTGCGCGCTGCAGTGCGGCATGTCGCTCACGCCCGCGCAGGACCGTGGGCCCGACGCCGGAGCCTCGCCCCGCGTGGTCGTCGCACCGCGAGAGTTCCCCACCAACAAGGGCGGGCTGTGCCAGAAGGGCTGGACCAGCGCGAGCCTGCTCACCGCGCACGACCGGCTCACGGTCCCGCTCGTGCGCGACCGCACGGTCGACGCGGCGGGGGCCGTGACCCGCGGCGGGCTGCGGCCCGCGACGTGGGACGAGGCGCTCGGGCGGGTCGCCCGCGGCATCACGGAGATCCAGGCCGCGTCGGGGCGCGACGCGGTCGCGGTCTTCGGCGGCGGGGGACTCACCAACGAGAAGGCGTACGCGCTGGGCAAGCTCGCACGGACGGTCCTGCGGACCGCGAACATCGACTACAACGGGCGCTTCTGCATGGCGAGCGCCGCGGCCGGTGCCAACCGCGCGTTCGGTGCCGACCGTGGCCTGCCGTTCCCGCTCGCGGACCTCGCGGGGGCCGACGCGGTGCTGCTGCTCGGCTCGAACCTGGCCGAGACCATGCCGCCCTCGGTCCAGCACCTCGCGGGCGTGCGCTCGCGCGGCGGGCTCGTGGTCGTGGACCCGCGACGGTCGGCCACGGCCGCGCTCACGGGCGCGGGGGCGCCCGGTGGTGCGGCGGACGCGGCACCCCAGGGCGTCCACGTGCAGCCCGTCCCCGGCACCGACCTCGTGGTGCTGCTCGCGCTCCTGCACGTCGTGTGGGCCGAGGGGCTCGCGGACGAGGAGTACCTCGCCGCGCGCGTGTCCGGGGTCGACGACGTGCGCCGCGCGGTCGCGGCCTGGTGGCCCGAGCGCGCCGAGACCGTGTGCGGGATCGCGGCCGACGAGCTCCGCCGGGTCGCACGGCTGCTCGCCGCGGCCTCGCCCGTGCGCGGCGGGCGCGGCGCGTACGTCCTGACGGGGCGCGGCGTCGAGCAGTCGACCCAGGGGACCGCGACCGTCACGGCCGCGATCGACCTGGCGCTCGCGCTCGGGCTGCCCGGCCGGACCGGCTCCGGGTACGGCGCGATCACGGGGCAGGGCAACGGGCAGGGCGGCCGGGAGCACGGACAGAAGGCCGACCAGCTCCCCGGCTACCGCAAGATCGACGACCCGGCCGCGCGCGCCCACGTCGCCGCGGTGTGGGGCGTGGACCCCGCCTCGCTGCCCGGGCCGGGCAAGCCTGCGGTCGAGCTGCTGCGCTCGCTCGGGACGCCGGGAGGGCCGCGCGCGCTGCTCGTGCACGGGTCGAACGTGCTGGTCAGCGCCCCGGACGCGACCCGGATCGCCGAGCGCCTCGACGCCCTGGACCTGCTCGTGGTGTGCGACCTGGTGCCTTCCGAGACCGCGCTGCGCGCCGACGTCGTGCTGCCCGTGACGCAGTGGGCCGAGGAGGAGGGGACCATGACCTCGCTCGAGGGGCGCGTGATCCGCCGCAGGCAGGCCGTGACGCCGCCGACCGGCGTGCGGTCCGAGCTGTGGGTCTTCGCCGAGCTCGCGCGCCGCCTGGGCTCGACCGTGCCGTTCCCGCTCGACCCGGCCGAGGTGTTCGACGAGCTGGCCCGGGCCTCGGCGGGCGGCGTCGCGGACTACTCGGGGCTCAGCCACGCGCGGCTCGACGCCGACGAGGCCGCGGGTGGGCCGGGACTGTTCTGGCCCGTGCCGGCCGTGCCCGCTCGGTTGTCAGAACCAGGCCGGGCTGGGGACCGGGGAGCTTCTGACAACCCGGCCGGGCGAGGGACGCACCCCGGCACCCCGCGACTGTTCCTCGACCGCTTCCACACCCCCGACGGCCGGGCGCGCATGGTCGCGGTCGACCACGTCGGGCCCAGCGACGACGTCCGCCCCGACGCTCCCGTCTACCTGGTGACGGGCCGCGTGCTGCAGCACTACCAGTCGGGCGCGCAGACGCGCCGCGTGGCCGAGCTCGACCGGATCGTGCCCGGCCCGTTCGTCGAGATGCACCCGATCCTCGGCTTCCGCCTCGGCATCCAGGACGGGGACCCGGTGCGGCTCACCTCGGCCCGGGGCGAGGTCCGGGCGCCCGCGCGCTGGAGCGACAAGATCCGTCCCGACACGGTCTTCATGCCCTTCCACTGGAGCGGGGCCGGGAGCGTCAACCGGATCACGACCGACGCGACCGACCCGATCTCCGGGATGCCCGAGTTCAAGGTCTGCGCTGTCGCGGTCGCGCCGGACCCGGCCGGGGACCTGCCGTCGGACCCTGCGCCGGGCAGGCCGCCCGGCGCGGCCGCAGGAGTGGCGCCCGGCGCGGCTGCGGCGCCGGCCCGCGGCCGGGGCCACGAGTTCTCCGAGGAGGTGGTCGTATGACCGACGCCGCTGCTGAGCTGTCAGAACCAGGCCGGGCCATGGCCCGGCCTGGTTCTGACGACCTGCCCGGGGGACGGGCGCACGAAGGCGAGGCCCCTGACGACGGCCCTGGCGCCGCGGCGCCGTTCCGGGTCGTCGTGGTGGGCAACGGCATGGTCGGGTCGCGGTTCGCCGCCGACCTCCTGGCCACGGCCGGCCCGGACCAGGAGCACCGCGCCCGGCCCCTGCGCGTCACGGTGCTCGGCGACGAGGAGTACGACCCGTACAACCGCGTCCTGCTGAGCGAGGTCGTCGCGGGCCGGGCCGACATCGGCGCGCTGACCCTGCCCTCGACGGGCGACGAGCGCGCCGAGGTCCACCGCGGCGCGCCCGCGATCGCGATCGACCGCTCCTCGCGCGCCGTGCTCACGAGCGACGGAGCGTTCCCGTACGACGCCGTGGTGCTCGCGACCGGCTCGTCCGCGCGGGTCCCGGACGTGCCGGGGCTCGGGTCGGGGCCCGGCGGGACGCTCCCCGCCGGGGTCCACGCGCTGCGCACGCTCGACGACGCGCGCGAGATCGTCGCCGCGACCTCCAACGCACGCCGCGCCGTCGTGATCGGTGCGGGCGTCCTGGGGCTCGAGGTCGCGTGCGGCCTGGCCCGACGTGGGCTCGCGGTGACCGTGGTCCACGGCGGGGCGAGCCCCATGGACCGCCAGCTCGGCCCCGACGCGGGCCTCGCGGCCTCGCGCACGCTCGCCGAGCTCGGGATCGAGGTCCGCACCGGGGTGCGGACGCGCGAGGTCGTGGTGCGCGGCGTGAGCGGCCGGGGTGCGGTGGTCGCGGGCGTCGTGCTCGTGCCCGACGCCGACGAGGTCCCGACCGACCTGCTCGTGCTGGCCTGCGGGACCGTGCCCGAGGCGACCCTCGCCCGGACCGCGGGCCTGACGGTGGACCGGGGCGTCGTCGTCGGGCACGGGCTGGCGAGCCCCGACGACCCCGACGTGTACGCGATCGGGGACTGCGCGCAGCCGCCCGAGGGCGGGACGGGGCTCATCGCGCAGGGGTGGGAGCAGTCGCGGCGGCTCGCGGCGCTGCTCGCCCTGCGCGTGCTGTCAGAACCTCGCCGGGCTCTACCCCGGCCAGGTTCTGACACCTCGGGGGCCGCAGCACGAACCCACGTCCGCTTCACCGACGACGAGCGGCCCAGCATGGCACTGCGGATCGCGCTAGGCGTCGAGCAGGGTGGGAGGAGCCCCGGGGACGAGCAGCTCGAGATGCGGCCAACGGGGGTCAGCAGCCTCCTAGCACCCCCGTTGGCCGCATCTCGTGGCGAGGGGGTGATGACCGGGGCCTCATCCACTCTCCCGGCCGACTCGCCGGCCGCCCTGTCGGTCGACCCACCGGTGGGCTCGGCGGTCGCACCGGCGAGGACGCCCCCCGCCGCCCCGACCGACGTGGTGCGCCTCAAGGCCGCGGGCCTCGACGTCGTCGCGATGGGCGTCTGCGGCGCGCGGAGTGCCCACGACCCGAGCCACCGGACGCTCCGCCTGACCGACCCCGACGCGGGGCGGCACGTCGAGGTCGTCGTCGCGGGCGGGTTCCTCGTCGGGGCGACCGTGGTCGGCGCCCCGCAGATCGGTGCCGACCTCACCGCGACCTACACGCGCCGGGTCCCCGTGCCCGCGGACCCGGCCCACCTCCTGCTGCAACCCGTCGCGCAGGCCGCCGCTCCGGCGTCGGACCCCACGCACATGCCCGACCGGACCACGGTCTGCAGCTGCAACGGCGTGACCAAGGGCGACATCGTCGCGAGCTGGCGCGAGGGAGCCCGCAGCACCACGGACATCGCGCGCGCGACGCGCGCGACGACCGGGTGCGGCGGCTGCAAGGACGTCGTGTGCGGGCTCGCGGACTGGCTCCGCAAGTCCGACCCCGAGCAGCCGGGGACGGCGTCCGCCACGCCGCCTGCGGGCGGACGGGCCCCCGAGCCCGTGCCGGTCCACGGCTGACCTGGGCGGGCGACGGTTCAGCGCCGTGCCGGCGCCCCTCCGGATCGACGATCCCTCTTCTCACGCGCACCCCGCCGTGCGCGTGAGAAGAACGTTACGGAGGGGCAAAGGGGAGGGTGCGGCGTGGAAACCGCGCGTCTCTAGTGTCCGGAGCAGCAGCTGCTTCCCGGACACCCGGACCGCACCCCCCAGGAGCCCCCGTGACCACACCATCGAGCTCTTCCCGCCATCTCGTGATCGTCGGCGGCGGCATGGTCGCCCAGCGCCTCGTCGAGGCGCTGCGTGCGCGTGACACCGCCGGCGAGTGGCGGGTCACCGTCTTCGCCGAGGAACCCCGCTACCCCTACGACCGCGTCGCGCTCACCTCCTACTTCTCGGCGCGCGACCCCGAGGAGCTCAACCTCGGGGACCCCACGCTGTGGGACGACCCGCTCGTGCGCCTGGTCCGCGACTGCCGCGTCGACTCGATCGACCGCGAGGCGCGTCAGGTCACCGACCGCCTGGGCCGGGTCCACGACTACGACGAGCTCGTGCTCGCGACGGGCTCGGACGCGGCGCGGCCGCCGATCCCGGGCAACGAGCTGCCGGGCGTGTTCGTGTACCGCACGATCGACGACGTCGCGGCCTTGCGCGGGTGGGTCGAGGCCAAGCGCGAGGAGCGGGCCGGGTCGTCGTACGACCGCCCGGTGCGCGGCGCCGTCATCGGCGGCGGGCTCCTGGGGCTCGAGGCCGCGGGAGCGCTCAAGGCGCTCGGCGCCCAGGCGACCGTCATCCAGTTCGGGACGCACCTCATGGACGCCCAGATCGACCTGGGCGGCGGGCAGGCGCTCGGTCGCCTCATCAACGACATGGGCATCGCGGTGCGCGTGAGCACCGCGACCAAGGAGATGCGGCCCGCGCGCACCACGGGTCACGTGGGCCGCCTCGATTTCGTGGACGGCGGGCGGCTCGACGTCGACGTGGTCGTCATGGCGACGGGCGTCCGGCCGCGCGACAACCTGGCCCGGGACGCGGGCCTGCCGGTCGGTGAGCGCGGTGGCGCGGTCGTCGACCTGTCGTGCCGGACGCCGGACCCGCACGTGTGGGCGGTCGGCGAGGTCGCGTGCATCGAGGGCAGGTGCCTGGGGCTCGTGGCCCCGGGGTACGCGATGGCCGAGGTCGTCGTGGACCGGCTGCTGGGCGGCGAGGCGACGTTCCCCGGTGCGGACACCGCGACCAAGCTCAAGCTGCGCGGCGTGGACGTCGCGAGCTTCGGCGACGCGTTCGCGCGCACCGAGGGCGCCATGGAGCTCGTCTACGCGGACCCGGTCGCGGGCGTCTACAAGAAGCTCGTCCTGTCCGACGACGCACGGACCCTCCTGGGCGGCGTGTTCGTGGGCGACGCGACGCCGTACGCGTCGCTGCGTCCCATGGTCGGGCGCGAGCTGCCGGGCGACCCCGGGGCGTTCCTGCTGCCCGAGGGCTCGTCGGGGGGCGGCGCGGCGGGGCTCGAGCTGCCCGACGACGCGACCGTCTGCTCGTGCAACAACGTCACGGCGGGCACGATCCGCTCGGCCGTGACCGAGCACGCGTGCACCGACGTCGCCGCGGTCAAGTCGTGCACCAAGGCCGGCACGAGCTGCGGCTCGTGCCTCCCGCTCGTCAAGAAGATCACGACGACCGAGCTCGAGAAGGCCGGCATCGAGGTCTCGAACGCGCTGTGCGAGCACTTCGAGCTCTCGCGGGCGCAGCTCTTCGACGCGGTCCGCGTCGCGGACCTGCACACGTTCAGCGAGATCATCGCGCGGTTCGGTCGCGTTCCTGCCGGCGTGCCGGAGACGCCCGACGGCGTCGCCCGGGCCGGGCTCCCGGCCGCGGGCCCCGGCCGTGGTTGCGACATCTGCAAGCCGGTCATCGCGTCGATCCTGGCGTCGCTGGGCAACGGTCACATCCTGTCGGGAGAGCAGGCCGCGCTCCAGGACACCAACGACCACGTCATGGCGAACATGCAGAAGGACGGCACCTACTCGGTGGTCCCGCGCATCCCGGGCGGGGAGATCACGCCCGAGGGGCTGCTCGTGATCGGGCAGGTCGCGAAGGACTTCGGGCTCTACACCAAGATCACGGGCGGCCAGCGGATCGACATGTTCGGTGCGCGGATCGAGCAGCTCCCGCTGATCTGGCGCCGGCTCGTCGAGCACGGCTTCGAGTCGGGCCAGGCGTACGGCAAGTCGCTGCGGACCGTGAAGTCGTGCGTCGGGTCGACGTGGTGCCGGTTCGGCGTGCAGGACTCGGTGGGCATGGCGGTCGAGCTCGAGCTGCGGTACCGCGGGCTGCGCTCGCCGCACAAGATCAAGCTCGGGGTCTCGGGGTGCGCGCGCGAGTGCGCCGAGGCCCGCGGCAAGGACGTCGGCGTGATCGCGACCGACAAGGGCTGGAACGTGTACGTGGGTGGCAACGGCGGCTTCACGCCCAAGCACGCGAGGCTCCTCGCGGAGGATCTCGACGACGCGACGATGATCCGCACGATCGACCGCTTCCTCATGTACTACATCCGCACCGCGGACCGCCTGCAGCGCACGTCGGTGTGGGTCGACGAGGTCGAGGGTGGCCTCGACGGGATCCGTGCCGTGATCCTCGAGGACTCCCTGGGGATCGCCGCGGACCTCGACGCCGCGATGGCGGGTCACGTCGACGCGTACGAGGACGAGTGGCGCGCCGTCCTGGAGGACCCCGAGAAGCTCCGGCGGTTCGGTTCCTTCGTCAACGCGCCCGCGACGGCCGACCCCGACCTCGCGTACGTCGCCGAGCGCGGTCAGCCGCGACCGGCCACGACCGCCGAGCGCGAGGGCGCTGCGACGGGTGGGGTTCTGATCGCCGGGACGACTCTGGAGGTACGCAGATGAGCACGAGCACGTGGGGTTCCGAGGCCGTGGTGGCGGAGCCGGGGGCACGAGGCGCGGGCGGGACGGGCTGGGAGGCCGTCTGCCGGGCCTCGGACCTCGCGGTCGAGCGCGGCGCCGCGGCGCTCGTCGGCGGGCAGCAGGTCGCGCTCTTCCGGCTGACCGACGGTCGGGTGCTCGCGGTCCAGCAGCTCGACCCGTTCAGCGGGGCCAACGTCATGTCGCGCGGGATCGTGGGCACGCGCGGGGGCGTCCCGACCGTCGCGTCGCCGATGTACAAGCAGGTCTTCGCGCTCGAGACCGGGGTGTGCCTCGACCCCGTGGGGTTCCTCCCGGTGCTCGCGGCGGGACCGGACCTGGTGACGTGGCCCGTCGAGGTGCGTGCCGGCGTCGTGCACGTGGGCGTGCCCGCTGCGGACGGGACCGCGTGCTGACCGCCCGGTCACCGGCTCCCTGCCCCGCGGTGCCGGACAAGGTGTCAGAAGCCCACCGGGCCATACCCCGGCCACGTTCTGACAACGGATCGGTGACCCTCGTGGGCGGGGGGCCCGGAGCGACCGACCTGCTCACCCTCCGTGGCTACCGTGCGCTCATGACCGCCGACGTCGTCGTGGTCGACCGCCTGGGCCCCCTCCAGGTCCTCGACGACCTCCCCGCGAGCGTCGAGGTCATCGACGTCGGCAAGACCCCGGGCCACCACCCCGTGCCGCAGCACGAGATCAACGCGATCCTCGTCGAGCAGGCGCAGCGCGGCCGCACGGTCGTGCGGCTCAAGGGCGGCGACCCGTTCGTGTACGGCCGCGGCGGGGAGGAGGTCCTGGCCTGCCGCGCCGCGGGGGTCCCGGTCGAGGTCGTGCCGGGCGTGAGCAGCGCCCTGTCCGTCCCGGCGCTCGCGGGCATCCCCCTCACGCACCGCGGGACGGTCGGTGCGTTCCTCGTGGTCAACGGCCACGGCGGTCTGGACGTGGGCGCGCTGGCCGCGGTCCGCGATCGCACGGCTACCCTGGTGATCCTCATGGGAGTGTCGATGCTGAGCGAGATCACGGACCAGGCGGTCACCGCCGGGGCCGACGTCGGCACGCCCGTCGCCGTCGTCGAGTCGGGTTCCACGGAGCACCAGCGGGTCACGCGCGCCACGCTCGGGACGCTCGTCGAGCGCGCGGCCCAGGTCGGGGTGCGCGCCCCGGCGGTCGTGGTCGTGGGGGACGTGGCCGCCGCGGACCTGCTGGTCCCCGCCCTCGTCCCGGAGATGTCCCTGTGACGGGAGCGGTCCAGGGGTCGGCGGTCCCCGCCACCGCAGCGCAGCGCCCCGCGCTCGGCCAGGTCATGGCCGGCTGCACGGTCCTCGTCACGGCCGACCGGCGCTCGGCCGAGCTCGCCGCGGCCCTGGTCCGCCGGGGGGCCGAGGTGCGCCACGCGCCCGCCCTGAGCATGGTGCCCAACGAGGACGACGAGGCGCTCCTCGCGGGCACGCGCGACCTGATCGCCCGCCCGCCGGACGTCGTGGTCGTCACCACGGGCATCGGGTTCCGCGGCTGGATCGAGGCGGCCGACGCCCACGGGCTGGCCGACGAGCTCCTGGCCGTCATGGGCGGGGCACGCCTGGTCGCCCGCGGGCCCAAGGCGCGCGGCGCGATCCAGGCCGCCGGCCTCCAGGCGGACTGGGTCGCGGAGTCGGAGACGTCGGGAGAGATCGCCGACGTCCTGCTCGGCGAGGGCGTCGACGGGCTGCGCATCGCCGTCCAGCACCACGGTGCGGGGGCCGACGGCCTGGACACGGTCTTCGCGCAGGCGGGCGCGGACGTCGCGAGCCTCATCGTCTACCGCTGGGGCCCGCCGCCCGACGAGGCGGCGCTCCGGGCCTCGGTCCACGCCGCGGCGGGCGGCGAGATCGACGCCGTCGTCTTCACCTCGGCCCCGGGCGCCGAGGCGTGGCTCGCGGCCGCGGAGTCGGAGGGCGTCGGCGACGCGGTCGTTGCACGGTTCGCGAGCGGCAGCATGATCGCCGCGGCCGTCGGACCCATCACGGCCCGCCCCCTTGCGCACCGCGGGATCGCGACCCTCCAGCCGGACCGCGGGCGCCTCGGCGCGCTGGTCCGGACGCTCGTCGGTCACTACGAGCACGCCGAGACCCTCGCGCTCGTGACCGTCGCGGGCATCCTGCAGATCCGCTCGCGCGTCGCGGTGCTCGACGGTCGCGTGCTCCCGCTCTCGCCCAGCGGGCTCGAGGTCCTGCGCCTGCTCGCGTCGCGGGCCGGGGAGATCGTGACCCGCGACCAGGTCCTCGCGGCGCTGCCCGGCGACTCGCGCGACCCGCACGCCGCGGAGGTCGCCGTGGCCCGGCTGCGCGAGGCCGTGGGCGAGCGCGCCCTCGTCAAGACCGTCGTCAAACGTGGCTATCGACTGGAGCTGGCATGAGCACGGAGATCCTGGGGTTCCCTTCCGGCGAGACCGAGGGGAGCCCGTCGTCGGGCGCAGCGGGCGCAGCGGGCGCAGCGGGCGCAGCGGGCGCTGCAGACGCAGCAGCCGCACCCGTGCTCGTCGGCTGCTCGCACGGGACCAACGACGTCGCCGGCCAGGCCGCGATCCGTGCGCTGCTCGACGACGTCCGTGCGACGCGCCCCGACCTGGACGTCCGGGAGGCGTTCGTCGACGTCCAGCAGCCCGAGGTGGCCGACGTCGTCACGCACGCGGTCGCACCGCGCGCCCCGGGCGAGGGGCCGGGCGGTCAGGCCGTGGTCGTCCCTCTGCTGCTCTCCACGGGCTTCCACGTGAACGTCGACATCACCGAGGCCGTCTCGCCCGAGCACGAGGGACGAGGTCCCGAGCACGGTGCGGCGACCGCCGCCCGCGCGCTCGGCCCCGACCCGCGCCTCGCGCAGATCCTCGCGGACCGCCTCGCCGCGGCCGGGACGCGTCCGCACGACGCGGTCGTGCTCGCGGCCGCCGGGTCGAGCAGGTCGGGGGCCGCGCGCGACGTCGAGGCCGTCGCCGAGCACCTGCGGGCGCACCACGACGGACCGGTCACGGTCGGGTTCGGCGCCATGGCGACCCCGTCGGTGCGTGACGCGGTCGCGGCGGCGCGCGAGGCGCTCGGCGTGGCCGCGGTCCCGGGCGAGGCGACCACCGCCTCGGGCGCAGGCGCCGACGCGGCCGGCGCGGCGCCGTCGGGCGGTGAGGACGAGCCTCCCCGCGTGGTCATCGCCGCCTACCTGCTGGCCCCCGGTTTCTTCCACGACCGCCTGCTCGAGGCCGGCGCGGACGTCGTCACGGCCCCGCTCGCCCCCGACGCTCGTCTGACCGCGATCGTGCTCGACCGCTACGCCGAGGGCGTCGCGGCGCTGCCGGCTCGCTAGGCGGACCGCACCGCCCGGACCGCACCGCCCGGGCCGCAGCCCGGGGGAGCCGCGGCTCAGGCCGGGACCCGGGTCCTCGGCGCGACGAACGCCGCGAGCAGCGCGATCACGACCGTCACGCCGAAGCAGATGACGTAGGCCAGGAGGCCGAACGCGTCGTGCAGGGCCCAGAGCATCGACCCGGTCACCGCGAGAGCGATCGCCGCGGACAGCGCGTCCGAGACCTGGAGCGCCGAGCTGTTGGCGCCCTGCTGGTCCTCGGGCGACAGGGCGAGCGTGAGCACCGAGAGCGTCGGGTGGACCATGCCCATCCCCAGGCCCGCGACGGTCCACGAGAGCATGCCGAGGATCGGGGGCACGGAGGGCCACGCGAGGAGCGCGGTGCCCGCGATCCCGCCCGCGATGAGGAACGACCCGACGAGGACGAAGCGCGAGTGCGGCCATCCCCAGTGAGCCTTCCCGCGCAGCCACGCGCCGACCGACCAGCCGATCGCGCCGAACGTCAGGACCCCGCCCGCCTGCGCGGGGGAGAGGCCGCGCTCGTGCGAGAGGAGCAGCGGCAGCAGGACCTCGGTGCCCGTGAAGGCTGCCGCGACGAGGCCGCGGATCGCGATCACCGAGGGCAGCCCGCGCGCCGCGCGCACCGTGCCGCGCGGGAGCAGGTGCGGCACGCTCACCACGACCAGACCGAGCGCGACCACGAGCGCGGCGTACAGCAGCACGCCCTCCTGCTGGCCCGCGAAGTGCAGCAGGCCGATGCCCACGGCCGCGGCCACGGCCCACCACAGGGCCGCGTTCCCGCCGCGGTCGGCGGCGTCCGCCGCGTCCGTCGCGCGGCGGTCCTGCACGACGGCGCGCAGGCCGGGGCGCATCATGAGCACGGCCGGGACCGCGAGGAACGGCACGGCGAGGAAGACCCAGCGCCACCCGACGTGCTCGACGACGAGCCCTGCGACCGCGGGGCCGACGATCGAGGGCACGACCCACGCGGCGGCGAAGGCTGCGAACACCGACGGGCGCCGGTCCTCGGGGAACACCCGGGCGACGAGCACGTACAGCGCGACGATGTACATCCCGGTGCCGAGCCCCTGCACCACCCGCCCCGCGACGAAGACCTCCATGGTCGGGGCGAGCCCTGCGACGACCAGGCCGGCGAGGAAGAGGCCGACGCCGGCCCACAGCGACGGGCTCGGGCCGAACCGGTCGCACCAGCGGCCCGCGGCGACCATCCCGACGACGCTCGCGGCGATCGACCCCGCGAACGCGACCGCGTAGAGCGTCAGGCCGTCGAGGGCCTGCGCGACGGTCGGCATCGCGGTCGCGACGGCCAGGGCCTCGAACGCGCCGAGCAGCACGAGAGCGACCATGCCGATCATGACCGTGCGCTGGGTCGCGGGGGACAGGCCGCCGCCGGTCGAGCCACCGCCGGTCGGGCCGTGGGCGTCGGGACCTGTTTCGTCCGGAGGTGCGGCCGCCGCGGGGGAACCGAAGGCGGGGGAGTCAGCGATCGCCTCGGCGACGTCGGCCTCGGGCGCCAGGGGGCGTAGTGGTTCCATGATTCCTCGCAGGGGTGGGCGCCGGCCGGATGGGGCGTCGCGCGACAGGTGCGCTCGGTCGAGCGCTTCGACTAGTCTCGAACCTCAACCATTGTCGAGGTCAAGCGCATCCGACCCGTCGATGGACGGAGTGACGAATGCCTGGAGCAATCATGCCTGACGAGGGGCCCCACCCCGACGACGAGCTCACGGTCGGCGAGCTCGCCCGCCGCAGCGGCGTCACGGTGTCGGCGCTGCACTTCTACGAGCGCGAGGGACTGCTCACCGCGCGCCGCACCCCGGGCAACCAGCGCCGCTACCCGCGCGAGACGCTGCGCCGCGTCTCGTTCATCAAGGTCTCCCAGCGCGTGGGGATCCCGCTCGCGCTGGTCCGCGAGGCGCTGGGGACGCTCCCGCAGAACAGGACGCCCACCGCCAAGGACTGGCGCCGACTCTCGCGCATGTGGCACGCGGACCTCGACGCCCGGATCGAACAGCTCGTGCGCCTGCGCGACCACCTCACCGACTGCATCGGGTGCGGGTGCCTGTCGCTGCGCAAGTGCGTCCTGGCCAACCCGCACGACGTGCTGGCCGAGGAGGGCCCCGGTCCCCGCACCCTGCTGGTCGACGGGCTCGACGACTGAGGGGTGGGAGCGCACGCCGCGTGCGTCCGCCCCCGAGGTGCGACCTCGAGGTCAGGCCTCGGGCGCGACCGGCGGTGACCGCAGCTCACCAGTTCTTGGCCGAGCCACCGCCGCCCTGCTCCTCGCCCGTGCCCCCCGCGGGCTCGTCGCCCCCGTAGTAGTTCCGGTACTCCTGCTGGCTCTGGTCCTCGTCGTCCCGGGCCTCGGAGTTCTGCTCCTGGAGCTTCTCCTGACGCTCGGCCTCGGCCCGCTCCTCCTCGGTCTGGTCGGGCTCGGGCTGCTCCTGCTCCTGCTCCTCGCCCTCCTGCGGGTCCTGGGGCTCCTGCGGCTGCGCGTCCTTGGCCTGCTGCTGCTTGTCCTGCAGGCGCTGGACCGACTGCTCGTTCTGCTCCTTCTCCTGCTCCGACTGGTCCTCGCACCCGGGCCAGCCGCGCACCTGCTCGGCGGTCGCGAACGAGCGCTCGGCGAACGAGTACCAGGTCGTGGCGTCGTCCTGGACCTGCTCGGGCGTGAGCTCGTTGCCGTCGCCGTAGGGGTCGATCACGCTGGCCTCGTAGTCCTCGCCCGCGGCGCGAGCAGCGAGGGCCTCCTCGAGGGCCTTCTTCTGCGCCATGTAGTCGTCCGCGGTGATCTTCTCGTAGTCACCGGAGGTCTCGTAGGCGATCGACAGGTTGATCTGGATCCGGCAGCGGACCATGGGTTCCTCGCCCTCGGCGAGGTCGTAGGCACGGTGGAGGTCGCTGATCGCGGTGTAGTCGTCGCCGGTCCGGTGTCGCGCTGTCCCGGTGTTGAACCAGGCCTTCCACGGGTCGACGACGTTCATGGTCTTCTGGAGGTCGAACAGGTCGGCTGCGCCCGAGTGGTCGCCCGCGTCGTAGCGGTCGGAGCCCATCGAGGCGATCACGGGCAGGAACGCGAGCTTGGTGCCGAGCACGAGCGCGGCGATCAGCAGCGGGATCGGCAGGAGGAGCAGGAGTGCCCGACGGCGCAGCCGCCTCGAGCGCAGCGCCGCCGCCTGGGGGGAGCGCGAGCCGGGCAGCTGCGCGCGGGGCGGCTGCGGGTAGGGCGCGCCGGGGCGGACCGTCGACGGGCCTCCCCACGGCGGAGCCGGCTGCGAGGGCACGACAGGCCCTCCGGGCTGCGCGGGCTGCTGGGATCCACCCGTCCCGTTCGAGCTGCCCCACGGGGGCTGCTGCGGGGGCGCCCCGTCGCCGCTCATGCGCGCACCCCCACCCGGCGGGCCGCGGACCGGCCCGCGCACCATGCCTCGATCCCGAGGAGGCCGGCCGCGAGGAGCGCGAACGGCCACACGATCGGGCGGTAGGCGGTGACGAGGCGCCTGCCGTCCGCAGCGACCTGCTGCGGGTCGACGCCTGCGACGAGCTCGGCCGTCGGGCTCGTGGTCTCACGGTGCACGTACGGGACCCCCAGCTGCTCGGCGATCGCCTGCAGGTTCTCCTCGTCGATGATCGACAGGGCGTCCGGCACGCCCGACTCGTCGATCGTCGCCTTCGACGGGTCCTCGATGTACTCGGCCGTGGCCGGGTCCTCGCCTGGCATGTACTCCTTCATGCGCCCGCCCTCCGCGGTGCCGTAGCCCAGCACCGCGCCGCCGTCGACGAGCGGTGCGAGCTCCTCGTACGAGCGGGGCTCGCCGTCCGCGGTCTGCTCGCCGTCCGACAGGAAGAACACGAGCCGCATGTTCGACGGGCGCTCGGCCGCGGCCCCCTGCAGGGCCTCGCGCAGCTCGTCGAGCGGCCGGTCGGTGAGCGACCCCTTCGAGTAGAGCGTGATCTCGCGCTTGAACGTGTCGGCCCAGGACGTGATGGCGCGTGCGTCGGTCGTGAGCGGGAGCTGGCGGCTGGCCTGGGAGTCGAACGAGATGATCGAGTAGCGGGCGCCCGGGATGTCGCCCGTGAGGCTCGCGATGTCGTGGCGCACGCCCACGAGGCGCTCGTTCGTGCCGTCGAAGTCCTCGGCGGCCATGGAGCCCGTGCGGTCGACCACGAAGAACATGTCGACGTTCGCGACCGACGTGTCGCGGTCCGTCACGGGGACCGAGGGCCCGAGCCCGATCACGGCGAGCACCGCGACGAGCGCGGTGCGCCGGGCCCAGGCGCCCCGCGGGCCGGCGGGCGTGCCCTGCCGGCCGGCAGCGCCTCGCGACGCGCCTCGCAGCGCGACCACGAGCTGCCACACGGCGAGCCCGAGCAGCGGCACGAACACCACGGCCCACGCCCACAGGGGGATCAACGGGTGGAGGGTCATTCGCGCAACCTCCAGGCCACGACGAGCAGGAGCGCGGCGCCGGCGGTCCCCACGAGGAACCAGAGCGTCGGCAGGTCCGTCACGATCACCTCGGGGCTCGCGTCGAGCTCGACGGCCTGCTGCGCCACGACGTCCTCGACCATGCCCTCGACGGCCTGCGGGTCGCCCGCGAGGAAGTAGAGCCCGCCGCCGGCCTCGACCACGTCGCGGTACTCGACCTCCTCGGGCGTGCCCGCGTACAGGTCCGAGCCTCCGTAGATCCCGTGCAGCGTGATGTCGCGCGAGGCCACCAGGGTCGCGGCCTGCTCGAGCGTGTAGATGGGCTCGCCCGCGACGTAGTTGTCGGTCGCGAGGATGATCGAGCGCGAGCGCTCCGTGGCCTCCTCGTCGAACTGCAGCGCGCAGTTGGCCAGGCCGTCCCCGATGAGGCTCGCGGCGGACTCGTTCGCGAGCGTGCCCGCGGTGTACGTGAGGTACTCCAGGATGTCCTTCTCGTCGCCCTCGCGCGCGAAGTCGAGCGTGCTCGGGTCCTTGTCGAACGCCGCGACCCCCGCCGCGAGCTGCTCCTTGACCAGGGTGTAGTCGTCCGTGAGCGGGAACACGGTGCGCGACGTCGAGTTGAAGATCGACAGTGCGATCCGCTCGCCCTCGAAGTTGTCCACCAGCTCCGAGTACACCTTGAGGATCTCGCCGTCGTACGCGGTCATGGAGCCCGACACGTCGAGGCACAGCACGATGTCCCGCGTCCCCAGGCGGTCCACGACCACGTCGGTCTCGACCGGCCGGGCCGCGACCGCACCGACCCCGACGAGCGCCACGAGCAGCCCGAAGAGCCCCACGACCTGCAGCGTCCGGTAGCGGCGCACCCACGCCGCGAAGGCGGGGACCTGCGCGAGGTAGGACGAGTTCGCGACCCACGTGACGCCGTCGGCGTCCTGCGTGGCCTCGGCACGTGCCCGACGGCGGCGCGCGAGCCACCAGGCCGTCGCCCCTGCACCCAGGGCCAGGACCACGACCCCGGCGAGCAGCCAGGGCCACAGGATCGAGGCGCCCTGCGGCCCGGGCACGAGGGCGGCAGGCGTCACCACGTCCTCACCACCGTGCGGGCGCGGTCGATCGAGTCCCTGCCCGTGGGCGTGACGCCGTGCTCGTCGAGGCCGGCCAGCGGGTCGACGTCGTACTCCGCGAACGACGGACGGTAGTAGCGCGCGATGAGGCGCGTCAGGTGCTGGGTGCCCGTCATGCGCTCGATCTCGGACAGCGTCAGCACCGAGGCGTCCACGCCCAGGCGACCCGACGCGAAGCCGCGGACCTCCTTGGACAGCGCCAGGTGGAGCCCGCGCTCGTCGAGCTCGCCGGCGAGGTAGCGCTGCTCGACCGCGTCGAGGTGCGCCTCGAACTCGGTGCGCAGGCCCGCGTACGGGTCGTACGGTCCCGTCGGCAGGCGCGGGGCAGGGGGCTGGGCCTTCTCCTCGGCCGACGCACGCGTCGAGAGGAAGGCGAACACGATCCAGCCCACCACGAGCAGCAGCAGGAGGACACCGAGCGCCCCCCACCAGCCGCTGTAGAGGACCGGGGCGTAGAGCTCATCGTCGGGCACGCTTCGCCCTCCCCAGCAGCTCGACGAAACGGGGCACGACGTCGTCGGTCCCGGTCACGCTCACGGCCTCCACCTGGAGGGTGCGCAGCAGGGCCACGACCGACTCGCGCCGAGCACGCACGGCCTGCGCCGCCCCCTCCGCGACGTCCACGCGGCCCCGCAGGAACGGCGGCAGGTCGAGCGTGCCGTCGACGTCCGCGACCTGCCCGAGGCCGCGGTGCTCGGTGGCCGGGCCGCCCACGGCGAGGGGGACCCCGACGGGCGACAGGTCCGCGACCGCGACGACCATGACCTCGTGGCGCACGCGCAGGCGCCGCAGCAGGCGCTCGTGCTCGGGACCGGGGCGGGCCTCGTCGGTCACGACGACCATGATCGAGCGCCGCTGGAACGCGTTGAGCGCCCGGTCGAGCGCGCGGTTCAGGTCGCTCGCGGGCGCGTCGACGCTCAGCTGCTTCTCGACCGTGCGGAGCATGAGCTCGAGGTCCTGCGTGCTGGCGCGGGGCGGGAGCTGGACGATGCGCCCGGCGTCCGCCGCGACGAGCGCTACCCGGTCGCCGCGGTCGCGCGCGAGGTAGGCCACGAGCGCGCAGCAGAAGGCCACCGCGTCGGCCTTGGGCTCGCCGCTCGCCGCGGTCGCGCCCATGTTGCGGCCCGTGTCCACGACGAGGACCAGGTTGACGTTGGACTCGCGCACGAACCGGCGCACCACGGGGATGCCCGCGCGGGCGCTCGACTTCCAGTCGATGTCGCCCACGTCCTCGCCGGGCGCATAGAGGTGGAGGTCGTCGAAGTCCTGCCCGTGCCCCTTGAGGACGGAGCGGTGCCGACCCTCGAGCAGCCCCGAGGCCCGCCGGGCCAGCGGGAGCTCGAGCCTGGCCCGCACCTGGGCCAGTCGCGACACGTCTGCCATGGACCGCGCCCTACGGGGTGGGGACCGCGTCGAACACGGCGTCGATGAGCTGCTCGGGCTGGACGTTGGTCGCGAGCGCGTCGAACGTGCGGACCAGGCGGTGGCGCAGCACGGAGTAGCGCACGGCCTTGATGTCGTCCGGGATGACGAACGCGCGACCCGCCTGGATCGCGAGGGCCTGACCCACGCGCATGAGTGCGATGCCGCCACGGGGGCTCGCGCCCACGCGCACGTGCTGGTCGAGGCCCGGGACGGGGCGCGGACCCGACAGCCGCGTCGTGTTGATGAGGTCGACGATGTAGCGCTTGATCGACTCGTCGACGTACACGTCGTCGACCAGGCGCTGGAGGAACACCACGTCGTCGATGCTGATGGGCTCGGCCGTGATGGGCGCCGTCATGCGGCCCGTCGAGATGCGGTCGAGGATCTCCAGCTCCTGCTGCGGGGCCGGGTACGTCAGCACCTCCTTCATGAGGAAGCGGTCCATCTGGGCCTCGGGCAGCACGTAGGTGCCCTCCTCCTCGATGGGGTTCTGCGTCGCGAGGACCATGAACGGCGAGGGCAGCGGGAAGTTCTCGCCGCCGATCGACGTCTGCTTCTCCTGCATGGCCTCGAGCATCGCCGACTGCGTCTTGGCGCTCGACCTGTTGATCTCGTCGAGCAGGACCAGGTTCGCGTGCACAGGCCCGAGCTGGGTGGTGAACGACCCGGTCGCGTAGTTGTAGATCTGGGTGCCCACGATGTCGTTGGGCATGAGGTCCGGCGTGCACTGGATGCGCCGGAACGAGCCGTTGATCGCCGACGCGAGGGTCTGCGCGGCCGTGGTCTTGGCGAGGCCGGGGACGGACTCCAGCAGGATGTGGCCGCCCGCGAGGAGCGAGCTGATCAGGGCCGTGCGCAGGGCTTCCTGCCCGACGACGCGCTGGTCGAAGACCTGCTCGACGCGCTTGAGCAGGTGACCCGCACGGTCCAGGTCGGTCGTGGAGATGCTGCCGTGACCTGTGGCCATGGTGAGGTCCTTCGCGTGTGCTCGGGTCGTGCTGGGGACGTGGTCACGGGCCCGGCCCGGGAGGGGGACGCCGTGCGAACCCGGCCCAGTATGCCAGCGGACCCTGACGGGCGACGGGGTTCTTCACAGGAAGTGCATGGTGCGAGGTCCCCACCGGGGCGCCGGCGGGAATACCACGATCCGCCGCACGCCGCCTACCCTGGACCGGTGACCGCTACCGCCCCCCGCAGCACCCCAGGAACCGCGCCCGACCGGGCCGCGCGCACCCCCGGCCGGGACGTCGTCGACTCCCCGCGCAACCCCTGGTGGCTGGTGGCGGCGGGGCCGGCTGCGGTCGTCGTCGCGATCCTCGCGGTCCTGGCCGCCGGAGCGTTCTCCGGAGCCTTCGAGGCGCTCACGGGGTTCGCCGACCCCGGGGCGATCTCGCGCTGGGGCCTGCCCGTCTCCACGGTCCTCACCGAGCTCGCGATCTCGCTCACGATCGGCTCGCTCGTGCTCGCGGCCTGCGTGCTGCCCGCGGGCGTGCCCCTGCGCCGGGCGCTCGGCGTGGCCGGGGCGGCGTCGGCCACATGGGCCGTGCTGACCGTCGTGCAGACCGTGCTGCGCTACTCGGTCCTGTCGAGCATGCCCGTCTCGAGCATCGGGTTCGGCGACCAGATCGCCGCGTTCGTGACCCAGATCTCGCTCGGGCGCAGCCTGCTCGGCGTCGTCATCATCGCGGCGCTCACCTCGGCGTGCGCGCTCGCCGTCCGCACCCCGACGGGTGCCCTCTGGACCGCTCTCCTCGCGATCTCGGCCCTCGCGTTCCAGGCCAACACGGGCCACACGGCCGGCGCAGCGAGCCACGAGCTCGCGATCTCCTCGATGTTCCTGCACCTCGGCGGCGCGGCCCTGTGGATCGGCGGGCTCGGGGTCCTGGCGATCGTGCGGCTGCGCGGAGGGCTCGACCGGACGTCCTTCGCGTCCTCGGTCTCGCGCTACTCCTCGATCGCGGGCTGGTCGTTCGTCGCGGTCGCGGTCTCGGGCGTCGCGAACGCGTGGATCCGGGTCGGCGGCCTCGACGGGCTCAGCACCGACTACGGCGTCCTGGTCCTCGCCAAGGTCGGGCTCATGGTCGTGCTCGGGGCGCTCGGGTTCGCGCACCGCGAGCTCGTCGTGCGACGGCTCCAGGGGGTCGGCCCGGCCGCCGCCCGCGGCGGGACCCGTGCCGGCGCGTCCGACGAGGCTCGCCCTGCGAGGAGGACCAAGGGCACGGCCGACGGTGTCGCGGCCGCCGACGAGGACTCCCCGGCCGCCGCCTCTGCCCGGGCGACCACCGCCTCGGGCGGGACGACGACGGCGGGCGGCTCCGCCGTCGGGCAGAAGAAGGGGACGGCCTCTGCGCGGACGGCCGTGGCCCCTGCGGCCGAGAAGGCCGCGACCTGGCTGTTCTGGCGGCTCGTCGCGGTCGAGCTGCTCGTCATGGGCGCCGTGTCCGGCGTGGCCGTCGCGCTCGGCTCGACCGCCCCGCCCATCCCGGACGAGCCCATCGCGCTCCCGACCCCCGCCGAGCTCGTCACGGGCCACCCGCTGCCCCCCGAGCCGGACTTGGGCCGATGGTTCACCGAGTGGCGCTGGGACCTGCTGCCCGCGTTCGCGTGCGTCGCTGCGCTCGTGGTCTACCTGCGCTGGGTCCGTCGCCTCGCCCGGCGCGGCGACAAGTGGCCCGTGGGCCGCACGATCTCGTGGTGCATCGGGATCGTCATCCTGTTCTGGGTCACCAACGGTGGCCCCGCGATGTACGGGCACGTGCTGTTCAGCGCGCACATGGTCCAGCACATGGTGCTCGCGATGGTCGTGCCGATCTTCCTGGTGCTCGCCGCGCCCGTGACGCTGCTCGTGCGCGCCGTGCCCGTGCGCAAGGACGGCTCCCGTGGGCCCCGCGAGTGGGTGCTCGCGCTCGTGACCTCGAAGTGGGGGCAGTTCTTCGCGAACCCCGTCGTCGCGGCCGTGAACTTCGCGGGCTCGATGATCGTCTTCTACTACACGCCGGCGTTCGAGCTCGCGCTCACGACGTACGTCGGGCACCTCGCGATGCTGCTGCACTTCACGCTCGCCGGGTACCTGTTCGCGAACGCGCTCATCGGGATCGACCCCGGGCCGCACCGGCCCGGCTGGCCCCAGCGGCTGCTCCTGCTGTTCGCGACCATGGCGTTCCACGCGTTCTTCGGGGTCGCGCTCACGACCGGGACGGCGCTCCTGGTGCCCGAGTGGTTCGGGCTGCTCGGCCACGACTGGGGGATCACGGCGATCGCCGACCAGCAGCGCGGCGGTGGCGTGGCGTGGGGGATCGGCGAGCTGCCGACCCTCTCGCTCGCGATCATCGTGGCGATCATGTGGTCGAGGTCCGACGACCGCGAGGCCAGGCGGCGCGACCGGCGCGTCGACCAGGTCGGCGACGTCGAGATGGATGAGTACAACGAGATGCTCGCGAAGATGGCGGAGCGGGACGCGAAGGACTGACGGCTTCCTGGGGTGCCTCCGGGGCCCCTGTGGTGCCGAGCACGAGGTTGCGGTCGAAATCCGGCGGTCTGCGACCGTAACCTCATGCTGGACCGCACGGAACCTCGTGCTCGGCCGCTGTCCACAGCCGTCCACAGCCGGACCGCCAGGCGGGCTGTCCACAGCCGGCCGTGATCCGGCGGCATGCCGCGCGCGTCCTCTGCTGGGATGCGGCGATGCGCACCCCGTCGCCGCTCCCGGAAGCACTCCTGCACGTCGCTCGGCGCCAGGAGGGACTGGTGTCGGCAGCGCAGTGCGACGAGCACGGGGTCCGGTCGCCTCGACGGTCGCGGCTCGTCGAGCAACGGTCCTGGGTTCGGGTGACGCGTGGGGTCTACGACACCGACCCGGTCCCTCCAGCCGGCCGGGCGGGACCGGGTGTGCCGGAGCACCTGCGGAGGCGTGCCGCGTGGGCCGGTCTGCTGACCTTCGGGCCGGACGCCATCGCCGTCGGGCCGTGCGCGCTGGCCCTGCTCGGGGTCCAGGGCCTCCCGTGGCGGATCACGCCTCAGGCGGCGCTGCCCGGAGCACGCGAGACCAGGTCGCGAGACGGTGTCCTGCTGCGGCAGTTCGACGACGGGATGACGGTGCAGCGCATCGACGGCAGGTACGTGGCGACGCCGGACTGGGCGCTTGCTCAGGCGGTCCCCGAGCTCGACCGGCGCCACGCGGTGGCGCTGATGGACAGCGCGCAGCAACGAGGGCTGCTCGACGGTCGGGGGCTCGCGCGTGCGCACGACCAGGCCCGCGGTCGACGGGGCGTGGCGCGGACGCACTCGTGGTGGGAGCTCAGCGACCGTCGCGCCGAGTCACCGCTCGAGACGTTCGCGCGCCTCGACTGCCAGGACGCAGGGGTCGTGCCCGACGACCTGCAGGTCGTGATCGCCGACGACGCGGGAGAGTTCCTGGCCCGGGGCGACCTGGGCTGGCGTCTGCCCGGCGGTCGCTGGTTGATCGCCGAGATCGACGGCGCGGAGGTTCACGCGGCGCCGGAGGCGTTGTTCCACGACCGGCGGCGTCAGAACCGCCTCGTCGCCTCGCGTGGGGTCGACGTGCTCCGGTTCACGGCGCGGGACCTGAGGAGCGCTGGTCACGTGGGGGCTGAAGTTCGAGCGTTCCTCGCGCGAGCACGGGGTTCCGTGCGGTCGAGCACGAGGTTCCGGTCGCTATCCGCCGGATAACGACCGCAACCTCGTGCTCGGCACCCGAACCACGTCAGCCCTTGAACCGCAGCTCCACGCGACGGTTCTCGGCGCGCGCCGGCCCCGGGTCGTCGCCCTCCTCGGGCGTCTTGAGCTGCGTCTCGCCGAAGCCCTGGACGTCGAGCACCAGGTCGGGCCTCGACGCGCTGACCGCGGCACCGACGGCCTGTGCCCGCCGCAGCGAGAGGTCGAGGTTGTGCGCGTCGTCGCCCACCGAGTCGGTGTGGCCGTGGACCGAGAGGGTCGCGCCGTCGGGCACGTTCGCGACGAGCCCGGCGACGGCCGCTGCGGCCGCAGGGGACACCTCGGCGCCGTCGACCTCGAAGAGGATGTCCGAGGTCAGCGTGATGACGGTCTCCTCGCCCTGGGTCTCGACCGTGTCGATCGTCTGGACGCTGCCCTCGGTCGTGAAGTGGGAGACGGACTCGGCGATCTGCTCGGCGGTGGGCTCGGGCATGGTCGTGATGTCGAACTCGGCCGGCGCGTCGATGGTCGCGGACGCGGGGAGCGCTCCGAGCAGCAGCGCTGCGACCGTGAGGCCGAGCACGGCGCGTGCGGGCCTCATCGTGTCACCGGGACGTTCTCGAACGTGGGCCACGAGTCGACGATGCGCACGTCGAGCGTCGCGACGTCGTCCTCGAGGCCGGCGAAGACCGCGGTCCAGCGGATCGACTCGCCCCCGACCGCCGTCGTCGTGAAGATGCTCGAGCCCATCGCGTCGTAGTTCTCGTCGACGAGCTGGACGTACTTCTTGAGGTTCTCGCGGTCGACGAGCGCGGCATCGACCGAGGTGGCCCCGGTGAGCTCGTAGACGCTGCGCTCGCCGCCGTCGTCGGCCGAGGCGGTCGGTGTGAAGATCACGCGCAGCTCGGTGAGGTCGCCCCGCACGGTGAGCGACTCGATGCCGACGCGGATGGTGTCGCCGGGGCGACCGGGGACGTCGAGCGTCTCGTCGAGGACCACGGCGTCCGGGTCGACCGGCGAGACGCTGGGCGCCGCGACGGGCTCGGCATTCGTGCCCGGCTCGTCACCGGCCTGGCTCGCCGTGCCCGACGGCGCAGGCTCGCCTCCCGGGAGGAGCGAGCAGCCGGTCAGGGAGACCAGGGTGACGGCGAGCACGGTCGCCGTGATCGTGCGGTGCACGGATGTGCGCATGGAGGAGCTCCGATCGAGGGTGGGGATCGCTCACACCTTCTCAGAGAATCGGTCGCGAGGAGGTATCTCTCCCATGGGGAGAGCTGCCCGTGAAAGGAGGAGCGGCTGGCGTCGGTCGTGAGCACGAGGTTCCGTGCGGTCGAGCACGAGGTTGCGGTCGTTATCCATCGGACAACGACCGCAACCTCGTGCTCGGCACCGACCGGCACCGAGTACCACCGGCGGGCACCAGGGGCGGAGCGGCACCGAGGAGGATCACACCGCGATCCGCGCCCTGGCCCACGACGAGAACCGGTCCACGACCCACACGAGCACGAGCACCATGAGGATGTACGTGAGCATCTCGTCGAACCGGAACAGCTTGATCGACTTGTTGATGAGGAACCCGATCCCGCCCGCGCCCACGAGCCCGAGCACGAGCGAGGACCGCACGTTGACGTCGAACCGGTAGAGCAGCAGGCCCAGGAACTGGGGTACGACCGCGGGCAGCACGGCGTGCGTGACGACCTGGGTCCGGCCCGCGCCGTTGGTGCGCAGCGCGTCGGCTGGCCCGGGGTCGATCTCCTCCATGGCCTCGGCCCAGAGCTTGCCCATGACGCCCGTGTTGTGGACGACGAGCGCGAGCACCCCCGCGAACGGTCCGAGCCCCACGGCGGTCACGAAGATCAGGGCGAACACGACGTCGGGCACCGCGCGGAAGAACGACAGGATCGCGCGCGCCCCTTGGTACCAGAACGACCCGGGGGTGCTGCCCCGCGCGGCGAGCACTGCGAGCAGCAGCGAGAGCGGGATGGACAGCGTGGTCCCGAGAAGCCCGATCCACAGGGTCACGAGCGTGGCCTGGAGGCCGGGGGCCACGACGGTCGACCAGTCGAGGTCGGGCGGGAACGCCTCGCCGACGAACCGGGCCATGCCCTCCCAGCCACCCACGAGCGCGCTGATCGAGAAGCCCGTGCCCTGCCAGGCGAGGACGTGCAGCCCCAGCAGCACGGCACCGGCGGTGACCCAGGTCGTGACCTGCCGGCCCGAGCGGTGGGCCGTGGGCACGACGACGTGCGAGAGCCGTTCGCGCGACGGGCCGTCGGTGCGGTCGCGGGCCGCGCCGCGCGGGGGCCGGGGCGAGCGGGCGGGGGCCGTGGCGGTCATGCGGGGATCCTCGTTCCGGTGATCGGGCGGTCACTGGTCGGGGCGGCAGCGGTCGCAGCGGCCGCCGCGTACAGGTGCTCGACGGCGTCGCGCGCCACGGCGTCCGGCGCACCGTTGAGCTGCTCGCGTCCGGCGACCATCCCGACGAGGCGGTCGGCGTGCTCGCGCGCGAGCTCGGGGTCGTGGAGCACGGCGACGACGGCCAGGCCCTCGTCGTGCGCGAGCGTCGCGAGGAGCTCCATGACCTGGGTCGAGGCCGCGGGGTCGAGCGCCGACGTCGGCTCGTCGGCGAGCAGCACGCTCGCCCGCTGGCACAGGGCCCGGGCGACGGCCACGCGCTGCTGCTGACCGCCCGAGAGCTGGCCGACCCGGTCGAGCGCGCGGTCGGCCAGGCCGACCCGGTCGAGGCACAGCATGGCCTCGGCCCGCAGGTCGTGGGGGAACAGGGACGCGACGAGCGACTGCCGCAGGGGCAGCCGCCCGAGCGCGCCGGCGCACACGTTGTCGAGCACCGTGCGCCGCCGCACGAGGTTGACCTGCTGGAAGATCATCGCGACCCGTCGTCGGGCCTCGTGCTGGTCCGCGGCCGACGACCTGTGGTGAGGGTGCACCTGCTCGCCGTCGACCCACACCTCGCCCGACGTCACGGGCGCGAGCCCGATCACCGACTTGAGCGTGGTCGACTTGCCGCACCCGTTCGCGCCGAGGATCGCCACGAGCTCGCCCGCCGCGACGTCGAGGTCCATGCCGTCGACCGCGCTGCGCAGCACGTTCTCACCCGCTTCGGAGCGGGTGCTGAACTGGACCCGCAGGTCCCGGACGTGCAGCCCGGGCGAGCGGACGCCGTCGGGCAGGTGCAGGACGCCCCCGACCGGACCGGGCGCGCGCGGCGAGCCCAGCCCGACCGCGCCGTGGTGTGAAGCCATCTGGAACAACTCCTTGCTGGTGCGGGACGCGAGCCCGCGGGGGAGAGAGGGCGGTCGACCGGGATCGCGGTCGACCGGACGGGACGTACAGGGCGGCCGCCGGGCCTGGGCGACCCGGCGACCACCCCGCGCACGTCCGTGAGGGTCAGACGTCGTCGGACGTGAGCCCGAGCGTCGTGGCGAGGTCGAACAACGGCTTGTACGTGTCGACGTCGACCTCGACGAGCGGGCCCGCCGGGTCGACGTCGAGGAACGCGCCGATGGCCTCGACGTCGGCCGTGTCGAGCGTGAGAAGGGCGTCGCGCACGGCGTCCTTGAACTCCTGGCTCTGCGAGCCGGCGACCGTGATGGGGTCGTTCGGGATGGGGTCGGACTCCCAGACCTGGCGGAACTTCGACGCGTCGAACGTGCCCTCGCGCTCGGCGGTCGCGAGCGTCTGAGAGTTGATCTGCGCGGCGTCGACCTGGCCGTTGGTCAGGGCGAGCAGCGCCTCGGGGTGGCCGCCCGCGTAGGTGATCTCGACGTCGGACTCGGTGAGACCGGCGTCGAGGATCGCGAAGCGGGGCAGTGCGTCGCCCGAGGTCGAGCCCGTCGACCCGAGCGCGAGCGAGTGGCCCGGCAGGTCGTCGATGCTCTGGACGGGCGAGTCGACCGGCACCCAGATGCCTGCGGTGTAGCTCGAGAGCGACCCGTCGGCGAGGCCGAACGACGCGAGGGGCTCGGCGTCGGCGCGCTCGCTCGCGAACACGAAGCCGAGCGGGCCGAACTGGGCGAGCTCGAGCTTGCCGTTCTCCATGGCGAGGACCTCGGCCGAGTAGTCCTCGACGATCGTGAGCTCGACGGGGCAGTCGAGCTTCTCGGACAGCGCGTCGGCGAGGTGCTGGTAGGCGGGCTCGAGCTTGGCGGGGTCCTCGTAGGGCTCGATGCCGAAGCGGATCGCGCCGTTCGGGCACGTCGCCGAGGCGGCGCCGTCGGCGCCGGTCCCTGCGTCGGCGGTGCCGGTCGAGCACGCGCCGAGCGTGCCGAGGAGCAGTGCGGCGGCGAGGACGGAGGTGGCCTGGCCGGTGCGGCTGCGGTGCATGTCTTCTCCTGGTGTGGGGGTTCGCGAGAGAGGCTGGTCTGTCAGAGGAAGCTGTCGAGCACGCGCGGGGCGAGCCCGAGCGCGGTGGTCATGCCGATGCCGGACGTGACCGACACGGCGCGCACGCCGGGCATGGGCGTGACGTTGAGGAACGGCGCGGGCGCGGAGGCGTAGACGCCCTGCCAGCGCTCGCGGACCGTGAGGGGGCCGGTGCCGAAGAGCCGCGCGGCCTCGGTGAGCAGGAGCTCGTCGAGGGCCTCGGGGTGGAACGGTCCGGGCGTGGTCGCGTAGGCGTGCGTGTCGCCGAGCGTGAGCGTCCCGTCGGGGCGCTGGGTGACCATGAGGTTGACCGCGGCGTCGATCAGGGCGGGGTGCTGGGCCGTGAGGCGCTCGCGGACGGCGGTGAGCGCGGGGGAGAGGCGGAAGCCGTTGTAGCGGAGCATCGAGGTGCCCGTGAAGATCGCGGGGTCGATCTCGCGGGGTCCGCCGGCTGCGCCTGCGGGGGCGTCGACGCGCAGCATCTGGAGCGTGCAGCGCTGGACGCCCGCGGTGCGGGCGGTCTCGGGGAAGAACCGGTCCACGTCGTGCCCGACGGCGAGGATCACCTTGGTCGCCACGACGTCGCCCCGGGAGGTACGCACGAGGGTCACGCCGCTGCCGGCCTCGAAGCCCTGGACCGTGGTGGACCAGGCGACGTGGGCGCCGCGCTGCTCGGCGTACCAGCGGGCGATCGCGGGGACGGCCTCCCGGGGGTCGACCCGGATGTCCTGGGGCAGGAACGCTCCACCGAGGACCTCGTCGGGGTTGGCGGGGACGCGGGCGAGGACGGCGTCCCGGTCGAGCAGACGGGCGTGACCGTCGCGGACCTGGGCGAAGTCCTCGAGGACCTGCTGCTCGTCCTCGGCGCGGGCCACGACGACCGTGCCCGACTCGCGGAGCCAGAAGTCGGCCTCCTTGGCGAGCTGGATCCAGCGTTCGCGGGCCGTGAAGGCGTAGGTGAGCGCCTCGCCGTCCTGCGCGGTGAAGCACCCGTGCCCGAAGTTGCGGACCGAGGCGCCGACCGCACGGTCGTCACGCTCGACCACGAGGACGGACAGGCCGCGGCCGACCGCCTCGACGGCGTGCGCGAGGCCGACGATGCCGGCACCCACGACCACGAGGTCGACGCGGGCGGGAAGGTCCGGCCCGGTGCGGCCGGTCGTGCCGGGGAGTCTCGTCGGCCGGCCGGACGGAGTGACGGACGGGGTGCCCCCGGCGCGGGAGGCGGCGCTGGGACCGGCGGTACGGGGCCCGGCGGCGCCGGTCGAGGTGGCCCGGGACGGCGATGGTGTGCTGCTCACGACACGGACACTGCCGTGATCGTGGAGCCACGATCAAGCGATTCCGGGACTTGTCCAGACAAGTTTCCAGAGTGTTCACCTGCGGTTGGCGCCCTGTGTTCCGGGTTCATCCGACCGTCACCCGTTGCGCGCTCCAGCGCGGAACGGGCGCCTGTATGGTCAAGTCATGGCACCGTCCTCGTCGTCCCCGCCCGCCGCCCCGCCGCCCGGGGCGGGCGTCCCGTCCCGCCCGCCGCACGCGGCCCGGTCGGCCCAGGCCGCCCACCCGCCCCACGGCCCGCTGCACCAGCACGTGCTGGGTGAGCTGCGCCGTCGGATCGTGTCCGGCACGTACGCGATCGGAGACTCCCTGCCGTCGGAGTCCGCGCTGTGCGCCGAGTTCTCGATCTCGCGCGGCACGGTCCGGCAGGCGCTCGGGACCCTGCGCAGCGAAGGGCTCATCGGTGGGGGGCAGGGACGCCCGCCGGTCGTGCGCTCGCGCGCGGTCCCGCAGCCCTTCGAGACGTTCCTGTCGTTCAGCCGCTGGGCCGCGGGGGTGGGACGCGTGCCCGGCCAGCGGACCGTCGAGGTCGCGCGGCGCGGCGTGAACGGCGTCGCCGCCGACGCGCTGGGCCTCGAGGAGGGCACGCCCGTGGTCGAGGTCCTGCGCCTGCGCCTGCTCGACGGCGTCCCCGCGATGGTCGAGCGCGACACGTTCATCGAGCCCGTCGGACGCCTCATCTTCGAGTTCGACCCGGACACGGGGTCGATCTACGACCACCTCATCTCGCGCGGCGCGGACCTGCACGCCGCCCGCCACGTGATCGACGCGGTCGCGGCCGACGAGACCGACGCCGACCTGCTCGAGGTCGCCGTGGGCGCCCCGCTGCTGCGCGAGCGCCGCACCACGCGCAACGCCGCAGGCGTCCCGGTCGAGTACGCCGACGACCGCTACCTGCCCGAGCTCGCGGCCTTCACGATCGACAACACCCAGGACACGTCGCTCTCGATGGTCCGTTTCCCGACGGCGTCGGCCGCCGCGGCGTCGCTCGTGTCGCCCACGGCCGGTCGGGCAGACGCAGCTCCCTTCGCCGACAACCCTGCCGACACCGACCCGAACCAGGAGCCCTCCGCATGACCAGCACGACCAGCACCTCCACGACCACCGCCCGCCCGCCTCTCGCGATCGAGCTCGTCGCGCTCGACATCGCGGGCACGACCGTCGAGGAGGGCGGCGCGGTCTACGAGGCGCTGCACGCGGCGGTCCTCGAGCACGGGAGCGGTGCGACGTCGTCGGACATCCAGCACTGGATGGGAGCCGAGAAGCGCGCGGCGATCACCGCCCTGCTCGCGATCGGTGCCGACTCTCCCCGCACCCCGGTGGGCGCCCCCGACGAGGCGACGGTCGACGCCGCGTTCGCGCGCTTCACCGCGCTCCTCCGCGAGGCGTACCTCCTGAACCCCCCGACCCCGATCCCCGGCGCACCCGAGGCCTTCGCGGTCCTGCGCGCCGCGGGCGTCAAGGTCGCGCTGACCACGGGCTTCACGCGCGAGGTGACCCGGGGGATCCTCGACGTGCTCGGCTGGACGGTCGCCGCAGGGCCCGAGCAGTGGCTCTCGCCCGAGGTCACGCTCGACGCCGTGACCTGCGCCGACGAGGTGCCGCTCGGGCGCCCCGCGCCGTACATGATCCACCGCGACATGGAGCGCACGGGGGTGCTCGACGTCGCGCGCGTGCTCGCCGCGGGGGACACCGTGCTCGATCTGCGCGCGGGGGTCAACGCACGGGTCGGGGCGGTCGTCGGGGTGCTCACGGGCAAGCTCGGCGCCGCGGACCTGGGGCGCGAGCGGCACGACTTCCTGCTCGACTCGGTCGCCGAGCTCCCGGGGCTGGTGGCGCGCCTCAACGCCTGACGTCGGCGCGTTCGCGGGACCGCCGAGCACGAGGTTGCGGTCGCTCTGACGCCGAGAACGACCGCAACCTCGTGCTCGGCAGCCGCCGGACCGGCCCAACCGTCAGCTGCGCGTCACGACCCACCCGTCCCCCGTGCCGCGCGCGACGTGCAGCGTCGCGGCCCCGGGGGTCAGGACCCGGTTCGAGATCGAGAGGTCCTCGCTGCACACGTCGGCCTGGGCCAGGCGCAGCGTCGCGGTGTGCGCGACCTCGTTGTTGTTGACGAACACGAGGTAGCCCGTGCCGACGTCGACCGTGTTGGGGAAGTCCCCGGTGACCGGCCCGGCGTCGCTCCCCGCGGCCTCGGCGACCTCGGTCACGTCGTCGCCGGGGCAGACGATCACGGCCTTCTGCCAGTCGAAGTGCGTCGTGCTGATGAGGTCGAGCTCGCCGTCGGCGCGGCCTGCGGCCTGCACGCCCGTGAGCACGGTGTCGTCGAGGTCCTGCGCGGGCTCTGACCCGCAGCCTGTCAGGAGAAGCCCGACGGCGGCGCACACGGTCAGGGCGGGGAGGGGAACCTTGGGCACGTGTCCAGTATGCGCTCACCGAGAGCCCCCGCGGGCGGACTGTCGTGATAGGACGGTGCAGTGACCACCGACTCCGCGAACGCCCCGCACCAGCCGGGCACCACCCCCTTCCACGACCTCGACCAGTACGTCGCGATCCCCCGCACGGGCGGCCTCGTGATGTCCCCGGACGGCCGCCGGCTCGTGACGAGCGTGTCGACGCTCGACGCGAAGCGCACGGCGTACGTCTCGGCGCTGTGGGAGGTCGACCCGACCGGCGAGGCCCCGGCCCGCCGCCTGACCCGGAGCACCAAGGGCGAGTCCGGCGCCGCCTTCACGGCCGAGGGCGACCTGCTCTTCACGTCGGCCCGCCCCGACAGCGACGCCTCGGCGTCGACCGAGGGCGACCCGACCTCTGCCCTGTGGCTCCTGCCCGCCGCCGGTGGGGAGGCGCGCATCGTCGCCTCGGCCCCGGCCGGTGTCTCGGCTCCGCTCGTCGCGCGCAGCGCGCCCGTCCTCTCGCTCGCCGTCGACGTCCTGCCCAGTGCGCGCGACCTGGCCCACGACGCCGAGCTGCGCAAGGCCCGCAAGGACAAGAAGGTCGCCGCGATCCTCCACACGGGGTACCCCGTGCGGTACTGGGACCACGACCTGGGGCCGTCCGAGCCGCACCGGTTCGTCGCCGACCTCTCGCACCTGACCGACGAGCCGGCCCGTCCGCTCCCGGCGCCTGCCGACACCGACGCGGAGGACGCCGTCCCCGAGCTCCCCGCAGGGCGCGTCGAGCTGCGCGACGTGACCTCCGCCGTCGGGCCCGCGCTGCGCGAGCACTCGGCGGACCTGTCCGCCGACGGCACCACGCTCGTCACCTCCTGGTCCGTCCCCGGACCGGGGGCGTCCGCGCGCTCGATCCTCGTCGCGATCGACACCGCGACCGGCGAGCGTCGCACGCTCGTCGACGAGCCCGGGGCCGAGGCGTCCTCGCCCGTCATCTCGCCCGACGGTGCCTGGGTCGTGTTCGTCCGCGAGACCATCACGACCCCGCAGGCCGCGCCCGAGCACAGCCTCGCGGTCGTCCCGCTGCGTGCGGGCGACGGGTCCGACGGCGACCCGAGCGACGGAGCCAACCACGGCCTGCGCTCGCTCGCCGCGAGCTGGGACCGCTGGCCCACCTCGGCCGCGTGGCTGCCCGACGGCTCGGGCCTGCTCGTCACGGCAGACGACGACGGCCGCGGCCCGGTCTTCCACGTCGCCTTCACGCCCGACGGGACGGGCGACGACGGTACGGTGTCCCGTCTGACCGCGGACGACGCGATGTTCACCGACGTCCGCATCGCGCCCGACGCCTCGGCCGCCTACGCCCAGCGCGTGAGCTACCTCGAGCCCTCGCACCCCGTGCGGATCGAGCTCGCGGACTTCCTCGCGACCCCCGCGCACGAGCGCACGCCCGTCGCGGCGACCCCGCTGCGCGGCCCGGTCGCGAGCCCCGACCTGCCCGGGACGCTGACCGAGATCGAGACCGCCGCGTCGGACGACGTGCGCGTCCGCGGCTGGCTCGCGCTGCCGCACGGTGCGAGCGCCGAGAACCCCGCGCCGCTGCTGCTGTGGATCCACGGCGGACCGCTCGGCTCGTGGAACGCGTGGAGCTGGCGCTGGAACCCGTGGATCCTCGTGGCCCAGGGGTACGCGGTCCTCCTCCCGGACCCGGCGCTGTCCACGGGCTACGGCCAGGACTTCGTGCAGCGCGGCTGGGGGTCGTGGGGCGCGGCCCCGTACACCGACCTGCTCGCGATCACCGACGCGGCCGAGGCGCTGCCCGAGGTCGACGAGACCCGCACGGCCGCGATGGGAGGGTCGTTCGGCGGGTACATGGCGAACTGGGTCGCGGGCCACACGGACCGGTTCAAGGCGATCGTCACGCACGCGAGCCTGTGGGCGCTGGACCAGTTCGGCCCGACGACGGACGCGGGCTACTACTGGCAGCGCGAGATGACGCCCGAGATGGCGGCCGAGCACTCCCCGCACCGGTTCGTGGCGGACATCGTGACGCCCATGCTCGTGATCCACGGTGACAAGGACTACCGCGTCCCGATCGGCGAGGGGCTGCGGCTCTGGTACGAGCTGCTGTCGGCGTCGGGCCTGCCCGCGGCGGCGGACGGGACCACCGACCACCGCTTCCTGTACTTCCCCGACGAGAACCACTGGGTGCTCCAGCCGCAGCACTCGATCGTCTGGTACCAGGTGGTGCAGGCGTTCCTCGCGGAGCGCGTGCTGGGCGTGGCCCCGGGTGAGGGAGCCGCGGAGCTTCCGACGACGCTGGGCTGACCGAGGTCCGACTCCGCGCGGGGAGGGCTCGGCGGCTGCGCCCGTGAGGTGAGAGGTGCTGTGCCCGTGCGGCGAGACGCGAGGTAGAACGTGGTGCGCGAGGTAGTGCGTACCGCGTTCTACCTCGCGCACCACGTTCTATCTCGGCGGGCGCTCGCCCGGGCGGAACGCACCGACGGGCGACCGTTCGACGGCGGCACGTGCGGGACGTGGGCTGCCCGGCCGCTAGTGCGACATGCGCCGGTGCGGCGGAAGATGCCGGTCGTGCGCGGCGCGGACCAGCTCGACGATCATGTAGACGATGATCGCGGCGACCAGCACGATCCCGAACAGCAGGAACCAGTTCGCGGGCCCCGACCCCGTGGGGACGTAGACCGCAGCATCGACGCTGCTGGCGAGCATGAGACCGGACATGTCGACTCCTCCCTGACCGGGAGCTCCGGGGCGGAACCCCTTCCTTCCAGGATGCACCCGGACGCAGGGGTCGCACCCGGCGAGATCGAGATCCGGTGGGTCACTGCCCTGACGGGATGGTCCACGCGCGGGGCTCTGCCGAGAACGAGGTTGTGGTCGTGATGGGCTCCATCACGACCACAACCTCGTTCTGGGCTGGCGGCTGGCGGCTGGCGGCTGGCGGCTGGCGTGCTCGCGGCCGGCGGCTCGCGGCGACCGCCCGGCTACCGGTCGGCGCCGCGAGCACGCCCCTCGGGTCAGTCGTCGAGCGAGATCTCGCCGCGGGCGACCGCACCGAGCCAGCCGAGGCTGGGCTTGGGCGTGCGCTCGAAGGTCTCCGGGTCCCAGGCGACGAGCCCGAAGGTCGGCGCGAACGAGCCCCACTCGTAGTTGTCGAGCAGCGACCAGTGGAGGTAGCCGATCAGGGGCAGACCTGCCTCGACCTCGGCACGCAGGGCACGCAGCGCGCCGCGCGTGTAGTCGATCCGACGGGCGTCGTCGGCGGTCGCGATGCCGTTCTCCGACACGAGGACGGGGAGACCGGTGATCTCGTGGCCCAGGCGGGCCGCCTCGGCGATGGCGGGCGGGTAGTACTCCCAGCCCGTGAGCGTCTTCTCGGCGTCGTCGGGCGCGGGGAGCGGTCCGTCGACCGTGATGCGGGTGCGGGTGTAGGCCTGGACGCCGATGAAGTCGTCGCCGCGGGCGGCCTCGAGGAAGACGGTCTCGCGCGGGTACGCGTACTCCCGCAGGACCTCCTCGGCACCGGGGTCCGCGAAGAACTGCTGCGGGGCCACGGGCCAGCCCACGGGGACCCCGACCGTGCGCACGAGCTCGACCGCGCGGCGGTGGGCCGCGATGAGGTGCTGGGTCGCGACGGGGTCGGGCGCGTGCATGGTGCCCGCCTGGAGCTGCTCCTCGCCCTTGGCGGCCGTGATCATCATGGCGAGGATGTTGGGCTCGTTGATGGTGAAGACGTGCGAGGCGGCGTCGAGCAGCGGCAGCACGCGCTCCACGTAGCGGGAGAAGCGCTCGACCGACCGCGGGTCGGTCCACCCGCCGTCGTCGGCGAACCACCGGGGCGAGGTGAAGTGGTGCAGCGTGATCAGCGGCGTCACGCCGTGGTCGAGGCAGCACTGCACGACGCGGCGGTAGTGGTCGAGCTCCGCGAGCGAGAACATGCCCTCGGCGGGCTCGATGCGTGCCCACTCGATCGAGAACCGGTAGGACGTGAGGCCGGACTCGGCCAGCAACCGGATGTCGTCGGCGTAGCGGTGGTAGCTGTCCGCGGCGTCGCGCGACGGCTCGGCGAGCGTCGAGCCGGGCGCGACCTCGCGCGCCCACCAGTCGCTGTTCACGTTGTTGCCCTCGATCTGGTGGGCTGCCGTCGCGGCGCCCCAGACGAAGGGGTCGGGGAAGGTGAGAGGCATGGGGTATCTCCTACTTGATGCCGGTCATGGCGATGCCCTGCACGAAGTAGCGCTGCAGGAAGAGGAAGAGGATCAGGATCGGGGTCACGACGAGCACCGAGCCGGCCATGAGCAGGCCGTAGTAGGTGCCGTTGGAGCCGACCGAGTAGAGCGAGAGCGCCACCGGGAGGGTGTACATGTTCTCGGTCTGCGCGACGACGAGCGGCCACAGGAAGTTGTTCCACGAACCGAGGAACGTGAGGATGCTCAGCGTCGCGAGCGGCGGCCCGCACTGGGGGAGGACGATCCGGAAGAAGATGCGGAACTCGCCCGCGCCGTCGATCCGCGCGGCCTCGATGAGCGCGTCGGGGATCCCGAGGATGAACTGCCGCATGAGGAAGACCCCGAGCGGACCTGCGAGGAAGGGCAGGATGAGCGCCGGGTAGGTGTTGACGAGCCCCATGTTCGAGACGAGGACGAACATCGGCACGAGCGTGACGACGCCCGGGACCATGAGGGTCAGCATCACGAGGGCGAAGAGCACCTTCTTGCCCGGGAACCGCATCTTGGCCAGCGCGTACCCGACCATCGAGCAGAAGATGATGTTGCCGAGCACGACAGCGACGGCGACGACGATCGAGTTCATGAAGAACTGGCCGTAGTTGAGCTGGGACAGCCACTTCTCGTAGTTCTCGAGCGTCGGGTTCTCCGGCCACCAGGTGATGGGGCGCTGCAGGAGCTCGCCCTGCGTCTTGAAGCTGCCGAGCAGCATCCAGATGAACGGCATGAGCGTCAGCAGGAGCCCGACGACGAGCGCGGTGTACGTGGCGCCGCGCGACCAGCGGATCGGGCGGCGAGGGCGACGCACCATGGTGCTCGTGCCTGACGGCGCGGGGGTCGCCCGCGAGGACGTGTGGGGCATGTCAATCCTCCTTCGACCGCAGCAGGCGGAACTGGACCGCGGCGAGGGCGGCGATCAGCGCGAAGAGCACGTAGGCCGCCGCGGACGCGAACGCGTAGTTGCCGTAACCGAACTGGTTGTAGACGTAGTAGCTGATGGTCAGCGTGGAGTTGACCGGTCCGCCCTTGGTCATGACGAACGGCTCCTCGAACACCTGGAGGAACCCGACGGAGAGCAGGACCGCGCCGAGCAGCAGCGTCGGGCGCATGAGCGGCACCGTCATGGAGCGGAACCGGCGCCATGCGCCGGCGCCGTCGACCTCGGCCGCCTCGTACACGTCGGTCGGGATCGCCTGCAGACCGGCGAGGAAGATGATCATGAGCGTGCCCATGTTGCGCCACGCGGCCATGACGATGATCGAGGGCATGGCCCAGGTGCTGTCGTTGAGCCAGTCGGGCCCGTTGATGCCGACCCAGCCCAGCACGGTGTTGACGAGGCCGGAGCCCTGGAGGATGAACCGCCAGACGACCGCCACGGCGACGATCGACGTCACGACGGGGGTGTAGAACCCGACCCGGAAGACGCTGCGGAACTTCTCGATGCCCGAGTTGAGGGCGACGGCGAGCGCGAGCCCCAGCGCCATCGTCAGGGGGATCCCGACGACGACGAAGAAGAACGTGTTGACGAGCGCCTTGCGGAACAGCTCGTCCTGGAAGACCTGCGCGAAGTTGTCGAGGCCGACGAAGTTCACCGCGAAGGGGGTCTTGATGTCACGGATCGTGAGATCCGAGAACGACATGCCGAACGATGCGAGCAGCGGTCCCAGCATGAAGACCGAGAAGACCGCGACGAACGGCAGCGCGAACAGCCAGGCGACGACGGCTTGGCGTCGCCGGTGGACGGCGCCGACTGAGCGCCGACGCCGTCCCTCGGTGGTCGTTGTCATGACGGTTCGTTACCAGCCGAGCCCGAGCGCGTCGGCCTTGGCCTGGATCGTCGTGGCAGCGTCCTCGGCCGTGACCTGACCGTTGGCGACCTTCTCGGCCTCGGTCTCGATCGTGGCGGAGAGCTCGTCCCAGCTGGGCACGGTCGGCGGGGCGATCGTGTTCTTGAGCTGCTCCTGGAGGACCTGGGTGCGGGGGTTGGCCGTCAGGGCCTCGTCGTCCCAGGCGCTGTTGACGGCCGGGAGGTCGTTGGTCGCGGCGTACCACTCCTGCTGCGTCTCGGGCTCCGCGAGCCAGCGGACGAGCTTCCAGGCGCCGTCGGCGTTCTTGGCCTCGTTGAAGACGCCGAGGTGCGCGCCGCCGATGTAGGAGTCGTTGTTCGCGGTCCCCGCGGGGACGGGCACGGTCGCGACGTTCTGCTCGACCCAGTCCTCGCCCTGCATGTCGGCGAGGACGTTGACCATCCAGGGCCCGGAGATGAACGCCGGGTCGGAGCCGTCGACGAACGCGCTGTTCTGCGTGTCGCCGTAGCCGGAGAGCGGGGACAGACCCTCGGTGAAGAACGAGGCGTAGTAGTCGAGCGCGTCGACCATCGCCTGGTTGTCGAGGTCGTAGGCGTCACCGGCCTCGTTGAAGATCGATCCGCCGGCCTGCGAGTAGAAGGGGAGGATGACCTGCGTGGAGTCCTCCGCATCGCCCATCGGGAGCTGGAGGCCGTAGGTGGAACCGTTCGCCTTCATGGCCTGCGCGAAGGCGGTGAGCTCTTCCCAGGTCGTGGGGGCGGCCACACCGGCGGCCTCGGCGAGGTCCGAGCGGTAGTACATGACGCGCGTCTCGACGTACCACGGCACGCCGTACTCGACGCCGTCGGCCACGGTCGAGGCCGCGGCTCCCTCGACGAAGTCGCCGCTGTCGACGAGCCCGTCGGGGACGGGGGCGAGGCCCCCGGTGGACACCATGGTCGGCATGAACGACGTGCCGATCATGATCGCGTCAGGCACCGTGCCGGCGGCGACCGCCGTCTGGAACTTGGTCATGACGTCGGCCCACGGGATCGTGGTGACCTGGACCTTCGCGTCGGGGTTCTCCTCCGTGAAGCCCTTGACGAAGTCAGGGAGCTTCTCGCCCTCTTCGCCCATGGCCCAGACGGTGATGTCGCCGGTGGCGGGCGAGTCGTCCACGGTCGTCGTGGTCGCGCCGCCGGTCTGGCGATCGGCCGACCCTTCGTCCGCGCGCCCACAGGCGGTCAGTGCCAGGAGTCCGACGATGCCGACGGCGACCGCCTTGCGTCCGAGCTTCATGAGCAATCCTCCTCATCGAGTGTTCGGCTCGATCTCTGAGCCGATGCGAAACTACCATAGCGTGCGCTCGGTTAGTCTTTTCACCAGGGGTGTCCGGAGCCGTACCGTGGATACCGACAAATCCTGACGAAGGAGACGGTGATGACCCAGAGCGGGCCCGGCACGCGAGCTGCCGACACGGCAGCGACCCCGAAGACCCCCAAGACCCCGGACCAGGGCAAGCGCCCCGACGGACGGCTCGTGCGCGGTGAGCAACGTCGGCGCGAGATCCTGCAGACCGCGGTCGAGGTGTTCGGCGAGCAGGGCTTCCGCGGCAGCTCGTTGCGAGAGATCGCCGCGAGGGTGGGAATCTCGGAGGCCGGCCTCCTGCACCACTTCGGGAGCAAGGCAGCTCTCCTGACGGCGACCATCGAGGAGCGCGACCGGCGTGACCTCGAGCGCCGGACCCGGGCGGAGACCGACGGGGCCTCCCTGCTGGCCACCATCCGGGACCAGGTCCGTCGCAACGCCGAGACGCCGGGGCTCGTGGGGCTGCACGTCGTCGTCGCTGCCGAGGCCACGGAACCGAACCACCCCGCGCACGACGTCGTCCGGGACCGCTACCGGGCGCTGCGCCACCAGGACGACACCCGCTTCCGGGACGCGATCGACCGCGGCGAGCTGCGCCCCGAGGTCGATCCGCAGGCGATCGGTCAGCTCTTCTCCGCGGTCATGGACGGGCTGCAGCTCCAGTGGCTGCTGGACCCGGAGAACGTCGACATGGTCGCGCTGTTCGACCACTTCGTCGCGCTGCTGCAGCCGGCCCGGGACGCCGAGACCACCACCGACGAACACCCCACAGAGCAGGAGTCCACGTGACCAGCACCGCCATGACCGCCGCCCCCGCGGGCGCGACCCTCACCTCGGGCGAGATGACCGTCGAGCTCACGGTCGGCGGGGACGTGCGCGCCGTCCGGACCGGCGGGCTGCTCGTCAACCAGTACCTCCCGGGCGAGCACGACCGCATGCCGGGCGGCGTGGTCCTGCGTGCGACCCACGCGGACGGGACGGTCGAGGTCGCGCAGCTCACCGGTTCCGCGCCCGCCGTGACAGGCGTCGAGACCGCCGCAGACCGGGTCGTGTGGTCCGGCGAGGCGCTCGGGCTGGCGTCGCGGGTCTCGCTCACGGTGGACCACCGGACCCTCGTGTGGCGCGTCGACCTCGTGGCCGGGGGCGGCGCCCGCGTGGACGCGGTCTACGACGTAGTGCACGTCCAGGACCTCGCCCTCGCGCCGCCCGCGGCCGCGCTCTCGAGCGAGGCGTACGTCTGCCAGTACCTGCTGCACCGCGCGCTCGAGCACCCCACCGCAGGGACCGTGCTCGTGAGCCGGCAGACCATGTCCGCGCAGCCGAGGCTGCCGCTCGCGGTCACGTTCCTCGTCGAGGGGGCAGCGGCCCACCTCACCGACTCGTTGCAGGTCTTCACCCCGCGGGCACGTCGCGACGGCGTGCCGCACGGGCTGCTCGGGCCCGTCACCTCGGGCGTGCTGCAGTACGAGTACGCGATGCAGACGCTCGTGTCGCAGCCCCTCGACCTCTCCGCAGGAACGGCCCAGGTGCACGCCGTGACCGTGGTCGACGTCGACGCGCGCGGACCGCTCGACGCGCACGTCGACCAGGTGGCGGGCTGGTCCGCCGCGGCCGTCGCCGTCGCCGCGGACGAGCGCACCGCGGAACCCCTGCCCACGACGGGCTCGGTGCTGCGCGACGCTCCGCTCCTGGCCGGGGACGAGCTCGACGAGGCCGGGCTGGTCGCCGCGCTCGGGCTGACGTCCGACGAGGTCCTGCTGCCCGAGCGCGACGCCGACGGCGCGCTGCTCTCCTTCTTCACCCCGGGCGGGTCGCACGTCGTCGACGGACGCAAGGAGGTCGTCACCGAGCGGTCGCACGGCCACGTCCTCAAGGCCGGTGACACCGTCCTGCCCACCGACGAGGTGCTGTCGGTCACCGCGTTCGCGCCCGGTGTCTTCGCCTCGCACGTCGTCCTCGGCAACACGACCGCCAACAGGCTCGCCACGGTCCACCGCCACCATCTCAACCTGCTGCGCAGCAGCGGGCTGCGGGTCCTCGTCGACGACGGCCGAGGCCCTCGGATGCTCGGCGTGCCCTCGGCTCTCGTGCTCGACGTCGGCGGCGTCCGCTGGCTCTACGAGACCCCGCTCGGCCGCGTCGACGTGCGGACCGTCGCCCATCATCGACAGGACCGCGTCGACGTGAGCGTGCGCTGCGAGCGCGCCCTGGGCGTCACGGCGACCCTCGAGCTCGACGACGAGGCCGGCGGCTGGGTGGCCGAGCACACGTCCGAGACCTCGCTCGTCGTCCGTCCCGTCCCGGGCGCCGACGTCGCGACGCACTACCCCGACCTGCGCTACGCCGTCTCGTCGAGCGCCCCCGTCGTGCTCGAGGGGGCCACGGCGCACCGGGTGAACAGCTCGTCCGGCTCCGGCGCCCTGACCCTCGCGATCGCGGGTTCGCTGCACGGCGACGCGGAGGCGCTCGCCCTGGTCGCGCCCGAGCACGACCCGCTCGCCGACCTCGACGCGACGCTCGCGGGTCATCTCGAGACGGTGCGCGGGCTCGTGCGCGGGCTGCGCTTCCAGCCGCACCCGGACCTCGCGACGCAGGAGCTCGACCTCCTCGTGCCGTGGTACGCGCACGACGCCCTGATCCACTTCCTCGTGCCGCACGGGCTCGAGCAGTACTCGGGCGCAGCCTGGGGGACCAGGGACGTGTGCCAGGGACCGTTCGAGCTGGCGCTCGCCGGTGGCCGCACCGACATCGCCCGGCAGATCGTCCTGCGGGTCCTCGCGCACCAGCACACGTGGGGCGGGTTCCCGCAGTGGTTCATGTTCGACGCCTACGCCGAGCGGTACAACGACTCCTCGCACGGCGACGTCGTCGTGTGGCCGCTCTTCGCCCTCGCCCAGTACCTGGAGGCGAGCGGTGACCTCGAGATCCTCGACGAGGTCGTCCCCTTCTGGGACCACGCCCACCGGCGCCCTGCCTCGGAGGGTCGGGACGCCCGCGCCACGGTCGCCGACCACGTCGCGCGGATCCTCGACCACCTCGAGACGGACCTGCTCCCCGGCACCTCGCTGCCCGCCTACGGCGAGGGCGACTGGGACGACACCCTGCAGCCGGCGGACTCGCGGATGCGCACCAACCTCGCCTCGACCTGGACGTCTGCGCTGCTCGTGCAGGCCTCGCTCCTCCTGGCCCGCACCACGGCGGGGCGGGACGACGTCCTGTCCGCACGTGCCGCGACGCTCGCCGCCTCGGTGCGCGGTGACCTGCGCGAGCGCGCGCTCGTCGACGGCGTCATGGCCGGGTACGTGCGGCACGACGAGCTCGGCGACGAGCTCGTCATCCACCCCCGGGACACGAGCACGGGGATGCGGTACCGCCTCATCCCGATGACCCAGTCGATCCTCGCGGGCATCCTCACGCCGGAGGAGGCCGAGGAGCACGAGCGCCTCGTCGTCGAGCACCTGCTCTTCCCCGACGGCGTGCGGCTCATGGACCATCCTGCGGCGTTCGACGAGGGGATCCCTCACACGTTCCTGCGGGCCGAGCAGGCCGCGAACGTCGGGCGCGAGGTCGGGCTCATGTACGTGCACGCGCACATCCGCTACGTCGAGGCGCTCGCCGCGCTGGGCCGTGGACGGGCTCTCGACGAGCTGCTCCGCATCAGCCCGTTCGACCTCGGCGCCCGCATCGCCCATGCCGTGCCCCGGCAGCGCAACGCGTACTTCTCGTCGAGCGACGCGGACTTCCCCGACCGGGCGAGCTTCGCCCGCGACTTCGAGAAGCTCCGCGACGGGTCCGTGGGCGTGCGCGGCGGGTGGCGGGTCTACTCGAGCGGTCCGGGGATCTACCTGCGCCAGCTCGTCCAGGGCGTGATCGGCCTCACCGAGCAGTCGGGTGCGCTCGTCGTCGACCCCGTCCTGCCGACGACGGCCGACGGGCTGACCGTCGACCTCGAGGTCGGAGGCCGGTCGCGTCGCGTCGTCTTCCGGGTCCGGCAGACGGTCGCCCAGGTGGCGGTCCGTGCGGGGTCAGGGCCCCACGACCTCGAGGTCGTGCCCGCTGCGCCGCGCGCCGGCGACTACCGGGTCCGCGGCGTCGTCGTCGCGCCCGGGGGCCTGGGTGACGCGACATACGTCGAGGTCGAGGTGCCCGCTGGGTCGTAGCCGCACCGGGCCGCGTCGCTGTCCGCGACGAAGCACGGGTCGGGGTCGTCCTGGGTTCCAGGACGACCCCGACCTCGTTCTCGGCGGCTCGGCGGCTCGGCGGCCCAGCCCTGGACCCGGGCGACCCGACGCTACGCCCGCGCCGCCCGGACGATCTCCGCCGCGAGGTCGGCCGGGCGCGAGAACATGGGCCAGTGCCCGGTCGGCAGGTCGACGTACGTGACGTCGAGCTCGCCGAGCTCGGTGTGCAGGGGAGGCCCCGGGTGCGCCATCTGCCGCAGGACCTCCGACGGCAGGCTCGTGCAGATGACGGTCGCCGGGACGTCGAGCCTCGCCGGGTCGCTCACCCGCACCCGGCCCCCGGCCACGCCAGCGGGGTGGGGGACCGCCCGGGCGCGGAACCGGGCGAGCCCGGCCTCGTCGATCCCGTCGAGGCTCGATCCGGCGGCCTCGAGGTCCTCCCACGAGGGCAGCGGGAGCTCGGCCGTCCCGGCGGGGAGGTCGGGGGCCAGCGAGGCCCCGTCGACGAGCGGGCCCGTGTCGACGTGGACCGTCCGGCGGATGCGTGCGGGGTCCCGGTCGACGACCTCGTGGATCACGGGCCCGCCGCCGCTGTGCCCCACGAGCACGACGTCGCCCTCGAGCGGCGCGACCACGTCGCGCACGGCCTGGACGTGGTCCTCCCGGGCGAGGCCGCTGCGGTCGGTCGTGACGTCGTCGAGCCCGGGGAGGGTGACGGCGTGCGGTGCGAGGCCCGCGGCCTCGAGGTGGGGGACGACGTCGTCCCACGCCCACGCCCCGAGCCAGAAGCCCGGGACGAGGACGACGTGGACCTGCTGGTCGCTGCTGCTGTGCTGCGCTGAAGTGGTCATGGACCCACCTTCGCCCGGCCCTGGTGACACCTGTCTGTCACCATTGTTCGAGGGGTTCTGCGACCGCTTCGTCGACGGCCCCGGACCGACGGAGGCGACATGAACAAGACCGAGCGGCTCTACGCGATGGCCGAGGAGCTGCGTCGCGCGGGACGCACAGGGACCACGGGCGCCCGGCTGGCCCGCCTCTTCGAGGTCAGCGAGCGCACGGTCAAGCGTGACGTCTCGGCACTCCAGCAGGCCGGGCTGCCCGTGTGGGCACAGGCGGGCCCGGGCGGCGGCTACGTGCTCGACCCGTCCGCGTCGCTGCCTCCCGTGAACTTCTCGCCCCAGCAGGCCGTCGCGGTCGCGGTCGCGCTCGCCGCGCTCCCGCCCGGGAGCCCGTTCGCGGTCGACGCCGCCGCGGCGCAGGGCAAGGTCTGGGACGCGCTGGGGCCCGAGGCGCGCGAGCGTGCGTCGGCGCTCGCGGCAAGGGTGTGGATCGACCGAGGAGGTGCCGACGTCGGCCGCAGCGACGCGCCGGGTGGACCGGTCGTGCCCGACGGCGCAGCGGCCCCGGGTGCGGACGTCGCCTCGCGCAGTCCCGGCGTGCCCGACGGCGCCGCGCGCCCGGGGGCGGACGTCGCCGCAGGTGGCCTCGTCCCGCGCGCCCACGCCCACCTGCAGGTCCTGCGGGCGGTCGAGCAGTCGCTCGCCCGGTCGGTCGTGCTCGCCCTCCGCTACCGCGACGGGCGCGGCAACGAGTCGGCCCGGAGGGTCGAGCCCGTGATCCTGGCCCACACCGAGGACGCCTGGTACCTCGTCGCGTGGTGCCGCTCCCGGGACGCCATCCGCTGGTTCCGGCTCGACCGCGTCGAGCGCGCGGACCTCACGGGCGAGACGTACGTGCCGCGGCCCGTCGCGGAGGTGGGGACCCCGCCGTCGGGCGCCGTGCCTGTCGCCTGAGCGGTCCGCGGCTCGCGGGGCCACGCCGAGAACGACCTTGCGCCGGGTCGAGAACGGGGTTGCGGCCGTTCAGAGGCTCAGAACGACCGTCACCTCGTTCTCGGCACCGAAGGGGCGATGATGGCCCTGTCCACCACGCGCAGCACCGACGCCGCACGTCCGACCAGAGGAGCCCCGTCCGTGAGCATCGACCGCACCCGCGCCTTCTTCGACGCCCAGGCCCCCGACCTCACGGTCCTCGACACGGGACGGAACACCGCGACGGTCCAGATGGCGGCCGACACGCTGGGCGTCGAGCCGGGGCAGATCGCCAAGACGCTCGCGCTGCGCGACGGCGAGCGCAGCTTCCTGCTCGTGACGCGCGGGGACGCCCGGGTCGACAACGTGAAGTTCAAGGCCGCGTTCGGGGCCAAGCCGCGCATGCTCGACGCCGAGAGCACCACGGCTCTGACCGGACAGCCGATCGGGGGAGTCGGGCCGTTCGGCCACTTGGAGCCCGTGACGGTGTACTGCGACGTGTCGTTGCAGGGCTTCGAGACGGTCTACCCGGCGGCGGGGAGCCCGACGAGCGCGTTCGCGATCACGCCCGACCGGCTCGCGGAGCTGGCCGGCGCGGAGTGGGTCGACGTCAGCCGGTGACCCCTTGGCCCATGTCGATCGTCGCCGACGCCCTGCGGGAGTCGTGCGCGAGCGTCAGGCCGCCATGGCGCAGGTCAGCACCGAGGAGATCGCCGAGGCCTCGAGCCAGCGCCGGACCAGGCGGGCGTCCGCGGCCCGCCGCAGCGGGCTGCGCAGGCTCAGGTGGGCCGTGGCCCGGTGCTCGACCAGGGCCGCGCGGTCGTGGTCGAGGGCCCAGAGGATGGCGCAACGGATCTCGTCGGTCGTGGGCCGGAAGGCGTGGTCGAGGTGCATGGTCCCGTTCACGTGGTGAGGCCGCGGGTGCGCGGCGGCGAAAAGTGTGTACACCTCTCAAGAGGGGTGAAGCGTGACTTCATGACGCGAGATCTGCCGCGAGTTTTGCGAGGATCTGCGCGCGGCGCGGCAGATCCCTCGTCCGCGCCGCCGGAAGGCGACGCGCGCGTGTCGGTGGGCTGTGCCAGCCTCGTCGCATGGACAGGGACGAGGCACGGGAGATCAAGCTGCAGCTGGCGGACTTCGCGCGAGATCTCGCGGAGCGCGCGGGCACGGACGCGACGGCCAGCGCTGCGGGCGCGCCCGGCGAGGACTCGGTGGCCGCGCGGGCCGTGCGGGCCCCCACGCTCGCGCTCGGCCTCGCCCCCCGTGAGGGCGGCGGGTACGGCATCGCGGTGCGCTACCGGCTCGGGGTCCCGGCGGCCCGGAGCATCGCGCGCCGCGTCGCGTCGGAGGCCGGGCCGGTCGTGGACGTGCGCCGGACGGGACGGATCCGGCCCCTCGTGCGGACGGGCGGCACGGGGCCGCGCCCGCCCGTCGTGACCGCGCAGGCAGCAGGGGAGACGGGGCGCGTGCGCCCCCTGCGTCCCGGCGTCTCGATCGCGCACGTCGACGTCACCGCGGGCACGCTCGGCGCGTTCGTCCTGGTCGGGGGCGTGCTGCACGCCCTGTCCAACTTCCACGTGCTCGCAGGCTCGCCGCGCGCGAAGGTGGGCGACGCCGTCGTGCAGCCGGGGCCCGCCGACGGCGGACGCGCGCCCGCCGACCAGGTCGGGACGCTCGCCGCGACCGTGCCGCTCGCGCCCGGGCGGACCGCGACCGTCGACGCCGCGATCGCGCTGCTCGACGACCCGGACGTGGACCTCGACTACCCCGTGGGGCGCATCACGACGACGGCCGTCGCGCTGGGCGGAGAGGTGGTCGGCAAGATCGGCCGGACGACCGCGGTCACCGCGGGTCGCGTCACGGCGATCGAGCTCGACGACGTCGTGGTCGGCTACGGCGAAGGGCTCGGGGCGCTCCGCTTCGACGACCAGATCGAGGTCGAGGGCACGGGCTCCGGGCCGTTCTCTCGCGGCGGCGACTCGGGGTCGCTCGTGTACCGCGAGGACGGCGTCGCCCTGGGCCTGCTCTTTGCCGGCTCGGAGACCGGGGGGGAGAATGGGACCGGGCTGACGTACGTCAACCCGATCGACACCGTCCTCGCCGCGCTCGACGCCCGGCTCGCCGTCTGACGCGGGCCCGCGTCCCGCGCCGGACGGTGGGAGGGCGGTGCACCGTGGCGAGCCTCGAGCAGGCCCGTGAAGCGAAGACCGCGCTCAAGCACGCCCTCGCGGGCCACGACGGCGTCACGGGGATCGGCCTGACGCGCGGGCCCGCCGACCCGGGGGGTGCTGCCGGCGCGGCCGGCGTGAGGGACGGCGGCGCAGCCGCGCAGGCTGAGGACGCCCAGCCTGCGCAGGACGCGGAGCAGCCCGACGACACCTGGTGCCTCCAGGTCAACGTCGTCGACACCGAGGCGCAGGACCGGCTGCCCGCGGAGATCGACGGGGTTGCGGTCGTCGTGCGCGTCACGGGGCAGGTCGGCGCGGCCCCTCGGCTGTCCGTCAGACGGGAAGCTCGAGGATCAGCTCCGTGATCGTCGCGTCGCGCGCCGGCGCGAACGAGTCCTCGCTGCCCACGCGCACGAACCCGTTGCGCTCCAGGACCCGGAGCGAGCCGAGGTTGTCCTCGGCGACCCGCGCCTGGAGCGGGCGTGCGGGCACCTCCGCGAGAAGGGCTGCCAGCGCCGCGGAGGCCACCCCGCGGCCCCACCAGTCCCGCTGGATCCAGTAGGTGACCTCGGTGTCGCCCTCGATCGGGAAGACGGCCGCACTGCCCACGACCACGCCGTCGACCTCCACGACCCTGCTGACGATCGCGGTGTCGGCGAGGATCCTGCGGAACTTCGCCAGGTAGGCGTCGCGGTCACCGGCGGTCGCGTCCGTGAAGGCCGCCAGGTGCTGAGCGCGGGCGTCGAGCTGGATCTCGAACAGCGTCGGGAGGTCGTCCTCCCGCAGCGGCCGGAGCGAGACCTTGCGTGCCGGGTCGTCGGCCATCACGCCTCCACGGGGGATCGGGGACCGCGAGGCTAGCACCCGAGGGCCGGGCAAGCGCGCGGACTGGGGCAGAATTCTCGGGTGAGCTCCACGACCCCCCACGCCCGCCTGCCCCGCGTCCGCGCCTCCGAGCTCGTCGGGCGCGGCTGGCTCAACACGGGCGGCCGCGACGTCACGCTCGCGGACCTGCGCGGCCGGGTCGTCGTCCTCGACTTCTGGACGTTCTGCTGCGTCAACTGCCTGCACGTCCTCGACGAGCTGCGCGAGCTCGAGGAGGCGCGCCGCGACGACCTCGTCATCATCGGCGTCCACTCCCCGAAGTTCGAGCACGAGGCAGACCCGGTCGCGCTCGCTGCCGCGGTCGAGCGCTACGAGGTGCGTCACCCCGTCCTCGACGACCCCGAGCTCGTCACCTGGTCCGCGTACACCGCGCGGGCCTGGCCGACGCTCGTCGTGATCGACCCCGAGGGCTACGTCGTCGCGCAGATGGCGGGCGAGGGGCACGCGTCGGCGCTCGCCGCGCTCGTCGACGAGCTCGTGGAGGAGCACCGCGCCAAGGGCACGCTGCGGTCCCTCACCGCGGGGAGCGACGACGTCTACGTGCCGCCCGCCCCGACGTCGGGCACGCTGCGCTTCCCCGCCAAGGCGATCGCGCTCCCGGGAGGCAACCTCCTGGTCGCGGACGCGGGTCACCACTCGCTCGCCGAGCTCCTGCCCGACGGCGAGACGCTCGTCCGGCGCATCGGGTCCGGCGAGCGCGGGCTCGTCGACGGCGGGCCCGACGACGCCCGGTTCAGCGAGCCCAACGGGCTGTGCCTGGTCCCGACCGAGCTGCGTGCCCACCTCGACTACGACGTCCTGGTCGCCGACACCGTGAACCACGCGCTGCGCGGGGTGCGGCTCGCGGACGGCCACGTGACGACGGTCGCGGGGAACGGGCAGCAGTACATGGTCGGTGGGGTGGACAACGTGCTCGCCTCCCCGGACGGTGGGGTACCCGTCGGCGGGGAGCTCGCCGAGATCGACGGGCCCTTCGGGTCGCGACTCACCGTTCTGCTGGGGAGCGAGATGTCGGTGCTGCCGCGACCCGCGGGCCTGCCGGCGTCGATCGAGAGCGCGGGCGGCGCGGTGCTGCAGAAGCTCTCGTCCCCCTGGGACGTGGTCTGGGTCGAGCAGATGGGTGCGTTCCTCGTCGCGATGGCCGGGAACCACTCGCTGTGGGCCTTCGACGGCGAGCAGGGTTCGATCGGTCTCGTCGGTGGCACCATGAACGAGGGGCTTCTCGACGGGCCGCTCGTCGACGCGTGGTTCGCACAGCCCTCCGGGCTGGCGGTCGGCCCGGACCGTCGGGTGTGGGTCGCGGACTCCGAGACCTCGGCGTTGCGTGCGGTGACCCCGGTCCCGGGGACCACGCAGGGAGAGGTGGCGACCGCCGTCGGGCAGGGGCTGTTCGACTTCGGGCACCGCGACGGCGCGGCCGACCAGGCCCTGCTCCAGCACCCGCTCGGGGTCGCCGTGCTGCCCGACGGGAGCGTCGCCGTCGCCGACACCTACAACGGGGCGATCCGCCGCTACGTCCCACCGGCCGCCTCGGACTCCGGCACGGGCGCAGGTCCCGGCACGGACGCGGGCCAGGTGACGACCCTGGCGACGGGCCTCGCGGAGCCGAGCGACGTCGTCGTGCTCGTGGACGGCGAGCCGTGGACGCCGGGTACGCCCGCCGCCCCGGGTGCGCGCATCGACCTGCTCGTCGTGGAGTCGGCGGCGCACCGCATCACGCGCGTCGCGCTCCCGGCGACGCTGGCAGGCGAGCTGCTCGACGGCGGGGCGCACCGCACTCAGCGTCCGGTGACCGACGTCGTGGCCGGGGAGCTGCGCCTCGACGTGCCGTTCTCGCCCGCTCCCGGGCAGAAGCTCGACGACCGGTACGGCCCCTCGACGCGGCTGATCGTGAGCGCGACGCCGCCCGAGCTGCTGCTCGACGGAGCGGGGACGGGTCCCGACCTCGTCCGCGCACTGGTCGTCAACCCCGAGGTGGCCGAGGGCGTGCTGCACGTGACCGCGCAGGCCGCGTCGTGCGACGTCGTGCCGCTGCTGGCCGACGGGACGCCCGACCCCGACGTGTTCCCCGCGTGCCACCTGGCGCAGCAGGACTGGGGCGTGCCGGTGCGGGTCGTGCAGGCGCCGGACGAGTTGTCAGAAGTGGGCCGGAGTATGCCCCGGGCCACTTCTGACGACGGATCCGCGGAGGGACCGTCGGGGCACGTGCTGACACTGCCGCTGCGGGGCTGACCCGACGTCTGGGCTGCCCCGCCCCTGACGTCCGAGCTGGCGCCGGACATGGCAGGACGAGCGAGACCTCGAGGTCGCGCTCGTCCTGACAGCCGCATCACTCCCAGATCAGCAGCTCTTCGCCGCGGGCGACCCACGTCCCGACCGGGGCGAGCGGCGTCACGGCCTCGACCGATCCCTCGAGCGCGACCACGGGGCAGACGGCCGACCGGCCACCCTCCTCGATCGCGGCGGGATCCCAGGTCACGAGGGTCGTGCCCTGGTGGACGACGTCCCCCTGCGCGACGTGCAGCGTGAAGCCCTCGCCACCCAGCTGGACCGTGTTGATGCCCAGGTGCACGAGCACGGCCTGACCGTCGTCGTGCTTGATGACGAACGCGTGCGGATGGACCTTGACGACCGTCCCGCTGACCGGTGCCGAGACGAGGCCGCCCTCGGCCGCGTCCGGTGCGATCGCGATCCCCGGCCCGACGAGCCCGGCGGAGAACACCGGGTCGTCGACCTCGGCCAGGGCGACGACGGTCCCGGTCACGGGGGAGAGGACCGTCAGGGGCGCTGTCGTCAACGGAGGTCCTCGATGTCGGACGCGATGTTGTCCGCGTCGGGGCCGACGATCACCTGGATCGCGTTGCCCGTCCGGACGACCGCGATGGCTCCCGCACCGGTGAGGACCTTGTCGTCGACCAGCGCGGGGTCCTCGACCTCCACACGCAGCCGGGTGATGCAGGGTTCGAGGTCGAGGATGTTGGCATCCCCGCCGAGCCCCTTGAGGATCTGCTCTGCCTTGCTCATGTCGTGCTCCTTCGTGTGCTGGTGCGGACGTACGTCGGGGTGCCCGCGAGCCGCGGGCACGGGGTCACATCAGGTCTGCGAGGTCCGAGGCGATCGTGTCGACCTGGGGGCCGACGACGACCTGTACGACTCGTCCGGTCGTCATCACGCCGAAGGCTCCCGCGGCGCGCAGGGCGGCGACGTCGACGAGGCTGGGGTCCTTGACGAGCGACCGCAGTCGGGTGGTGCAGGGGTCGATCTCCTCGATGTTGCTCACCCCGCCGAGCCCGGCGAGTATCGCGGCGGCCCGTGCTGCATCGGCTGCAGTCATCGTTGCATCCTCTCTGGTGCGTGGGTCGTGGACGTGTCTGGTGCGTTGTTCATGCGGTCTCGACCGCCTCCGGTGCGGGGGCAGGTCGGGGGACGATCGTGGGCCGGGCCTCGCGGAGCGGGACCACGACCGAGTACCGGTCGCCGCGGTAGCACATCTGGGAGTACATGCAGGCGCCGTCGTCCGCGTAGGTCTTGCGGTGAGCACGCAGCACGGCGCGCATGCTCGTCATGGCCAGGATCGACTGCTCGGTGGCGCTGGCCTCGGCGGCCATGATGGTGTCCTCGCCCCAGGTCGGGGAGTGGCCGCGTTCGCGCAGCGCGCCGTACAGGCTGTCGGGGACCCCGTCGTCGAGCAGGTCCGGGGCGAGCGCCACGGGGACCCAGGCGCGCTCGACGGCCATGGGCGTGCCGTCCGCGCAGCGCAGCCGCTCGACGTAGTGGACCAGGTCCTCGGGGGCGATGCCGAGCGCCTCGGCGACGACCCGGCCCGCGGGGAGGGTGTCGCTGTCGATGACCTGGGTGCTCGGGGACATGCCGAGCCGGCGTGCCTCCTCGCCGAACGTCGTCAGGCGCATCTCGAAGTCGGTGTGCTGCGGCGCGACGAACGTCCCGCGTCCTTGCTCGCGCTGGAGGACCCCGTCGGCGACGAGCGCGTCGAGGGCTTGGCGGACCGTCATCCGGGAGACGCCGAACTTCTCGGTGAGCACCCGCTCGGAGGGGACGGCGTCCCCGACGGACAGCTCGTTCGCGATCAGGTCGCTCAGGTAGGCGCGCACGATCTGGTGCTTGTGCCCGCCTTTAGGTGCTCTGGCCTGCGTCGTCGCTGCCACGTGTTCCTCGCTCTCGGTCGCTCCGGTGGTGCCGGGGCTTGACACATCATGATGTCTAGACCACTCTGTCCGCAAGTGGTCCAGACAACTATCCCACCACAGACGGTGGAGATGGTTCGGGTTACAGCAACGACGCGCTCCAGTGTCCGGGCCGGCGTCGTGGTTCAAGGCAGAACTACCGTTCAGCGGTGCGATCCGACGGCCTCGGTGGCACCCGACAACAAGGAGTGAACATGACGTCCGTGGCCGAAGCACCCAAGGTGAAGCGGGGCATCCCCGGGTTCGCCCAGCTTCAGAGGGTCGGTCGATCCCTCATGCTGCCCATCGCCTCCCTGCCCGCCGCCGCGCTGCTGCTGCGCCTCGGGCAGGCCGACATGCTCGGTGCGGACGGCGCCTCGGGCACCTTCCCCTGGCTGCAGCCCGTCGCCGACGTGTTCGCGTCCGCCGGCAACGCCCTGTTCGCGAACCTCGCGCTGCTCTTCGCAGTCGGTGTCGCGGTCGGCTACGCCAAGAAGGCCGACGGCTCGACCGGCCTGGCTGCCGTGATCGGCTACCTGGTCTTCAAGGGTGTGAGCGACGCCCTCTCGCCGTACGTGCTCGGCAAGCCGGCCACCCCGGCCGAGTGGCTGGCCGGTGCCGACCCCGACGCCGTCGCCGCGGCGGGTGACGGGAACTTCCTCGACCTGGTGACGGCGGCCATCACGGGCCCGCCGGCGCAGAAGCTCATCAACTACGGCGTCCTCGGTGGCATCGTGATCGGTCTGACCGCCGCGATCATGTTCCAGAAGTACAGCCGCATCAAGCTGCCGCCGTACCTCGCGTTCTTCGGCGGACGTCGCTTCGTGCCGATCGTCACCGCCGGTGCGGCAGTGCTCATCGCCGTGGTCGGCGCCCTCATCTACCCCTGGTTCGACGCGGGCTTCACGGCCATCGGTGACTGGGTCACGGGCTCCACGGTCCTCGGCGCGTTCGTCTACGGCACGGCCAACCGCCTGCTCGTCCCGATCGGGCTGCACCACCTGCTGAACTCGCTGCCCTGGTTCCAGTTCGGCGAGTACACCGACGCGAGCGGCGCGGTCTGGCACGGCGACATCGCGCGCTTCCTGCACGGCGACCCCACGGCCGGCACCTTCATGACCGGCTTCTTCCCGATCTTCATGTTCGCCCTCCCGGCTGCCGCGCTCGCGATCATCCACACGTCGAAGCCCAAGAACCGCAAGCTCATCGGCGGCATCATGGGCTCGGCCGCGCTCGTCGCGTTCGTGACCGGTGTGACCGAGCCCCTCGAGTTCGCGTTCGTGTACGTCGCCTACCCGCTGTACGCGATCCACGCTGTCCTCACGGGCACCTCGCTCGCCCTCGTCAACGCCCTGGGGATCAAGTCCGGCTTCGGCTTCTCCGCCGGCGCGATCGACTACATCCTGAACTTCCGGATCGCGACGATGCCGCTGTGGATCATCGTGATCGGCCTCGGGTACGCGGTGATCTACTACTTCCTGTTCCGGTGGGTCATCACCAAGTGGAACCTGCGCACGCCAGGCCGTGAGGACGACGACTCGGCCGTGGGCGCCGACCCGACCGCCGACCCGGTCCTCGTCGCCGAGGAGAAGAAGGCGGCCGACGCCGACCTGTCTCCCGCGGAGCTCGATGCCCGAGGCTCCGGGACCACGGCCGGCGGCGGAGGCGGCAGGTGACCTCCGTCCTCGACGGTGTGGGCGTGAGCCCGGGGCGGGGGGCCGGCGTCGTCGTGACGATGCCGGCCCCCGTGCCCGAGCCCGCCGCCTCGACGCTCGGACCGGACGCGGACGTCGAGGCGGCCGTCGCCGCGATCGACGACGCGGTCCGCAGCGTCCAGGCGGACCTCGCGGCACGCGCCGCGAGGGCGACCGGCACGGCCGTCGACGTCCTCACGGTCACGGCCGCGATGGCCGCGGACACCACGTTGTCCAAGGAGTCCGCACGCAAGGTCCGCGACGAGCGGACCGCGCCCGAGCGGGCCGTGTGGGAGGCGGCGGGGGACCTCGCGGCACGCCTCGAGTCGCTCGGCGGCATGATGGCCGAGCGTGCTCACGACGTCCGCGACGTGCGCGAGCGCATCGTCGCGGCCCTCACGGGCCGTCGGGCGCCGGGCGTCCCGGACCTCGACCACCCGTTCGTGCTCGTCGCGGCAGACCTCGCGCCCGCCGACACGGCGACGCTCGATCCCGAGCGCGTCCTCGCGATCGTCACGAGCGGGGGAGGCCCGACGTCGCACACCGCGATCCTGGCCCGGTCGCTCGGGATCCCGGCGGTCGTGGCGGCCCCCGGGGCCGTCGAGCTCGTCGACGGCGAGACCGTGCTCGTCGACGGTGCGCAGGGCACGATCGAGCGCGACCCGTCGGCCGAGGACGTCGCGCGGGTGCTCGACCGCCCGCGTGGTCCGCGCGCCTTCGACGGTCAGGGCAGGACGGCCGACGGCGTGCGGGTCCAGCTCCTCGCCAACGTCGCGGACCCGGCCGGGGCCGCCGCCGCGGTCGCCGCGGGAGCCGAGGGGGTCGGCCTGTTCCGGACCGAGTTCTGCTTCCTCGGGCGTACCGAGGAGCCGGGCGTCGACGAGCAGGTCGCGGCCTACCGGGCCGTGCTCGGTGCGTTCGGGGGCCGCAAGGTCGTCGTCCGCACGCTCGACGCGGGCGCGGACAAGCCGCTGCCGTTCGTCACGGCCGACGACGAGCCCAACCCGGCGCTCGGCGTCCGGGGGCTGCGCACCGCCGTCCGGCACCCCGAGGTCCTGGCGCGCCAGCTCGACGCGATCGCTCGGGCCGCGGCTGCCGAGGAGGCGGACGTGTGGGTCATGGCCCCCATGGTGGCCACCCCGGACGAGGCGCAGGAGTTCGCGGCTGCCTGCCGCGAACGAGGCCTCTCGACGACCGGCGTCATGATCGAGGTCCCCGCTGCGGCGCTCCAGTCGCGGTGGATCCTGGAGCAGGTCGACTTCGCGAGCATCGGCACGAACGACCTGACCCAGTACACGATGGCCGCGGACCGCGAGACAGCGGACCTCGCCGCGCTCTCGACGCCGTGGCAGCCCGCTGTGCTGGCGCTTGTCGGGGCCGCGTGCGCCGGCGGTGCCGAGCACGGGCGTCCCGTCGGGGTGTGCGGGGAGGCCGCGGCCGACCCGGCCCTGGCGCCGGTGCTCGTCGGGCTCGGCGTCACGTCGCTCTCGATGACGCCGCGCGCCCTGGGAGACGTCGCGGCCGTCCTCGCGGCCACCACGTCGGAGCGGTGCGCGGAGCTCGCGAAGATCGCGCTGGCCTCGCCGACTGCGACGGCCGCGCGCGACGCGGTCCGTGCGCAGCTGCCCGTGCTGGAGGAGCTGGGGTTGTAGCCCCGCGGCGGTGCTGCCTCACCGTCCGCCCCACGACACAGCCCGTGATCCCTCGCACGAGGGGTCACGGGCTGTGTGCTGTCGCGAGGGCCTCGCGTCGCCGGTCGAGCGTGACGTCCGGGTCGTGGGCTCCGTCAGCGACGAGTCCGGACGTCACGCTCGGTGGAGAGGTCGAGACGAGACGTCAGACCGTCTCCTGCGCGAGGAACGCGGCGAGCGCGTCGAGGGCCGCCTCGGCCTCCGCGCCGTCGGTCTCGGTCGCGAGCACGACCTGGTCGCCTGCTGCCGCGCCGAGCGTCATGACGCCGAGGATGCTCGCGGCGTCCACGGCCTCGGCGCCTTCCTTGGTCAGGGTCACGGCGACGGGCTGCTTGCCCGCCTCGGCCACGAACAGCGCTGCGGGGCGCGCGTGGAGTCCCTCGGCGATGGCGACGGTGACAGTTCGTTCCATGACGTGCTCCTGGCTGGAAGTGGTATAGACCAGTCCACTGTAGCGGAGGTCGGCAAGCCCGACGGCACGGGCCGCCCGGGCGCGTCGCGGCCCACGGGGAGTGGCCGCGGGAGGTGCGTTCTGGCGTCGGGCTGTGGGGCGGGGGACGGCCGCGGGAGGTGCGGTCCGGCGCCGGGCGGGGGATGTGGGGAGCCGGTCGCGAGGGGTGCGTTCCGGCGTCGGGCGGGGAACGGGGAGCCGAGCGGCGGGCGGCTTGGCGCACTGCCGGGTCAGGCGGAGTCCTGCTCCAGGTAGGCGACGAGCGACTCGAGCGCTGCGAGGGCGCGCACGTCGTCCGTGTCGGTCGACAGGACGGCCCCGTCGCCGGGGCCGAAGCCCGGGTGCGGCGCGCCGGCAGGTGAGGCCGCGGCGGCGTCGGGACGATCCATGCTCACTCCTGCGCTCCATGCGGTTCGGTCGAGCAGCATCCTGCCAGAGTTCGAGGGCCTCGACGGACGACCTGTGAACGACGCGCATCCGTCGGGGCTAGGGTGGCGGACATGCGCGAAGCGACGACGCCCGACGCCCAGCCGCCCGTCACGGGCGAACCCGGCGAGGGCGAGCCCAGCACGGGCGACGAGCCCCGGATCAAGGTCACGCTGTCCAGCGCGAGCGTGTACCCGCGCAAGGCGCCGTTCGCGTTCGAGGCTGCGGCACACCTCGGGTACGACGGCATCGAGGTCATGGTCTGGTCGGACTCGACGACCCAGGACGCCAAGGCGCTCGCCAAGCTCTCGGCTGACGTCGGCGTCCCGATCCGCAGCGTGCACGCCCCGACGCTCCTGGTCAGCCAGCGCGTGTGGGGACGGCTGCCGGGACCCAAGCTCGAGCGGACCGTGGACCTGGCGCTCGAGCTGGGGGCGGGGACCGTCGTCGTCCACCCGCCGTTCCGCTGGCAGGGCTTGTACGCGCGCGGGTTCGCCGACCACGTGCGCGAGCTCAACGCCGCGACGGGCGTGACGATCGCGGTCGAGAACATGTACCCGTGGCGCGGCCGCAAGCGCGAGGTGCAGGCCTACCTGCCCGGCTGGGACCCCACGGACCACCCGTACGACAAGGTGACGCTCGACCTCTCGCACGCTGCGGTGGCCCGGCAGGACAGCCTGGCCCTGCTCGACGTGTTCGGCGACCGCCTCGCGCACGTGCACCTGGCCGACGGGACCGACTCCATGTCGGACGAGCACCTCGTCCCGGGGCGCGGGGGCCAGCCGTGCGACAAGGTGCTGGGCGAGCTCGTGCGCCGCGGGTGGGAGGGCGACGTCGTGGTCGAGATCGCGACCCGGCGGGCGCGGACCGCGGCCGAGCGCTTCGAGGACCTCGCAGCCTCGCTCGCGTTCGCGCGCACCTACCTCCAGCCCGGGCCGCACGCCGAGTACGCGCCGCCGCCGGGGCACGAGCACCGGCACCTGGACGCCTGGTAGGGGTTGAGCGCGGCGGGCGGCCGGGGCTGCAGCCGCCGGGCGTCGACTGCTGCTGCCGTCGGGTCGGCCGGCCGGGACTGCCGGGTCCCGTGGGCGCGGGGTGAGCCGGGTGCCGAGAACGGGGTTGCGTTCGTTCTGAGGGGCAGAACGAACACAACCCCGTTCTCGACCGCACGGAACCTCGTGCTCGGCGGGCGGGGTGCCGCCTAGGCCGCCGGCCCCGCGAGCGCCGCCTTGGCGTCCTTCGCGGCCGTGCTCTGCGCGAACGCCGCGACGAGGATCACGACGCCCGTCACGACGAGGTAGAGGCCCAGCAGGACCGTGATGGTCTGCAGCCCGGTCACGGGGCTCACGAGGACGAGGATCCCGAACACGACCCAGAGCGCGGCCGTCGCGAGCTCCCAGTCCCAGCCGGGCTCGCGGGTCCTGCGGGCACGCAGCGCGCCGATCAGCCCCACGAGCCCTGCGACGAGCGCCCAGATGCCCACGAGCCGCAGCACGAGCGTGACGCTCGCCGAGGGCCACACCGCGAGCGTGATGCCGACCGCGATCCCCAGGCCGCCCACGACCCAGCGCCACACCCCGCCCTCGCCGTCCTTGCGCTGGCGCCCGGCCTCGATCAGGAAGAGGACCCCCTGAATGGCGGCCATCGCGGCCACGAGCCACGTGAGCCACTGGATGCCGCGGTCGGGCTCGACGAACAGCACCACGCCGATCACGAGGAACAGGATGCCGCGCAGGTAGGCGAGGCCCCACAGGCGGCGGGCGATCTTGGTGGTGCGTCCGGTGAGGGACTCGTCCTGCTCGGTCATGGGGTCCACCGTCCTCACGGGGCCTGCCCCGGCGGGTCCGTGGGCGTCGCTGGGCCTCGTTCCTCGGAAGGTAGCGCGCGGGGGCGCGTGGCGCGCGACGGACCCGCGCGGGCCTGCACGGCCGGGGGCGATTCACCCGGCCGGTACGCCGAGCACGAGGTTCCGCGCGGTCGAGCACGAGGTTGCGGTCGTACTGGGCGGCAGAACGACCGCAACCTCGTGCTCGGCACCCGGAGGAGCGGCCGTCAGCCCTGCTCGCGTGCCCGGTCGATCGTCATCTCGACGCCGTCGAGCAACCGGTCGAGCGACGCGTCGAACGGGTCGGTGGGCGTGTCGAACCCGCCGGCCTCCCAGATCCGGGTCATGACGGGGTAGCGCTCGACGTCGAACCAGTCGGCCCAGAAGCTGCTCATCGACGTCCAGTACTCGTCGCTGCTCATGCCGCTCGCGTCGTTCTCGACCGTCTCGGCGACGGCCGCGCGGGCGAGGCCGCGCACGAACGCGTCGACCAGGCCCAGGATCTCGACGACCCGCTCCGCGGACAGCCCGGTGTCGACCAGGGTGCGCAGCCCGGCCTCCTGGGCGTCGAGCACGTGCGGGGACAGCGGGAGGCGCCACATGTTGGTCTGCAGGATCCAGGGGTGGCGCTGGTAGAGGTGCCAGACCTCGCGCGCGTACCGCGACAGGCCCTCGCGCCAGGGGGCGTCGGCCGTGGGCAGGTCGAGCTCGCCGAACGCCCGGTCGATCATGAGGTCGACGAGCTCGGTGCGCCCGGGCACGTAGGTGTAGAGCGACATGGCGCCCACGCCCAGACGTGCGGCGACGCGGCGCATCGAGAGCGCCTCGAGCCCGACCTCCTGCGCGACGGCGGTCCCGGCCTCGACGACCTCGGCGAGGGTCAGGCGCGCCTTGCGCCCGCGCGTGGGCGGGGCGGGCGGGTCCCACAGGAGCGCGAGGCGCCGGGTCACGTCGTCCGGCCGGGGGATCTGGTCGGTCGGGTCGTCCACGACGTCCTGCGGGTCGTCGCTGCCGGCGTCGGGGGACGTGTCGTCGAGCGGCGCGTCGACCGATGAGTCCGGGGTCCGGGCGGAGTCCACCCCGTCGGAGGGGACGGGGGCGACGGTGTTGCTGGCCATGGTGCCTGATCCTCCCACTTCCGCGCAGTTCCGGGGACCCTTTAGTTCCCGTACGCCGTATGCTAACGTGAAATCTCTTTCCAGTACACCGTACGCGAGAGGCGTGAGTCATGATCCATACCGAAGGACTGACCAAGACGTTCCATCGCAAGAAGGAAGTGGTCGAGGCGGTCAAGGGCATCGACGTCGACGTCCACGAGGGCGAGCTCGTCGCGTTCCTCGGCCCCAACGGCGCCGGCAAGTCCACGACGCTGCGCATGCTCACGAGCCTCCTCGAACCCACCGCGGGCCGCGCCCAGGTCGCGGGCTTCGACATCCGCACCCAGCCCGCCGAGGTCCGGTCGCGCATCGGCTACATCGGCCAGGGCAACGGGGGCGGGTTCTCCTACCGGGTCGCCGACGAGCTCCACAACCAGGGCCGCTTCTACGGGCTGTCGGCCGCCGAGTACCAGCGCCGCGCCGCAGACCTCCTCGCCGCGCTCGAGCTCGACGGCCTCGGTAAGCGCACGGTCCAGAGCCTGTCGGGTGGCCAGCGCCGCCGCCTCGACGTGGCGCTCGGCCTCATGAACCACCCGCCGCTGCTGTTCCTCGACGAGCCCACCACGGGCCTCGACCCGCACAGCCGCGCGAACCTCTGGGAGCACATCGGTGCGCTGCGCGAGCGGTACGGGATGACGATCGTCCTCACCACGCACTACCTCGACGAGGCCGACTCGATGGCCGAGCGCGTCGTCGTGATCGACCACGGCACGATCGTCGCCGACGCCCCGCCCGCCGCGCTCAAGCGCGACCACGCGGACGACGTCGTGACGCTCGTCGTCGCGGGTACGCCCGGTTCCCAGGGCCAGGTGCCCGACGACGTCACGCGCGTCCGCGCGGCCCTCGCCCCGGTCGTGGGCGACGTGGGAAGCGGCGAGCGTGGCGGAGCGGGTGCAGGCAGCGGGGCTCGTGCAGCCGGCGGTGCCGGTGCGACCGGCGGAGCCGACGACGCGACGATGCAGGCGACCGTCGGCGCGGGGGGAGACGTCACCGTGACCCTGTCCACGACGCACGGCGCCGACCGGCTGCCCGAGGCGATCGAGTCCCTGCGCGTGGCAGGGTTCGCGGTCCGGTCGGCCGGGCTCAAGCAGGCGAGCCTCGACGACGTGTTCCTCAACCTGACCGGTCGGAGCCTGCGCGAGGAGGCGGCGTGATGGACGAGCAGACTGAGCCGACGACGGGCACCGGCGCAGGAGCCGGACCGGAGGCCGGACGAGCGCCCGCACCGACGGGACCGACGAACCACGGGCCCGGCACGGCCGGGACCGCGACGCAGACCGCACCACGGACCGGGGCGAGGGAGCAGACCGACCGGCGCTCCGACGTCGGGCGCTCGCGGGCCGGGAAGTTCTTCGGCGACACCTGGGCGGTCTTCACGCGCGAGATCCTCCTGGTCCTGCGCGACCCCTTCACCCTCATCTTCTCGCTGCTCCAGCCGCTGATCTTCCTGGGCCTGTTCGGGCCGCTCCTGACCGGCGCCGTGGGCGGCGGCATGGGCGGGCCCGGCGGGTCGACCGCCGCGACGCTCCAGTGGTTCGTGCCCGGCGTGATCGTCATGATCTCGCTGTTCGGGACCTCCATGACGGGCTCGAACCTGCTCTACGAGATGATGACCGGCTCCTACGAGCGGGTCCTCGCGACGCCGCTCGACCGGTCGGCGATCCTCGTGGGCCGGGCACTCAAGGAGTTCGCGCCGCTCGTCGTCCAGGGGCTCCTCATCGCGGTCGTGTGCATCCCGTTCGGCTTCACGTTCTACCCGTTGCACGCGCTCGCCGGTCTCGCGCTCCTCGGGCTGTTCGGCGTGGGCGTCGGTGCCCTGTCGTGCGCGCTCGCGCTCGCCGCGAAGAACCGCGAGTGGCTGTTCTGGGGCGTGCAGCAGTCGCTGCTCTTCCCGCTGCTCATCCTGTCCGGCATGATGCTCCCGCTCGAGGCCGGCCCCTCGTGGATGCAGACCGCGTCGAAGTTCAACCCCCTGACCTACATGGTCGACGCCGAGCGCGCCCTGTTCGGCGGGACGTTCGCGAGCACCGAGGTCCTGTGGGGCGTGGTCGCGGCCGCGGTCACGTGCGCCGTGGGGCTGTTCGTGGGCATCCGCCGGACCCGGAAGTCGGTGTGAGCGCCGTGGGCAGGGTGACGTTCGACGTCGGGCTGTCCCTCGACGGGTACGTCGCGGGACCGCACCAGTCCCTCGAGAACCCTCTCGGCGAGGGCGGCGAGGAGCTGCACCGGTGGATGTTCGAGGAGCCCGAGGTCAACACGGCCGCGCTCGAGTCCGTCGCGGCGCCCACCGCGTTCGTCATGGGGCGCAACATGTTCGCGCCCGGTCGCGGCCCGTGGGACGAGTCGTGGCGGGGGTGGTGGGGCGAGGAGCCGCCGTACCACGCGCCCGTGTTCGTGCTCACGCACCACCCGCGCGAACCTCTCGTCATGCAGGGCGGCACAACGTTCTTCTTCGTGACCGACGGGATCGCGTCCGCGCTCGCGCAGGCGCTCGCCGCCTCGAGGGACGGGCACGTCGGGATCGCGGGCGGCGCCTCGACCATGCGGGCGTACCTGGCCGCGGGGCTCGTCGACGAGTTCGGGCTGCACGTCGCGCCCGTGCTGCTCGGGGCGGGCGAGAGGTTGTTCGAGGGTCTGGGCGACCTGGGCGTCGAGCCCGGGCCGGTGACCAGCAACCACCTCGTGACGCACCTGTCGTACCGCGTCGTGCGGGGGCTCGTCGGGGAGTGACGCGTGCTTGACTGACGCGATGACCATCGCGACGCCGAGCACCCCGCCCGAGCCTGCGCCGTCGGGCCTCACGCTGCCCGCGCTCACCGAGCGCGTCGAGGCGGTGTCCGCGCTCTACGCACGCAAGTTCGGGATCGCCCGCGACCCCGACTGGTTCGTGCTCAAGCTCGCCGAGGAGACGGGCGAGCTCACGCAGGCGTACCTCGCGGCCTCGGGACGCACGCGGCCGCGCGTCGCGTCGGAGGGCGAGGTGCCCGACGGCGGACGGGCGGCGCTCGCGGCCGAGGTCGCCGACGTCCTCGCGCACCTGCTCCTGCTCGCGCGGTCGCAGGGGATCGACGTCGAGCGGGCCGTGCGGGAGAAGTGGCTCGTGTGGGAGGGAGAGGTCGGGGGCGAGGTGGACGTGCAGGCCGAGGTGGGCCGGGGGTGAGGCCGGGTGCCGGGGGTGCCCGGTGCCCGGCGCGGGGCGTTGCGGCCCCGCAGCGACCACGCCAGGATGTCCGGCATGACCGCTTCCTCTGTCCCTGGACCGACGAGCCCTCGCCCCCGCGGACTGGGTCGAGGTGAGGTGCTTGGGCTCGTGGCCGGGGTGCTGCTGGTCGGTGTGGGGGGATGGCTCGCGTCGCGCTCCTACGGTGCCGCGTCGTTCGGGTGGTTCGCGTACGCGCCCTTGTCCGGCGCGGTGTACGAGCCGTCCCGCCCGTGGTCCCAGGTCCTGGGGCTCGTCGCGGCGGGGGCCGGGCTGCTGGTGCTCGGCTTCGTGGCAGGGTGGGTGGTCGCGCGGCGGCGGGGTGGCGACGGCGGCGCCGGGGCGGACCGACCTGCGGAGCGACCGGATGCGTGACGCGAGCGTCCCGGGAGGCACCGGGGCGCCTGCCGCACGGACCGACGGGCGCGGGGGTCCCGGGCGGGCCGGTCGGGATCACGACCCAGGATCTGGGCCCGCCCCTTCCGTCGGGGAGGGACCGACGACGGGGCGCGGAGGCACCGTGTTCACCGAGGTGCGCCACGCGTCGGTCGTCACCCAGGCGCTGGTCATGACGCTCGGTATCGCGGTCACCGCGCTGACGGTGGGCCTCGCGGTGTCACCCACGGGAGGGCTCGGATGGCTCGACGTGCTGCCCGGGGCCCTGGTGCTCGCGATCTGTGCCGCGGCCGCGCGCATGTCGTCGGTCGTGGCGGTCGGGCCCGATGCCATGACGCTCTCGCTGCGCCTGGGCGGGGTGCCGGTCTGGCGTCGTCGGATCCCTGGCCACGAGATCGATCAGGTCCAGGGAGGGACGGCCGGCGGGCCGACGGTCGACGCACTGTCCGCGGGCGGGCTCGGTCTCCGGTTCCTCGGTGGCGGTCGGGTCGCGCTCATGGTCCGTCAAGGAGAGGCCGTGCGGATCGTGGTGCGCGGCGGACGACGCGAGTACCTGGTCGCGAGCGGCCGGGCGCGCGAGCTGACCGCGGCCGTGGCGGCGCTGGCGGCCCGCACCCCGACGCCGAGATAGAGGGCCGGCGTCGAGGTAGAGGGCCCGGGCCCTCTGTCTCGACGGGAAGCCGCTGTCTCGGCGACCGTGTGCGCTCGGCGCACGGCAGAATCGATGCCGTGACCACCGCGAACCCTCCCTACCGACTGGCCCTCCTCGACCTCGACGGGACGCTGACCGACTCGGCTCCCGGCATCCTCTCCTCGGTCCGGTACGCCTACACGACCCTGGGGATCGAGACCCCGACCGACGAGACCCTGCGGCGTTTCGTGGGCCCTCCGCTCACCGAGACGTTCGCGCGGCACGGCGTCCCGGTGGACCGGGTCGCGGAGGCGGTCGCGGCGTACCGCGAGGTCTACGCAGCCGGCGGCATGCTCGACAACTCGCTCTACCCGGGGATCCTCGAGTGCCTGACGGCGGCACGTGCGGCGGGCGTCCGGCTCGCGGTCGCGACGTCCAAGCCCGAGGTCTACGCGCGGCGCATCACCGCGCACTTCGGGATCGACGCCCTGGTCGAGGGGGTCTACGGCGCGACCCTCGACGGATCGCGCGGCTCCAAGGCGGACGTGATCGAGCACGCGCTCGCGTCGCTGGCCGCGTCGGAGGGTGTGGCGGGCGCGGTGGGCGCGACGGCGACGGTGGGCTCGGAGGACGAGGAAGTTCCGGGCGCAGGGGCCGGTGGGGCCGGCAGGGCCGTCCTTGACGGCCTGCCGCCGCACGAGGAGATCATCATGGTCGGCGACCGGGAGCACGACGTGCTCGGCGCTGCGGCGCACGGCATCCGTTGCCTCGGCGTCTCGTGGGGGTACGCGGTGCCGGGGGAGCTCGAGGACGCAGGGGCCCTCGCGGTCGTGGAGAGCACCGACGAGCTGGCGCGGATGCTGCGAGGCGAGTGACGCCGTCGGGCGGTGAAGACGCGAGGCGAGTGACGCCGTCGGGCAGCGAGGCCGCGAGAACCACGGGAGACGCGAGAGCCGCAGCGCTGGGCGCGACGAGCGGACCCCGCTGAGAGCGCAAGGACTAGTTGTCAGAAGTGCACCGGGGCATACCTCGGTGCACTTCTGACAACTCATCTGCGGCGACGAGGGTTGACCTTGACGTAGCGTCAACTTCTAGGGTCGATCGTGCTGCCTCACCCGAGGCGTCCAGATCCGGGCCGTCCGCGAGACGACCGGACAGCCGCGACGACATCGTGTCGTCGCGAGGCCCAGGAAGGAGGAGCGCATGACCGCGCACGCACCGCAGGCCCCGACCGACTGGTCGATCCAGGAGATCGCCCGCCTCGCCGGGACCACGAGCCGCACGCTGCGTCACTACGACGCGATCGGGCTGCTCGCGCCCAGCAGGGTCGGGCACAACGGCTACCGGTACTACGACGGGGCCGCGCTCGTCCGCCTCCAGCGGATCCTCCTCCTGCGGGACCTCGGCGTGGGCCTCCCGGCCGTCGCCGAGATCCTGGAGCGTGACGGCGAGGCCAGTCCTGCCGTGCAGGCGCGGGCCCTGCGGACCCACCTGGACGCCCTCCGGGCCGAGCGGCAGCGGCTGGCGCGACAGATCGCGTCGGTCGAGCACACGATCACGACCATGGAAGGAGGTGGGCGGCTCATGGCGGACGAGATGTTCGACGGGTTCGACCACACGAAGCACGAGGCGGAGGTCACCGAGCGGTGGGGTGCCGAGGCCTACCGGACGGGCGACACCTGGTGGCGCGGGCTCTCCGCGCAGGACAAGGCGGCCTACCAGGAGACGACCCGGCAGCTCGGGGCGGACTGGATCGCTGCGGCCCAGTCCGGGATCGCGCCCGACAGCGACGAGGCGCAGGTGCTCGCTCGCCGCCACGTCGAGTGGCTGAGCAGCATCCCGGGCACCCCGGGCCACGGCGGGGCGCCGGTCAAGGAGTACGTCGTCGGGCTCGGGGAGATGTACGTGGCCGACGAGCGGTTCGCGGCGAACTACGGCGGCGTCGAGGGCGCGACGTTCGTGCGCGACGCGCTCGCGGTGTACGCGGGGCGGAACCTGTAGGTCACCCGCCGCACTGGCCGCGAGGTAGAGGCCTGGTGTCGAGAAAGAGGGGTACAGCCCTCTACGTCGGCGGCAGGCCTCTACCTCGGCGGAACCGCAGCAGCAGACCGTGCCGGCAGGATGATCGGCGCCCCGCCACCGGGATGCTCGACGACCTCGACCGGGTAGTCGTAGACCTCGCTCAGCCGCTCGGCCGTCAGCACCTCGGCGGGCGCCCCGTCGGCGACCACGCGACCTCTAACCATGAGCGTGACCTGGTCGGCGTAGGCCGACGCGAGCCCCAGGTCGTGCACGACGACGACCACCGCACCCCCGGACGCCGCGTGGCGGCGGGCGATCTGCAGCACGAGCTCCTGGTGCTTGAGGTCGAGCGCCGCGGTCGGCTCGTCGAGCATGAGCAGCCCGGTCCGCTGGGCCAGGACACGCGCGAGCGCGACGCGCGCCTTCTCGCCCCCGGACAGCGACGGGAAGTGCCGGTCGGCGAGGTGGGACACGTCGGTCGCGGCGAGCGAGGCGGCCACGACCTCCTCGTCGGTCTCCTCGAGGGGCGTCCCGCGCCAGGGCGCGCGGCCCATCTGCACGACGTCGAGCGACGTGAACGGGAAGCTGAGGTGGATCTGTTGCATGAGCACGGCCCGGCGCATCGCGAGCTCGGTGGGCGTCCACGACCGCAGGGGCGAGCCGTCGACCAGGACCGAGCCGCCGTCGAGCGGCAGGTCGCCCGTGAGCGCCCCGAGCAGCGAGGACTTGCCCGCGCCGTTGGGGCCGAGCAGGGCCCGGACCTCCCCGGCCCGTACCGTGACCGACACGTCCCGCAGCACGGGGGTCCCGTCGAGCGAGAGCGTCGCACCGCGCGCCTCGGTCACGACGTCGCCCGCCGCCGCGGCAGAAGGCAACCGCGAGGAGCGTCGCCGCCCCGTGACCGCAGTCCGCAACGACGACCAGAAGCTGCTGCCCTCGTGGCGCGAGTCGAGCTCGACCAGTGTGCGGCTCATGCCCAGCCTCCCTGGCGAGAGCGCGTGCGGCGCAGCAGGTAGAAGAAGAACGGCCCGCCGACGAGCGAGGTGATCATGCCGAGCGGCAGCTCGACGTTCGCGACCGCCGTGCGCGAGACGAGGTCCGCGAGCAGCAGGACCACGGCCCCGCCGAGGGCCGAGGCGGGGATGAGCCAGCGGTGGCTCGGGCCGCACACCATGCGGACCAGGTGCGGCACGACGAGCCCCACGAACGCGATGATCCCCGTGAAGGCCACGCCCGCGGAGACCAGGAGCGCGACGAGGACGATCACGATCTGCCGCAGCCGCTCGACGTCGACGCCCAGGTGCTGCGCGGCGCGCTCGCCCAGGGACAGCAGGTCCAGCTGGCGGCGCAGCAGCATGGCGCCGACCACGCCGACGATCGCGATGGGAGCCACGACCGCGACCGATCCCCACGTGGCCCCGCCGAGCGATCCGAGCTGCCAGAACACGATCTGCTCGCGCGCGGCCGGGTCGGCCACGAACGTGAAGAACGCGAGCAGCCCGCCCGCGAACGCGTTGACCGCGATGCCGGTGAGCACGAGCGTCACGACCTCGGTGCGCCCGCCCGAGCGCGAGAGCGCGTAGACGACGAACGTCGTGATCAGCCCGCCGAGGAACGCGGCCGCGGCGACCCAGGTCCCCGAGACGAGAGAGCCGGCCGTGACGATGACCGCGCACGCGCCCACGGCCGCGCCCGCGGAGACGCCGATCACGCCGGGCTCGGCGAGCGGGTTGCCGAACACGCCCTGCATGAGCGCGCCCGAGCAGGCGAGCGCGGCCCCGACGAGGATCGCGAGCACGACGCGCGGGAAGCGCACGACCCACAGCGTGTTCTCGCCCTGCGGGTGCGAGGGCATGGGCCCGATGTCGAGGCCCATGTGGTGCATGAGCGAGCCGAGGACCTCGGCGGGGGACACGGGCACCTGCCCGGTCATGCCGGACAGGACGGTGAGCACGAGCAGCGCGACGCCGAGCCCGATCATGAGCCAGGTCGCGGCGCGTCGCCGCCCGCGCCCGACGGCGGTGAGCGCCGCGGCGTCCTTCTCGTCGCGCCCGGAGCCCCGGGGAGCAGCCCCGTGCCCGACGGCGTCGCTCACCGGTGTGCTCGGCTCGCGTCGGTCGGTGGTCGTCCCGTCCGCGGTGCGCTGCGCCGTGGTGAGGGCGTCGGAGGTGGGGCGTGCCGTCGTCGGGCCGGCGGGGTGGGAACCCGGCGTCACGGCGTGGCCGTCCCGGCGTCGGCCGAGGCGACCGCGGTCAGGTCGGGGGCCGGGACGCCGTAGAACGCCTCGACGAGCGACGCGATGGTCTCGCCCGTGCGCGGGCCGAACGTCAGCAGGCGGCTGCCGTCCATGTCGATCACGCGCTGGTTCTGGCCCGCCGGGGTCTGCGCCAGGCCAGGGATGGCCATCATGGCGTCGAGACCGCCGCTCGACTCGAGGCCGTCGGTCATGACGAGGTACGCCGCCGGCGCCGCCGAGATGATGGCCTCGCTCGTGACGGGCGCGTACTGCTGCGTGAGGCCGATCGCGGTGCCCGCGTCCTGGCCGCCGATCTCGCGGATCAGGTCGTCGGCGCCCGAGCCGGGACCGAACAGCATCTTGATGTTCGACCCACGCAGGTAGAGGAACGCGACGAGCGGGTTGCCCGTGTCCGCGGGGACCCCGGCGAGGGCTGCGCAGATCTGCTGGTCGGTGCGCTCGACGAGCGCCGCCCCGGCCTCGGGGACGCCGAGCGTGGTCGCGACCGCGGTGATGCGGTCGTCGATCCCGTCGAGCGTGCGGGCCTCGTCGAAGTACACGACCGGGATGCCCGAGGACTCGAGCTGCGAGCGCGCGGTGTCCGTGAGGAGCGTGGCGTCGGTCAGGATGACGCTCGGGTTCAGGCCGAGGATGGTCTCGATGTTCAGGGCGTGGCCCGCGCCGGTCACGACGGGGACGTCGGCGGCCTCGGGGAAGCCCGTCGGCAGGTCGCGACCCACGACGTTCGCGCCCAGCCCCAGGCTGTAGACGATCTCTCCGAGGGTGCCGTAGAGGTCCACCGCGATGATGCGCGAGGCGTCGGCGACCGTGACCTCGCGGCCGTCGAACGACTGCACGGTCACGGGCAGCGTCGGGGTCGGCGCCGAGACGATCGGGTCGATCACGTTGTCGGCGAACGTCGCGGTCGTCGGGCCGGTGGGGAACGTCGCGGGGTCCACGGTGGGGCGCTCGCCGGTCTCGAGGGCCGTGCACGCGTCCAGGGCGACGGTCTCGGTGGGTGCGGGCGACGAGTCCGAGGCCGAGGGGGGCGCCGTCGTCGGGCCCTCGGGCTCGTAGGGGAGGGGGGCGCAGCCTGCCCCGAGCAGCACCGCGGCGAGCGTCGCGACGCCCACGACGGACGAGCGGCGCCGGCCGCGCGACAGGGGTCCGCGCGGACGCTCGGGGGACGGGACGCGGGCAGGGTGCGACATCACAAAGGCTCCAGCGGGGGTCGGCCGCCCACGCGAGAAGGCGGCTCCGGGTAAGTTGAGGCTAACCTACGAAGGGCCTCGCCAGGGTGGCCGGTCCACGGGATCTTCTGTGATCTTGGAGACGCTGCCGGCGGTCCCGTGCGCCGGCGCAGCGGTCGGGTGCGGCCGTCTCCCGGTGCCGAGCATGCGGTGGGCGTCGAGAATCCGGGGAATCTCGACGCCCACCACCTGCTCGACGAACGTCCACCGCATGCGCGGCACCGGAGGCGGGGTGGAGGGGCCGGCGGAGCCGCGGGAGCGGCGCTCTCAGCGGGAGCGGCGAGCCGGTGGGCTCACCGCACGCTCAGCGCGGTCAGCAGTGGATCGCGCCGAGCTCCGCGAACAGCGCGCTGTTGAGGCGGAACGCGAGCTTGGCCTCCTCGACCGTCTCGGCGATCTGCTCGTCCGTGAGGTCCAGGGAGTCGAGGCGCTCGCGGTAGACGTCCTTGAAGGGCTTGGCCTTGGGGATCTCGTCGAACGTGTAGAACGCGAGGCCGTCGGGGCCGAGCCCGTAGTGGCGCTCCATCATGCGCTTGATGATCTGGCCGCCCGACAGGTCGCCCAGGTAGCGCGTGTAGGCGTGCGCCGCGTAGGCCGAGAGCGAGGTGCCGACCTCGAGCAGGCGGGCCACGTAGGCCTCGGTCGCGGGCAGGATGCGGATCTCGGTGGCCCAGTCGGACCCGACCAGGAACGCGAGGTCCTTCTCGATCGAGGGCGTGCGGGTCAGCTCGTCGAACACGAGGGTCGCGCCCTGGGCGTCGTCGCGGATCTGGGCGCTGGCCCGCTCGAGCGCCCCGTAGATCGCGTACTGCTGCGCGGCGAGGTCCGTGTAGGCGGCGACGTCGAGCTCGCCCCCCATGAGCTTCTCGACGAAGCCCGTGGTCTCGGCCTGCTCGTGCTCGGGGCGCGTGCCCTCGCGCAGGCGCAGCGACAGGGACGCGGGCGCGGGTGCGGGGGGAAGGGTCTCAGCGGTCATCTCAGCGGTCACGAGGGGCTCCTGCGGTTCGTCGTGTCACGTGCACGACGTCGGCACGCGCGCCGGGGTCCAGCGCAGGGTCCACGGTGTGGTGACACATCGTCATGACGTCGCGTCAGGAACGATACAACAGTGAGGTGAGGTTTACCTATGCTCTGTGGGAGAGATCTCACGGACTGGGCGCGAGGAGAGTGGATTCGGCGAGGATCTCGCCCGTCTCGACGTCGAGCACGACGATCGACTCGGCGGGCAGGGTGTCGAGGGGCGGCGGCACGTAGTCCGGGACCGATGTGCAGCTCCTGCGATCGAAGGTCTCGAGGACGGTACCGCTCCGGGTCTCGACCTGCGCTGTCACGGGGTGGTCGAGGATCTCCTGGGGCCACTCCTCGACGGGGAGCACGTCACCGTCGAGGTCTGCAGGGAAGCTGTTCCACCAGCCCTCCAGGCCACCCAGCGTCATGGGGTTCCCGTGCTCGTCGGCTCCCTCGACGGACCCGCGTTCGGTGGGACTGTAGTTGAAGCACGTCCGCACTCCGTTGGTCTCGCGCGCCGGTGCGGCGTCGGCCGGAGAGGACACGTCGGACGCCGTCTCGGCCGGGCTCCCGGTGTGCTGGGAGACGAGACCCGCCGGGGCCAGACCGACCGGTCCCCTGAGGGGGAGGTCGAGGCCGAGAGCCGGCAGTGCGAGCGCAGCCCCCACGGCCAGGGCGCCGACCGAGCCGGTGACGGTCACCACGCGCCGGACGCGCTGCGCTCTCCGCGCACGAGCGCGCACCTCGCCGGGCGTCGCGAGCGAGGTCAGCGGTGCGTCCTCGACCCGGGCACGCAGCCCGGCCGCGAAGTCGTCGTCGTCGTTCATCTCTCGCTCCTCTGCTCGCCCAGGAGGGCGCGCAGGGTCGCCAATCCTCTCGACGACGCTGCTTTGACGGTGCCCGGCGTGACGCCGAGGTCGGTGCTCACCTGCTCGACGGACAGGTCGAGCAGGTGCCGCATGACGACGATCCGGCGCTGCTGCAGGGGAAGGGTGCGCAGCGCCCTGACGAGCTCGTCCCGGGCGACGACCGCACGGTCGCCCGCCGCCACGGGCCGCTCGTGCACGTCAGCGACGAGGTGCTCGCGCCGCCGACGCCGCCAGTGGTCCACCCGGAGGTTGACGAGCACGCGCCGGGCGTACGGCAGAGGGTCCTGCCGGGCCCGGACCCACGCTCGCCACACCCGCTCGAACGCCTGCTGGGTCAGCTCCTCGGCGCGGTGCCGGTCCCCGACGAGCAGGTAGGCCGTCGTGAGCAGGGCGGAGGACGACTCGCGGACGAACGCCTCGAACTCGGTCGCGTGCGACCGCCCGTCGACCAGCAGGACTGTGCCCTCGCCGTCACCGACCACCAGCGCCCCCTGATCCATCCAGCCTCCCTCGACGCAGCGTGCACCCACCCTCTCAACCGGGACAACGCGCGACACCCGTCGAAGGTTGAGAGCCTGTGTGAACTCGTCGCGAGGCCCCGGGGGGCTGCGGTCACGGCGTGGTGCGCCCTCACCTGGTCGGCAGCGCGTGCTCCGCGACGTCCTCGGGGTTGGGCAGCCCGTGCAGGAACCGGTAGCCCGCGGCGGCGACCACGACCGTGAGCCCGCCCGCGACGAGCAGCGGCGTCGTGAGGTCGATGCGTGCGAGCAGGCCGCCCAGCAGCGAGCCCAGCGGCATGGTCCCCCAGAGCAACGTGCGCCACGTCCCGTGGACACGGCCCAGCAGGTGGCCCGGGATCGCGGCCTGACGCAGCGACATGACCAGGACGTTCCACACCGACGTCGACCCGAACGACACCGCGAAGCACACGACCGCGACCGGGATCGTCGGGAAGAGGCCCATGACGACGAGCGCGACGGGCCCGACGAAGTTCGCCGCGGCCATGACGGGGCCGGCCCCGAACCGGACCTTGAGCGGGCTCACGACCACGGCGCCGACGATGCCCCCGACGGCCCCCGACAGCATGAACACCCCGAACCACTGCTCGGGCACGTCGAGGCGGTCGAGCACGAACAGGACATCGGTCGCGATCGCCGCCGAGAAGAACAGTGCGATCAGGATGCTGAGGAACCAGAGGGGCCGCAGCATCGGGTGGCTCATGATGAAGCGGAAGCCGTCCGTGAGCTGGTGGGCGAACGTCGCGCGGACGGACGGGAGCGAGGGCGTCCCGGCGTCGTCGGAGGACAGGACGTCCGAGGCGGCGGTGTGCGCGTCGTCGGACCTGCGCCTGCGCGCACGGTGGGTGCGGTGCGCGCCGGCCGCGGCGGCGGGCAGGAAGAACGCGAGCACCCCCGCGACCGCGTAGGACAGGGCGCCGATGCCCAGCGGGATCACGACCGCGACCGCGAACAGCGCCGACGTCACGGGGACGGCGAGGAAGTTCTGCACGACGAGCTCGCCCGCCTCGATGCGGGAGTTGGCACGCGGCAGGTCCGCGCGGCGCACGATCGCGGGGACGACGGCCCGGATCGCGCCGTCGTACAGCGTCTCGAGCGCGCCGTACGCGAAGATCACCGCGTACAGCCACCAGATGGTCAGCGTGCCCGTCGCGAAGAGCGTGAGGAGCGTGACTGCGAGGAGCGTCCGGGTGCCGTTCGCGATCGTCATGGCGTGGCGGCGGTCGATCCGGTCGAGCAGCACCCCGGACGGGATGGCGAAGAACAGCCACGGCAGCATCGCGACGGCCGCGATGCCCGCGATGAGCAGCGGGTCGTCCGTCAGGCGGGCCGCGAGGAGAGGGGCGGCGACGCGCGCGATCCCGTCGGCCAGGCTCGAGCTGATGTTGGCCGTGAAGACGTTGGTGAAGGACCGGCCGAGCCCGCGGCGGGCGGGTTCGTCGGGGCGCCCGGGCGGTGTCCGGGCAGCGTCAGCGGGGGGTGGGGGTTCTGCGGGGGGCACCGGAGAACTCTAGGCGCCCTGCCGCGAGGGGCCGTGCGCGAGCTCGTCGGCCGCTGTGATGACGGCCCGACGGCGGCGCTCCGGCCAGGGTGTCGGGTGCGGCCCCATGCGACGGCCCGACGGCGGAGGCCGGCCCGGGCAGTCACGCGCGCCCCGTCGTCGGGACGTCCTACGCCGCGACGTCCTGCGTCCGCCGCGCCACGAGCGCGCTCTTGCCGCGCTTGCGCTGGGCCGCGGCGAACATGGCCATGAACACGGCTGTCGTCACGAGCGCGGCGATCGCGTTCGCGACGGTTCCGTCGGGGGTCGAGTGCCGGTCTCCGAGAGTGAGCAGCAGGGCGACGTTCACGAGCCAGTGCACGAGGGTCGCGAGCGCGACGCGCTGCCGCACGGTGCCTCGTCCGAAGTGCCCCATGAGCACCGACAGGGCCACGGTCGCGAGCAGGAAGCCCACGATCACGACCGGCCCCTCGGTGAAGATCTGCACGTGCCACACGCCCCACACGAGGCCTGTCACGATGCTCGCGACCAGGAGCGAGAACCGGTTCTCGAGCAGCGGCTGGAGCATGCCGCGCCACCCGATCTCCTCGCCGGCCGCGCCCACCAGGTAGGTGAGCAGGAGGAGCGCGAACGGCACACCCGCGGTCGCGTGCACCCCTTCGAGGGGTTCGCCCTGGACCAGGAGCGTCACGACGAGCACGCCCCAGTAGAGCAGGCACGCGGCGAGCGCCAGGACCAGGTGGGCGACGACCTGACGGCGAGGGACTGCGCTCGGCAGCAGCGGCGCGAGGCGCCCCCGGAAGATCGCGAACGTGAGACCGGCCCCGATCGCGGGGCCGAGCTGGACGAGGGCGAGCACCGACGGGTCGATCCCCGAGACCGGTTGGACGAGGAGCATCGCGCCCGACGCGACGAACGTCGCGAGGACGAACGTGAGGGTCGGGGCGAGGAAGGCGCGGGCCGCGGGGGCCGGGGCGGTCGGGGTCACGCCGCAGGCTCGCAGCCGATCGTGCGGGGTGTCAACCTCAACCGGCCACGAGCTCCTGGGTCCCGACAGCCCGCAGGACGAACGCCTCGGTGGCCTCGATCGCGCGCTCGCGCTGGGCGGGGTCCTCGGGGATGAGGCGGCCCGAGAGGCACGCGTTGACGAGCTGGACCGTGGTGCCGAGGTCCTGCTCGGGGAACTCGCCGCACGCGATGCCCGCGGTCAGGATGCGACGCAGCGTGTCCTCGACGATCACGGCGTGCTCGCGCAGGCGCTGCTGCGTGCCGCGCGAGAGCACGGTGCGCAGGTCCGGCCCGGGGGCCAGGTGGAAGACGCGCTTGAGCTGTGCCTGCTGGCGGATGTAGGTGCGGAGCTGCTCGACCGGGTCGTCGACCCCCTCGAGCGCGCGCTCCAGGGTGCCGACGTACTGCTCGGTCTCGTGCGTGATGAACCCCAGGAGCAGCGACTCCTTGTCGGGGAAGTGGTTGTACACCGCGGTGCGTCCCACGCCCGCCGCGGCGGCGATGTCTGCGAGCGAGATCGCGTCGAAACCGCGGTCCATCATGAGGTTCGAGAGCGCCGCGAAGAGCTTCTGACGGGTCTGTGCGCGGTGCTCGTGGAGCGAACCGCCGATGATCTTCGGCATGCTGACATCATAGGCACTTGCTGTCAGAATGCTAATTCGCGAGATCCTGCGGCTCCTGAGCCCTCCCGGCGGCGCGGCTGCCTACACTGGCAGCAGCCCCGGATCGACCCGACAAGGACGTCGGAGGAAGGCGACCATGACCGACCATCGTGCACCCGCCCGCTCCGACGGTCCCGCCGCACGCCCCGGCCCGGGCGCCACGCCCCGGCCCGCATCCGTCCGCGCGGCCCGCGAGGCCTTCCTCAGCACGGGCGCGCTCCCGCCCGGCGTCCGTCCCCTCGTGGCCGAGTCGTGGCGCCGCAGCGCACGCAGCGGCGTGGACCCCGACTCGCCCCAGCCGGACACGTCGATCACCGACCTCGACCTCGGCGCCTACCGGTCGCAGCACCCGCTCGCACGGGCCATGCCGATCGTGCGCGACCTCCTGGTCGCGGGCCTCGCGGGCGAGAGCGCGGTCGTCGCGATGACCGACGATGCCGGCCGCCTCCTGTGGGTCGAGGGCAGCTCGAGCGTGCGCGACCAGGTGGGACGCATCGGGTTCGTCGAGGGGGCGGTGTGGCGCGAGGAGCGCGTCGGGACCAACGCTCCCGGCACCGCGCTCGCCACGGGCCGCCCGGTCCAGGTCCTGGGCGCCGAGCACTTCACGCGCCCCGTCCAGTCGTTCAACTGCGCGGCCGCGCCCGTGCGCGACCTGCACACGGGCCGTGTCCTGGGCGTCCTGGACGTCACGGGAGGCCGGGTCGCGGGGTCGGGACTCGTGCTCTCGCTCGTGCGGGCGTCGGTCGCGGCGGTCGAGCGCGAGCTCGCCGAGCACGTCGCGCCCGGCGGTCGGCTCACGGGGGCCGCGAGCGCCCCGCAGCTCGACGTCCTGGGCCGCTCGGGCGGCGTCCTGCGCGCGGCACCGGGGGCAGCCGCGGGGTGGCCCGGCCCGGCCACGTACGCGACGGTGCCCGACGGCGGCACGCACGCTGCGCCGTCGGGCCGCCTGAGCCTTCGCCACAGCGAGATCCTCCTGCTGCTCGCCGCGCACCCGCGGGGGCTCGGTGCGGACGAGCTGGCCGTGCTGCTGCACCCGGGCGAGCTGTCGGACGTCACGGTGCGGGCCGAGGTGTCGCGCCTGCGTCGGGCCGTAGGGCCGCTGCTGGGCGGATCGCGACCGTACCGGCTGGGCGGGCCGCTGCGCACGGACCTCGACACGGTCCGCGACCTGCTCGCGGTGGGCGACGTGCACGGCGCGCTGACCGCGTACGCGGGTCCCGTGCTGCCGAGGTCGGTCGCGCCGGGGGTCGAGCAGCTGCGTGACGAGCTCTCGGCCGAGGTGCGAGGGGCGGTCCTCGCGTCGGGCGACCCGGGGGCCGTGGGGCGCTGGCTCGCGAGCGACGAGGGCGCCGACGACCACGCGGCGTGGCGACGGCTCGCGGCCCTGGCTGCACCGGGCAGCCCCGCGGCGGCGCGCGCGAGGGCGCGTCTCGCGCTGCTGGACCGCGCGCTGGGCTGAGGCGCCCTCCCGGACCGACCCGCGCTCGAGCTGACACCGTGACTGCAACCCTCCTGCAACCCTGGCGCCCGTAGCGTCCTGACCAGCCCGGCGCAACGGTGCGCCACGGGCTGCGGACCGCGTCGGCCGGCAGGCAGCCGACACCACGCGGGCCGCGCACGGCACGGAGCACTGCAAGGAGGCAGACGCACATGACCGTCTACGCAGCACCCGGTACCCCCGGGGCGATCGCCGAGTACAGGTCTCGCTACGACCACTGGATCGGTGGCGAGTACGTCGCCCCGGCGAGCGGCCGCTACTTCGAGAACCCGAGCCCCGTCACGGGCCGCACCTTCACCGAGGTCGCGCGCGGCACGGCCGAGGACATCGACCGCGCGCTGGACGCCGCGCACGGCGCCGCCCGCACCTGGGGGAAGACCACGGCGACCGAGCGCGCCGTGATCCTCAACAAGATCGCCGACCGCATGGAGGCCAACCTCGAGAAGATCGCGGTCGCCGAGACGTGGGAGAACGGCAAGCCCGTGCGCGAGACGCTCGCCGCGGACATCCCGCTCGCGATCGACCACTTCCGCTACTTCGCGGGCGCGATCCGGGCGCAGGAGGGCTCGATCTCCGAGATCGACGAGGACACCATCGCCTACCACTTCCACGAGCCGCTGGGCGTGGTGGGGCAGATCATCCCGTGGAACTTCCCCATCCTCATGGCGGTGTGGAAGCTGGCCCCCGCGCTCGCGGCGGGCAACTGCGTGGTCCTCAAGCCCGCCGAGCAGACGCCCGCGTCGATCCTGTTCCTGATCGACATCATCGGGGACCTGCTGCCCCCGGGCGTCCTCAACGTGGTCAACGGGTTCGGGGTCGAGGCGGGCAAGCCGCTCGCGTCGAGCCCGCGCATCCGCAAGATCGCGTTCACGGGCGAGACCACGACGGGCCGGCTCATCATGCAGTACGCGAGCCAGAACATCATCCCGGTCACGCTCGAGCTGGGCGGCAAGTCGCCCAACCTGTTCTTCGAGGACGTGGCGCGCGAGAAGGACGACTTCTACGACAAGGCCCTCGAGGGGTTCACCATGTTCGCCCTCAACCAGGGCGAGGTGTGCACGTGCCCGTCGCGCGCGCTCATCCAGTCGTCGATCTACGACTCGTTCCTGGGCGACGCGATCGAGCGGACCAAGGCGGTCAAGCAGGGCAACCCCCTGGACACCGAGACCATGATCGGCGCGCAGGCGTCGAACGACCAGCTCGAGAAGATCCTCAGCTACATCGACATCGGCAAGGCCGAGGGCGCCAAGGTCCTCACGGGCGGCACGCGGGCGGAGATGAGCGGCGACCTCGCGGGCGGCTACTACGTGACGCCGACGATCTTCGAGGGCAAGAACTCGATGCGCATCTTCCAGGAGGAGATCTTCGGGCCCGTCGTCGCGGTCACGGACTTCGCGGACTTCGACGACGCGATCACGGTCGCGAACGACACCCTGTACGGCCTGGGCGCGGGCGTGTGGTCGCGCGAGGCCAACATCGCCTACCGGGCGGGCCGCGAGATCCAGGCGGGCCGCGTGTGGACGAACTGCTACCACGCGTACCCGGCGGCGGCGGCGTTCGGCGGGTACAAGGGCTCGGGCGTGGGCCGCGAGAACCACAAGATGATGCTCGACCACTACCAGCAGACCAAGAACCTCCTGGTCAGCTACTCGGCCTCGAAGCTCGGCTTCTTCTAGGCCTGGCGCAGGCCACCGCGTGCGGGTCCCGGGGAGTCCCGGGCCCGCACGCGGTGGTGCGCACCGTCCGGACCGTCCGCCACGAGGGAAGAAGGAACCATGCCCGACGACGTCACGCCCGCCCCGCAGGTCACCGCACCGGGGGCGGTGGGGATCGTGCCGGGCGGGGCGGTGGGCGTCCCGGCCGGCGAGCCGCCCGAGCGGGTGACCCTCACCGAGGGTGCTGCCGAGCTCCTGGCACGGCTGCGTGTGCAGTACGGCGAGCTCATGTTCCACCAGTCCGGCGGGTGCTGCGACGGCTCGTCGCCCATGTGCTACCCGCAGGGGGAGTTCCTCACGTCGGACGCCGACGTGCACCTGGGGGACCTGGTGGTCACGGACTCGTACTCGGCCCTGGCCGACGTGCCCGACGCCCTGCCGCTCGGAGGACTGTCGGACGACCCTGCGCTCGTGGTGCCGCCGGGTCCCGTGGTTCCGGGCCCCGGGCCGACGGCACCCCGAGGGGCGGCGACGGTGCTGTCGGCCGCCGTCTCGGGGCACGTGCTGTCGGAGCCTGCGGGGGCACCGGGTCTCGCGGGCGACGAGACGCGGGCCGGGGGGCCCACGTTCACCGTGCCGTTCTGGATGAGCCGCAACCAGTTCGAGTACTGGAAGCACACGCACCTGACGGTCGACGTGGTCCCGGGACGGGGTTCGGGGTTCAGCGTCGAGGCGCCCGAGGGCGTGCGGTTCATGATCCGGTCGAGGCTGTTCTCGGACGAGGAGTCGGCGGCGCTCGAGGGCCAGGTGTTCTGACGGGTGGGCGGGGTCCGGGGCTCCGACGAGTTGGCGAGGGGCCAGCACCCCGACGAGTTGTCAGAACTGGGCCGGGCCATGCACCTGGCAGGTTCTGACAGGTCGCACGGCCGAGGATTCGTTGTCAGAACCGAGCCGGGCCATGCACCTGGCAGGTTCTGACAGGTCGCACGGCCGAGGATTCGTTGTCAGAACTGAGCCGGGGCATACCCCGGCTCAGTTCTGACAACTCATCGGGGCCCGTGCTCCTCGTGGCTCATCAGGCCCGCGGCCCTCGCGACGCGCCCGGCGCCCAGGACCGTACGTCCCCCGCGGACGGCGCCCGAACCCAGCGCCCGGCGCCCCGGACCGTACGTCCCCCGCGCACGCCGCTCGCACCCGCCGCGCATCACACCTCGCCACCGTGCCCGGCCACCCGTCGCATGGCAGGGTTCCGACCATGACCCCCGAACCACCCGTGGCCCCGCCCGTCCCCGCCCGCGTCCCCGGCCGGGTCGTGCTCGCGTGCCTCGCGGCGGCCCTCGGCGGGCTCCTGTTCGGGTTCGACACCTCGGTCGTCAACTCGGCCGTCGGTGCGCTGAGCGAGCACTTCGAGCTGACCGCGAGCATGCGCGGCATGGTGGCCTCGCTGTCGCTGCTGGGCTGCGCGGTGGGGGCGTGGTTCGCAGGCTCGGTCTCGGAACGCCTCGGGCGCGTCAAGGTCATGGTCCTCTCGGCACTTCTGTTCGGGGTCTGCGCAGTGCTCGCAGCCTTCGCCCCGTCGGTCGCTCTGCTGCTGCCCGTGCGCCTGCTCGCGGGGGTCGGGATCGGCGCGGCCTCGGTCATGGCCCCGGCTTACATCGCAGAGGTCGCCCCGGCGCGGGCCCGCGGGCGGCTCGGCGGGCTCCAGCAGCTCTTCATCACGATCGGGATCTTCGTGGCGCTCGCGGCCGGGCTCGCCATGGCCCGCGCGGCCGGCGGTGCGGCGCACGAGCTGTGGGGCGGCCTCCCGGCCTGGCGCTGGATGTTCCTCGCCGAGCTCGTCCCCGCCGCGCTCTACGCGCTCGCCGCGTTCCGCCTGCCCGAGTCGCCCCGCTACCTGGTGTCCCAGGGGCGCGAGGACGAGGCCAAGGCGGTCCTGCAGCGCCTCACGGGTGTCGGTGACCGCGAGGTCGACGACACGGTGCACGAGATCCGGGCCTCGATCGGTGAGCACGCGACGACGTCGCTGCGCGACCTGCGCGGCTCGGCGCTGGGTCTCAAGCCCATCGTGTGGATCGGGCTGGGCGTGGCCGCACTCATCCAGCTCAGCGGCATCAACGCGGTGTTCGTCTACTCGACGTCGCTGTGGGAGTCGGTGGGCTTCACCGAGTCGCGGGCCCTGACCATGTCGCTCGTGACCGCGGCGGTCAACATCGCCGTGACGGTCGTCGCGATCGGGCTCGCGGACCGGTTCGGGCGCCGCCCCATGCTCGCGGCCGGATCGGTCGGGATGGCGGTCTCGCTCGCGGTCACGGCCTTCGCGTTCGGGCACGCGACGACGTCGGTCTCGGGCGAGCTGGTCTTCCCGCAGGTGTGGGCCATGACCGCGCTCGTGGCCGTGAACCTCATGGTCGTCTCGTTCGGCCTGACGTGGGGGCCGCTCGGCTGGGTCCTGCTCGGCGAGATGTTCCCCCACTCGATCCGCGCGACGGCGCTCGCGGTCGCGACGGCCGTGCAGTGGTTCGTGAACTACGGCGTGACGCGCTCGTTCCCCGTCGTGAGCGAGTCGTGGGGGCTGCCCGCGACGTACGGGACGTTCGCGGCGATCTCGGCGTTCGCGGTGTTCTTCGTGCTGCGGTTCCTCCCCGAGACCAAGGGCCGGACCCTCGAGCAGATGGGGGACGGGGCCCGGGCGGGGTGACGTCCAGGATCTCACCCTGTCGGGCGCTTCCCCGGGCCCTGGCGGGAACCGTAGCGTTGGATCGGATACCTGGGGAGGGCCGCCGATGTTCACGCAGGTCATCGTGCACCGCCCCAAGGACGAGTTCCGGGGGGCGACCGTGGCGTACCTCCAGCGCGTGACCGGGGCCGCGCGGGAGCTCTCGGGCATCGTCGAGGCCGTGGTGTGGTCCGAGGGCGACGGCGAGCGGATCGTGGTCACCACCACGTGGGAGTCCCCCGCGGCCTTCGCAGCGGGCGAGGACGCGTTGTTCGACCTGATCCATGGCGTCCCGTTCACGGAGTGGATGCAGGAGCCTCTCGACGTCCTGCTCCTCGACGAGATCCCGCCACCTGCTGCCTGAGCACCGGGCAGGGGTTCACGCTCGCCGGGCGCGGGCCTACCATTCCGTGCATGACGACGACGCCCGCCCCGCCCACCCCGCAGGACCCCACGGGGATCACCCCGGACACCAAGGACTGGACGTGGGTGCTCGAGCGCCCGTGCCCGGAGTGCGGATTCGTGTCGTCGAGCGTGGACCCGGACCAGGTGGGCCCCGCGGTACGCGCAGCCGTCCCGCGGTGGCAGGAGGTCCTGGAGCGTCCCGACGCGACGCTGCGCCCGGACGAGCACACGTGGTCCCCGCTCGAGTACGCGGCGCACGTGCGCGACGTGTTCGGCATCTTCGACGTGCGGCTCGCGTCGATGGTCGAGGGTGACGACCCGCAGTTCGCCAACTGGGACCAGGACGCCGCCGCGGTCGAGGGTGACTACGCGAGCCAGGACCCGCAGGTGCTGTCGCGCGAGCTCGCGTTCGCGGGCGACCGGGTCGCGGGCCGGTTCGACGCCGTCGGGCCCGACGACTGGGAGCGCCCGGGACGTCGCTCGAACGGCTCGGTCTTCACGGTCCGCACGCTCGGGCAGTACTTCCTGCACGACGTGGTCCACCACCTGCACGACGTGGGCGCGCCGACCACCTGACGTCCGCCCGTGCGACCGTCAGGCCACCCGGCCCGCCCAGGCCAGGACGAGCCCCGTCGGCCCACCCGGCGTCCCGCGCACGACCCACGCCCGTAACCTCCCGGCATTCTTGGCGGTCGTCGCCCCGTCTAGCGTCACGTCATGACGCTTCCTCTGACGGGGTCGGTCCCCGAGATGTACAGCAGTGACCATCTGCTCGCGCTGCCGCGCTCGCGTGGCGTGGCGCGTCCGGGGATCGAGGCGCTCGCCACGGCCTGGTTCCCGGAGGCGGGGTGGGTCAGCGAGCCGTCGAGCGGTCCGGCGGAGCGTCCCATGGCAGGTGCCCGCTTCCGCGGCGTGGTGCCCGACGACGTCCGTCGCCCCGGGGTGCTGCGGCTCACCGAGGGTGTGGAGGTCGTGGGGCCGTTCGTGGTCCCGGCGCCGCAGTCGCTCGCGCTGGACCTGGCCTCGTCGGTCGCCGAGCTGTGGGCCGTGCGCGTGGCGCACCGGTCGCGCGACCGGCTCCCGGCCGAGGTCGACGACCGCGACGGCCTTGCCCGGGTCTTCGCCGCAGGGCTCCCGGACGACGTGGAGCTGCGGGTGCTGCGGTGGATGGTGGCCGCTGCGCGCAAGGTCGGGGGCACGCTGTTCGTCGACGGCGCGGTGCCGCTCGCGCCCGAGCCCGCGGCTGCGGTCGACCTGACGCTCTACAGCGCGCAGGCCCTGACCCCTGATGCCGCGCTCGGCTCGCTCCAGACCGTGGTCCCGGGCGCGCGCGTCGTGGAGGTCGTGGAGCGCCCGGACCGTCTGGTCGATTACGCGCTCGACGGGGAGACGGCCTACGACGGCGCGCTGCGGGTCGTGGTGCGCAAGGTGGACGTGGTCCCGGCGGTGCTCGGTGCCCTGGACTGGCGCGAGTACGGTCCGTTCGCGTACCGCATGAGCTGGGTCCCGGCGGACCCGTACGAGCTCGAGGTCGAGGAGCCGTCGGGTCTGCACCTCATCGCGCGCTCGCGGATGCGGGCCTCGGTGGCCCGGCTCGCGTCGGTCCTGCAGGGGCGGGCGGCCGGCGTGCTCGTGGACGACGGCGGCTTCGAGGTGACGTCCGCGGAGGTGGACGAACGCATCGCGGCGGTGAGCACGGCCCGCTTCTGGGTGTGACCCGTCCCCAGAGTTGTCCACAGATTCTGTGCACAAGCCTGTGGGTAACTCCGTGGGGCCGGGCCTCCGGTTGTGGACGAACCTGTGGTCTCGGCCCGGGCAGAAATACCTCGTGCGGAGGTCTTGCCGCGGGCCCCGGCACAGGACTAGAAACGACAGTGTTGGCTCCGACGGGTACGGACGAGGCAGCCCCGACGACGCTCTCCCGCATGGGAGGACGGACCGGCAAGGACGCTGGAACCACAACCCCGAGGGACCCTGGTCGACCGGAAAACGGTGGGACGTCTCGTGGCCGCAAGGCCCCGAGCTGCGGGTGACGACGCAGGTCTCCAGCGGACCGGAAGACCGATCGTGAGAGACACCTCCCAAGGAGACCGGGACGGACTTCGGTACGTCGCGGGGGAGGCGTCGAGCCGCGACGTCGACGCGGAGCCCGGCCGGCCTACCCCTGCGGCCGACCGCACAGGGCACACGGTCATCAGCGAGGCCCCCGGCAGCTGTCGGGGGCCTCGCTGAGTCACGGGCCCCTCGCACGCCCGGGTGGGCCCCGGTCCGGGCGCGCGCCTACGCTCGACCCATGAGCAACCTCGAGACCCGGCCCCGCGAAGAGGTGTGTGCTGCGGGGAGCCACGCTCCGTCGTCGGGCACCCCCGGAACCTCGCCGCGCGTGGAGATCCTCGACCACCGCCAGGTCCCGCTCGGCGGGACCCGCGCCATGGACGTACGCCGCACCCTGCCGCAGCGCGCTCGCTCGCTCGTGGGTGCGTGGTGCTTCCTGGACCACTACGGCCCCGACGACGTCTCGGCCTCCGACGGCATGCAGGTGCCCCCGCACCCGCACACGGGCCTGCAGACCGTGAGCTGGCTCTTCGAGGGCGAGATCCTGCACCGCGACTCGGTCGGCTCGCTGCAGACCGTACGGCCGGGCGAGCTCAACCTCATGACGGCCGGGCGGGGCATCTCGCACTCGGAGGAGTCGCCCGCGGGCCTCCGGCCGCCTCTGCTGCACGGGGTGCAGCTGTGGGTCGCGCTGCCGGGGGACCGGCTCGGCGACGAGCCGTTCTTCGAGCACCACGGCGACCTGCCCCTGTGGAGCGGGCCGAGGGGCGAGCGGGTCCAGGTGCTCGTGGGTTCGCTGAGCGTGGGCGGCGTCGAGCTGCGGTCGACCGCGACGGTCTTCACGCCCCTGGTCGGGGCGCAGGTCGACCTGCCCGCGGGGGCCTCGGTCCAGGTCGAGGTGGATCCGCGGTTCGAGCACGCGCTGCTCGTCGACACCGGCGACGCGTCGTTCGAGGGCGTGCTGGTGCCTGTCGCGTCGCTCGGCTACGTCGAGCCGGGGTGCTCGACGGTGACGGTGTCAGCGGGCGAGCGCCCCGTGCGCGCTGTGCTGATCGGCGGCGAGCCGTTCGCCGAGGAGATCGTCATGTGGTGGAACTTCGTGGGCCGCTCGCACGACGACGTCGCGGCCGCGCGTGCGGACTGGATGGCCCAGGTGGAGGTCGCCCAGGGCGACGAGGCGGGCGCGCCCGGAGCGAGCGGGGCGGAGGTGCCCGTGCCGGTCCCTGGAGACGGCGGCACGCGGTACGCCGCGGGGGCGACAGGCCGGCGGTTCGGAGAGGTCGTGGGGTACGACGGCGGGCCGCTGCCGGCCCCGGTGCTGCCGGACATCCGGCTCGTGCCGCGCAGGCGGCCCGTCTGAGGTCGTCGACGAAGACGGCGGACGCCGCGATCAGTGCTGAGAGGTCAGACCTCGTTGGCGTGGCGCGCCGCAGACCTACCGCTTCGCTCCTGGCCGCTCCGACGGGTCCCAGCCGGGCCGCGGCTCACGGGACGCCACGGCGGCGTCGCGCGAGCGGTACACGATGTAGGGCCGGAACATGTACGGCACGGGCGCCGAGAACGCGTGCACGAGCCGGGTGAAGGGCCACAGGATGAACAGCAGGTTGGCCGCGACGATGTGGAGCTGGAACGCGGCGGGCACGCCTGCCATGAGCTCGGGCTGCGGCTGGAAGTACCAGAGCGAGCGGAACCACGGCGAGATGGTCTCGCGGTAGTCGTACCCGTGGTTCGCGGCGAGGAGCTGGGTCTGGACCGTCGCCCACGTCCCGAGCACGATCGACGCCGCGAGGAACACGTACATGACCTTGTCCATGCGCGTCGTGGCGAGGAACACCGGGCCCGTGGTCCGTCGGCGGTAGATGAGGATGAGGAGCCCCGCGACGAGCACGAGCGCGGCGAGCGCACCCATGTACGTCGCGACGAAGTGGTAGGCGCCCTCGCTGATCCCTACGGCCTCGGTCCACGTCTTGGGGATCACGAGGCCCATGAGGTGCCCGAGGATCACGAACAGCAGCCCGAAGTGGAACATGGGCGACCCGAGCCGCAGCAGCTTCTTCTCGTAGAGCTCGCTCGACCGCGTGGTCCAGCCGAACTTGTCGTAGCGGTACCGCCACACGGACCCGACGACGAACACTGCGAAGGTCACGTAGGGGAAGACCACCCACAGCAGGATGCTCCCCGTGCTCGCACCGTTCATCGTCGTACCTCCTCGGAGGGCGCCCCCGCGGGGGCGAAGGGTTCGAGCGGTCCCATGGCCGACAGCCCGACCATCTCGGTCGGCGGCCCGGAGGTCACGAGCTCGAGGTACCGCCGCTCGGTCTCGGCGTCGAGCGGGGGCAGGGTCAGGCACACGGCCTCGACCACGAGCGCGTACGGGCTGGCCATGGCAGCGAGCGCAGAGCGCAGCACCTCGATGCCCTGGCGGTGCGAGCCGAGCAGGCCCGCGGCGATGCGCTCCTCGTCGCGGGACCGGGCGCGCGCGGAGAACTCGAGGGCCATGGGCAGGTAGTCGGGCAGCTCCTCGCCGTCGACCTCCCACCCGGCGGCGCGGTAGGCCTGCACGAACCGCACGAGCGCCATGCCGCGTTTCCGGGTGTCCCCGGCGGCGTAGTACGAGAGGTACATCGAGCACTTGCGCTTGAGGTCGAACGTCGCGACGTAGCGCGCCTCGAGCGCCGCGGGGTCGCCGGCTTCGAGGTCGTCGAGGAACGCGTCGAGCCGCGCCTGCACGGCGTCGGGAAGCTGCCCGACGACGTCGCGCACCTCGCGCGCGGCGGCGAGCGTCCCGGCGTCGGGGTAGTCGAGCAGGAGCGAGGCGGCCATGTGCGTGGTGCGTCGCTGCGCGGGCGTGGCCCGAACCGGGGCGAGGGGCTCCAGGAGCGGGGTGCGCGCCGTCGGGCGGGGCAGGAACGTGGTCGAGGGCGACCTCGTGAACAGTCCCATCAGCGGGCCGCCGTTCCGTCGCCCGAGGTGTCCTGCCCGGGGCCCTCGGCCCCGTCGGGAGTGCCCGGCGGGAACAGGCCCGCGGGCCGGCCGTTGCCGTCCCAGTTGAGGAGGTTGACGCGCCCCGAGGTCGACGGACCGTTGGGGGAGTCGGCCGTCTGGCGGGCCTGCAGGACGTGGAAGTTCTCGACCGCGACGGGCACCGGTGTCCCGCTCGACGAGCCGAACGGCCCGGCGCCGCCCATGCCGCCCATCCCGGGACCGCCGTCGAAGTCGAGCGAGCAGCTGATCTCCTCGAGCTCGCGCGCGATCTCCTGGTGCGCCGTGGGGATGACGTAGCGGTCCTCGTACTTGGCGATCGCGAGCAGGCGGTACATCTCCTGGATCTCGGTGCCCGTCATGCCGACCGCGCGGGCGATGGCCTCGTTGGGCTCCTCGCCCAGGTTGATGTCGCGCATGTAGGAGCGCATCGCGGCGAGTCGGCGCAGCGTGCGCTCGACCGGCACGGTGTCGCCCGCGGTGAACAGCCCCGCGAGGTACTCGAGCGGGATGCGGAGCTTGGAGATCGCCGCGAACAGGGTGCGCGGGTCTTCGCCGTCGTTTCCCGACGAGCCGACCACGTCGACCACGGGCGACAGCGGCGGGATGTACCAGACCATGGGCATGGTCCGGTACTCGGGGTGCAGCGGCAGCGCCACGCGGTACTTCTGGATGAGGGCCCAGATCGGGGAGGCCTGGGCGGCCGCGATCCAGTCCTCGGGGATCCCTTCGGCCCGGGCCGCGGCGACGACCTCGGGGTCGTGCGGGTCCAGGAACACCGAGCGCTGGGACTCGAGGAGCTCGTGCTCGTCCTCGACCGACGCGGCCTCGGTCACGCGGTCGGCGTCGTACAGGACCAGGCCCAGGTAGCGCAGGCGCCCCACGCACGTCTCGGAGCAGACCGTGGGCAGGCCGACCTCGAGGCGCGGGTAGCACAGCGTGCACTTCTCGGCCTTGCCGGTCTTGTGGTTGAAGTAGACCTTCTTGTACGGGCAGCCCGTGACGCACATGCGCCACCCGCGGCACTGGTCCTGGTCCACCAGGACGATCCCGTCCTCGGCCCGCTTGTACATGGCCCCCGACGGGCACGACGCGACGCACGCCGGGTTGAGGCAGTGCTCGCAGATACGGGGCAGGTAGAACATGAACGTCTGCTCGAACTCCGAGGCCACGTGCTCGCTCATGTGCTGCAGGATGGGGTCGTCCTGCATGGTCTCCTTGGACCCGCCCAGGTCGTCGTCCCAGTTGGCCGACCACTCGATCTTCATGTCCTCGCCCGTGAGCAGCGACTTGGGCTTCGCGACGGGGGTGTGCGGGCCCTGCGGGGCCGAGAGCAGCATGTCGTACTCGTACGTCCACGGCTCGTAGTACTCGTGGATCGAGGGGAGCTTGGGGTTGGAGAAGATCGTCGCGAGCTTCTTGGCCCGTCCGCCCGCGCGGAGCTTGAGCTTCCCGCGCTTGGTCCGGACCCAGCCGCCCTGCCACTTCTCCTGGTCCTGGTAGGTCCGGGGATAGCCGAGGCCGGGCCGCGTCTCGACGTTGTTGAACCACACGTACTCGACGCCCGTACGGTTCGTCCACGCCTGCTTGCAGGTGACCGAGCACGTGTGGCACCCGATGCACTTGTCGAGGTTCATGACCATCGACATCTGAGCCATCACGCGCACGGTGCCACCTCCTGGTCGGATCGGTACGCCAGCGGACGGCGGCGAGGGCCGGGACGCCTCTGCGGGGCGCCCATCAGTACGTCACGTCCTGCGAGCGGCGGCGGATCGTCGTGACCTCGTCGCGCTGGTTGCCCGTCGGGCCCAGGTAGTTGAACGCGAAGGCCAGCTGCGCGTAGCCCCCGACGAGGTGGCTGGGCTTGAGCAGCACACGTGTCAGCGAGTTGTGGATGCCGCCGCGCAGCCCCGAGGTCTCGGCGAGCGGGACGTCGATCGTGCGGTCGGTCGCGTGGTGCATGTAGACCGTGCCCTCGGGCATGCGGTGCGAGACCACGGCCCGGGCCACGACCACGCCGTTGCGGTTGTACGCCTCGATCCACTCGTTGTCGCGGACCCCGATCTTGTCGGCGTCGCGCGGCGACATCCAGACGTTCGGCCCGCCGCGCGAGAGCGAGAGCATGAACAGGTTGTCCTGGTACTCCGAGTGGATGGACCACTTGGAGTGCGGGGTCAGGTACCGCACCGCGACCTCGGCCTGGCCCTCCGAGCCGGGGTACCCGCTCGGGGAACGGTCGCCCAGGGGCGGGGAGTCGGGGAACAGGCGGTGCATGTCGAGCGGCGGCCGGAACACGGGCAGCTGTTCCCCGAGCTCGGTCATCCAGTCGTGGTCGAGGAAGAAGTGCTGGCGCCCCGTGAGGGTGTGCCACGGCTTGAGCCGCTCGACGTTGATCGCGAACGCGGTGTACCGGCGACCCCCGTGCTCCGAGCCGGACCACTCGGGAGAGGTGATGACCGTCGTCGGGCGGGACTGGACGTCGGGGAACGTGACGCGCTTGCCCTGCTCGTCGCGCGCGAGGTCCGCGAGCTCGACGCCCGTGCGCTTCTCGACGTGCTCGAACCCCTGGACCGCGAGGCGACCGTTGGTCGTGCCCGACAGCGCCAGGATCATCTCGCACGCGTGCGTGTCCTTGTCGAGCCGCGGGCGCCCCGCCGCGGGGCCCGAGGGCACGAGACCGTTCTTCTGCCCCAGGACCCGCACCTCCTCGCCGGGCGAGAACTGGACGCCCTTGGTGACCATGCCGAGCTTCTCGGTGAGCGGACCGAGCGAGGCCATGCGGTCGGCGAACGCCGGGTAGTCGCGCTCGACCACGACGAGCTTGGGCATGGTCACGCCCGGGACCAGGGGACGGGACGCCGACCCCGCGCCCGAGTCGACGATCGTGCCGTGCGGCACGGACATGGCGTCCGGGGTGTCGTGCAGCAGGGGCGCGGCCACGAGGTCCTTGCGCACGCCCAGGTGCTCGACCGAGTACTCGCTGATCTTCTTCGCGATCGTGTGGAAGATGTCGAAGTCGGTGCGGGTCTGCCACGGCGGGCTGATCGCGGGGTTGAACGAGTGCACGAACGGGTGCATGTCGGTCGTGGACAGGTCGTGCTTCTCGTACCAGGTGGCCGCGGGCAGCACGACGTCGGAGAACAGCGTGGTGCTCGTCATGCGGAAGTCGAGGGTCGTGAGCAGGTCGAGCTTGCCGCGCGGCGCCTCCTCGGCCCATTCGATCGACTGCGGGCGCCGCCCCGGCGCGGACTCGTCCGCGAGCACCGCGGAGTCCGTCCCGAGCAGGTGCTTGAGGAAGTACTCGTTGCCCTTGCCCGAGGACCCCAGGATGTTGGCCCGCCACACCGTGACGCAGCGCGGGAAGTTCTCGGGGGCGTCGGGGGCCTCGACCGCGAACCTGAGCGCGCCGCTGCGCAGTTCGGAGACCACGTAGTCCGCAGGCTCGGCCCCGGCCGCCTCGGCCTGGTCCACGAGGTCGAGCGGGTTGCGGTCGAACGTCGGGTAGCTGGGCATCCAGCCGCGCTGCGCGGACTCGACCAGGCAGTCGGCCGTGGTCCGGCCCGCGAACATGCCCGAGCCCAGCGGTGTCGCGAGCGCGTCGGCGGGCAGCCCGTCGTAGCGCCACTGGTCGGTCGCGACGTACCAGAACGCCGTGCCGATCATCTGGCGCGGGGGCCGCGACCAGTCCAGGCCGCCCGCGTACTGGGCCCACCCGGTGACGGGTCGGCACTTCTCCTGCCCGACGTAGTGCGCCCAGCCGCCGCCGTTGACGCCCTGGCAGCCCGTCATGGTCGTCAGCGCGAGCATGGCCCGGTAGATCGTGTCGGCGTGGAACCAGTGGTTGGCGCCGGCGCCCATGATGATCATCGAGCGCCCGCCCGACCTCTCGGCGTTGTCCGCGAACTCACGCCCGATCCGTGCGGCCGCCGCCGCGGGGACCCCCGTGAACTGCTCCTGCCACGCCGGGGTGCCGGGGGAGTCCGCGTCGTCGTAGCCCGAGGGCCACTCCCCGGGCAGGTCCAGGTCCTCGCGGTTCACGCCGTACCGGGCGAGCAGCAGGTCGAACACCGTGGTCACCAGGTGCCCGCCCACGCGCCGGACGGGCACGCCGCGCGTGACCGAGCCCGCGCCGCCGGTGTGCCTCCCGGTCTCGCCCTGGTCGGGGTCGGGCGAGAGGTCGAAGCGCGGCAGGTCCACGCGCACGGTCTCGACCCGAGTGCCACCCGGGCCCGACGGCGCCGCTCCCGTCAGCGGGTCGGGCCCGGCGGACGTGTGGCCGTCCGCGACCGACAGCAGCGGTTCGACGCCCTCCAGGTCGAGGTTCCACTTCCCCTCGTCGGCCTCGCCGAACCGGTGTCCCAGCGTGCCGTTCGGGATCACGGGCGAGCCGTCGGCGTCGAGCAGGACGGGCTTGAAGGCCGCGTTCGCGGCGCTCGCGGCGCCCGGCAGGACGTCGTCGGCCAGGTCGGCCGCGGTGAGGAACTTGCCCGGGACGTAGGTGACGTCCCCCGCGGGGCGGGCGGCGCCGTCGGGCGCTGTGCTCGACGTGCCCGCTGTGCCCGGTCTGCCCGCGGGGCTCGGCGTGAGCGTCACGAGGAACGGCGAGTCCGTGAACCTCGTCAGGTAGTCCACGAACGGCGCCGTGCGACGTTCCACGTGGAACTCGCGCAGGATGACATGTCCCATCGCGAGGGCCAGCGCGCCGTCGGTGCCGGGGTGCACCGCGAGCCACTCGTCCGCGAACTTGGTGTTGTCCGCGTAGTCGGGCGAGACCACGATCACCTTCTGGCCGCGGTAGCGCGCCTCGGCCATGAAGTGCGCGTCCGGCGTGCGGGTCACGGGGATGTTCGAGCCCCACATGATGCAGTACGAGGAGTTCCACCAGTCGGCCGACTCGGGCACGTCGGTCTGGTCGCCGAACACCTGCGGCGAGGCGACCGGGAGGTCCGCGTACCAGTCGTAGAAGGACAGCATCGCGCCGCCCAGCATCGAGATGAACCGCGCGCCCACGCCGTGCGAGACCATCGACATCGCCGGGATGGGGGAGAAGCCCGCGATGCGGTCCGGGCCGTAGGTCTTGATCGTGTGGACGTGGGCCGCCGCCACGATCTCCGCGGCCTCGTCCCACGACGCCCGGACCAGGCCGCCCTTGCCGCGCGCCTGCTTGTACGCGCGCGCGGTCTCCGGGTCGCCCGTGACCTCGGCCCACGCCCGCACGGGGTCGCCCGTGCGGGCCTTGGCGTCCCGGAACGCGCGCAGCAGCACGCCGCGCACGTACGGGTACCGGACCCGCGTCGGCGAGTAGGTGTACCAGCTGAAGGCCGCGCCGCGCGGGCAGCCCCGCGGCTCGTACTCGGGCGAGTCCGGGCCGACCGACGGGTAGTCCGTCTGCTGCGTCTCCCACGTGATGATGCCGTCCTTGACGTACACCTTCCACGAGCACGAGCCCGTGCAGTTCACGCCGTGCGTCGAGCGCACGACCTTGTCGTGCGACCACCGGTCCCGGTAGAAGACGTCGCCCTCGCGGCCCCCCTGGAGGAACAGCTGCCGCAGGTCGGGCGAGACCTCCCCGCGGCGCAGGTGCTTGCCGAGCCGGAGCAGCGCGTCCTCACCACCACCTCCGGGGGACTCAGGGCGTGCGGCGCCCGCGGCGCGGGCGGCGGTGCCCGGGCCGGGGACGGTGGACTGCGACATGCGACCTCCTGGGGCGAGCAGGACCGTGCGTGTACGTTCGTCTGCCTCGCAGTATGCCCAGGTCCGGTCGCTCCCGCCCGACGAGCACGGTTCCGTCGCCCCGCGCCGCGCGATTGTCTACGGTGCTCTCATGACCTCGTTCGACGGGCCCTCCGCGGGCTTCCCCCTCGCCCACCTGCCGGTCACCGTCGTCACGGTCTCCGACCGCGGATCGCGCGGCGAGTCGACCGACCGGTCGGGCCCGCTCCTGGTCTCGCTCCTGGAGACGGGAGGCTTCGAGCGCGTCACGCTGCGTCTGGTGCCCGACGGCGTCGACTCCGTCCGCGACGCCCTCACCTCGGCGCTGGTCGAGGGGGCGCGCCTCGTGGTCACCACGGGCGGGACGGGCATCGGCCCACGCGACCACACGCCCGAGGGTACGGCCGAGGTCGTCGATCAGGAGCTGCCGGGCGTCGCCGAGGCGATCCGGCGTCGGGGCGCGACCGTGGTGCCCAGCGCGGTGCTCTCGCGCGGGATCGTCGGGACCGCGCCCGCCGCGCACGGGACGCGCGCGCTCGTCGTGAACCTGCCCGGGTCGCCGGGCGGGGTGCGGGACGGGTGGACCGTGCTCGAGCCGCTGCTGCCGCACGTGTTCTCGCAGCTCGCTGGCGGGGACCACTAGCTTCCCGCGGCCGTCGCCCGCGACCGATCCTGGCCTCGAGCGCTGCCCCCGCGCACTCAGCGCGTGGCCGAAGGCGGGTGGCCGTCAGCCGCCCGCGAAGGGCGGCAGCACGTCGACCTGCTGGTCGTCGGCCAGCGCGACGCCGTGGTCCGCCGTCCGCACGCCGCCCACGAGCACCGAGCAGCGCGGCAGCACCTCGGCGAGCGCGGGGTGGCGCGTGGTCATCGCGGCGAAGAGCTCGCCGACCGAGGCGCCCGGGAGCGACTCCGCCTCGAGCCCGGCCGCCTCAGCGGCCCCCGCGAAGTAGCGGACCTGCGGCACGTCATGCCCTCTCGAGCGAGGGGTCTGCCGGGCTCGCTGCGCCTTCGGCTCCAGCGGTCCCGGCGGGGTCTGCGGATTCCTCGACGACCTCGTCGAGCGTCGCCTCGACGTCCCACGCGAGCGCGAGCTCGGTCGCCCGTTCCATGGCGTCCAGGCCGGGGTGGTCTGCCCCCTCGCCCGCCGAGAGCCCGGCGACGTACCCCGCGATGAACGTCGTCAAGGGTGCAGCGGGCCGTTCTACGCGGTGCGCGGCGTCCCGGGCCAGGTCGAGGATCGCTCCGATGTCCACCGCCTCGCGGTCCAGGTCGAACTCGTCGACGAGGGCGTCCACCCAACGCTCGAGGTTGCTCATGCCATGCCTCCCGATGATCCGTGCAGGTCGTGACTCGGAGTACTGCTCTGCGCGCGACGGTGCGCGTATGACTCCGCATCCTGCCACGTGTCGACGTCGGTGCTCAGGCCGTCCACGTCCTCGACCTCCAGGAGTCTCAGCCCTGAGACGAGGCGGCGGACGGGAGCGCCGTGCAGGCCCGACGGAGAGAGACCGCTCGCCGTCCCCGTGCGAGGGCCACCGGACGGGTCCCCGTCGGACGGGTCACCGACCGGGACGTCCTGCGCGACGCGGGCCACCGCGGCGTCGAGCGCCTCGCGCCGGTACAGCCCCACGAGCCACTGGGCCTTCCCGCCGGCCGCGAGGTGCGCGCCGTCGACCACGTCGCCGCTCGTGCCCGTCCGGGGCGCGCCGGCCACGCTCGCCACGAGCAGCGGCACGGCCTCCGCGGCGCGCGGGACGTCGCAGGCGAGGAGGAGGACCCAGGGGGCGGCGCCGTCGGGCAGGGCGGCGAGGCCCGCCGCGGTGCCCGCGACCGGACCGCCGAACGGCGGGTCCTCGCGCGTGAGGACGTACGCGTCGGAGGCCAGGTCGGCAGGCCCGACGACGACCGTCGCCCGCGCGTCACGGGTCGCCGCGAGCACGTGGTCGAGCAGACGGGCGCCGTCGACGACGAGCTGCGGCTTGGACGTGCCCAGGCGCCGGGCGCGCCCCCCCGCGAGCACGACGGCGTCGAACGCGAGGACCTCCGGCGGCAGGGGGGTGCTCACACCGAGCGCACCCAGTCGCCCGACTTGCCGCCCGTCTTGGCCTGGAGGCGGACGTCGCTCAGCTCGACCGACTTGTCGAGCCCCTTGACCATGTCCACGACCGCGAGGCCGGCCACCGCGACGGCCGTGAGCGCCTCCATCTCGACCCCCGTGCGGTCCGCGGTGCGCACGGTCGCGCTGATCTCCACCCCGTGGTCCTGGACGTCGAGGTCCACGGTCGCGCCGTGCACCCCGATGATGTGCGCGAGCGGCAGCAGCTCGGCCGTCTTCTTGGCCCCCTGGATGCCCGCGATGCGCGCGACCGCGAGCACGTCGCCCTTGGGGACCTCGCCCGAGCGCAGCGCCGCGACGATGTGGGGGCCGCAGCGGACGACGGCCGTCGCGGTCGCCGAGCGGACGGTGGGCTGCTTGAGGGTGACGTCGACCATGCGGGCGTGGCCGCGCTCGTCGAGGTGCGTGAACTCGCTCATGCGATCACCATGACACGCACGGTGTCGCCCGGCCCAACCGCCTCGACCTCGGGCGGCACGACCGCGATCGCGTCGGCCCGGGTCAGGGCCGAGACGTGGTGGGCGCCGGGCCCGACCGGGGCCACGCCGTCGTCCCCGACGAAACGCACCGGGAGGAACTGCTGGCGCCCCGCGGGCGATCGCCACCCCTCCGCGGCGACGCGTTCGACGAGGGGCTCGGCCGGGTCGGGGTGACCCGCGAGCCGGCGAACCGCGGGACGCACGAACGCCCGGAACGACACGTACGCGCTCACGGGGTTGCCCGGCAGCCCGAGCATCGGGGTCCCGCGCCAGCGCGCCGCGGCCTGGGGCTTGCCGGGCTGCATGCCGACCGCGACCAGCAGGACGTCGGAAGGGCCCTGCGCCGGGGTGAGCGCCGCGTCCTGGGCACCGCTCAGGACCTCCTTGACCACGTCGAACGCGCCCGCGCTGACCCCGCCCGAGGTGACGATCAGGTCCACGTGGGGAGCGACGTCGTCGAGCACCGCGCGCAGCGCCTCGGCCGTGTCCGGGACCGCCCCCACGCGCACCGGGACGCCTCCCGCGTCACGCACGCACGCCGCGAGCAGGAGCGAGTTGGAGTCGGGGATCTGGCCCGGGCCGGGCGCGGTCCCCACCGGGACCAGCTCGCTGCCCGTCGACAGCACCGCGACGCGCGGGACGCGGTGCACGGCGAGACTCGCATGGCCCGCCGAGGCCGCCGCGGAGACGAGGCGCGCGGTCGTCGGTGCGCCCGCCGCGGCGACGAGGTCGCCGATCGCGACGTCCTCCGCACGGCGGCGGATGTTGGCGCGCGAGGGGGCGTCGACCTGGATGGTCGGGTCGAGGGGCGCACCGGGTGTGAAGCGACGCGTCGAGGTCCGCTCCACGGGCACGACGGCGTCGCACCAGTCGGGCACGGGTGCGCCCGTCATGATGCGGGTCGCCTCGCCGGGCGCGTGGGCGGGGTGGGTCGTGGGTGGGGCGTCGGCGGGGGCGTCGGTGAGGGTGGCGGGCGAGCCGGCCTCGGTGAGAGGGGCGCCCGTCGGGGGCGTGGTGGGCTGTCCGGCGGCCGGCCCGGGCGTGGGCACGCTCGCCGTCGGAGCCGCCGCGATGTCGCCCACGACCCGGAGCGTCACGGGTGACGCGGCGCTCGCGGTCGCAAGGTCCGCGCTGCGGACCGCGTACCCGTCCATGGCCGAGGCGTCGAAGCGGGGCACGTCGAGGAGCGAGCGGACGTCGTGCGCGAGCACGCGCCGCGCGGGGGTCCCGGTCGCGAGCGCGTCGAGGGCGACCTGCTCGGCGGCCAGCGGCGCGACCAGCGTCAGGACGTGGTCGCGGTACTCCTCGACCGAGTGCACGCGCCCGGCAGCCGCATGGTCGGTGGGCGAGCGGCCCTCGGGACGGCTCGTCGAGCTCGCTGGCGGGTTGCCGCCTGGCGTGGACGTGTTGTCAGAACGTGGCCGGTCTGGAGCCCAATGGGCTTCTGACAACTCGCCCGGCGTGGACGTGTTGTCAGAACGTGGCCGGTCTGGAGCCCGGTGGGCTTCTGACAACTCATCGGAGGGGCGCGGGTCCATGGGGACACCGTAGGCCGACGCGCCGGGTGAGGGGCCACGCCTGGCGGCACGGCGGACGAGGACCGTCCGAGGAGCGGGCCGTGCCGCCCGTCAGCCGCGCGTGCCTCGCCGCACCGGTCCCAGCGTGAAGAGCAGCGTGACGAGTGCCGTCACCGCGAGGGCCGCGAAGCCCAGGCCGTAGTCCCCGTTGAGCTGGTACACCGCGCCCATGATGAGCGGAGGGATGAACCCGCCGAGGCCGCCCGCCGCGCCCACGAGGCCCGTGACTGCTCCGACCTTGTCCTGCGGGGCCACCTTGGCCACGAGCTCGAACGTCGCGCCCGACGACGCGCCGAGCCCAGCGGCGAGCCCGAGGAACGCGACGGTCCCGAGCGGCACCAGGTCGGGCTGGAACGCGACGACCGCCGCGAGGACCGTCACGACCGCGAAGCACACGACCGACACGGGGATGCCGCCGAACCTGTCCGAGAGCGTGCCTCCCACGGGCCGCATCGCGACGGCGAGGACCACGAACCCCGCGGTCCGCGCGGCGGCGTCGGCGGCCGTCAGGTCGTAGGCGTTCACCAGGAAGGTCGGCAGGTAGACGCTGAACGCCACGAAACCGCCGAAGCCCACGGCGTAGAGCCACGAGAGCTGGAGCGTCGCGGGCAGCTTGAACGTGGCCCAGGTCCGCGCGAGGAAGTTCCCGTGCGCGGCAGGGACGCGGCCCGGGGCGTCGCGCACCAGGAGCCACGAGACCACCGCGTAGACGGCCAGGACGCATGCCACGAGCACGAACGGTGCGGTCTCGCCGTACGTGTCGGAGATCCGCACGGTCGTGAACGCCGAGATCGCGGTGCCGCCCATGCCGATCCCGAAGATCCCGATCGCCGTCCCTCGCCTCGCCGGCGGGTACCAGGCGTTGACGAACGGGACGCCGACCGCGAACGCCGTACCGCCCAGGCCCAGGAAGAAGCCACCCAGGATGAGCATCGGGTAGCTGTCGGCGACGAAGCCGATGAACAGCACCGGCAGGATCGTCGCTGCGCTGACCAGCGGGAACATGATCCTGGCCCCGTACCGGTCCGTGAGCGCACCGACCGGGATACGGCCGAGCGAGCCCACGATGACCGGCACCGCCACGAGCACCGACTGCTGCACGGCCGACAGTCCGAGCGCCTTGCTGTACGCGCCACCGAGCGGGCTGATGAGAGCCCATGCCCAGAAGTTCACCGCGAAGCCGATCGTCGCGAGCGTGAGCATCAGGGTCGCTGAGCCGCCGGGTGCGGCGCCCGTGGGAGTCGGGGTCCCGGCACCCCCTGCGGCGGGCGTCGCGTCCTTCCCCGGGCCGGGAGCCGCCGGCGGCGTCGCTGCTTCGTCGTGGTGCGTCACTGTGACTCCCGGGGTTCGGTCGCCCGTCCTTGGACGAATCGGTGGAGCTCGAGATTCCCGCGCGACCCACGCTAGCCGCGAGGGTGACGTGTCGCGCGGGCTGGCGGAGGCGCCGTCGGGCCCTACCGTGGTCTACCTGACCGCGGCCCGGCCGCTCGGTCCCCGCCCGTGCGGCCCGAGCGGCACCCGCGCCTCACCTGCCCGCACCGCACCACGAGAGCCCACCATGAACCTGCTGTTCCTCGGCGTGATCCTCCTGAACGTCTTCGCGTTCGCGCTCGTCCTCCTGCGCGCCCCGCTGTTCCGCACCGAGGTCTACCGGCCCATGCTGCTCAACATCGGGCTGTCGGTGCTGCCAGTGTTCGTGCTGACGTTCTGGATCGTCGGTGACCTGGCGCTCAGCGCGGCCGGGGCGTCGACGTGGCTCGTCGTGACCGTCGCGGCCGCCGGGCTCGTGGTCTGGCTGCTGCTCCTGCCCAACGCCGGGTACCTCGTGACCGAGCTCAACTTCAGCCACCGCAAGGACGGCGAGGACGTGCCGCTCTGGTACGACATCGTCGCGGTCCTGTCCCTCGCGATGTCCGGGGTCCTCAACACCGTGGTCAACATCTTCCTGGTGCAGATGTTCTACGCCGTGCTGCGCTACCCCGACGACCCCAAGCCGTTCGAGCGACCGGCATCCTGGGTGGTGGTCGCGGTGGTCCTCGTGCTCGTCTCGTTCGGCATCTACCTGGGTCGGTACATCCGGTTCAACAGCTGGGACCTGGCGCACCCGATCGGCTTCCTCCGGAAGTTCCTCGGCTACTTCCGCGCCCCGGGCAAGGTGCGTGACGCGCTGCTCTTCAGCGGTCTGCACACGGTGTTCTTCGCGCTCATCTACCTGGTCGTGATCGGCTCCCTCCTGGAGACCATCACCGCGGCGACGGGGTGAGCCACGCCAGCTCAGCGGGGCGGCTCGTTGCCGGGCTTGGGCGGTGAGTACGGCGCCGGACCCGTGTAGCGCTCACCAGGGCTCCGGGTCAGTGCGCGCACGGTGAAGGCCGCCGCGACGAGTCCTGCGCCCAGGTAGTGGGCCACCGACACGAGGGACGAGACCGGTTGGAGGATCGTCTGGAAGACGGCGCTCCCTGACGAGTAGACGAGCTCGGAGACGAGCTGCGGCAGCACGAGGTTGCCCACGACTCCGGCGACGATCAGTCCCACGCCCCACCAGAGGAGTGCGGTGGCGCTGAGCCTGGGGGGCATGGGCGGTCCTCTCGACGTGCGGGCCCGGCGGCGTCGCCAGGACGGGGCCGGCTCCGCCTCGACGTCGAGGTGGGGATCACCGGTCCGTGGACACTATCGGACAGGGTGCCGCACGGGTGTGCGCCGCGCGTCGAGGGCAGGACGTCAGGCCGACGGCGGCGCGACCGATCCGCGGATGACCAGGTGGAGCGGGAGGACCGTGCGAGCGGGCTCGAAGCCCGTGGCGGCCCCACCGGTCCCGGCCGACTCCTGCGCCTCCCGGCGGGCCATGGCCCGTTCGAGCGCGTCGACCGCCGAGAGCGCGAGCGCCGCGACCGGCTGCTCGAGGGTCGTGAGCTGCGGGCGCAGCCACTGGCCGATGCGGATGCCGTCGCAGCCCACGACCGAGAGGTCCTCGGGGATGCGGATGCCGTGGAGCTCGGCCGCGCCGAGCATGCCGACGGCCACGATGTCGCTGCCGACGAACACCGCGGTGGGCGCGCTGCCCGGTCGGGTGAGGTACGGGAAGGTCGAGGCGCCGAACTGCTCGGTGTACGGGCCGTGGCGGATCAGGTCGGGGTCGGCCGTCAGCCCGGCGTCGGCCAGCGCGTCGAGGTAGCCACGCTTGCGTTCCTGGGTCGTCGAGAGCTCGGGCGGACCCGCGACGTGCGCGATGCGGCGGTGCCCCTGCTGGATGAGGTAGCTCGTGGCCTGGTACGCGCCGCCGTAGTTGTCGACCGTGACGGTGTCCACCGCGAGGTCTAGGTCGATCTCCTCGTCGATCACCACGACCGGCAGGCCGTCCGCGACCGCGCGGGCCAGGCGCTCGTCGGTGCGGCTCATCCCGAGGTAGATGAGGCCGCCCAGGACGTCGGTCCCGCCGATGAGCGGGCTGAGGCCGCCGTTGCGCTCGCCGTGCTTGCCGGAGACGGCGACGACGAGGGGGATCTGGCGGGAGGCGGCGAGGTCGGCACACTCCTCGGCGAGCGTCGTGAAGAACGGGTTGGTGAAGTCGGGGACGACCAGGGCGACGACGCCCGTCCCGCGCGCGGGCGATCCCTGCCGGGGCGTGGCCGACCGGGAGCCGCGCGCGACCCGTCCCGGTGTGGCGCCGCGGTAGTCGAGCGCGGCCACCGCGGCGTCGATGCGCGCGGCGGTCTCCGGCTGGACGTTGAGCTGGCCGCGCAGGTAGCGCGAGGCCGTCGAGGTCGAGACTCCCGCGTGTTGCGCAACTTGCGTCAACGTCATGGTGTCCACCCCTCTGCTCGTGCGCCCGGCCGTCGGATGCTCCCAGAGCCTATCGCTGCGCTGGTCGTGGGCGCGTCCAATGTCCAGGGAGCCCTGTGATCGTGCGGCATCTCGCGGGGCCCGAGGGGTGGAGGCGTCCGTCCGACAGGTCGCCGGTTGACACGAGCCTGACGCACACCTAGGTTGTTGCGCAACAGCAACACAACATTGCGCAACGTCGCCGATGTGCGGCCGAGCCCGAACCGTCTTGAGGAGAACCGCATGAGCCGCGTGCTGCTTGCCGGAGAGTCGTGGATCAATGCCGCGACGGACTACAAGGGCTACGACGCCTTCCCGCACGCCCAGCTGGAGATCGGCTGCGCCAAGCTGCTCGAGGCGCTCGCCGCCGAGGGCCACGAGGTCACCCACCTGCCCTCGCACCTCGTCGCGACCGACTTCCCGTCGACGCTCGAGGAGCTCGACGCGTACGACGTCGTCCTGCTCTCGGACATCGGCGCCAACACCCTGCTCCTGCCGCCCGTCGTGTTCTCCGAGGGACGCCCCTTCCCGAACCGCATCAAGCTCCTCGCCGAGTGGGTGCGTCGCGGCGGCGGCCTCATGATGGCCGGCGGCTACCTCAGCTTCCAGGGCTTCCAGGCCAAGGCCAACTACCACGGCACCGCGGTCGAGGCCGTGCTGCCCGTCGAGATCCTCCCGTACGACGACCGCGAGGAGACCCCCGAGGGCATCGGCGGCGTCCTGACCGAGGTCGAGCACCCCGTGACCGCGGGCCTCGACGCCGAGTGGCCCATCCTGCTCGGCTACCAGAAGCTCACGGCCAAGGCCGACGCGACCGTCCTCGCCACGATCGAGGGACGCCCGCTCGTCGCCGTGCGCACCGAGGGCGAGGGGCGCACGCTGGCCTTCGCGTCCGACATCTCCCCGCACTGGGCCCCCCGCGAGTTCATGGAGTGGTCCGGCTACCCGAAGCTCTTCGGCCAGGCCGTGACCTGGCTCGCGGGCTGATGAGCACCGACCACGGGAGCGGGGGCGCCCCGGCCCCAACTCCCGAGATCACGGTCGTCGGCAGCCTCAACATGGACGTCCGGCTGACCGTCGACCGGATCCCGCGCTCGGGCGAGACCATCAGCGCGACCGGGCTCAAGCGCTCGCCCGGCGGCAAGGGGGCCAACCAGGCCGTCGCCGCCGCGCGGCTCGGCCGCCGCGTCGCGATGGTCGGGGCCGTCGGGGACGACGACGCGGGCCGCGAGATCACGGCCCGGCTCGTGGCCGAGGGGCTCGACGTCACGTCGGTCGCGACGTCCGAGGAGCCCACCGGCACGGCCGTGATCCTCTGGGAGCAGCCCGAGTCGACCATCGTCATCGAGGCGGGCGCCAACGCCGACGTGGACGAGTCGTTCGTCGACTCGCGGGACCCCGCGGTGCGAGCCGTCGCCGACGCGCAGGTCGTGCTGTGCCAGTGCGAGACGCCGCTCGGCTCGCTCGCCGCGGTCACGCGCCTCGCGACCGGGACCACCATCCTCAACCCGGCCCCCGCGATCCCGGTCCCCGCCGAGATCCGCGACCGGTTCGACGTCCTGGTCCCCAACCGGTTCGAGCTCGCGACCCTCGCGGGAGCGGGCGAGGCCCCCGAGTCCCTCGCGGACGTCGTGGCCATGGTGCGCGGGCTCGCCTTCCCGGGCGACGTCGTCGTGACCCTCGGGGCCGACGGCTCGGTCGTGGTCCCGCGCGACGGCCTCCCGACCCCCGTCCCCGCGGTGCGCGTCGACGCGATCGACACCACGGCCGCGGGCGACAGCTTCTGCGCAGCGCTCGCCGACGGGCTGCTGCGTGGTGAGGACCTCGTCGGGGCAGCCCGCTGGGCTGCCCGCGTCGCGGCCGTCACGACCACTCGCGACGGGGCGATCGAGTCCCTGCCGCTCGCCGACGAGGTCCCTGCAGCCCTCCCGGAGGACGTCGCACCGGGGCAGTGACCCGCTCGGCCCAGCACGACCCGCACGACCGCACGACCCCCACCCAGCCCGACCACTCAGCGTCGACCCAGGGCTGGCCGTTCGATCGGTCCACCGATCCGACGTACCGTCGAAAGATGAAAGGCACGGCCAAGCAATGAAGCACACCACGCCGGAGACCGCCTCCCGCTCGGGAGGCGCCCAGACGGCCGCCCCGTCGCCCCAGCGCAGCAAGGTCAAGAGCACCGCGACCGCGCTCCTCGTCCTCGCGACCGTCCTGGCCGGGGCCCTGGGCCCCATGCAGGCGGCGGTCAACGGTCAGCTCGGCAAGACGATCGGCGACGGCCACGCGGCCGCCCTCATCTCGTTCGGCACGGGCCTGGTCCTGATGTTCGTCATCGTGTTCGCGCGTCCCGTGACGCGTCGCGAGGCGCTCGCGATCCCGCGCCTCATCAAGGGCCGCACGATCCCGTGGTGGAACTTCCTCGCGGGCCTGTGCGGTGCGGTCATCGTCCTGTCCGAGGGCGTGACGGTCGGCGTCCTGGGCGTCGCGACGTTCCAGATCTCGCTCATCTCGGGTCTCGTCATCTCGGGCGTGATCTGCGACCGCCTGGGCGTCACCGCCTCGGTCAAGCAGCCGCTCACGTTCTTCCGCCTCGCGGGCGCGGTCCTCGCGATCGTCGCGACCGTCATCGTCATCTCGCCGAACTTCTCGGCCCCGCACACGATCGCCCTCGCGATCATGCCGTTCGTCGGTGGCCTCCTCGCCGGGTGGCAGCCCGCGGGCAACGCGGCCGTGGCCGACGCCACGGGCTCGATGCTGGTCTCGATCGGCTGGAACTTCCTGGTCGGCTTCACGGCCCTGGGCATCGCCTACGCGATCCGCGCCATGACCTCGGGTGTCGACTTCCAGCTCCCCGGCTCGTGGTGGATGTACCTGGGCGGCCCGCTCGGCCTGCTCTCGATCGCGCTCATGGCGCTCCTGGTCCGCGGGCTGGGCCTGCTGCTCCTGGGCCTCGCGTCCACCGCGGGTCAGCTCGTGGGCTCGCTCCTCATCGACGCGGCCATCCCCTCGCTCGGCCACACGATCTACGCCGCCACGATCATCGGCACCGTGATCGCGCTGATCGCCGCGGTCATCGGCATGATCCCGTCGGGGAAGTCGCCGGAGACGACCGCGGACACCGCAGTGGCCGCCGCCGTCGGCGGTGGTGAAGCAGGAGAGGTGAGCCCGCGATGAACGTCACGCCGGTCGGGTTCGTCCAGACGGTCACCGGACCCGTCGCCGCGCAGGACCTGGGGCTGACCCTGCCCCACGAGCACCTGTTCAACGACCTCTCCGGTGTGCTCGACGCGCCGAGCTACGAGTTCTCCCAGGCCGTGGTCCGCGAGCCGGTGTCCGCATCGGTCGCCTGGGCGCTGCGTCAGGACCCGTACTGCTGCGCCGACAACATCGCCGACAAGCCGGTCGCCGCCGTCGAGGCCGAGATCCGCAGCTTCGCGGCCCTCGGCGGCCGGACCGTCGTGGACGCGACGTCGAGCGAGTCGATCGGGCGCAACCCCGAGCGCCTGGCGGACGTCGCGAGCCGCACGGGCCTCAACGTCGTCATGGGGGCGGGCGCCTACCTCGAGAAGTTCGAGGGCGAGCGCATCACGGTACAGGCCGTGGACGCGCAGGCCGCAGCGATCTCGCGCGAGCTCTCCGACGGCGTGCGGGACACGGGCATCCGCCCGGGCGTGATCGGCGAGATCGGCGTCTCGCCGGACTTCACCGCGGGGGAGCGGGCGTCGCTGCGGGCCTCGGCCCTGGCGCAGCTCGAGCACCCGCAGGTCGCGATGCAGATCCACCTGCCCGGGTGGCAGCGTCGCGCGCACGAGATCCTCGACCTCGTGCTCGACGAGGTGGGAGTGCGGCCGGAGAAGGTCGTGCTGTGCCACATGGACCCCTCGGCCGAGGACCCCGAGTACCAGCGGGCCGTCGCGGAGCGGGGCGTGTGGCTCGAGTTCGACATGGTCGGCATGGACATCACCTACCCCAAGGAGGGTGTCTCGCCCGACCCGCACACGACCGCGGGCGCGGTCCACCGGCTCGTCGACCTGGGGTTCGCGGGGCAGGTGCTCCTGAGCCACGACGTGTTCCTCAAGCAGATGTGGGTGCAGAACGGCGGCAACGGCTTCGCGTACGTGCCGACCGTCTTCACCGAGATGCTCGCCCGGCGCGGCGTCGAGCGCGAGGTGCTGCGTCGGCTGACGCACGACAACCCGGCGGCGATGCTGACGGCGTGACCGGGGGCGACGGCGTGACCAGGTGACCGCGAGGTAGAACGTGCTGCGCGAGGTAGTGCGCGGTGCGTTCTACCTCGCGCAGCATGTTCTACCTCGGCCCAGGCGTCCCCGCCCCCGGCGGCCCCACCCGGCCCGACGGCGGGGCGAGCGTCGAGCGGTCGGCGCGCGACGTCGTCGGGCCGGTGGAAAACTCGGCCCATGCGATTCCGGACGACGATCCTCCAGAGCGGCAAGACGGCCACCGGCATCCCCGTGCCCGACGACGTGGTCGCCGCGCTCGACGCGGGCAAGCGCGTCCCGGTGCGCGTCACGCTCGGCGGGCACACCTACCGCAGCTCGGTCGCGCCGTACCAGGGGCGGTTCATGATCGCGCTCAGCGCGGAGAACAGGGAGGCCGCCGGGGTATCGGGCGGCGACGAGGTGGACGTCGAGATCGAGGTCGACGACGCACCGCGTGAGGTCACCGTGCCCGACGACCTCGCGGCAGCGCTCACGGCCGAGGCGCGTGCGGCGTTCGACGGGCTGTCGTTCAGCCGCCGGCGCGCGCTGGTCGAGCCGATCGAGGCCGCCAAGACCCCCGAGACCCGGCAGCGGCGGATCGACAAGGCCGTCGCGGAGCTGGCTCCCGGCGCGTAGGCCCCACGACGGAGATCCCGGGCAGGGCCGGGGCAGGACGACGGTCAGCCCCGGTCCCCGGGGGCCTCGCGCAGCTCGCCCTACTTCGAGCCCGCCGCCCCACCCAGCAGCGCGAACGCGCTCTCCGCGGTGTCGACCAGCACCATCGGGTTCGCGAGCACGGCCGGGTCCGTGGCCGCGAGCTGCACGGTCACGACGTACGTGTCGCCCGCGGCGTCCTCCGCGAGCCACGAGCCCGCCAGGACGCCGGGCGCGCTGCCACCCTTGAACGCGACGTAGGGCCACGCCGTCGTGTCGACCTCGATGCCGGGGTTGGCCGAGAGCACCTCGCGCACCACGGGGTCCTGCTCGCCGCGGTCGTGCAACCAGACGTGCGCGGCGCACAGGTCCGACGACGTCGCGAACCAGTCGACGTCGTCCTGCCACACGGGCGTGGTCACTCCCGCGGGGTCGACGGCGAGGGGCCCGCCGGGCAGCGCGTCGAGCATCGCGCGCCGTCCCGCGGTGTCGGCCGCCGCCCACCCGGTGGCCTGCGACGGCGAGCCCCAGGCGATCGCGAACGCGTCGCGGGTCGTGAGGAACGGGGTGTTGAGCGACGGGTCGGCGTGCCCCAGCGTGGCCTGCGCGCGTTCGACGGCGTCACGCCCCACGGCCTGGACCAGCAGGTCGGTCGCGGTGTTGTCGCTGATCGAGATCATGAGCTCGGCCGCCTCGCGCACCGTGACCGCGGTGCCCGTGGGCGCGTCCTGGAGCTGCCCCGAGGGCAGGGACCGCACGTCGTCGGTCACGGTCAGCTCGTCGTCCCAGGTCAGCGTCCCGGCCTCGACGGCCTGCGACACCGCGCCCAGCACGTAGAGCTTGAAGATCGAGCCGAGCGGCAGCACCTCGTCCGGGTCCGAGCCGCCGGGAGCCTCCTCGACCGCCTGGCACGTCCCGTTGTCCAGGACCTGGGCCACGAGCAGCGAGCTCTGCGCGTCCACGGCGTCGAGGCGTTCGCCCAGCTCGTCCCAGCTCGCCGCGGGCTCGCGGTGCGGGTCGTCGCCCGGGCCGAAGAACAGGGTCTCGATGCGGCTGTCCGCGTCGACACCGATCTGCATCGTGAAGAACTGCCCGCTCGCCCCGACGATCGTCAGCGCGGCCTGCTTCTCGCCCGCGTCGACGACGTCGACCGAGACCGGCACCCATTCCCGGTCCGCGCGGAGCTGGTCCAGCACGGGCACGAGCTGGGCGGCGGGCACCTGGTCCAGGAACGTCCGGGCGAACCGCCGATCGAGCGTCGCGGCATCGGGGGACGCGTCCGCGTTGAGCACCTCGAGCACCCAGGCGGCCGCCTTGCCGACCGTGCCGCCCGGCAGCGCGACCGCGGTCGGGGCCACGCTCGGCGAGGGCGACACCTCGGAGCCGTTCCCGGACGACGAGCACCCGGTCAGTGCGAGCCCCACGACGAGGAGGCCTCCTACGAGGGGTGAGCGACGGCGTCGGGCGGCAGGAGAGGAGGGCATCGAGACACCCTACGGAACATCCGTGACGCGGCGGGCGCTGACCCGCCGGAGCCGCCCGACCCCGACCTCAGGACGCGCGGGCCGCGAGCCGCGTCACGACGCGCTTGGCCTCGCGCCCCGCGAAACGGCGGGCGAACACGCTCGCGGCCGCAGCGGCCGCGGCGAAGGTGACGGCGCTGATGATGCTGACCTCGGGGTCGTCCAGGTCCTTGGGGGCGTCGTGCCCCGTGGCCTTGGCCCACGCGAAGCTCACGACCTTCTGCGCGACCCAGCCCGCGGCCAGCGTCAGGGCGACGGTCGCGACCTTCTCGGTGAGGGTCTGCTCGTTCTCGGCCATGTGGACCTCCAGGTGAGGGTGAGGCGGGCGGGGCGCGCCGCGCGTCGTGAAGGTGCCCGACGGCGGAGCTCAGGTCCCACCGTAGCCGTCGCCCGGGGCGGGGCGCGCCCCGGGCGAGACCACACGCCGGACCCCTGCCTGCGCCGTCGGACCGCGGTGTAAAGTCGCAGGTGAACGACAGGGGAGCGCCGACCGCCCGGAGACAACGGGCAACAGGCGCTGAGAGTGCGGACCACCGCAGACCCTCGAACCTGATCCGGTTAGCACCGGTGGAGGAAGTCGGGCTTCTCCAGCCTCGCTCACGGGACCTCCCGTGCGCGAGGTCCCCCTCCTGTGACGTCCAAGGAGGACACATGAACACCATCAGTACCCGCCGCGGCACCGCCCGCACGATCGGCCTCGGCCTCGTCGGCGGGCTCAGCGCGCTGGCCCTCACGGCCTGTGCCGGCACGACCGACACGGGCGCGGGCGACACCTCGTCGAGCGCCGAGGCGAGCACCGTCACGCTCGTCACGCACGACTCCTTCAACGTGAGCGAGGACGTCCTCGCCGCGTTCGAGAAGGAGTCCGGGCTGACCGTCAAGCAGGTCGCTCCCGGCGACGGCGGAGCGCTCGTCAACCAGCTCATCCTGACCAAGGACGCGCCGCTCGGCGACGTCGTGTTCGGCATCGACAACTCGTTCGCGACCCGCGCGATCGACGAGGGCGTGCTCGAGCCCTACACGCCCTCGGGCCTCGCCGACTCGGCGACCCAGTACGCCGTGGGCGACGGCGAGCTCACCCCCGTGGACCTCGGCGACGTCTGCGTCAACGTCGACCGCGCCTGGTTCTCGGCCGCGGGGATCCCCGAGCCCACGACGCTCGACGACCTGACCGAGCCCGCGTACAAGGACCTGCTCGTCGTGACCAACCCCGCGACCTCGTCGCCCGGGCTGTCGTTCCTGCTCGCGACCGTCGGCGCCTACGGCGAGGACGGCTGGGAGGGCTACTGGAGCAAGCTCAAGGACAACGGCGTCAAGGTCGCCGACGGGTGGTCCGACGCCTACTACGTCGACTTCTCCGGCTCCGAGGGCAAGGGCCCACGCCCCCTCGTGCTGTCCTACTCGACGTCGCCCGCGTTCACGGTCACCGAGGACGGTACCGAGACCACCACGGGCGCGCTGCTCGACACGTGCTTCCGCCAGGTCGAGTACACGGGCGTGCTGGCCGGGGCCAAGAACCCCGAGGGCGCCAAGAAGCTCGTCGACTTCCTCGTGAGCGACGCGTTCCAGGCCGACATCGCCGACAACATGTACATGTACCCGGCGGACGCGGACACCGAGCTGCCCGAGGGCTGGGCCGAGTTCGCGCCCCTGTCCCCGTCGCCCTTCGAGGTCGCCCCCGCCGACATCACGGCCCACCGCGACGAGTGGATCAAGGCGTGGACGTCGACGGTGATCGGCTGAGCACGATGCCCGTGAGCCGCGGCCTGCCCGCGGCCGTGCAGCGCGGCGGGCGGGTCCTCCTGTGGGGGCTCGCCGCCGGGCTGCCGCTGCTCTTCCTCGGGGTGTTCTTCGCGTGGCCCGTCGTGACGCTGATCGCGCGCGGGTTCGTCACCAACGGCTCCCTCGACCTCTCCGGCTTCGCCGAGGTGTTCTCCGAGCCGCGGACCTGGCGGATCATCGGGCTGACGCTGTGGCAGGGCGTGCTCGGCACCGTGATCTCGGTGCTGCTCGGCGTGCCCGGCGCGTACGTGCTCTACCGGTGCCGGTTCCGGGGGCGCACGTTCCTGCGGGCGTTCGTGACGGTGCCGTTCGTGCTGCCGACCGTCGTGGTGGGAGTGGCGTTCCGCTCCCTGCTGGTCGAGGGCGGGCTGCTCGGGTTCCTGCGGCTCGACGGGACGTTCGGGGCGATCGTCCTGGCCCTCGTCTTCTTCAACTACTCGGTCGTGGTCCGGACCGTCGGCGGGCTCTGGGAGCACCTCGACCCGCGTGCCGAGGAGGCGGCCCGCGCCCTGGGGGCCTCGCCCTGGCGGGCGTTCCGGTCCGTGACGCTGCCGTCGCTGGCCCCGGCCATCGCGTCGGCCGCGTCGATCGTGTTCCTGTTCTGTGCCACGGCGTTCGGTGTCGTGCTCGTCCTGGGCGGGGTCCAGTATGGGACCATCGAGACCGAGATCTGGATCCAGACGACCCAGTTCCTCGACCTGCGCGCGGCCGCGGTGCTCTCGGTCGTGCAGCTCGTGGTCGTGGTGGTCGCGCTGAGCGTGGCCAACCGGACCCGCGCCCGGCGCGAGCGCGCGCTCAACCTCTCCGCGGCGACGTCCGCGGCCCGGCCGCTGCGCCTGCGGGCCGACGCGGTCCCGCTCGCGGTGACCGCCGTCGTCGTGCTGGGCCTGATCGCCCTGCCGCTCGTCAACCTCCTCGTGCGCTCGTTCCAGACCCCCGACGGCTGGAGCCTCGCGAACTACGCGAACCTCGGCACGACCGGCGGCCGCAACGCCCTGAGCGTGACCGTGTGGGAGGCCACGGCCAACTCGGTGCGGACCGCCGCGATCGCGACGCTGCTCGCGGTCGTGATCGGCGGGCTCGTCGCGCTCGTCGTCTCGCGACGGCCTCGGTCGCGCACGGGTCGTCGGGCGATCAGCGCGCTCGACTCGGTCTTCATGCTCCCGCTCGGCGTCTCGGCCGTGACGGTCGGGTTCGGGTTCCTCATCACGCTCGACAAGCCGCTCGGGATCGACGTGGACCTGCGGACCTCGGGGTTGCTCGTGCCCATCGCGCAGGCGGTCGTCGCGATCCCGCTCGTGGTCCGGACCGTGCTGCCCGTGCTGCGCGCGATCGACCCGCGGCTGCGCGAGGCCGCAGCGACGCTCGGGGCGTCGCCCGCTCGCGTGTTCGCCGCGGTCGACGGCCCCATCGCGGCCCGGTCCCTGGGTCTCGCGATCGGGTTCGCGTTCGCGGTGTCGCTCGGCGAGTTCGGGGCGACGTCGTTCCTGGCCCGGCCCGACGCGGCCACGCTCCCCGTGGTCATCTTCCGGCTCATCGGCCGGCCCGGGGCGGAGAACTACGGCATGGCACTGGCCGCGAGCGTCGTCCTCGCGGTCCTCACGGCAACGGTCATGATGGTGGCGGAACGCCTGCGCGGCGACCGCTCGGCAGGAGAGTTCTGATGGACGGAGCCACGGTGGTGGAGCGAACGACGGACGGCTCGGCTGAGCCGCACGTGCCGCACGACCCGAGCGGGAGCACGGCGGGCCGAGGGCTCGCGGTGCGCGACGTCGTCGTGCACTACCCCGACCCGGCCTCCTCGAAGGGCCCCGGGACCACGGCCGTGCGCGGAGTGAGCCTCGACCTCGCGCCGGGCGAGGTGCTCGCCCTGCTGGGGCCGAGCGGCTGCGGCAAGTCGAGCCTCCTGCGCGCCGTCGCGGGGCTCGAGCCCGTCGCGGGCGGGAGCATCGCGTGGGACGGGCGCGACCTCGCGGGCGTGCCCGTGCACCGGCGCGGGTTCGGGCTCATGTTCCAGGAGGGGCAGCTCTTCCCGCACCGGGACGTCGCGGGGAACGTGGCGTTCGGCCTCCAGATGGCGGGCCTCAAGCGGTCCGCGGCGGCGGGCAGGGTGGCCGAGCTGCTCGACGTCGTCGGGCTCGCCGGGTACGCGCAGCGGCCCGTCGCGACGCTGAGCGGTGGCGAGCGCCAGCGCGTCGCGCTCGCGCGCGCCCTGGCACCCGAGCCGCAGCTCCTCCTGCTCGACGAGCCGTTGTCGGCGCTCGACCGGGGGCTGCGCGACCGGCTCGCAGGCGACCTGCGCGCGGCGCTCGTCGCGACCGGGACCACCGCGCTGTTCGTGACGCACGACCACGACGAGGCCTTCACCGTCGCCGACCGCGTGGCCGTCATGGACGCTGGGCGGCTGCTCCAGGTCGCGGCGCCCGAGGACCTGTGGCGCGCTCCCGCGTCGCGGCGGGTCGCGGAGTTCCTCGGGTACCAGGCGTTCGTGGCGCTGGGGTCGGTGGGGGGATCTGTGGGGGGCTCCGAGGCGGCTCGTGGGGCTGATCGGTTGTCAGAACGTGGCCGGGGTATGCCGCGGGGTGGTTCTGACAACTCCTCGGCGGCGGGTGGTGAGCTGCTCGCGATCGGCCCGACAGGGCTCGTGCTCGTGCCCGGTGCCCACGCCACGGATGAGTTGTCAGAACGTGGTCGGGGTATGGACCGGGGTGGTTCTGACAACGCATCCAGGGCATGGTCCGCGAACGGCACGGTCGTCCGCAGCGCCTTCCGGCGCGGACGCACCGAGGTCACGGTCGACGTCGACCTGGGGGCCGGCCCGCAGCGCGTGGTCGCGCTCGGCATGCCGTCGGCGACACCCGTGCCCGACGGCGCCACGCACCACTCGTTCGCCCCCGCACCGGGGGAGCGGGTCCGGGTCGCGCTCGACCTCGCGGGCTGTGCGGTGGTGCCGGCGGACTCGTAGCCCGGCGGACGTGGTGTGCCGACAGGCACCCGGTATCGGCACCCCCCACCCTGCGACCGCCCGTCCCCCGCGTTAGCGTCGAAGCATGAGCGACGCCACGATCGACCACGTGACCGACCGTACCGAGGAGCACGACGGCAAGGCCGCGAAGATCCTGTACCGGCCGTTCGGGCTGATCAGCTCGATCATCGGCGGCCTGGTCGCGGGCCAGGTCTTCAAGCAGGTCTACAAGCGGGTGTCTCCTGGCCACCGCAAGGACGCACCTACGCCACTGCAGTCGGAGTACCCGCTGCGCGAGATCCTGATCGCCGCACTGATCCAGGGCGCGGTGTTCTCCGGGGTCAAGGCCCTGATCGACCGTGGCGGGGCGCGTGCCTTCCAGAAGTGGACGGGGGAGTGGCCGGGGGACTGAGCCACCCCGGCGCGTCGGCCCGGAGCACGCCTGGACGACGGCTCACGCGCCCCCGGCGTCCCGCACCAGCACGGCGAGCTGCGTCCGGTTCTCGAGCCCCAGCTTGTCCAGGACGCTCGACACGTGCGCCTTGACGGTCGGCACGCTGAGGTAGAGCTCGCGCCCGACCTCGGCGTTGCTCGCGCCGCGCCCGACGGCGAGCGCGACGTCACGCTCCCTCCCGGTCAGCCGGTCGAGCGACGCCCGCGCCCGTGCCCGCGCCTCGCCGACCGAGGCGGCCGAGGCCATGAGCCGCCGCGCGACGTCGGGGGACAGCACCGGTTCGCCGGCCGCAGCCGCGAGGACCGCTGCCGCGATCCGGGCCGGAGGCATGTCCTTGAGGAGGTAGCCGGCGGCGCCGGCGCGGAGCGCTCCGAGCACCTCGTCCTCGGTGTCGAACGTCGTGAGCACGACGACGGCGGGCGGGTTCGTCCGGGCGCGCACCCTGGCGGTCGCGGTGATCCCGTCGACCCGCGGCATCCGCAGGTCCATGAGGACCACGTCGAGGGGGTGGGCGTCGAGGAGGCCAGGGACCTCCGCGCCGTCGGCGGCCTCGCCGACCACCTCGATGCCCAGCGTGCCGTGCAGCATCATGCGCAGGCCGGACCGCACCAGGGCGTCGTCGTCGACGATGGCGATCCGTACGGGTCCGGTCATGAGCCCCACGGTAGCGACACCGTGAGCCGGAACCCGGCACCCTCCGGGAGCGGCCCGGCGAGCACCTCGCCGCGCAGCAGCCCGGCCCGCTCGCGGAGCCCGACGAGCCCGGTCCCCGTCCCCTGGAGCGAGGGCGCGTGCCCGGGGGAGGGGCCGTCGTCGGACACGTCGACCCGGACCTCGCCCGGCACGACCACGACCGCGACGCGGACCGCGCTGCCGGGAGCGTGCCGTCGGGCGTTGGTCAGTCCTTCCTGGACCGCGCGGAAGGTCGCTGCCTGCACGGTGGCCGGGACCGCGGTGAGGTCGCCGTCCAGCTCCCAGTCGACCGCGACGCCCGCGAGCCGGGACTCGTCGACGAGCCGGGCCACGTCGGCAGGCCCGGGAGCCGGGCGCAGGGCGTCGGGCTCTGCGCGCAGCACGCCCACCACGTCCCGCAGCTCCTCGAGAGCGGCGCTCACGCCCTCCCGGACCAGGCCGGCGGCACGGGCGACCTCCTCGGGCGGGGAGTCGGGCCGGAACTCGAGCGCCCCCGCGACGGTCGCGAGCAGCGACAGCCGGTGCGCGAGCGTGTCGTGCATCTCCCGGGCGATCCGCGTGCGCTCCGCGGCGCGGGCCTCCCGCACGCGCAGCTCCTGCTCACGCTCGGCCCGCCGTGCCCGCTCGCGCAGGTCGACGACGACCTGAGCCTTGGCCTGGGCGAACGCCCCCCAGCCGACGAGTGCGGCGTGCACCGCGGCGTCGCACAGCAGCCACCAGCCGAGCGGGAGGCCCGTCGGGCGCCACAGCGCCTGGACCGCGTGGCCCGCGAAGCCCGCCGCAGCGACGAGCACCGCGACACGCAGGGGCCGACGGCGGGCGACCTCGAGCGTCGCGACGGTGGATGCGGGCGTCGCCGCGGGGGACAGGGCTGCAAGTGCCGCCAGCACGAGGGCCGGCACCACGGGGTCGCCGAGCGCCGCCCCCGCGCCGCCCCGACGCCCGCGGGGTGTCCACCACAGGAGCGGGCTGAGGGCCACAGCGACCAGTCCGACGACGACGTCCAGCACGACGCGCGGCCCGGGCTCGCCCGGCAGGGCTCCCCACAGCATCAGGGCGGTGAGGGCGCCGACGGCGAGCACGGCCCCGGTCAGCACGCCCCGGGAAGGGGCCCGCGGCGGAGAGCATTTCTCGTTCGGGTAGCTGTTCATGCCGCCACCCTAGGAACGGGCGCGCTGCCGTCACCACCGACTTTCGGAGGGGGGAGCGGGCCGTCGGTCGTGAGGGGCGAGCCGTCGGGAGGGTCCGGCGAGGGAGGCCCGGGAGACACGGTGGGGACGTCGGCCGAGGGGTCGGCGCGGGCCCGGACGGGGCCCGATCGATCGGAGGGAGACGTCATGGACGCGTACCGGACAGCAACGAGCGGGGCGGCCGAGCGCACGGGCCAGGGGCGCACGAGGAAGGTGCCCGGATGGAGCGTGCCGCTGCTCGCCGCGGCGGCAGGGGTGGTCGTGTGGGGAGCCGGGACGGCGCTCGGCGTCGAGGCCGTCGTGCGGGGCGGAGCCGGTGACACGGTGATCGGACCGGTCTCCGTGATCGTCACCTCGCTGCTCGTCGGTCTCGCGGGCTGGGGTGTCCGTGCGGTGCTCCGACGGTTCGGCACGCCGCGGGCCGGGAGGACCGCAGGTGAGCGGACCTGGATGGTGACCTGCGGCGTCGTGCTCCTGGTGTCCCTGCTCGGACCGCTGGGTGCGGCGGGCGTGTCCGCGACCGTGCTCCTGGCCGCTCTCCACGTCACGGTCGGGGCCGTGGTCGCGCTGGGCCTGCGGCGCTGAGCCCACGTGGCCCGACGGCACGCCCCCCGCGCGCGCAACGCGCCGGGGTGCGTGCCACGGTGGGAGGCAGGGACCGATGAGTTCGGCAGCGTCGCCCGGTCTCAGCAGACGTACCCGCAGACCCCCGAAGGGACCTCATCATGGCGAAGCTCGTCTCCACCTTGTTCAGCTCGCTCGACGGCGTCGTCGAGATCGACCCGACGTGGCACTTCCCGTACTTCGACGAGCACATGGGCGCCGCGGTCGACGAGGACTACACGGGCGTCGACACCCTGCTGCTGGGCCGCGTCACGTACGACAGCTTCGCGGGTGCCTGGCCCGGCCGCGAGGAGGCCGGCGAGGAGGACGCGGTGTTCGCCAAGCGGCTCGGCGACCTGCGCAAGGTCGTCGCGACCCGGGGCGACGCGGACCTCGGCTGGCGCAACGTCGAGAGGATCGACGGTGACCTGGTCGAGGCCGTGACCACGCTCAAGGAGACTCCGGGCATCGCCAAGGTCCTGGTCGCGGGGTCGATCTCGGTGGTCCGCCAGCTCCTCGCGGCCGGGCTCGTGGACGAGCTGAGCCTCCTGGTCCACCCTGTCGCGGCCCGCAAGGGCGAACGGCTCTTCGACGAGGGCGACACGATCTACCCCCTGCGGCTGCTGCGCTCCGAGGTCTTCCCCACGGGCGTGGTCCACCTGGTCTACGGGCCGGCCGAGCTGCCCGGGAGCGAGGGGTACGACGAGGCCAAGGAGCACGTGCCGGGCGAGGCCTGAGCCTGCTGGAGGGGTGCCGAGCACGAGGTTGCGGTCGTTCTGGGCATCAGAACGACCGCAACCTCGTGCTCGGCACCAGCAGTCCGAGCGTCAGCTCCGCTGCTCGAGGTACCACCCGATGAGCGCCTGCGTCGACGGGTCCTGCGCAGCCAGCGCGGTGGCGTCGCCCGTGACCGCCGGGGCGATCTCGTTCGCGAGCTTCTTGCCGAGCTCGACGCCCCACTGGTCGAACGAGTCGATGCCCCACACGACGCCCTGGACGAACGTGATGTGCTCGTAGAGCGCGATGAGCTGGCCCAGCACCGAGGGCGTGAGCGCGGGCGCGAGGATCGACGTCGTGGGGCGGTTTCCCGAGAACACGCGGGCGCTCACGAGGTCCTCCGCGGTCCCCTCGGCCCGGACCTCGTCGGCGGTCTTGCCGAACGCGAGGGCCTTGGTCTGCGCGAAGAAGTTCGCGAGGAACAGCGAGTGCACGTCGACGGGCTCGTCGCCCGCCGCGGTGTCGACGAGCGGGTGCGCGGGGTTCGCGACGGCGATGAAGTCCGCGGGGACCAGACGCGTGCCCTGGTGGATGAGCTGGTAGAACGCGTGCTGGCCGTTGGTGCCCGGCTCGCCCCAGAAGACCTCGCCGGTCTCGGTCGTGACGGGGGACCCGTCCCAGCGCACCGACTTGCCGTTGGACTCCATGGTCAGCTGCTGCAGGTACGCGGGGAAGCGGTGCAGGTACTGCGCGTAGGGGAGCACCGCGTGCGTGTGCGCCCCGAGGAAGTTGACGTTCCACACGTTGAGCAGGCCCATGAGCGCGGGCACGTTCTGCTCGATCGGGGTGGTGCGGAAGTGCTCGTCGATCGCGTGGAAGCCTGCGAGGAACTCCTCGAAGCGCGCCGGGCCGATCGCGATCGCGAGCGACGTCCCGATCGCCGAGTCGACCGAGTAGCGCCCGCCGACCCAGTCCCAGAAGCCGAACGCGTTGGCGGGGTCGATCCCGAACGCGGCGACCTTGTCGAGGGCCGTGGAGACCGCGACGAAGTGCTTGCCGACCGCGGCCGTCCGGGCCTCGTCCGAGTCGTCGAGAGCGTCGACCGCCGCGAGCTCGGTCCAGAGCCAGTCGCGCGCGAGGCGTGCGTTGGTCAGGGTCTCGAGCGTCCCGAACGTCTTGGACGCGACGATGAACAGCGTGGTGCGCGGGTCGAGGCCCGCGGTCTTCTCGGCGACGTCGGTCGGGTCGATGTTGGACACGAACCGGACGTCGAGGTCCTCGGCCTTGTAGGGCAGCAGGGCCTCGTAGGCCATGACGGGGCCCAGGTCCGAGCCGCCGATACCGATGTTCACGACCGTGCGCACGCGCTCGCCCGTGACGCCCGTCCACTCGCCCGAGCGGACCTTCTCCGCGAACGCGTAGACCTTGGCGAGCTCGCGGTGCACGTCGGCGTCCACGTCCTGGCCGTCGACCGTCAGCGCCGGCGAGGCTCCGGACGGACGCCGCAGCGCGGTGTGCAGCACGGCGCGGTCCTCGGTCACGTTGATGTGGTCGCCGCGGAACATGGCGTCGCGGCGTCCGGCGAGGTCGACGTCCTGTGCGAGGCGCACGAGGAGCGCGATCGTCTCGTCGGTCACGAGGTTCTTCGACAGGTCGACGTGGAGGTCCGCGGCGTCGAACGTGAGGCGCGCGGCGCGGCCCGGGTCCTGGGCGAACCATGCGCGCAGGTCCGGGTTCAGTGCGGCCTGGTGTGCCGTGAGGTCGGCCCAGGAGGGAGTGGTGGTGGCGTCGATCGGCGGTGTGCTCGCAGTGCTCACGATGGTCTCGCTGCTCCCTGGTCGGTGGGGGTCTTCGGGGGTCGCCCGGGTCTTGGCCGGACCCGACAACCGTAGGCTGCGACCTGCGGGGTTGTCCTGGTGGCTCACGGTGCGAGCGGTTGTGAGGTGCGGTGCCGGACAGTCGGGCGCGCCCGACGGCGGATCGTCCGCCGGGTGCGCCCGTCGCCGCGCGCGGGCGGCAGGGTCTGCGACAGCCGCAGGACCGTCAGTCGAGGCGCTTCTGCCAGACGGCCGCGACCCCGACGGGCTCGAAGCCGAGCGCGACGTTGATCGCGAGCATGTGCTCGTTCTCCTGGGCGTTCCACGTGTTGATGCGGCGTTCGCCGGGTCGTCGATCCTCGTAGGCGCGCAGGTTGGCGACCTTGACGAGCATCCCGAGCCGGTGGCCACGGTGCTCGCGCAGCACGAGCGTGTCCTCCTGGAACGCGAAGGGCACGTCGGGGACGGGCATCTGCAGCACCGAGAAGGCCGCGAGCGTGCCCGTGGGTGCGTGCTCGGCGACCGTGATCAGCACGTGCTGGTGCCGGCCGGCGAGGTCGCGCAGGTGGCTGCGGACGCGTGCGGCGTCCCAGCGGCTCTCCGCGACGTCGAGGCCCGCGTTGGGGATGTCGGTGCTCATGCGCGTCCACAGGACCGCGACCTGGTCCTCCCACGCTGTGGGCACCTCGTCCCACCAGGTGTGCAGCCGGTAGTCGTCGCCGGCCGCCTCGGTGGACTGCGCGCCGAGCGCGTCGAGCAGGGTGGGGTCGACCGGGAGCCTCAGCACCGAGGCGCGCTCGACCTGCTCGAGCGTGAAGCCCCGCCCGAGCGCGAAACGTGCCGGGCGTGACGCGACGGGCACGCGGCCCGCGCCCGTCGGTGCGTCGAGGGCGTCGGGACCGGGGGACGGCTCGGGAGAGTGGTTGCTGAAGGTGATGACCGTGGTCCGGTCCGCGGCGCGCGCGATCTCCTCGACCCGTGCCAGGAGGGTGTTGCCGATGCCCTGGCCCTCGAGCCCGGGGCGCACCATGAGCGTGACGTACGCGAGGTGCGTGTTGCTCACGGTCGCGAGGTTGACGATCGCGGCACCGCCCACGTCGCGGGGGGCCGGGGTGTCAGGGGTGAGCGGCCCGCCGTCGCCGGGTCCGTCGCCGCCGCCGGCGGCGTCGGCCGTCCCCGGAGCCCCTCCAGGAGTTTCTCCGGGGAGCGCGACGACCAGGACCTTGCGCTGGTACTCCTGCTGCTGGAGCGCCCCGTGGATCACGGGCAGGGGAGCCCACCAGTCGGTCCAGCCCCAGGTCGCGAGCTGCACGTCGTGCTCGATCTCGCTGTACGCCTGGTACGCCCAGATGTCGGGGTGCTCGAGCGTGGGCGGGACGGGAGGGGCGTCGACCGCGCGCCAGGTCGTGCCTGCGGGGGCCGCGGCCCTGGGGGAGGTCTCGGTGCTCGTCATGTGCCCTACTCTTGCGCGACCAGGTCCGCGCGGGCCAGACAATAACGACACATCGCCCCGTCGGTCAGGCGAGCCGCAGCTGCCACTCCGCGTCGACGCTCGCGACCTCGAAACCGAGCGCCTCGTTGATCGCGAGCATGTGCCGGTTCTCCTGCGCGTTCCAGGTGTGGATGCGCCGCGACGAGGGCCGCACGCGCGCGAGCTCGTCGAGCACCGCGATCTTGACGAGCATCCCGAGCTGGTGGCCCCGGTGCTCCCGCAGCACCAGGGTGTCCTCCTGGACGACGACCTCGGGCCGGTCGTGCGGGTAGGAGACCATCGAGAACCCGGCCAGCCGTCCGGTCGCGACGTGCTCGGCGACCGCGATGAGATACCCCTGCCCTCGGTCGGCGAACGACCGGGAGGCCGCGCGGACGCGGTCCGCGTCCCACGGGTCCTCCTCGAGGTCGAGCCCGCCCGAGGGGGCGTCGGTGCTCATGCGGGTCTCGAGCACGGCGAACTCGTCGATCCAGTCCTCCGGGACCGTGTCCTGCCAGAGGTGGACCCGGTACCGGTCGGCGGCCGCGGCACGGGCAGCCTCGCGCAACCGGGCCACGACGTCCTGGCGAGGAGGCAGCGAGATCGCCGAGTGCCGCATGACCTGCTCGAGCGAGAACCCGCGAGAGAGCGCGAAGCGGGTGCCCGGGTCGTCGAGCGGGACGCGTCCGCTCCCGGTCGGCGACTCGAGCGCGCCGGGCCCCGCCGGGGGTTCGGGCGAGTGCGACGAGTCCGACAGGATCACGGTGCGTCCGGCCTCCCGCGCGATGCGCAGGCCCTCCTCCCAGAGCGCTGTACCCACGCCTTGGCCACGGTGGTCGGGGTCGACCCCGGCGTACACGATCGCGACGTGCGTGTTCCCCTTCTGGGGAAGGCCCACCATGCCGCGCCCGACGACGTCGCTCGCCGCCGGGGTCCGGTCCGGTTCGCCGCCACGGGCGCCGTAGGCCACCGCGACGAGCCGGACGGTCTTCTTGTACTCCTGCTGGGCCGTCATGCTGACGAGCGTGGTCGCGGCGTCCAGCGCGAGGTCGGTGTGCCCGTGGATCTCCCGGTCGACGGCCTCTCCCACACGGACGGTGCCGTGCACGCCCCACGCCTCGGGTGCGTCGAGCGAGTCCGGGACCGGCACGCGCAGGACGCGCCACGCCGTCGGGCCGGAGACCTGGTCCTCCGCAGGGATCGCGGTCTGCGACGGGCCGCTCACGCGCCCACCCGCTTCTGCCAGCCCGCGTAGCCGCCGGCAGGCGTGAAGCCCAGGTCGATGTTGATCGCGAGCATGTGGTCGTTCTCCTCGGCGTTCCAGGTGTGGATACGTTCGGTCGCGGGCCGGCGCACGGCGAGCTCGTCGAGGTTCACGACCTTGACGAGCATCCCGAGGCGGTGGCCGCGGTGCTCGCGCAGCACCAGGGTGTCCTCCTGGAAAGCGAACGCGGTGCGGTCCTTGGGGTAGGCGAAGACCGAGAACGCGGCGAGCGTGCCGGTCGGGACGTGCTCGGCGACCGTCATGAGCAGCCCGTGCCCCTTGCCGAGCAGCTCGTCGACCCAGACGCCCACGCGCTGCGCGTCCCACGGGTCCTCGCGGAAGTCGATGTCGCCCACCGGGGCGTCGGTGCTCATGCGCGTGAACAGCGTCCCGACCTGCTCGCGCCGGTCCGGGGGGACGTCGTCCTCCCACACGAGCGTGCGGTAGTCGGGGCCGGCTGCCACGACCGCGCCTGCCCGCAGGCGGTCGAGCAACGCGGGGTCGACGGGCAGCGGCAGGACCGAGTGCCGCTCGACCTGCTCGAGGGCGTAGCCCTTGCTCGCGACGAAGCGCGGCCCGGGGGCGTCCGCAGGGACGCGCCCGGCGCCCGTGCGTGCCTCGAGGGCGCCCGGTCCGGGCGGCGGCTCGGTGCCGTGCTGGGTGTCCGTGAACAGGACTGTCCGGCCCGCGTCGACGAGGATCTTCTCGCCCGTCTCCCACAGTGCGCTCCCGATCCCGTGGCGTCGGTGCGCGGGTCGGACCTGCACGGACAGCTCGCCCAGGTGCGTGTTGCTGCTGGTCGGCAGGGCGACGGCCAGGTGGCCGAGCACGTCCTGCGGCCGCGGGGTCCCGGGGGCGTCCGAGCGGACGGCGACGACGCGCTGCTTGGTCGTGTACCGCTGGCTGTTCATCCCGGCGAGGACGTCGCGCGCCTCGTCGGCGAGGTCGTCGTAGCCGTGGGCCTCGGTCGTGACCTCGGCCTCGACCTGGGCGATGCCGAGGTAGGCCCAGGCGTCGGGGGCGTCGAGGCTCGTGGGGTGCGGGGCCTCGAGGACGCGCCAGGTCGCCGTCGACTCGGTGGGGGAGCTCATGGTCCCAGCGTCCTCCGCGGGGTGGGAGCGGTCCACGGTATTTCGAGGGGTGTGTCCGCGTCGCCGGACGGCCCGGCCCGTCGAGGGGCCGGGCCGTCCGGGGTGTTGCGGTGCGCCGCGGGGAGCCGCCAGGTGCCCGACGGCGGAGCGAGCGTCAGGCCTTCGACCTGCGGCCCGAGATCAGGCCCCAGATGAGCAGCACGACGAGCGAACCGATGAAGGCCCAGAACCAGGTCGAGAAGGACCAGAACTCCTGGTTGGGGTCGGAGCCGAAAGCCCTGCCGATGAATCCACCGACGAACGCCCCGACGACGCCGACGATCAGCGTCACGACCCAGCCTCCACTTGCCCTACCAGGCATGATGGCGCGAGCGATGGCTCCCATGATGAGGCCGATGACGATCCAGGACAGAATCCACATAGCCACTCCGTTCTCCGGGCGACGACCCGGACGGTGCGAGTGCGGCCGGGTGGCGTCGGTTCCCGTTCACCGTGGCACGGTTGCGCGGGGTTCGCACGCCCAAAGACGACATTCGCCGCAGTGGCGCTCGGCGCCGTCGGGCGTGACGGCCGGTCCCGCGCAGGCCGGGAGCCGCCTACGCTGGGGTGGTCCGACGTCGGGAAGGGAAGTGGCCATGCGGGTCGACAGCTGGCTCTGGGCGGTCCGCCTGACCAAGAGCCGATCGGTGTCCACGGCCGCGTGCCGCGCCGGGCACGTCAAGGTGAACGGGACGCGGGTCAAGCCCGCCGCGAACCTCAAGGTCGGCGACACCGTGACCTACCGCGGTGAGCGTGAACGGATCGTCGAGGTCGTCCAGCTCCTCGCCAAGCGCGTCGGTGCGCCCGAGGCCGCGAAGGCGTACGTCGACCACAGCCCACCGGTGCTGCCGCGCGAGGCGGTGCCGTTCGTGCCGGTGCGCGACCGCGGGGCAGGGCGCCCGACGAAGCGAGAACGACGCGAGATCGACAAGCTGCGCGGGCGCGACCTGCCCCCGGTGGGCTGGGTCGACGAGGACGACTAGTCGACCCCGAACTCCATCGCGGCGCGGTCCAGCGCCTCGTCGAGCTCGGACGAGGACGTGCCGCGCGACGCGATGGCCTCGGCGCCGCCCTCGGGCATCTGGCCGATGAGCTCGGTCTGTCCCGTCCCGATCAGCGCCGCGTGCTGCGCGCCGACCATGCCGAGACCCGCGTACTGCTCGAGCTTGGCGCGCGAGTCGGCGATGTCGAGGTTGCGCATGGTGAGCTGGCCGATCCGGTCCGTGGGACCGAACGCCGAGTCCGTCGTGCGCTCCATCGACAGCTTGTCGGGGTGGTAGGAGAAGTTGGGGCCCGTCGTGTCGAGGATCGAGTAGTCCTCGCCGCGACGCAGGCGCAGCGTCACCTCGCCCGTGATCGCCGCACCGACCCAGCGCTGCAGGGACTCGCGGATCATGAGGGCCTGCGGGTCGAGCCAGCGGCCCTCGTACATGAGGCGGCCCAGGCGACGGCCGTCGTTGTGGTAGCTCGCGACCGTGTCCTCGTTGTGGATCGCGTTGACCAGACGCTCGTAGGCGATGAACAGCAGCGCCATGCCCGGGGCCTCGTAGATGCCGCGGCTCTTGGCCTCGATGATCCGGTTCTCGATCTGGTCGGACATGCCGAGCCCGTGGCGGCCACCGATCGCGTTCGCCTCCATGACCAGGGCGACGGCGTCGTCGAACTCCTGACCGTTGATCGCGACCGGGCGCCCCTTCTCGAAGCGGATCGCGACGTCCTCGGTCGCGATCTCGACCGAGGGGTCCCAGAAGCGCACGCCCATGATGGGCTCGACGTCCTCGAGGCCCGTGTCGAGGTGCTCGAGGGTCTTGGCCTCGTGCGTCGCACCCCAGATGTTGGCGTCGGTCGAGTAGGCCTTCTCGGTGCTGTCGCGGTACGGCAGGTCGTGCGCCAGCAGCCACTCCGACATCTCCTTGCGCCCACCGAGCTCGGTGACGAAGTCGGCGTCGAGCCACGGCTTGTAGATGCGCAGGTTCGGGTTGGCGAGCAGGCCGTAGCGGTAGAACCGCTCGATGTCGTTGCCCTTGAACGTGGAGCCGTCGCCCCAGATCTGGACGTCGTCCTCGAGCATGGCCCGCACGAGCATGGTGCCGGTCACGGCGCGACCGAGCGGGGTCGTGTTGAAGTAGGAGCGCCCGCCCGAGCGGATGTGGAACGCGCCGCACGTGATCGCGGCCAGCCCCTCCTCCACGAGCGCTGCGCGGCAGTCGACGAGACGGGCCAGCTCGGCACCGTAGGCCATGGCGCGGCCCGGCACGGAGTCGATGTCCGGCTCGTCGTACTGCCCGATGTCAGCGGTGTAGGTGCAGGGCACCGCACCCTTGTCGCGCATCCACGCGACGGCGACGGAGGTGTCGAGACCCCCGGAGAAGGCGATGCCGACGCGCTCGCCGGCCGGAAGTGAAGTGAGTACCTTGGACACGACTCAATTATATGCAGACGATTGCATATTCATGCAATCGGAACGGGGAGAGGGCCCGCCCGGGGCCGCCTGCTGATCCAGGCGGGCTCCGGACGGGCCCTGGCGATGCTCCCGCCGTCACGTTCTCCAGCGCGTCGACGGGACGGTCGTCACCTCAGCAGGCGCCGAGGTTCTTCCACACCCCCCACTGGCCGCTCGTGCCCGGGTTCTCGCCCGTGGTCCACCACTTGGCCTCGTACTTCGTGTTGTTGTAGGAGACGCGGGCGCCGCCCGTGTAGACCGAGCCCGCCGACCAGGCCGGGTCCGTGCACGTGCCGTTGCCGGTCGTGCCGCCCGTGGTGCCCGTCGGGTCGCCGCCCGTGGGGTTGCCACCGGTCGGGTCGCCGCCCGTCGGGTTGCCCGTGGGGTCGCCGCCGACCGAGATGTCGACGCAGTTGTAGAACGCGTTGACGGTGTTGGACACGTTCCACCGGGCGAGCACGGTGTGGTTGCCCGCAGGCAGGTTCGTCAGGGTGTGCGAGATGTTGCTCGGCGGCTGTGCGCCACCCTGGCTGAACGTCTGGTGCAGCTTGCCGTCGACGAAGTACTCCCACGTGCTCGTGTTGTGGGCTGCCGTGAGCTTCCACTGGAACGTCACCGTCGAGCCGACGCTCTTGCGAGGCCAGGCCTTGCTGTTGTCGTCCAGGACGGTGAACCCGCTGCCGCCCGAGCACTGCATGGACCCCTTGGGGGCCTCGGCGCTCTGGGGCTCGTACTGCACCCCGCCACAGCTGAAGGACACCGCGCCGGTCGCACAGTTGTCCTGCCGGCTGGGCGGGGACGTGATCCACCCGTGCGCCGAGGCGCTGGGTGCCACGATGATCGGGGCTGCGATCGCTGCCACTCCGAGGACGGCGGCGATCATCGCCGCGCGTAGTCGTCTCATGTTTCTCTTCTCGCTCTCCATGGAAGTCGGTAGGCCCCATTGCCGGGCGACCTACTCATGTCGAATCGGACATCTTCGACGCTAAGGAAAGAAACAGGCAGGCACAATCCGGTAAAGCACGTAGGGGGTCCTACGTATCGGGCACGCGCAGAAGTGGCGCCGTGCCAGGAGAATTCCTGGCACGGCGCCACTTCTGTGCGCTTCGTGCGCGGTACCTCACGCCCTCACGGGCATCGGGTCTCAGCAGGCGCCGAGGCTCTTCCAGGGGCCCCACTGCGCGCCGGCGCTGGGAGCCTCACCCTTGGTCCACCACTTGGCCTCGTAGACCTGACCGTCGAGCGACACCTTGGTGCCGCCCGTGTAGACGGCGTTGGTGTCCCAGGCCGCGTCGGTGCACGTGCCGGGCGTGCCGCCCGTGGTGCCGCCGGTGGTTCCACCGGTCGTGCCGGTCTCGCCGCCCGTGGTGCCACCGGTCGTGCCGGTCTCACCGCCCGTGGTGCCACCGGTCGTGCCACCCGTGGTGCCGCCACCCTCGACCGTGATGTCGATGCAGTTGTAGAACGAGTTGACCGTGTCGGCCACGTTCCAGCGCGCGAGGATGGTGTGGTTGCCCGCCGGCAGGTTCGTCAGCGTGTGCGAGATGTCCTTCGGCGGCTGGGCGCCACCCTGGTCGTAGGTCTGGTGCAGCTTGCCGTCGACGAAGTACTCCCAGGTGCTCGTCGCGTGGTTCGCGGTGAGCTTCCACTGGATCTTGACCGACGAGCCGACCGTGGTGCGGGGCCAGGGCTTGCTGTTGTCGTCGAGGATCGCGTAGGCGCTGCCGCCGCTGCAGGTCGTGCCGCCGTGCGGGGCCTCGACGCTCTGCGGCTCGTACTTCAGGGTGCCGCAGTCGAAGGACACGGCGCCGGTCGCGCAGTTGTCCTGACGGCTCGGCGGGGAGGTGACCCAGCCGTGTGCAGAGGCGGCGGGCGCCAGCACCACGGGGGCGACGATGGCGGTCGCGCCGAGAACGGCGGTGATCATTGCCGCGCGAAGTCGTCTCATGTGCATCTCGCTTTCTTTGTGGCGAACGGCGAGACGCAGGGCCTCGGTCCACCTCGACCAGAACGGTGCGACGTTAGGTCAGCGGTCGTCGCGTCTTCAAACGGTCGGCAGGCGTACGGGAAACCACGTAGTCGTGTCGTCCTGGCGCCCGGAGCGGCGTCTTGGTGCGGTTGGTGAACGGAATTCTCCGGCAGATGAGAGCTCCATGAGATCGTTTCGACGTTTAATCGTGTGGAGAACACCTATATGACTGGAACGTCCGGTCTCGGGGTGGTCGGCGCACCGGCAGGCAGCCGACGCCCGGGCTCCGGAGTGGCGTCCCGACCGCGGGAGAGCGGCGCGACCCCCTCTGGGCGAGCGGCGCCGTCGGGCGGGGGGACGAAAGTCCCTGACCCCCGGGACCGTCGTCCGTGGCCCGGGGCGGGCTGCGGACGCGAGGCTGGGAGCATGACGAACCGTGGAGAGAACCTGACTGCTGCCGTCGTCTACGAGTCGATGTTCGGGAACTGTGAGAAGGTCGCCCGCCAGATCGCCGCGGGCATGGCGACGGGCGTTCCCGTCAAGGTCGTCGACGTCGCGGACGCCGTGGCGGACCCCTCGCTCCTCGACGACGTCGACCTGGTGGTCGCGGGCGGTCCGACGCACTCCATGTCGATGAGCCGCCCGGGGACCCGGGCCGAGGCCGTCCAGCGCTCGGGCGGCACGGTGCCGGCCCGCAACGTCGGGCTCCGCGAGTGGTGCGTCGCGCTCCCCGACCACTCCGAGGGGACCGGCCCGCGCTGGGTCACGACGTTCGACACGCGCACCGCCCTGGGCCGTGCGATCCCGAGCTCGGCGTCGCGCGCCGCGGCCAGGATCATCACGCGCAAGGGCTACGAGATGCTCGTCCCGCTCAAGTCGTTCCTCGTCGAGGACGCGGCGGGGCCGCTGGTCGACGGGCACATGGAGCAGGCGTACGTGTGGGGCGAGTCGATCGCCGCGGCGCTGCGCGCGAAGGCGCCGCTCACGGTCTGAGACCGTGGGTGCACGACGGCCCCACCAGCAGCCGAGCCCGGCCGGGGAAGACGGGTTCAGCCGCCGGTGGGGCCGTCGTGCTGCTGGAGCAGGCCCGTGACGACGTCGAGGATCACGGAGTCCTCCATGCCGAGCGCCCGTCCGTGGGCCACGAGCTCGGTCGCGCGCGCGGCGAACGAGCGCTGGTCGGCCTCCGAGGTGCCGTGCTCGGGCACCGCGACCACGGTCCCCGTGCGTCGCCGCGAGACGACGGCCCCGGTCGCCTCGAGCTCGCGGTAGGCGCGCTGGACCGTCCCGACCGAGATCCCCAGGTCGCGCGCGAGGTCGCGCGACGAGGGCAGGCGGTCGCCCGGGCTCAGGGCCCCGAGCGAGACGAGCGCGGTGATCTGGCTGCGGATCTGCTCGTAGACGGGGACGGGTCCTTCGAGGTCGACCGTGAGGGTCTTCATGCGGCGGACGGCTGGGGCGCCGCGGGAGCGGCCGGTGCGGGGTGGCGCGCGAGCACCGAGAGGCCCGCGACGACCGAGGTGATCCCGATCGCCGTGGCGACCGCGAAGGCGACGAACGCGGCGGGGCTGCGGTCCGCCGAGAACAGGGCGAGGGACGCGAGGAGCATGACCGCGGCCGTGCCCAGCCCGACGAGGAGTTGCACGCCCGCGAGCACGTGCGCGGCGCTGAGGCGGCGCAGCGCGTCGTCCTCGGCGGCGGTCGCGCCGCTCACGACCGCACGGCGCGAGACCAGCTTGAGGACGCCCAGCGTCGCGAGGGTCACGACGGCCAGCGCGACGAGCAGCGGCACCCCGTAGGGCCAGCCCGGGTACGGGCCCGAGCTCCCGGTGGACCAGCCGTCGGGCGAGACCTGGATGGGGGCGTCGACGGCACGTCCGCCCTCGCCCGCGGTCAGACCGAACACCACGAGCCCGACGGCGGAGACCGCCACGGTCACGAGGAAGAGCGTCAGGCGCCACTCGCCCAGGGAGCGGACGCTGCGACGAGAGAGGGCCGCGGTCCGCACCGCGCCCTGGGTGCGGGGCCAGGTCAGCTCGCCCACGGCGCGGACGGCGAGCAGGAGCACGGCCGTGGCGGGCGGTGCGACGGCGAGCAGCAGGCCGGGGGTGTGCGTGCTGCTCGTGAGGTCCGCGGCGCCCACGGGGGAGAGGGCGTAGGCGATCACGAGCAGCGCGAGCAGGCCCGCGACGGCCGAGGTCGTCCGTTCGTGGGTCAGGGCGGCGTCGAGCACCTTGCGGGTCGGGTGCCGACGGACGCGGACGGAGCCGGCCAGGATCAGCACAGCGGCCGAGACGGCGCAGAGCGCGGCCAGGGCGGCGACGGGCGGACCGAACATGGGCACTCCTCCGACTGGATCAATGAATCATAGTATTGACTCATTGGAGCCCGGGTGTCCACCCCGCCCGTCGCGGTCCCGACCACGGGGTGCGCCTCGCCGCGTGGCTCGGCGCACCCCGCGGTCAGTCACCAGGTCGAAGGCGCCGGGGGTGCGACGACCGGGGGCCGGTCGTCGCACGTGATGGTGTTCGGCAGCTCCCACGGCGCGAGCCACGGGCCGGTGGTCCCGCCCCCGTCGTTGCCGCCGAGGTCGGTCACCGTGAACTCGGAGCCCGTCGCCGGGAAGTTGAACGAGCCGCAGTTGTTGATGCCGACCGCCCCGACGTTCCGGGCGTCGACGTTCTCGAACGTCGCCGAGCCCGCGACCCGCGCGCTCAGGACCGAGGTGCCGGTCCCGTCGATCCGCGTGTCCTTGAAGTGGACGCCACGGATCGCGACCTGGTCCTTCACGGGCCAGTCGGAGACCAGCATGATCGCGTTGTAGGTGCTGTCGAGGAAGTGGTTGCCGACGACCTGGACGTCGGCGTCGATGTCGCGGTCGAGCGCGTAGAACCAGATCGCACCGAGCCCGATGTTCCAGTTGAGCTCGTACGTCCCGGACCGCACGGTCGTGTTGTCCGTGATCCGGAGGCTGCCCGTGAAGGGCTCGGCGCCGAACCGTGACCCGACGTGGAGCGCGCTGCCCTCGCGGACGGGGTCGGCGACCAGGTTCCTCGACACGGTGTTGTCGGTGCCGCCGTAGACCGCGATCCCGTTCGCGAGCGTCGGGGACTGGATCGTGTTCCGGTCGAACGTGTTGTTCGCGTTGGCGAGCTTCTCCGACCACATGGCCAGGCCGTCGTCGCCCGTGTTGCGGACCAGGTTGTTCGAGACGACCGAGCCGGTCACGCCGCCGTGGAAGTTGAGACCGTCGGCGATCTGGTCGGTGATGACGTTGTTCGTGACGCGCAGGTTGTCCATGGGGCCGTCGAACCACAGCCCCACCTTGGTCCGGTGGATGTAGAGCCCGTCGATCGTCGAGTCGCTCATGGCCCCGCCCACGCCGTTCACCTGGTCGGTGTCGATGCGCTCGCGGACGTCTCCCTCGATCGTGAACCCGGACAGGTGGACCTCGCGGCTCCCGCCGTCCGCCGCGTCCTTGCCGTAGAAGCCCACCCCCGTGTGCACCGAGCCGTCGGGCGCGGGCGTCGCGAGCGTCGTCTCGCGGCCCTTGACGATCGTGTACCAGCTGCCCGCGCCCTGGATCGTCACGTCGTCGACCATGATGTGGCGGTTCACCTGGAAGGTGCCCGGCGGGACGTAGACGGGGAGCCTGGCCTTCTTCGCGAACGCGATCGCCTTGTCGAACGCGGCGGCCGAGTCGCGGCGACCCAACGGGTCGGCGCCGAACGCGAGCACGTTCGCGGCGCGCAGCGTGAGCTTCGGAGGGGCCACGACCTGCGAGTCGAGCAGGTCGATCACGGTCCAGGCGGCCTGGCTCCCGGCGGGGACGGTGAGCCGGACGGTCGAGCCGGCCGGGTAGGTCCTCGTCAGGAGCAGGCGCTGCTCGTCGTAGAAGTGCGTGGGCCGGAACGGCTTGGTGATCTCGGGGGCGGGGGTCGTGGCGGCCGGGACGCACGCGCACTCGGTGATCCACCAGTCGGGGTGCAGGAGGTCCGCGCCCGGGTCGTTCGTGAACGGGTACTGGTTGTAGAGCCACGAGTACTGCGAGGTGAGCGTCATGGTCCGGCTCGGGCCCCGGTCGACCGACACTGCGAGCGGAGCGGTGATCCCGCCGCCGCCCGGCGCGTCCGGGATCGAGTACCGCACGGTCAGCGCGTTGGCGGCCTTCGGCAGCGTGAACTCGACGTACTGGCCCGGTGCGAGCCGGACGCCCGAGCGTCCCGAGGCCTCGGACGCGAGCGTGTAGGCCGTCCGGTCGGGGGTGAGGACGGTGCCGTCCGTGACGGCCGACTCGGCCTCCTGCTCGACGATCCCGAGGTCCGCGCCGCGGCCCGCGACGAGGTCCGGGGCCAGTGCCGCACGGGTCGCGGCGGGGCTCGGGGGGCGCGGGTCGCGGCCATGGGCGGCCGCGCCGGCCGCGGTGCCGACCACGAGGCCGAGTGCGACGGTGAGCGCGGTGAGCGAGGTCAGGGGGGATCGGGACCGCCCTCGTCCTCCGAGGGGGAGAGTGGGGCTGAGGTGTGTTCGTGTCATCGTCGACTCGACTTCTCTCGGGAAGGCGCTGCCTTCGCGGTGCAGGGCGTCCTCGCCCTGACGGTGAGCCCGAATCTATGGCCGAGCGTTCACCCGCGCAAGGGTTCTGCGAGAAGTTTTCGCGCTTCTGTCGATTTCTTGCGTCGATCCGGTGGTGACTACCCGCGACGGGTGATGCCCCGACCACCAGGTGCCGGGGAAGGTGGGGAGCACGATCCCTCGGCCACAGGAGACCACCATGAGCGACACCACCCCGCCGACCGCCCCTGACACCGTGGTCCTCGTCCACGGCCTGTGGATGACGCCTCGCAGCTGGGAGCACTGGGTCCCGTACTACGAGGCCAAGGGGTTCCGCGTGCTCACGCCCGGCTACCCGGGGTTCGAGATCGAGGTCGAGGCGCTGCGCGAGAACCCCGAGGTCATCGCGAGGCTCACGGTCCCCGAGACCGTCGACCACCTCGCCGGGATCGTCGAGGGCCTCGACAGGCCGCCCATCATCATGGGCCACTCGTTCGGCGGCACCCTGACCCAGCTCCTGCTGGCCCGCGGCCTGGGCGCGTCGGCCGTCGTGATCGACGCGGCCCCGACCGAGGGCGTGCGGGTCAACCCGCCGTCGCAGATCAAGTCGCTCTTCCCCATCCTCAACAACCCCGCCAAGGCGCACCGCGCCGCGGGGTTCACGCCCGAGCAGTTCCACTACGCGTTCACCAACACGCTCACGGCCGAGGAGTCCCGCGAGGTCTACGACCGCTACCACATCCCTGCACCCGGGAGCTGGGTGTGGGCCTACGGGCTCATCGCCAACTTCAAGCCGGGCAAGCAGGAGACCTGGGTCGACTACGACGCCGACCGTGCACCGCTCCTGTTCATCACGGGCAGCGAGGACCACATCATGCCGGCGTCGGTGAACCGGTCGAACGCCCACAAGTACCACCGCTCGCCCGCGGTGACCGAGGTCCTGGACTTCGAGGGCCGTTCGCACTGGACGTGCGCCGAGCCCGGCTGGGAGGCCGTCGCGGACGCCGCCCTCCACTGGGCCGTCGCGCACGCCCGGGCGCCCCAGGCCGCGGGGGAGCCGGCCTGAGACGACCGACCACCTGCGCGAGGCTCCCGCCCGGCACGGGCGACGTCTACCGCCGGACCGTCGCTCCGGCGTCGGGCGGGCGCAGCGCGTGCGCGAGCTGACGGCGCGAGGAGACCCCGAGCTTCCGGAACGCCTTGCGCAGGTGGTAGTGCACGGTGTGCGGGCTGATGAACAGGTGCGCGGCGATCTCTGCGTTGGTCGCGCCCGTGGCGGCGAGCTCGGCCACGCTCTGCTCCTGCGCGGTCAGACCCGTCGTGGGGCGGTCGAGCGGGACCTGGGCCCGCCCCGTGACCGCAGCCAGCTCGCGGCGGGCGCGCGCCGCGAACGGCTCGGCGCCCATGCGCTCGAACAGGTCGAGCGCGGCGCCCAGGGCGACGGTCGCCTCGCGCCGGCGACGCCGTCGCCGCAGCCACTCGCCGTGCAGGAGGTGGGTCCGTGCGAGGTCGGCGACCGCGCGTGTCCGCGACAGGTGCCCGACGGCGTCACGGAAGTGGGCGTCCGCCTCACCGTCCTCCGCGAGGAGGGCTCGCGAGCGGGCGAGCACGCCCAGGCCCCACGGCGCCCCGCTCGCCAGGGTCACGTCGGCGAGCCGGGCGAGCGCGGCGCGGGCCGCGTCGTCGTGACCGCTGCGTCGTGCGGACTCCACGAGGTCCGGCAGGACGCGGAGCCCGACCTGCAGGAACCCCTCGCGAGCGATCGCCGACGCAGCGTCGAACGCGGCGGCGTGGTCGCCGGCGGCGAGGTCGAGCAGCATGCGCGCGGTCCGCGCCAGGCTCGCGGCCCCGCCCAGGCCCAGGTGGTCCGCGGCCCCCTGCGCCTGGTCGATCCGCTCGCGCAGCGCGGGGAAGTCGGGACCGTGCCACGCGAGCAGCTCGACGTTGGCGAAGATCCGGGCTTGCTCAGGGCTGAGCCCCACGGCCTCGCGGAGCTCGTGGACCTCGGCCAGGAGGTGGTCGGCCGCCCCGAGCTGACCCATCACGGTCTCGCACAGCGCGAGCACCCACAGGGCCGAGTCCAGGGCAGGGATCGCGCCGGCAGCCCGGGTCTGAGCGGCGGCCTGGCGCACGAGCTCGTCGCGGGCAGCGTCGTCCCACAGTGCCGTGGTCACGGCGACGGCCAGGAGGCCGTGCCGCTGGAACGTCTCGGAGGACGCCGCACCCGGCGCACGCATCGCCTCGACCGCGGCTCGTAGCGCGGGGACGCACCGGGCGTCGGGCGTCGTCGCGAGCGCTGCGAGCGCGCCCAGCAGGGTCGAGGCCATGTCGCTCGGCCGGTCGAGAGTCGTGTCGTCGGTGCTGTCGACCTCCTGGGCGCGTGCCTCGCGCGCGAGGTCCGCGAGGGTGTCGTCACCCGCCGCGCGCTCGGCGCCGAGGATCTCGCCGAACGCCGTGAGCAGCGCGTCCTGGGCAGCCGCCGGGTCCGTCGCGCGCAGCGTGCGCGCGGCGCGCAGGAAGAGGCCCGGGCTCTCGGCCGCGGCGTGCGGAGCCCCGGAGTACTTGCGGGCGACGGCCCGAGCGGTGAGGCACCGTGCGAGGACCGCCGGGGCGAGAGAGTTCTCGTCCACCCCGTCCAGGAGGGCCAGCGCACGGACCGGCGACCCGGCGAGCGACGCGGCCTCGGCCGCCGAGACCGCGCGTCCGTCCCGCCGCGGACCTGGCGCGGTGAGCTCGACCGCGCGGGCGAGGAAGGCCGCGCGGGCCGCGTAGCCGCCTCGGGCGCGGGCACGCTCGGCGCCCTGCTCGAGCGCTGCCGCCACGCCCTCGTCAGGGCCGAGGGCGGCCGCCGAGAGGTGCCAGGCACGCTGGTCGACGTCGGCCGGCCTGTTCGTCACGGCGGCGAGCGCGGCGTGGGCGGCCCGGCGCTCGCTGCCGGTCGCGCCGCGGTAGACGGCCGACCGCACGAGCGGGTGGCGGAACGCGACGTGGCTCTCGACCGTCACGAGGCGGTCGCGCTCGGGCGCGTCGGAGGCGTCGTCGGGCAGGCCGAGGGCCTCGGCGGCGGCCCTGACGTATGCCGTGTCGCCCCCGGGCTCGGTCGCGGCGAGCAGGAGCCAGCGCTGGGTCGGGCGAGCGTACGCGCGAGTGTGCCGCTGGTAGTGGTCCTCGAGGTGGCTGCCGACAGGGAGGGGCGCCGAGAGCACCGCGCCGCCCGCGAGCTGAGCGGCGCTCAGCTCGCCGCTCAGGTCGAGCAGCGCGAGCGGGTTGCCGCCGGTCGCGGCGACGATCGAGTCGGCGACCTGCGGGTCGAGGGCCGTGCCCACCCGGGAGCGCAGGAGCGAGAGCGCCGCGTCCCGCGGGAGCCCTGCGAGGTCCACCGTGGGCAGGTCCGACACCGCGGCCGCGCCCGGCGTCCCGGCCCGGACCGAGAGGACCAGGGCCACCCGCTCGGCGCGCAGCCTGCGGCCGACGAACGCGAGGAGGTCGAGGGACTCGCGGTCGAGCCACTGCGCGTCGTCGGCGAGCACGAGGACGGGGGCGTCGTCGGACAGCGCGGCCAGGAGGGACAGCACGGCGAGGCTCACGAGGAACCGGTCCGGTGCGGGGCCCGACGACGCCCCGAGGGCCGTGCGGAGCGCGTCCGCCTGGGGAGCGGGGAGGCCCGCGATGCGCGACGCCCGGGGGAGGAGCGCGCGCTGGACGGCCGCGAAGGGCAGGTCCGTCTCGGTCTCGGTCCCCGTGAGGCGTAGGACGTCGAGGCCGCCCGCCGTGGCGGACAGCCGGTCGAGCAGGGCGGTGCGGCCCGATCCGGGCTCCCCCCTCAGGACCAGCACCCGGCTCGATCCCTGACGCACCGAGGCCAGCAGGTCGTCGAGGACCTGCTTCTCGCGCTCGCGGCCGATCAGGGTCACGTCGCCCGGACGTGCGGACATGGCACCACATCCCTCGAGCCCGCCGGAGGGCTCCGTCCACGGCACGGCGGGGGTCGGGGCGCCCCTCAGCGGGACACTATCGGGTGAAGCGGGCCACGTCACCGGGAAGGGGCCACGGGCTCTGCGCGCGTCGGCGGAGGGCACCGAGAAGGTGACGGTGACGGCGACGGTGACGGTGATACGGCGACGTTCCGCCCGTGCGCCTCGCGAGCGACCACGGGCGTCCGGCTCCACTTCCCCTTCCCCTGCCCCTGCCCCCGCCCCTCTGCCTCGTGGGGCCCGGGGTACGGATGTGTTTTCTGCGTAGCCACCACAATTGTGGTGGCTACGCAGAAGAACACCCGCCTCCGGGAGGGGTGCGGACCCCTCCGGGAGGGGGCGGACCTGGATCACCGGTGACTGGAGCGCCGGCCAACCAGCCGACCGCCGCCGGGGTCCGTCAGTCGACCGTCACGGCGTCGAGCACCGGGAGCCGCGCCGCGCGCAGCGCGGGCCAGCCCGCGGCCAGGACGCCGACGAGCACCGCGATGCCCACCATGGCCCCGAGCCCGGCCCACGGGATCGCGAGGGCCGTGAAGCCCGTGCTCGCGAACACGGTGGGCATCGCAGCGGCGAGCCCCACGCCCACCGCGAGCCCGAGGAGCGTCCCGAACACGGCCGTGAGCACCGACTCGATGACGATCGTCCCGGCGAGCTGCGACCGCCCCAGACCCACGGCCCGCAAGAGCCCGATCTCACGCGTCCGTTCGATCACCGACAGCGCCAGGGTGTTGACGATGCCGAGGACCGCGATGACGATCGACAGCCCCAGCAGGGCGTAGAGGATCGTGAGCATCTGGTCGATCTGGCTCGCGAGCGCCGAGACGTACTCCTCGTCGTCCATGACCGACACGATCATGTACGGCTCGGCCGCCGCGGTGACCGCGGCGTCGAGCTCGGCCTGGGACACGCCGTCGGCCGCCTTGACCAGGAGCATGGTCGACATCTCCGCGGGGGCGACCGAGAGCTCGGCGAACACCGCGTCGGGCACGACGACCGGGACGCCCAGCGCGGGCGAGTCGAAGATCGACCCGATCGTGACGTCCACGCTGCCCTGCTGGGAGCGGAGCGTCAGCTCGTCACCCAGTCCCCAGCCCTCGTCGGCCGCGGTCGCCTGGAGGACGCTGACCTGCCCGTCGGCGAGCGAGTCGAGGCTGCCCTCGACCGTCTCGGTCTGCCACGTGCGGCCGAACACCCCCGGGTCCACCCCGAGCACGAACAAGGGAGACGCGTCGGCAGCGTCCCCAGAGGACGACCCGACGAAGTACTGGTCGGCCGTCAGCGAGTCGGCCGCACCGACCTCGGGCAACGTCGAGATGTCGCTCACGGCACCCGAGGGGACCGTGCCCGTCGCGGACTCCACGACCAGGTCGGCCAGCGACTCGTCGGCCACGATGGACTTCATCGACGCCTGCATCGACACGGCCAGGACCGAGGCCGCGCCGACGAGGGACATGCCGATCATGAGGGCGCTCGCGGTGCTCGCGGTGCGGCGCGGGTTGCGCGTCACGTTGCCGCGCGCCAACGTCCCGAGGGGCTTGGCCCACGCGACGAACGGCGCCGACATGACGTGCAGGACGCCGCGTGCGACGACGGGCGCCAGCAGGAGCGTCCCCACGATCACCCCGACGGCCCCGAGACCGAGGAGCGCCCCGGTGCCCGCGGTCTCGTCGGCCGCCGCCTGGACGACCGCGACGACCACGGCCCCGACGCCCGCCCCGGCGACGACAGCGCCCGCGATGCCACGAGCGCGGAGCGACCCGGCCTGGGCGGGGGAGTCGTCGCGCATGGCCTCGACCGGGGCGACGAGCGCCGCGCGTCGGGCAGGGAGGGCCGCCGACGCGACCGAGACGACCACACCCAGCACGAGCGAGACCACGACGGTCGTCGCGTCGAGGGGGATGTCGCCCGCGAGCTCCATGCCCATCGACCCGAACATCGCCTTGAGCGCGGTGACGAGCCCCAGCCCGCCGAGCACCCCGAGCGCGCCGCCGAGCGCCCCGATGACCGCGGCCTGGACCAGGATCGAGGCGAACACCTGGAGCGGGGACGCCCCCACGGCGCGCAGCAGGGCGAGCTCGCGCTGCCGCTGCCGCACCGTCATCGCGAACGTGTTGGCGATGATGAACCCGCCGACGAACAGCGAGATGCCCGCGAAGACCAGCAGGAACGTCTCGATGAACCCGAGCTGCGACGCGATGTCCTCGCGGGCCTCGTCGCGGGCCGTCGTGCCCGTGACGGTCTCGACGGGGGTCGTGGCGGTCAGCACGGCGGCGGACGCAGAGCTGTCGATCGCGGCCGTGATCCGGTCGGCGAGCTCCTGCTCGCCCACGCCGTCCTCGGCCAGGACCGAGATCGTCGAGACCATGCCGTCGGGCGCGAAGGCCGCCGCGGCCGTCGGCTCGTCGAAGAACACGATCCTCGCGCCCGCCATCGAGGCACCCATGTCCACGATCCCGGTCAGGGTCGCCTCGGCGACCTGTCCTGCGACGACGAGCGTGGTCGAGTCCCCGACCGTGAGGCCGCTGGCCTCGGCCGTGCCGGCCTCGAGCAGGAACTCCCCGGGGCCCGACGGCGCCGCGCCCTCCGCGATCGGCGTCGAGGGGTCGGCGGCCCGCCACGCGAGGCCGAACGTCGGCGCGCCCGTGGTGGGCGGCGGGGTGCCGTCCGCCCCGACGAGCACCAACGGACCGGTGTAGTCGGCGAAGGCGTGCGCGACGCCGTCGACCCCCTGGACCGTGTCCGTCAGGTCCGCCGGGATCGTGGTGCGGACCTCGCCCGCGCTCGCGTTCTCCTGCGTGAGCGCCGCGGAGTCCTCGCCGCCGCGCAGGTACACGTCGAACGAGGACCCGGCGTCGACGATCCCGTCGAAGGTCGAGGAGAGCATCTCGCGCAGCGAGAACGTGCCCGCGACGAACGAGACGCCGAGCACGACCGCGAGGATGGACAGCCCGAGGCGCACGAGGTGCGCGCGGACGTTGCGCAGGGCGACGCGCAGCATCAGGCGGCCGCCTTCTTGCGCGTGAGCGAACCCAGGACGGCGAGCACCGAGTCGGGCGTCGGGTCGGTGACCTCGTCGACGATCCGGCCGTCGGCCAGGAACAGGACGCGGTGCGCGTAGCTCGCCGCGACGGGGTCGTGCGTGACCATGACGACCGACTGGCCCAGGTCGTCGACCGACTCGCGGAGGAACGTCAGGACCTCGCGCGAGGACGTCGAGTCCAGGTTGCCCGTGGGCTCGTCCGCGAACACGACCGCGGGACGGGAGACCAGGGCGCGCGCGCACGCGACGCGCTGCTGCTGGCCGCCGGACAGCTCGCTCGGGCGGTGCGTCAGGCGGTCCGTGAGCCCGACGGCGTCGACCACCTTGGCGAGGTACGCCCGGTCCACGGGCTTGCGGGCGATGTCGAGGGGCAGCGTGATGTTCTCCTCGGCCGTGAGCGTCGGGACGAGGTTGAACGACTGGAAGACGAAGCCGAGCTGGGTGCGCCGCAGCTTCGTGAGCTGTCGCTGGTTCATGCCCGAGACCACCAGGTCGTCGACCACGACCGTGCCGGCCGTCGGGGAGTCGAGCCCCGCCATGCAGTGCATGAGGGTCGACTTGCCCGAGCCCGAGGGGCCCATGATCGCGGTGAAGCGGCCACGCCCGAACTCGACGTCGACGCCCGCGAGCGCGTGGACGGCCGTCGGGCCCTTGCCGTAGGTCTTGACCAGGCCACGGGCGGACGCGATGGTCGGCGCGGCCCCGCTCGGTGCGGGATCGCCGGGGAGGGCGGCGGGGGACGTCGTGGTGCGGGTCGGGGAAGGCATGGCGGACTCGTCTCTGGGAGGGTGCGCTGGGCTGTGCAGCGCCCCTGACGGAGCGAGCCGACGGGGCCGCGAGCCCTGTCCACGGTCACCCCTCCGAGCCGCTGGCACCATGCTGGCGCGCACGGCCGGTGCGGGGCATCGGGGATGCCCCTGAGACGGACCCTGAGAGTTTCCTGGGGGTGAGCCTGGGTGGGAGGGGCCCGGGCCCGGTCGGCGGGACTACGGCGTCGGCGGGACTACGGCGTCGGCGGGACCGCCGGGTCAGCGGGAGGGGCGGGGTCAGCGGGAGGGGCGGGGTCAGCAGGCGGGGCGGGGTCCGCGGGCGGGGCCGGCTCGGCCGGCGCGGCCGGGTCGCTCGGCGCATCCCCCTTGGGGGTCTTGGGGGGCTTGGGTGCGGGCGCCTGCCCGAGCATCGCGGGGTCCGGGCCCGGGAAGCCGACGACCGGCGTGCCCTCGAGCGCGGTCTCCATGTAGGACCGCCACGTCGGTGCGGCGAGCGTCGAGCCGTACCACCGCTTCTCGTAGCGGCCGTTGATGCGCATGTAGCTCATCGAGACGTCGTTCTCGGCGTTGCCGATCCACACGGCCGTGACGAGCTGGGGTGTGTACCCGATGAACCAGGTGTGATGGTTGTTGTTCGCGGTCCCCGACTTGCCCGCGCTCGGGCGGGAGAGCTGGGACTTCTTGGCCGTCCCCTGCGTCATGACGTTCTCCAGCGCGAACGTCACGGTGTTCGCGATCCGTGGGTCGACCGCGTTCGGGGTGCAGTTCGCCGAGGGGACGGGGAGGTCGGCACCGTCGGCGCCGACGACGCGCGTGATCGCGATCGGTGCGCAGTACGTGCCGCCGCTCGCGAACGTCGCGTACGCCGCGGCCATCTGCAGCGGGGACGAGTTCTGGGTGCCGATCGTCATGGTGGGCATGACGTGGATCGAGGACGCGTCGCCCTTGAGCTCGGAGGTGATCGACGGGCGCAGCCCGGCGTTCCACGCCATGTCCCGGACCCCGCACAGGTCCAGCTGGGACTCCATGGACGCGTACGCGGTGTTGACCGAGTTGAACGTCGCGCGCAGGACCGGGATCGACCCCTGGTCCGTCGACCCGTCGGAGTTCCCGGGCGACCAGGCGTCGCGGCCGAGACGGGCGCACGAGGCGCGGAAGTCCCTGTTGGGCACGAACGTGCGCTTGTTCGCGTTGACCGTGTCGTTGAGGGTGTGGCCCGAGCGTAGCCACTCGGCGAGCGTGAACACCTTCCAGGTCGACCCGGGGGAGAAGCCCCGCGACGAGCCGTGGAGCTGGTCCGAAGAGTAGTTGATGGCCGTGGTCCCGGGGGCGGGTTCGCGGGAGACGTCGTAGGGCCGGTTCTGGGCCATCGCGAGGATCTTCCCGGTCCCGGGCTCGACGGTCACCAGCGCGTCCTCGAGGCCGCTCGGGTCCAGGGCGGGGACGGCGGCCGTGATGTTGGCCTCCGCGGCGGCCTGCAGGCGGGGGTCGAGGGTCGTGGTGATGTCGAGGCCGCCGCGGTAGAGCAGGGCCTGACGATCCTTCTTGGTCTCGCCGAACGTGGGGTCCGACGTGATGACCTTGGTGACGTAGTCGCAGAAGAACGCCGCACCGGCCGCCGTCTGGCACCCGGCGGAGATGGGCTGGACGTTGAGCGTCGCGGGAAGCGGGGTCGCGACGGCCTCGTCGTGCTCCTGCTGGGTGATGTACTCCTGCTGGAGCATCCTGTCGAGGACCCTGTTGCGGCGCGCCTCGGAGTTGGCCGGGTTCGTCACGGGGTCGTACCGGGTCGGTGCGTTCGTCACCCCGGCGATGGTCGCGGCCTCGACGATGCCGAGCTCGGAGGCGTGCTTGCCGAAGTAGTGGAGCGAGGCCGTCTCGACGCCGTAGACCCGGATGCCGAACTGCGCGATGTTGAGGTAGCCCTGCAGGATCTCGTCCTTGGTCATGACCGTCTCGAGCGAGATCGCGAGCTTGGCCTCGCGGGCCTTGCGGCCCAGCGTGTCGTCGCGGGCAGCGCGGACCGCGATGGGGTCCTCGTCGCGCATGGCCTGCTCGATCAGGACGTTCTTCACGTACTGCTGCGTCAGGCTCGACCCGCCCTGCGTGTCGCCGCCGGTGAAGTTGTTGATCGCGGCACGGCTCACGCCCTCGGGGTCGAGCCCGCCGTGCTCGTAGAAGCGCTTGTCCTCGATCGCGACCACGGCGTTCTTCATGTGCTGCGAGACCTCGTCGAGCGGCACCACGATGCGGTTCTCGGTGTAGAACGTCGCGAGGAGCGTGGCCCCGTCGTTCGCGAAGACGCGCGACTTCTCGGAGAGGGGGCCGGGCTGCAGGTCGTCGGGGAGGTCCTCGAACAGCTGCGTGACGTCCTTGCTCACCGCGCTCGCACCGGCGGCGAGCGGCAGCAGGAGGCCGGCCGCGAGGACTCCCCCCACAGCCGACACGAGCAGGAAGGCCAGGAGGAGCGCGAGCGCCTTGACGGCGTGGGGCTGCTGGCGGGGTCGTGTGGACTGGCCCATCTGCCGACTGTACGTCTGGCGGTGCGGCACGGCTCGGCGACAGCACGGTCGTGACCTGGGCGTGACATGGGCGGTGCTGCACCGTCAGGCCTGACCCGCCCGGTCCTCGCCAGGCAGCGGACGACTCGTCGCCCTAGCCTGGAGGTCGACCCGGGAGGCGACATGCTCACGTCCCGCACGCCCCGAGGCCTCGACCGGCTCGTCAACTTCACGGACGCTGCGGTGGCCATCGCCATCACGCTCCTCGTCCTGCCGCTCGTCGACCTGGTGACCGACGGCAAGGAGCACCCGCTCCGCACCCTCGTGGAGGACGAGCGGGGGACGTTCCTGGCGTTCGCGATCAGCTTCGTCGTGATCGCGAGCTTCTGGACCGGGCACCACCGGGTGTTCGAGCACCTCGAGGACTACTCCTCGGCCATGCTCTGGGCCAACTTCCTGTGGCTCGCGAGCATCGTGTTCATCCCGTTCACGACCCAGCTGCTCGCCGACCAGGGCACCGACACCGCGCCCGTGAACGCGCTGTACATCGGGACCATGATCGTCACGACCGGGAGCCTGGCCCTGATCGAGGTCCTGGCGGTCCGGGATCCATCCCTCCAGCGCGCCGAGGTCCGCGGACAGCTCGACGCCCGTGGCGCGCTCGTCGCGATCGCGCTGCTGCTCGTCGCGCTCGTGCTGAGCGTCGTCACGCCGGTCGTCGGGCTGTACTGGCTGTTCCTGCTCTTCCTCTCCGGGCCGCTGACGCGGTTGTTCAGGTCGCGACGTCCCACGGAAGACGCGGGCGTCGCACGGAAGGCCTCGGAAGAGGCCGACGGCCAGGACTGACGCGCCGGCTCTGTGGCGCTAGCGTGACCTCGTGCCACTCACGCTCTGCGTCCTCCTCTGGGCCGTCGACGGTCAGGTCCGCTCCCTCGCGCGCTACGAGGACGAGGTCCTCGCGCTCGTCCCGCGCCACGGTGGGCGGGTCCTGTCGCGGGTCCGGAGCGTGCCCGGCGAGGACGCGTCCCGGCCCACCGAGGTGCAGGTCATCGAGATGCCCGACGACGCAGCGCTCGCCGCGTACATGGCCGACCCGGACCGCGTGGCGCTCGCGGACCTGCGGGACCGGTCGGTCGCACGGACCGAGATCGTGCGCGTGGAGCAGGTCGTCGGCTGACGGTCTGAAGCCGCGGGTGACGGCTCGCCGTCGTCAGGCCCTGACCTGCGACGTGTCGCGACGCAGGTAGCCCCACGCCAGGACCGCGCACACGACGCCGTTGACGAACCCGGCGAGGACGTCGGTCAGCGAGTGCATGCCGCGGTACAGCCGGGCGAAGCCGACCGCGAACGGGACGAGCACCGCGAGGACCGTGAGCACGACCCGGAGCGCCGGGTTCTGCACGCGCTGCGCGAGGAGCGCGAGCGTGAGGTAGAAGGCCGTGGAGGCCCCCGTGTGGCCGCTCGGGAAGCTCGAGGTGGGCGGGGCGTGGTCGAGCATCTCGACCTCGGGGCGCGAGCGGCCCACGACGAGCGAGGACGTCAGGAAGACCAGGGCCTGCAGAGACACCGCGAGCGCGGGGACCAGGGCGAACCACCACTGCCGCGTGCGCCACCAGATCAGGGCGACCGCGAGCACGCAGGCGCCGATGATGAACTCGGTCGTCCCGATCGCGGACAGCATCTCCGTGACCGTGTCGAGGAAGGGGGTCCGCCAGGTCACGAGGTTCTCGTTGATCCCGGCCTCTCCCGGCAGGTTCTCGAGCGGGCCCTTGATGAGGAACCCCAGACCCACGACGGCGAGCCACAGCGCGGCGCCGGGAAGGAACGCCCGGAGGGCCAGGTCGCGGGCGACCTCGCGGCCGGTCGGCCGAGAGGTGTCGAGCTCGTAGCGGTGGACGAACGGGTGCACAGGGCCTCCAGCGGTGGTCGGCACGCGACGACCTGGGTCGGCGCGTGGGCGTCACCGGACATTACGTGCAGACCGGGCGACTCGCGCGTCGGGAGTGGTCGCGTCGGCCGACGCGGCGGTGGGCGGTGGCGGCGTTCGGTGCCGAGCATGCGGTTGCCGTCGTGATCCGGCGGGTTCTCGACGACAACCGCATGCTCGACCCACGACAACCGCATGCTCGTCGCGCAGCCGGCTCCTGGGTAGGGTCGTCCGGTGCAGCCACCAAGAGAGGTCCTGGAGGCTTTCGGCGCCGTCGGCCCCGCGGTGAAGCTCGACGGCGGGCGGGGCGCCGCGTGGCGCGCGGGCGACCTGGTGCTCAAGCCGCTCGACGTGCTCCCGGCCGAGCTCGACTGGCTGCGGCGCCATGCGCCGGCCGTCTGCGACGACCTGCGGCTGAGCCTGCCTGCTCCGAGCCGGACGGGCGAGCTCGTCGTCGACGGCTGGACCGCGTTCCCGGTGCTCCAGGGCGAGCACGTCGCGGGACGGTGGGCCCGGATCGCCGACGTGGCGTGGCGGTTCGCGGAGGCGTTCGACGGCGCGGAGCGGCCGTCGTTCCTCGACGAGCGGACGCACGCCTGGGCTCGTGCGGACCGCCTCGCCTGGGGCGAGGACGCGGTGGAGGTGCCCGACGACGTCCCGCACCTCCCTGCGCTGCTCGCGGCCCGGCGGGTGGTCGCCGAACGGTCGACGATCGTCCACGGCGACCTCACGGGCAACGTGCTGTTCGCCGACAGCCTGCCGCCTGCGGTCATCGACCTCACGCTCTACTGGCGGCCCGTGCGGTACTCGGTGGCGATCGTCGCCGTCGACGCGGTCTGCTTCGAGGGAGCGCCGCTGTCTCTCCTCGGGACGATCGACCCGGGGGAGGGCTTCGCCCAGCACCTCGTGCGCGCACTGGTGTTCCGGATCGCGACGGACTGGTTCAACGGACTCCTGACCGAGACCTCCGAGGTCTATGCGGCGACAGTGGAGCAGGTGCTCGACCTGGCGACGCAGGGGCGGTAGCCGCACCCTCGCCGCGGCTGGCTGTCAGGGCGCGTCGGTGGCTTTCGCACCCGAGCGGTGCAGGGCCGCCACGACAGCTACGCCCGCGATCGTCAGGACTGGCCCGAGCACGAACGCCGCTACCTCCGCGGGCATCAGGCGACCGACGGTGTGCCCCTCGTCCGCGGCGACGCCCTCGACGTAGCCGGTGTAGGCACCCGCGGCGAACAACAGTGCTCCCACGACGATCGCGAGCCAGCACAGGACGAGGACGCCCCGTCGCAGACCTGGAGCCATGTCGTCTTCTCCTCGCTCGAACCGGCAGCTGCGGGAACCGTAGCGCAACAGCGAGATCCGCCGTCGGGAAGGTCTGGAGTGCCGCTGCGAGGATGCGTGGATGGCTGACGCAGAGACGTGGGACCTGCTCGACGACCAGGGCAGTCCCGCCGGGGAGGTGCACCGCCGAAGCGACCCGGGATGGCCCCTGGGCCGCTTCCACCTCATGGTGGCGACGTGCGTCGTCCGGTCCGACGGCCTGGTCCTGCTGACACGTCGCGCCGCGACCAAGACCTTTCCGTTTGCGTGGGAGATCCCCGGCGGCAGCGTGCTCGCGGGCGAGACCGGCGCTCAGGCGGCCGTGCGCGAGGTGCGCGAGGAGACGGGGCTCGTGATCGACGGCGAGTCCCTCACGCGGGTGGGCAGGGGGCTGCTGCCCACTGCGTTCCTCGACGTCTACGTCGCGGCCGTGCTCGGTCGCCCGCGGCTGGTCCTCGACCCGGCCGAGGTCGACGACGCCGCGTGGGTCAGCTGGGCCGAGGTCGAGGCGCAACGCGCCTCAGGAGGGATGCCTGCGCCCTGGGTCGGGAGCTTCGCCCCGCTCTGGTCGGAGCTCACGCGGGTTGTCGCGGAGGTGGCAGGCCGAGGGTGAGCCGCCAGACCACCGAGGCACGACCGGTCCACGAGCCCGTCAGTGGTGCAGGTCGATCGGGGGAGGGGCGCGGTGGTGCGTCGGTCGTAGCCATGGCCGCACGTTCGTGCCTCGACCGGGTCGAGGGTCAAGGAACCCAACGGTCGGCGGTTCCGTCCGGGGGGACAATAGGTGACAGCAATGTCTGCCGAGATAGAGGAGCCCCAAGTGCCCCAGGGAACAGTCCGATGGTTCGACGCCGACCGAGGCTTTGGCTTCATCGACCTCGGGAACGAGGCCGAAGACCTGTTCGTGCATGCGTCCGAGATCGTCGGTGACGACGGACCGAGGCTGCTCCGTGAGGGGCAGACCGTCGAGTTCGAGATGGGCGAGGGGGACCGTGGGCCCCAGGCGCGCCGCGTCCGTGTCACGGGCGACCGCGCCGCAGATGCGCCCATGGGCGTGCTCGGTACCGTCAACTGGTACGAGCCGACCAAGGGATACGGGTTCGTCACGCCCGACGACGACCGCACCGAGATCTTCGTGCACAGCTCGGCGATCGTCGGGGGCGGTGTGATCTCGGAGGGGCAGCGTGTGGCGTTCCTCGTCGTCGACGGGGAGAAGGGGCCGCAGGCCGACCACCTGCTCCCGCTCAGGGCCGAGGCCGCACGGCCCGCGTCAGACGGCGCGGACGGCACGGTGTCCTGGTACGACGACATCAAGGGCTTCGGGTTCATCGCTCCCGACTCGGGAGGCGACGACGTCTTCGTCCACGTCAAGGCGCTCGGCTCGGGGCTGACCGAGCTCTCCGAGGGCGACCGCGTGACGTATGACGTCGTCGACGGCGACAAGGGGCCGAACGCCCGCAACGTGCAGCTCGCACGCGGCTCCGGGGGCGGGCACGGCGGCATGGACCGCGGACGGCCGGGCCGTCCCGCCGCATCCGGCGGACCCGTGCGCGGCGGCGAGGGCACGGTTGCGCGCTACGACGAGGAGCGTGGTTTCGGTTTCATCACCCCCGATGACGGGGGCCTGGACCTGTTCGTGCACGTGTCGGTCGTGCGGGGTGACGAGGTCCTGGAGGAGGGCGACCGGGTCCGGTACAAGGTGCGCCAGAGCGACCGGGGACCGCAGGCTGACGCCGTCGAGCTGGCCTGAGCCAGGGGCGGGCGCCGCGAGCGAGGGGATGAGCGGCTCCAGGCGACCGGCCCCCTCGAACGACCACGGTGACCACCTCTCGCCGTGGTCGTTCGCGTGCGACACGATCTGCGTCGCCTCCTGGACGAGCCGTTCGACCCTGGGAATACTCCCCTCCAGGCCAAGGTTGAGCCTAGTGGACTCAAGTTCACGCCCCCGCCGCTTGCGCAGCGGCACGGACCGGCATAACTTGAGTGAGGACGACTCAACCGGCAGCCGGGTGGCGACACCCATCACCGGGCAGGGGAAGGTCCGGGCGAGCGCGCCACGACGCGCCGTCGGGCAGTGAACCGCCACGGGCTGCCGATCGAACGACACACACGTAGCAGCACACAGCAACACAACGGAGGCACGAACATGGCACGAGCGGTCGGAATCGACCTGGGCACCACCAACTCGGTGGTTGCCGTCCTCGAGGGTGGGGAGCCCACCGTCATCGCGAACGCCGAGGGCGCTCGCACGACCCCGTCGGTCGTCGCGTTCTCGAAGACCGGCGAGGTCCTCGTCGGCGAGATCGCCAAGCGTCAGGCGGTCACCAACGTCGACCGCACCATCACGTCGGTCAAGCGCCACATGGGCACCGACTGGTCGGTCGAGATCGACGACAAGAAGTACAGCGCGCAGGAGATCTCGGCGCGCGTGCTCGGCAAGCTGAAGCGCGACGCCGAGGAGTACCTGGGCGAGCCCGTCACGGACGCGGTCATCACGGTCCCGGCGTACTTCAACGACGCTGAGCGCCAGGCGACCAAGGACGCCGGGCAGATCGCGGGCCTCAACGTCCTGCGCATCGTCAACGAGCCCACCGCCGCCGCTCTGGCCTACGGCCTGGAGAAGGGCAAGGAGGACGAGCTCATCCTCGTCTTCGACCTCGGTGGTGGAACGTTCGACGTCTCCCTCCTCGAGGTGGGCAAGGACGAGGACGACTTCTCGACCATCCAGGTGCGCGCGACCTCGGGCGACAACCGCCTCGGTGGCGACGACTGGGACAACCGCATCGTCGAGCACCTCATCCAGCAGGTGAAGAACAGCTCGGGCGTCGACCTGTCCAAGGACAAGATCGCGCTCCAGCGTCTGCGTGAGGCTGCCGAGCAGGCGAAGAAGGAGCTCTCGTCCGCGACGAGCACCAACATCTCCATGCAGTACCTCTCGATGAGCGAGAACGGCCCCATCCACCTGGACGAGAAGCTCACGCGCGCTCAGTTCCAGCAGATGACGCAGGACCTCATCGACCGGACCAAGGCGCCGTTCCACGCCGTCATCCGTGACGCCGGCATCTCGGTCAACGACATCGACCACATCGTGCTCGTGGGTGGTTCCACCCGCATGCCCGCCGTGACCGAGGTCGTCAAGGAGCTCACGGGCGGCAAGGAGCCCAACAAGAGCGTCAACCCGGACGAGGTCGTGGCCGTCGGTGCCGCGCTGCAGGCCGGTGTCATCAAGGGCGAGCGCAAGGACGTCCTCCTGATCGACGTCACCCCGCTGTCCCTGGGCATCGAGACCAAGGGTGGCGTGATGACCAAGCTCATCGAGCGCAACACGGCCATCCCGACCAAGCGCAGCGAGGTCTTCTCGACCGCCGAGGACAACCAGCCGTCGGTGCTGATCCAGGTCTTCCAGGGTGAGCGCGAGTTCGCCCGAGACAACAAGCCGCTGGGCACGTTCGAGCTCACGGGCATCGCCCCGGCCCCGCGCGGCCTGCCGCAGATCGAGGTCACCTTCGACATCGACGCGAACGGCATCGTCCACGTCGGCGCCAAGGACCGCGGCACCGGCAAGGAGCAGAAGATGACCATCACCGGTGGCTCCGCGCTGCCGAAGGAGGACATCGACCGCATGGTCAAGGAGGCCGAGGAGCACGCGGCCGAGGACAAGAAGCGTCGCGAGGAGGCGGAGAACCGCAACCAGGCCGAGGCGTTCGTGTACTCGACCGAGAAGCTCGTCGCGGAGAACAAGGAGAAGCTCCCCGCTGAGGTCGTCACCGAGGTCGAGGCCGACATCGCGTCGGTCAAGACGGCGCTCGAGGGCACCGACGCGGAGGCCGTGAAGTCGGCCCACGAGAAGCTCCTGGCCTCGAGCCAGAAGATCGGCGAGGCGCTCTACGCCGCGGCGGAGCAGGAGCAGGCCGCGGGCAACCAGGGCGCGGCTGACGCCGACGCCGCTGCGGCCGCCGGTGCTCCGTTCGCGCCCGACGAGGACATCGTCGACGCGGAGATCGTGGACGAGGACGACAAGAAGTGACGAGCGACGCCCAGGGCCCCGAGGAGCTCGGCTCCGAGGACCAGCCCTTCCACTTCACCGACAAGCGCAAGGTGACCCCGGAGGGGCAGCCCAAGGAGGCTGCCCCCGAGGGGGCCGGCTCGGCAGGTGACGACGCCGAGAACGACCCGCTGGCGGGGCTCGACTTCGAGCCCACCGGTGAGGCCGGGGACGACGCAGCGCTGCTGGCTGCGCAGTCCGAGGCAGCTGCCCACCTCGACGCCCTCCAGCGTGAGCGGGCCAGCTTCACCAACTACCGCAACCGGTCGCTGCGTGACCAGGAGGCCGCGCGCGTCAAGGGCGTCGAGGACGTCCTGGCCGCGCTCCTGCCGGTCCTCGACGACATCGACCGGGCCCGCCAGCACGGCGAGCTCGACGGACCGTTCGTCGCGATCTCCGACAAGCTCGACGCGAGCCTCGCAAAGTTCGGCATCGAGCGGTACGGCGTCGTGGGCGAGGAGTTCGACCCGAACGTCCACGAGGCGCTCATGCACCAGGTGGACCCGCAGGCCACGTCGGCCACGGTCAACATGGTCATCGAGCCGGGCTACCGGATCGGCGAGAAGGTCGTGCGCGCCGCGCGCGTCTCGGTCGTCGGACCGGAGTAGGACGGTCGTGGGCGCCCGGTCCTCCGGGGCCGGGCACCCACGTTCCCGGTTGCCCGACGACGGAGCGCACCTTCCACGCGAAGGTGACGCTCCGCCGTCGGGCAGGCCGGGAGAGCAGGTCCCCGGGACCTGACGCACGACAGAACGACAGAACGAGCGAACGACTGAACGAACACCAAGACTTCAGAGAGCAGACGACCACCGGCCCGCGGCCGGTGACACCACGAGAGGAGGCGCCTTGACCGGTCAGGACTGGATCGAGAAGGACTTCTACGCCGCGCTCGGCGTCCCCAAGGATGCCGACGACGCCGCGATCAAGAAGGCGTACCGCAAGCTGGCCCGCACCTACCACCCCGACCAGAACCAGGGTGACGCCAAGGCCGAGGCGAAGTTCAAGGAGATCGGCGAGGCCTACGCGGTCCTCTCCGACGCCGAGCAGCGCCAGCAGTACGACGCGATCCGTGCCATGGCCGGCGGGGGCGCCCGCTTCTCCGCAGGAGCCGGTGGACCGGCCGGCGGGGCCGGAGGGTTCGAGGACATCTTCGGCGGCATGTTCGGCGGCGGCGGTGGCGGGGGAGGCCGCGTGCGGTACTCCACGCAGACCGGCGGAGGCGGAGGCTTCGAGGACATCCTCGGGTCGATGTTCGGCGGCGGGGGAGCCCAGACCGGGTTCCGTCCCAACGCGGCAAGGCCGCAGGCCGGTGCCGACGTGCACTCGTCCGCGACGCTCGGCTTCCGGCCCGCCGTCGAGGGCGCGACCGTCACCGTCTCGACCGAAGGCCGCACCGTCACGGCCCGCATCCCTGCCGGTGTGCGCGACGGCCAGAAGATCCGCCTGCGTGGCAAGGGGCGTCCGGGCGTCGCGGGCGGAGCGCCGGGCGACCTGGTCATCACGGTGCACGTCACGCCGCACCCCGTGTTCTCGGTCGACGACAAGCACAACCTGCGGCTCACGGTCCCCGTGACGTTCGCCGAGGCAGCGCTCGGTGCGACCATCGAGGTCCCGACGCTCGACGGCAAGCCCGTCAAGGTCAAGGTCCCCGCGGGCACGCCGTCCGGACGCACGCTGCGCGTCAAGGGCAAGGGCGTCAAGACCGCCAAGGCCACCGGAGACCTGCTCGTCACGATCCAGGTCGTCGTGCCGCAGAAGCTCTCGAAGGCCGCCAAGGAAGCGGTCGAGCAGCTCGCGGCAGCGACAGACGGCGAGAGCGACGTGCGTTCGGACCTGTTCGGACGCGCCGCGGAGTAGCAGGACCCGCGCTCGACGAGGCCCCCGCAGGCCTCGTCGAGCGCCACCCCCCGAGAGCAGAATGGTGAGAGGAGGACGCATGGTCAGGAAAGAGTCCGGAGCGGCAGCGGCACAGATGCCGTTCAACGCGTACGACGACGCCCCCGTGCTCGCCATCTCGCAGGCGGCGGCGCTCGCCGGGATGCACCCGCAGACGCTGCGCCAGTACGACCGGCTGGGGCTCGTGACCCCGCGCCGCACCATGGGGCGCGGGCGCCGGTACTCCCAGCGCGACGTCGCGAAGCTCCTCGAGGTCCAGCGGCTCTCCCAGGAGGAGGGCGTCAACCTCGCCGGGATCCGCCGCATCCTCGCGCTCGAGGAGCAGGTCGACCGGCTCGAGTCCCGGCTCGACGCGCTCTCGGCGCGGCTCGAGGGCGGGCGAGTCTTCGCCGCGGGGGTCAGCGGCGACGTGGTCATGGTCCCGCGCGGCCGACGGGTCCGGCGAGGCAGCCCGGAGGACGCCGGACGAACCGTCGCAGGGCAGGACACGGAGACCCGGGCACTCGTCCTCTGGCGGCCCGGGCGCGGGGACTGACCGCGCCGAGACCCGCGACGCGACGCGGGAAATGCCGGGCCGAACGCGAATCTCTTCGCATTTACGCGCGGTTCGTGTGACGTAAAATTGGCGGAATTCCGCCGAAGTGAGTGAGGCCTTGCTTCCTATACAAGGGCTGCATCAAGGAATACCGTGAAGGAAATGCACGGTTGATCTGCCCCTGTCCCTTGAGCAAGGAGAAGTCCCATGAGCAGCCTGATGGAGTTGCCCCAGGTCGTCGAGTGTTCGATCGACGGCTGCGGATACAACCACGAGCACGGCTGCCACGCCGGTGCCGTGACGATCGCCGCCCACGGCGGCGAGGCCGAGTGCGCCACGTTCATCCCGCTCACGGCCAAGGGCGGCCTCGAGAAGGTCATCGCCCACGTCGGCGCCTGCCAGCGCGGGGAGTGCGCCCACAACGAGTCGCTCGAGTGCAACGCCTCCTCGATCCGCGTCGGAGCCGGCCCCCTGGGCGCCGACCACGCGGACTGCCTCACCTACGCTCCTCGCTGAGCGAGTCCCGACCCCTCGCGCAACGTCCCCCCTCGCGCGTTCCCCCTCGACGCCCTGCTCGTCCCTCGCCGGACGACGGGCGTCGAGGTGTTTCCGGGGACACGGCGCCTCGAGGAGGAAGGTCTCTCAGCGCCCGAGCGCCTGGAGGAGCGACGCGGCTCCCGCGTGAGCGGTCGGGAGCGGCTCGACCCAGACGCGCGGAGGTCGCCGGAGCACCGCGGTGACGCCGTAGGAGAGCGCGGTGCGCTCGATCCGGTGCCGCAGCTCGGAGCGCACCGGCTCGAGGTCCGCGCCGCGCTCGCACAGCGCGGCGTAGACGCCCCCACCGAGCGTCGCGACGGGATGGCCCGTGCCGAACACCTCGGTGAAGATCTTGCCCATCGCGGCCGCGCGCGCGACCTTCTGCCAACCGTCGATCCGGTCGACCGCGACGTCCACGAGCAGCAGGCAGTGGGTGCGGGACGCGGGGCGTCCGCTGCGCTCGCCCGCGCCGTACGTCTCACGCAGACGCTGCACGAGGTACTCGGGGGTGGCCAGGCCCGACCGCGGGTCGGTCGTGAGCGGGACCAGGAGGCTCGGCTCGTTGCCGCGGACCCATCCGGTGCTCAGGGCGCGCAGGGTGTCGAGCTCGGGCTGGGTGCCCCAGGCGCCGAACAGGCACGCGAGGTCGTCGATCGTCTCGCCCATGCTGATGCCGACGTGCCCCCGAGCCTCACCGAGCCGGTCGGCGGCAGGGGCCGTGGGGCGTCCGTCCGTCAGCGCCTCGGCCAACGCTTCCACCGCAGGGTGGTACCAGTCGCCGGGGCGCAGCCAGACGGAGTCCATGCTCGCCGCCTGCCACTCGGCGAGCAGCGAGTCGACGGCTGGCTGGGGGTAGCCAGGTCGTAGGTCCATACCCATGAGACCCCTCAGGCCGACACTCATGACGCGATACCGACCGAGCACTTTGGTTTCATCCGCTCGGAGGTCCGGGCGGTTCGCGAGGATCGCCCCTGCGAGGATAGGACAAGCAGCGCATATCGCCCGTGAGACGTTGAAAACACTGGGGTTCGTGACGTCTACTATGAGCGAGAGGAGCCTCAACTGCACGAGGCGCAGTCAGGGGCGAGGGAATGACCCAGGTCGAGACGTACGCGGACGGCGCTTCGACGAGCGACGCCGAGCTGATCACCGCCGTGCGCGGTGGCGACCACTCCGCGTTCGGTGCACTCTACGAGCGGCACGCCGCTGCCGCCCGTACCGTGGCGCGCCAGTACGTCCACTCGACCTCGGACGCGGACGACGTGGTGTCCGAGGCGTTCGCCAAGGTCCTCGGCATCCTGCAGACCGGCGGGGGACCGGACGTCACGTTCCGTGCCTACCTCTTCACGGTCGTCCGCCGCCTCTCGTACGACCTGGTGAACGGAGTCAGGCGCACCCAGCCGACCGACGACGTCGAGACCTTCGAGACCGCGTTCGGCCCCATGGCCTCGACCGAGGACCCGACCCTGCAGGGTTTCGAGCGGTCGATCGTGACCAAGGCCTACCAGGGCCTGCCCGAGCGGTGGCAGGCCGTCCTCTGGTACACCGAGGTCGAGGAGATGAACCCGGCCCAGATCGCGCCCCTGCTCGGGCTGTCGGCCAACGGAGTCTCGGCCCTCGCCTACCGCGCGCGAGAGGGGCTGCGTCAGGCCTACCTCCAGCAGCACCTGACGGGAGCGGCGAGCGAGGGGTGCGAGGTCGTCAACCCGCTGCTCGGCTCCTACGTCCGGGGAGGGCTCGCGAAGCGGGAGAACGCCAAGGTCGACGCGCACCTCGAAGGCTGTGGCGAGTGCCGAGGGCTCGTGCTCGAGCTCGGTGACGTCTCGCACGGCATGCGTGCGGTGATCGCGCCCCTGGTGTTCGGGGTCGCGGGACTCGGGCTGGTGGGGCACGCGCTCCCGATCGTCGGCGGCGGTGCCGTCGCGGGCGGAGCCGGTGCGGGAACCGGGGCCTCGGCGAGCGCCTCCGGGACGACAGCAGGTACCTCCGGTGGTGCCGCGGCAGGGGGGAGCAGTGCCGTCGGGGCCGGGGGAGGCGCAGCGGCGACGGCCGGAGCAGCCGGTGGAACCACGGCCGCGGGTGCCGGGGCGGGCGGGGCCGTGGGAGCCGCAGCCGCCGCCGGTGCGACCGGTGCCGTGGCTGCCGGATCAGGGGCGGCCGTGGCCGGTGCGACAGGGATCGCCGCCTTCATCGCAGCATCACCGCTGGTCGCGGCGGCCGTCGGCGTCGTGGCCATCGCGGCTGTCGGCGTAGGCGTCGTCGCGGTGAACGGTGGATTCTCGTCCGACACGCCGCCCAGCGCGGGTGCGAGCCCGGACCCTTCCCAGTCTCCGACCGACACGCCGACCGGATCTCCGACGACAGCACCCACGCCCCCGAGCGCGGACCCCACGTCCCCCGCCAACCTGGCGCCGCTCGAGGAGGACGGCACCGGCTCGACGCCGCTGACCGCGGGCGGGAACACCGGCGGGGGCGCGGGCGGGACCGGCGCTGGCACCGGTGGCGACGCGGGTGGCGGTACGGGCACCGCCGGCGATCAGGCAGGGCCCGGGACGACCGTCCCGGCGACGCCCCTCACCCCGGTCGATCCGGTCGATCCGGTGGACCCGGTCGATCCGGTCGATCCGGTCGACCCGGTGGACCCGGTCGATCCCGCTCCGGCCACGCTCGATCTGGCCTTCGCGCCACTCCAGCTCGCTCCTCGCGACCCTGAGGATCTGACGCTCACGGCGTCGAACACCGGTGGGACGTCCGCCGAGGAGGTCGTCGTCGACGTCACGCTCCCGGCCAACGTCTCGGTCGTGAGCTCCACGGTCATTGCCGGGCGGGGCGTGGTGCCCGCCCTGAAGGCCGCGGCGCTCCCGTGCGGCACGGCCGTGCCTCAGGGCGACGGGACCTCGCTCGTGACCTGCACGGTCGGCGTGCTGGCGCCAGGGGAGAACAAGGAGCTGGTCGTCACGGTGCAGGCCTCCCGCGGAGGCACGTACAGCTTCGGTGGCACTGTCCACGGCAAGGGCCTGGTGCCCGTGAAGAAGACCTACGCGCCGGCGCCGGTCCAGTCCTACGGCGCCGAGGTGGACCTTGCGACCCCCGTCGTGGGTGAGCTGCTCAACCCCGGTGCGTCGGCGGTCCGGCTCTCGGCCCGGAACACCGGTGACGTCGACGCCCAGGGACTCACGTTCTCGGTGGGGAACCTTCCGTCGGGGAGCTCGGCCCGCGCCCTGACGCCTGGATGGTTCTGCGAGCCCGACGGATCGTCGGCGCGCTGCTCGGTGACCGGCGCAGGCGGACTCCCGGCGCCGGACGCGAGCGCGAGTGCCGGACCGGCCGTCGTGCTCGACGTGCAGCTGGTCGCAGACGGCGGGGCCCCGGCGTCGACGACCGGTCTGACGTTCGCGGCCTCGGCGAGCTCCGACGGGAAGTCGGTCCAGGACTCCGCGAGCGCGACGCTCCGGGTCGGCTCCCCGTGGGCCGGTGCGGAAGACGCGATCCCCTCGGGGACCCGCGCGGTTCCCCAGTGCGTCGGCGTCGACGCGAGCACAGCCTCGATCGCTCTCGCAGGCGTCACCAACACGACCGCGTACGACGACCTCCGGGTGCGTCTCGACGCCGTCGGCTCGACCTCGCCCGTCGTCGGACTGACTCGTGGCGAGACGGCCGACCTCCGGCTGGACGACGGGTACCGCTTCCCCGAGGGCAAGGCGACCCTGACGCTCGCGACCACCGTCGCAGGCGCCGAGTACACCCGTCCGGTCGAGGCGGGTGCCTTCGAGGCTCTCGACTGCTATCGGGTCCCGGACGGCGACTGGCTGGCCGCCGCCACGGTCACCGCAGAGAACGTGGGCGGTACGGTCCGTCTCGTCGGTTCTGCGACCAACACGTCGACGACCCCGATGGACGTGCGGATGCTCGCGCCGGAGGGTCTGGGTGACGTCGCGGACTCGAAGGTGGTCACGCTCGCGCCGGGTGCGACGGGGACGTTCGTGATCGACACGGGCAGGGCTGCGGTCGAGGCCGGGAAGGTCGCCTTCCACCAGGCCCGCTGGGTCGAGGACATCGGTCCGGGCGAGGACGGACCTCCCAGCGACGGCAAGGAGTACACGCACACCACGACCGCTGCGTTCGAGGGTGCGGTGATCGCTCCGAAGGTCGTGCAGCCGGTGGTGGGTGAGTGTCGTTTCGACGTGGCGWCGCGGACGTCGGTGTTCGACGTGGTGTTCGTGTTCGACAACTCGTCCTCGACGCTTCCGGTGGTGTTCGGGGTCGTGGGGCATGAGGGGCTGCGCACGGAGGTGGGTGCGGGCGAGAAGGCGAGCGTGACGGCGTCGGGCCTGGTGCAGGGGTTGGCTGCGCAGGACGTCAGCGTGCTGACCGATGGTCGGTCGGCGGGTTCGTTCACGGTGCAGGGTGAGAGCTGTTATGTGCCGGCGTGGTCGCAGGAGTTCTCGGTGGCTGCGCAGAACGTGGGTGGTGCGGTTCGTCTGGTGGGTACGTTGACGAACACGACGGCTGAGGCCATGGACGTGCGGATGCTCGCGCCGGAGGGCTGGGGGACGTCAAGGACTCGGAGAAGGTCACGCTCGCGCCGGGTGCGACGGGGACGTTCGTGATCGAGACGGGCAGGGCTGCGGTCGAGGCCGGGGAGGTCACCTTCCGCCAGTACCGCTGGGTCACCGAGGTCGGTGCACCGGGCAAGGGATACACGCAGAACCAGGCCGTGCTGTTCCCGGCTGCGTCGATCGCGCCCACGAGCCCGGCGCCAGCCGTCGGCCAGTGCGTGTTCGACCCGGACGCGCACTCGTCGTCGGCCCCTGTGACGCTCACGTTCGACAACTCGGCCTCCACGCTCCCCGTGCCGTTCACGGTGACGGGACGTGACGACCTCTCCCGGACGGTCGCCGCCGGGCAGACCGAGACGGTCAGCACGAGCGTCGGTCCCGCGGGCGCGACGTTCACGGTCCTGGCCGACGGTGCCCAGCTCGCGAGCCACACCGTCCCGGGCGTGAGCTGCTACGCGCCCGACTGGACGGTCAAGGCCTCCGCGACGTCCGCAGTCCTCGATCGCACGGTCCGCCTGACGGGCCGACTGACCAACTCCTCGAACGAGTCGATGCAGGTCTCGATGGTCACCCCGTACGGCACCGCCGGTGCTCCGGTAACGGTCGAGCCCGGGGCCACGGCCACGTTCACCCAGGACACGGGCAAGAGCGAGGTCCCTGCGGGGGTGGTCGAGCTCCGGCAGTCGCGCACGGTCGACGGCAAGGAGTACACGAGCACCGCGACCGCGGGCTACGAGGCGGCGCGCTACGTGCCGGTCGTCGTCGCTCCCGTCGTCGGTGCTCCCACGGTCGGTGCCTGCTGGTTCGAGGACAACGATCAGCGCTCGTACCAGCCCGTCACCTTCGTGTACGACAACACGGCGTCGACCCAGGCCGTGACGTTCCACATCGAGGGTTCGGCCGCGGTCGTCCGCGACTCGACCCGCACGGTGCAGCCCGGGACGAGCATCCAGGTCAAGGCGCCCAGCGCGGGTGAGGGCGGCGCGACCTACCGCGTCGTGACCGACGCGGGGACGTCGTGGACCTTCCAGGTCGCCGGGAAGTCGTGCCTGCCCGCCTGGCAGTACGGGCAGTTCTACGTCCGGGGTGACCGCGTCGTGAGCCATGGCACGAACTACGTCGCGACGATCTCCCACCTCTCGTTCTTCACGCCGCACACCCTCCTGGGGAGTGCGACGTGGGACGCGGAGTAGACCCTCAGTCGCGCGGCCTCGCGGCCTGGGGCTCGTCGGCCACAGGGACTGCGAGCGGCGCAAGGTGGTAGGACGCCAGGTCCGTCGCGGCCGTCGGTGCGCGTCCGTCGCCGAACGGTGAACCACCGAGCGCCTCGCGCCCGTGGGGGGTCAGCCATCCCGAGAGGTCAGGGCCGTCGGGCACGATCCCGCTCGGGTTGAGCTGCGTGTGCACGCGGTAGTAGTGGTGCTTGATGTGGTCGAAGTTCACGGTGTCGCCGAACCCCGGCGTCTGGAACAGGTCCCGCACGTAGGCCCACAGGACGCGGTCCTCGGTGATCTTGTTGCGGTTGGTCTTGAAGTGCCCGTGGTAGACCGCGTCGAAGCGCACGAGCGTCGTGAAGAGCCGCACGTCGGCCTCGGTGATGTGGTCACCCACCAGGTAGCGGCGCTCCGACAACCGGTCCGACAACCAGTCGAGCCGTTCGAAGAGGATCCCGAACGCCGTGTCGTACTTCTCCTGCGAGTCCGCGAACCCGGCCCGGTAGACCCCGTTGTTGACGTCGAGGAAGACCTTCTCGGCGACGTCGTCGATCTCGTCGCGCCACGCCTCGGGGTACAGGTCGGGCGCGCCGGGGCGGTGGTAGGCGGTCCACTCGGTCGACAGGTCGAGCGTGATCTGCGGGTAGTCGTTCGTGACGAGCAGCCGCGAGGGCACGTCGACGATCGCCGGCACGCTCACACCGCCGTCGTCCTCAGGGTCGCGCGCGAGGTAGTGCTCGGCGAGGAAGCGTGAGCCGAGCTCGGGGTCGATCCCGTCGCGGTCGAGCGTGAAGCGCCACGACCGGGAGTCCTGGATCGGGTCGACGATCCCCAACGAGATCGCGCCCTCGAGCCCCAGCAGGCGCCGCACGATGATCGAGCGGTGCGCCCACGGGCACGCGAGGCTTGCGACGAGGCGGTAGCGGCCCGGCTCGACGGGCCACCTGCCCTGGTCGTCGCCCTGGCCGCCGGGCTGCGAGGTGCTGCTCGCCGCGATCCGGTCGGTGAAGTGCGGGCCGCGGCGCTTCCAGCCGCGCGGTACGGGGTTCGATCCGGTCGAGTCGCTCATGCTCCGAACCTACGTCGGTGGCCGGGGACGTGCAGCGATCCGGGTCACGGGGCGGGTGTGACGTCCGTCCGGACCGGGCGCAGACCGGACCCGACCACCCGGGACGTGCCGTCGTCGTGCACCTCGACGAGGACCGTGACCGACTGCGAGACCGTCCACCCCGACAAGCGGGCCCCGACGGGGACCGTGCCGATCGTCCCGGTCGTGGGCGTCGGCGCCGTCCAGCCTCCCGTGAGCGCGACGCTCTGCGTGCACTCGACCGACGCCATCGCGAAGATCCCCCGGGTGGACGAGGCCCAGGCCGGGGCGGGCTCCTCGAGCGTGCAGGCGCGCTGCTCGGTCCCGGCGTCGGGCGAGAGGTCGGGCAGGGGGAAGCCCTGGGTGTGCGCGGTCGCGAGCTGGTCGGCGTCCGTCACGTCGAGCGCGGGGGCGGGCTGCCCGGTGCTCGCGTACGCGACCACGTCCTGGAGGGCGAGGTCCCCGCGGGCGCGCGCGTCGCCGTCGGGCACGACGGCGGAGCCGCCCGAGAGCGCGGGCTGCGGCAGGGCGACGGCCGGGTCGGTCGCCAGCCGGTAGGTCAGCAGCCAGGGGTCGCCCTCGCCCGCGCGCGTGAAGAACGTCGACTCGACATACTCGCCCGTGGTGTCGCCGACCGCTGTGTCGCCCGGTGCGCTCAGCGAGTAGAACCAGTCCGCGGTGCCACGCTCCGGGGCGGCGAGTGCGCCCGCGGTCGAGGTGTAGGGCGCGACGGGCGCGGCCCCCTGCGCGACCTGCGCGGCGTAGGCGAAGGTCGAGGCGCGCAGGCTCGGCCCCGTCTCGACGAGCGAGAGAGCAGCCGCGTCCCGGGCCGCGTTCGCGGTGTTCCGTGCCGAGGTGAGTCCCGCGAAGAGCGTGTCGGCCTCGGCGCGGGTCGTGACGGGTTCACGCACGGCGACAGAGGGCACAGCCGGTGCCGCGGTGGCTCCGGTCCCGGTGCACCCCGTCAGGAGCACGAGCGCGACGCCTGCGCCGAGGAGGCCGACGGACGGTCGGGCGGGCGGTGGGAGGACGGGCACGGCGGAGAGGACCTCGCGGGGACGGAACGGATGAACCGGTCCATCCAACCCCGGCGGGGCGTCCCGGCCAAACCGGTCCTCGAGGCCCGGGTGGTCTCTCGCACCGGAGCCGTGCTGCCGGGCCGCGCCGATCCCCCCACGGAATCACGAGCGCCCGACCCGGCAGCACCTGTCCTCAGGCGGCGTCCCCCGAGCCGCTGAGGACGACGTGGGTCTGCGGGTCGAACCGGTAGCCGAGCCCGCGGACGGTCGTGATGACGTGCTGGAGGCCGAGCTTCTCGCGCAGCCGCCGCACGTGGACGTCGATCGTCCGGCTGCCGTCGCGCACGGCGTCGGCTCCCCAGACGGTCGACAGGAGCTCCTCGCGGGTCACGACGCGGTGCGCCGAGCGGTAGAGGTGCGACAGGAGCTCGAACTCCTTGTACGTGAGGCGCTGGACCGAGCCGTCGACGGTGACCCGCCGACCGACCGGGTCGATCACGACGCGCGGGAACGGCGACAGGGCCGCGAGGCGGTCGCGGAACGCGTTGACGTCTCCGAGCGGGGCCAGGTCCGGTGCCGGGGTGGGCACCTCGGCGCGGCGGGCCGCGCTGCGCCCACGCACCTTGCGTCGACCGTGGTCGACGAGCGGCTCGTGCGAGTCGGTCGCCGGTTCGGAGAGCGTCAGGGCCGTGTAGGTCTCGGCGGCCGGCAGCCATTCCCGGGCGAGCTCTCCGAGGGCCTCGGCGAGCTCGACGAGCTCGGCCTGCGGGTGCTCGCCCGACGCCGCGTCGACCCCGACGTACAGGACGAACCCGGGGTGGTTGCGGCGGTGCGCGGCGTGGGGCTGGGCGGTCTTCTGGGTCAGCGTGGTCATGCGAGGCTCCGTGGGTCTTCCCGCTCGACGGCGAGGAGCCGGAGCGGCGCCGACGAGGGTCGGCAGGGTTGTCAGGGGGCTGAGCGAGTCAGGCCGGACAACAGACGCAGGAGGACATGCTGACGCTCGGGCGCCGGGTGGCACCGCGGAAGCTCAGCGAGGGGGTCACCAGGTGAGCATGGCAGCGGTGCCGAAGGCCGCCAAGGGGAAGAACCGAAGATCTCACAAGGTGAGACGCGAAAATGGGACGGACGTGGCGTCGTCGGGCATCGTCACGCAGGACGGGGCCGCCAGGTCCTCCCGGCGGCCCCGCTCCGAGCGCTCGGACGTCGACCCGGTCAGACGACGCCGTACAGGCGGTCGCCCGCGTCACCCAGGCCGGGGACGATGTAGGCCTTCTCGTCGAGCCGCTCGTCGACCGCGGCCACGACGAGCTGGACGTCGACCCGGTCGCCGATCGCCTTCTCGAGGACCTCGATGCCCTCCGGGGCCGCGAGCAGGCACACCGCCGTCACGTCACGGGCGCCACGCTCGAACACGTAGTCGATCGCCGCGACGAGCGTCCCGCCGGTCGCGAGCATGGGGTCGAGCAGGAACACGTGGCGACCCGTCAGGTCGTCCGGGAGGCGGTTGGCGTACGTGACGGCCTCGAGCGTCTCCTCGTCGCGCTGCATCCCCAGGAAGCCCACCTCGGCGGTGGGCAGCAGGCGGGTCATGCCCTCGAGCATCCCCAGGCCGGCACGCAGGATGGGGACGACGAGCGGGCGGGGCTCGGCGATGCGGACCCCGACCGTCGTGGTGACCGGGGTCTCGACCTCGTGGGGCTCGACCCGGACGTCCCGCGTCGCCTCGTAGGCCAGCAGGGTCACGAGCTCGTCCACCAGGAGGCGGAAGGTCGGGGAGGCGGTGTCCTTGTTGCGAAGGACGGTGAGCTTGTGGGCGACCAGCGGGTGGTCGGCGACGTGCAGGCGCATGGTTCGAGGGTACCGCCCGGTAGCCTCGGGAGCATGGTCCCCGACGACGTCGCCCCCACCGCAGAGTCCGGCCCAGGAACGCCCGGCCCTGCGGGGCTCGACCTCCCCTGGGCGAGCGGGACCTTCCCGCCCGACACGGTCGCGGCCCGCCGCGCGGTCTGGGACGAGCTCATGGGGCTCGCGCTGCACGAGGCGACCCACGCGCTGGCGACGGGCGACGTGCCCATCGGGGCGCTCGTCGTCGGGCCCGACGGGCGTCTGCTCGGCCTCGGGCGCAACCGGCGCGAGGAGATCGGCGACCCCACGGCCCACGCCGAGGTGCTCGCGCTGCGTCAGGCCGCCGCGACGCTCGGCTCGTGGCGCCTCGAGGGGTGCACGCTCGTCGTGACGCTCGAGCCGTGCGCCATGTGCGCCGGGGCGACGACGCTCGCGCGGGTCGAGCGCCTCGTGCTCGGCGCCTGGGATCCCAAGGCGGGCGCGTGCGGCTCGGTGTGGGACATCGTGCGCGACCGGCGCAACCCTCACCGCGTCGAGGTCGTGGGAGGCGTCCGCGACGTCGAGTGCGGCGACCTCATCCGGGAGTTCTTCGAGACGCAGCGCTGAGAGGCGAAGCGGGCCCGGCTCATCCGGAGCGGGTGATGTTTACGTTGCCACGAATGCGGATGTTTACGTTGACATCGGTGATTCGTCACCCTAGCCTGACCGGATCAGGTCGCGGGGCGCGTCCCTCCAACGGTCGGCCGAGCCTCGCGAACACGCAGAAGACGAACAGAGAGGTTCGCAGCATGCAACGTCGCATCACGCGGCTCGCCGTGGCACTCGTCACGGTCACGGCAACGATCGGGCTCACGACCACCGTCGTGACCCCGGCGACCGCCACGTCCACCGAGGAGCCCATCCCCGTGCTGACCGGCCCGGAGCTGTCGGCGTCGTGGGACGCGCCGCTCAGCACCCGCGGTCGGTACGTCGTCGACGCCGACGGGGACCGGTTCAAGCTCAAGTCCGCCAACTGGGACGGCGCTCAAGGGCACTGGAACGGCAGCGGCGACAAGAACGATCCCGCCAACCACAACAGCGGCATCAGCTACGACATCCCCATGGGCCTTGACCGGGTGCCGATGGCCACCCTCATGAGCGACTTCCACGGGCTCGGGCTGAACAGCATCCGGCTGTCCTTCTCGAACGAGATGCTCGGCATGACGGCCCCTGTGCCCGACGTCGCCGTGACAGCCAACCCCCAGCTGAGGGGCATGACACCGCTGCAGGTCTTCGACGAGGTCGTCGAAGCGCTCACGGCCGACGGGTTCGCCGTCATCCTCAACAACCACACGACGACGTCGCGCTGGTGCTGCGGCGCCGACGACGGCAACTCCAAGCCCTACAGCAGCCAGACGATCGAGAAGTGGATCGGTGACTGGGTCATGCTCACCGAGCGCTACGCCGACAATCCCCGCGTCGTGGGCATGGACCTGCGCAACGAGGTGCGTCGCGACATCCTCGACGACCCCAACTGGGGCATGGGCGACAAGAACGACCTGTACAAGTCCTACCAGCAGGCCGGCATCGCCATCCAACGCGCGGATCCTGACGTGCTCGTCATCATGGAGGGCATCAACTTCCAGGGCATCCCGACCGACGTCACCTTCCACGACCGGCCGCACCTGAAGCCCGTGCGCAACCTGTCCAACACGCTGCTCTACCCCGACAAGATCGTCTACGCCGCGCACATCTACGGGTTCACCGGACCCCAGCACACGGGCGCGACCGGGCTCGGCGAGACCACGGACCTGCGGTACCGCGACATGACGGCGGCACAGCTCAAGGCCTCCGTCACGGAAGCAGCGCTCTTCGTCAACACGACCGGTCAGCACTACACGGCCCCCGTCTGGTTCAGCGAGTTCGGCACCACCGGTGCCGGGCAGACGAACGAGAAGGAGAAGGCGTGGTGGGTCAACTTCACCGACATCCTCGTCGAGAACGACAGCGACTTCGCGGCCTGGCCCCTCGTGGCCCACGCCACGGACGACGGCAGCTTCGTCGACACCTTCTCGCTCCTCGCCTACAAGGCCGACGGCACCCGGCTGAGCATCGCCGACGACTGGCGCTACCCGCAGTGGAAGAAGCTCGTGACCTCGGACGGCAAGACCGGTCCCGTCGCTCCCGAGGTGCGCTGGAACATGCTCGGCAGCGGGAGCCACTCGCCCGACACGAACGCCTCGGCCCTCATGAACGACCGGCCCGACTGGGACCCGGGCCGGTGGAAGGGCAGCTGCCCCGACACGCAGCGTCTCGTGGGCGTCGCACGGAGCACCAACCGCGCGCTCTGCACCGACAACCTGCAGCCCGCGCTGACCACGACCCGCACGGTCGTGAGCAACGAGGCGTACGTGCAGAACGACTGGGCGAGCGGCTACGACAAGCTGCAGTGCCCCGCCGGGCAGATGGCTGTGGGCTACAGCCTGACGATCGGCACGGTCAACAAGTGGTCGACGTCGAAGCTGCTGTGCGCGCAGCCCGAGACCGCGCTGCCGTCGAACCAGGGCCGCAACGTCTGGTTCGACCAGGGCGACAACCGGCCGGCAGGCGGCGGCTCGACCGCGAGCGACTGGGCGCCCGGCAGCTACAAGGGCCAGTGCGGCGACGGCGAGTACATCGCGGGCGTCGCGTTCACGTGGCGCTGGAACCACGGGGGCACGCCCGACGCGCTGCTCTGCAAGCCGCTCGGCTGATCGACGGCTGAGCAGCACGGGGACGAGGTGAGGGCCGGGTCGCAGCTGCGACCCGGCCCTCACGTCGTCGCCGCGTCAGGCGAGCGGTGGCAGACGGACCTCGTGCAGGACCTCGCCTGCGAGGTCGCGCATCGTGAGCACGAGCTCGTCGGCGGACGCGGTGCCGTCGATCCACGCGGCAGCCTCGTCGGACGTCGGGTCGGCATCGGGACCGCCGCTGATGAGCTGCGCGTACGGGAACTCCTCGGTCGCGGGGAGCGAGGTCTGGTAGTGCGTGTGGCCCGACACGACGATCTGGGCGCCCCACCCGACGAGCGCGTCGTGCCACGCGTCGCGGCTCATGCGGCTGAACCAGTCGTAGCCGTCGGCGTCGTAGTCGACGACAGTCTCGTCGATCCACCGCAGCGGGATGTGGCAGAACACCACGCGGTAGGGAGCGTCCGCGATCTCGGGACGAGCCGTGACCTCGCGCAGCCACCTGGCCTGCTCGGCGCGCAGCGGCTCGAACGCGACACGTCCCTCGAAGGTCGGGTGGGCGTCGGGCTTGTCCTCGCCCGTGTGCAGCACGACGCATGCGACCGGACCGATGCGGAAGGCCGTGAACGGCCGCCCCTCCGGCGTGGCGACGAAGTCCTCGAGCTGGTACGCCCACGTGCCGCGCACGTCGTGGTTGCCCACGACGACCGCGAGGGGGCGGCCGTCGCTCACGTCCAGGCCCGCAGGGTTCAGGACGGTCGTGGTGAACTCCGCGGGGTCCGTCCAGTCGTTGCAGAGGTCGCCGTTCCAGACGAGCACGTCGACCTCGGGCGTCGCCTCGTGCAGCGCCCTCAGGGTGTCGTCGCGCTGGTGGGTGTCGTTCCACACCGCGAAGCGCGCGTCCTCGGACGAACCGTCGAGCGTGCGCACCGACTTCCACGCGCTCTCGTGCCGAGGGGACGAGGCGTCGACGGCCTCGGTGACGGTCCTGATGCGCAGGGTCGAGCCGTGCGGCAGGCTCTCGACCCGCACGCGCAGCACGCGGGCCCCCTGGGGCACCATGCCGAACGCGTCCCCCGACGCGGTGCCGCGCGAGCCGTCGTCGGCCTCCCACTCGACCCAGCCGCGGCACAGCCGGCTCACGCCCCAGACGACCTCGAAGCCGTCGGGGCGTGGGGCCATCACGACGGGAGGGCTGGTCACGAGCGCGCCGGTCATCGTGCGTCCCCGAGGGTGAGCACGAAGCGGAAGCGCAGGTCGTCGTCGAACCACATGGTGAAGTTCGTCCCCCAGACGTTGTTGTGCAGGTTCACGTGAAGTCCTTCGTCGGGATCGGGCAGGGAGTTGTCGAAACGGAGCAGCGCGGGGCGCCCGACCGCGACGAGCGCCGCGTCGAGCGGGCGCAGCGAGAAGGTCCGCGCCGCTGTGTGGGTGACCTCGGCCACGGCGTGCAGGCTGCGGTTGCCGTTGCGCACGACCGACCGCGGGTCGACCGGCGTGTCGATCTTGGTCAGCCGCCAGTCGCCAGGCTCGGTGCGCGGGCGGAAGCCCAACCACCCTGCCTCGGGGAGACGGGAGGCATCCTTGCCGCGCAGGTCGAGGGTGATGCCGACCGGTCCTGGATCGCCCGGGAAGCGGTACGTCAACCGGATGTCGCGTGGCCCTCCCCACGTGTCGCACGCCGCGTCGGGCAGGGCGAGCTGCAGCGTCACGACCGTGCCCGTGCCGTCGGCCGAGCGTTCGCCCGCCACGACGCGCGGGGCGAAGGTCGTGGCCGGCAGCCTCTCGGCGATCGCGAGGCCGGGCTTCGACTGGTCGGGCACCGCCCACAGGGCGTTCTCGTCCATGTCGCGGCAGTACTCGCGCATCCACCGGGCCTCGTCGCGCTCGTCGAACGTCTCGTAGCGGTAGGCCGCGAGCGGGTGCTCGGGTCCCGCCCAGTCCGTCCCCGCGGGGTCGACGAGGGAGACGAGCGAGCCGTCGGGGCCGAAGCGGACCCGGTAGGCGCCGACGTCGAGCGTGGCGTCGAGGTCGACGGGCGTCCCGCTCGACCCCGTACCCGTGCCGGGGGCCGGGCGGGTCTCGGCGATCGCGGCCTCGGCCTCGGCCCGGCGCTCGGGCGAGAGCGCGGCGAGCGCGCGGTCGACGTGGGCCCGCTGCTCGGCCCACGAGCGTTCGAACGCCGAGTAGGCGAGGCCCTGCGGGCTCGGGTGCTCGGTGTACGCCCAGGCGTACTCGTCGAACGCGGCCGGGTTCCCGGACGGGTCGACGACGTCTGCCGCGCGGGCGCGCTCGAAGTCGGCCTTCTCGTAGCTCACGTAGTCGGGCAGGTAGGTCTTGAGGTCCTCGCCCCAGGTGTGCTCGGGCACGAGCAGCAGCCCGTCGCTGAACGCGTCGCACTCCTGGGTGCCCGGTACGAGCGCGCCCGAGGCGACCCACTCGGTGCGCAGCCGCAGCAGCGCCCGCAGCCGTGCGGTCAGCACGGGATCGCTCGCGACGCCGTGGATCCAGGAGTCGCCGATCTCCTGCTCGAGCACCGGCAGGGTCGCGCGGGCCGCGACCGCCTCCCGGCTGAAGGCGTCGAGCGTCGAGGCGATCACCCGGGCGCCCGGGTACGCGGCCTGGAGCTCGGCGAACAGCGCCTCGACCTCGTCGACGGGCGGCGGTCCGAAGTTGTCGCCCGTGTGCGCGAGGTGAAGGGCCTCGGTGCCGCCGGGCACGACGGCCACACCCAGCTCGGTCGCCCCGTAGCTCCGCGCGTAGTTGACGACCACCTCGCTGCCGTCGGGAGCGCGCCAGACGAAGAACTCCGGCACCTCGGGCACCGCGGAGGCCCCGTTGACGCCCAGGTGCAGGAAGTCGAGCCCGCCGCGGGCGAGGAAGGGGACGAGGCCGATCGTGTGGCCGGGGACGTCGGTCATCTTCGCTGCTCGGGTGCAGTGGCCGAAGCGGGCGTCGAGCGACCGGCCGATCGCGATGCCGTGCTCGACGAGGCCGGCGTCCATGAGCTCGGTGTGGGTCGTCATCGGGAGCCCGTGCCAGGTCACGTGACCGGCCCGGATCGCTCGTTCCAGGGCTGCTCGTCCGTCGGCGTCGCCGAGCCGGAGCGCCTCGTGGATCAGCCAGGAACCGGTGGTCCAGACGAAGCGGGCCGCCCCGCCCCTGCGCACGAGCTCCTCGGCCAGCGCGATGGCGCGCGGCAGGTACTCGTGGACGTACCGATCGGTGACGTTCGCGGCGGTGTCGGTGAACCCCAGGTCGAGGTGGGTCTTGAAGACGACGTGGACGGTGGTGATCGGTCCGTCGGCCGGGGGTCTGGTGCCCGGTTGGGCGAGGGGGGTCGCCAGCATTCGTTACTCCTTCGTGACGTGCGGTGGCTCCATGCTGTTTGCGTAAACATACTAGGTCCCACTATCTTCCTGGTAACGCAAACACCCACGAAGGAGTGCGGCCGCGCATGTCGAAGAAGTCATCCGTTCAAGATGTGGGCGCCAGAGCGCACATCGCTCTGGCGCAGGGACCGGTCGAGCCGTCGACCGTGACCTCCGTGCACGTGCCGACGGCAAGAACCACAGCACCTCCACGGCGGCGCGTCCGCCGGGACTGGGCCGGCTGGTGGTTCGTCGGACCGTTCATGCTGGTCTTCGCGCTCGTCTTCCTCGCGCCGTTGTTCTACGCGATCTATCTCAGCCTCTTCCGCGAGACGCTGATGGGTGGCAACTCGTTCGTGGGGGTGGAGAACTACGCACAGGCCCTGACCGACCCGAAGTTCTGGGAAGCCATGGGCAGGGTCGCGATCTTCCTGCTCGTGCAGGTGCCGATCATGCTCCTGCTGGCGCTGTTCGCAGCCCTCGCCCTCGACAGCGCCCGACTGCGCTGGGTGCCGTTCTACCGGCTGTCGATCTTCCTGCCCTACGCCGTGCCCGGGGTGGTCGCGGTGATGATCTGGGGCTACATGTACGGCTCGCAGTTCGGCCTCGTCGCCGACCTGAACCACTTCTTCGGGGTCGAGCTCCCGTCGCCGCTCGCGACGAACCTGATCCTGGTCTCGATCGGCAACATCGTCACGTGGGAGTTCGTGGGCTACAACATGCTCATCTTCTTCTCCGCGCTCAAGTCCGTGCCGCAGGAGCTCTACGAGGCCGCGGAGATCGACGGCGCCGGGACGTTCCGCACGATCTTCTCGATCAAGCTCCCGTCGATCCGAGGAGCCCTCGTCATCGCCACCGTCTTCTCGGTGATCGGCAGCTTCCAGCTCTTCAACGAGCCGTCGATCCTGCAGACCCTCGCGCCGAACTCGATCCCGTCCTACTACACGCCGAACCTCTACGCCTTCAACCTGTCGTTCGCCGGTTCGCAGTTCAACTACGCGGCAGCGATCGCGATCATCTCGGGAGTCATCACCATGGTAGTGGCCTACCTCGTCCAGCTCGGCGGCGAGAAGAAGGGGGCGGGGGCATGAGCGCCGTCAGCACCGGGCGCAGGCAGGGCCGCACGCCGAGCCGTCTCGCCAGCGGTCGGATCCCGGGGGACGAGTCGCGCCGTGCGAGGCCGAAGCCTCGGCACAAACGCCCCTCGCTGCTGCTCGGCGTCCTCATGACGCTCATGGTCCTGTACTGCCTCGTGCCGCTGTGGTGGCTCGTCGTGAACTCGACCAAGACGATGGACTCCCTCTACGGCTCCTTCGCGTTCTGGTTCAGCGGCGAGTTCTCCCTGTTCCAGAACATCGCCGACACCTTCACCTACCAGGACGGGATCTTCCTGCGCTGGCTCACGAACACGCTGTTCTACGTGGTCGTCGGAGCCGGGGGCGCCACGCTGCTCGCGACGCTCGCCGGCTACGGCCTGGCGAAGTACAAGTTCCCCGGTCGCAAGTGGGTGTTCGCGATCATCCTCGGCGCGATGGCCATCCCCGGCACGGCGCTCGCGGTCCCGCAGTTCCTGCTCTTCAGCGGCCTCGGACTGACGAACACGCCGTGGTCGGTGATCATCCCGGCGATGGTGAGCGCGTTCGGCCTCTACCTCGTGTGGGTGTACGCCCGCGACGCGATCCCCGACGAGCTGCTCGAGGCGGCACGCCTCGACGGTGCCGGGGAGATCCGCATCTTCTTCGTGATCGCGCTGCGACAGCTCGCGCCGGCGCTGATCACGGTGCTGATGTTCGCGGTCGTCGCGACCTGGAACAACTACTTCCTGCCGCTCATCATGCTGAGCGACGCGCAGTGGTACCCGCTCCCCGTCGGACTGGCGCAGTGGTCCGCCCAGTCGAGCTCGATCGGCGGCCAGGCCATCCCCCACCTCGTCATCACGGGATCGCTGCTCACCGTCATCCCCATCTCGGCGGCCTTCCTCTACCTCCAGCGCTACTGGCAGTCGGGGCTGACTGCCGGGAGCGTCAAGTAGTCCGGTTCATCCGGTACCAGAAATCGAACAACCAACCGCAAAGGAATCACCTCAATGAAGAGAATCTCCACTCGCCGGTGGGAGCGCCTCGGAGCCGTCGTCGGCACCGGTGCACTGCTCGTCGGAGTGCTGGCCGGCTGCAGCACCGGCACGGCCGGGACCGACAGCGGCTCGACCGACACCGACAAGGCGCTCGAGGGCGATGTCACGCTCACCTGGTGGACCTGGTCGGACGACACCCAGGTGATCGCGGACGGCATCTCGAAGGCCTACCCGAACGTCACGTTCGACGTCGTCAAGCTCGAGAACCCGGATGCGGTGGTCACCAAGCTGCAGAACGCGATCAAGGCGGGCAAGGGTGCCCCCGACCTCGTACCGGTCGAGTACCAGACCCTCCCGCAGCTGACTCTCGGCAAGGCGCTCGCCGACCTGAACGGCTACGGTCTCGACACGTACGAGGACGGGTTCACGGCCTCGACGTGGAACGCCGTCAACGTGCAGGACAAGCTCGTCGCGCTCCCTATGGACTCGGGCCCCATGGTCATGATCTACAACAAGGACATGTACGACAAGGCCGGCGTGACGGCCGCACCCACGACGTGGGACGAGTTCGCGGCGGCGTCGCAGGCGATCCACGCGGCGGACCCCGAGGCCTACATCGCGAACAGTGGTGACGCGGGCTTCTTCACCAGCATGATCTGGGCCTCGGGCGGTCAGCCGTTCCGGACCGACGGCGAGAACGTCACGATCGACCTGCAGGACGAGGGCACCAAGAAGTTCGCCGACTTCTGGGGCGAGCGGCTCACCGCCGGCGAGCTCTCCGGCCTCTCGACCTGGTCGGACGAGTGGTCCAAGGCGCTGACCCAGGACAAGCTGGCGACGCTCCTCATGGGCTCCTGGATGATCAGCGGGATGGACGACTACGGTCCCGCGGGCAAGTGGCGCGTCGCCCCGGTCCCGTCGTGGGACGGTCAGCCGGCCTCGGCCGAGAACGGCGGCAGCGGACTGGCCGTGACCGAGCAGAGCGCGAACAAGGCCGCCGCGGCGGGCGTCCTGAAGTTCCTCGCCGACGGTGAGGGGCGCGCACTGCTCAACACGACGGGCTTCCCCTCGACGGTCGCGGACCTCTCGAACCCCGAGTTCCTCGACTTCCCGTTCGAGAACTACGCGGGCCAGCCCGCCAACCAGGTCGGCGCGGCCTCGGCGGCGTCGGTCGTCACCGACTGGCAGTACCTGCCGTACCAGGGCTACGCCAACAACGTGTTCGGTGACTCGGTCGGCAAGGCGCTGGGCTCGAACGGCGACCTCAACGCGGCGCTCCTCGAGTGGCAGGAGACGCTCGTCGCGTTCGGCAACGAGCAGGGCTTCAGCGTCAACGAGTAGCACCGATCGCACCATCCCGCGGGGCTGTCGCCGTCACGGCGGCCGCCCCGCGGGCCATTCCACGACCTACAGGATGATGCATGCCCAGCTTCGCCATCGGTGAGACGGACTTCCTTCTCGACGCCGTCCCCTTCCGCGTCCTCTCGGGCGCGCTGCACTACTTCCGCGTGCACCCCGACCAGTGGGGCGACCGGATCCGCAAGGCACGCCTCATGGGGCTGAACACGATCGAGACGTACGTGCCGTGGAACGAGCACGCGCCGGTCCGAGGCGAGTTCCGCGCCGCTGGACAGCTCGACCTCGGCCGCTTCCTCGACCTCGTGCACGCCGAGGGGATGCGCGCCATCGTGCGTCCGGGCCCGTACATCTGCGCCGAGTGGCACGACGGGGGACTCCCCGGGTGGCTCGTCGCCGACCCGGCGATCACGCTGCGCTCGAGCGATCCCGCGTACATCGAGGCGATCGGCGAGTACCTCGAGAAGGTCTACGCGATCGTCGGGCCGCGCCAGGTCCAGCACGGCGGGCCGGTCGTCCTCGTGCAGATCGAGAACGAGTACGGGGCCTACGGTGCCGATCACGAGTACCTGCGGCGTCTGACGTCGATGACCCGCGCCCTGGGGATCGACGTGCCGTTGACCACGGTCGACCAGCCGACCGACGAGATGCTCGCGAACGGCGGTCTCGACGAGCTGCACCGGACGGCCTCGTTCGGTTCGCGCGCGACCGAGCGTCTCGCGGACCTGCGCCGTCATCAGTCGACCGGGCCGTTGATGTGCTCGGAGTTCTGGTGCGGCTGGTTCGACAGCTGGGGCGAGATCCACCACACGACCTCGGCCGAGGAGTCGGCGCGCGAGCTCGACGAGCTGCTCGCGACGGGAGCCTCGGTCAACATCTACATGTTCCACGGCGGCACGAACTTCGGGTTCACGAACGGCGCGAACGACAAGGGCACCTACCGGCCCATCGTGACGTCGTACGACTACGACGCACCGCTCGCCGAGGACGGCACCCCGACCGAGAAGTACTGGCGCTTCCGCGAGGTGATCGCGAAGTACGCGCCCGTGCCCGACGAGGTCCCCGAGGAGCGGGACGACGCGCCGGTGCTCGAGGTGCGCTTCGACCGCTCCGTGCCGCTCTGGTCCGTCCCGGTCATCGACGCGCAGACCTTCGACCACCTGCCTGACGCGACCGAGCTCGGCTCGACGCGGGGGTTCACCTGCTACTCGACCACGGTCGAGCACGGAGGGCTCCTCACGTTCACCGAGGTGCGGGACCGCGCCCAGGTCTTCCTCGACGGCGTGCCGGTCGGGACGCTCGACCGTGAGCTCCACGAGAAGATGACCCCCTTGCCCCGCGGGGACGGCGGCCGGATCGCCGTCCTCGTCGAGAACCTCGGCGGCGTGAACTACGGCCCGCGGCTGGGCGAGCCCAAGGGGCTCATGGGCCCGGTGACGCTCGCCGGCGTCGAGATCGCGGAGTGGGTCGCCGGACAGGTCCGTCTCGACGACCTCGGGCCGATCCGGGAGGCGCTCTCCAGCGCGGGCGACGGGACAGGGACGGACGCCCGTCGGCGCGGGGACGAGAGCCCGGCGGTCTGCGGACCGGCGTTCGTGCGTGGTTCGTTCGTGCTCGACGAGCCGGCAGACCTTCACCTCGACCTGCGCGGGTGGGGCAAGGGCGTCCTGTGGGTCAACGGCGTGAACCTCGGCCGCTACTGGAGCCGTGGGCCGCAGCGCACCTCGTACGTCCCGCTGCCCGTGACCCGGGCCGGGGAGAACGAGGTGCTGGTCTTCGAGACGATCGGCGCCGCCACGGCGACCGCGCAGCTCGTCGCCCGCCCCGAGCTCGGACCGACCGAGGCGTGAGGATCCCCGTGGGGCTAGCCGCGAGCCGGCCCCGTGCTCGCGCGGACCACGAGACGCGTCGGTACCAGGACCTTCTGCGTACCGTTCGGGTCGCCGTCGATGATCGAGAGCAGCAGCTCCGTCGCCTGCCGGCCCACGGCGTCGAAGTTCTGGTGCACGGTGGTCAGCGCCGGCCAGTACGCGGCCGCGTCGTCGGTGTCGTCGAAGCCGACCACGCTGACGTCGTCGGGCACCTTCCAGCCGTGCGCATGGATGGCGTGCATGGCTCCGAGCGCCATCTGGTCGTTGCCCGCGAACACGGCCGTCGGTGGCTGGGTGGAGGCGAGGAGGTCGCGCATGCGCTCCATCCCCGAGGTCGCCGTCCAGTCGCCGACGACCACCGGGCGCGGCTCGAGCCCGGCGTCGGACATGATCTGGCGGTAGGCGGCGGCTCGGCGCTTGGCCGAGAAGGACGTCGCCGGTCCGGAGATGTGCGCGATGTCGCGGTGCCCGAGGCCGAGCAGGTGCTCGAGCGCGATCCGGGCGCCCTGCTCCTGGTCGGTGTCGACGATCGTGTACGGCAGCTCGGCGTCGGAGTCGACGATGACGAGCGGGAGGTCCGCCGTGAGCTTCAGCTCGTCGAGCGAGTCGAGCTCGGCCGACATCACGAGGATGATGCCGTCGACGGCCTGCTCCTCGAGCCGGCTGAAGGCGCCCGCGACCTCGAGCTGCGTCGGGTCCTCGACGGGCAGCAGCGTGGTCGTGTAGCCGGCGGCCTCGCAGGCCTCGGCGATGGCGTTGAGCGTGCGCTCGGTGCCGAGCGTGGCGAGGTTGAAGGTGACGAACCCGATGCTGCGGAACCGGCCCGACTTCAGGATGCGAGCAGCGCTGTTGGGCCGGTAGCCGAGCGCCTGCATCGAGACGCGTACGCGTTCTCGCGTCGAGGCCCGGACGTTCGTCTGCCCGTTCGCGACGCGCGAGACGGTCTGTGCGGAGACTCCCGCGTGCTTGGCGACGTCGTTGATCGACGCGCGCGGCCTGGACGAGGGCTCGGCGCCCGGCGATGTGTTCGATGAGGACGTCATGGTGGCGCAAACAATAGCGGAATTCTGCCGTTCCGTCCTCCCTCGTCCTGAAACTCGCAAGAACCTGTACGACCACCCGAAGAGAGGTCCCCGATGACCACCGACCGACCCGTCCACGGCCTGGTCCTGCGCTCCGGCGGCGTCGCCCTCGCGCTCGATCTCGCCGACGGCGCCCTTCCCTCCGTCGTGCACTGGGGGGCCGACTGCGGCCCCCTCGACGAGCGCGGCTTCGACGCCGTGCGCAGGTCCGCGGTCCTGCCCGTGGGCGCGAGCGAGGTCGACGTCCCCGTGCGGGTCGCGATCCTGCCGGAGCACACGCGCGGCTGGATGGGCCGCCCGGGACTGAGCGGGTCGCGCGGGGGCACGGCCTGGTCGCCACGCTGGCGCACGACGTCGGCGCTGCTCGACGGACGCGAGCTGCTCGCGCCCGCGGCTCTCGCGGTCGTCGACCACGGCAGCGGGACGCTCGTCGTCACGGCCGTCGACGACGACGCCGAGCTGAGTCTCGCGCTCACCGTCGAGCTGTCGGCCGCGGGGACCGTGCGCCTGCGCGCGGAGGTCGAGAACACGGGCGAGGGGCACTACCAGCTGGACGAGCTGCTGCTCTGCCTGCCCACCCCGACCGAGGCGAGCGAGATCCTCGACCTGGCCGGACGGTGGGGCGGCGAACGAGCGCCCCAACGCAGCACGGTGATGGTCGGCGCGCACCGCCGAGAGGGCAGGCGCGGCCGGACCGGGCTGGACGCGGCGACCGTGCTCTCGGTCGGCACGCCGGGGTTCGGCTTCGGTCACGGCGAGGTCTGGGGGGTGCACACCGGGTGGTCCGGCAACCACGTCCACCAGGTCGAGCGGGTCCTGGGCGGCGAACAGCTGATCGGCGGAGGGGAGCTGCTGCTGCCTGGCGAGGTGCGCCTCGCCCGCGGTGAGCGGTACACGAGCCCCTGGGTCCACGGCTTCTACGGGGCAGGCCTGGACGACGCGGCACGGCGCACGCACCGGTACCTGCGCTCGCGCCCGCAGCACCCGACCTCGCCCCGCCCCGTCACGCTCAACGTGTGGGAGGCCGTCTACTTCGACCACGACCTCGACACCCTGCGGGAGCTCGCCGACCGTGCGGCCGAGCTCGGCGTCGAACGCTTCGTGCTCGACGACGGCTGGTTCGGCGGGCGGCGCGACGACCGCGCGGGCCTGGGGGACTGGTACGTCTCGCCCGACGTGTGGCCCGACGGTCTGCACCCGCTCGTCGACCACGTGCGTGGCCTCGGCCTGCAGTTCGGGCTGTGGTTCGAGCCCGAGATGATCAGCGTCGACTCCGAGCTCGCACGCGCGCACCCCGAGTGGATCATGGCGACCGGAGGCCGGTTGCCGGTCGAGGCCCGCCACCAGCAGGTCCTGAACCTCGGGATCCCCGCGTGCTACGCCCACGTCCGCGACGCGATGTGCGCGATCCTCGACGAGTACGACATCGCGTACATCAAGTGGGACCACAACCGCGACCTGGTCGACGCGGGATCCGGGCCCGACGGGCGTCCGGGGGTGCACGAGCAGACCCTCGCCTTCTACCGGCTCGTGGACGAGCTGAGGTCCCGCTACCCGGGCCTGGAGATCGAGTCGTGCTCCTCGGGCGGCGGTCGGGTCGACCTCGGGGTGCTCGAGCGCACCGACCGCGTCTGGGCCTCCGACGACAACGACCCCCTCGAACGTCAGCAGATCAACCGGTGGACGGGCCAGCTCGTGCCCCCCGAGCTCGTCGGGGCCCACGTCGCGTCGGGTGCCTCGCACACCACGGGCAGGGTCCAGGCGCTGTCCTTCCGGGCGATCACCGCGCTGTTCGGGCACCTCGGCATCGAGTGGGACCTGCGCGCGGCGAGCGCGGCCGAGCTCGCCGAGCTGGCCGGGTGGATCGCGTTCCACAAGGAGCACCGCGCGCTGCTGCACGGAGGAGAGGTCGTGCGCCTCGACCATCCTGACGCCTCTCTCGCACTGCACGGCGTCGTGGCGGCCGACGGCTCGGAGGGCGTGTACTCGTTCGCCTCTCTCGCGCGCGCCGCGGTGGCGAGCCCGGGGCGCATCCGGCTCCCCGGGCTCGGACGCGACGTGACCTACCGCGTCGGACCCGTCCTCGTGGGAGGCGTCCCGCAGGGGGCCGACCCGGCTCCGTGGTGGGACGGCGGCCCGCTCACGCTGAGCGGTGCGGTCCTGGCCACCGTGGGCGTGGTGATGCCCGCGCTCCGGCCCGAGCAGGCCGTCCTGCTCCACGCGGTGCGCGTGGCCGACGGCGCCGGCCCTGTCGGTGCCGGCCCGGTCGGTGCCGGCTCCGAGGGCGGGGACGTGCCGGGGGGAGCGGAGTGACCGGGTCGGTCGTCGCCGTCGTCCTCGGTGCTGCGGTCCTGCACGGCACCTGGAACGCGATCGCCAAGGCGATCCCTGCCCGGCTCGTCTCCTCGACGCTCATCGCGCTCGTGTACCTCGTGGTCGGGGGAGCGGCCTGCCTGGTGCTGCCGCTCCCCGAACGGGCGGCGTGGCCGTACCTCCTGGTCTCGGCCGCCGTCCAGACGCTCTACCTCCTGCTGCTCACGGCCGCGTACGCGAAGTCGGAGTTCGGGAGCGCCTACCCCCTCACCCGTGGCATCGCGGTGCTCGGCATCACCCTCGTCTCGACGGTCTTCCTCGGGGAGGTGATGACCGCAGCGCAGCTCGGGGGTGTCGCGGTCGTCGCGCTGGCGCTGCTCACGCTCGCGTGGGCACCCAAGGGCCGCGCGAGCGCGACCGGCACGCTCATCTCGGTCGTCGTCGGCCTCACCATCACGGCGTACTCGGTGCTCGACGGCGTCGGGGTGCGCCTCTCGGGCGAGCCGCTCAGCTACGCAGCATGGCTGTTCCTGCTCCAGGGGGTCTCGATCCCGCTCACGTGCCTGCTCCTGGCACGGGACAAGGGTGAGTTCGTCCGAGGGCTGCGCACGCACGCACCGATGGGGGTGCTGGGCGGCGTCCTCTCGCTCGCGGCCTACACGATCGTGGTCTGGGCGCAGTCGATCGCACCGCTCGCGGTCGTCTCGGCGCTGCGCGAGACGGGCGTGCTCGCGGCCGGAGCGATCGGCTTCCTCGTGTTCCGCGAACCGCTGAGCGCACGGCGCGTCACGGCGACGATCTGCGCCGTCGTGGGCATCGTGGCGATCCGGCTCGGCGCCTGAGGGGACCTCCGGCCGAGAAGTGAGCAGATGCCCCTGGATCGCTCGATCCGGGGGCATCTGCTCACTTCTCGGCGCAGGCCCCACGCGCAGCTCCCGGCGCGAGACGCCCGTCAGAGCCTGTCCGCGAGCTCCTCGAGCGTCTCGGAGACGCCGGCCTCGAGCTTGATCGTCGCGAGCGGGTCGCCCCGGGTCGCGCCGCGGTTGACGATCACGACGGGCTTGCCGGTCTTCACGGCGTGCTTGACGAACCGCAGCCCGCTCATGACGGTCAGCGACGAGCCCGCGACGAGCAGCGCGTCCGCGGCGTCGACCATGGCGTAGGCCCGCTCGACCCGCTCGCGCGGCACGTTCTCGCCGAAGTACACGATCTCCGGCTTGAGCATGCCGCCGCAGAACTCGCAGGCCGCAGGCACGAAGTGCGCGGTCGACTCGATGACCGCGTCGGCGTCGGGAGCGGTCTCGACGTCCTCGAGGTCGCCGATGCTCTCGAGGAAGTGCGGGTTGAGCTCGGTGAGGCGATCGGCCAGGTGCTCGCGCGAGACGACGCGCGAGCACGACAGGCAGATCACGCGGTCGTAGCGCCCGTGCAGGTCGATCACGTTGCGCGAGCCCGCGTCCTCGTGGAGCAGGTCGACGTTCTGCGTGATGATCCCCTCGAGGACGCCGCGTTCCTCGAGCCGCACGAGGGCCTTGTGCCCGCCGTTGGGGTGCGTGCGGTGCACGCGCTGCCAGCCGACGTGGTTCCGCGCCCAGTAGTGACGGCGGAAGGCCTCGTCGCCGACGAACTGCTGGTACGTCATGGGGTTGCGCGGGGGAGAGTCGGGGCCGCGGTAGTCGGGGATGCCCGAGTCCGTCGAGATGCCCGCGCCGGTCAGGGCGGTCAGCCGCTTGCCGCGCAGGAGGTGCAGGACGTCGTCGGTCGTCGGGGTCGTGGCAGGGGTCTCCGGTAGCACCGTTCGAGCGTACGACGCGTGCCTGAAGATCGGGTGAACCTCCCGGACGGGCCTCGGTGGGACGAGGTGTAAAACACCTGTTGACGGGGCAAAAGGGACGCCTCGGGGACCAGTAGGAAACTTATTGGTTAAGGGTCTTGGCAAAGGTTCTCAGCACGGCTAATGTGCGAGGCGTCCGAACAAAGTTCCGGGCGTGCCCGGAGGAGAGCAACGAGGCCCTTCATGCAAGACACACCCACGCGCCGGCTCGCGCCGGTGGCGATCGCCGCAGCAGCGGTGCTCGCGGCATCCGTCCTGGTGGCCCCCGCTGCCCAGGCCGTCGCGACCCAGTCCGTCGCTTCTGCCAAGCCCGCTGCGACGACCGCAGGTCCCGACGACATCAACGGCTACCGCAGCGTCGGCTACCTCATGGCCGACAGCCCCGTCACGCGCGACTTCCACGTCGCGAACCTCGTGTCCTCGGGCGCGATCAAGGACCTGACCCACCTCAACTACGCGTTCGGCAACGTCACGACCGACCTGGTGTGCGACATCACCGAGGAGCCCGGCGAGGGTGACGCGCAGAACGACTTCCTGCGCCTCGTCCCCGCCAAGAGCTCCGTGGACGGCAAGGCCGACAAGCCCGGCCAGGCGCTCGCGGGCAACTTCAACCAGCTCCGCAAGCTCAAGGAGGTCAGCCCGGACACCAAGATCCTCGTGTCGCTGGGTGGCTGGACCTGGTCGGACAACTTCTCCGAGGCCGCCTCGACGGCCGAGGGGCGCACCCGGCTCGTCGACTCGTGCCTCGACATCTACATCAAGGGCAACCTGCCCCAGATCGGTGACAAGGGCGGCCCGGGTGCTGCGGCCGGCATCTTCGACGGCATCGACATCGACTGGGAGTGGCCCGTCACGGGCGGCGAGACCGCCAACGCACGCCCCGAGGACAAGGAGAACTTCTTGCTCCTCATGGAGGAGTTCCGCTCCTCGCTCGACGCGCTGGGCGACCAGGACGGTGAGGACTACCTGCTCACGGCGTTCGCGCCGGCCGGCGGCTGGAACGCGGGTCAGGGCGGCTGGCTCGACAAGCGCTTCTTCGCGTCGGTCGACTTCCTCAACGTCCAGGGCTACGACTTCCACGGCGGCTGGGTCCCCGACAAGACCGGGCACCAGGGCAACCTGCACCCGGACGGCACCGAGAACTGGGGCCTGGGCCTCGACGGCGCCATGGGCATGTACGTGAACGCCGGGGCGGACCCCCAGCAGCTCAACGCGGGCCTCGCGGCGTACGGCCACGGCTGGTACGGCGTCGAGGACGGCAGCGCGGGCTGGAAGCCCGCCGAGGGCTACGTCGGCACCAAGACCTACGCCGAGCTGCGCACGTTCGGCAAGGCGTTCTTCGACCCGACGATCGGTGCGTCGTGGCGCTACGACGGCGACCAGTGGTGGAGCTTCGACGACCCGGCATCGGTCAACGCCAAGGCAGAGTGGCTCGCGGTCCAGGGGTACGGCGGGGCCATGTGGTGGGACCTGAGCGGTGACTACAAGAACGAGCTCGGCGGGACGCTCGGCTCGACCCTGCGCGCCTCGACGCCCGGACCCGGGGTCGACGCGCAGTGCGCCGCACCGTGGTTCGGCTCGGGCGTCTACACGTCGGGTGACGTCGTCTCGCACGACGGCGCCGAGTACAAGGCCAAGTGGTGGACCCGCGGTACGGCTCCGGCAGCGACCTCGGGCAGCCCGTGGCAGAAGATCGGCCCGTGCGGCACGGCCCCCGTGGTCGAGGTCGTCAAGTGCGCCCCGGCGTTCTCGCTCGAGGCGACCTACACGGGCGGCGCCGTCGTCTCCCGTGCGGGCGTCAACCACACCGCCCAGTGGTGGACCCGCGGCGAGGTGCCCGGGAGCAACGTCTGGGGTGCGTGGGACGCGGGTCAGCCCTGCTCGGCATGACCTGCGTGACGGCGGTCTGACCGCCGCGCTGCACCGCAGCACCGTGTCGTGGGCCGTTCCATGACAGGGGAGAGGGGTGCCGCACCGTCGGGTGCGGCACCCCTCTCGTGTCGTCCTGTCGGGTGACGGGCTCGTCCCGTGCCTACGGCCGGCGGACGCGCGTGCCCGACGGCGTCACGTGCCGCTCGTCGTCGCCTCGCCCGTGGCGTCGCTGGCACCGGGTCGGCGTCCTCCGCCACCCATGCCTCCCGTGCCGCCGCCCGCGAACTCACCCGCGGTGGCCGTCGCGACCTGCGTGGCGCCGTCGGTGCTGCCGTCCGACGAGAGGCCCGTCGTGTCGGGCGAGCCGAGCGTCCCGCCCGCCTGGACGACGTACGTCGCGCCGGTCGTGATCTCCGGCGAGGAGTAGACGATGTTCTCCGTGTCCTTGGTGACCTCGTAGGACACGAGGGTCGTGCCGTCGTCGGACAGGACGTGGACCACGGTCCCGGCCGCGGCCGTCTGGTCGAGGTTCGCCGCGACCCAGCCCTGCGACGAGTCGGTGTCCGGCGCGACGGCCATGCCCGAGCTGCCCGCGGCGAGCAGCGTGCCACCCGAGACCGTGAACGCCCCGGCGGTGTCGAGCGCACCGTTGCCCGCGTTCGTCGGGCCCTGGACGACGGTCGTGCCGCCCGTGATCTCGATCGTCCCGTTGCTGTCGAGGCCGTCTCCGCCCGCGTCGACCACGAGCGTGCCGCCCGTGATCTTGAGCCAGTAGTCGCCCGTGTCGGCGCTCTCGCCTCCCGGTACACCGCCCTGGCCGCCGGCCTGACCACCCGGGGCCGCGCCGTCGGGCATCTCGCCGTCGGGCATCGCGGGAGGCTCGCCCGCCGTACCGTCGCCCGGGGCGGCGCCGTCGGGCATGGCCGGCATCTCGCCGTCGGCCGGGGGAGTGAAGTCGTCGGGCATCTCGCCGTCGCCCGCGGGAGCGCCCTGGGGTGCGGTGCCGTCCTGGGTGGTGCCCGCCGCGGTGTCCGACGTGCTGCTCGTCCCGCCAGCGGCGTTCACGCCGTCGTCGGACGACGTGATGTCGACGTCGCCGCCCGCGAGCGTGATGGTCGCCCCCTCGAGGCCCTCGACCGACTCGGTGACCGTGAGGTTGCCGTCCGCGACGGTGACGTCGCCGTCGGCGTGGACGCCGTCGTCGCCCGAGGCGAGCGTGATGTCCCCACCGGAGACGGACACCGCGCCGTTCGAGTGCAGGCCGTCGTCCGCGGCGTCGACGCGCACGTCGGCGCCGCCGCCGACCACGACCCCCACGTCGCCCTTGATGCCCTTGGCGGACGCGTCCTCGGCCACCTCGGCGCCCGCGCCCCCGGCGGCGGCGATCGTCACGGTCGCGTCGGAGACGATCGCGTCGGTCTCGGCCTGGACGCCGTCGTCGCCCGCCGTGAGGTCGACCGTGCCGCCGAGGACCGCGACGTAGCCCATGGTCTCGTCGTCGGCGTTGGTCGACTTGAGACCGTCGGCGACGGCGTCGACCGTGACCGAGGCGTCGCCCGTCACGACCAGGTAGTCCTTGCCGCGGACGCCGTCGTCGGCCGCGTCGACCGCGAGGACGCCGCCCGCGATCACCAGGCCGTCCTTGCTCACGATCCCGTCGGTCGAGGCGCTGACCACGTCGAGCGACCCGGTGCCGCCGATCGTCAGGTCGGCGGAGGAGAACAGGGCGCCGTCGGGCTCGTCGGTGCTGCCGTCGCCATCGGCATCGACAGCCGCCCCCGTCGCCTCGAGGTGGTTCGTCGAGCCGTCGGCGAGGACGACGACGGCGCTCGCCGCGTCGTCCACGACCAGGGCCGAGGTTGTCGAGCTCGTGACGCTCGCGCCGTCGAGCACGAGGCGCACCACGCCGTCGCCCGACGAGGCCACGACGAGCTGCCCGTCGGTCAGGTCCCCCGTGACGCGGTAGGTGCCGGTCTGGGTGATCGTGACGGTCGAGCCGTCCACGCTCACGCCGTCGCCGTCCGCCCGGGCCGTGTCGCCGTCGAGCGAGATCGCGACCTCCTCGGACTCGTCCCACGCGAGGTCCTCGTCGTCGGCTCCCGAGGAGTGCGGCTCGGCGTTCGCGGCCATGGCCTCCTCGGGAGTCAGGCCCGCGACGGCGGACGACGCGGTGGTGGCGGACGCGGCGTCGCTCGTGGTGGCGCTCGTGCTCTCGCCGGCGTCGGCCGAGCAGCCGACGAGCGCGGCGGCGGTGAGCGTGGCGGTCAGGACCGCGGTGGTGACGGTGGTCGGTCTGCGAAGTCGCATCAGATGCTCCTGTCGTGAGAGGTGGTCAGGGAGGGCTCGACGTAGCGGCGGATGACGCGCCGCCACGGCGTGCCCGGCAGGTCGGGGCGGAGGACCGCCAGACCCGTGCCGTACTTGGAGATGCGCTGCGGCCGGTGGCCGCTGCGCCAGAGGAGGTGGTCGAGGCACGACGGCGTCGACCCGGTCTTGGTCTCGACGACGACGAGGTCGGGGACCGCCGCGGTGCGACCGGCGGACGTGCCCTCGTCGAGCAGCCACGTGAGGTCGCTGTCGAGCGTCGCGCGGGCGGCCGGTGCTCCCTGCACGCCGCCAGGGAGGAAGAGCGTGGTGCGCTGGTAGCGGGTCACGAGCCCGGCCGCGAGCGGCAGGTCGGCGGCCGCGGGGATCGCGGCGTCGTCGAGCGTCGCGGACACGAAGCGGCGGCCGTCGCCGAGCGCGCACCTGGCGTCGGGCTCGTGCCCGACGCGCTCCTTGACGGTCGACCCACGGGCCGCGCGCGTCTTGACCTCGAGCCACACCTCGCCCGAGTCCAGGTAGGTGCGGGTGCGGACCTTGAACCGGCGGCGGCGCCGGTGGGCCGCCAGGTGGTAGCTCGTGAGATCGGGGGTGTCGAAGTACACCGACTCGTACGCGAAGTCGCGGCGGCCGTCGATGTCGAGGACCCGCACGCCCGGCTCCCGCTCGACCAGGTCGGCGAGCACCGCGCGCGCCTCGGCCCGGTGCAGGACGTACTTGCGGTCGAGCCGGGTCTGGAGCGAGGCCGACTCGACGAGCTCGTCGAGCGAGATGGGGGCGAACCCCGCGTGAGGTGCGGAGAGGGAGTCGGGCGTGGCGCCGTCGGGCAGGAGCGTGGTCATGCCGGCACCTGCCCTGCGCTCGCGCCGCCCGGGAGGGCGGCCGCGGACGGTGTGGCGTCGCTGCTCGCGATGACGCCGCCGCCCGGGGCGACCTCGTAGCGGACGTCGACCAGGGTCGTGTCGTTGACCAGGTCGAGGCGCTGGACCGAGGCCGAGTGGACGTGCGCCCCGAGGAGCTGTTCGAGGTAGGCGACGAGGCCGACCTCGTCGGGGAAGGCCCGGTCGAGCATGATGACCTGGCTGCGGTGGCGGCGCAGGAGTCGCGGGTGGTCCGCGACCGCCATGACCACCAGGATCAGGGCGCTGCCCGCGACGCCGAGCCAGCCCGCGCTGGTGCCGAGCCCGCCCAGGAGACCCAGGGCGAGGGCGGCGAAGTAGTAGGCGACCTCGTGCTGCGACAGCTCGGTCGACCGCAGGCGGATGATCGACAGGACACCGAAGAGGCCGAGTCCCAGGCCCGCGCCGACCGTGCTGCTCGCGAGCGTCGCGGCGACCGCGAGGACACCCACGTTGACGCCCAGGTAGGCGACGACCAGGTCGCGGCGCCGGTGGCGCGGGAAGTAGAGGCCGAACGTCAGGACGAGCACGGCGACCAGGTCGACGAGGTACAGCGCGAGCTGTGGGGGCTGGGTCACGGGTGACCTCCAGGTGACGGGGAAGTGAGCTCCTCCAGTGAGCCGTCCGAACCTGTGAGGTCCCTATGACCCGGGGTAGCCGGGGATATGAGTTCGGGACGCGGCGTCGGTGCCCGACGGCGGGCCCGGCGTCGGGCGTGCGACGGCGCCTCCCTCGGGTGCCGGCAGGCGCGCGGGGTGCCCGATTCGGTCCAGGCGCCGCGAGCGGGTATCCTTCTGCAGCCGGGACTTCCCGGCTGGGTAGCGTGTCCGAGTGGCCTAAGGAGCACGCCTCGAAAGCGTGTGTGGGTGAAAGTCCACCGTGAGTTCGAATCTCACCGCTACCGCAAGTACGAAGGGTCCCGACCGGTGGTCGGGGCCCTTCGTCGTTGGTGCCCCGGCTGGGGCGCTCTCGCCGGCGGAGCGGATCGTGCCGCTGACGGGGCCCGCGATCTTGCGCCACCTGCCTCGGGTTTCGCGGTCGTGCGGGACGCTTGTGCCCTGCCTGTCTCCCGGGGGTGAGATGTGTTGTTCGTGCAGCCACCACAATGGTGGTGGCTGCACGAACAACACACCCCACCCCGGCCGCTTCCGGACTCACCCCGTCGGGCGCCCGCCAGGTCTGGCGAGTCGTGAGCACCGCACCCGGACAGCGGCCCGTCACCGTCCGCGGCGCCGGCACCGCCGAGACCGACCAGCCCCACGAGCCCATTGGTGAAAGAGTGTCCCCGTGACTTCGAACGACGCCGAGCGCCCAGACGACCAGCCGAGACCGTCGGGCGCCTTCCCTGGCGCGCCCGACGTCGAGTCGGTCTTCCCCGAGGGCCAGGCGCCCAGCGGCGAGCCCGGCGACGGCTCCGCGGGGGCCCCGGCTCCGGGCGCAGCCGTGAGGACTCGCCGCCGCTGGTCGTTCGCGCGCGAGGTCGGCGTGATCGTCGTCGCGGCCCTGGTCATCTCGTTCCTCATCAAGACCTTCGTGGTCCAGCCGTTCGTCATCCCGAGCGAGTCCATGGAGAACACCCTCATCAAGGACGACAGGGTCCTGGCCTCGCGGTTCGTCCCGCGCTTCCTCGACATCCACCGTGGCGACGTCGTGGTCTTCAAGGACCCGGGCGGCTGGCTCGCGAGCCAGCCGCAGCAGGAGTCGACGGGCCTGGTCAAGGCGGGCGAGACGTTCCTGACCTTCATCGGCATCCGTCCGGTGGACGCGGGCGAGCACCTCATCAAGAGGGTCATCGGGCTGCCCGGGGACCACGTGACGTGCTGCGACGCGCAGGGCCGCGTCTCGGTCAACGGCGTCGCGATCGACGAGACGTACATCAAGCCGGGCTCGATCCCCAGCGAGATCGAGTTCGACGTGGTCGTGCCCGAGGGCTCGCTGTTCGTCCTGGGCGACAACCGGCAGAACTCGGGCGACTCGCGCTACAACACGGACAAGCCCGGGAACGGGTTCGTGCCGATCGACAACGTCGTCGGCACCGCGGTCGCCAAGGTGTGGCCGCTCGACCGGGCGTCGCTCATGCGCAACCCGGGGAGCGTCTTCGAGGACGTCCCGGAACCCTGAGCAGACTCACCCGCTCAGGCCGAGCGCGGCACCGCGTCCTCCCCTAGCGTGGTGGGACGGCCCACGCTCGGAAGGACTCTTCGTGTCACTGCGTTCTGCTCGTCCTGTCGGAACGGTGCGCCGGGCGGCGCTCGGTGCGGGGGCGGTGGTCGCGGCCCTGGCGCTGGTCGCCGGGTGCACAGGATCTCCGGGGCCCACAGAACCGGGCCCGACGGCGGAGCGCCCCACCGGGGACGTCTCACCCTCGGAGGAGCCCACGCCCGAGGAGCCGACCCCCACGCCCACGCCGACCCCCACGCGGGCGGCGTCGAACGTCCCGCTCACCAAGCTCGCGCCCGGCGAGAACCCGCCGCAGTTCATCATCTTCTCGTTCGACGGCGCCGGGTGGCACGACCGGTGGACCGAGTTCCGTGAGGCGGCGGCCCAGGTCGACGCACGGTTCACGGGATTCCTCACGGGCATCTACCTCCTGACGGACGAGCACCGCGACGCCTACACCGGACCGGGGCACGCGCCGGGCAAGGCGTCGGTGGGGTTCGGCGGGGACGCGGCCACGGTCACGACCCTCGTGAGCGACCTCAACGCTGCCTACCTGGAGGGCCACGAGATCGGCACGCACTACAACGGGCACTTCTGCGCCGACAACCCGCCCGGTGGCGCGGACTGGACCACGGCCGACTGGAACAGCGAGCTCGACCAGTTCTTCGGCTTCTGGAACGACTGGCAGGAGATCAACGGCCTCCAGGACACGCCACCGCTCGAGATCCCGGCCTCCGAGGTCACGGGCGGCCGGACGCCCTGCCTCGAGGGCAACTGGGACCAGATCGCCCCGGCGTGGGCCGCGCACGGGCAGACGTACGACTCGTCGATCCCCGGCAGCGGCATCGCGTGGCCCAAGCAGGAGTACGGCGTGTGGGAGTTCCGGATGCAGACGACGAGCTCTCCGACGCTCGGCAACGTCATGGCCATGGACTACAACTTCTGGTACAAGTTCAACAAGGCGCAGAACCAGCCCGAGCGTGCCCCCGAGATCCGCGCCGCGGTGCTCGAGACCTACCGGCACATGTACGACGTCGCCTTCAACGGCAACCGTGCGCCCGTGCTCGTGGCCAACCACTTCAACCAGTGGAGCGGCAACGCGTTCAACCCGGCGGCCAAGGACTTCATGCTCGAGGCGTGCGGCAAGCCCGAGACCATCTGCGCCACGTACCAGGACGTCATCGCCTGGATGAACGTCCAGGACCCGGCGGTGCTGGCCGAGCTCCAGGCGCGTCCCCCGGTCTCGTAGGGCGCGGGTCGTGGCGAGCAGCGCGGGGCTCCTCCTGCACCGGGTCGGTGACGGGGGAGAGGTCGAGGTGCTCGTCGGGCACATGGGCGGTCCGCTGTGGGCGCGCAAGGAAGAACGCGCCTGGACCATCCCCAAGGGCGAGCACGACCCCGACGAGGACCCGCACGCCGCGGCGGTCCGCGAGTTCACCGAGGAGCTCGGGTCCGCTCCGCCCGAGGGGCCGGAGATCGACCTGGGGCAGATCAGGCAGCGAGCGGGCAAGACCGTTCGTGCCTGGGCGCGCCGCGCCGACTTCGACGCGAGCACCGCGACGAGCAACACGTTCGAGATGGAGTGGCCGCCGCGGTCGGGCCGGACGGCGTCGTTCCCGGAGCTCGACCGGGTCGCGTGGGTGCCGCTCGCGCGGGCGCGCGAGCTCGTGGTCGCGGGGCAGGTCGAGCTGCTCGACCGCCTCGCGGAGGCGCTCGCCCGGTCCTGAGGCGAGACCGTGCGAGCCGGCTCAGGCGTGGTCCGGCAGCGTCCGCAGCAGGTACCGCTCGGCCGAGCCGGCGTGCTGGGCCAGGTCCCACAAGGTCGAGGACGCTGCGCCCGAGGTCTCGGGGGCCGTGCCGTCGGCCCCGTTCCCGCCCGTCGGGTCGTCGGGGCTCAACGCCTGGAGGACCTGGTCGAGCTCGCCGCGGTTCAGCTGCGCTGCGTCGGCCAGGACGGTCAGGTCGCGCAACCCGTTGCGCAGCGTGTCGAGCTCGGCGAGCTGCCTGTCGTCGAGCCGGTCGCGGTCGGGCACCAGCTCGTCCTGCAGGCGGACGGCGTCCCGGAGCAGGGCGATCTCCTCAGGCTGCTGTGGACCGGACCTCTCCGACGAGGCACGGAGCGCGGTCGCGGTGGCCTCGGTCGCGGTCTCGATACGTCGTCGCAGAGGTGGGGGCCGGAAGCCCGGGATCACGGCGAAGCCGAGGACCACTCCGACCAGCACCGCGCTCAGGGTGAGCACCACGTACTGCGTCAGGAGGTCGACCGCGTTCAGGTCACGGGACACGGAGTTGAAGCCGACGCTGACGACGACCATGAACGCGCCGCCCAGCGCCGGGCGGGTGACGATATACCACAGCCCCAGGCACAGGGCGACGACCGCGACCAGGGTGAGGTAGCGCGACGGGACGACCAGCAGGACCACCGCGACCGTGAGCGAGCCGGAGACCAGACCGATGATCTTGTTCCTCGTCTTGGCCACGGTGCCGCTCCAGCTGGCCTGGAGGATGCTGAAGGTGGTCAGCAGCACGGTCGAGACCAGGGGGTCGCCTCGTTCCAGGCCGGACGTGATCAGCAGCATCAGCAGCACTGCGAGCGCAGTGCGGAACGCGTGCCGGAACTGGATGGACAGCAGCCTGGCCGCGGGGTGCAGCACCGCGTCCTGGAGCTGGTGGCGCCGGTCCCGATCGAGCGTGACCGTGGTGGTGTCGCGCTTCTGGATCGCCTGCTCGACGGAGTCCAGGGCGCGCGCTGCGTCGGTGAAGGGGGGCTCGGCGACGGCTGATGCCGGCGAGGGCGACGGTGCCTTGACGGGCTCGCCCCGCCGGGGCTTGGCCTTCATCTCCTCGGCCAGCTCGTGAGCCCGCTCGCGGAGCACGGTGTCGTCGGGATCGCCCGCCGCGGTGAGGTGTGCCGTGTGCAGGGCGAGGCGGTAGCGCGAGGCCCCCTCGAGCGCGTCCGCGAGCCAGCGCTGCCTGCCGTCGCTGAGCCAGGTGCTGAACGCGGTGGCGGTGGCGCTGCTCGGATCGTCGGCGACGAGCACCGCGGCGACCTGTTCGCGGGTCTGCTTGGACGGGTCCGAGATCCCCATCAGGATGCGCAGGACGAGCGCCACGGCGACCCCCGCGACGGCCGCCGCGATCACCTGCCGATGATCGGCCCCACCCATCGGTGCGTAGCCGTAGCCGAACACCGTGGTCATCCCGAGCCCCATCCCCGCGTTGCCGAAGCGGGGGCCGAGCAGGGGGAGGAGCGCGGCCACGAACACGAGCACCACGACGAGCGCGATCGCCGCGGGGCGCGAGGTCTCGGCCACCAGGCGCGGGACGGCTGCTGCGAAGATCAGCAGCGGGCCCATCACCGCAGCGATGCGGAGGTCGGCCCGGAGCGGACCGCCCATGAAGGCCACCAGCGCGAACATGCCCGTCAGGCCGCCGATGATCCCCACCGGGCCGGCTCCCCACGCGTCGGCGAGCAGCACGGAAGGGAGGACCACGATGATCATCAGCACGATCAGCATCGGGCTGCCCGGGGGACGCTTGGGCGCCTCGGCCTTGTTTGAACCCTTCACGGGCCCTCCTCGAACGTCGGTCGGGCGGTTCACCCCTCGACGGTACGGCGGAAGCGCAAGGGCTGCCTGGGCGGAAGAGGCGATCGCCCGTCCCGGAGGGGCCCGACGACGCAGCGCGCCCCGGGCGACCACCTCGCGCGGTGAGGTGGTCGCCCGGGGCGCGTGGCGCCGTCGGGCAGGCGATCACTCGGGGAGTCCCGAGACCCCCGTCAGCTCGTTGGGGACCACGTCGAGCGTGGTGCTCGCGTAGACCTTGCCCGACTCGACGTCGACCGCGTGCACGGCCTTCGTGGCGGGGTCCGTCACGTAGGCCGTGTGGTCGAGCACGAACAGCGTGGGGCGCGGGGCCTGCCAGTCGTCGGGCTCGGTCCACGCGTCGATCACCGCGATGGTGCTGGTGACCGCCCCCGAGGCGGGGTCGATGACGCGCAGCGCGCCGTCGGTCCCCAGGACGAGCGCCTCGCCGTGCGGGCCGCGGCCGAGCGAGCGGAACGTGTAGCTCGCGCCCGTGTCGACCAGGGTGATCTGCCGGCTCACGGTGTCGACGAGCGAGACACGGGTGGGTCGCTCGAGCTCGGCGTCCGGGTCGGACTTGTAGTCGCCCAGGACCACGGGCGACTCGTCCGAGCCGGCCTGGTTGCCGATCCGGCCGTAGGCGTCGGGCGACGCGATCTTGGTCAGCTCGCCGCCTGCGTAGACGACCACGCCGTCCTCGCAGCCCACGACCACGGCCTCGTCGGACGCGACGGCCTCGCCGTGCACGCCCGGGCAGGTGTCGGTGCGCGCGACCTCGTGGCGACCGCTGTCGAGGACCACGACGCTCGACCGCGAGTCCTCGGTGCCGTCGGTGACGAGCAGGTCGCCGCTCTCGAGCTCGACCGCGACGCCGTGGTGCGGGGACGGGGTCGTGTACGTCGTGGTCTCGGGGTCGCCGTCCGCGAGGTCGTGCGGGTCGAACGACTCGACGAGCCCCGAGCCGTCGTTGAACAGGACCGTGCGGCCCGCGTGGCGGACCACGTGGCCGGGGTGGTTCGCGGCGAACTCGGTCGTCGTGAAGGCCGGCTCGGAGGTGTAGAAGTGCGAGTGGTTGCCGTGCGGCTCACCCCACGTGCCGAGGTCGAGGACCCGGAAAGCGTCACCTGCGGAGACGATCACGTGGCGCTCGTCCCCCGCGGGGTTGATACGCGTGAAGCCGTCGACCGGGAGGTCGGCGACCTGCTCGAGGCTCGTGCCGTCGAGGACGACGACCCCGCCGTCGTAGGTCAGGGCGATGCGCGGGGTGTCGGTCGCGGCCTCGGTGCCGTGGCCGCCCTCCTCGTGCTCGTCGTGCTCGTCGTGCTCGTCGTGCTCGTGTGCGGACGCGTCGGACGTCGCGGCGGGGGAGGCCTCGCCCGTGGCGCAGCCGGCGAGCACGGCGGCGGGCAGGGCGAGGGCGATCCCCAGGGCGAGGTGGCGGTGTCTGGTGCTGGTCATGGCGTCACGGGACCCCGGCGGGTCCCACCGTCCTTCCGGTAGGTGTGGGCTGCGGCGCAGGGAGCGCGCCGAACTCGCACACCGTAGCAGAGAATGAGAACCGCTCTCATTATCAACTAGAGTGGGTGCTGCCGGGGTGGGGCGCTGGGGCCCGACCACCCGCGCCTCGACCTCGTCATGCGTCCCGCGTGAGGAACCGCCACGAACCCAGGACGCCGACGACCGCCACCCAGGCGAGCGCGACGAGCGTCGCCGTCGGCCCGTCGAGCGTGCTCGGGCCCGCGTCGTACCAGGCCGACGCGGCGCGGTCCGGCAACCAGCGCGCGTGCTCGGTCGCGCCCGCGAGCAGCGGGGACACGACGAGGACCAGCGCGAGGACGCCGACGAGCGCGGGCACGAGGTGACGCACGACCAGCGCCACGGCGTGCGAGAACAGTCCGATGACGACCAGGAACGCCGCGGCACCCAGGAGCGTGCCCGCTCCGGCGTCGCCCGTCGCGGCGGGCGCGTCGAGGAGGTGCTGCGTGACCGCGGACGCGGCCAGGCAGGCGCCGAGCACCGAGACCGCGGTGAGCCCGACGGCGCAGATCGCCGCGACGCTCTTGCCCGCGACGAGGAGCCCGCGCCGCGGGACCGCGGTCAGGGTCGTGGCGACCTGGCGACCGGCGTGCTCCTGGGAGACCGGCAGCACGCCGACGAGCACGAGGCCCGCCACGACGAAGGGCACCGTGCGGAGCGTGGGATCGAGGGCCGTGACGGGCAGGCCTCGGTCGGCGGCCGCACCCGCCTGCGCGGCGGCGATCAGGGCTCCGACCAGGGTGGTCCCGACGACCGCGAGGACCGCGCCGGGCAGCGTGCGGAGCTTGTCGAGCTCCGCGGCGACCACGGACGCCAACCCCCCGGCGCTCACGCGTCCCGCCGTGAGAACACGGTGCCCGCGACCGCGAGGAGCGCCAGTGCCCACGCGGCCATCACGAGCGCACCGGGACCGGGCGACAGGCCGCCCGCGACGGTGTCGACGTCCCCGAAGAGCCTGCGGCCGGCCATGTCGGGGAGCCAGTGCGCGAGCGGCGTGAGCATCGTGAGCAGGAGCGACACCGACACCAACGAGCTGTTGACCACGAGCACCAGGAGAGGGACGACCCCGCTGCGCGTGAAGACCGTGACCGCCAGGGCCAGGAGCGCCGTGAGGGTCCAGTAGAGGGCCGCGCCGAGGCAGCGCCGGACGGCCTCGTCGAGCGGGACGGTCGCGGTCGCGGCGTCGGCGATGATCACCTCGGCGAGTGCGATGCTCGCCGGGACCGCCACGACCGCCGTGGCGATCACGAGCAGGACGACCGCGGTCACCTTCGCGACGAGGACGCTCGCGCGCCGCGGGACGGCCACCAGCGTCGTACCGATCTGCCGACCGCCTCCGGCGTCCGGGCTGTTCGCGGTGTACTCGCTGCTCACCGCGATCACGCCGATCACAACCGCGCCCACGGTCCCGATCGGCATCGCGGCGAACGCCGTGTCGAACGCGGAGCCGTAGCCCGTGTCCTCGGGACGTCCGGCGACGAGCGCGTCGCGGACGCCGACCGCGTTGAGCAGGGTCAGCGCGGCCGTCCCGAGGACGGCGACCGCAGCCCCGGTCCACACCCCGGGCAGCGCCAGCATCTTCTGCAGCTCGGCGACGAACACGTTCCACCCCCTCACCGGACCGTCCCCTGTCCGTCGCTCGTGAGCGCGAAGAAGGCGTCCTCGAGCGTGTCGTAGCGGTGGGTCACGTCGGCGAGCGTCCCGTCCGCGACGACCCGACCGCCCGAGATGACCACGAGGTCGTCGGCGATGTCGGCCACCTCGCCCATGAAGTGGCTCGACAGCAGGACCGTGCCGCCGTGGTCCGCGTGCGCACGGAGCAGGCCACGGATCCACCGGATGCCCTCCGGGTCGAGACCGTTGACGGGCTCGTCGAGGACGAGCGCCTCGGGCTCGCCCAGGAGCGCGCACGCGAGACCCAGGCGCTGTCCCATGCCGAGGGAGTAGCGCCCCACCCGTGTCCGGGCGGAGGCCGTGAGCCCGACCTGCTCGAGCACCTGGTCGACGCGCCTCTGCGAGATCCCGTTGCTGCGCGCGACCCAGGAGAGGTGGTTGCGGGCCGTGCGGGAGCGGTGCGCTCCGGAGCCGTCGAGCATCGAGCCGAGGGTGCGCAGCGGGTCGCGCAGCGACCTGTACGGCTGCCCCCCGACGAGGGCACGACCCTCGTCGGCCCGGTCCAGGCCGAGGAGGATGCGCAGGGTCGACGACTTGCCGGCTCCGTTGGGCCCGAGGAAGGCGGTCACGCGGCCCGGCCGGGCCTCGAAGGCGACGCGGTCGAGGACGGTGCGGGGACCGTGGCGTTTGACGAGGTGCTCGATCTTCAACATGCCCACAGTCCAGCCGCCAGGTGCGCGTAGGGCATCGGACCGGAGGCCGGACCTGGGGTCCGGGCCTCGGCCCGCGGTCTCTCGGACCGTGGGCCGATGTGCGGCGGGCGGCGCGTCCCTAGACTCCGGTGGATGGAGACGACCGCCCGACCCGTGCTGCGATCCCGCGTCTGGCCGATCGCGGGCGGTCTCGTCGCGGCCCTCGTGCTCGGCCTGGCGACCCTCGGCGTCGGTCGCCCCGTCGAGGCCCTCGCCGTCCTGCTGGGTGCGACCGCGGTCGCGGCGGGCGTGCTGGCCTGGGCCCTCGTCCGCTCCCGGCGCGAGCGACGTGCCTTCGAGGACGACCTGACGGGCTGGGCGGCGGAACGGGCCGCTCAGGCCGAGAGGCTGCGCATCGCACGAGACCTGCACGACCTCGCCTCGCACGGGCTGGGGCTCATCACGGTGCGTGCGGCGTCGGCGCGCACCGTGCCAGGGCCGGGCGGCGATGCCGAGCGGGCCCGCGCCCTGGCCGACATCGAGCGCGCGGGCCGGGACGCGACCACCGAGCTGCGCAGGATGCTCACGGTCCTGCGCGGACCGGGCGACGAGGCTCCGCTGCGTCCGGCGGAGACGCTCGCCGACCTACCGCGTGTCGTCACGACCGCGCGGGGCGCGGGCCTCGACGTCGCGCTCGACGCCGAGGAGGTCGTGGCCTCGGCAGGAGTGGGCCTCTGCGTGTGCACGGTGGTCCGTGAGGCCCTCGCCAACGTCCTGCGTCACGCGGGGCAGACGCGTGCCTCGGTCGTCCTCGGCCGCGACGCCGAGGGCCTGCGGCTGGTCGTCGAGGACGACGGGCCCGTCGTCGGGTGGGAGCCTCACCCGGGGGCGGGGATGGGGCTCGCAGGCCTGCGCGAGCGGGTCGAGTCGCTCGGCGGCTCTCTCGTCGCGGGGCCCTCCTCCCGAGGTTTCTGCGTGACGGTCGTGCTGCCGGACCCGGCCCCGCCGGCCGCCAGCCTGCTGGGACGAGCGCAGTCGTGACGGTGCCGGTACGGGTGCTCGTCGTGGACGACCAGCCCCTGATACGTCACAGCCTGCGGCTCGTGCTCGACGGTGCCGACGGGCTCACGGTCGTGGGCGAGGCGGGCTCGGGCGAGGCCGCGGTGGAGGTCGCGCGCCGGACCCGCCCCGACGTCGTCCTCATGGACGTCCGCATGCCCGGCGGTGACGGGATCGATGCGACGCGCCGGATCGCGGCCGACCCCGACCTCACGTCGACCCGCGTCCTCGTGCTCAGCATGTTCGAGCTCGACGAGTACGTCCACGGGGCCCTGCGCGCAGGCGCGAGCGGGTTCCTGCTCAAGGACGCCGAGCCCACGAGCCTCGTCGACGCCGTCCGGCGTACGCATGCCGGCGAGTCGCTGTTCGCCCCGGCCGTCCTGGCGCGGATCGTCGGGCACTACCTCGACGGTGGGCCGCAGCGCGGGGCCGTGGCGCCGCAGGTCCTCACCAGCCGGGAGGTCGAGGTGCTCGCGCTCGTGGGCCGTGGGCTGTCCAACCAGGAGATCGGGCGGAGGCTGACGATCTCCATGGGCACCGTCAAGACGCACATCGGCAACCTGCTCGCCAAGCTCGTCGCCCGCGACCGTGCCCAGCTCGTCATCGCGGCGTTCGACCACGGCCTCGTGACCGCCGAGCGCCCTGCGCCCGGGAGGCGCCCCGGTCCCGCGTGAGGGGCAGCCGGCATCAGTGGTCAGGCGTTCGCCACGGGCCCGGGGTCTGGCCGTGACGCGTGCGGCTCGGCCACGACGGTCGACGCGACGGTTCCCGCCGCCCCTCGCCCCAGCCGCACGAGCTGGACCACGGCCCCGACGAGCAGGACCACGAGCGCGAGGTTGCGCACGGCCGCGACCAGGACGATCCAGGGCTCCCCGACCATGAACTCGTCGTACGCGACCGGGTAGAGGAGCTGCGTCAGACCAGCGGTGCCCAGGACTGCCAGCGCGGGCGCTGACCAGACGGAGCGGGCGCCGGGTCCGGCGAGCGCGATCGCGACGGCCACGGGAGGCCCGATCCACGCGACGAACTGCGGCGATCCCACCTTGTTGAAGACGATGAGGCTCAGCAGCAGGGCCGTCACGGACAGGAGGAACACGTCGGTGCGGACCTCGGGGCGCCGCCGCACGGCCCACCAGGACAGGGCCGCGATCGCGAGCACCGCGACGGGCAGCAGCACGTCGAGCAGCCGTCCCGTCACCGCGGTGCCGGGGCCGTAGATCTCGAGCGTGCGGATGTCCTGGTTCATCCAGACCCGGAACCGGGGGTCGAACAGCCGCAGCACGCTGAACGGGGTCGCGAACACCGACTCCGACTGGAGGCCCCGCGCGTCCTGGGTCCCGAACACCCCGAGCACCCGCTTGCCCGCTCCGCCCGCGAGGGCGAGCGCGACGACGACCGCGCTGACCGCCGCGCCCGGGAGCACGACCGTGCGCAACGGGCGCTTCGCGGTCGTCAGGAGCGCCACGACCACGGCCCCGGGGGCGATCTTGACCCAGGCACCGAACGTCGCGATCGCGGTCGCCACGGCCGGGCGGCGTACCGCGAGCGCGAGCGTGATCACGAGGAGGGCAGCGGCGACGCCGTCGAGCCTGCCCAGGAAGATGGGGCCGAGCGCGACGAGGAACGCGAGCCACCACCAGGCCGCGACACGGCCGCGCCCCGGCAGGCGCGCGAGGAACCACAGCGCGAGCGCGTTCAGCGCGACGATCAGCGCGAGGAACTGCGCGTAGTACGCCTCGAACGACGTCCCCAGGAGCGCGGGGGCCGAGACCGGCACGAGCGCCCCGACCGGGTAGACCCAGTCGTAGTCCAGCACGGGCCAGATCCCGCGGTCCCAGCCTGCGCGCGCCCAGACCCGGTAGAGCTGCACGTCGCCCGAGATCCGGTACCCCCAGGTCAGGGCATCGACGACGAGCCAGGCGTGCACGAGCACGAAGCCCGCGACCAGGGCCCACGGCGAGCGCAGGGCCCAGGCGAGGAACCGGCGTCCGGTCGAGGCGGGCCGGGCGGCGGAGGTCTCGGGCACGGGCTCATCGTCGCACGACGGCGCCGCTCGCCCGGGGAGCGCGACACGCCCTGGACGCCGCACGCCGTCGGGCACGAAGAAGCGGCCCGGCCGGAGGCGAAGGGGACCTCCGGGCGGGCCGCCGGTCGCGCGGTGAGGCAGCACCGCGCGACGCGAGGGGAAGGACTCAGGCGCGCAGGATCAGCGCGTCCCCCTGGCCGCCGCCGCCGCACAGCGCGGCAGCGCCCACGCCACCCCCGCGGCGCTGGAGGGCGAGGGCCAGGTGCAGGGCCAGGCGCGCGCCCGACGCGCCGACCGGGTGACCCAGGGCGATCGCGCCGCCGTCGGCGTTGACGACCGCGTGATCGATCCCGAGGTCCTCGACCGACTGGAGCGCGACGGCCGCGAAGGCCTCGTTGATCTCGACCAGGTCGAGCTCGTCGGCCTTCATGCCCTCGCGCTCGAGCGCACGCTCGATCGCGCGGGCGGGCTGGGAGTGCAGCGAGTTGTCGGGGCCGGCGACCTGGCCGGCCGACCGGATCTCGGCCAGCCACGTGAGGCCGCGGGAGACCGCGAAGGCCTTGCTGACGACCACGACCGCCGCGGCGCCGTCGGACAGCGGGGACGACGAGCCGGCGGTGATGGTGCCGTCCGCGACGAACGCGGGACGCAGGCGGGCGAGCGCCTCGACCGTGGTGCCGGGACGGATGCCCTCGTCGTCGGCGACGACCACGGGCTCGCCCTTGCGCTGCGGGACCGTGACCGGGGCGATCTCCTCGGCCAGGCGCCCTTCCGCGCGGGCCGCGGCCGCGAGGGCGTGCGAGCGGGCAGCGTACTCGTCCTGCTCGGCGCGGCCGATGCCACGCGTGGTGCAGCCGCGGTCGGTGGCCTCGCCCATGATCTGACCGTCGAACGGGTCGCGCAGGCCGTCGTGCGTGAGCGAGTCCGCCATGGTCACGTCTCCGAACGCGAAGCCCTTGCGCGAGCCGAGCACGAGGTGCGGCGCGTTCGTCATGGACTCCTGGCCGCCCGCGACGACGACCGACGCCTCGCCCGTGCGGACCAGGCGCGCCGCGTCGATGATCGCGGTCAGGCCCGACAGGCACAGCTTGTTGATGGTGACCGTGGGGACGTCCCAGCCGATCCCGGCCGCGATCGCGGCCTGCCGGGCCGGCCCCTGGCCGCCGCCTGCCTGGATGACCTGGCCCATGATCACGGCGTCGACGTCGGAGGCCGCGACGCCAGCGGCGTCGAGCGCGCCGCGGATCGCGTGCGCGCCCAGCTCGTTCGCCGACAGGGACGCGAGCGCACCCTGGAAGCGCGTGAACGGCGTGCGCGCACCGTGCAGGAGGACGGGGACGTGGGCGTCGTTGCTCATGAGGTGCTCCGTGGGAGAAGGGGACCCGGCGCCGTGCGTGTCAGGTGAACGAGGAGGTCCGGTACGGCGCCGGGTGGTCTTGTGGTGTCGACGGGTGGCCGCTGCGGGCCAGGTGTGGCAGGAGAGGGTGCGGCGCTCCCGGTACGGGGAGCGCCGCCGCAGGGGGCTACACGAACGCCGAGACGCCCGTGATGTCGCGACCCACGATGAGGGCCTGGACGCTCTCGGTGCCCTCGTAGGTGTGCAGGGCCTCGATGTCCGCGAAGTGCCGCGCGACGCGGTTCGCGAGGAGGATGCCGTTGCCGCCCAGCATGTCGCGCGCGCTCGCCGCGATCTCGCGTGCGCCGCGCGTGCTCGTGTACTTGGCGATCGACGCCTGCGGGCCGGAGAGCTGCCCGGCCTCGTCGAGGCGGGTCATCTGCGCGACCAGGAGCTGCATCTGGGTGAGGGTCGAGAGCATGCGGGTCAGCCGCTCCTGGACCATCTGGTTGGCCGCGAGCGGGCGGCCGAACTGGACGCGCTGCTTGGCGTAGGCGACGGCCGTCTCGTAGCAGGCGGTCGCGTGCCCGACGGCGGACCATGCCACCCCGAGGCGCGTCGCCTGGAGCACGCGGCCGGTGTCCTTGAACGACCGTCCGCCCGGGAGCATGGCCGAGGCCGGGACGAACACGTCGGTCAGGACGATGTGGGCCTGCCAGATCGCGCGGAGCGAGACCTTGCCCTCGATGGTCGTGGCCGCGTAGCCCGGGGTGTCCTGGGGCACGAGGAACCCGTGCACCTGGTTGTCGCCCTCGTCGCCGACCAGTCGCGCCCACAGCACCGTGATGTCGCCGCACGACCCGAAGCCGATCCACTTCTTCTCGCCGTCGATCACGAAGCCCTCGACGCCGTCGCGGGTCTCGCGGCGGGCCGTGGTCTCGAGCGAGACCGAGTCCGAGCCGTGCGTGGGCTCGGTCAGGGCGAACGCGCCGAGCTTCTCGCCGCGCGCGAGCGGGCCGAGCCACTCGGCCTTCTGCTCGTCCGAGCCGAGGAGCTGGATCGAGCGCAGCGCGAGGCCGCCCTGGACACCGCAGATGGTCGCGACCGAGCCGTCGCCGCGCGACATCTCCATCTCGGCGAGACCGGCGCCCATGAGGCTGATCCGTGGCGCACCGGGGACGTCGACGCCGTCGCGCAGGAAGTCGAGCTCGCCCATGCGCTTGGCCAGACCGAACGGCACCTCGGCGCGCTCCCAGTACCCGTCGATCACGGGCAGGACCTCGTCCTGGACGAACGTGCGGACCCGCTGCTGCAGGTCGCGGTCGGCGTCGGTCGCGTCCGAGAACGCGCCGGCGTAGTCGATGCCGAGCGGCTGCGAGAGGTCGTAGTCCGGCTCGGTCACGTTCTGGCGGACGGGGTTCTCGATCGTCATGGGGGATGCTCCCGGTGTCGGGCCGGACGTCGGTGTCGGGCGATACCCCCCATGGTGCGTGATATCCCGTCTCAGGTCAAGAGACGGGGTATCACGGGCGTGCCCGATGCCCTGCCTGACCAGGGGGAGAGCTCAGGCCCGCGCAGCCCCGGCGATGTTCACGAGCCAGCTCACGCCGAACCCGTCGACGCACATGCCGAACGCGTCTCCCCACGGCGCGACCTCGAGCGGCACGGTCACGCTCCCGCTCGACGAGAGCTTGTCCCAGTAGCCGCGCAGCTCGGCGTCGTCGGGCTGCTCGCCGCTCAGCGAGATCGAGAAGCCGGCGCCGGTCGGGACCTCCATCGAGCTCGGGGTGTCCGCGGCCATGAGGACCAGGCCGGTGGGGGACTCGAGCTGGGAGTGCATGACCTTGTCGGCGTCGGCAGGGTCCTCGGAGGCCTGGAAGTCGGCGAACGTGCTGATCGTCACCTCGCCGCCGAACACGTCGCGGTAGAACTCGATCGCCTGCCGTGCCTCGTCGCGGAAGTTCAGGTAGGGGTTGAGTCGCGTGACCATGATGGTGCCGCCTTTCCCGTCGCGTCCTCGCGTCATCGGGCCGGAAGTGGTGCGCCCGGCGCGAGCAGGGCGCACCTTCGAGTATCCGCCCGGCCCACCCGGACGCAAGGGGTGGCTTCAGGGGGTGGTGGCGGGGGCGCTCGCCGCGACCTCCAGGGCCTTGGAGCGCCGGTCGATGCGCCACCACACGAAGAACCCGACGAGCGTGAACGCCCCGTAGAACACGTACATGAACGCGGACGCGTAGAAGCCGGCGTCGACCAGCAGGGGCACGCCCACCACGTCGACGGCCACCCAGATCAGCCAGAACTCGACCCATCCCTTGGCCATGCCGTACGTCGCAAGCAGCGAACCCATGAAGATCCATGCGTCGGCCCACACGGGCTCGTAGGACTCGAGCATCCGGAAGATCGGGGTCAGGACGAGCGTCCCGCCCACGAGCGCCACGACGAGGAAGGTTCGTTGCCGCCACGTGGCCCATCGCGGTTCGACCGAGACGCCGTGGCTGTCCGCGTCGAGACCGGCCGCGTCCTGGTCGAGGCGCGCACGGGTGCGCCGCCACTGGACCCACCCGTACACCGACACGACGACGAACATGACCTGGCGTCCGGCCTGGCCGAGGAGGTTGACAGGGTTGGGCGTCGCGAACACCGCTCCGAGGAACACCGTGAGGAGCAGCAGGTTCCCGACGATCCCCACGGGCCATGCCCAGATCTTGCGCCGCATGCCGCCGAGCGCGGAGGCCAGGCCGAACCCGTTGCCCACGATCTCGCGCCACAGCAGGTGCTGGCCGCCGATCGTCAGCTGCGCGTCGAAGAGCGCGTGGAGCAGGTCCATCGATGTTCCCTCGTCCCGGGCACGTCGGCTCCGGGGTGAGGGCGGGCGCCGGGTCGGGGGAGCCCTGTCCGGGCTGCCCGACGGCGGCGCTCACCACGGCGAGACCGGTCCGGACGGCCGGGGGTGGGCACGACGATCACGTCGTGCCCAGCCCGGCCGGGGACGGCCGCGCCGCACGTGCTTCCTCCCATCCGGACTTTCACCGTCGGTCCTGGAGTTCCACCAGGTCAACCGCGCGTGGGCGCGGGTCGCGGACTGTCACCGCCGGCTCGGAATTGCACCGACCCCGGAGCACGTTCGTGCGTACTGCTTGCTGTGTGCTGCAACCGCAGATGCTACCCGTGCATTCCCGGGGCTCAGCGGTGCTGAGCCGAGTGCGTGGTTCGGCTGCGACACGCCCGGCGAGTCGCAGCCGAATCACGCACCCAACGCGTCGCGCACGGCCTGGGCCACCTCGTCGGGGTCGGCGTCGCCGTCGAGCACGGTCACCACGACGCGGCGGGTCGGTGCGGTGCTGGCAGCAGCGGGGGCAGCCCGGTCGGCCGTGCTCTCCGTGCCTGCCGTGCCCACCCTGCCCTCGGCGCCTGCCGTGCCAGCCGTGCCCTGCGTGCGCGCCGGCGAGGGCGACGTGGACGCGGTGGCGGGCTCCGCCGTCGGGCCCGCGGGGTTGCGCGCCGCGCGCCGCAGGTCCGCGAACGCCTCCTCGAGCTCGGGGCGCAGGTCCTGGTCGGGGTCGCGCAGCCAGCGGCGCAGGATCGCGTTGTGCACCGCGACGACCGACGCCGCGAACGCGACCGACGCGGTCGAGTGCCGGGTGTCGGCGGGCAGGGTGTCGCGCAGGTAGGACGTGAACGCGCGCTCGTAGCGGTGCGTGGTCACGAGCTCCCGGTCGCGCAGCGCCGGCACGTCCTGCAGGAGGCGGTGCCGTGCGACCGACGTCTCGCGCTGGCCCACGTGGTGGTCGAACACGAGCCGGGCCGCCTTGCACACCTCGACGTACGGGTCGACGTTCTCGAGCTCCTCGGGGGTGACTCCGCGGGCGGCGGGCCGGGTCTCCCCGAGGAGGACCACCACGGCGTCCAGGAGCAGCTCGTGGTCCGCGAAGACCACGTCCTCCTTGGAGCGGAACCGGCGGAAGAACGTGGCCCGGCTGATCTGCGCGGCGTCGGCGATGTCCTCGACGGTCGTCTGCTCGTAGCCCTTCCGGGTGAACAGCTCGATCGCCGCGTCGACCGCCTGCGCGTGGGTGTTGCTTCGTGCGGCACTCATGAACGGGACGGTACACCGCGCGCAGCGGGCGGGGCATGCTGCGGCGAGGCCGTGGGAGAGCGCTGCTCGTCAGTCGGTCGGTGGGGCACGTCGCCCGAGGATCGGCGGTCGGTCGCCGCGCGCGGTGCTGGCGGGTCGGCCGCTGTCGCCGCGCGCCGGGCCCGACGGCGTCGCTACAGTGACGAGAGAGGCGGCGACAGGCCGACGCGACCCGGAGGCGACGCGGATGACTGACGGTGACGAGACGCGGGCAGCCGGCTCCGACGACGGAGCCGAGGGCGGCGCGGGCGAGCAGGCCGCGCGTTCGTGGAAGAGCGTCGACCACCACGCCCAGCGCGACAACCTGGGCGACCGGTTCGCGCGGGGTGGCCCCGCCGACTTCCTGTACGGGGCCGTGGTCTCGGGGTTCATGCTCGCGGTCTCGAGCACGCACGACGCGTCGAGCGACTTCGTGATGCTCGCGGTGGCCGGCGTGCTCGTGGGGTACTGGGCAGCGCACGTGTACGTGTCGGCGATCGGCGGGCGGTTCCGCGACACCGACCACACCATCACCGAGCGCCTGAGGCTCGCGTCGTCGGACGAGGTGTGGGTGCTGATCGGCGGGGTGCCCGCGCTCGGGGTCTTCCTCGTGGGGAGGGTGTTCGGGCTGGACGTGGTGGACGCCGCGCTGATCGCGCTGTGGTTCACGGTGCTGATGCTCGCGGTCGTCGGCCACCTCGCGGCGCACCGGGCCGGCGTCCGGGGGTGGGCGCTGACGGTCGAGACCGTGGTCGCGGGGGCTTTCGGCCTGCTCATCATCGGGCTGAAGACGCTGCTGCACTGAGGTGCTGCCCGCGAACCCGGGGCGGCCTCGCCCGTCCGAGCGACGCCCGGGCGTCGGTGCTCCCGAGGTCGTCGTCTGCGCAGCCACCACAATTGTTGTGGCTGCGGAGAAAACACACTCCGGGGTAGCGCCAGGCGTGTCCGGCACACCTGACGCGTGACCATGCTCGGTCTGCGGACCGTCGCCCGGGCGGACGCTACGCCGCGGCCCGCACCAGCTCTCCGCACGCCAGCTCGACCGCGAGCGTGTTCCCCGGTGGGGCGAGCGGGCACGCCCACGCAGGGTCGTAGGCGCACGACGGGTTGTACGCGAAGTTGAGGTCGACGACCAGGGGTGCGTCGCCGTCGGGCACGGGACGGGACGACGCGGAACCCAGGTCCGCGCCCTTGATCGTGTCCAGCAGGTACCGCCCGCCGCCGTACGTCGCAGGCGACCGGTCCTTGACCGGCACGAACAGCCCGCCGCCGTACGAGCGCAGCGCCCACACGTCGAGCGACCCCAGGCCGGGGAGGTCGAGGCGCCCGACACGCTCGAACGGCACCACGCCGTCGGTGCCCGTGGGGACGTCGAGCCGTGCGGCGTCCGGCGTGCCCCGCGCGGGGTCGGGCACGAGCGGCACCTCGAAGCGCATCGCGGCGTCGTACGGACCGACCGGGAGACCTGTGAAAGCCGCACGGTCCTCGGGCAGGAGCGGCGAGGCCGGGTGCTCGGCCAGGAGGTCGTCGCGCGACGCGACCCAGTACTCGTGCGCGGCCGCGGGGTCCTCGGCCGCCAGGTCGCGGACCCGCGCGTACAGGTGCTGGACGCGGCGGCGCCAGTCGACGACGTGCAGCTCGGTGATCATCTGGCCAGGGTGCCAGGCCGCGCAGGGACCGGCACGCCGTCGCCCCCGGTGGCCCCGGCCTAGAAGACCGGCAGGAGTCTCAGCCACCCGAACGTGAACCGGAACGGCGAACTCACCCCGGCCCACAGCACTCCCCACGCCCCCGCACGGTGCCGGACGGCCTCGACGACGTCGAGCGGCTGCCGCACCGGCAGGGGCGCTCAGTGGTGCAACCGGTAGAACCGGAAGAAGCTGAACCCCTCGATCGGCAGGACCTCGACGCGCTCGAACCCGGCGTCGAGCGCGTACCGCTCGAGCGTCGCGGGCCGCATGACCGTGCCCGTGCCGACCGACGGCGACGACGACAGGCCGTCCGGCAGGCACACGAACTGGCTGAACCCGTACATGAGCCGCTCCACCTCGTCCCCCGGCGCAGTGAACTCCTGGGCGACGGCCTCGTCCATGACGACCACGGCGCCGTCGGGCAGGACGGCCCGACGGACCGCCGACAGGACCTCGACCGGGCGCGGCATGTCGTGCGTGCACTCGAACGCGAAGGCCGCGTCGAGCGGGGCGGCCGTGGGCAGGGCCGCGGCGTCGGCGGCGTGGAACGCCACGCGGTCCGCGACGCCCGCCGCCTCAGCGTTCGCGCGCGCCATCTCGACCGAGGGGCCGTCGATGTCGTACCCGTCGAACCGGGCCTGCGGGTAGGCGCGCGCGAGCGCGACCGTCGACCACCCGGCGCCGCAGCCCACGTCCGCGACCCGCGCGGTGGGCCGCGACAGGATCGCGTGCAGGTCAGGGACCCGGCCGAGCGCGCCCGCGAGCTCGTGCTCGAACCACGGCCGGTTGAGGTCGGCCTGTGCCTCGCGCGCGTCCGGCCCGAGCCGCCCCCACGAGACCCCGCCGCCGTCGCGGTACGCGCCGAGCAGCTCGTCGAACGTGCGCCCCACGGCCGCGAACAGCCGGGGCAGCGGCGCCAGGTACGCGAGGCTGTGCTCGTCCGTCAGCACCTCGGCCGGGCCGGGCGGCAGGGCGTAGCGGCGTGCCGCCGCCTCCGTGACGAGAGGGCCCGACGACGGAGGCTCGCCCCGCGGGGAGCGGTCCGGCTGGGTCGTGGGCTCGGCCCAGGGCGCGTGCCCGGGAGCGACGGTGAGGACGCCCGCGACCGCCTGCCCCTCGAGCCACTCGCGCGCGTAACGCTCCTGCGTCCCCGTCCGGGTCGCGAGCTCGGCCGAGGTCGCGGGCCCGTCCGTCGCGAGGGACCGGTACCAGCCCAGCCGGTCGCCGAGGTACACCGAGAAGACGTCGAGAGCGCCGAGTGCCGACGCGAACAGGCGCTCGGCGAACTCGTCGGCTCCCGGACCCTCGTCGGTCGGCCCGCCGGAGGTGGCGAGCGGGACCTGGGGTGTCGTGGACATGAGTGCTCCGTCCGTCGAGGACACGGCGCTCGCGGTCGTCGTCGACGCGCGGACGCACGGACCACCTCCAGCCTAAATCCGTTGCGTCCCCGTGGGAGCATGCACAGCATGCTGGTCACCCTCACGACGACCGCCGGCGCGCCGGCCGGGTCCGTCGAGCACGGAGCCCTTCTGGACGCGACCGACCTCGGGTACCTGCTGCACAAGCACCCCGCCCGAGCCCAGTCGTTCGACCTCCCCGTCGGCACGGCGCACGTCTTCTATCCCGAGGCCGACACCGCGCGCTGCACGGTCGCGCTGCTCCTCGAGGTCGACCCCGTGGGGATCGTGCGCAACAAGCGGTTCGGCGGACGCGACGCGTTCTCGCTCGCCCAGTACGTCAACGACCGCCCCTACGCCGCCTCCTCGATGCTCGCGGTCGCGCTCGGCGCGGTGTTCCGGACGGCGATGACAGGCCGCTGCGACTCCCGGCAGGTGCTCGCGGACTCCTCGATCCCGCTCGAGATCCACGTCCCCGCGCTGCCCTGCCGCGGTGGCGCGGGGCTCGCCGAGCGCCTGTTCGGGCCCCTGGGCTGGACCGTCGACGCCACGCCCGAGCCGCTCGACCCGACCGTGCCCGAGTGGGGCGACTCGCGCTACGTCGACCTGCGCCTGACCGGGACCGTGCGCCTCGCCGACGCCCTGCACCACCTGTACGTCCTGCTGCCCGTGCTCGACGACGCCAAGCACTACTGGGTCACGGGCGACGAGGTCGACAAGCTGCTGCGCGCGGGCGAAGGATGGCTCGCCGAGCACCCTGAGCGCGACCAGATCATGCACCGCTACCTCGCGCACCAGCGCCGGTACGTCGAGGACGCGACCGACCGCCTCGTGACGCTCGACGGCGGCCCGCTGCCCGCCGACGCCGAGTCCGAGGACGCCCCGGCCGAGGGCGACGTCCCCGCCGCGGGGAGCGACGCCGTCGGGACCAGGGCGCCCACGCTCGCTCGGCAGCGCGCCGAGGCCGTGGTCGCGGCCCTGCACGAGGTCGGGGCGCGCAGCGTCGTCGACCTCGGGTGCGGCGAGGGCGCCCTGCTGCGCCTCCTCGTCGCCGACCGCCGCTTCACGCGGCTGCTCGGCACCGATGTGGCCGCGCGCGAGCTCGAGCGGGCCGCGACCCGCCTGCGTCTCGAGGACGCGAGCGACGCCGAGCGCGAGCGCGTGCAGCTCGTGCAGTCCTCGCTCACGTACCGCGACGAGCGGATCGCGGGCTTCGACGCCGCGGTGCTCATGGAGGTGATCGAGCACGTCGACCCGCCGCGCCTGGGCGCGCTCGAACGCGTCGTGTTCGCCGAGGCACGGCCGGGGACGGTCGTGGTGACGACGCCGAACGTCGAGTACAACGCGCTGTACCCCACGCTCGAGGAGCACGGCCACCGTCACACGGACCACCGGTTCGAGTGGACGCGGGCCGAGCTCCAGGCCTGGGCCGGTGGCGTCGCGCACCGCCACGGCTACGCGGTCACGTTCCGCGACGTCGGGCCCGAGGACGTCGGGCCGCGCGGGCTGGGCTCGCCGACGCAGATGGCGCTGTTCACCCGATCGACGGAGGCAGGGGCATGACCACCGAGCAGCACGTGACCAGCGGGGAACCCCGCGTCCTGACCGTGCCCGAGCTCTCGCTCGTGGTGCTCGTCGGTGTGTCCGGGTCCGGGAAGTCGACGTTCGCGCGCGAGCGCTTCGCCCCCTTCGAGGCCGTGTCCTCGGACTTCTGCCGAGGCCTCGTGTCGGGGGACGTCAACGACCAGTCGGCCACGGCCGCGGCGTTCGAGGTGCTCGACACGATCGTGAGCAAGCGGCTCGAGGCGGGGCACCTGACGGTCGTCGACGCGACCAACGTGCAGTCCGCAGCGCGCAAGAGCCTCGTCGCGCTCGCGCGGGCGCACGACGTCCTGCCCGTCGCGATCGTGCTCGACGTGCCCGAGTCCGTCGCGATCGAGCGCAACCGCTCCCGCCCCGACCGCGACCTCGGCGACCACGTCGTCAAGCGTCAGCGCCAGGCGCTGCGCTCGTCGCTCAAGTCCTTGAGCCGCGAGGGCTTCCGCAAGGTCCACGTGCTGCGCGGCGTCGACGAGATCGCCCGCGCCACGATCGCCCGCGAGCCCCTGCTGAACGACCTCCGCGACCAGACCGGGCCGTTCGACGCGATCGGCGACGTGCACGGCTGCCGCGCCGAGCTCGAGACCCTGCTCACCGAGCTGGGCTACGTGATCGAGCGCGACGAGGCCGGTCGCCCGGTCGACGCCGCCCACCCCGAGGGCCGCCGCGCGGTGTTCCTGGGCGACCTCGTCGACCGCGGACCGGACTCGCCGGGCGTCCTGCGCCTCGCCATGGGCATGGTCCGTGCGGGCCACGCGCTCGCGGTCCCGGGCAACCACGAGCACAAGCTCGTGCGCGCGCTCTCGGGGCGCAACGTGACGGTCAGCCACGGGCTGGAGACGACGCTCGCGCAGCTCGCCGACGAGCCCGAGGAGTTCCGCCAGGACGTCGAGACGTTCTGCCGTGACCTGGTCTCGCACCTGGTGCTCGACGGCGGGCGGCTCGTGGTCGCGCACGCAGGGCTCAAGGAGTCGTACCACGGGCGGGCCTCGGGTCGGGTGCGCAGCTTTGCGCTCTACGGCGACACGACGGGGGAGACCGACGAGTTCGGGCTGCCCGTGCGCTACCCGTGGGCGAACGAGTACCGCGGTCAGGCCGTTGTGCTCTACGGGCACACGCCCACGCCCGAGGCGGAGTGGGTCAACAACACGATGTGCCTCGACACGGGCTGCGTGTTCGGCGGCAAGCTCTCCGCGCTGCGGTACCCGGAGAAGGAGCTCGTCTCGGTGCCCGCGGCCCAGGTCTACTACGAGCCCGCGCGCCCGTTCCTGCCCGACGCCGGGAGCGACGCGGCAGGTGCCGAAGGGGCTCTCCGGCAGCGCGACCCCGACGTCCTCGACGTGACCGACGTGCTCGGCAGGCGCTCGGTCGTGACGGGCACGCGGGGCAGGATCACGGTCCCCGAGGAGAACGCCGCGGGCGCGCTCGAGGTCATGAGCCGGTTCGCGGTGGACCCGCGCGCGCTGCTGTACCTGCCGCCGACCATGAGCCCGGTCGCGACGTCGCGTCTGCCCGGCTACCTCGAGCACCCCGACGGTGCGTTCGCGGCCTACGCGGGCGACGGTGTCGGGCAGGTCGTGTGCGAGGAGAAGCACATGGGGTCGCGCGCCGTGGTGCTGGTGTGCCGCGAGGCGTACGGGGCCTCGGCGTGGCGCTTCGGGGTCGACGCCCAGCCGGGCGGGCGCGGCGTCGCGCACACGCGCACGGGCCGCCCGCTCTTCTCCGGCCCGACGGCGGAGGCTCTCCTCGAGCGCGTCGCGAAGGCCCTCGACGGGGCCGGGGTGTGGGACGAGCTGGGCGCCGACTGGGTCCTGCTCGACGCCGAGATCCTGCCGTGGTCGGCCAAGGCCGACCAGCTCATCCGTGACCAGTACGCGAGCGTCGGGGCCGCGGCCCGGGCCGTCATGGCGCCCGCGCTCGCCGCGCTGGACGCAGCCGCCGCGCGCGGCGTCGACGTCGACGGGCTGCGGGCGCGGACGGCGTCGCGGGCCGAGGACGCCGAGAGGTACACCGAGGCGTACCGCCGCTACCGGTGGCCCGTCGACGGGCTCGACGGCGTCCAGCTCGCCCCGTTCCAGGTGCTCGCGAGCGGTGCGGACGGTTCCGCCGCCCCGACGGTCGACGGCGTTCCCGCTCCGCTCGACGGCCCGGCGGCGGACGTCGCGCCCGCCCCCGGCACTGCGACCGGTGCCACCTACGCGACCCGTGACCACCTGTGGCACCTGGGGACCGCGGACCGCCTGGTCGAGGCCGACCCGGTGCTCTTCCGGCCCACGCGTCGTCTCGTGGTCGACCTCGCCGACGAGGCCTCACGCGCCGAAGGGGTCCGCTGGTGGGAGGAGATGACCGAGGCGGGCGGCGAGGGGATGGTCGTCAAGCCGCTCGCGAACCTCGTGCGCGGGCCCCGGGGGATCGTCCAGCCGGGGCTCAAGGTCCGGGGCCGCGAGTACCTGCGGATCATCTACGGGCCCGAGTACACCCAGGAGCACCACCTCGAACGGCTCCGCGACCGGTCGCTGGGGCGCAAGCAGTCGCTCGCGCTGCGCGAGTACGCGCTGGGTCTCGAGGCCGTCGAGCGCGTCGTGGCGGGCGAGCCGCTGTGGCGCGTCCACGAGGCAGTGTTCGCCGTCCTGGCGCTCGAGTCGGAGCCGGTCGACCCGCGGCTCTGAGCCGCGCGGGACGGGCCATGACGCGGCAGGACCCGCGAGACCTCGAGGTCACGCGGGTCCTGCGGGGTGCTGCGGGTCCTGACGTGTCGGCCGGTCAGCCCAGGGTCGCGAACGAGCTGAGCGCGAGCGCGGAGAACAGCGCGATGGCCACGAGGACCGAGCCGGCCACGAGCCAGCCGTTCGCACGGTCGGACGGGTCGCTCGTCGCACCCGGACGACGCGACTGCGGGGCGGGCGCTCCGTCGTCGGGCAGGGAGGCGGGACGCGAGCCGTCCGGGCGCTGCGACGAGCGCGCACGGCGCGCGGTCGAGTCGTGGCCGCGGAGTGCGACGCGGATCGGCGCCGAGGTCGTGACCTGCGTGGTCATGGTTCCTCCCCAGAGAAAGTTGGCCGCCCTCGCTGTCGCGGGGCGTGCCACCAGTCTCTGCGGGGGAGGGTCGCCGGCACATCGGCCCTCCGAACCATCCTCGGCGAGGCCCTCGTCCTCCCGGAGGATGACGGGCGCCCGTCGGATGGGGGACATCCCCTCCGGGACGCCCCTGAGGGGCAGGTCCGGGGTGTGCGGCGGGCCGCGCGAGGCAGGTGCCGAGACTACCGCGGGGCGTTGCGCTGGTGGTCGATCCGCTGGAGGTAGCGGATCTCGCGGAAGCCCACGGCGACCGCGACGAGCAGCGGGAACCACGCCCACGTGCGGCCCCGGAGCAGTGAGAACAGGCTCACGAGCCCCACCACGGCGCACCCGAGCACGGTCAGGACGCTCGCCCAGCGGATGTTCTTCATGCGGTCGTCCTCGGTTCGCTCGTGCGGGTCGTCGGTGCGGGTGCTCAGGACGGAGGAGTGCTCCGCGCCGCGAGGACCACGCCCTCGACGCTGCGGACCGCCATGCGCAGCGCGTCGCTGCGCGACGCACCGTCCTCGGTCATGACCGACCAGGCGTTGAACAGTGTCCACCACACCGTGCGCTGGTTCCAGGAGACGGTCAGGGTGGGGTCGAACGCGCCGTCCTCCTGGCCTCGTGCGAACAGGGCACGGACGGGGGCCTCGGCCGCCTCGCTCTCCTCCCAGAACGCCTCGTCCTCGGCGAGCGAGGCCTCGTGGAACAGGAGCATGTACCAGGGGCCCAGGTCGAAGTACTCGATCACGAGCCGTCGCAGCGCGGCCGCGGGGTCGCCGTCGTCGAGGCGCGCGGCACGGATCGCGGCCCGCGTGCGGTCGAGCGCCTCGGTGCCGACGGCCCGGATGAGGTCCGCGCGCTCGGGGAAGTAGCGGTGCAGCGTGCTCCGGCCGACCTGCGCGGCCTGGGCGACCTCGCCGAGCGAGGCCGAGGCGTTGGTGCTGAACACCTCGACGGCCGCGTCGAGGATCGCGCGCCGGGTCCGGGCGCGGGCGCCCGTCGCGGGGGCCTCGGGGGTCGCCGGCGTCGCGGCGGCGGGAGCGTCGGTGCTCGCCTCGCGCGGCGCGGCGGCGGTGTCGCTGGCTGTCACGTGCTCAGCGTATCCGCGAACGGGTGAGACGTCTCTTGTCTGAAATGAGACACGCGTGTTCCACTGGTCGCATGGCTGCCACCGCCCCCGCGTCGACCGACCCGACCACCGAGACCCCGCAGGCCCCTGCTCCGAAGGGGCCGCTCCTTCCACGCCTCAAGGTCCTGTGGACCTTCGTCCGGCCCCACCGACGCACGCTCGCGCTCGGCCTGGTCCTCGGGCTCGGGACCACGGCCGCGAGCCTCGCGACCCCCATGGTCACCAAGCGCGTCCTCGACACGCTCGGCACGGGGGTCTCGCTCGCGCCGGCCGTCGGGCTGCTGATCGGGCTCCTGCTCGTGGGGCTCGTCCTGGGGCTGTGGCAGTGGATCCTGCTCGGCACGCTCGCCGAGCGCGTGGTGCTCGACGCCCGCACCTCGATGGTGCGCCGCTTCTTCCGCGCCAAGGTCGGGGAGCTCGGGTCGCGCCCCACGGGAGAGCTCGTCACGCGCGTCACGTCGGACACGGTGCTGCTGCGCGAGGCCGCGTCGTCGAGCATCGTCAACCTGGTCAACGCGGTCGTCGGGCTGGTCGGGACGATCGTCCTCATGGCCGTGCTCGACACGGTCCTGCTCGGCACCACGCTCCTCGCGATCGTGATCATCGGCGTGCTCGTGGGGTCGCTCATGCCGCGCATCGCCAAGGCACAGGAGCAGGCGCAGGAGTCTCTCGGCCGGCTCGGCGGCGTGCTCGAGGGCGGGCTGCGCGCGCTGCGGACCATCAAGGCGAGCCGCGCCGAGCAGCGCCAGATCGACCGCGTGGTCGACGACGCGCGCGACGCGGCCCGGCACAGCGTCCGGTCGGTGCGCACCGAGGCCGTCGCCTGGACCATCGCGGGCGGCGGCATCCAGCTCGCGATCATCGTGATCCTGGCGCTCGGCGCATGGCGCGTCGACCAGGGCCTGCTCGCGGTCTCGAGCCTGGTCGCGTTCCTGCTGTACGCGTTCCAGATCGTCGACCCCGTCACGAGCCTCACGCAGAACGTCAGCCAGCTCCAGGCCGGCATCGCGGCCGCGGGCCGCATCCGCGAGGTCGAAGCCATCGAGATCGAGGAGCCCGAGCGGGCCTCCACCCCGTCCGGGGACGCACCCGGGCGAGGCGCGGCGGGAGGCCGCGTGCCGTCGTCGGGCCGGGGGAGCGCCCTGCCCGACGGCGCCGCGCACCCCGCGCACCCCGCTCCGGACCAGGTGGGGGAGACGCCCGTGCTCGCGTTCCAGGACGTGACCGCGCGCTACCTGCCCGGCGGCGAGCCCGTGGTCCGCGACCTCACGTTCGACGTCCCACGGCGCGGGCAGGTCGCGATCGTCGGCCCGTCGGGGGCGGGCAAGACCACGACGTTCTCGCTGCTCCTGCGCTTCCTCCAGCCCGAGTCCGGCACGCTGCTGCTCGACGGGCGACCCTACGACGGCTACACGTTCGACGAGGTGCGCTCGCGCATCGCGTACGTCGAGCAGGAGACGCCCGTCGTGCCCGGCACGATCCGCGAGAACCTGCGCCTGTCCGACCCCGACGCGACCGAGGACGCCATGTGGGACGCGCTCGCCAAGGTGCGCCTCGACGCCAAGGTCCGCTCGCTCGAGGACGGGCTCGACACCTCGCTCGTCGGCACCACGGTCTCGGGCGGCGAGCGCCAGCGCGTGGCGCTCGCGCGTGCCGTGCTGCACGCCCCCGAGGTCCTGCTGCTCGACGAGGCGACCGCGCAGGTCGACGGGCTCACCGAGGCCGCGGTCCACGCCGTGATCGAGGACCTGTCGCGTGAGCGGGCCGTCGTGACGATCGCGCACCGGCTCTCGACCGTTATCGACGCCGACCAGATCCTCGTCATGGAGGACGGCCGCGTGCGGGCGCGCGGCACGCACCACGAGCTGCTCGCGTCCGACGAGCTGTACCGCGACCTCGTGGCCGCGCTCCGCATCTCGACCGAGACGCGGGGCGCCGAGCGCGAGACGCCCGGGGTCGTGACCGGGGCCGGCGGGGTCGTCGAGGGCTGAGCGCGGCCGCTGCAGGCGGGCAGGCGGGGCCGGGCTGCCGCAGGGGCGTCGGCCCGGCTGCCCGTCCCCGCTGCCCGACCCCTCGCGCGTCAGCCGAGCTGCGCGAGGCCCTCGGTCGCGATCCGTTCGAACGTCGCCCGGTCGGCCGCGAACTGCGAGTCCGCGATGGGCCAGTGCAGCACGATCTCGGTGATCCCCTGGTCACGGTAGGCGGCCGCGGTCTCGACGAACGCGTCGACCGAGTCGAGCGGCCGGTCAGGCGTGAACCCCGTCAGGAGGATGCGCTCGATGGTGCTCGGGTCGCGCCCGACCTCGGCGCACGTCGCCTCGAGCCGGGCCACCTGGGCGCCGACCGCCGCGCGCGACGCGGCCGGGGTGCCGTCCGTCCCGACGCGGTCGTCACCCGTCGTGACCCACGCCTGGCCGTAGCGCGCCGCGAGACGCAGGCCGCGCGGGCCGGTCGCGGCGATCGCGAACGGGACGCGCGGCTCCTGGACCGGTCCGGGGATCGTCCGGGCCTCGTGCGCGCGGTAGTGACCCTCGTCGTGCGTGACCGCGGGCTCGGTCAGCAGACGGTCGAGCAGCGCGGTGAAGTCCCGCAGCCGGTCCGCGCGCTCGCGAGCCGACCAGCCCTCGCCGCCCAGGACCGTGGCGTCGAACCCCGTGGTCCCCGCGCCGAGGCCGAGCGTGATGCGCCCGCCCGACACGTCGTCGAGGGTCATGAGGTCCTTGGCGAGCGTCACGGGCTCGCGGAAGTTCGGTGAGGTCACGAGGGTCCCGAGCCGGATCCGCCTGGTGACCGTGGCCGCGGCCGCGAGCGTCGGCAGCGCGCCGAACCAGGGGCCGTCGCGGAAGCTCCGCCACGACAGGTGGTCGTACGTGTAGGCCGCGTGGAACCCCAGGTCCTCCGCGCGACGCCAGACGTCGCGGCCCTCGGACCAGCGGTAGATCGGCAGGATCACGGTGCTCAGTCGCATGCCCCGACCCTACGGTGCCACGTGCGGAACGTGCGGTGCGGGGAAGAGCGCCGACGTGTGATCTGCTGTCCTGAGTCCGATCCACGCATCACCGGAGGTTCCCATGGCCGTCGTCGTCAACGTCTCCCACCGCTACCCGCGCACCGGGTCGCGCGACGAGCAGCTCGCGGTGGTCCGCGGTGACTGGCCCGTCCCTGAGGTCGACACCGCCGAGGCCTTCGCGGACTCCGACGACGCGCAGGAGCTCCTCGACGCCGCCGACGTCCTGGTCGCCGCGGCGAGCAACGAGATCGTCGACGTCCAGCGCATCACGGGGCTCCAGGTCGACGAGGGCGGGCACGTCCGGTTCGAGACCGCCGACGAGCCCGCGCTCGCCGGTCTCGTGGGGCGGCGCCTGCGCGTCGGGGCGGCCTGGGAGCCGGGCGAGAGCTGGCCCGTCAAGCTCGTCGAGGCGTCGCGCGACCTCATGGAGTACCTCGACCTCGCGGCCCCGGCCGGCGGGGCGGTGTCGGAGGTGCAGGCCTCGACCGACGAGCACGACGCGTCGGAGGCCGGCCGTGCGTCCGACGCGCCCCACGCGGCGGGCGCACCGGGGGCAGACGCCTCGCGCGAGCTCGGCGGCTTCCGGTGCTCGCTGACCGACGACGGCGACCTCGTGGTCGTCGCGCCGCCGGGGCGCTCGGTGACCGTGGTCGCCGCGCAGGTCGGCTGAGGCGCCGCGGGCCCCGGGCCCGCTCTCGGCACCCCCGGCGACGTGGCAAGGTGGAGGACATGACGATCGACCTCCGCATCTTCACCGAGCCTCAGCAGGGCGCCACCTACGACGACATCCTCGCGGTCGCACGCGCCTCGGAGGAGCTCGACTTCGACGCGTTCTTCCGTTCCGACCACTACCTCGTCATGGGCGACGGCGACGGGCTCCCGGGCCCGACCGACGCGTGGACCACGCTCGCGGGGCTGGCGCGCGAGACCAGCCGCATCCGCCTCGGGACCCTCGTGACCTCGGCGACCTTCCGGCACCCCGGGGTGCTCGCGATCCAGGTCGCGCAGGTCGACCAGATGTCGGGCGGTCGCATCGAGCTGGGCCTGGGGGCGGGCTGGTTCCCGCAGGAGCACACCGCGTACGGCATCCCGTTCCCGGCCAAGCGGTTCGGGATCCTCGAGGAGCAGCTCGCGGTCGTCACAGGCCTGTGGGAGACCCCCGTGGGGGAGAAGTTCAGCTTCGCGGGCGAGCACTACACGCTCACGGACTCGCCGGCGCTGCCCAAGCCCGTGCAGAGCCGCATCCCGGTGATCATCGGTGGGCACGGCCCGCGCCGCACCCCGGCGCTCGCAGCGCGCTACGCGACCGAGTTCAACGTCGCGTTCCCCGACCCGGGCGTGCTGGGCGACCGCATCGAGAACGTCCGGGTGGTCTGCCAGGACGCGGGCCGCGACCCTGACGACCTGATCTACTCGGCAGCCTTCGTGGTGTGCGTGGGCAAGGACGAGGCGGAGTTCCGTCGTCGCGCCGCAGCGATCGGTCGTGACCCCGAGGAGCTGCGGACGAACGGCATCGCGGGCACCGTGGCCGAGGCGGCGGACAAGCTCGCGGCCATGAGCGAGGACGGCGCGACCCGCTTCTACCTGCAGGTCCTGGACCTCGCGGACCTCGACCACCTGGAGCTCGTCGCGCGCGAGGTCAGGCCGCAGCTGAGCTGAGCGCCCACTCCGGCCCGACGGCGGAGCGCACCTTCGTGGAGAAGGTGCGCTCCGCCGTCGGGCGTCCGGGGGCGGCCGGTGGTGCGCGCGTGCGAGAGGGCTGTGGGACGGGGCTGTCCACGGCGTACCGGTCGGTCACGGAGCGGGCGTACCGGGCAGTACCCTTCCCTTCGGCACTTCACCAAAACTTCACGATCGGAGCCCCCTCATGGCAGCACTCGGCTGGAAGATCCACGGAGACGGGAAGCGCGTCGAACCCGGCGCCGTGGTCAGCACCGACGAGCGCCTGAGCTGGCCTCGCACGATCGGGATCGGCATGCAGCACGTCGTCGCGATGTTCGGCGCGACGTTCCTGGTCCCGCTCCTGACGGGCTTCTCGCCCGCGACGACGCTGTTCTTCTCGGCGATCGGGACCATCGGGTTCCTGCTGATCACGCGCAACCGGCTCCCCAGCTACCTCGGGTCGAGCTTCGCGTTCATCGCACCCATCACCGCGGCGAGCGCCTCCGGGGGACAGTCCGTCGCGGTCGGCGGGATCCTGGTCACGGGCCTGGTGCTCGCGCTCATCGGCGTCGTGGTGCACTTCGCCGGGCCCCGGTGGATCGACGTGACCATGCCGCCCATCGTGACCGGCACGATCGTCGCGCTCATCGGCCTCAACCTGGCGCCCGCCGCGTGGAACAACTTCAAGGTGTTCCCCGTGACGGCGTTCGTCACCCTCGCCTCGATCATCCTCATCACGGTGCTCTTCAAGGGCATCATCGGTCGCCTGGCGATCCTGCTGGGCGTGATCATCGGCTATGTCGTCGCGACGATCCGCGGCGAGGTCGACTTCGCCCCGGTGTCGGACGCCTCGTGGCTGGGCCTGCCCGAGTTCGTGACCCCGACGTTCGACGTCGCCGTCCTGGGCCTGTTCGTCCCGGTCGTCCTGGTGCTCGTCGCGGAGAACGTGGGCCACGTGAAGTCGGTCGCGGCCATGACGGGCAAGAACCTCGACGACCTCACGGGCCGTGCGCTCTTCGCCGACGGTCTCGCCACGACGTTCGCGGGCATCGGCGGCGGGTCCGGCACCACGACGTACGCGGAGAACATCGGGGTCATGGCCGCGACGCGCGTCTACTCGACCGCGGCCTACTGGGTCGCGGGCGTGACGGCGCTGGTCCTGAGCATGTCCCCGAAGTTCGGGGCGCTCATCGCGACGATCCCTGCGGGGGTCCTGGGCGGGGCGACGACCATGCTCTACGGCATGATCGGCATCCTGGGGGCGCGCATCTGGGTGCAGAACAAGGTCGACTTCTCCGACCCGGTCAACCTCACGACCGCGGCCGTGCCGCTCGTCGTCGGCATCGCGAACTTCACCTGGGTCATCGGGGACGTGACGTTCGAGGGCATCGCGCTCGGCACGGCGTCGGCGCTCGTGATCTACCACGTGATGCGCAACATCTCCCGGTGGCGCGGGACGTCGCAGGAGCCCGCGAGCCCGGCGTCGGTGCCGGGCGGCGAGGAGATGGCGGACCGCTGACGGCCTGTCGTTGACGGCCGGCGGCGGCGAGGCCGTTGGGGCGCTGGGCCGCTGGCCGTCGACCGACCGCCGTTGACGGCCAGCCGGATCCCTGGCCGCCGGGTCGCTGGGCGCCGGCGTTCGCGGTCGACCCGGTGCGCACGCGGGTACCCCGCCGCCCGCGAGATGCGGCCAACGGGGGTCTGGGAGAAGTCCTGACCCCCGTTGGCCGCATCTCGTGCGTGGCGGGTGGGGGGGAGGTGCTCGACGGGCCGCGGGTTCGGTGCCCCCGAGGTCGGGGAGGTTGCCTGGCGGGCCGCGAGGTCGGTGCCCCAGCGGCCAGGGGTCCGGTGCCCCACGAGTCGGAGCGTGCGAGGGGCTAGAGCTTAAGCCCCAGCACGTAGCCCTGCGGCACAGCCAGGCGCTCGAAGCCCAGGTGCTCGTAGAACCCGATCGCCGACGCGTTGGTCTCCGAGACGCCCAGGTGCACGCCCGGGACACCGCGCTCACGCAGCGCGTCGAAGAGGGTCTCGAGGAGCCGGCGGCCGTTCCCCCCGCCCTGGGCCTGCGGGAGCAGGTCCACGTGGAGGTGGGCCGGGTACAGGTCCACCACGTCCTGCTCCGCGGGTCCGCGTGAGTGGATCTGCGCGACGAGCCCGTGGTCCTCCGAGCCCGCAGGGAACGAGTCCAGGGGGTAGCGCTCGCGCAGCTCCGGCCACCACTCACGCTCGCAGCGTGCCTCGAACTCCCGGGTGTCCGCGGTGCCGATCACGTAGCCGACCGCTCCCGTGCCGTCGTCGACCACGAACGCCAGGTCCGGCTCGAGCGCCAGGTACGCACCGAGGTAGACCTCGCCGAGCAGACGGGGGTCGCGGTACCTCGCGGTCGCGTCACCACCGTCGGCCCCTGTCCGCAGGCAGATGTCGTACAGGCGCTCGACCTCGGCAGGGTCGGTGACGCGAGCGGGGCGGAGGGGGAGCGAGGCCATCGTTGCAGCGACCGTTCAGGAGCAGGGACGAATCAAAGACCGGGCCAGACAGTAGCGCCGAACCCTGCACGGGGCCAACGCACTCCCCGGCATGGACGCGTGGCGCCCGGCGTCAGCCTTCGGCGGGGGCGTCCTCGGCGGGAACCTCTTCGGCAGGTTCGTCGGCTGCGGGTGCTGGCGGGACGTAGGCGGCCCGCGGCGTGAGGGTCTCGACCGCGGCGCAGTCCTTGCGGCTCTCGAGCGGGACGGCGCCGTCGAGGCCGACGAGCTCCTCGTCGACGAGGTTGTCGAAGTCCTTGCCGAGCACCACGTCGACCGTTGCGTCTGCCCGGTCGTCGAGGACGAGCACCGGGGACGGGTAGTGGGCCGCGAGCGTGTACGCCTGCGCCACCCCGGCCAGGCCGTACGAGATCTGCGTCACGTTCTGCGTCGTGTTGGTGCCGTCCGGGTTCTCGAGGTCTCCCAGCAGGACGACCGTGAAGCCGCGGTTGGCGAGGATCTCCTTGTTGGCCGCGCCGAGTCCGCCCTTCCCGGTGCCGTTGAAGACGCGGACCTGGACGTCGGTGTACGGGACGGGCAGCGTGCCCTCGGGCAGGCAGGGGGACTTGACGTCGGCGAGCTCGTCGTCGACCTGGATGGTGGTGAAGCCCTTGTTGAAGGGGGCGTCGACCGCGCCCGTGTACACGGCCAGCGCGCCGATGCCGATGATGACCAGGAAGGCGACGAGCAACCCGAAGATCACGGCCTGGCGTTCGTGCATGCGCCGTCGTCGGACGGTACGGGAGGTGTCGGGGCCGGGCTGCGTGGTCACGCCAGCAACCTACCCGACCGCAGGGGCGTTGAGCACGAGCACACGGGCGTGCAGGATCGCGCGTTGCTGCAGAGCCGCCCGGACAGCACGGTGGAGCCCGTCCTCGAGGTAGAGGACACCCTGGTACTCGACGACGTGCGCGAAGAGGTCTCCGTAGAACGTCGAGTCCTCCGAGAGGAGCGTCTCCAGGTTCAAGGTGCCCTTGGTCGTGACGAGCTCGTCGAGCCGCACCTGCCGGGGTGGGACGCTCGACCAGTCCTTGGGCGTCACCAACCCGTGATCGGGGTACGGGCGCCCCTCGCCGACGGCCTTGAAGATCATGCGGGCCAGTCTAGGGCGGGGGCCGAGCGCCCGGCGCTGGATGTCCCGCGGTGCCCCACAACTCCACAGGCCCCGCACATCCGGCCCGGGCAGGGGCCGGGTCTCACGTCGGGCTCACGCACCGCTCACGTCCCGACGCCCGAACCCGACGTAGGCGACCGCGAAGAGCGCCGCGGCCACTGCCGTCAGTGCGAGCACCGGGCCGAGGGCGAACGGGTCGAGGGGGACCTGGGGAAGGTGCGTGAAGGGCGACAGGTCGCGGACCCACTGCGGCAGGCCGAGGAGCTCGCCCAGCTGCCCGACGACGAGCACGAGCGTCACCACGCCCCAGCCCAGCGCGACGAGCCGCGGCCACCACCCGTAGAGGACCAGCACGAGGCCCGCGACGACGAGCGCGGCCGGGACCTGCACGAGCCCGGCCCCGACGGCGTCCGCGAACGCGCTGCCCCACCCGCCCGACACCAGCGCGTGCCCCAGGCCCATCATGAGCCCCGACCACAGCGGGACCGCGACCACCCCCGCGACCGTCATGACGACCGAGGCCGACAGGTAGCGGGTCCGCGAGACCCCGGTCGCGAGCACCAGCTCGGCTCGCCCGGACGTCTCCTCGGCGTGCAGCCGTGAGACCGACGTCACCGCGAACGCCGCGGCCGCGATCCCGACGAACCCCATGATCGCGACCTGGAAGACCTGCGCGAGCGCGCCTGCCCCGCCGAGCTGCTCGATGATCTGCTGCATCTGCGGCGACGACCCGGCGATGTCGTCGACCGAGTCCAGGAGGAACCCGACCAGCAGGCAGTAGGCGCCCACGCCCAGCGCCCACGACGCGACGCCCGGGAGCTGGAGCCGGCGCGCGATCGCGAGGGGGCTCGTCAACGAGGCCGACCCGGCGGGCCCCGGGCGCGGCTGCACGAGCCCCGCCCCGAGGTCGCGACCGAGCGACGTGCGCGCCGCGACCGCGACGCACACGACGAACAGCGCGAGGCACAGCAGCGCGGGCCCCACGGCGTTCGCCCCGAACGGGTCGATCTCCTGGACCCAGCCGACGGGCGAGACCCAGTGCAGCCAGTCGGCGGACGGCTCGATGTCGGCGACGCCGCGCAACGCGTACCCCGCGACGAGCAGCAGCACGCCGATCGTGTTGGCGGTCCGCGACGACGTGGCGACCTGCGCGCAGACGGCCCCGATCCCCGTCCCTGCCAGGCCGAGCGCCGCGAACTGGAGGCCGAACGCGACGGACGAGGCGCTGTCGGCTCCTTGGGCCACGAACATCGCGGCCATGAGCGCGCCCGTGAGCACCGACATCCCGGCCGCGACGAGGACGCCCGTCGCGAGCGGCGCGAGCGATCCCACCCGGGCCGCGCGCACGAGCTCGAGCCGTCCGGTCTCCTCCTCCTTGCGCGTGTGGCGCACCACGGTGAGCACCGCGAGCACGCCCAGGACGAGGATCATGAAGAGCCCCACGCGCCACGCCGTGGTCGAGGCGACCGACCCGGTGTGCTCGAGCGGGCCCAGCAGTGCCAGGAACGCACTGTTGGTGCCCATGCTCGCGGCGAGCTCGTCGCGCTCGGCCTGCGTCCCGTAGACGGTCGCGACCGACGAGTACGTGACCGCGACCATGAGCAGCACGACGACGACGTACACGGGCAGGACGACCCGGTCGCGCCGCAGCGCGAGCCGCAGGAGCGACCAAGTCCCGGCGAGCGCGCGGTGCAGAGACAGGGGCGGGGCGGAGGCGCGCGCCGGGGCTGGGGTGGTCGACGGCGCCGCGAGCGCGGTCATCGCCCGTCCTCACCCTCGAGCAGGGCGAGCTCGTCGCCGTACTGCCGCAGGAACAGCTCCTCGAGCGAGGGGGGCTCGATCGTCAGGCCGTGCGGCTCGAGGTCCGCCAGGGCGCGCGTGACGTGGGGGAGCGCGTCGTCGTCGACGTGGAAGGTCAGGTGCGACCCGTCGACGGTCAGGTCGTGCACGCCCTCGAGCGCAGCGAGCGCGGCGGTCGAGGGTGCCCCCGGACCCACGGTCACGACGACCTTGGAGCGCGTGAGGTGCCGCAGCTCGCGCAGGGTCCCGGACTGCACGGCCCGGCCGCCTCGGATGATCGTCACGGTGTCGCACAGCGCCTCGACCTCGGCCAGGATGTGGCTCGACAGCAGGACCGACGTGCCGCGCGCGGTCGCCTCGCGCACGCAGTCCTGGAAGACGGACTCCATGATCGGGTCGAGGCCCGACGTCGGCTCGTCGAGCACGAGCAGCTCGGCGTCGGCGCTCAGCGCCGCGACCAGCGCGACCTTCTGCCGGTTGCCCTTGGAGTAGGTCCCGGTCTTCTTGGTCGGGTCGAGCTCGAACCTCTCGAGCATGCGGGCCTTGCGGCGCTCGTCGACGCCCGCGCCGCGCAGGCGCAGCAGCAGGTCGATCGTCTCGCCGCCCGAGAGCTGGGGCCACAGCGTGACGTCACCCGGGACGTAGGCGAGACGCCGGTGGAGGGACACGGCGTCGCGGAACGGGTCGCCGCCCAGCAGGGTCGCGGTGCCCGAGTCGGGGCGCAGGAGGCCCAGCAGGACCCGGATGGTGGTGGACTTCCCGGCGCCGTTGGGTCCCAGGAATCCTGCGACCTCTCCGGCGCGGACGGTCAGGTCCAGGCCGTCGAGGGCCCGGGTGGTACCGAAGGACTTGTGCAGGTCGTGGATCTCGACGGCCGGTCCGCGGGTCGTGGCGGGGGCGGGGGTCGTCCGTGCGGTCGTGGTCATGGTTCCTCGTCGGGGAGGCGTGGGCGGGGGAGGGGAGAGGTGGACCTGGCTGCCGTCGGGCGGGGGACGTCCGTGCCCGACGGCGCAGCTCGCCTCGGCGAGCGGGCGGCGGTCCGCACAGGTTCGGAGGGGCTACGAGGCCGGTGCTGCGGAGGCCTGCTCGTCGGGCGGCGGCTCGGCGTACCGGAGGTACGCGTCGAGGAGCGTGCGGTCGGTCAGGAAGCCGTGGGTGAAGAGCTCGATCGACGGCAGGCCCATGCGGTCGACGTAGCCACGGACGATCGCGCCCGTGTCGGTGGGGTCCGTCGGCGGGTGGAGCGTGAGGTCGAGGAGGATCGTGCCGAGCGACTGCGTGACGAGGTACTGCGCACGCGCGGTCTCGTCGAGCGAGGGCCTGATGGTGCCGGCGGCGACGCCGTCGGCGATGTACGCGGCGGCGTCCTCGACCATGCTCTCGACGAACGAGCGGGCGAGGTCGCCGCCCTCCTGGAGGCTGCGCAGCACGTAGCCGAGGACCGGGCCGTACTCCTCGACCGACGAGAGCTGTGCGAGGACGTCCATGGGGCTGCCTCGGGAGCCCGTCTCGTCGCCCAGGACGTTGCGCTTGTTCTCCCGGATCAGGGCGAGGACGTGCTCGTCGCACGCTCGCCGCAGGCCGTCCTTCGATCCGAAGTGATGGATGACGAGGCCCGCGCTGACCCCGGCGTCGGCGGCGAGCGTGCGCAGCGGGACGCGGAAGCCCTCGCTCGCGAAGCGGGCCAGGGCCGCGTCGCGGATGCGAGCGCGAGCCGTGAGGTCCGAGGGGTCGGCCGCGGGCTCTGCCGCGTCCTCGGCCCGGGGGCGGGACGATGCTGAACGCATGTTCAACACGCTAAACACTTGTTCAGCCGGGCACAAGGGGTGGGCGCCAAGAAGTCGTCGACGGTCGAGGAGGCCAGGGGGTCCGCCTCGGGGATGACGGCCACCCTCCTGAGGGACGGACCGGTATCAGGGACAGACCAGGGGAGTCCCCGATGTGCGCGCGACGAGGCCCGGCGTACCGTCGAAACATGAGCCACATCCTCGCCAGACCGCGCCGCGGCGCCGTGATCGCCGGCGTCTGCGCGGGCCTCGCCCGCCGCTTCGATATCAGCCCGACGCTGGTCCGCGTGCTCGCGGTCGCGTCCTGCATCCTGCCGGGACCGCAGATCCTCCTGTACATCGTGCTGTGGATCGTCCTTCCCAGGGACCCGGAGTGAACCGACCCTGACGAGAAGAGGTCCGTCGTGACCTCGCGCTGAGGGTTTTGTCCAGTGCCGCAGCATCGTGGCACCATCCGAGGGTGCGCTCCCACCCGACTCGAACCGCCCTGCTGCCCCTTGCCCTCGGCCTCGTCGTCGCGGCGCTCGCGGGATGCGCCTCGTCGGCGTCGCCCGTCGCCACTGCGGACGTGACCCCGGCGGCTCCGGCCGCGGGTCCCGCTCCGACGTTCGACAGCGCCACGACCGAGGGGGCGTTGCTGCTCACCGCGGCATCGGAGATCGACGAGGCGATCCTGCCCGCGGGCTTCCGCTACGTCGAGACCGTCGACATCGACCACTCGGGGTCCACGAGCTCGATCTACGTCCAGGGGCAGCCCGAGGAGCAGGGGCCCGGTCTGTACGTCTACGCGGTCCCCGAGGGGGTCGACGTCGAGTACCTCGGCGACGACTGGGCCCCCGAGCCGGTCCCCGAGCTCTCGGTCGACCTGGCCGTGACCGTGGTGTCCGACCCGGAGGGGGAGGAACGGTCGGTCGTGTCGATCGAGGCGCCTCCTGCCGGGACGGTGCGGCTCATTGGTGACGGTGTGGTCCGTGACGAGCTGATCGGGATGGCGGAGCGGCTGCTCGACAGCCTCGGCGACGAGGGCTGACGACTCGCCCGCACCCCGTGGGTCCGGGGCGAAGCTGCGACGACTCCTAGACGATCCAGCCGACGACCGTCACCGCGCCGATGATCACGAGAGCGACGAGGGCGATGCCCATGACCAGGCAGCCGACGGCGAAGAGGTCCCGCCACCAGGGGTCACCCGCCTCGCGACCGCGATCCGACCAGTCGAGCGTCCTGCCGGCCTGGGCCTCGGCGCGGCCACGGACGTCGAGGAGCCGTTGCCGTGCCACCTCGGTGGTGGCGGCCTCCTCGGAGGAGCGCCAGCGCAGCGCGCGCATGATCCGGACCGGGTCATTGCCACAGGCGCGCTCGAACGCGGCCACCTCGCCCTCGTCGCGATGCTCGCTCAGGTACGACCACCGTCCGGCCTCGACGAGGTCGCCGTCCAGGCGGCAGACGTCGGCGAGGCGTTCCCGCGCGTCGAGCCGGTGCGGCAGGCTCCGGACCAGGCTGCTCAGCCTCGTGCGCGCCATCGTGACGTCGCCGACGCGCAGGTCCTCCTCGACCCGTGCCAGGGTCCGCTCCACGGTCATGGGGTGACTCTAGGGCCTGGCTTCCCGCGCCCCGTCCACCGGAGTCCGTGCACGACGAAGGGCCCGCAGCGCACGCTGCGGGCCCTTCGTTCTGCGGAGGATGGGGGATTCGAACCCCCGAGGGCTTTTAACCCAACACGCTTTCCAAGCGTGCGCCATAGGCCACTAGGCGAATCCTCCGTGCTGCAGCGTCGACCCACGCGGGGCGTCAGGCAGCGTGTCGAGAATACCGGACGGACGCCCAGCGACCGAATCGGGCCGCTGGCCCCCGGGCTGGTGCCGTTCTGGGGTCTCAGGGCAGGCGGCGAGGAGGGATGTGCAGGGGCCGGTTTCTGACGACCGCCCGTCCTGGGCTAGGCTGGGTCCAGACCCCTCGTGCGGCACTATCTCACTGAACTCCCCCAGGGCCGGAAGGCAGCAAGGGCAGGTGGGCTCTGGTGGGTGCACGGGGGGTCCTTGCATGTCCGGACAGAGCCGCGGCCCGTTCCGGAGCTCGGCACCGAGCCGTGCCCGACGTCGGCGCTCGCCCCGGACGGCCAGGTGTGGCCCGTGCCACACCCCATGGGTGGAAAAGCCGCAGAACAGCACAAACGTCCGTCGACGGACCAGGATGCGGACGAAAATCCGTCCAGCATCTGGAATATCGACCGATGCAGTGGTTTTGGGACGCCGAGCGTGCGCATCATGGAGCCATGACCCGCCCCACGAGCACCGAGCTCACGACGCACCGCGCAGCCCCCTGCTGCCGAATGTCGTGTCGCTCCGTCCTGCGTGGCGCCGGTCGAATGTGCTGTCAGCTCTGACCTGACCCCAGCACCGCACCACCCGCCACGAGTGCAGCCCGGAGACGACCGGAGCCCGCGCCGGAGCGCCCTGCTCATCCCTTCCTGACCACCGACCACCGGTGACGTGTCCTCGCGACCCGTGACCCGCCGTCGGGCAGGAGGACGTTCCACCCGTCACCCCCGTCACCACCACGACGCCCCCCACGGACGCCCCGCGACAACCGCCGGCGCCCGTCACCGGAAGGACAGACCATGCTCCGCAAGAACCTCACCCTCGCTGCGATCGCGGCCACCGCAGCCCTCACGCTCGGAGCGTGCGCCACGACCCCCACCGACAGCGGTGCCTCGGCGAGCAGCGCCGACGACGTCGTCAAGATCGGCGTGGTCGGCGCAGCCGACGACAAGTGGGCCGTGTTCGAGAAGGTCGCCAAGGAAGAGGGCCTGAACATCGAGATCGTCGACTTCGGCGACTACCAGCAGGCCAACCCGGCGCTCGCGCAGGACCAGATCGACCTCAACCAGTTCCAGCACCTGCAGTTCCTCGCGGGCTACAACGTCGAGGCCGGTGACGACCTCCAGCCGATCGGCGCCACCGCGGTCTACCCGCTCGCGCTCTACTCGTCCAAGCACACGGCACTCGAGGACATCCCCGCGGGCGGCGAGATCGCGGTCCCCAACGACGCGACCAACCTCGCCCGCGCGCTACTGGTCCTCCAGGAGGCCAAGCTCATCGAGCTCAAGGACGGCGGCAGCTCGCTGTCGACCGAGGCCGACGTGCTCCCGTCCTCCAAGGTCAAGGTCACCCCGGTCGACGCCGCGCAGACCGCGATCTCGCTCCAGTCCGTCGACGGCGCGATCATCAACAACGACTTCCTCGAGGACGCCGGCCTCAAGCCCGAGGACGCCCTGTTCCAGGACGACCCCGACTCGTCGGCCTCCGAGCCCTACATCAACGTGTGGGTCGCCCGTGCCGCGGACAAGGACGACGAGACGCTCCTGAAGATCGCCGCCCTCTCGCAGAACGAAGAGGTCATCGCCGCAGAGAAGAAGGCCTCGGGCGGCACCGCGGTCATCAAGGACAACTCGCCCGCCGACCTCCAGGAGATCCTCGCGGGGATCGAGGAGAACTACCGCGCCCAGGGCTGAGCCCTCGGCGTGAGCCACCGGTGCCCGACGGCGTCACTCACCTGACGTCGTCGGGCACCGGCGTGCTCCCGCCCGCCCCGGGCGATGCACGCGCTGCTCTCGCCCGCGGGCCCCGGAGCCTGTTGGATGAGAGCTGTCCGCACGCGCCGGCCGCACGGCCACCAGGCCGCAGCCCCTCCGCACCCCGTCGGCCCACGGCTCTCACGAGGAGCCCCGGTCGCCCCCACCCCCCGCACGAGAGGTTCCTCCGTGAGCACCACCTCGGACACGATGGTCCGTTTCCGCGACGTGACGAAGGTCTTCGGGACCGGTCCGTCCGCCGTGGCGGCCGTCGACGGCGTCACCCTGGACATCGAGGCGGGTGAGATCTTCGGCGTCATCGGCTACTCGGGCGCGGGCAAGAGCACGCTCGTCCGGCTCATCAACGCGCTCGAGTCCGTCACGTCGGGCAGCGTCGTCGTGGACGGGGACGAGGTGAGCGCGCTCTCCGAGCGCGAGCTGCGTCCCGTGCGCGCGAGCATCGGCATGATCTTCCAGCAGTTCAACCTCCTGTCCTCACGGACCGTCGCCGGGAACGTGGCCTACGCGCTCAAGGTCGCGGGCTGGGACAAGCCCCGGCGCGAGGCCCGCGTCGCCGAGCTCCTCGAGTTCGTAGGGCTCTCCGACAAGGCCAAGGCCTACCCGTCGCAGCTCTCGGGCGGGCAGAAGCAGCGCGTCGGGATCGCCCGCGCGCTCGCCACGTCGCCCAAGCTCCTGCTCGCGGACGAGGCGACGAGCGCCCTGGACCCCGAGACGACGCGCGACGTGCTCGCGCTGCTGCGCCGGGTCAACGCCGAGCTCGGCGTGACGATCGTGGTCATCACGCACGAGATGGACGTCGTGCGCTCGACGTGCCACCGCGTCGCGGTCATGGAGCACGGCAAGGTCGTCGAGGTCGGCGAGGTCTACGACGTGTTCTCCTCGCCGCAGGCCACCGCGACCAAGAAGTTCGTCGGGACGGCGCTGCGCGACCGCCCCGGCCCCGAGGCGCTCGAGCGCCTGCGTCGCCGGCACCCCGGGCGCCTCGTGACCGTCGGGGTCCACGAGGACGGGACCTCGGGCGCGAGCCTGACGCGGCTCCTGCGAGAGCACGGGCTCGACGGCTCCGTGGTGTTCGGCGGGATCTCCGAGATCGGGGAGCGGCCCTTCGGCTCGCTCACGCTCGAGCTCGCGGGGGACGACGCCACGATCGCGGCCTTCCTCACCGAGCTCGCGGCGACCACCGACGTCGTGGACCTCGGGACCGCCGCGGACCCGCGCGACGACCCGCGCGTCGTGGCCGGGGCGAGCGACGAGTCGGGCGAGGCCGACGACGTGACCGGGGCTCCGCCGTCGGGCCGTGCCGACGAACCCGACCCGCGCGACGCGTGGCAGAGCGAGAGGTGGCCCGGGACGGGCAGCACCGGGATCTCAGGGCTCGGCCGCCCCGGCACCCAGGGAACCCAGCCCGGTGACTTCGGCAACGAGCCCGGCACGTTCGGAGGCGAGCGATGAACCGCGACTGGTCCACCCTGTGGCCGATCCTGCTGTCCTCTCTGGGCGAGACGCTCTACATGGTCTCGATCGCGCTCCTCGCGGGCGGGATCGGCGGCCTGGTCCTGGGGCTCGCGCTCTACTGCACGCGCAAGGGCAACCTGCTGGCGAACAGCGTGGTGTTCAACGTCCTCAACGTGCTCGTCAACATCGTCCGACCCATCCCGTTCATCATCTTCCTGACGATGATCTACCCCGTGACGCTCGCGGTCGTCGGGACGACCATCGGCACCGAGGCGTTCATCCTGCCGCTGTCCGTCATGACGGCGTTCGGGACCTCGCGCATCGTCGAGCAGAACCTCGTGAGCATCGACCCGGGCGTGGTCGAGGCCGCGCGCGCCATGGGCGCCTCGCCGTGGCGGATCATCCGGACGGTCCTCATCCCCGAGGCTCTCGCGCCGCTCATCCTGGGCTACACGTTCATCTTCGTGGCCGTGATCGACATGTCGGCGATGGCCGGCTACATCGGCGGCGGCGGCCTGGGCGACTTCGCGATCCGGTACGGCTACCAGCGCTACAACTGGGCCGTGACGGCCGTGACGGTCGTCGTCATCATCGTGATCGTGCAGGTCGTGCAGTTCTTCGGCAACTGGCTCGCGCGCAAGGTGCTGCGGCGCTGAGGCACTGCCGTCGACGGGCCGGCTCTCCGTCGACGGACCGACGGCGGGGCCCCGGGCAGCACACCTGGGGACCCGCTGTGCGGGCTGTCAGCCACGCCGTCTAGAGTTGCCGGGGTGAGCACCGCCCTGTACCGCCGCTACCGGCCAGAGACCTTCGCCGAGGTCATCGGGCAGGACCACGTCACCGGACCCCTGCGGCAGGCACTGCGCAGCGGACGCGTGAACCACGCCTACCTCTTCTCGGGCCCTCGTGGCTGCGGCAAGACGACCTCGGCGCGCATCCTCGCCCGCACCCTGAACTGTGCGCGCAACACCGAGGAGACGCCCATCGACACCCCCTGCGGGGAGTGCTCGTCGTGCATCGAGCTCGCGCGCGGAGGGTCGGGCAGCCTCGACGTCATCGAGATCGACGCGGCCTCGCACAACGGTGTCGACGACGCACGAGAGCTCCGCGAGCGCGCCACCTTCGCGCCCGCTCGGGACCGGTACAAGATCTTCATCCTCGACGAGGCCCACATGGTCACGCCGCAGGGCTTCAACGCGCTCCTCAAGCTGGTCGAGGAGCCGCCGCCCCACGTGAAGTTCATCTTCGCGACCACCGAGCCGGACAAGGTCATCGGGACCATCCGGTCGCGCACGCACCACTACCCGTTCCGGCTGGTCCCGCCGGACGTCCTGGGTCCGTACCTCGAGCAGCTCTGTGCCGCGGAGGGCGTGACGATCGGCACGGGCGTCGTGCCCCTCGTGGTCCGCTCGGGCGGCGGCTCGGTGCGTGACTCGCTGTCCGTCATGGACCAGCTCATCGCGGGCGCGGAGGCCGGGAACGTCGACTACGAGCGTGCCGTGGACCTCCTGGGCTTCACGCACGCCTCGCTGCTCGACGACGTGGTGGAGGCCCTCGCGGCCCGCGACGGCGCGAGCATCTTCCGGGTCGTCGAGCAGATCATCACCACGGGGCACGAGCCGCGCCGCTTCGTCGAGGACCTGCTCGAGCGCCTGCGCGACCTGATCGTCATCTCGGTCTCGGGCGGTGCTGCGGACGCGGTGCTGCGCGACGTCCCCTCGGACCAGCTCGAGCGCATGAAGGCCCAGGCGCAGCACCTCGGCGCGGCCGAGCTCTCGCGTGCGGCGGACCTGGTCAATGCGGCGCTCACCGAGATGAGCGGCGCCACGTCCCCGCGCCTGCACCTCGAGCTCCTGTGCGCGCGCCTCCTGCTCCCCGGGGTGGACGACGGCGCAGCGGGACTCGCAGCACGCATCGACCGGTTGGAGCGTGGCGGGCTGGGAACCGCCGGCCTGGCCCCGGTCGCGTCCGCGCCGCGGTCCGGCGGCCCCGAGGGACTCGTCGCCGCAGCGCCGCGAGGCCCGCGGGTCGAGGAGGACGCCCCGGTCGCCCCCGTCAACGGGTTGAGCGGTGCCGCGGCCGCGCGAGCCGCGCTCCAGGCGCGCAAGAGCGGGGAGGTGGCCGCGGCGGCTGGGGCGCCTGCTGCTGCGCCGGTCGCTCCTGCGGTCACGGTGCCGGCCGAGGCCGCCCCCCAGGTCGAGGAACCCGTCGGCGCGAGCGAGGCGGTCGCCCCGGCGACCGACGACCGACCGGTCGTGGTGCCCGTCGGCGACGCCCACGCGGAGCCGGCGGAGTCGGTGCGAGTCGCTGCGCAGGGTCCTGCGGACGACGTGTCCCCGGTCGCCGAGGACGCTTCCGGCGTCACCGATCCCGCAGATGATGCGGGGCCCGCCGCTCCGCTCGATGCCGTCGAGGACGGGACGGAGCAGGGCGTGCCCCGCGCAGCCCCTGCTCCCGCACCGGTCGCCGAGCCCGTCTCGCCCGCAGTGGAGGCTCCTGCCCAGCCCGAGGTCACGGCACCTTCGCCCGGTGCCGGTGCCGGACAGGCTTCGAGCGACGGCGACGCGCTCAGCACCGACGCGTTGCGACGTCGCTGGCCCGAGGTCCTCCAGACCCTCAGCTCGAGCCGCGTCACCTGGTCCCTCGTGAGCGCCAACGCGCAGGTCGGCGAGCTCACCTCGGACACGCTGTACCTCGCGTTCCAGACGCCCGCCCTCGCGCGGACTTTCTCCACCTCCCGGCACACGGGCGCGGTCCAGGAGGCCGTCTACCAGACGCTCGGGTTCCAGGTCCGGGTCGAGGCCCGCCTCGACGAGGGCGGAGGTTCGGTGCCCAGCGGTTCGGCGCCTGCCGCGCCCCCGGCTCCACGCCACGACGACCCGTCCGACGCAGGGCCGTCGGCCCCGGCCGACGTGTCCGGGCACGAGGCCCCCGGCGGACAGGGTGCGTCGGGGTCCGGCGGCTACGGGCCCTCGGGGTCGTCGGCCCCGGCTCCGGCCTCTGATCGCGTCGGCGTCGTCGCAGCGCCGACAGCCACGAGTGCCCCTGCTGCTCCGCAGCACACGGGCGAGGCAGCCCCGCAGCACGAGCAGCGGAGCAGCGTCGCGGTCCAGGAACGCCCAGCTCCGGCCACCGTGCCCGCCGCCCCCGTCGCGCCCCCGGCTCCGCGCCGCGACGAGCCGCCGGTCGTCAACGCGGCCGACGAGGCCTGGCTCGCGGGAGCCTCCATGACCGAGCCGCCGGCAGACTTCGACGAGGGCCCGGAACCGCCGCCCGCGGACGTGAGGCGAGCTGCGCCGTCGGGCAACCGGCAGACGCTGCGCGCGCCCGCCGCGCCCAGCGCCCCGACCCCCGCAACCGCGGGACCGCCGCCCGGCGTGCGGGAGTCCCGCCGCCAGACGCTCGAACGCCAGGCCGCCGAGCAGAAGGCGCGGCAGTCCTCCGCCCGCGTCGCGATCTCGATCGAGGACGACTCGCCCTCGGACGACGACCCGGACCTGGCGTCGTCGGGCCTGGTCGGTGCCCCGCTCGTGGCGCAGCTCCTGGGCGGCGTCGTGATCGACGAGACCATCGACACCGGGCTCTGACCGTGAGTCCGCGCGGCGAGCTCCACCACGTCGAGCTCTGGGTCAAGGACCTCGACACCGCGGAGAGCTCGTGGGCGTGGCTGCTCGACGAGCTCGGGTACACGCGGTTCCAGACGTGGGCCACGGGGCAGAGCTGGCTGCGCGGGGCGACGTACATCGTCCTCGAGGCGAGCCCCGCGGTCCGTGGCAAGGATCACGACCGCATGCGCCCCGGGGTCAACCACCTGGCGTTCACGGGTGGTCGGCGCAGCGAGGTCGACGACCTCGTGGCCCGTGCCGCCGAGCACGGGTGGAGCCTCATGTTCGCCGACGCCCACCCGTACGCGGGCGGGCCCGACCACTACGCGGCCTACCTCGAGAACGAGGACGGCTTCGAGGTGGAGATCGTCGCGGACGAGGACTGATCGGACTTCGCAGGCGAGACCAGGGCACTCTCCCTGCGCGGACCCGACCGTGGGCGGCGACCCGTAGGCTGGGGACGTGTATGAAGGCGCGGTCCAGGACCTGATCGACGAGCTCGGCCGACTCCCCGGGGTCGGTCCCAAGAGTGCCCAACGCATCGCGTTCCACCTCCTCGCGGCAGACGCCGCGGACGTGCGCCGACTCGCCGACGCGCTGACCGAGGTCAAGCTGCGCGTGCGCTTCTGCGAGGTCTGCGGCAACGTCGCGGAGGGCGAACGGTGCCGCATCTGCCTCGACCCCCGACGCTCGGCCGCGGTCATCTGCGTCGTGGAGGAGCCCAAGGACGTGGTCGCGATCGAGCGCACGCGCGAGTTCCGGGGCAAGTACCACGTGCTCGGCGGGGCCATCAACCCCATGGACAACGTGGGCCCTGACGACCTGCGCATCCGCGAGCTGCTCACACGCCTGGCCGACGGGGAGGTGCAGGAGGTCATCCTCGCGACCGACCCCAACGTCGAGGGCGAGGCCACGGCCACCTACCTGACACGCATGCTGTCCCCGATGGGGCTGCGGGTCACCCGCCTCGCGTCCGGCCTGCCCGTGGGTGGAGACTTGGAGTACGCGGACGAGGTCACGCTGGGGCGGGCCTTCGAGGGACGGAGAGTCGTCAGTGGTTGAGATCAGCGAGGCCCTGGGGTCCGACCTCCGGTCGGTCGCCGCCTCCGTGTCCGCGCAGGCCCGCACGTTCCTCACCACCACGGCAGAGGTCGCCTCGGGTGCCGCTCCCGAGGCCGCGATCCCCCTCCTGCTGCTCGCCACGTCGGACATGCTGGCAGCCGGTGCGCGGCTCGGCGCCATGATGGACGTCGTCCCGGACCAGCGGTTCGAGCCCGACGCGGGACCCGAGACCGACCTCGACCCGCTGCGCGAGGCCCTCGCTCAGCTCCTCGACGGGCTCGACGAGTACCCGGAGATCGTCGACCCCGTGCTGGGTGCCGTCGTCAGCCAGGCGTACGTGTCCGGAGACATCGCGTGCATCGCCGAGGCGCTCGCCAAGGGGCTCCAGCACTACGACTCGGGCCAGGAGCTCGAGGCGCTGTGGTGGTGGCAGTTCTCCTACCTGTCCCTGTGGGGAGAGCGTGCCGCGAGCGCGCTGCGCGTCCTGCAGATGGTGCTCGCGCACCTGCGCCTCGACGTCGAGGACGACGTCGCGGCCGAGGCCGAGTACGACGCGCTGCAGTCCTGACCTGCGAACCGCTGCCACCGCGGCCATGACCTGTCAGCCGACGTCGACAGGTGCCCCGACGGCGCGGACCGGACGCTTGCGATCGTCCCGTGGTTCGTCGACGCGGTCGCTACGTCGCCTGTCGGCTTCTTCGTCGCGCATCCCGTCGACGTTCTCGTTGTCCAGGTTCTTGACCAGCCGGACGGCACCGTCGACCTCGTCGACGGGTCGGTAGCCGGCCCGTCGATAGAGGGCGAGGTTGCGCAGGCTCCTGCTCCCCGTGGACAGGCCGATCGACGTGGCCTCCTCGGGTGCGGCACGTTCGGCATGCTCCAGCAGCCACGTGCCCAGGCCGCGTCCGGCGAGATCGGGGGCCACCATCAGCCGGCCGATCTCCCAGATCGCTCCGTCGCGGCGAGCACGCACCGCTGCGACCAGGCGCCCGTGGCGGTGCACCACCCAGACCTGCCAGTCGGCGACCCACGCGATGACGTCGTCGAGAGACTCGGTGAGTGCCGCATGTCGGAGCGAGGCGTTGGCGATCGCCTCCTGCACCCAGCAGGCGCGCTGGAGCACCAAGAGCTCGCCCGCGTCCGCGGCGGTCGCCCGGGTGAGCGTCACGTCAGGGACGGGCACGGGCGCCGGGAGTGGCGGGGCGTCGGAACCGTTGCTGGTCCTGGTCGTTCGTGCGAACAGAGGGTGGACGGTGCTCGACACCCGTGCGAGGTCGTCGAGGAGGGCGCCGGCGCTCGCGACGAGCGCAGGGGAGTCGATCACGGTTCCTTTTGGGAGAGCGTCGGAGATCCGCAGCGAGATGGCGGCGCCCACCGGGATCATCTTCAGGGCGCTCGTGACCTGCTTGGCCATCTGCAGGGAACGCGTGCCCGCCGAGGTGTTGCCGTAGCTGATGAATGCGACGGGCTTGTAGGCCCACTCGGCGGAGAGGTAGTCGACTGCGTTCTTGAACGTCGCCGGCATGCCGTGGTTGTACTCCGGGAGGATGACGACCACCGCGTCCGCGGCAGCGACCCGATGGCTCCACTGCTGGGTGTGTCGATGGCGGTAGGAGCCCGATGCCGGCTCGCCGGGCTCGTCGAGGAGGGGCAGCCGGATCCGGGCCAGGTCGGCGTCGTCGACGGTGAGGTCTGGACGCGAGGAGGCGACATCGAGGAACCAGTCGGTGATCGCCCGCCCCCTGCGTCCGGGCCGGGTGCTGGTGGTGAGGACCATGATGCGCGGCTTCGTTGACATGTCAACGACCTTAGAGGCTAGAATGATGACATGTCAACGAATTTCATCGGACGGCCTGCCGGCTCTCGGCACGATGCGCCGACGACGGCCGTTCCGTGGCTCACCCCCGAGGAGGAGAGAGCCTGGCGGGCCTTCCGTCGTCTGCTCACGGTGCTGCCTGCCCGTACGGCCCGCGACCTGGCAGCCGACTCCGGGCTGTCTGCCCCCGACTACGAGGTGCTCAGCACGCTCTCGGAGCGGGATGGCCGACGCCGCGCCCTGAAGGACCTGGCAGCCAAGATGGAGTGGTCCCGCAGCCGCCTGTCGCACCACATCGACCGGATGGAGGTGCGTGACCTCGTCGAGCGGCACCCGGACCCGTCGGACGCGCGCGGCTGCGTCATCGGACTGACTGATCACGGCTTCGAGATCCTCGAGCAGGCCGCTCCGCACCACGTCCGCTCGGTACGCCGTCGTCTCGTCGACCACCTGACGTCCGACGAGCTGCGTGTTCTGGAGCGGATCTCGTCCCGCATCGCCGACCTCCCGGACGCCTGAGGAGCGGGCCGGTCGCCGTCGCTGAGGGGTGAGAGAGAAGAAGCGGCGCGACGGTCGTGAGACGACGCGGGCCACCGACGAGTCACAGGCATGCGTCCTGGGGAGCTCCCGTGCTCGTCACTTCGCTGAGCGCCACGGGGCATCGAGGACCGTGGTGACGAACCCGGACAAGGTTCTGTCCAGTACCTGGGTGCCCCCTCCGCCGTCGTGCAAGACTTCCGTGTGACCTGGGACCTCGCCGCGACGCTTCCTCTCGTGGCGCACGCGCCTCTCGCCGCGGGCGAGGGGATCGTGCTGCCGGGCTCGGGCGGGCTCGAGCTCGACCTCCTGACGATCGCCCTCCTGGTCCTCGCGGGCCTGACCGCGGGCTGGATCGACGCGGTCGTGGGCGGGGGAGGGCTCGTCCAGCTCCCTGCGCTGCTGCTCGTGCCGGGCATCAGCCCGGTCCAGGCCCTCGCGACGAACAAGCTCGCGAGCATCATGGGCACCTCCGTGAGCGCGACGACGTACTACCGGCGGGTGGGTCCCGACCTGCGGACCGCCGGTCCCATGGCGATCGCGGCTCTGTTCGGGGCGATCGGCGGCGCGGCGCTCGCGTCGAAGATCCCCGCCGAGCTGTTCAAGCCGATCATCCTCGTGGTCCTGATCGCGGTGGCGGTCTACACGATCGCCAAGCCCAGGCTCGGGCACACGACGAACCTGCGCTGGGAGGGCAACGGGCACCGGTGGGCCGCGGCCGGGATCGGGCTCGTGATCGGGTTCTACGACGGGCTGCTCGGGCCCGGGACGGGGACGTTCTTCGTCATCTCGCTCGTCAGCATCCTGGGGTACGCGTTCCTGCCGGCCTCCGCGCTCGCGAAGATCGCCAACTTCGCGACCAACGCGGGCGCGCTCATCTTCTTCGTCCCGTACGGCGCGGTGCTGTGGGGGCTGGGGCTCGCGATCGGGGCCGCGAACCTGCTGGGCGCGTACATCGGGGCGCGCATGGCCGTGGCCAAGGGCAGCGGGTTCGTGCGGGTCGTGTTCGTGGTCGTGGTGGGGGCGCTCATCTGCAAGCTCGGGTACGACGTCGTCACGAGCCTCGGGGAGTGAGGTTGAGCGGGGCGGGGGCCGGGTCGGACGGCACGGGGTCGGCCGGGGCCCGGCGGGCAGGGCCGCGACGCATGGTCCGGTCGGAGACGGGTGGCTGCTCGCCTGATCTCGAGCTGCCTGCCACGCGCGACGACCCGCCTCGTGCGCGGGCGGGGGAGCGGGCGCGCGACCCGGTGCGCATCGACCCCTCCGGCGTGACCGGCCCGTTCGGCCGGCCTCGGCCCCGGCCGCGGAGGCCAGGCCTGGCGCTGGGGCGGCTGGTCGCCGGGGTGGTCGTCGCGGTCGTGGGATACATCCTGGCGGTGTTCCCCGCCCTGATCACCTACGACGTGGGGATGGACGGGTACGGCTACTACGGCGAGACGGGGATGTTCGTCGAAGCGGACCTGGCCTGCTTCGGCGATCCGACGCCTGCCGCCGAGGCCTTCGCACTCTTCGTGGCGATGGTCACGGTGCCTGCCGCGCTCGGGGTCCTCGTCGCCTGGCCGCGGCGGCGTGGCCTCCTCCTGTTGCTGCTGGCGTGCGCGGCGCTCGGGCTGTACGCCTATCTCGTGCTGGCCAATCCGCGCACCTGACCGGGCCGTCGGCCTGACCACCTGCTTGCCTGCCTGCCCAGCGCGGTTGTTCGCCGAGCACGAGGTTGCGGTCGTTCTCAGAGTCATACCGACCGCAACCTCGTTCTCGGCACCAGGCGCTGGCGTCGCCTAGGATCGCGGCCGTGACCGTTCCCGTGCAGGCCGTCGTCCTCGATCTCGACGGGACGCTGCTCGACCACGAAGGGGCCGCGCGCGCGGCGCTCGCTGCGTGGCTCCCCGAACTCGGGGTGCAGGTCACCGACGCGCTGGTCTCGGCGTGGTTCACGGCCGAGGAGAAGCACTACCTGGCGTGGCGCTCGAAGGAGGTCGACTTCGCTGAGCAGCGGCGCAGGCGTCTGCGCGACGTCCTGCCGCTCGCGGGCCTCGATGTGGGATCTGACGACGACCTCGACCAGGTCTTCGCCGGCTATGTCGCGCACTACGAGGCGTCGTGGACCGCGTTCCACGACGTCGAGCCGATGCTCGCCGCGCTGCGGGCCCGGCCGGTCCAGCTGGCCGTCCTGACCAACGGGACCGAGGATCAGCAGCACGCCAAGCTCCGCGCCGTGGGCCTGGACGGGCGGATCGGGCCGGTGTTCACGGCCGAGAGGCTCGCGGTGGCCAAGCCCGCACCGGCGAGCTACCGGAAGGTCTGCGCCGCGCTGGGAGTGGTGCCGGAGAAGGTGCTGCACGTCGGGGACCGGCACGACCTCGACGTCGTCGCCGCCCGAGCGGCCGGGCTGCAGGCCGTCCACCTGGACCGGGACGGACGAGGGCCGTTCGACGAGCCCGCGCGGATCACGTCGCTCGACGAGCTGCCGGGGCGCCTCGGGCACTGACCCTTCACGCGGTGGCGGCTGCCGAGCACGAGGTTGCGGTCGTTCTCAGGGTCAGATCGACCACAACCTCGTGCTCGGCACACAGCGCCGGTAGCAGCATCGGCCCGGACCGCCCGCATCCCCGCAGGTCAGCGACCGGCACCGGCCCGGACCGTTCGCATCCTGAGCCCCCTCCCGCCGTCCACGGGCGCCGGGCTATCATCGACCGACTCGTAAAACACCCGGCGGGCCGTTGAGAGAGACGGAGGCCGGCGACGTAACGGAGCAGGCTAGTGGCACTTGTCGTGCAGAAATATGGTGGCTCGTCGGTAGCTGATGCGGAGAGCATCAAGCGGGTGGCGAAGCGCATCGCAGAGACCAAGCGGGCCGGACATGACGTGGTCGTCGTGGTCTCGGCCATGGGTGACACGACGGACGAGCTCATCGATCTCGCCCAGCAGGTCACCCCCCTTCCCCCCCAGCGCGAGATGGACATCCTGCTCACGGCAGGCGAGCGCATCTCGATGTCGTTGCTGGCGATGGCGATCAACAACCTCGGCGTCAAGGCCAAGTCGTTCACGGGCCAGCAGGCCGGCGTGATCACGGACGCCGTGCACGGCAAGGCGCACATCGTCGACGTCGTGCCGCACCGCATCCGCGAGACGGTCGAGAAGGGCTCGGTCGCGATCGTCGCCGGGTTCCAGGGCGTCACGCAGAGCACCAACGACGTGACGACCCTCGGTCGCGGCGGCTCGGACACCACGGCGGTCGCGCTCGCGGCCGGCCTGGGCGCCGACGTGTGCGAGATCTACACCGACGTCGACGGCGTGTTCACCGCGGACCCGCGCATCGTGCCGACGGCCCGCAAGATCGACCGCATCTCCTACGAGGAGATGCTCGACATGGCGGCGAGCGGGGCCAAGGTCCTGGTGCTGCGCTGCGTCGAGTACGCGCGCCGCTACGACGTGCCCATCCACGTCCGTTCGTCGTTCTCGACGAAGCCGGGGACCATCGTGTCGAACGACGCGCGCCCCGTGCCCAACGTCCCCCAGCAGGCTCCCGGCCACCCGGCCGACAACGAGGCAGAGGTCATCATGGAAGATCCGATCATCTCCGGCGTCGCGCACGACCGCAGCGAGGCCAAGATCACCGTCGTGGGGGTCCCGGACGTCCCGGGCACGGCCGCCCGCATCTTCGAGGTCGTGGCCGGTGCCGGCGCGAACATCGACATGATCGTCCAGAACGTCTCGGTCGCGGCCACGGGCCTGACCGACATCTCGTTCACGCTGCCCATGGACGACGGCGCGCTCGCGACCACGGCCCTGGACGCCGTGCGCGAGGAGATCGGGTTCGCGTCGCTCCAGTACGACGACCAGATCGGCAAGGTCTCGCTCATCGGCGCGGGCATGAAGTCGAGCCCGGGCGTCTCGGCGCGACTGTTCGGTGCGCTGCGTGACGCGGGCATCAACATCGAGATGATCACGACGTCCGAGATCCGTATCTCGGTCGTCACGCGGGCCGACAGTCTCGACGACGCGGTGCGGGCCATCCACACCGCGTTCGAGCTGGACGGCGAGAGCGAAGCAGTCGTCTACGCCGGCACCGGCCGTTGAGCGAGGAGACCACCATGAGCAACCAGAACTCTGCAGGCCTCGTCGTCGGCGTCGTCGGGGCGACCGGTCAGGTGGGCGCCGTCATGCGCCGCCTGCTCGAGGAGCGCGACTTCCCCGTCGCGCAGATCCGCTACTTCGCCTCGGCGCGCTCCGCGGGCAGCACCCTGCCCTGGAAGGGTGAGGACGTCGTCGTCGAGGACGCGGCCACGGCCGACGTCTCGGGCCTCGACATCGCCCTGTTCTCCGCGGGCGGCGCGACGTCCAAGGCGCAGGCCGAGCGCTATGCCGCAGCGGGCGTCGTCGTGATCGACAACTCCTCGGCGTGGCGCATGGACCCGGACGTCCCGCTCGTCGTGTCCGAGGTCAACCCGGAAGCGATCCACGAGGCGCGCAAGGGCATCATCGCGAACCCGAACTGCACCACGATGGCCGCGATGCCGGTCCTCAAGCCGCTCGCGGACGAGGCAGGCCTCGAGCGCCTGATCGTGGCGACGTACCAGGCGGTCTCTGGCGCGGGGCTGGCAGGTGCGGCCGAGCTGCGCGACCAGGCGGCTGCCGGGGCCGAGCAGGACCTCACGGGCCTGGTGCACTCGGGCAGCGCTGTCTCGTTCCCCGCGCCGGACAAGTTCCCGCGCAACATCGCGTTCAACGTGGTGCCGCTCGCCGGGTCGATCGTCGACGACGGCGAGGAGGAGACCGACGAGGAGAAGAAGCTCCGCAACGAGTCGCGCAAGATCCTGGGTCTTCCCGACCTCCTGGTCGCGGGCACGTGCGTGCGCGTCCCGGTCTTCACGGGCCACTCGCTCGCGATCCACGCCGAGTTCGGCCAGGCCATCACTCCGGACCGTGCGCGCGAGCTGCTCGCGGCGGCCCCGGGCGTCGAGCTCTCGGACGTCCCGAACCCGCTCGAGGCCGCTGGCGCGGACCCGTCGTTCGTGGGCCGCATCCGCACTGACCAGAGCGTGCCGGGAGGACGTGGCCTGGTGCTGTTCGTCTCGAACGACAACCTTCGCAAGGGTGCCGCGCTCAACGCGGTGCAGGTCGCGGAGCTGGTCGCGGCAGACCTCACGAGCAAGGCCGCTGCCTCGGCCTGACTCGTGCTGCCGGGACGGGCGGGAGGCCGAGGTCTCCCGTCGGTCCCGCTGGCCCGGCGACGGGCCAGGCACCGCGGTGCCCGACGGCGCCCCTCACCTTCCGGTGGGCGGGCGCCGTCGGGCTGTGCGCACCCAGGCGCGGCCGCCCCGTCCTGCGCGCACGGGATCCGTTGCGCGCGACGAACCGCCGCCCGCCGGACAGACTCGGGGAAGACCCGCGCCTCCCGTGCGGCGGGCGCGACGCGGAGGTGCCCCGTGACCAACCCCCAGCTCCCGGCCCCCGTCCCTGCGCCGGACCCCGAGCCGCAGCCCGTGCTGTACCAGCTCACGACGTCCGCAGAGTTCCTCGTCGTGCGCTCCACGGGGACTCCCGAGGCGGACGCGACGCTGCTCGGCGTGGCCTCGGACGTCAACGGGCTGGTGCGCTCGGTGGGCTTCCGGCAGGGCCGGGCCGAGCTGTCGTGCGTGGTGGGCCTGGGCTCGGACTTCTGGGACCGCGTCCGGCCCACGGGGGCGGCGCGCCCCGCGCACCTGCACCCGTTCACGGCCCTGGCCGGTGCCCGGCACACGGCCCCGTCGACCCCGGGGGACGTGCTCTTCCACCTCCGCGCGGACCGGGCCGACCTGACGTTCGAGCTCGCCCGCCAGATCATGCGCGCGCTGGGCGACGCCGTGGTCGTCGAGGACTCGACCACGGGCTTCCGGTACTTCGACTCGCGCGACCTCCTGGGCTTCGTCGACGGGACCGAGAACCCGACGGGCCGGGCCGCGCCCGAGGCCGCGCTGGTCGTGGACGAGCCGGACTTCGTGGGTGGGAGCTACGTCGTCGTGCAGAAGTACGTGCACGACCTCGACACCTGGAACGGGCTGAGCACCGAGGAGCAGGAGAAGGCGATCGGGCGCACCAAGCTCGACGACATCGAGCTCGACGACGACGTCAAGCCCAGCAGCTCGCACGTCGCGCTCAACGTGATCGAGGACGAGGACGGCGAGGAGCTTGCGATCCTGCGCGACAACATGCCGTTCGGCGATGCGGGGTCGGGCGTGTTCGGGACGTACTACATCGCGTACGCGAAGGACCCCGCGGTGACCGAGCTCATGCTGCACCGCATGTTCATCGGCGAGCCCGAGGGCAACACCGACCGGATCCTCGAGGTGTCGACCGCGCTGACGGGATCGTTGTTCTTCGTGCCGTCGCTCGACCTGCTCGAGAGCCTCGCGGACGAGGAGGTCCAGCAGCAGCCGGAGAGCGGTGCGGTGGCCGTCGAGTCGTGAGCGCTCGACCGAGCGACGCCGAGAAGTGAGCGGTGGCCCCTGATTCCACCGGATCGGGGGCCACCGCTCACTTCTCGGCAGCGTTGCCCCTTGCGCACACCCAGGGTTCTATGGTTCATTACTCATGTAACGAACCATAGAACGTGCGATCGGCGAGAGGATGGGCACCATGTTCGACGGACCTGAACCCATCTACCTGCAGATCGCCCAGCAGATCCGCGCCCAGATCCTGAGCGGAGACCTCGCCGAGGAGGAGCAGGTCATGTCGACCACCCAGTACGCGACGACCTTCCGCATCAACCCCGCGACCGCCGCCAAGGCGTTCGCAGGGCTGGTCGACGAGGGAGTGCTCTACAAGCGGCGCGGCGTCGGCATGTTCGTCGCCTCGGGAGCCCGCGAGAAGCTGCTCGCCGAGCATCGCGACCGCTACTTCGCCGAGGTCCTGCGCCCCGCTCTGGTCCAGGCCGACCTGCTGGGCATCACGCCCGCCGAGATCGTGGACCACGTCCTCGGCCGCGGTCCCCAGGACCGCCCCACCCCGACGGGAGAGACCCCATGACCGCCCCCACCCGCCCCGACCCGTTCGGCGTCGAGCTCCGGGACGTGACGCTGAGCTTCGGCAAGGGCGAGAAGCACCCGGCGCTCGACGGCCTGAGCCTCCAGATCCGTCCCGGCACCATCACGGGACTTCTCGGCCGCAACGGCGCGGGCAAGACGACGGCCCTCTCGCTGATCGCCGCCATGCGCCGCCCCGACGCCGGGACCGTGCTGGTCGACGGCGAGGACCCGTTCGAGAACGCCTGGGCCATGGCCGGCACGCAGCTCGTCCGCGAGAGCGGCGACACGATCTCGGCGACCAAGGTCGCCGACAGCCTGGGGTACTACGCCGAGATGCGCGAGCACTGGGACGCGGACCTCGCGGCCCGTCTGGTCGACCTGTTCGAGGTCGACCTGCGCAAGAACCCCGAGGACCTCTCGCGCGGCAAGCGGTCGGCGCTCGGGGCGGTCATCGGGCTCGCGTCCCGCGCACCGCTGACGATCTTCGACGAGGTGTACCTCGGCATGGACGCGCCCAGCCGGTACGCGTTCTACGACGCGCTCGTCGAGGACTACACCGAGCACCCGCGCACGATCGTCCTGTCGAGCCACCTGATCGACGAGGTCGAGCGGATCTTCGAGGACGTCGTGATCGTCGACCGGGGGCGCGTGCTCCTCGCGGAGAGCGTCGAGTCCGTCCGCAGCAGGGGAGTGAGCCTCACGGGCTCGGCGGCCGTGGTCGAGTCGTTCGTCGACGGCCGGCGCGTCCTGGCCCGGCAACGCCTGGGTGGCACGGCCCAGGTCACGCTGTTCGGCACGCTCGACGACGCCGAGCGCACCGCGGCGACCGAGGCGGGCCTCGAGCTCGGCGCGGTGCCGTTGCAGGACCTGTTCGTGCACCTGACGCGAGAGGAGCGGTCATGACCGAGAACCTGGTGGGCCCGGCAGCCCTCACCGACCGGGCCGTGCAGCGTGCCGAGGTGCGCCGCACGGCCGAGAAGCGGTCGCTGCGCACAGCGACCTGGAACATGACCGCGGGATCCTGGACGGTCGGCGTCTGGTACTGGGCGATCGTCGTGGTCGTCGCCGCGGTCATCGGCTACCTCGGGGGCCAGACGAACACCTTCGAGGGCGAGCCGATCGAAGGCGTCGTCAACGGGTCGGTCAAGTTCTTCCTGTTCGTCCTGGGGATCATCTTCCCGATCGGGAGCATCGCCGTGCACGTCGCGGCAGGCGGCACGCGACGGTCGCTGATCCGCGCGGCGTGGCTCACGGCGGGCGTCGTCGGGGTCACGTTCGGTCTCGCGGCAGCACTTCTCGGCTACGCCGAGTGGGCGGTCTTCCGTTCGCTCGGGTGGCTCCCGACCCTCGAGAGCAGCCAGCTCGACGTCGACGCCAGGGTCCTCGGGACAGTGTTCCTGTCGCAGGTCTTCTTCTGCGCCGTCTACTGGCTCGTGGGCGCGGCGATCGGCATGGGGTACTACCGGCTCCGCTTCCTGCGCGGGACGTTCGCGCTCCCTCTGCTCCTGGTTCCCGTGGCGCTCGTCGAGCTCGCGTTCCAGAGCGGCTACTTCGGCAAGCCGTTCGCCCAGGCGGTCGGCCTCGACGACCTCGAGGTCCTGATCGCGGCGGTCGGTGGGCTGGTCGCCCTGGCCGCAGCGGCGTTCGCGTTCCGCCTGGTCACGCGGTCGGTGGCCATCGCTCCCGTCACGACCTGACGGCCCTGGCGTCCCCGACGCCTTTCGCGCGGCGTGCCTCCGAACCGGGGACCGGCGCACCCACCACAGCGTTCATCCCGTCCGACGGACGGCGTCCGGTCCACCGGTGCGCCGCCCGGCGGGCGAGCACACCCTCAGGGAGGGCACCATGACCACCGCACATCCTGTCCCGTCCGTCCCGCCCGCGTCGTCGACCACCCGGTCGCGCTCGGCGCGCACGCTGCCCGACGGCGCCGCACCGGCCATCGAGGTCGTCGCCCTCCGCAAGGCGTACGGGAGCAACGTCGCCGTGCGCGACGTGAGCCTCGCCGTCGGGCCGGGGGAGATCTTCGGCATCCTCGGCCCCAACGGGGCCGGCAAGACCACGACCGTCGAGTGCCTCGCCGGGCTCCGGCAGGCCGACTCCGGGACCGTCCGGATCCTCGGCAGGGACCCGCAGAAGGACCCGGCCTCGGTGCGCGAGCTCCTGGGCGTCCAGCTCCAGGAGGCCGAGCTCAACGACCGCATGACCGTCGCCGAGGCGCTGCGGCTGTACGCGTCGTTCTACGAGTCGCCCGCCGACACGAGCGAGCTCCTGGACCTGCTCGACCTCACGCCGCACCGCGACCAGCAGTTCGCCAGGTTGTCGGGCGGCCAGAAGCAGCGGCTGTCGATCGCGCTCGCACTCGTGGGGAACCCGCAGGTCGCGATCCTCGACGAGCTGACCACGGGCCTGGACCCGCAGGCCCGTCGCGCCACGTGGGAGCTCGTCGAGCGGGTGCGCGACCGCGGCGTGACGATCCTGCTCGTGACCCACTTCATGGACGAGGCCGAGCGCCTGTGCGACCGGCTCGTCATCATCGACCAGGGAGTCGTGGTCGCGGCCGGTTCGCCGGCCGAGCTCATCGAGTCGGTCGATGCCACGCGCGTGCTGCGCCTGCGGGTCGAGCCCCACGAGGAGGCCGACGTGCTCGAGATCCTCGCCGGGCTCGCGGACGTCCAGGCAGTGACGCGCGAGGGCCACGAGATCGAGGTGGCCGGGACGCGGCGGGTGCTGCCCGCCGTCGTGCTGGCCCTCGCCGAGGTGGACGTGGTGCCCGACGTCCGGACCGTGACGCGCTCGCTCGAGGACGTGTTCGTGCACGTCACGGGCAGGACCTACGACCACACGGGGGCGACGGGCCCCACCCTGACCGACGACCGGTCCGACACCGAGGGAGCAGCGCGATGACCACGCAGACGGCAACACGCACGCAGGTGGCAGGGCCCCGCCGCCGCAAGGTCGCTGGCACGGGCTGGCACGGCCTGCGGACACTGACACTGACCGAGGCCCGGCTGCTGCTCCGCGACCCGGGGACGGTCTTCTTCGCGCTCCTCTTCCCGACCGTGCTCCTCGTGGGCGTGGGCTTCGCGATCCCCGGCATGCGGGAGGTCATCACCGACGCCCCACCGCCCTGGGGAGGGCTGACCGCCGTGGCGGTCTACGTGCCCGTGGCGCTCGCGACAGCGGTCGCGACGGTCGCGCTCACGACCATGCCCGTGTACTTCGCGACGTTCCGTGAGAAGGGCGTGCTGCGCAGGCTCTCGACCACGCCCATGAGGCCGCAGGGGCTCATCGGCGCCCACCTGTTCATCAACCTGGTGACGGTCTGCGTCGCGGCGCTGCTCGCGGTGCTCGTCGGGAGCCTGGTGTTCGACCTCGCGGCGCCCGCGAACCCGGCCGTCGTCGCGGGGAGCTTCCTGCTGGGGATCCTGTCGATGTTCTCGCTCGGGATGCTCATCGCGTCGCGCGCAGGGAAGGCGAGCACCGCGTCGGCGATCGGGATGACGCTCTACTTCCCGATGCTCTTCCTCGCGGGCATGTGGACGCCCGGGCCGATCATGCCCGAGGTGCTCCGCACGATCGGTGGGTACACGCCGCTCGGCGCCGCGACGCAGGCCATGACGACGGGCTGGTTCGAGGACGGCGTGCCCCTCTCGCAGCTCGTGGTCATGGCCGTGTGGACCGTGGTGCTGCTCCCGCTCGCGGTGAAGCTGTTCCGCTGGTCGTGACGCGACCGCGACCCCCGCGCACACCGCGGGGCGCCCGGTGCGCGGGTCCTGCCGGGCGGCCCCGCGCACCGGGCTACCGGACGAAGAACGGTCCCGCGGTCGGGTCCGCGAGGTAGCCCAGGGTGTGGCCGAGACGCTCGCTCGTCGAGGCGGCGAGGTCGGCCGGCAGGTCGTCGGGGGCGAACCACGCGACCGCGAGGGACTCGTCGTCGGCCACGTGGGCCGCTGCCGCAGCGGCGGGGGAGACCGGGCGGCACAGGAAGCACAGGTCGAGGTACTGCGAGCGGTCACCGTTGGGGTACTCGACGGCCGGGGTCACCGTGACCCCGGTCAGGGCGTCGACCCGGACGGTCACGCCGGTCTCCTCGAGGACCTCGCGCGCGAGACCGACCGCGGGGTCCTCGCCCGGCTCGAGGATCCCGCTCACGATCGCCCACTGCCCGGTGTCGGCGCGCTGCCCCAGCAGGAGACGTCCGTCGTCGTCGATCACGACGCCCGAGACCCCCGGCATCCACAGGAGGTCGGTCCCGACGTGGGAGCGGAGCGCGGCGACGAACTCGGGGATCGGCATGGACCGAGCGTAGACGGCGCGTACCGACGGCGCGCTGACCGCGTGCCGGCCGCCTGCGGGGCCGGCGCGGCCCCGAGCACTCCCGACCGGAGTCTGAGACGGCCCTGCCGGTCCCCGAAACGGCTGTGCTACGGTCGTCGGGTGAACACGGTTCGTTGGTATTGGCGCTTTACGCTGGCTCCTGGAGGGGCCGAGCGGGCGTTCGCCTGACCAACCTTCCCCGGAGCCAGCACAGGGCCTTGGACGCAGACCGCGTCCGGGCCCTTCGTCATTCAGACGGGCCGACTCCGGACACAGAGCAGGCCGCACGGCTCCGTCTGAGTCACCTTCAGATCAGGAGCCCTCGCATGACCGCCACGACCTCGACCGCCGTCTCTGCGGAGACCGTCGACGAACGTCACCCCGAGACGGTCACCTCCGCCACCGGCGCAGGTGACACCATGGAACGCGTGACCTCTCACCCCGAGTACGAGCTGCAGGCGCCCACGAGCGACCTGCGCATCCGCGCCCTCGACCCGCTGCCCGCACCCGTCGACATGCTCGCCGAGCTTCCCCTCGGCACGGCCCGGGGTGACCTGGTCACCCAGTCGCGCCGCGAGATCCGCGACGTCCTGGCGGGGGACGACGACCGCCTGCTCGTGATCGTCGGCCCGTGCTCGGTCCACGACCCCGAGGCAGCGCTCGACTACGCGCACCGCCTGGCGGCCGTGGCCAAGGACCTGTCGGAGGACCTCGCGATCGTCATGCGCGTGTACTTCGAGAAGCCGCGCACGACGGTCGGCTGGAAGGGCCTCATCAACGACCCCGACCTCGACGGCACGCACGACGTCAACCGCGGCCTGCACCTGGCCCGCGAGGTCCTGCTCGGTGTCCTCGACGCGGGTGTCCCCGCGGCGACCGAGTTCCTCGAGCCCACGAGCCCGCAGTACATCGCCGACGCCGTCTCGTGGGGCGCGATCGGTGCGCGCAACGTCGAGAGCCAGGTGCACCGCCAGCTCGCGTCGGGCCTGTCGATGCCGGTCGGCTTCAAGAACGCGACCGACGGTGACATCCAGATCGCGGTCGACGGCTGCATCACCGCGGCGAGCGAGCACACGTTCTTCGGTACGGACGGGGCGGGCCGCGCGGCCGCGGTCGAGACCGCGGGCAACCCGGACTGCCACATCATCCTGCGCGGTGGCCGCAGCGGCCCCAACTACGGGCCCGACGACGTCGCGTCCGCCCTGCGCGTGGCCGCGTCCTCGGGCCTGGGCGGGGCCGTCGAGCACGGCCTGGTCATCGACGCGAGCCACGGCAACTCGGGCAAGGACCACGTGCGTCAGGCCGAGGTCGTGCGCGAGGTCGCGACGCGCATCGCCGAGGGCGAGGCCGGGATCACGGGCCTCATGATGGAGAGCTTCATCGTGGCCGGGGCGCAGGCGCCGGCTCCGCGCGGGCTCGTCTACGGCCAGTCCGTGACGGACAAGTGCATCGACTGGGACACCACGGCCGAGCTGCTCGGCGAGCTGGCCGAGTCGGTGCGGGCGCGCCGGGCGCTCTGAGCCACCGCACTCCTTGGCACGACCGACGGCCGCTCTCCCCACGGGGAGAGCGGCCGTCGGTCGTGCTGAGTCGGTGCGACCGTGCGGTAGTGCGACCGAGCCCGGGCGCGAGCGCGCCCCGACATCGCGGGTCAGGACGAGGAGCGGACCCAGTCGCCGACCACGACGCGCGCGCCCTCGAGGATGTCGACCCCGGACTCGGCGCCCGGGACGTCCGTCACACGAAGGCGCGCCTCGTCGGCGCCCGGCACAGTCGTGACGAGGACGCTCGTCGTCTGGTCGGGGTCGTTGGCCGTCGACATGGCGCCCCACCGGAGCTGCGAGGTCGCGACACCTCCGGGCGGCACGACGATCCGGACCGGGTTCTGCCCGGGGATCTCCGGCTCGGACAGGACGTCCGGGACCGTCCCCGAGGCGCGCAGGAAGCTCAGCCCGGGGCGCCCGTCGAGCGCGCACGGTGCGTCGGTGACGTTCTCCGCGGTGACGGTGAGGAAGCGCGACCCGGCGGCGGCGTCGAACCCGGTCACCCCTGCTCGGAGGTCCTGCCCGGTGCAAGGCGGGACCCCGTCGGCGGCCGCGGCCGCGGCGTCGGCCTCGTCGTTCGCGGGGTCGGTGCTCACGAGCTCTCGGTCCGAGACGAAGCCGGACTCGGAGGTCTCGCTGCCGTAGACCGTGAAGGCGATCGCGCTGCCCAGGAGGTCCGCCTGGCCCGAGGCGCGCAACCAGTCCGCGACGGGTGTCGGCGGGCCGTCGACGTAGACGGTGAGCAGCGGGACGGGGTTGCCCGTGGGGGACCTGGCCTCGTAGACGGTCTGGGTCGTCTCGTCGCGCGACCCGGCCTCCGCCAGGAGCTGGACGGCGGGCAGGGGTGGCGGCACGGGGTCGACGCCTGCGGTGTACAGGGCGTCGTAGCCGTCGGTCGAGAGCGCGCTCAGGGGCCGGGCGAGGGTGCCCGCGACCTCGGCCAGCCCGGGCAGGTCGGCGGGCTCGCGGCCGCTGACCGCCGAGCTCTCCGGCGTGAGGTGGACCGAGGTGGCTCCTGCGTCGAGGAACGCCACGGCGTCGTGGACGGCGGGGTCTCCCGGGCCTGCGGGTTCGAGCGTCAGCGTCGCCTTGGTGCCGGGCAGCGTGTCGACCACGGTGACCGTGGGCGGCGCGCTGAGCCCCGAGCCGGCGAGGATGCCGTAGACGGCGTCGACGGTCGCCTGGGTGTCCTCGGGGGTCCGGAAGCTCTCGAGGTCGATCGTCACCGCAGGGGAGGGCGGGGGCACGTTCTCGAGCATCCCCTCCTCGAAGACCTGGATCGTGGCGGACTCGACACCCTCGATCGTCCCGAGATCCCGTTCGACGTCCGCGCGGATCCGGGCGTCCTCGGACGGGGCGGGATCGGCAGGAGCTTCGCGCTCGTCCCCCTGCTCACCGGCCCGGACGTCGCCCCGGGCCGTGGCCCAGAGCGCGAGCGCGACGAGCACCACGAAGAGCACCACCACGACGACGTAGAGGGGATGGAGCCGGGTGGGCTGCGGCGTCTCGGTCACCCCGTGAGGGTAGCGGCAGCCCCCGACCGACCGGCGACCCATCCGCAGGCCCGAGCGCGACGAACCTTGGGTGCCTCAGCCGTCGCGGATGCAGCGCACCTGCGGACGTCCCGCCCGTGCGCCGCGGCGGTGAGCCTGGGGCAGACTGGTCGGGTGCCACCCGTGAGGACGAGCGAGCCCGACGCTCTCGATGCCGCGCTCGCCGCGTGCGCCGAGGGTGATCCGGCTGCGTTCGCGCCGGTGTACGACGCCCTGGCGCCGGCCGTGTTCGGCACGGCGCTCGGCGTGCTGCGAGACCACGACCACGCGGCCGAGGTGACCCAGGAGGTGATGATCGAGGTGTGGCAGACGGCGGTGCGTTTCGACGCCTCCCGGGGTTCGGCCCGGACCTGGGTCGTCACGATGGCCCGACGGCGAGCGGTGGACCGGGTGCGGTCCGAGCAGTCCCGCCGGGTCCGGGACCAGAAGGACGTCGACGGAAGGTTCGCCGGGGGAGGGCACGACGTCGTGGCCGAGGAGGTCGAGCAGCTGATCGAGTCGGCCGCGGTGCGCCGGTGCCTCGGGAGCCTCACCGAGACGCAGCGCGAGTCGGTCGTCCGGGCCTACTTCGGTGGGCTGACGTACCGCGAGGTCGCGCTCGAGCTGGGCGCCGCCGTGCCGACCGTGAAGTCACGGATCCGTGACGGCCTCGTGCGCCTGCGTGACTGCCTGGGGGTGAACCGTGGTTGACGACCCCGGCCAGACCGGAGACACCCGCGGCACCGGGTCGGGGCCCGGAGGACCGGGCGCGGACGACCCGCGCGACCTGCTCGCGGCCTACGCGCTCGACGCGGTCGACGACCTGGACCGCCGCGTGGTCGAACGGCTGCTGGCCACGGAGCCCGACGCGCGCCGCGAGCTCGACGAGCACCGCGCGGTGGTTGCGGCCTTCACGGTCGACACGCCCCCGCCTGCTGGGCTCCGCGACCAGGTGCTCGAGCGCGTCGCGTCGACGCCCCAGGTCGCGGCCGCCCAGGCCGGTCGCGCTGACGCTCGCCCGGGCCGGACGGCTCGCCCTCCCCGCCGGTGGGCCGTCGTCGCGGCGGTCGCGGCCGCGGCCGTGGCGGTCGCGGTCCCGACGACGCTCGCGGTCCAGGCCCGGCAGGAGCAGGTCCGGCTCCAGACGCAGGCCGACGCGGTCGCCTCGATGCTCGCCGACCCCGCTGCGGAGATCGTCCGGGGCGAGATGGTCGGGGGCGGGGACGCGAGCGCGCTCGTCTCGGGCGACCGCGTGCTGTTCTCCGTCTCGGACCTGCCGCAGGCCGGGGCTGCCGAGGACTACCAGCTCTGGCTCGTCGAGGGTGAGGGCATGGTCTCGGCCGGGGTGTTCGACGCCCGGGACGGCTCGGCGGCCCTGCTCGTCGATGCGGCCGGGAGTGCGGGGGTGGCGGTGACGCTCGAGCCCGCCGGGGGTTCTCCGCAGCCGACGAGCGACCCCTTGGTCGTCCTCGAGACCTGATGCTCGATCTCGGATAATTTCCGACCCGAATTCCGGTCACAATGCCCGCTCTCGGGTAATTCCTTGGTCCGATTCCGGATATATGCCGGGGTTTGTCAAAGTCTGGGTATTGGTGATGCAATACGACACGTTCCCACCCCGTGTCGTTCGTGCGACGTCGCATCTCGGCATCACCCCGGAAGGAATCCACCACCCGTGAAGAAGCTCCTGGCGAGCACGGCAGCCTCGCTGCTCGCCCTCGGCGGACTGGTCGCCACCGCGGCCCCCGCCTCTGCCCACACCCCGCAGGTCTCCGCGACCTGCACGGGCCTCGACCTCTCGCTCAAGGCCTACTCCGCCAAGGACAACACCGTCACCGTGAAGGTCGACGGAAAGGTCGTCAAGGACGAGACGTTCCAGCGCTCGTACTCGACCTCCTACGCGTTCCCCGACTCGTCGGTCGCCCACTCGTGGGAGATCGACGTGCGTGCCTCGGACGGCAAGAGGTACGACTTCGCGCAGCAAGGAAAGACCACGCCGTGCGTCTCCGCACCCACGCCGGGCAATGAGGTGGGCATCTACGTCTACCAGAAGACCGACCCCGCGAAGCCCGCCGCCTGGGAGAACTCCGGACCCCAGACGCTCATCGACCACAGGCCGGGGACCGAGTGGTACACCACCTTCCCGTCCGACCTCCCGCGGGAGGTCTGCGGGGACGGGTGGGCGGTCCAGCAGGACAGGATCCGTCAGGACGGGACGTTCGCCTGGCCCGTGACCATCACTCCGCCGAAGTCCGCACTGGGCGGAGTCATGACCGGCTCCAAGCACCACGACCTCGACGACCTCGTCGAGGTCCCGGAGTGTGCCGAGGAGACCGTGCCTCCGGCCGAGCCGGAGACGCCTGTCGTGCCGGAGCCCGAGGAGCCGTCGCTGACGTTCGTGCCCCCGGTCGCACCGACGATCCTCGAGGTCTGCGGCACCGACGACGAGCGCTTCGTCCTGCCCGAGAGCACCGAGCAGATCAGCTACACGCGGACCGACGGCGCGATCGTCGCGCACGCCGGGGACGGCGTCGCTCTGGGGGAGTCCGCGGGGTACGTGCTCGCCGAGGACGGCAGGAGCGCGTCGTTCCTGATCGACCCGGAGGCCGCCGCCGAGGACTGCGTCCTGACCCCCGGTGACATCGGTGCGGTCTGCGAGGCCGACACGCCCTACCTCGGCTACGAGGTCTTCCTGCCCGAGGGGTACGAGGCCGACAGCGACCGCCCCCTGAGCATCACGTTCCTGAACCCCGGCGAGGGTGAGGACTACACGGTCGAGGGGCTGCCTCTCGACGGCAGGATCCTGTGGCCGGGCGCGTCCGCGGACGAGCCCCGTGCCTGGCCCGGCTGGGAGCGTCAGTCCGACGGCACCTACGTCGAGACCGACGGCAACTACGCGTGGACGCGATCGGACGTCGAGGTCCTGTTCCAGGTCAACCCGGACTACTCCACGACGGTCCGCTACCCGGAGGGCACGGCGTCGTGCGCCAACCCGCCGGTCGTCGCGGCCCCCGGTCCCGTGAGTGCCGAGGCGCCGAGCGGTCCGTCGCTCGCCGCGACGGGAGCCACGGCCGGAGCAGCCGGGTTCCTCGCGCTCCTGCTCATCGGTGGCGGTGCTGCGCTCGTGTGGGCGCGCCGCAGGGCGAACGGCTGATCGCCGACCCGCTGAGCCGCAGCACGTCTGCCCGCCCCTGAGGGGTCGGGCAGACGAGAGGAGCCGGTCGCTCGGGGCATCCCGTCCGGAGCGACCGGCTCCTCGTCCGTGTCCCCGTGCATCTCCTGGTGGGCCGACCGCCGCGGCACGGGGACAACCGCGGCGGCCGGCGTCGGGGGTCACATGGTCGGCATGAGGACCGTGTCGATCAGGTAGACCGTGGCGTTCTGCGTCATGACACCGCCGCAGATCACGCTCGCGTCGTCGACCTTGAGGTCGTCCCCCGAGCCCGTGACGGTCACGGTCCCGCCCTCGACGGTCTCGTGCTCGCCGACGACCTGGTCCGGGGTCAGCTGTCCGGGGACCACGTGGTAGGTGAGGATCGAGGTCAGCGTGTCGGAGTCGGTCTTGAGGCTCTCGATGGTGGCCGGGTCGATCTTCGCGAAGGCGTCGTCGACCGGCGCGAACACCGTGAACTCGCCGCCGTTGAGGGTGTCGACCAGGTTCACGTCGGGGTTGAGCTGTCCGCTCACCGCGGCCGTGAGGGTCGTGAGCAGGGGGTTGTTGGACGCCGCGACCGCGACGGGGTCGGTGGACATGCCCGTGACGGAGCCGGCACCGTCCGGGACCTGCTCGGCGTAGGCGGCACAGCCGGGACCCACGAGGTTGGCCGCCGGGTCCACCTCGGGGGTCATGGCGTCCTCGGACATGTCGTCGCTGGGCATCGTCGTCTCGGCCGCGCTTGAGGTGTCGTCGCTTCCCGAGTCGGAGTCCGAGCTGCAGGCCGACAGGCCCAGGACCGCCAGGGTCGCGACGCCGACCACGGCGTACGAGGTACGGGTTCGAACGTTCATCGGTCTCTCCTCGTTGTCGTCGCCCCGTCAGGTGCGGGGCGTCTCGGAGGAGGTTCGGAGCCCGGGCGAGGGTGGATGGGTCCGGTCTTCTCGCCGTCGCCGCGCGGTGGTCCGACGGCCCCTCGACCCATCCCGCGGGGACGCGGCGCCGAACCCCGGCCATGGAAACCCTCGTCCTCATCGGTCTGCTCGGTGGCCTCATCACCGGCATCTCGCCGTGCATCCTCCCCATGCTGCCCGTGATCTTCTTCGCGGGCGGGGTGCAGGGTGCCCGCGGCGCCGCACCCGCAGCTTCCGCCGTGCCCGACGACGGAGCCACCACCGAGGTCCGGTCGCCCTCGGCGGAGGACGGGTCGGCAGCGCCGTCGGCCGCGCTCTTCGCGGGTGCTCCGGGCGTCGTGACGGTGGGTGCGCGCGGGCAGGTCGTCACGGCGGCCCCGCCGACCAGCGACCGTGGCGCCCCACGCGCCGAGGGCGAGCGGCGCCGTCGGGCCGGGGGCGGCGCGGACGCCCGCGACGACGCCCACGCGGCCGCTCGTCGCTCGTGGCGCCCGTACCTCGTGATCGCAGGGCTCGTCGTGAGCTTCAGCGTCTTCACTCTGCTCGGCTCGTTGCTCCTCGGGGCGCTCGGCCTGCCGCAGGACCTCCTGCGCTGGGTGGGCCTGACGCTGCTCGCGGTGATCGGCGTGGGCATGATCGTGCCGCGGTTCGAGGAGGTGCTCGAACGACCGTTCCAGAGGATCGCGGCGCTCGGTGCGCGACGAGGGACGCGCAGCCAGGACCGCGGGGCGTTCGTGCTGGGTCTGGGGCTGGGGGTCCTGTACGTCCCGTGCGCGGGACCGGTCCTCGCGGCCATCACGGTCGCGGGCGCGACGGGGAACATCGGGCCGGAGACCATCGCGCTCACCGTGTCGTTCGCGGTGGGCGCGGCGATCCCGCTGCTGGTCTTCGCGCTCGCGGGCCGTCGGGTCGCGGAACGGGTCAAGGCCTTCCAGCGCCACGCACGGGGGATCCGCGTGGCGGGCGGCGTGGTCATGATCGCGCTCGCGGTCGGGCTCGCGTTCAACCTGCCCGCCTACCTCCAGCGCGCGCTGCCCGACTACACGGGCAGCCTCCAGGAGCGCGTCGACGCGTCCGGGACGGTGCGCGAGGCGCTCGACCTCGGTGGGATCGTCACGGACGAGAACCGCGAACTGTCGAACTGCTCGAACGGTGCGCCCGAGCTCGAGGACTGCGGTCCGGCTCCCGCGCTGCGCGGGATCGACACGTGGTTCAACACACCCGGCGACCAGCCGCTCGTGCTCGACGACCTGCGCGGCAAGGTGGTCCTGGTCGACTTCTGGGCCTACTCCTGCATCAACTGCCAGCGCGCGATCCCGCACGTGAACGCCTGGTACGAGCAGTACAAGGACGTGGGCGAGGGGTTCGAGGTGATCGGGGTGCACACGCCCGAGTTCGCGTTCGAGCGCGAGACGCGCAACGTCGTGGCGGGGGCCGACGACCTGGGCGTCACGTACCCGGTCGCACAGGACAACTCCTACGCGACCTGGACCGCGTACCGGAACCGCTACTGGCCGGCGCAGTACCTGATCGACGCCGACGGGACCGTACGTCACATCCGGTTCGGAGAGGGCGGGTACGAGGACACCGAGGCGTTGATCCGCGAGCTGCTCGCGGACGCGAACCCGGGCGTCACGTTGCCGGGTGCGACCTCGGTCGAGGACGGGACACCGGACGGTTCGACGACCCCGGAGACGTACCTCTCGGTCGGCAAGGTCGGCAACTACGCGGGCGAGCCGCGCTACGCCGCGGGCGAGCAGGCGTTCACGCTCACCCAGGACCAGGCCTCCGACACGTTCTCGCTGGGCGGGACGTGGGACGTCGACTTCCAGGGGGCGACCGCGGTGTCCGAGGGTGCGCGCGTGCGGCTGGCCTACCGCGGCACCGACGTCTTCACCGTCCTGGGTGGCCAGGGCACCGTCGTGGCGACCGTCCGCGACGCGGACGGGGAGGTCGTCGAGCGGCGGGACATCGCGGTCTCGGGGAACCCGACGCTCTACCCGGTGATCGAGGGGGACGCGCCGAGCGAGGGGACGGTCGAGCTCGAGGTCCCGGCGGGGATGCAGGTCTTCACGTTCACGTTCGGGTAGGAAGCGTCCGGACTGAGACCGCCCGTTCCATCTGCCGACCCTCCGGGACGCATAGATGGAACGGGCGGATCATCGAAGGGTGCTGACCCTCACCGAGAACCTGTCCGAGCAGTCCCGAGCAGCTCGCACCAAGGTCGAGGGCACCCGGCACCCCTGGCGATATCTGGTGGCCGCGATGCTCGCCGGGGCCTACATCGGGGTGGGCGTGGTCCTCATGGTCGCCACGGCCGGGCCGTTCCTCGCGGCGGGGGCGCCGGCCGAGCGGCTCGTGGCCGGTGGCGTCTTCTCGGTCGCGCTGACCCTGGTCGTCTTCGCGGGGGCCGAGCTCAGCACCTCGGCCATGATGATCCTGACCCAGGGAGCGGTGACGCGGACGATCCCGGTGCGCTCCGCCGTCGGGACGCTGCTGTTCTGCTTCGGCGGGAACCTGCTCGGGTCCATGCTGTTCGGGTGGATGGTCGTCCAGTCGGGGATCCTGCACACCAACGCCGCCGCGGGCGAGATGATCGCGTCGATGCTCGCGGGCAAGTCGCACGAGACCGGCGGTCAGCTCTTCTTCCGCGGCGTCCTGTGCAACGTCCTGGTGTGCGCGGCGATCTGGGCGTGCGGTCGCCTCCGGTCGGAGGCCGGCAAGGCGATCGTCATCTTCTGGGCGATCTTCGCGTTCATCTCCTCGGGGTTCGAGCACGTGGTCGCCAACATGACCACGTTCAGCATCGGCCTCTTCAGCCCCGAGATGCTGACGACGTGGGGCCAGTTCGGACGGAACCTGCTGTTCGTCGGGCTCGGCAACCTCGTCGGGGGCGCGGTCGTCGTGGGCCTCGGCTACGCGGCTGTGGCCGGACGGCGCCAGGTCGCGACGCCCGATGCCGGTGCGGTCGCAGGACCTCTCCACGGGGTGGACGAGGCCGCTGAGACCGTGCCCGCGCCGATGGCCGAGGGCTCCGTCCGTCTCACGGAGCGGACGCCCCGGGAGGTCTAGTTGCCCCGGAATTCCGGGGATCGCACCTCCTTGAGCACGGAGAAGATGCACAGATGGGGAGAATCCGGTAGCGGATCCTCCGCGACGTGTCGGAATTCACTGCCGGACGTGGCATGATCCCCGGTCATGGGCATCAGGACGGTCTCGGATCTGACGCAGGTCGACGATCCTGCGTGGCCCACGCTCGCCCGGATGTTCCAGCGGCCCGGCGTCGAGGTCCTCGCGCCGCCCGAGTGGGCGCCCGAGGTCCTGTACCGCCTCCAGATCACGACGCGCTCGACGCTCGGGGCGCTGGCCCTCTACACCGGCGGCGTCCTGGTGGACCACGGCTGGCTCCGGCTCCTCGGCGGAGGCGCGTACGGACTCCCCGACCTCGCGACGATCAACGGCCTGGGCACCCCGGAGGAGGGGGCCGTCGCGCCCCAGAGGCTCGTCGTCGCGTTCGACGTGCTCGGCGGGACGTTCGCGGTCAACGGCGGCGGCCTGCCCGGCCCGCTCGGGGACGTGCACTACTTCGCCCCGGACACGCTCGAGTGGCACGTCCTGGGCTTCGGCCTCGGTGCCTTCGCGGAGTGGGCCGTGAGCGGCGGGCTCGCCGAGTACGTGGCCGACCTGCGCTGGCCGGGCTGGGTCGACGACCTGGAAGCGCTCCCGCCGAGCCAGGGGCTCAGTGTCTATCCGCCGTTGTGGTCGGGCCAGGGGAGCGGATCGACCAAGCGGAGCCCGGTCCCGCTCGACGGCCTCGCCGCATGGCACCAGGAGCTGGGAGAACGGATGACCCCGTTCGCCGACGCGGCAGCCGAGGGAGAGACGGGCCCCGGCGTCCGCTGACGGCAGTGGACGCCACCGTTGCGCAGGCACGTCGCGCGGTCTGGTCCCGGAGGGGTGAGCGGTTCTCCAACGAGGCCAGACCCTGTCGTGCGAGAGCGCAGTGGTGGGATCTGGTCAGACGACGTCGACGTAGACGACCTCGATGGCGTTGTTGCCGTAGCCGAGCCGGTTCCACGGCGGTACGTCCGGTTGCACGTTCCCCGCTGCATCGGTCGCCCTGACGCGGAGCGTGTGGCGCCCGACCGCGGCCTCCTCCCAGTCGAACGACCACTCCTGCCAGTGGTACGGGCCCGTCGGCGGAGCGAGGTGGGCCTCGCGCCACTCGCCGGCGCCCGTGAGGCTCACGTCGACACGTGCGATGGGGCCGGTGCCCGACCAGGCCTTTCCGCGCACCTCGACGGTGCCCGCGGGCACGGTCGAGCCAGCGGCGGGAGCGGTGACGCGCGCCCTGACGCGCATGAGGTCGACGGGTTCCGGGTCCCGATCGGCCCACTCGTAGATGTAGTGCCCCGTCTGGAACTCGCCGACGTACGGCTCGGTCAAGACGTCGATGCGCTGGAGCCACTTGACCGACGCCACGGCATACCAGTGCGGCACGACGATCCGGAACGGCGCACCGTGGTCCTGGCCGAGGGGTCTGCCGTTCATCTCGTACGCGATGAGGATCTCGGAAGCCGGATCGGCGACGTGGTCCAGCGGCAGGGAGCGGACGAAGTGCATGTCCTCGGTGTCGGTGTCGGCGAGCACCGCGGCCAGGTGGTAGGCGCCGTGATCGGCGCCCTCGAACCTCACGTCGACGCCGTCGTCGTGCGGCCGCGCCTGTGCCAGCACCTCGTGCAGCAGAGCACCCTTCCAGCGGGCGGTCGAGACGGCGTAGTCGCCCCATGGCTCACCGGTGGGCAGTGGACGCATCTCGAGGCGTCCGTTGCCGGCGCACTCGAGCGTGACCGCGCGTTCGTGCGCGGGGAAGGCACGAAGGTCCTCGAGCGTGAGGGTCAGCGGGTGCTCCACCGCGCCGCCGATCTCGAGCCTGCCGTCGTGCTCGGGCAGCGAGAAGTTGCTGCGCACGTAGTGGAGCTCGGTCGGGGTGATCTCCTCGGCGAGCGCCGCGGGCGGCGCCTCCGCGTTGTACGGGGCCGGGTTGATCATCTGCAGCGCGGCGCGCGCACGGATGACCTCGTCGGGAATCGTCATTGCTCTGCCTCCTCGTAGGCCGGGTTCAGTAGTCGGCGTCGCGGAAGACCGGGTCTCGGCCCTCGTTGAAGGCTCCGATGCCCTCGATGCGGTCGGGGTGCACGGCCGAGCGCCAGTGCGCCTCCATCATGATGGCGATCGCCTGCTCCACGGGCTGCCCCTCGCCGAGCTGTACGGCCCGCTTGACGGCCTGGACCGCCGTCGGGGAGTTGCGGGCGATCTTCTCCGCGATCCGAGCTGCCGCGGCCGCCAGGTCGTCCTGGTCGTGGACCTCGTTGACCATGCCGAGCCGGTGTGCTTCGGCCGCGGAGATCGGGTCGCCGGTCATGAGCATCTGCAGTGCCCTGCCCGGTCCGAGCAGGCGTGGCAGGAACACCGGGGAGCCGCCACCGGCCGAGAGGCCGAGCATCGCCTCCGGCTGCCCGAACGTGGCGTTCTCGGAGGCGATGATGAAGTCGCAGCTCTGGGCGAGCTCGCACCCGCCGCCATAGGCGATGCCGTTCACGGCGGCGAAGAGCGGCTTGCGCAGCTGCCGCACGGTGTACAGCGTGCGGTCGAACGCCTGGCGCTGGCGAAGCCAGTCCTCCTTCGTCATGCTCCTGCGCTGTCGGAGGTCGCTGCCGACGGAGAACGCGCGCTCGCCGGCGCCCGTGAGCACGACGACGCGCACGGCGGTGCGCACGGCGATCGTCTCGACGATCTCGGTCAGTCGAGCACCCATCTCGGTCGTGATCGCGTTGTCGGCGTGCGGACGGTTGAGCGTGATCACGGCGATCTGGTCGTCATGCTGGTACTCGACGAGGACGGAGGACTCGGGTTCGGGGGCGTCTGCAGCCGGCGGGGCGAAGTCGAGCGCCTTCCAGCGGTCGGTCCCCTCGGGGGTCGTGCTCATGGCGTGCTCTCCTCGGTCGAGACGGAATGCGGAAGCTCTGCGAGCCAACGCATGGCCGAGAGGCTCGGCGCGAAGCAGTACTCGCCCCCGCGCGTGACGACGAACGGCGGGAGCTCCTGCAGGCGGCGTCGGATCGGTCGCCGGGGGATCGTGAAGGTGTTCGCGTGGTGGGGGGAGCCGACGATCGGGTCCGCTTCGTCAGGGGCGCCGATGAAGATCCCGTCGTTGAGCCACTGGGTCTTGACGAACTCGAACTGGCGCTTGATGTGGGCGCCGGCGAACACGAAGATGATGCCGCGGTCCGCGCCGTCGTCCTCCAGCACGCCGTCGGGGAGCATCGGGCCGTAGCTCGTGCCACGTCGGATCATGCGGTGCAGGCGCACGTCCGTGCTGCCGTCGTCGCCGAGCGCGTCGCGCGGGTTGGCGCGTCGTGCGTGGGCGCCGACCGGACACTTGAAGCCCCGGGGGTCATCGCCGTAGAGATAGGCGTTGTTGCGCTGCGGATCGCTGCCGAGCTCGGCGTCGTCGACGTCGGGCGTCAGGGCCAGCGGGGCTCCGCTCTGCCAGCGTCCGACCATCTTCGCCCCCAGCAGCGCCTCCTCTTCACGGTTCGCCGCTCGCGCGCGGAGGTACTGCCGGTAGGCCGCGACCTTCGTATGGAGCTTCCGGAAGACGACGTAGGTGCCGTTGCGGCCGAGGACGTCGGGGCTCGGCATCGGCGGCAGCCCGCCGGTCTCGTCGGGATAGCCGAGGATGATCTCGCCGGCCTTGAGCGGCGGTTCGTGCGGGTTCGTCGGCGCCCTGCCGCTGCCCTCGACGGCCGGCTGGCCGATCCCGTCCTTGAACCCGAACGAGGTGCGCCCGGTCGGGAGCTGGTAGCAGTCCTGCCGCCAGACGACCGAGATGCCCGCCAGCTCCTGGTGGGCGAGGCGAGCCTTCTCGGTGACGGCCTCGAGTCGTTCGGCGTCGGGGGAGATGACCGCGATGGCGATGTGGACGTCGGGAGTGCCGAGCGGCTTCTCCCAGTTCTCAGGACTGCTCTCGCCGACGTCTCCCAGGTGCTCCGCCCGCGCGGCCATCCCTTCACGGAACTCCGGCGTGAAGCTGTCGAGGGAATCCTGAGGAACTCCGAGCGCCTTCAGCCCGTGGTAGGTGAACGCGACGGTGAACCAGGCGTCGTTGGCGGGATCGAGCGACTGCGTCCCCGAGCTCACGAGGGCTGTCAGCCGCCGGACGACCTCATGGCCGTCGGCGCGGTCGTCGATGCGCAGCATCAGGTAGGCGCCGACGTAGGGGGAGGGGCGCTCGTGCAGGGCGCCACTCTGGATGTCATCGAGCTCGAGCGTGACGCTCCCCGTCTCAGCCATGCTCAGTGGTGCTCCGGCTTCTCTGGCGGATGGGGGTTGGGAGCCGAGAGGTACGGGAAGGTCTGCGAGGCCGGCCGGGACGAGCCGTCCACCCCGTCGCGGATGATCGGTCCGTTGCCGGCGTTGATCAGGGTCGTGAAGAACACGTCCATCACGTCGTCGTTGATCGCGCGCCCTCCGCAGGTCGCGTGGGCCCGTCCCCTGCGGGAGGCGAGCTCGATCTCGAGGAACGAACCCTTCTCCTGGTAGGGCTTGGAGAGGTCGACGACCAGGTAGTCGGCGAGCACGAGCTCGGTCAGCGGATGGACGCCGTCGATCGTCGGCCAGTCGGTCTTGCCGTCGAGGCTGTCCCAGAACGCGAGGTTGGCGTCGAGCCGTGCCCGGTAGGCGCCTTCGTAGCCGTGCTGGATGTGGAACGCGTCCTCCATGTTGTAGAGGTCGCGGATCTCGAGGTCCTGATTGACCCGATCGAACTGCATCGGCCCGAGCATCAGGTTCTTCACCTCGGGTCGCCCGACGCGCTCGATCCGGACGTTGAACACGCCGCGCGTCAGGGTCTCGGCGACGACGCCGACCAACGTGGCGCCGCCCAGCAGCGCAGGGTCGATCTCGACGACGAGTCCCAGGACGTTCTTGCCGTCCATGTAGATCGAGCCGCGTTCCGCGAAGGCGAGCTCGCCGATCACGACGGTCTTCAGCGCCGCGGGGGCGTCGAGGATGAACGGATCCCAGCGCGCACCGGCGAAGACCCGCACGCCGTGCGCGGAACCGCCGTCCTCGTCGTTGACGCGGAACGACACGGTCTCGCCGGAGGGGGTGGTGCAGGTGCCCTCCTGCTCGAACGGCTGGCCTTCGGCGCCGGTCGGCGGAGAGAAGACGCAGTCGAACACGAACTCCTCGGCGCCGTGCTCCGGGCCTGCGGAGAACGGGGCGTGGTCGCCGGGCGCGGCTGCCGTGAGGGGCCGCACCCGGAACCGGTAGATCAGGCCTTCCGAGAGGGCGTCGGAGACCTTGGCGAACGGCAGGGTGTTCATCACGAGAACGAGGTGCCGCGGCCGGGCGGGGCTCGGGAACGCGAAGACGTCGGTGATGTCGGCGATCGAGTTGGCCAACGCCCGCGGGCCCGAGATGTGATCCGACACCTCAGTCTCCGGCCTCGTCGAGGAGTGGCTGGAGTGCCGGGTGCTGCAGCGCGGCCGCGGCATCGGGGTGATCGAGCACCTTCTGGAAGGCCGCGTTCACGCGCTGCGCCTTCAGGATCTCCTTCACCGTGCCGGGGTAGTTGCGTGCGTAGGCGGCGGCACGCTCCTGCGCTCCGAGGATGAACGCCTTCTCGGTGGCGAGGTCCGGCAGGCCGGCGTAGCCCTCGGTGTGCCTGAAGATGAGGTCGAAGAGCGCGAGCGTCGGGCCGGAGTTGAAGAAGTCGTCCATGTAGGCGTCCCAGGGACCGTCGAAGCTCGTGATGAAGGCGAGTCGCGTGTCGTCGTCGAAGAGCACGAATCGTGCCTCGTGAATCGTCTTGATCGCCATGCCGTAGTCACCGGGAAGATACCCCGGGGTCTGTTGCAGGTCGTCGAGCGCGGCCCGGAGCGGCTCGCTCTGGCCGGGCTTGACGTGGAAGAACAGGCTGAACTCACTCGTGGGCCCGACGCTGCGGCCAGCAGTTGTACTCACCTTCGGTTCCTCCTTCGATGAGGTTTCTTCAGCGTTCCACGGCTTCCTGGTGTCCACATCACCCAGATGGAATGAGGCGACCTGAGGCACGCGGGCACTCAGCGTTGTATACAAGTACGCAGGTGCTGTGGCACGATGGCCGCATGCCCAGCGCTCCGACGACGACGTCGCCCCCACCGCGCGACGAGCCCCTCGCCGCAGTCCGCCGACAGTCCGGCGCGCGCGCGGTCTACGACCTCCTGAGGGCCCGGATCATCGACGGCACCCTCGCTGCGGACGCACGTCTGACCGAGCCCGTGCTCTCCTCTCAGCTCGGCGTCAGCCGGACACCCGTCCGCGAGGCGCTGCGTCTCCTCCAGGCCGAGGCGCTCGTCGTCGAGCAGCCCACCGGGGGAGTGCGCGTCGCGCCGCTCGCGGTCACCGACCTCCACCGCGTCTACGACGTCCGCTCCCGTCTCGAAGGGCTGCTCGCGCGGGACGCGTGCGAACGCGCACGGCCTGCCGACGTCCAGCACCTCGCTCGCCTCGTCGATCTCATGGACGCCGTGCGTGACCACGAGGACGAGGTGCTGCGCATCGGCGCCCAGTTCCACGGCGAGATCGAGTCGCTCGCCGACAACCGCTGGTGCTCCGCGCTGCTGCGCCAGATCCGCGGGCACGTCGACCGCTACCGTTCGCTGTCTGCGCGCGAACGCGTCGGGACGACCGACCACGTCGACGAGCACCGCGCGGTGGCCCGCGCCATCGCGAGCGGCGACCCGGACGCGGCCGAGCGCACCATGCGCGAGCACATCGAGCGCAGCGCGGCCATGGCTGCCAAGGCCCTGGGCGAGGCGCCACCGCCCGGCTGACGACGCCGCGAGCCTCACCGGCCCCCCGCCGACCGCACCCGCACCCCCAGCCCGCGCGGCGCCGTCGGGCAGGACGCCCACCCGACGCACCCCGACGCACCGCACCCGACCACCGGAGGCACCGATGCCCACGACCCACCACCTGCGGACCCACCGCTCCGCGGAGAACCTCGCCCGCACCGACCAGCTCGCGTGGAAGCTCGCCGAGCTCGCGACCGACCCGGTCGAGGTGCCCGACGAGGTCGTCGAGATGATCGTCAACCGCGTGATCGACAACGCGGCCGTCGCGGCCGCGAGCCTCACGCGCCCGCCCGCCGTCGCAGCCCGCGGGCAGGCCCTCGCGCACCCGTACGAGCCCGGCGCGACGGTCTTCGGGACCCCGCTCGCGACCCGCACGAGCCCCGAGTGGGCCGCCTGGGCCAACGGCGTCGCGGTCCGCGAGCTCGACTACCACGACACGTTCCTCGCGGCCGAGTACTCGCACCCGGGTGACAACATCCCGCCGATCCTCGCGGTCGCCCAGCACGCGGGCTGCGACGGGGCGGCGCTCGTGCGCGGCATCGCGACGGGCTACGAGATCCAGGTGGACCTGGTGCGGGCCATCAGCCTGCACGCGCACAAGATCGACCACGTCGCGCACCTGGGCCCGTCGGCAGCGGCCGGGATCGGGACCATGCTCGGGCTCGACACCACGACGATCTTCCAGGCGATCGGTCAGGCCCTGCACACCACGACCGCGACGCGGCAGTCTCGCAAGGGGCAGATCTCGACGTGGAAGGCGTATGCGCCCGCCCTCGCGGGCAAGGTCGCGGTCGAGGCGGTGGACCGGGCGATGCGCGGGCAGACCTCGCCCGAGCCGATCTACGAGGGCGAGGACGGCGTCGTCGCGTGGCTGCTCGACGGCCCCGAGGGACGCTACGACGTCGTGCTGCCGTCGCCCGGCGAGCCCAAGACCGCGATCCTCGACACCTACACCAAGGAGCACTCGGCGGAATACCAGTCGCAGGCGCTCATCGACCTGGCGCGCGCGCTGCACGCCGAGCACCCGTGGCTCGCCGACCCTGACAACATCGTCGGCATCACCATCCACACGAGCCACCACACGCACTACGTGATCGGCTCGGGCGCGAACGACCCGCAGAAGTACGACCCGAAGGCCTCGCGCGAGACGCTCGACCACTCCATCCCGTACATCTTCGCGGTCGCGCTCCAGGACGGCGGGTGGCACCACGTCGACTCGTACACGCCCGAGCGCGCCGGCCGCGCCGACACCGTCGCGCTGTGGGGCAAGGTCACCACGGCCGAGGACCCCGAGTGGACGCGCCGCTACCACTCGGTCGACCCGGCCGAGAAGGCGTTCGGTGGTCGCGTCGAGATCGAGCTGGCCGACGGCGGGCGGATCGTCCGCGAGATCGCCGTCGCCGACGCGCACCCGCTCGGCGCACGCCCGTTCGCCCGCGCGCAGTACGTCGCCAAGTTCCGGCTGCTCGCGGACGGCGTGCTCGAGCCCGCCGAGATCGAGCGCTTCCTCGACCTCGCGCAGCGCCTCCCGTCACTCACGCCTGCCGAGGTGCGCGAGCTCTCGATCGTCGCGCGGCCCGGGCTGCTGGACGCGGTCCCGGTGCCCACGGGCATCTTCGAGCTGGGTCGTCCCTCGCAGGGCGCGGCAGGCGGCGAGCCCGACGGCGGAGCGCACCCAGGCGCGTCCGGCACCCCGGGAACGGGGCGCGCGGGCGGAGGGCCGGCCGGGAGCGGGCCCGGGGACGGCTCAGCCTCCTGGACCATGCGCGACGTGACCGACGAGGATCCCGACGCTGCCGACGCTGCCGACGCTGACGGCTCTGCCGGCTCTGCTGGTTCTGCCGACCCGACCCCCGCAGGAGGCAACTGATGCTGTACTCGCACGTGACGCCGTCGGACAAGCGGGCCGTGCTGCGCGCCCGGCTCGCCGCCGGTGAGCTGCTCCAGCTCCCCGGTGCGTTCAACCCGCTCTCGGCGCGGCTGATCGAGGACAAGGGCTTCGACGGCGTGTACATCTCGGGGGCCGTGATCTCCGCGGACCTCGGGCTGCCGGACATCGGCCTCACGACCCTCACCGAGGTCGCGACGCGTGCGGGGCAGATCGCGCGCATGACGAACCTGCCCGCGATCGTCGACGCCGACACGGGGTTCGGCGAGCCCATGAACGTCGCGCGCACCATCCAGACGCTCGAGGACGCGGGCGTCGCGGGCTGCCACATCGAGGACCAGGTCAACCCCAAGCGGTGCGGCCACCTCGACGGCAAGGCGACCGTCGACCTCGAGACCGCGACCAAGCGGATCCGTGCCGCGGTCGACGCCCGGCGCGACCCGAACTTCCTCGTCATGGCGCGCACCGACGTCCGGGCGAGCCTCGACGGAGCAGCGGGCCTCGCGACTGCGATCGACCGGGCCAAGGCGCTCGTCGACGCGGGAGCCGACGCGATCTTCCCCGAGGCCATGCGCGACCTCGCCGAGTTCGAGGCCGTGGCCTCCGCGGTCGACGTGCCCGTGCTCGCCAACATGACCGAGTTCGGCAAGTCCGAGCTGTTCACGCGAGACCAGCTCGCGTCCGTCGGCGTGCAGATCGTCATCTATCCCGTGACCCTCCTGCGTAGCGCGATGGGGGCCGCGGAGCGCACGCTGGACGTGATCCGGGAGACCGGGACGCAGGACGGGGTGGTCGGCGAGATGCAGACGCGCGCGCGGCTGTACGAGCTGGTGGACTATGCCGGCTACAACCACTTCGACACCGAGATCTTCACCTACCGGCCGTAGGGCGGTCGGGGTTCCCGGGCCGGCGAGGACTGGGGTCCTCGCCGGCCCGGGCGACCCGGTACTGCAGCACATGACCCCGCATCACGAAGGAGTGAGCACATGACCACCAGCACCCCCGCGCAGGTCCCCGACGGCACCGAGGCCCGCGCGACCGCCCCGGGCACGGCGTCCCCGGCCCCGGAGATCCGCAAGGGCCTCGCGGGCGTCGTCGTCGACACGACCGCCGTGTCCAAGGTCAACCCCGACACGAACTCGCTGCTGTACCGGGGCTACCCCGTCCAGGAGCTCGCGGCCCGCAAGAGCTTCGAGGAGGTCGCCTACCTGCTGTGGCACGGCGAGCTGCCGACGCCCGAGCAGCTCGCCGAGCAGACCGCCGTCGAACGGGAGAACCGGGCGCTGCCGGGTGAGGTCCGCAACGCGATCCTCGAGCTCCCCACGAGCTGCCACCCCATGGACGTGTGCCGCACCGCCGTCTCGGTCATGGGCGCGCACGACCCGAGCGCCGAGGACTCGTCCCCCGAGGCCGAGCACGCCAAGGCCCTGCGGCTGTGGGCCATGATGCCCGCGGTCGTGGCCCTCGACCAGCGACGCCGGCGCGGCCAGCAGATCGTCGACCCCGACGAGGACCTGGGCTACGCCGAGAACTTCCTCCACATGACGTTCGGCGAGGTGCCCGACGCGTGCGTCGTGCGTGCCTTCGAGGTCTCGATGGTCCTGTACGCCGAGCACTCGTTCAACGCCTCGACGTTCACGGCCCGCGTCATCACCTCGACCCTCTCGGACCTGCACTCGGCCGTCACGGGGGCGATCGGCGCGCTCAAGGGCCCCTTGCACGGTGGGGCCAACGAGGCCGTCATGGCGACGTTCGCCGAGATCGGGACCGCCGACCGGGCAGCCTCCTGGCTCGACGAGGCCCTGGCCGGCAAGCGCAAGATCATGGGGTTCGGCCACCGCGTCTACAAGAGCGGCGACTCGCGCGTGCCCACCATGAAGAAGACGCTCGACGACCTGGTCGCGCACCTCGGCACCGACGAGGCGACCGCGCTCGACGAGCTGTACGACGCGCTCGAGGCCGCGATGACCGAGCGCAAGGGCATCCTGCCGAACCTCGACTACCCGACGGGCCCCGCCTACCACCTCATGGGGTTCGACACCCCGACGTTCACGCCGCTGTTCGTCGCCGCGCGAGTCGTGGGCTGGACTGCGCACGTCGTCGAGCAGCGCGCCGCGAACGCCCTCATCCGGCCGCTCAGCCAGTACGTGGGGCAGGCGCAGCGCGCGGTGCCGTAACGGCGGTGCGGGGCCGGTCTCGTGCCGGGGCCGCTCAGCCGTGGAACGCCGCGAGCGCATCCCGGTCGACCGGCCCCGCGGCCCGGACGATCTCCTCGACGCGTTCCATTCGCTCCCAGACGTTGACCGTCATGCCCGCCTGGACCCGGTCGCCCGACACCCAGAACGCGACGAGCTCGTGGTTCTCGAGAGACCCGCTCACGACCACCTCGGTCGCGGCCGGGTCCTCGACGAACCCCAGGTACTCCATGCCCACGTCGTACTGGTCCGAGTAGAAGTAGGGCAGCTTGTCGTAGGGCTCACGAGAGCCCAGCATGGCGCGTGCCGCGTGCGGCCCGGTCTCCAGGGCCACGGCCCAGTGCTCGACCCGCAAGGGGCGGCCGTAGCGCGGCGAGGGGACGCTCGCGATGTCACCCGCCGCCCACACGTCCGGCGCCGACGTCCGCAGGGTCGCGTCGACGGCCAGACCACCGCCCAGGCGAGCGTCGCGCAGGTCGATCCCCGCGGCCTCCGCGAAGCCGACGTTGGGCGTCACTCCCACGCCGACCACGACGACGTCGGCGGCCACGTGCGTACCGTCCGCGACGTCGAGCCCCGTGACCCTCCCCTCGCTCCCCGTGATCCCCACGACCTGGGCGTCGCGGTGCAGGTGGACGTCGTGGTCGGCGTGGACCTTCCCGTACATCTCGCCCAGCAGCGGGCCCAGCACACGCCCGAGGGGGTGCACGCCGCGCCCGACGACCGTCACGTCCAGGCCGAGGCTGCGCGCCGAGGCCGCGACCTCCATCCCGATCCACCCGTCACCCACGACGGCGAGCCGACCCGCGCCCTCGCGGGCCGACGCCTCGAGCGTCGCGGCGAGCAGGTCGGCGTGCTCGATCGTGCGCAGGTAGTGCACCCCCTGGAGGTCGGCGCCGGGCACCGCGAACGAGCGCGGCGTCGAGCCCGTCGCGAGGAGCAGGCGCGAGTAGGGCAGCGACGTCCCGTCGATCAGCGTGAGGGAGTGCGCGTCGACGTCGATCCCCGCGGCCCGCGTCGCGGTCCGCAGGTCGACGCGGTGGTCCGTGTACCACTCCTCGGAGAGAGGGAAGAGGACGTCGCGCTCGGCCTCGCCGCGCAGGTAGTCCTTCGAGAGCGGCGGGCGCTCGTAGGGGCGGTGCGGCTCGCTCGAGACGACCACGAGGTCGCCGTCGTACCCCTCGGTCCGCAGGGACTCGGCGGCCTTCGCGGCCGCCAGGCCGCCTCCGATAATGACGATCGGCTCCTCAGCCATGACGACGACCTCCGACGCTGGGGGTGCAGGACCCTCATCGTGACACCGGAAGAGGGGACCCGCATAGGGCTGTCGTGGGCGGGACCATCGCCCTGGACCCGGACGGCGAGCGCGGTCCGGTCGCGTCGTCACCCTCGGCGGAGGGGACGGTCACCGTCGGCGGGCGAGGGCGTCACCCGCGGCGGAGGGGGCGTCGCCCTCGGCGGTGCTGCGAGGGCGGGGACGACGAAGGCCCGGAGTCCAGTGGACTCCGGGCCTTCGTGCTGGTCGGACTCCTGCATCGCTACTGTAACTTCTCTTATAGGACAAAGGCGACAGAGCGGTTGCTGGAGGGGGCGATGGGTTCGGTTCGCCCTGCTCAGTCTCAGCAAGAGTCAGCTTCGCGGCAGGTGCGGCTGTCGCGGGCGCGGGTGGATGCGTTGGTGGCGGGGTATGAGGGTGGGCGGACGGTCTACGAGTTGGGGGGCGAGTTCGGGGTGCATCGGCAGTCGGTGGCGCGGTATCTGCGGGGTCGTGGTGTGGTGATGCGGATGCAGGGCCTGAGTGAGTCAGAGATGGACGCTGCTGCGGTGCGGCTCTACGAGTCCGGGCTGACCCTCAAGCAGGTGGGGTCTCGGGTGGGGGTGAGTGCGGAGACGGTGCGGCATGTGCTGATCGAGCGGGGTGTGCCGCGGCGGAGTGGTCATGGGAACCACGGGCGGGCGTGAGGTCTGTCCTGGTTTGTTGTACTTGGCGGACTTGGTCGCGGATGTGTTCGGCGAACATGCGGGAGAGCTTGGCGGTGTCGATCTCGGGGCGTGCCAGGGCGCGGACCGTGATGGTGCGCCAGCCTCGCTGGATGGTGGCGGTGATGTGCTCGCCAAGTAGTGCGTCAGGTGGGCGGCGGTCGATTGTCAGCAGGCGGCGCAGTGCTCTGCCTGCTTGCTGGGGGAGTGCTGGGCGCTGCTGGGTGATGTGTTCTCGGTGCGCGAGGAGCTCCTTGTCGCTGAGCAGGTGCGTGAGCTGGAAGAAGTCGTGCAGGTGACGCTGGTCGTTGAAGGACAGGTCGGCGAAGGAGTTCGGTGAGACCTCCCAGATCTTCTTGAGCAAGTGGTGCTGTTTGATGAAGCGGTGGGAGGTGAGGCGTGGCATGTGGCTTAGCTTCGTGATCTCTTGTCGCCGCGGTGAATGAGGTGCAGGCTTCGATCTTCGCTGGTCTTGATAGTCAAGAGGTCGACCTGCTCGCTGAAGATCTCACGGAGCGCTGCCATGGAGATCTTGACTGCGTCATCAGCTCCTTGCTGCAGTTTCTTGAGATCTGCGTTTGGTGCACCGTGGACGACACCCGAGCGCAGTGCATAGAGCCTCTTGTAGGTGGACTGGTTGGCGAGCCGCTCAGTCGCGGTGGCTTCTTCGGAGCTGAGGAGCAGCGCGAGTGAGCTGGCGATGCGCAGTGTCGTCTCGGACTTGGCACCGAAGAGGTTTTCCCAGACAACGACGGCATCAACGAGAACATCCTCAGGATTACGCCGCTCGGCGACGGCCATAAGCATGCGGCGGATCGCGACGCCGATCGTGGGGATGCGATGCTCGTCGATGGCTTTGGACCAGGTGAGCCATTGGTCAACATCGTCGGCGGTGAGCTGGCGTGCCATGAGGTTGGGCACGGTCTTCGCATCGGCCCAACCGAGGCCGTTAGAGTGAGAAATAGGGTCGAGCACGGATTGCCATGTTGTCACTACGAGTGTGCGGTGATCGGGGTCGGCGAGTAGGAGCCCGAGGCGAAGGCTTTCAGAGATCTCGGTGAACCTGTCCCAGACGGCCATCATTTCTGCTGGCCAGGCTTCGCTAATGTCGCGTTCGCCAAGAACCATCTTGTACGGGGCATCGAACTCGAGGATCAAGTCTCCGCGGTAGCTGATCTCGACGGTCTCGCCCTGCTCCGTTGTGGTCGTCAGGCTGCCCGCTTCATCAAGAGAGGTCGCTGCCCACAGGTGCGCATCGCTACTATCTGCACGGCGAAGTCGCGCCCAACCGAAGTCCATCTCGGTGCGCGCGTCCGGCAGGAGCACGCCAGTGAGTCCTACCCGGACCGGCACACGGACATCCTCGCCACGTAGCGCACTGCGGATCAGTTCGAGACATCGCAGCGCATCTTGGGCCACCTGCTCGGGTGACAGCGCAGACTGCTCGAATCGGGCTAGCTTGATGCCTGCGCCGATGATCTCTTGCGCAAACATGGTTAACTGGATCGTCCCACCCTGTCCGGTGCTGCGAGTCGTGTAGCCCATCTGGCCCGTGTGTTCTTCGTTTCTCGGAAATATTCGCTTCAGGTCTCGATCCTGCATGACGAGATCTTCGAACGTCTCGCGCAGCGGGTGCCGGTAGTACGCGCCCGCTAGATTGTGAGCAGGGCTCATGCCGAAGGGACCACTGACGGGAAGGACAAGCCCAGCGTAGAGATCGGTGATTAGCCCTGACAAGCAGCCTGCTAGCGTGCTGGTGTCTGGTGCGATCGGCTCCTCACCAGTCGCGAGAGCACGCAGGCGGTGCGCCAAGATAAAGCCGTCGCTGCGCTGCAAGAGCCACTCGGCCCACTGCATGGAGCTAAAGTCGGGGTGGGTATCGAGCGTCTCGATTCTCTGTCGCGCCATATCTAGCGCTGCCAGGACTTGAAGTTGCTCGGCGGTAAAGGACGAGTCGCCGTTCTCCTCCGCAGCCTCGAGAGTGGAAGTGGAATCGACACCCAGTAGATAGTTGAGAGTGTCCATTCCTAGGCTCTCCACGAGATGTGGGTCAATACTGTTCATGACCACATCATCCCACCAGGACGTGAGGATCCACAAGAGTTCGATGTATATGACACAACACCGTCGGTACATCCCACCCCTGTCATAGAAAGTGGCGTTTTTGATGTACCGATAGTTGCTACCTTTCCCACGCGTTCTTCCAGGTCGCGACCGCGTGCGGGGACTTGACCCCGAGCGGCGAGGCCTCGAACGCGGCCAGCGCTTGCTCGGCCGCTTCGGCGTTGGCGGCGGTGTAGACCGGTTTGAGCGCCGTCGTGACGGCCTTGCGGTCGCCGTTGGACATGAACCGCATCGCGGCGCGGATCAGGTGCACCACGCAGGTCTGCACGATCGAGTCGGGTCGCCTCGATCGCGTCGGGCAGACCCGTCAGGCCGACGCAGCACACGATCAGCACGTCACGCACGCCGCGGTTGGCGAGCTCGGCGCACACGCCCGCCCGGAACTTCGCGCCCTCGGCGAGTTCGATCCAGATCCCCAGGACGTGCTTGATCCCGTCCATGTCGACCCCGACGGCGATGTGCGCGGCCTTGTTGCGCACGTGCGCCCCGTCGCGGACCTTGACCACGATCGCATCGAGGTAGATGACCGGGTAGAACGCCTCCAACGGCCGGTTCTGCCAGGCCATGACCTCCTTGCAGACCTCGTCGACGATGTTGCTGATCGTCTCGTGGCTCAGCTCGGTCCCGACCGTCGTGACGAGGTGGTGGGCGATGTCGCGGATCGTCATCCTGCCCGCGTAGAGGCTGATGATCATGTCGTCCAGCCCGCTCGGACGCCGGGCGCCCTTGGGCACGAGCATCGGGGTGAACGTCCCGTCGCGGTCGCGCGGCACGTCCAGACGCACGTCCCCGACCTCGGTCGCCACCGTCTTCGAGGTCGTGCCGTTGCACGAGTTCGCAAAGTGCCTGGCTTCCGGGTCGCCCTTGTCGTAGCCGAGGTGGTCGGGGAGTTCGGCCCCGAGCCCGCGCTCGAGCGCGGCCTTGATCATCGGCGGCAACATCGCGCCGTCCCCGGTCAGCGTGACCTCGCCGGAATCGATCCGGGCGAAGAACTCGTCCAGAGCCCCCGAAGCCACCAGGTCCGCGGCCATCACCGCCGGCACGTCCTTCCTACTCATCCGTCACGGACATGCATGCTCCTCTCATCAGGCCCACGACCCGGCCTTACACAGAGAAGTTGACAGGCTCGGGTCGGTTGAGCTGTCCTGGCGGTGCTGCATCTCCCGAGCAGTCATGAGGAGCGCTTGAGCGAACTTCTCAACGTGAACCTTCGGACGCGAGACCGGGTGGGTCCGAATGCGACCACGGACCAGCTCCGAGTGATTGACCAGCTTCACCGTGCGCTGTGCGGCCAGCCGGTGCGGTGCGGCGGCGACGCCTGACAACCCATTCCTCACAGAACGCCAGGCTCAACACCCGAACATTGTCATGAAGCGATGTCGGGCGAACCGATGGGAGCTCTGGCTCGCATCCCCTACCGGGAACGAGTGCAGCAGAGACCTCGTCCGTACACTGCGACCATGTCGAAGAAGGTGAAGGCCTCTGCCGTCCAGGACCGCAAGGGCATAGCCACGGTTCAGCAAATCGTGACGAGCGACATTGGTTGGGTCTTCCGCGAGCAGACCACTGACGACTTCGGCATCGACGCGCACCTTGAAGTAGTGGAGAACGAGACCGCCACAGGTCGCCTGATCGCGGCGCAGATCAAGTCGGGCCCGAGCTACTTCAAGAAGCCCCACGATGACGGCTGGTGGTTCCGACTCGACCCCGACGACCTGGAGTACTGGATCGACCACTCACTGCCCGTCATCGTCGTGCTGTGTAACCCGGACACCGGGACCGCCTACTGGCAGACCGTGACGCAGAAGACGATCGTCACCGGCAAGCGAGGTGGCAGGAAGCTCCTGGTCCCGACTGCCCAGCAGCTTGGGGGCGAGTCGCGACGAGGCCTGGCCAAGGTCGCCGAGGGTAAGCCCTACGAGCTCCGCCTGCGCCAGCTCCGACTGGCGCTGCCGTGGATGAGGCTCCTGCAAGACGGGCGCCGGATTCTCCTCGAGGCCGGCGAGTGGATCAACAAGTCTTCGGGGCGAGGCGACATCACGATCGTGTCGGTCGACGAAGGCAACGAGGACCGCCAGGAGCTCGGCGCCTGGTTCATCATGGTCGGTTCACGACCATACGATGAGGTCCTGCCATCTCTCGTGCCGTGGGCCGACGTGATTCTTCACGAGGAGACCTACGACGACGCCGACTACGAGGCGTGGGAGGACGCTTGCGTCTACTACGACAACGAGGGTGACCGAATCGTTCGCGAGGGCTACGCCGAGTGGCGCAGAGAGTGGATCGGTGACCGAACACTCCGCCCGTACGCGAATTCCATGGGCGAGGTCGACAGCTGGCGACTCGAACTCGTCCTGAACGACCTCGGCACGAGCTTCCTCGCCGTTGACCGGTTCGCCGAGGGAGACGGGATGATCCTCACCTCGCGCTGACGACCCGTGCGGATTTCACCCGCTCCAGATTCGTCGCCAAGGCAAGGGGCCCGAGACGATTCGGCTATGAGCGAGTCCGATTGGCGACCTGGCGAACACATCCAAAGTGACTACGCTGCCGAGCGGATGGCTGCCCACGCGATGCGAGGCATGGGCTACCCCGATGCTCAGGAGACACCAGTCGGTCCCGATGGCGGCGTAGACGTTCGTGCGTCGCATGCCATCGCGCAGGTCAAGTGGCGTGCCGCCCAGACTGGACGTCAGGAGATCCAGGCGCTTGTCGGCGCCCGTGGCCGCAACCACTACCTACACCTCCTCTTCTTTAGCGCCTCTGGCTTCTCGCAGCAAGCCGTCGAGTACGGCGAGATGATGGAGGTCGCGCTCTTCACATTTAACGTCGTCGGCGGCCTGACCCCGATCACCTCCAAAGCAACCGAGGCGCTCCGCCGACCAGTGAACCCACAAGGCGTCGCACAGTCATCAGTGTCGTCGCAGGCCTCCCGAATCTCGCCTTCCACGAAGGCGTGGTGGAAGCGTCACTGGATTCACGTCCTCACGATCTTCGGCTGCGTCGGAGCTGTCGTGTCGACGATCGGTGTGTTCGCGGATCCCGAGATCACCTGGGGGCAAGTGATCTTCTACTGGACGGTCGCCGTAGTCGGAACGGCGCTTTGGCGGCGGCAGCTTCGAGCCACACTCACGCGGCCGCCAACCGAGGGGACTCTGCGCGGGTAGGTGACAGGCGATCTCAGGCTGAGCACACGCAGGACACGGTGGGCGATCATGGTTGGTCGTAGCGCAGGCCGGTGGCCCGTTCGTAGAGGTCACGCACACTCATGCTGCCAACGCCGAAGGGCCCGATGACGCTGACAGCGTGGACGTGCTGACGGATCTGGCGGCCTTCCTCGTTGTCGAAGCTCAGCGGTGTACCCAGCCACACGGCGAGGTTCTCGAAGGGGTTGAGCCCCAGGAGAAGATTGCTCTTCTCCTCGACGATGGCTGCTTCGCTCCAGGTGGCCGTCAGTACCCCGTCGACGAGTTCGAGTTTGGTGAATGCACCGGCTATCAGGACGCGGGAAGCTGCCCTCTCATCGATGAAGGCCTGTACGGCCGCAACAGCCTGCTCCGGAGTGACGGGCGTCTCGGGAGCCTGGTCGTAGGGCATCTGCACTCTCCTGGTGAATGATCGTCATCATGACGTTGCTCTATGGCTCGGACGCTCGCGCCGCAACAGGTCGGGCTGGCCGCGCTCGCAGGGCATCAGAAGCACGGTCATCTGTCCCGGGAGTCGCGCCTTTGGCCGCCACTGTGGAGAGGCACACACAGCCCCTCGTCTCATGCTGGCGACTGTAGACAGCGTAGCGAGCGCTCTGGCATGGCGCGCCAGGTGAACTGCGGGCTGATCCGTGGCGAGCCCGTCTGGAATCGCGGAGTCCCCCGGCGTCGAGGACGCTGTCGCGGGGGTCTACCGGCACCTCGCCTTCGCGCCTGAGTTCTTCGAGGTCATGCGGGCCGGTATGCGGGAGACGCTCGACGACCTCCAGAGCGCCGAACGGCTGGCCGCGCGCCAGCTCGCCGAGCAGTTGGAGGCGCTCGACACTCAGGAGGAGAACTTGGTCGATCTCGCTGCTGACGGAACACTCGCCACAGGCGAAGATCCGGCAGCGGCTTCGAGACATCGCTGCCCAACGAGCGCGCCTGCGCGAGAAGGAGACGAAGGTCACAGCCGACCTCGCAGACGGCGCAGGGTTCATTGAGGCGAGCCTTCGGCTTCTGACTGACCCGTACGCTCTGTACTCGGGAGCGAGCGACGAGTGGCGTCGCCGACTCAACCAGGCCATCCTCCACTACATCCTCATCGACACCGACAAGGTCGTCGGCTACGCCCTGCGTGAGCCTGCGATCGAGTTGCTCTCGCTCCAGGCGGGCGTCCTAGCCCAGCGAGCTGGCGCCTCCACTGCCGCTGCATCTCGGCAGGCCAGCGACTTCTGGGGCCGCTACGGGCAACGACGAAGCGGGGCCACCCCGAAGGATGGCCCCGCTCTACGTACCTTCGATGACCTACTGCGTAGTTGCAGTAAGCCTTCGATGGTCGGGGTGACAGGATTCGAACCTGCGACCTCGTCGTCCCGAACGACGCGCGCTACCAAGCTGCGCCACACCCCGATTGCTCTCGTTGCGTCAGGTCGGTGAGGGGTCCTCGAAAGGTCCCGCCAAACCTGCGCGCTGGAGCCTGCCTAGAATAGCGGACGTTTGCCCCTGGGACGAAACCGCTGCCTCAGCGTGCGGTCAGCGTCACGATCGTGGCCTCCGGACGGCACGCGAATCGGAACGGCGCGTAGGGTGACGTGCCCGCTCCGGCCGAGACGTTGAGCCAGGTCGAGTCCTTGCCGCCGGGGGCGTCGGGCCGTGCTCCGGGCCAGCCGTGCAGGCCCTTGGCCCGCCCGCGGTCCAGGTCGCAGTTGGTCACGAGAGCCCCGTAGAACGGGACGCAGAGCTGGCCGCCGTGCGTGTGGCCGGCGAGGATGACGTCGGCGCCGTCGTCGTGCATCTGGTCGAGGACGCGCACGTAGGGCGCGTGCACCACGCCCATCCGCAGGCCCGACGGCGCAGCGTCCGTCCCCGCTCCCCCCACCGCCCGCTCGGGTGCGGCAGGGAAGACGTCCCGGTCGAGATGAGGGTCGTCGACGCCCACCAGGTCGATGTGCAGACCGCCGACGTCGACCGCGTCGCGCCGGTTGGTGAGGTCGATCCAGCCTGCCGAGGACATCGCGGCAGCGAGCTCCGCGGCCGGGAGCTTCGGCGGATCGATCTTGTGGAAGATCCGCGCGTCCGGCAGCAGGTAGCGTGCCGGGTTCTTGGGCGAGGGGGCGTAGTAGTCGTTCGAGCCCATGACGAAGGCGCCGGGCGCGCTGCTCAGGAGCGGCTCGAGGGCGTACAGGAGCGGCTCGAGCGAGTCGAGGTGCGCCATGTTGTCACCCGTGTCGACCACGAAGTCGGGGCGCAGCGCGGCGAGCGACCGGACCCACTCGATCTTGCGCTCCTGGCTGGGCGTGAGGTGCAGGTCCGAGAAGTGCAGGACCCGCAGGTCGGCGTGCCCCGGCGGGAGCACCGGGACCGTGACCTCGCGGAGCGTGAACAGCTTGGTCTCGACGTGGGCGTAAGCGAGCCCCCCGGCACCGACCGCGGCGAGAGCGCCGAGACCGACCAGTGCGGGGTGCACGCGGGACCGGGTCAGTCCTGCTCCTCGGGGGTCGTGGCGCCGTCGCCGTTGCCGTTCCCACCGCCGTTGTCGCCGCCGCTGTTCCCGTTGCCGTTGCCGGATCCGTTGTTGCCGCCGGACCCGTTGTTCCCCGAGCCCGACCCGTTGCTGCCCGATCCGGTGCCACCGTTCCCGGTGCCGTTGCTGCCCGAGCCGGTCGTGCCGCCGTCGGTCTTGGGCGGTGCCTGGACCTTGCCGAGGAGCTTGGGGTCCGGACCCGGGAACTCGACGACCGGCGCACCGTCGAGCGCTGCCGTCATGTAGTTCTTCCACATGGGGGCCGCCAGGTCGGAGCCGAACCACCACTGCTTGCCCACGCCGTTGATGTAGAAGCGACCACGTCCGTTGCTGCGCATCTGGACGTCCGTCTCGGCGTTGCCGATCCAGACGGCCGTGGCGAGCTGGGGCGTGTAGCCCACGAACCAGTTGTGCGTGTTGAGCTGGGCGGTCCCGGTCTTGCCCGCGCTCGGCCGGTCGGCGAGCTGGGAGTTCTTGCCCGAACCCTGCGTCATGACGCCCTGCAGCGCGTACGTGACGGTGTTGGCGACCGCCGGGTCCAGGGCGTTCGGGTTGCAGTTCGCCGAGGGGACCTCGAGCTCCTTGCCGTTCGGGTCGACGACGCTCGTGATCGCGACGGGCTCGCAGTACGTGCCACCGCTCGCGAACGTGGCGAACGCGGCAGCCATCTGGAGCGGCGAGGAGTTCTGGGTACCGATGATCATGGAGGGACGGACGTCCACCTCGCCCTTGTCCTTGGTGAGCGACGGAGCGAAACCCACGGACTTCGCGGTGCTGGCCACCGCACAGAGGTCGAGCTTGCTCGCCATGTCGGCGTACGCGGTGTTGACCGAGTTGGCCGTCGCCGCCAGGACGGTCATGCTGCCCTTGCCCTGGCCGTCCGAGTTGTTGGGGTTCCACTTCTCGCCGACGTTGAGCTTGGTGCACGACGACGTGAAGTCACGCCCCACGTTCCACTCGCGCCGGTTCGCGTTGACCGTCTCGTTGAGGGTGTGCCCTGCGTTCAGCCACTCGGCGAGCAGGAAGGGCTTCCACGTCGAGCCGGGGGAGAACCCGCGCGACGAGCCGTGAGCCTGGTCCGCGCTGTAGTTCTGGGCCGTGGTGCCCGGAGCGGCCTCGAGCGACGCGTCGTAGGGCCGGTTCTGGGCCATCGCGAGGATCTTGCCCGTGCCGGGCTCGACCGTCACGAGCGCGTTCTCGATGCCGCTGGGGTCGGACGCGGGGATCGCCGACGTGACCTCGTCCTCGGCGGCGGTCTGCAGGCGGGGGTCGAGCGTCGTGGTGATGTCCAGGCCGCCGCGGTAGAGCAGACCTTCACGGTCCTTCTGCGTCTCCCCGAAGATGGGGTCCGACAGGATGACCTTGGTGACGTAGTCGCAGAAGAACGCGGAACCGTTGGCAGCCTGGCACCCGGCCGAGATGGGCTGGACGTTGAGCGTGTCGGGCAGCGGGGTTGCGACGGCCTCGTCGTGCTCCTGCTGGGTGATGAAGGCCTGCTCGAGCATGCGGCCGAGCACGAGGTTCCGACGCTTCTCGGACTCGGCCGGGTTGGCCAACGGGTCGTACTTGCCCGGTGCGTTGGTCACGCCGGCGATGGTCGCGGCCTGGACGATGCTGAGGTCGGCGGCGTGCGTGCCGAAGTACTGTCTGGCCGCGGTCTCGACGCCGTAGACCCGGATGCCGAACTGTGCGATGTTCAGGTAGCCCTGGAGGATCTCGTCCTTGGTCATGCGCTTCTCGAGCGAGATGGCGAGCTTGGCCTCGCGGGCCTTGCGCTCGATCGAGCTCTCCTTGACGGCCTCGACCGCGATGGGGTCCTCGGCCCGCACTGCCTGCTCGATCAGGACGTTCTTCACGTACTGCTGGGTCAGGCTCGAACCGCCCTGCTTTGAGCCACCCGTGGCGTTGTTGATGGCGGCGCGCGTGGTGCCCTCGATGTCGACCCCGCCGTGCTCGTAGAAGCGCTTGTCCTCAGTCGCGACCACGGCGTTGCGCATGTGCTCCGAGACCTCGTCGAGGGGTACCACGATGCGGTTCTCGATGTAGAAGGTCGCGAGGAGCGTCGTCCCGTCGTTGGCGAAGACGCGCGACTGCTCCGACAGAGGGCCGGGCTCGAGCTCGTCGGGGAGCTCGTCGAAGATCTGGACGGTGCTGTCGGTGAGCTGGCTCGCGCCGGCCGCGATCGGGATCAGCAGACCCGCCCCGAGGACTCCGCCGACCCCCGAGACGAGGACGAACGCCAGCAGCAGGGCGATGAGCTGATAGGCGTTGACTTGTCGACGGGGACGCGCAGGGGAGGCCATGGCCCAAGCCTACGGGAGGGCACCGACGCTCCCCGGGCGTTCTCGCCCCTGCCCGGTGTGCGGGTTGTGTAAGCATCCGCGGGCCAGGATGCGGAGCATCCGTGACCGCAGAACCGCTCGGCCCCGGACCCCGGCGCGCCCCCGCAGGACCCGGGATCCGCGGTCGCGACGAACGTCACGACGCGCTGACCGGACCGGCGATCCCCGCTACGCTCGGTCGCATGGCAACCACCTGGGAGTACGCGACCATCCCCCTCATCATCCACAACACCAAGGCTGTCCTCGACCAGTGGGGCTCCGACGGCTGGGAGCTCGTCCAGGTCGTCACAGGCCCCGACGGCAACGGGCTCGTGGCCTACCTCAAGCGCCCGACCGGCGGGCAGTAGTGGCGACGAGCATCGCGGCGCGCCTCGCGGAGCTGGGCATCACCCTGCCCGACGTCGCCGCGCCCGTCGCCGCGTACGTCCCTGCCGTGCGCACGGGACGGTACGTCTACACCTCGGGTCAGCTGCCGTTCGTCGGCGGCGCGCTCCAGGTGACCGGCAAGGTGGGTGACGGCGACGGCCTCGTCGCCGCGGCCGACGCCGCGGTGCTCGCCCGCACGTGCGCGCTCAACGCGCTCGCTGCCGTGCACGCGCTCGTCGGCAACCTCGACCAGGTGACCAGGGTCGTCAAGGTCGTGGGCTTCGTCGCGAGCGACCCGTCGTTCACGGGGCAGCCGGGCGTCGTCAACGGCGCGAGCCAGGTGCTCGGCGAGATCTTCGGCGAGGCGGGCGTGCACGCGCGCAGCGCGGTCGGCGTCGCGGTGCTCCCGCTGGACTCGCCGGTCGAGGTCGAGCTGGTCGTGGAGCTCGCGGACTGACCGGTCCTCCCGAGCGCGCAGCACGGGTCGTTCCGCAGGAGCTGCAGCACGACGAGAGGCCGGTCGGGCCGACCCCGTGAGGGGTGGTCCGACCGGCCTCGGTCGTCGCAGGGGCGCGCTCAGCGGGCGCGACGCTCCAGGCGGTCCACGTCGAGGAGCACGACGGCGCGGCCCTCACGACGGACCCACCCGCGGGTCGCGAAGTCGGCCAGAGCCTTGTTCACGGTCTCGCGGGAGGCGCCGACGAGCTGGGCCAGCTCCTCCTGGGTGAGGTCGTGCGCGACGCGCACGCCTTCCTCGGTCTCCTCGCCGAAGCGCGTCGACAGGTCCAGGAGCGCCTTGGCGACACGGCCCGGGACGTCGGAGAAGACGAGGTCCGCGAGGGTCTCGTTGGTGCGGCGCAGGCGGCGGGCGAGAGCGTTGAGCAGGTGCTTCGCGACGCTCGGGTGCTTCTCGATCCACTCGATGAGCTGCTCGTGGCGGAGCTCGTAGAGGAGCGCGTCGGACACGGAGCTCGCCGTGGCCGTGCGGGGGCCCGGGTCGAAGAGCGAGAGCTCACCGAACATCTCGCCCGGCCCGAGGATGGACAGGAGGTTCTCCCGGCCGTCGTTCGAGCGTCGGCCGAGCTTGATCTTGCCTTGTGCGATCACGTACAGCCTGTCGCCGGGCTCGCCCTCGCGGAACAGTACGTCCCCACGGGTGAGCTCGATCTGCTGCATCGAGTCGAACAGCGTCCGGGTCTCTTCGCGGTCCATGGTGGCGAAGAGGGGGGCGGAGAGCACTACGTCGTCGTCCACGCGATGTCCTTCGGGTGTTGAGCGGACTTTCCCGGCATGTGCCCGTCTGCATCGGCGGAGTTCGAGCGAACCGGTACTCGTGATTCCTCCCACAAGTCTGCCTCATGCGCGCAACTTGGGACGCCAACGCCTGGGACCGGCCTGCGTCGATCCTGTGGGAGGGGTGTGTGGGTGGGGCCGAGTAGGCTGCCGAACGTGACCTCTTCGGGTGGTACCTCGCGTCCTGCTCCCTCTCCTTCGCCCGCGCCATCGCAGGTTCCGGCGGGTTCCTCCGCCGAGTCACGCCTCGCGCTCGTCCGGCGTGCGCGGCGGACCAACCGCGAGCTGGCGGAGACGTATCCGGACGCGCGGTGCGAGCTCGACTTCACCACGCCGCTCGAGCTCCTGATCGCGACGGTGCTCTCGGCACAGACGACGGACAAGCGGGTCAACCTCACGACTCCCGAGCTCTTCTCGCGCTACCCAGACGCCGCCGCCTACGCAGCGGCGGACCGCCTCGATCTCGAGGACGTCCTGCGTCCGCTGGGCTTCTTCCGGGCCAAGGCGCAGGCCGTCATCGGGATCGGACAGGCGCTCGTCGAACGTTACGGCGGGCAGGTCCCCAAGAAGCTCGACGACCTGGTGACGCTGCCCGGGGTCGGGCGCAAGACGGCCAACGTGGTGCTGGGCAACGCATTCGGCGTCCCCGGTCTGACGGTCGACACGCACTTCGGGCGTCTCGTGCGCCGGCTCGAGTGGACCTCGGAGGAGGACCCGGTCAAGGTCGAGACGGAGGTCGGCGAGCTGATCGAGAAGCGCGAGTGGACCATGCTCTCGCACCGCCTGATCTTCCACGGACGCCGGGTCTGCTTCTCGCGCAGGCCCGCGTGCGGGGCGTGCACCATCTCGCACCTGTGCCCGTCGTTCGGGATCGGCGAGACGGATCCTGTGGTCGCGGCGACCCTGGTCAAGACCGACTGAGCGCCCGTCCGGCGGCCTGCGAGGCCGCTGCTGTCGTCTCCTGCGCGGCTCAGCCCTGCGTGGAGGGCAACCAGTCCAGCAGGAGGCGCGTGACGTCGTCGGGCGCCTCCTCCGGGAGGAAGTGCCCCGCCCCCTCGAGGACCTCGAAGCGCAGGCTGCGCGAGACCGCCGCGGCGTCCGCGTCGGTGAGCTCACGACGCAGGAACCCGTCCGCCCCGCCGTGGACCTGGAGGGTCGGGACGTTGAGCGGGCGGCGCAGCGCGCTGCGGTAGCGACGCCCGTCGGGCCGGGGCGTGGAACGCACCGACCAGCGGATCGCCTCCATCGCTGAGTGCGCCGCGAACGGGATGCGCATGACGGTCGTGTAGGTCTCGACCGCCTCCGGGGAGAGCGGCGAGGCCGCACCGTCCGCGAGGACGCGCGCGACCAGGTCGTCGCGGGTCAGCGCGCGCTCGGGCAGCGTGGGCAGCTGCGCGAAGGCCAGGTGCCGCTGAGCGACGGGCGTGAGCAGGCGGCGACCCGAGGCGTGCACGTGCGAGGGGTGCGGCGCGGCGAGGGCCGCGACACCCGCGGTCACGGCGGGCTGGAGCGCGGCCATGGCCCAGGCGAGCCCGCCTCCGCTCCCGTGCCCGACGACGACGGCGCGATCAGCACCGAGCGACCGGACGACGCCCGCGACGTCACGCGTGCGGGTCGGGGCGTCGTACCCGATCGGCGGCTTGTCCGAGGCGCCCGTGCCCCGCAGGTCCATGGCGGCCACGCGGTAGCCCGCCTCGCCGAGAGCCTCGAGCTGGTGGCGCCATGCCCACCAGAACTGCGGGAAGGAGTGCAGCAGCAGCACGAGCGGCGCGCTCGAACCCCCTCCACGGGACTCCGGTCCCGCGAGGGCGACGTGGAAGCGCGCACCGTTGGCGGGCACGAACTCGTGCCGCCAGGGGCCGTCGACGAGTGCTGCGGAGAAGTCGCTCGAGTCGGTCGTCACCCGGACGAACTTACCTGGTCCTCCGCGAGGGCGGACTCGTCCGTGGGCTGGGCGGCGTCCGGCATCTCGGCGGACTGGGCCCGCCGGTCCTTGGGCGGGTCGAACCGGTAGCCGACGTTACGGACGGTGCCGATGAGCTGCTCGTGCTCGGGGCCCAGCTTGGCGCGCAGGCGCCGTACGTGGACGTCGACCGTGCGCGTGCCCCCGTAGTAGTCGTACCCCCAGACCTCCTGCAGCAGCTGGGCCCGCGTGAAGACGCGGCCCGGGTGCTGCACCAGGTACTTGAGGAGCTCGAACTCCTTGTAGGTCAGGTCGAGCGGGCGCCCGCGCAGCCTCGCGGTGTACCCGCCGGCGTCGATCGCGAGCTCGCCCGCCGAGATCTCCTGCGGGGCGTCCTCGGCCCGACCGTGCGCCGAGCGCTCGACGACCAGCCGGAGCCTGGCCTCGACCTCGGCGGGGCCCGCCGACTCGAGCAGCAGGTCGTCGGCCCCCCACTCGGCCGTCACGACCGTCAGGCCGCCCTCGGTGAGGACGAGCACGAGCGGCACCGCGAGACCCGTGGCGCGCAGCAGGCGGCACGTGGTGCGCGCTGCGACCAGGTCACGACGCGCGTCGAGCAGCAGGACGTCCGAGTCCGGCGCGTCCACCAGAGCCGACGGCTCCATGGGCAGCACCCGTATGCGGTGCGACAACAGTCCCAGCGCAGGCAGGACCTCGACGGACCCACCTGTCGCCGGTGTCAGGATCAACAGCTCTGCCACCGACGCACCTCCTCCCAGTGACCTTCGAGAAGGCCGGAATCATTACCGTAGCGCGTTGAACAGACGTCAACGGGGTGACCAGGGCCTTTCTGCTGTTACAACCTTGTTTCGTGTTCGCCGCCGCGCGTCATCTGGGAGACTCATGTTCGTGCTCAGCCTTTCCGGACCCGGTGCCGCTCGCTCCCTGACGCAGGGAGAGTGCGCCTAGTGGGTCTCTCCTCACGCGCAGTCGCCACCGCGGTGGTGGCCGCCGCGGTCGCCGTCGCAGCCTTCTTCGGGCTCCTCCCGCTCACCCTCGCGTCCGCGGCACTGGCCGTCCTCGTGGCGATCGGGTGGCCGTCGCTGCTCAACCAGCCCGCCCCCGGTGGGTCCGGCCTGGTCATCGGCCTGACCGGGGTCGGGGCGGTCGCCGCGGTCGCCGCGACCGAGGGCGAGCCCTCGTTGCGCAACCTGCCGCTCGTGCTCGCGATGGGGGTCGTCCTGGCCTTCGTCGCCGAGATGCTCCGCCGCGACGGACGGCCACGCCTGGTCGAGTCCCTGCTGGGCACGGTCAGCGGGCTCGTGGTCGCGGTCTCCGCCGCCGGGTGGATCGCGACGGACCGCACCGATGCCGGCGCAGCCCTCGTCGTGACGTGCGCGGCGACGCTGGCCGTCGCCTCGGCGGTCTCGGCACTGCCCGTGCCCGGTTGGTGGAACACGCTCCTGACCCTCGCGGCGTCGATCGCCGCCGGCGGCGCCCTGGCGTGGGCGCTCCCCGAGGTCGTGACCGCCAACGGGCTGTGGACGGGGGCGGTCTCAGGGTTGCTCGTCGCGTCCCTGCACGCGCTGTTCGACCAGCTGCCGGCCCTCGAGCGCAGGGCTGCCGCGCTTGCTGCCATAGTGCTTCCGGTGACGGTCGGGGGCATCCTGGTCTTCGTGGTGGGTCGGGTACTCGTGGGCTGACCTGCCCGGCTCTCTCCGGACGCACCGCAGACGGACGACGGGAAGGTCGAACCATGGTCTGGCGCATCGTGATCCTCCTCGCGCTGCTCGGCGCGAGCGTGCTCCTCGGCGTGTGGTGGCAGCGCCGGCAGGGAGTGGTCCGGCTCCGGGACGCCCAGCCCGCTGCCGCGGTCGACTGGTCGGCCCGCGGGATCGTGCTGGGGGACCACCGGACGTTCGTGCAGTTCTCGTCGGAGTTCTGCTCGCCCTGCCGTCACACGGCCAGGGTGCTCGACGAGGTCGTCGCGGCCCGCACCGACGTGACACATCGTGAGATGGACGTCGACGAGCACCACGACCTCGTGCGAACGTTCGGCATACTGCGCACGCCGACGGTGCTCGTCCTGGACCCGGCCGGTCGCGAGGTCGCCCGCATGAGCGGCAGCGTGAGCAGGGCGCACGCGCTCGAGGCGCTCGACGTGCCGGCGGGTTCGGTCGCCTGAGCGGGCCGTGCCGCTCGATCGTCCTGCTGAGAATCCCGCCCGAGGCTCCGCTGACGGCCCGTCCCACCGAGGAGCCCGCATGTCGCACGAGTCCACCCCCGCTGTGAGCGCGCCACAGGGCATCGACCCGCGAGGTCCCCGCGTCGGGGCAGGGATCACCGCGCTGCTGCTCGCGGTCACCCTTCTCCTGGGATCGTCGGAGGCCGCGCTGTGGGTCCTGACGTTCGTCGCGCTGAGCTTCCTGCTCGGGACGCTGCGCGGGGCGCAGGGCACGTGGCAGGGGTGGGTCTTCAAGACCTTCGTCCAGCCTCGCCTCGGCCCGACGGCGGAGCGCGAGGACCCGCGTCCTCCTCGCTTCGCGCAGGGGGTCGGTTTCGTCATCACCGGGGTCGGCGTGGTCCTGGGCTTCACGGTGTCCCTCGTGGCGGTGCCGGTCGCCGCGGGTCTCGCGCTCGTCGCGGCGGTGCTCAACGCGGCGTTCGGGCTGTGCCTCGGGTGCGAGATGTACCTGCTGATCCGCCGGTTCGCGCCCGCTCGCTGACGCTCCGCGCCGCCTCGTCGCTCGTGCCGGTGGCGGGCGGTACCGGAATCGGCGAGGTCTCGGCGCGCCCGCGTGCGGAGCGTAGGGTCGAGCGGTGCCAGCACAGCCCAGCCCCGTGACCACCGTCCCGCCCAGGATCAAGAGGCTGCGTGCCGGGGTCAGGACGCCCAGCGACGCTACGGTTCTCGGGGCCGAGGAACGCCGCCACGACGAGCGGTTCGAGGGTGCGGACCTGTCCCACGCGGACCTCTCGGACATCACGTTCGAACGTTGTGACCTCGTCGGGCTCGCGCTCCACCAGGCCGACCTGCGCGCCGCGACGTTCAGCGAGTCGCGGCTCGAGAGGATCGACGCGCCCGTGCTCAGCGCACCGCGCTCGGTGTGGCACGACGTGGTCCTGGACGGTTCGCGGATCGGGTCGGCCGAGCTCTACGAGTCGGGGTGGCGGTCGGTCGAGCTCGTCGACTGCAAGCTCGGCTACGTCAACCTGCGGGGCGCGACGGTCCGCGACCTGCGGCTCACGCGCTGCACGGTCGACGAGCTCGACCTGACGAACGCCCAGGCCACCCGGGTCGCGTTCGAGGACACTGCGGTCGACCACCTGGTCCTCGCGAGCGCCCGCCTGGTGCACGTCGACCTGCGCGGCGCGGCGCTGCGCCGGATCACGAGCATCGAGAGGCTCGCCGGAGCGACGGTGAGCCCGGCGCAGCTCGTGGACCTCGCTCCGCTGTTCGCGGCCGAGCTGGGGATCCGGGTCGAGGGCTGAGGGCTCGGGGCTCGGTGAGCTGTCGCAGCGCGGCTCGATGAGCTGTCAGAACGTGGCCGGAGTATCGCCCGGCTCAGTTCTGACAACTACGCCGGGGCCGACGGGCCGACGGGCCGGGGGTACGGGGGGACGGCGGTCGCCTCCGTGAGCGCCGCAAGTTCCCTGAGCCAGCTCGGCAGCTCGGCACCTTGGCACCGCCGCCGCACTCCCTCAGTAGACGAGAGCCTGCGCCCCCGGGCGCAGCGTCTCCTCGACGAACACCGCGGCCCCCGCGATCCGCACGCCGGGCAGCAGGTCTGCCTCGGTGATGCCGCGCCGTGCCGCGCACTGCGTGCAGACCGTGACGGTCCCGGCCTCGAGGATGACCGCGAGCAGGTCCGGCAGGGCCGCCGCGTGCTCGAGCTCGAGCTCGCTCGCCCGCCCCGGCAGCCCGAACCACGCGGACTCCCCGGTCAGCCACACGCTCACCTCGACCCCCGCGGCGACGGCCGCGGCAGCGACCGTGAACGCCTGGTTGGTCGCCTCGGGGCGTTCGAGCCCCGAGGTCGTCTTGACGACCAGGGAGCGCTGGGAGGGGACGGTCGTGGGCTGCGGGAGGGTGGGCTCGGTGGTCACGTGCGCGAGCCTAGAGGCCGGACGGTAGGATCGGCGACATGTCCACGCATGCACTCGAGCTCATCTTCCTGGGACTGCTGATCGCCGCGACCGTGACGATCACGTGGTTCGCCGGGTTCGTCGTCTACAAGCTGTACCAGGGTCAGCGCTGACCTGATCGTCGCGCCGGGCCTCCGTCGCCCGGCAGGACCCAGGTCCCCTCTCTCCTTGTCGTCACCCACCGGTCCACGGGACCGGCACCGCCGGAGGTACCACCAGATGGCTTTCGCGTTCCCAGAGGGGCTCGCCCCCGAGGCCTACCCGCTCGCGTGGCTCGTGGGCTCGTGGCGCGGCGAGGGGGTCATCGCCTATCCGGGGATCCCCGAGACACCGTTCGTCCAGGACGTGACGTTCGACCACGACGGCGGCCCCTACCTGCGCTACGAGTCGACGATCCGCGTCCTCGAGACCGAGGTCCCGGAGACCGTCCCCGAGTCCTGGACCGCGGACCAGCCTGCCGACCCCGAGGCTGACCCGTCGAGCGACTCGACCGAGCCGAGCACCGAGGGGCACCTCGCGCCCGGGCGGATCTGGTCCACCGAGACCGGGTACTGGCGCGTGTCCCCGGAGCGCCCCGAGGGCCTGCCCGAGGACAAGTCCGCGATCGAGGTCATGATCGCGGACCCGTCGGGCCGCATGACCCTGTACCTGGGCGTGGTCGGCAACGGCCGCGTGGACCTGTCGAGCGACGCCATGGTGCGCACCTCGACGTCCGCCGAGGTGTCGGCGTCGAACCGCCTGTACGGCAACGTGCAGGGCCAGCTCATGTGGGTCTGGGAATTGGCGGCCTTCGGTCAGTCGTTGCAGTCGTATGCGTCGGCGAAGCTGGACCGCCTGTAGCCCGTCCGACGCGTGAGGTACGGCCGTCGCCACCGCGCGGCCGGACGGACGTGCGCGCCCATCGCGGCGCCGAGGAGGTTGTTCGATCGTGACTGCTGGCACCGAAGACGCACCCCAGGCCGAGGCCCCCACCCGGACGAGCCCGCTGCTGGCCCGCCCCGGTGCGGTCGCGGGCTCGGGACCGGACGCGGGTGTGGCCTGGCACTACGGCGACCCCACGGGCGAGCAGCGTGCGCTCGAGGCGGGCGGCGCCGTCGTCGACCTCTCGCACCACGGCGTGGTGCGCGTCAAGGGACCCGACCGCCTCACCTGGCTGAACTCGATCACGTCGCAGAACCTGCTGGGGCTCGCCCCTCGGACCTCGACCGAGCTGCTCGTCCTGAGCCCCCAGGGGCACGTCGAGCACTCCGCAGGCGTCGTGGACGACGGCGAGTCCACGTGGCTCGTGACCGAGGGGTCGCACGCCCCGACCCTCGCGGCCTGGCTCGACCGCATGAAGTTCGCGCTGCGCGTCGAGATCACCGACATGACGGACGAGATCGCGGTGCTGGGCGAGCCCCGTGACGCAGAGGGCGCCGAGGGCGAGCCCGTCACCTGGCGCGACCCCTGGCCGCGCACCGCTCCCGGCGGCACGCGCTACGGCCCGGCGGACGACGAGCACCCCGGCGCGCACCGCGCGTGGCGTCTCGTCCTGGTGCCTCGTGCCGAGCTGTCCGACGCCGTCGCGTCCCGCGAGGCGGCCGGCTGGCGGCTGGCAGGGACGTGGGCGAGCGAGGCCCTGCGCGTCGAGGCGTGGCGTCCTCGTCTCGCGACCGAGGTGGACCACCGCTCGATCCCGCACGAGCTCGACTGGCTCCGGACCGCGGTCCACCTGAACAAGGGCTGCTACCGCGGGCAGGAGACGATCGCGCGCGTGCACAACATGGGTCGGCCCCCGCGTCGCCTCGTGATGCTCCACCTCGACGGCTCGGGTCACCTGCTGCCCGTCGCGGGCGCCGAGGTCCGGCTGCCCGGCGGAGAGCCCGGTGCGGACGGGGCCGCGCCCGTGGGGCGACCGGTCGGCAACGTGACGTCGGTCGCGCGGCACCACGAGCTCGGTCCCATCGCGCTCGCGGTCCTCAAGCGCAGCGCCCCCGAGGACGTCGAGCTCGTCGTCGACTGCGACGGCGGCGCGGTGGCGGCCGCCCAGGAGGTCGTCGTCCCGGGCGAAGGGGTCTCGGTCGACCGCCCGGCCCCGCGCGGTCCCGTGGCGCGCGGGATCACGCCCCGCGGGCAGGACGCCCCCCGGAGCATGATCTGATGACCGCGTCGCGGCCTGCCACTACCACTGCATGGACTGACACCGGGTTCCGCCGGGTCGCCGAGACCCGGTGAGCAGGAGCACATGACGCAGTCGCGGGACGCCTCCGACGGGACGGCGCTGCCGGAGCCGGGGGCCGTCGAGACGGCTCGCAAGGCGTTCCGTCGGCTGCTGCTCCGCGCCAGGCTCCGCCAGGGGCGCTCCCGGGTCCGGGCGGCGTTCTGGCCCATCATCCAGGCCTCGCTCGCGGCCGGGATCGCGTACGGGATCGCGCACTACGTGTTCGGGCACCCGTACCCGTTCTTCGCACCCGTCTCGGTGTGGGTGTGCCTCGGGTTCAGCCTGGACCGGCAGGTCCGCAAGGTGGGCGAGCTCGCGATCGGGGTCGCCGTGGGCGTGGGCCTGGGCGACCTGATCGTGCACTTCATCGGCTCGGGGTGGTGGCAGGTCGCGGTCGTGCTCGCGACCTCGGCCCTGGTCGCTCGCTTCATCGACCGCGGTGCGCTGCTGGCGACCCAGGCGGGCGTGCAGGCGATCGTCATCGTGGGGCTGCCCGCCGCACAGACGGGTGGTCCGGGCGGGCGGCTCGTGGACGCCCTCGTGGGCGGGGCGATCGCCCTGCTCGCCGCGACACTGACGCCGGGTGACCCACGCCGTCGACCCCGCATCCTGGGGGACGAGGCGACCACCGAGCTCGCGGAGACGCTCGAGCTGCTCGCGCGGGGGTTCCGCTCGGGCGACCTGGACGACCTGGACGCGGCGCTCGTGCGCGGCCGGGCGTCCGAGCCCGCGCTCGAGGAGTGGCAGGCCACCGCGACCAGCGCCCAGGAGCTGTCCCGCGTGAGCGCCGTGGGTCGTAAGCACCGCGCCGAGCTGGGCGACCTCGAGCGCAAGGCGGTCCTGGTCGACCGGGCGATGCGCAGCGTCCGGGTGCTCGCCCGCCGTTCCCGCCCTGTCGCCGGACCCGAGCACGACCTCCTGCCCGTCGCGGCCATCGTCGACCGGTACGCGGCGGGGACCCGGGTGCTGGCCGAGGCCATCGGGGCGGGCAAGGACCCGGTCACGGCTCGCGAGATCCTCGCGGAGACGGCCGCCGCGGCGGACCCGAGGACCGTGGGCGCGGGCGACTGGCAGGTCCAGTCGCTCGTCATGCTCCTGCGGTCCCCGATCGTCGACACGCTCGAGGCCGCGGGGATGTCGCCGCGCGAGGCGCGCGAGGCGCTCACCGAGCTCTGAGGGGCGCCCCGAGGTCCGCGAGATCCGATCGCGTGGAGGTCTACGCAATCCGGGCACGTGCCGGTACCTTCAGGGGATGGAGGTTTCCGTCAGCGCCCTGCGGGCCGAGCTGAAGTCGTGGATCGAGCGGGCACGTGACGGAGAGGACGTGGTGATCACCGAGCGCGGCATCCCCGTGGCGCGGCTGAGCGCGGTGGGGAGCGCGGACCTCATCACGTCGCTGACCAGGGACGGGCTCCTGACGCCGGCCACCGAGGAGCGCCCCGTCCACACGCCGCCGGCGCGCCCGGCCGCGAAGCAGTCGGCGATGTCGGGCCTCGTGCGCCGCATCCGACGCTGACCGGCGGTCCCCGTGGCACTGGTCTACTTCGACGCGAGCGCGCTCGTGAAGCTGTGCGTGGCTGAGCCCGGCTCCGAGCTGGCCAGCGCGCTCTGGAACCGCGCGGACGTGGTCACCACGAGCCGTCTGTCCGACACCGAGGTCCGGGCGGCCCTCGCCGCGGGGGAGCGGTCGGGGGTCCTCGACGCGACCGAGCGGGCCGAGGCGCTCGCGACGTGGGACCTGCTGTGGCCCGCGCTGCACCTGGTCGAGGTCTCCCCGGGGGTCCTGGACCGTGCGAGCGCCCTCGCGGGTGCCGACCGTCACGCGCTGCGCGGGGCCGACGCCGTCCACCTGGCCTCGGCCCTGACCCTGCGGCACGACGACGCGATCTTCGCGGTGTGGGACGAGCGGGTGGCCGCGGCTGCCCGCGCGGAGTCGCTGCGCGTCCTGCCGTAGGCTCGGAGCGTGATCAGCTTCGGTGGAGCCCAGTGGCTCGTCCTCGTCGTCCTCGCGGTCGTGGTGTTCGTCGCCCAGGCGGTCGCGCTCATCGATGCGCTCCGGCGTCCCGCGAACGGGTTCACGGCCGAGGGAAAGCTCACCAAGCCGATCTGGTCGGCGATCCTGGGCGTCGCAGCGGCGATCGGGTTCCTCGGCCTGCCGCCGATGATGTGGACCAGCACGAGCTTCTTCAACCTCATCGCGCTCGTCCCCGCCTTCATCTACCTGGTCGACGTGCGCCCGCGCCTCAAGCCGTACGGGTTCGGGCGCGGCTCGGGAGGCTCCGGCGGGTCGCGCGGCGGCCGTCCGGGCGGGTGGTGACCCCCGTGCTGCGCTCGGCCGCTCCGCTCGCGGAGGTGGTTCGGGGCGACCTGGTCGAGTCCGTGCACCTGGGCCACCTGGTCACGCTCGATGCGTCGGGTGGTGTCGATCTCGCGGTGGGCGACCCGTCAACCGTGATCTGGCCCCGCTCGTCGGTCAAGCCGTTCCAGGCCGTCGCCATGCTCCGTCACGGGCTGTCGTTGCCGCCGCGCCTCCTGGCGCTGGCCGCTGCGAGCCACAACGCCGAGGACTTCCATCTCGCGGGTGCACGCGAGATCCTCGCGGGCGCGGGCCTCGACGAGTCGGCACTGCGCAACACCCCGGACATGCCTGTGTACCCGCCTGCCGCGTTCGCATGGCAGGAGCAGGGCAACGGGCCCGCGTCGATCACGCAGAACTGCTCGGGCAAGCACGCCGCGATGCTCGCGACGTGCGTCGCGGCGGGCTGGGACACCGAGACGTACCTCGATCCCGCGCACCCGCTGCAGGTCGCGATCCGCGAGACGTTGCTCGAGCTCACGGGCGACGACGCGTCCGGGCTCCACGTCACCGTGGACGGCTGCGGCGCCCCGTTGTTCTCGACGACGTTGCAGGGCATGGCCCGGGCCTTCGGCCGGCTGGCCGGTGCGCCCGTCACCGATCCGACGTCGCCCGAGGCCCAGGTCGCCCGTGCGATGTCCTCGTTCCCGGAGATGGTCGGTGGGACCGGTCGGGATGCGACCGACGTCATGCGGGCCGCGCCCGGGCTCGTGGCCAAGGACGGGGCGGACGGCGTGTACGGGGTGGGGCTGCCCGACGGTCGTGCGCTCGCGTTCAAGGTCCTCGACGGGTCGCCGCGCCCGCGGCCCGCGGTGCTCGTCGCCGCGCTCGCGGCGCTCGGTGCGGGCGGTCTCCCCGGCGCCGACCCCGCCGCGCTCGACCGCGTGGGCCGCACACCGGTCCTGGGCGGGGGAGCACCCGTGGGCGAGGTGCGCGCCGCGTTCGCCTCGGGCCTGGTCTCATGAGGGCCCTCGTGCAGCGGGTCACGCGCGCGAGCGTGAGCGTGGCAGGGGAGGTCGTGGGCCGGGTGGACCGGCCCGGCCTCGTCGCGCTCGTGGGCGTGACGCACGACGACGGGCCCGCGCAGGTCGAGCTGGTCGCGCGCAAGATCGCCGAGCTGCGGATCCTGCGCGACGAGCGGTCGGTGCTCGACGAGGGGGGCCCGGTCCTGGTGATCAGCCAGTTCACGCTCTATGCGGACACCAAGAAGGGCCGACGACCTTCGTGGAACGGCGCGGCCAAGGGGGATGTCGCGGAGCCGCTCGTCGCTGCCGTGATCGCCGAGCTGCGCGCCAAGGGGGTCGAGGTCGCGACGGGGGTGTTCGGCGCTGACATGCAGGTCGAGCTCGTCAACGACGGGCCCGTGACGATCCTGGTCGAGGCGTAGCAGACAGGCGTCGAATAGTTACCATTCGTACCGTTTCGACTAGTTCGCTGGCTTTCTACGGGAAATCCCTTATGTGACCGCTGTGAACCATGTGGAACACCCGTACATCTTTCGTGCACGAGCCTGGTTAGGTTCGAGGAGTTCAGCATCTGGGGCTCCGGAACGGACCGGGGCCAGCAGCACGGAAGACGAAGAGGCCTCCCTTTGCACGCAACTCGAACCACTCCTTCACGGGCGCGCCGCCGCGCGGTCGGCGCCGTGGTGTCCGCGACGACGCTCGCGCTCGTGGCGACCGGCCTGGTCGCGGCGGGCAGCGCGACGGCAGCTCCCGCTGCCCCCGCGGCAGCCAGCCCCAACGGCGAGAACGACATCAACGGCTACCGCAACGTCGGCTACTTCATGTCGTGGGCGCCCGAGAACTACGGCTACACGGTCAAGGACTTCCAGGAGTCCGGCCAGGCCGACCAGATCACGCACGTCAACTACGCGTTCGGGAACATCCACCCGACCGACCTCTCGTGCTTCATCTCCGACAAGGTGGGCACGCCCGAGGTGGGCGGCAACGACGGTGCGGGTGTCGCGGGCGCAGACTTCGTCGAGGCGGTCAGTGCCGAGGACTCGATCGACGGGGTGGCGGACACGTCCGACCAGGCCCTCGCCGGGAACTTCAACCAGCTCCGCAAGCTCAAGGAGCAGAACCCCGACACCAAGGTGCTCGTGTCGATCGGTGGCTGGACCTGGTCCAAGTTCTTCTCGAAGGCTGCCGCGACTCCCGAGTCGCGCGAGAAGCTCGTGTCCTCGTGCATCGACCTGTACCTCAAGGGCAACCTGCCCGTGATCGACGGTCGCGGCGGCCCGGCTGCCGCTGCGGGCGTCTTCGACGGGATCGACATCGACTGGGAGTGGCCCGGAGCACCGGACTGGTCGCAGCACCCCGAGAACCACATCGACCCAGTCAACGACAAGGCGAACTTCACGGCGCTGCTCGCCGAGTTCCGCAAGCAGCTCGACGAGTACGGCGCGTCGCAGGGCGAGGAGTACCTCCTCTCGGCGTACATCCCCGTGAACCCGACGGTCATCAACGCGGGCTGGGACGCCCCGGCGATCTTCGAGTCGCTCGACTACGGCAACATCCAGGGCTACGACCTGCACGGCGGATGGTCCCCGAACCTGGCCGGGCACCAGTCCAACCTGCACGACGACCCGACGTTCTCGGGGGACATCTCGGTCGAGCAGGGTGTGGACGTGTACCTGAGCCGTGGCGTCGACCCGCAGCAGATCACGGTGGGCATCCCGGCGTTCGGGCGCGGCTGGACCGGCGTCGAGGACGGCGGCACGAGCGGCGCCTGGCAGTACGCCACGGGCGTGGCCCCCGGCACGTTCGAGGCCGGCAACAAGCAGTACTTCGAGCTGCGTGACCTGGGCACCGAGTACTTCGACGAGGCGACGGGTTCGTCGTGGCGCTACGACGGCAACGAGTGGTGGTCCGTCGACACCCCGCGCGCGGTCGAGTTCAAGGCGAAGTGGGTCGCGGAGAAGGGCCTCGGCGGCTCGATGTGGTGGGACCTCGCGGGCGACTACGAGGACGAGCTGGTCGGCACCGCGGCGGACGTCTACCGTGCGTCGCCGACGGGCCCGGTCGACTCCGGGGCCGCCGGCGGCTGCTTCCCCGCGTGGAGCGCGGCGGCCACCTACACCGCGGGCGACGTGACGTCGCACGAGGGCGTCAACTACCAGGCGAACTGGTGGGTCCACACCAACGCTCCGGGCACCGAGACGTACTGGAGCCCGTGGCGCGTGGTCGGCGCGTGCGTCTGACCTGACGCGAGCCCTGCGCACCCGACGCCGTCGGGACCATGACCTGCCTGTCATGGTCCCGACGGCGTCGGCGCGTCCGGACGTGCCGAGCCCGGCAGCCCGGGTCCGGTGCAGACACCCGGGCCGCCCGGCCGCACAGGGACCCACGCGCGGCGTGCCTGGGTACGTGCAGGGTGCGAGCGGTCAGCGCAGCCAGCCTCGCCGCTTGATGTAGACGAGCGGGATCACGGCCGCGACGAGGGTCACGAGCACGATCCACGGGAAGCCGAGGTCCCACTCGAGCTCGGGCATGCGCGTGAAGTTCATGCCGTAGAACGACGTGATGAGCGTCGGGGGCAGGAACACGGCCGTGATGATCGTGAAGACCTTGACGATCTGGTTCTGCTTGACGTCGAGCGAGGTCATGATCGCCTGCTGCAGGTAGCGGACCTTGTCGTGCTCGAAGCTCGCGTGCTCCTTGACGCCGTCGATGTCCGCGATGAGGGTCTCGACGAGCCCGGCGAGCACGGGGTCCGTGTCGGCGATCTCGCTGCGCAGGTGCCGCGCGGCGCGCGCGAGCGAGAGCTGCGACTCCTGCGTGCTGGAGACGATCTCCTCGGCCCGGTTCATGCGCGAGATGGTGCCCTGCATGTCGGTCACGCCGATCTCCCGCCCGCGTCGGTCGTAGCCCAGCGTGGCCTCCTCGATCTGGTCCGACATCTCCTCGAGCAGGTCGCTCGCGTGGTGGATGACGCGCTCGGCGGCCTCGTTCAGCGCGTACACGAGGGCGTACATGACGCCGTAGGACGACTGGACGAGCCGCGGCGTGCGCCGCATCCGCGCGATGGCCTTGTCGAAGATCGGGTAGTGCCTCGTGGGTTGCAGGGTCGCGACGCGGTCGGGGGACAGCGCGAACACGAGCGTCTCGCGGGCGATCCGTTCCCCCTGCCGGTACGTCGCGACGACGGGCAGGTACACGTGCTCGTCGGTCTCCCAGACCCGCCCGCCGGCGACCGCGAAGTCGACCCCCTCGTCGCAGGCGTGCTCGAGCGCGGCGGGGTCCTGGGACGCGACCTGGAGCCAGTGGCGGCGCAGCGTACGGGGGTCGAAACGCTGTCCCGGGGCGGGGGAGGGGCGCGTGGTCGGCGTGAGCGGGGCCCCGTGCGTGCCGGGGGCCTCGAGCAGGGTGGGCGGCGTGGTGGTCACGGGGTCACCTCCTGCACGGTCCCGCGGCCCGACGACGTCGCGCCGGGTCCGGTGGTCGAGGTCACTGCGGTGGTGGGGGCCTCGGGAGCCGCGTCCGCACGGGAGGCCACGAGGTGGGTCCCGAGCAGGGCCGTGCAGATGAACAGGTAGAGGCCGATCGTGAAGGTGATCGACTGTCGTTCGAGGTTGGGTCGGGCGGGTGCGGGGTCGCCGCGTCCTGCACGAGGGTGCGGCACGCGACCGCTGAGCGTGGCGGGGCGTGCAGTGCTGAGGTGGGTCGTCGTCGACATGCTGGTCCTTCCCGGCGCCGTGCTCTCGACGGTGCCGACCGGACGCCGGGCCCGACGGCGCGCCGGAGCGCGGGGTCGAGGAACGGCGGGGGAAACGGTGCACGGAGCGCACTGGCGACCGCCCCCGGAGGGCCCGCCGGAAGGGCTGACGAAGGTCAGCGGGCAGGACGAAGGGGTGCGAACGCGCAGTGCGGGGATCTATGACTGCTGCCGTCCTGCATCGCTCTCACCTCCTTCTCATCTGCTTCTGGTTCCGTGCACGTACTGAGGTACCGAGCTTTCGGCGGTCAGGACGGAGGGACGAGGTCACCCTAGACCTGGTCTCAGGTGGCGGCAAGCCACCACGGGGGAAACCGTCGAGGATACGCACGGGTAACAGCACAGGATGCCTGGCTTTACGTCGGGTTGTTAACATTCCTGAGAGTCGTCCGGCCATCGTTGCCCCGGACGGGAGGGTCTGACATGCCAGCCAGCCAGCAAGACTTCCTGACCTCAGAGCAGGGACGCACGTCCCGCGCGGCCGCCGAGCACCGGCCTGAGCGGCTCTCCTCGCGCAGGGCGGAGATCGATCTCGCGTTGGCCGCCGTCGCGGACGGCCGCGGCGCCTTCGTGTGGTCGGGCGAGCCCGGCATGGGAGCGAGCACCACGCTCGAGCTCGTCCACGAGGCGCTCCACGAGACGCGGGGCCCCCATGCGCCCCTCGTCCTGCGGGTCGCGCAGAGCGTCGGTCCCCAGCGTTCGGGGGGAGCGGTGCGGTCGATCGTCTCCCAGCTGGCCCAGGCGACGGGGCACGACGTCCCCGACCGCCTGGTGCGCCCGCTCGACGTCGCGGACCCCGAGTACGGGTATCTCCCGGAGGTCGGCGCCGTGGCGCTCGCCGAGTACCTCGAGGAAGCGGTCCCGGACCGGACGGTCGTGCTGCTCGCCGACGACCTCCACCTCGTCGACGAGATCAGCCGGGCCGTGATCCTGGGGCTCGTGGCCCAGCGTCGCGCCTCGCTCGTGCTGCTCGCGACGTCGGTCCCGGGCGGGTTCGAGCGCCCGCTGCCGTACCCGGTCGAGGTGCGCGAGCTCGCGCCGCTCGGGCCCGCCGAGGCCCTGCACCTCCTCCTCGTCGAGGAGCGGCTCTCCGTGGCCCCGCACGTCGCCGCGAGGCTGTCGCGGCACCTCGCGGGGAACGCTGCGGCGATCTCGCAGACCGCCCGGACGCTCTCGACCGAGCAGCTCGCGGGGACCGCGATCCTGCCGGACCCGTTGCCGCCGGTCCCCGCGGTGCGCAGACTGCTCGGCGACCGGCTCGCCGAGCTCGCGCCCGAGGAGCTGCGGGCGCTGCTGATCGCGGCCGTCGCGGTCGTCGAGCGCACCGACATCCTCCTCGCTGCCTCGGGCCTGAGCATCGAGGAGGTCCTGGACGGTCCCCTCTCGGGGCACCTGTCGCTGGTCTCGGGGAGGTTCGCGTTCACGGACCCCCGCGTCCGGTCGCTCGTGCACGGCGAGGCCCGGCTCGCGGACAAGACCGCTGCGCACCTGCGCCTGGCCACGGTCCACACCGCGGTCGACGAGCAGGACATCGCGACCTGGCACACGGCGCTCGCGACCCTCGCGGGGGACGCCGCGCTGGTCCCCGGCCTGGTGTCCCTCGCGCAGCGGCTGCTCGACCGGGGTGACGTCGTCTGGGCGCACGAGGTGGCGCGCGAGGCCGCCAGCCAGGCCACGGGGCACGAGCGCGGGGAGGCGTACGTCCTCGCGGGCACCGCGGCGCTCCAGTCCGGGCACGTGCACGACGCCGCGGACTGGCTGCGACGGGCCGCCCGCTGCGACGGGACCGTGAGCGCGGCCCGGATCCTCGGCCCGCTGGTCGTCGCGCTCACGCACGTCCAGGGGCAGGTGCCCGACGACGTGATCGCGCCCTACCTCGCGCTCGCCGACACCGACGACGCGTGCACGTGCTGCGTCGACCGGGACGGGAACCCGCGCGAGGCCGCAGGGAGCTGTGAGATCGGGGACGTCGTGCGGGGGCTGACGAGCGCCGCGACGCTGCACGCCGAACGTGGTGACGGCGTCGCAGCCGCACAGGCGTTCGACGCGGCCAAGCGCCTGGCCCGACGCTGTACGCAGGGCGTCGGGGGACTGGACATCACCCGGGCCTGGCTCGCGAACTACGGGGTCGGGGAGCGCGGCGAGGGGCCGTGCGCTCCGGGCTCGGGCCTCACCGCGGAGCAGGAGGCCTACTCCCAGGTCAGCCGCGCCTTCTCGCTCGCCGACGAGGACGCGCTCGACGTCGCGGGCCAGGCGCTCGCGAGCGCGGTCGCGAACCTCGCCCCGGTGCACTCCGGGGGCCGATGGTTCGACACCCCGTCGGGGGCCGTGACCCCGTACGTCGAGGCGCACCTGCGTCTCGCTCAGGTCCTGGTCCACTTCTGGTCGGGGAACATCACCAAGGCGCGCCGCGAGCTCGAGGAGGCGGCCTTCCGGCTCCCGGTCGGTCTGCCGTTCGCGGGGACCGGGGTCGCGGTCGCACGGCGCCTCGACATGGCGGTCCACGGGAGCGTCGGGACGCTCGCGACGGCGCTCGAGGAGACGTGCTCGTGCCCGACGTCGCGCCCGGTCCGGCTCGGCCTCCTGGTCGACCGGGCCATCGGGGCGTCGTTCGCGCGGCACCACACCCAGGCGGCGACCCTGCTCGAGCTCGCTGCGGAGACCGACCGGCGCGACTGCGCGCACATGCTGCACTTGCCGGGCATGGACGACGTCGAGGCGTGGGTGCTCGCGGGACGGCCCGACGCGGCCGAGCGCGCCCTGGCCCGGCGCAGGGTCGAGGCCAAGGACCTCTCCCCGGCGAACCGGGTCGCGACGCTCGCCCGCGCGGAGATCGCCCTGGCGCGCTCGGAGGACGCGGTCGTGCTGCGCGACGCGGTCGCGTCGGCGGGTCGCGGCATCGCGTCACCGTTCGAGCACGGTCGCACCGAGCTGTGCCTGGGACGCGCCCTCACCCGGTGGGGGGACCTGCCTGCCGCGCACGAGCACCTGCTCTCGGCGGTCGAGCTCCTCACGCAGTCGGGCGCCCGGGCGTGGGCACGGCAGGCGCAGGAGGAGCTGGGCCGGGTCCTCGCGCTCCTCGACGACGGGCTCGCGACGCCCGGCGCCCGGGTCACCGCGGCCCCGCCCGGCGGTCCCGGCGCCCCCGGGGGAGCCGGGACCGGGACGGGAGCGACGTCGTCGGGCCTGGGGAGGCCACGGCTCGCCGCACGCGAGAGCGACGTGTCCGACGACGCGCTCGACGAGCTGCGCGGGCGATGGTCCGACGAGCTGACCGAGCGGGAGCTCGACGTGGCGCTCCTCGTCGTGCAGGGCGGCTCCAACCGTGAGGCGGCGGACCAGCTCTATCTCTCCGTCCGGACGGTCGAGGTGCACCTGGGACGCGTCTTCCGCAAGCTCGGGGTGCGCTCACGGGTCGAGCTCGCGGTGCTCGCGCACCGCGTCGGACGCTGAGGACACGTACGTCTGCGGGCAGTACGTACGGGGGAACACCTACGCGGCCTCGTGTATGTACGCGAGGTGAACAATGTGGGAAACGCTGATTCACGAGGGCATGCGCGCTCCCTAGGGTCGGGGTGTTCCTGGGCAACGACGTCCGGGGTCACCGGGCACAGAGCCCCCACCCAGTGAGGCAGACACATGCGACTGAGAACCCCACGAGGCCGCGCGAGGAAGGTGGCCGCGGGACTGACCGCGACGGCCATGCTCGCCGCGTCCCTGGTCGCCGGCACCGTCGCCGCGACCGCCGCCCCCCTCCCCGCAGCCACCACGACCGCCACCTCGGGCGACAGCGCGATCAACGGCTACCGCAACGTCGCGTACTTCACCCAGTGGGGTGTGTACGGGCGTGACTTCAAGATGAAGGAGCTCCAGGACTCCGGCGCCGCCGCCGACCTGACGCACCTCAACTACGCGTTCGGCAACATCCACCACCAGACCCTCACGTGCTTCGAGGCCAACAAGGCCCAGGGGACCGGCCCCAACGGGTCCGACGGCGCGGGCGACGCGTGGGCCGACTACGGCATGGGCTACACCGCGGCCAACTCGGTCGCAGGCGTGGCCGACGCCTGGGACCAGCCGCTCGCCGGCTCGTTCAACCAGATCAAGCAGCTCAAGGCCAAGAACCCGCAGCTCAAGGCCATGCTCTCGATCGGCGGCTGGACCTGGTCCAAGAACTTCTCCAAGGCTGCCGCGACCGACGCGAGCCGCAAGAAGCTCGTGTCCTCGTGCATCGACCTGTACCTCAAGGGCAACCTGCCCGTCGTCGACGGTCGCGGCGGCCCCGGTGCGGCGGCAGGCGTGTTCGACGGCTTCGACATCGACTGGGAGTGGCCCGGCTCGCTCAACGGGGAGGTCGGCAACATCGTCGACGTCGCGGGCGACAAGGCGAACTTCAAGGCGCTCCTCAAGGAGTTCCGCACCCAGCTCGACGCCTACGGCGCCACGACGGGCAAGCACTACCAGCTCAGCGCGTTCCTCCCGGCCAACCCCGACGACATCGCGTCCGGCGGGTGGAACGACCCGGAGAACTACCAGTACCTCGACTTCGGGAACATCCAGGGCTACGACCTGCACGGCGCCTGGAACAAGACCCTCACGGGCCACCAGGGCAACCTGTACGACGACCCGACCGACACGCGCCCAGCGAACAAGCGGTACAGCGTCGACAAGGCCGTCAAGGCGTACCTCGACAACGGCGTGCCGGCCAAGCAGCTCACGGTGGGCCTCGCGATGTACGGGCGTGGCTGGAAGGGCGCGACGTCGTCGGCGCCCTGGGGCGTCGCGACCGACGCGGGGCCCGGCACGTGGGAGGCCGGCAACGAGGACTACGACAAGCTGAAGAACCTCGGCACGGGGTACTTCGACCCGGTGTCCGTGGCCTCCTGGCGGTACGACGGCAATCAGTGGTGGAGCTTCGACGACCCGAGGTCCGTCGGTGTGAAGGGCGACTACATCGCCACCAAGAAGCTCGGCGGGGCCATGTGGTGGGACCTCACGGGCAACCAGGACGGCTCGCTGCTCAAGGGGCTCGCGACGAAGTTCCGTGCAGCCCCGGCAGGACCGGTCACGGGCGGCTCGACCGGTGGTGACCCGACGGGCACCGACCCGACCGGGACGGACCCGACGGGCACCGACCCGACGGGCACCGACCCGACCGGGACGGACCCGACGGGCACCGACCCGACCGGGACGGACCCGACCGGCGGGACGGGGACGGCGTGCGCGCCGGCCTGGTCCGCGAGCAGCCCCTACAACGGCGGCGCGACGGTCTCTCACAACGGCAAGAACTACAAGGCCAAGTGGTGGACCCTGAACGAGACCCCCGGCACGGCCGGGAGCCCCTGGGAGCTCGTCGCCGCGTGCGGCACGACCGACCCGACGGGTGGCACGACCGGCGGCACCACAGGTAGCACCGGCGGCACGACGGGCACGGGGACGTGCACCGCCCCGGCCTGGTCCGCCTCTGCGACCTACTCCGGCGGCGCGACCGTCTCGCACGCGGGCCAGAAGTACACGGCCAAGTGGTGGACGCAGAACAACGTCCCCGGAGCCGAGCAGTACGGCCCGTGGCAGGCGCTCGGCGCTTGCTGAAGCCGAGCCGGGGGCGGGCAACCCCGCCCCGCCCCCGGCTCACCCCGACCCCCGCCGACGACCGACGCCGGACGAGGCTCCGTCATCGGTGGGTACCACGGAGCGGTACCTCCGCTGCCGGGCCCGGGGTCCGTCGCGCGAGGACAGCTCCTCGCGCTCGACCGGCTCCGGGTTCGGCCCTCTCCTCCCGCAGGGCGACGCTCTGCGGCCCTCTGCGCTTCATGCACACCGTGTGTCGCGCTCCGCACAACGAAGGCAGATTCATGCACGTGAAACTCACCGGGCACCGCGCCCGGGTCGGCGCGGCCCTCGCGACGACGGCAGCGTTGCTCGCGACGATGGTCGTCACGGCCACCGCCACGTCCTCGACCGCGGCCACCGCCTGCGCGCCGGCGTGGTCCTCGACGGCCACCTACACCGGGTCCGCGACCGCGTCGTACGGCGGCGTGAACTACCGCGCGAAGTGGTGGACGCAGGGCAACGTCCCGGGCACCGAGACGACGAGCCCCTGGGAGTCCCAGGGTGCGTGCGGCACCCCGGACCCGACCGGCACCCCGGACCCGACCGGCACCCCGGACCCGACCGGCACCCCGGACCCGACCGGCACCCCGGACCCGACCGGCACCCCGGACCCCACCGGTACGCCGGACCCCACGGGGACGACCACACCGCCCGGGACCCCGGCGACGGGCCACGAGGCGTGCCGTCCCGACGGCATGTACAAGACCCCTGGCGTCGACGTGCCCTACTGCGACGTCTACGACGCCGACGGCCGGGAGAAGCTCCCCAACGGGCTCGACCGCCGTGTGATCGGCTACTTCTCGAGCTGGCGCACGGGCGCCAACGGGCAGCCCCGCTACCTCGCGAGCGACATCCCCTGGAACAAGCTCTCGCACATCAACTACGCGTTCGCCCACGTGGGCGCGGACAACAAGATCTCGGTCAACGCGCAGGCAGCAGGCAACCCGGCGACGGGCATGACATGGCCGGGCGTCGCCGGTGCGGAGATGGACCCGAGCCTGTCGTACCAGGGGCACTTCAACCTGCTCGCCAAGTACAAGAAGGCGAACCCGGGCGTCAAGGTGATCCCCGCCGTCGGCGGCTGGGCCGAGACGGGTGGCTACTTCGACGCCGACGGCAAGCGCGTCGCATCCGGTGGTTTTTACACCATGACCGAGTCCCAGGCGAAGATCGACACGTTCGCGGACTCGACGGTCGCGTTCATCCGTCAGTACGGGTTCGACGGCATCGACATCGACTACGAGTACCCCACGTCCAACAAGGGCGCCGGCAACCCGGACGACTTCGCGTTCTCGGACGCCAAGCGCGGCCAGCACTTCCAGGGCTACGTGAACCTGCTCAAGACGCTGCGCGAGAAGCTCGACAAGGCGGGGGCCGAGGACGGCGAGTACTACATGCTGACGACCGCGACGCCGTCGTCGGGTTGGCTGCTGCGCGGCATGGAGGCCTACCAGGTCGTCCAGTACCTCGACTACGTCAACCTCATGTCCTACGACCTGCACGGTGCGTGGAACGAGCACGTCGGCGGCAACTCGCCGCTGTTCGACGACGGCAAGGACCCCGAGCTCACGGCCGCGGGCGTCTACACGGCGTACCAGGGCATGGGCTACCTCAACGGTGACTGGGCCGCGCACTACTTCCGCGGCGCGATGCCCGCGGGCCGGGTCAACCTCGGCGTCGGCTTCTACACCCGTGGCTTCCAGGGCGTCCAGGGCGGCGTCGACGGCATGGGTGGCAAGGCGGTCCCACCGGCAGGGTTCTCGTGCCCGGCGGGCACCAACGGCAAGTGCGGCTACGGGGCCGAGGGCGTCGACAACCTCTGGTTCGACTCCGACCCCATGGGCAACGCGGTCCCGGCCGGCGTGAACCCGATCTGGCACGCGCTCAACCTCCAGAAGGGCATCGCGGGCGACTACGCGGCTTCCTACAAGGTCCCGACGGCGGTCACGGGCTCGTACGTGCACCACTTCGACCCGGTGACCAAGAACGAGTGGTGGTGGAACGCGAGCAAGAAGGTCTTCCTCTCGGGTGACACGACGCAGGCCATCGGCGCGAAGGCCGACTACGTCGCGGACACGGGCCTCGGCGGCATCATGATCTGGGAGCTCGCAGGCGACTACGGCTACAACTCGGCCAAGGGACAGTACGAGATCGGCCAGACCATGGTCGACCTCATGCACTCGAGGCTGAGCGCCACGACCGCCTACGGGGCCACCAAGGCCAACGCCGACCGCGTCATGCCGAAGCAGGCGATCGACATGAGCATCGACTACACGCAGTTCGCGCTCGGGGACAGCAACTACCCGATCAACCCGAAGGTCGTCTTCACCAACAGGTCGAAGACCGACATCCCCGCGGGGGCGACCATCTCGTTCCAGTACGGGACGACCGACACGGGCGAGATGAGCGACTGGTCCGGCATGAAGACCGCGACGGTCACGAAGGGGCACACGGGGCCGAACGTCGGTGGGCTCAAGGGCGACTTCCACACCGCGCAGTTCACGGTGCCCCTCGGCGGGATCCCCGCGGGCGGCAGCATCACGAACCAGCTGAAGTGGACCATGCCAATCGCGCAGTTCTCCAACGTGATCGTCACGATCGGCGGCGTGTCGTACTCGACGACGTACGACTACCCGCGGGGCGTCACGGTCGTCGAGCCCACCGGCGGCACCACGGGTGGCTCGACCGGTGGCAGCACCGGCGGCACCACCGGTGGTACGACGGGTGGCTCGACCGGCGGGACGGGGACGTGCCTCGCGCCCGCCTGGTCCGCGACCGAGACGTACACGGGGGGCAAGGTGGTCAGCCACTCCGGTCGCACGTGGACGGCGAAGTACTGGACCCAGGGCGAGGCTCCGGGCTCCCAGCAGTGGGGTGCCTGGGCCGACAGCGGCGCGTGCTGACCCTCTGAGCACGTCGTCGACCCCGCGGCCGGTCGGGCAGGGACTCTGACCAGCCCGTCCGACCGCGGGGGCGACGACCGGGGTACGGGTTTCCCCGTACCCCGCCGGCAAGGATGTGGGATTCCCTCATCTCCGTCCCGGCCCGGCATCAGTAGCGTGAAATCGTCCGAGGCCCCGGCGCGACTCTCCCCAGTGGGTCACGCCGGGGCCGACCTACATGAGTGAGGCAGTACCTCCGTGCACAAGCTCCAGCCGATTCTTCTTCCGGCCGCACCTGAGGCCGCCGTCGCGGCGGTTGCCCGGCCCGCCCGACGACGTCGCACCGGCCGTGCGCGCCTCGTCCCGATCGCGGGGGTCGTCCTGGGGGTAGGGCTCCTCGCGTCGGCCTGCACCGGTGGCTCGTCCGACAAGGCCACCGCGGACACGGACCCTTCGGGTTCTGGTCCTGCTGCCGCCGAGAACCACGACGAGCACGAGGGCCAGCACACGAACACCGTGGACGTGGGCCCGCTCGCGCTCTTCGCCGCCGACTACTGGTCGATTGTGCAGCCCTCGGAGGGGTTGACCCAGGTGCGTGCTGGGGGCTGCCCCGAGGGTGAGGCGTGCCCGAGCTTCGACGTCCTCAGCGGCGACGCGGTCGGTGAGATCGACACGACGCAGGCCTACGTCCCCGAGGGGGCGTTCTGCCCGGGCCCCGGCAAGCTCGAGGTGGGGGCGTCGACGGAGACCAGCACGCTCGACGTCGAGATCGACGGCGCCAAGGGCACGCTGACGCGCTTCGACCTCAGCTGCGTCGACGCGACCGGCGCCGAGCAGATGACGGTCGAGCAGCTGCAGTGGTTCATCCCGGAGTCGCCCAACGGTCCCACGCTGATCGCGGACCGTTGGGCCTTCGAGGGCCTCGAGTCGCGCCTCTACGCGGGCACCTGGGCGACCGCTTCGGCCTAGCCGAGGCCAGCCCTGGTCGTTGCACGTACGAAGGCCCCCGGTGATGATCACCGGGGGCCTTCGTGCTCTGCGGGGTTCGTCAGGCGTTGCCCTTGCGACCGCGCCGGGCGACGAGCACGAGTCCGCCTCCGACGAGCAGGAGGGCTGCGCCGATGCCGACGAACTTGCCGACCGTGGCACCGGTCTCCGCAAGGCCACCCTGGGAGTCCGAGACGTTGGCCACGGTCGTGACCTTCCCGTCGACGGTGGTTCCCGGGGGAGGCGTCGTCTTGCCCGGCGGGTTCGTGTTGCAGTTCGGGCTGGACGGCGGGTAGGCCACGGAGACCGTGGTCTCAGGGTTGACCTGGAACAGGACGTCGACCGTGGGGCGGACCCAGCCGAAGCTGCCGCCCTCGACCCATTCACCGTCCTCGAACACCCATCCCGGCCATCCCGTGGGCTCGCCGGCGGAGTTCACGGTGGCCCCGGGCCACAGGACACGCCCGGAGAGGGGCAGCCCGGCCTGGACGACGTTCTCGCCCGACGGGTTGAGCCACGTGATGGTGACGGTCTCGTTCGGCGTGCCCGTCACGTCGACGTCGTACACGAGATAAGGCACGTCGCCGTCGCACACGGGCTGGAGAACCGTGAGCTCGATCGTCGGGGGTGGTGTCGTCTCGACGTAGTCGCCGGTGTCGGGGGTCTCGAGGGAAGCGTTCGCCGCGGGGCCGACGAGAGCCGTCGCACCCACGAGCCCTGCGACGACGAGTCCTCGCGCCCAGAGTGTGGTCCTTGATGTGCTCATGGCGTCATCACCAGTCTTGTTCGTGGCGGTCGATGAATGGGAGGGTCAAAGCTCTGGTGCGCGTCGTACCGACAATGGACCCTGACTTGTCAGGGTATCCACTATCCGGCGCCAGATGGACGGGTGTCCGGGTGAAAATCAATCCTCGGGGAATTGTTGCTCCGCCGTGACATCCCCGCCGGTCATCCGCAGACCGGCACCTCGATCGTGGTGAGACCGCCGTGGTGGATGGTCGGGGTCGACCAGAGGTCGACCTGTCGGGTGTCCGACGAGCTGCTCGTGCCACCTGTCCCGTCGCTCGTGACCGTGAACGTGACGCTCGTGCTCTGTCCCGGAGAGAGCTCGCGCGGCAGCGTCGCGACGGCGCGGCCGTGACTCTCCACGACCTTGCTGCCGGTCAGTGTCCCGTCGGCGGTCGTGTTCACGATGCGCCCCCCGCGCGGTGGGTAGAGGAACAGGTCGGTTCGGATGTTTCCCGGAGGTGTGCCGGAGATACCGCCGCCGGTCACGTACCAGGGCAGGTCGGTCGCGGCGTCGGCGGGGGCGTTGGACGTGAGGTCCACGCGGAAGGTGTCCGTACGTCCGGAAGCGGAGCACTCGCTGGCCACGTGCTCGACGGTCGCGTCGAGGTAGTAGTCCATCTTTCCCGCGGTCGCGTCGTTGAGGAAGACACCGATCGTGTCCGCTGCGCGATCGGACGACGAGATGTCGCCGGAGATCACGGTGTCGCTGAGAAGGACCTGTTCGTCCTCGTGGCTCGACCAGACGAGGACGCGGTGCTCGCTGGTCGCGCGGCGGACCGCGTCCAGCAGGCTTGCGGGGTCGGTGCCGCCGGACAGCGCTGCCGAGAGGACGGTGGAGGCGACGTCGGCGAAGAACGCGTCGGTCTCCTCGCCCGGCTCGAGCTCCGCGTAGGCGTCCGAGAGGAGGGTCGAGACGGCGTTCCCCGCGTCGATGGTGGTCCCGGCGACGTCCACCGGTCCGGTCGCCTCGAGCAGGTAGGACAGGGCGACAGGGTCGAGCGTGAGGACGCCGTCGACCACCTGCCCCTGCGAGGCCTCCCACATCGCGGCGGCCAACGGAGCCGCTGTCGGGAAGTCGGGCGTGAAGACGGTGTCCTGGACGTAGACAGCCATGTTCGGGCCGAAGAGCTCCTCGTCGGCCGGAGCCAGCGGACGGATGCCCCCGGGGAACGGGCCCACAGCGCTGGTCGAGGCCTGTCCGCCGAGCGTGATGGTCCCGTTCTCGGTACCGATCACGGCGAACGCGCCCGGGATGCCGCCCGGCGAGCGCAGCTCGGCGCTGTTGAGGGCCATGACGAGGTAGGTCCGCGGCCCCTCGGCGCCGAGCATCGCGGGCAGGAGCGTCGTGGTGCGGTGCGCGCTCGTGACGAGTCCGTCGAGCGTGCCGACCTTGTCCTGGAGGTCGCCCACGGGCCCGGCGAGCTCGTCGTGCAGGTCGGCGACGTCGAGCGCGTCGACCCGGTCCACGACCGTGGACATGGTGCCCGCCGCGGACTCTATCTGCGGGGCGGCCGAGGTCAGCGGCGCGAGGTCGACCGTGCCGTCGTGCACCTGGACCCCGCCCTCGGACACCGTGGCCGCGGCGGCCGCGAGCGGCGGGAGCACGTCCTGGGTGATCTCGTCGAGCGCCCAGGCGGCGGTCGAGAAGGCGCGGACGTCGGCGCCGAAGAGCGGGGCGCGCCCCGCGAGCCACCACAGCGGGCCGTCCGTGCTGCTGCGTGCGTCCGCGGTGAGGGGCTGGACCTCGGCGAGGGCGGCCTCGGCTGCGGCGCCGTCCCCCGAGCGCAGTGCCTCCTCGACCGTCGGGACCTTCTCGATCGCCTCGGTGAGCGAGGAGCGGGCCGCGAGCGCGTCGCGCGCCAGGAGGCCGGCGCACACGAGGAACGCGACGAGCAGGAGGAACAGGAAGAGGATCACCCACCCTGCCGTGCGCCCCTTGCGCTTCGTCGGACGATCGGCGGGCTGCGGCGTCGGGACGGCGGCGTCGGGGGCGCTCATGCCCCCAGGGTAGAGGCATGATCGTGGTGGGCACGTGGTACGGCGGAACACGAACCACCTCGTGGTGCAAGGAGTCGCTCCGCCGCGACACAGGGAGGGTGATGATGCCGGCGATCCCACCTGGAGCCCCTGTGACGCCCCCGCCCCGCGACGACGCCTGGTTCGAGGCGCTGTTCACCGCGCACACGACGGCGGTGTACCGGTACTTCCGTCGCCGCCTGCCCGCCCAGGGAGGAGGGGCCGGACCGGACGCCGAGGACCTGACGGCCGAGGTCTTCGCGACCGCGTGGCGCCGTCGGGCAGACCTCCCTGAGGACGCCGAGCTCCCGTGGCTCTACCGCACCGCCGGGTTCGTCCTCGCGAACCACCGGCGCAAGATGCGTCCGGTCCTCGTAGCCGACGTCCCCGAGGAGCCCGACGACGTCGACCCGATGTCGCTCGCGCTCGGTGACGACCACGTCCGTCGGGTGCTCGGCGTGCTCTCGCCCCGTGACCGGCGCATCCTGCTCCTCAACGCCTGGGACGGCGTCACCGGCGACGAGCTCGCCGCGGTCCTCGGGGTGAGTCGGGGCGGCGCCGACGCGGCGCTGTCGCGGGCCAGGTCGCGCCTGCGTGAGGCCTGGGCCGCGCAGGCCCGGGCAGGCGACACGGGCGAGGTGCCGGTCGCGCAGGTCCGTGCCCGGACGGCGACGCCGACTCTTCGCCCGGTGCAAGACCCGGAGCGCTGACGACACAGACGGGGTAGAGGATCCGGGCCCCCGGATCGACGAGCTGGAGGCTCCCGATGAGCACCGACGACCGCACCCCTGGACCGGCCCCCGAGCCCCGCGACGAGGCGTACGAGCGCGTGCGCGACGCCGACCCGGCCGCGACGGCGACCCCCGACCTGGGGGCCATCGCGGCCAAGGACGAGACGGTCCGTGCACACCTGTCCGGCACGTTCGGCGCCTCGGGCGCGAGCGAGGCCGCGGCCCGGGCGGCGGACGCGGGGACGGGCGTGCCGTCGTCGAGCGGCGGCACGCTGCACGCGGGGGGCACGACGGCCGACGCCGACCTGCCGGACGAGCTGGCCGTGCACCGCGCGCGGCGGCGGCGCCGCTTCCCGCTCACGGCCGCTGCCGCGGTCGCCGGCGTCCTCGCGTTCGGCGTGGGCGGGTACGCCCTGGGGAGCGCGGGTCCGGGCGCCTCGGACTCCACGGCCTCGACCGCGGACGCGCCGATCACCCTGCAGGCGCCCGCGACCGAGCAGGGCGCGGCGTCGAGCACTGCGGCCGACAGCAAGATGAGCGGCCTCGGGTTCGGCGGGTTCGGTGGCCGCACGGTGTTCACCGCGTCGGGGCTCGGGACGGACGGCGGCTCGGCCCCCGCGTGGGCCCTCGACGCGGCCGGCGTGTTCTCGGCCGAGTCCGCGGCCAGGGTCGCCGCCGCGCTGGGTGTCACGGGCGAGCCGCGCCAGGAGTACGGGGCGTGGGTCGTCGGGGCGGACGACGGCACCGGGCCCGGGGTCACGCTCCAGCCCGACGGTCAGGCGAGCGTGTCGTTCAACGACCCGACCAAGGACCCCTGGGGCTGCGTGCTCGTGGACCCGGCCGTGGGGTCGGACTCGCCGAGCACCGAGGAGATGCAGGTCGATCCCCAGGCCGGCTGCGGCCAGGCGGACCTGGGCAAGGCGCCCGCGGCCGACGCGGCGATCGGGGCCGCGAGGGACGTCCTCACCTCGCTCGGGGTCGACCCGGCGGGCTACGAGCTCACGACCGACTCGTTCGACGAGGAGGGCCGGGCCGTGTCGGTGACCGCGGCGCAGGTCGTCGAGGGGCAGCGCACGGGGCTCGCGTGGAACCTCACGTACTCGGGGGCCGGGCTCTCGTCCCTCTACGGGTCGCTCGCTCCCACGGTCTCGATCGGCGACTACACGGTCGTCAGCCCGACCGCGGCGGTCGAGCGACTGGGCGACCCGCGGTTCGCGGGCTCCGGGATGATCGCGTACGCCCGCGGCGGGCAGGTCGGCGTCATGATGGAGGACTCGGCCGTGGCACCCGTCGAGCCGACCGAGCCGACGGTGCCCCCGACGGCCGGCGAAGGGGCTGCGATCTCCTGGCCCGTGAGCGACGTGACGATCACCGAGGCCCGCCTCGGCTGGGCCGTGCACTACCAGAACGACGGCGGCGCGGTGCTGGTCCCGTCGTACGAGCTGAGCGACGCCGAGGGCAACGCGTGGTCGGTCGTCGCGGTGACGGACGACGAGCTGGACTTCGCGCCGGTGGGCTGACCGCCGGGGGTGACGCACCCGGGTGCCGGGGGTGACGCGAGAGCGTTGCTCCCGGCACCTTTCTTTTGCCGCCATTTCCAAGACTCCACGGCAGAACCCTCCGGCTTTTGATTGACCATCGACAAAAGGGGGGTTAGGGTCAGGCCACGGCCTCGGCCCGGACAGCAGGAGCACGTCGCGCAGCAGCGAGAGTGCGCCCACCTCCGGGCTCGCAGGCCCGTCGGGGGCGACGAGGCCCTCGGCTCGCCACATCGACCCCGGTCCCCGGGGTCGACGGGACCAGGAGCGACGATGCACCTTTCAGCCCACCAGTCGACGTGGAACCACGGCCGCACCGGCATCTGGTTCGTCGGGGCCCGCGGGTCGGTCGCCACGACCGCGACCCTCGGCCTGGCAGCGATCGCCTCGGGGCTCTCCGCCCCCACCGGCTGCGTCACCGCGCAGGCCCCGCTCGACGACGTCGCCCTGCCGGCCTTCGCGGACCTCGTGGTGGGTGGCCACGACATCAGCGACACGCCCCTCGGCAAGAAGGCCGAGCAGCTCGTCGAGGCCGGCATGATCCCCTACCGCCTCCTCGAGGCGGTGCGTCCCCAGCTCGACGCGGTCGACGCGGACATCCGCCCCGGCTACGACGCGGCCCACCGCTCGGGCTCCCAGGCCGCTGCGGCCGAGGCGCTCGCAGCCGACATCGTCGACTTCCGCGAGCGCCACGGCCTGGCCCGCGTCGTGGTCGTCGACCTCGCCTCGACCGAGCCGCTCCCGGCCCCGGCCCCCGAGCTCGAGGACCTGGACCTGCTGCGCGCGGCCCTGGAGGACCCCGAGCGCGAGGTCCTGCCCGCGAGCTCGGTCAACGCGTACGCGGCGCTCCTCGCGGGAGCCCCCTACGCGGGCTTCACGCCCTCGGCGAGCATGAACCTGCCCGCGCTGCACGCGCTCGCGGCCGAGCGTGGCGTGCCGTTCGCGGGCCAGGACGGCAAGACCGGGCAGACGTGGCTGCGCTCGGTCCTGGCCCCGGCCATCACGGCCCGCGGCCTGCGGGTACTGTCCTGGGCGGGCTCGAACCTGCTGGGCGGCGGTGACGGTGCGACGCTCGCGGACCCGCACGCGGTCCAGAGCAAGCTCGTGTCGAAGAACCGCGGCCTGCAGGACCTGACGGGCAGCACGGTCACCCCGCTGCACATCGACAACGTCCCGGACCTCGGCGACATCAAGGTCGCGTGGGACCACATCCACGTCGAGGGCTTCCTGGGCTCGCGCCTGACGCTCCAGACGACGTGGAGCGCGTACGACTCGATGCTCGCGGCGCCCCTCGTCCTGGACCTGGCGCGTCTCCTGGCGCTCGCCGACGCTGCGGGCCTGTCCGGCCCCGTGCCGGAGATGGGCTTCTTCTTCAAGGACCCGTGGGGCTCGGACGTGCACTCGTTCGCCGAGCAGTCCCGCGTGCTGGGTGTGTGGGCGCACCGGACGAGCGCGCAGGCGGACGCAGTTCAGGCAGGGGTCGACGAGCCGTGACGCTGCGCGACTACCTCGACCTGGTCCGTGCTCCTGCGGTCCTGTCCGTGGTGGGGGACACCCTGGCCGGGGCGGCCGCGGGTGGGCGGCTGGGCTCGGCACGCACGGTGCGTGCCGGGGACGTGCGGGCGTGGCGGCTCGCGCTGCTGCCGCTGTCCTCGGCCTGCCTGTACGCGGGCGGGATGGCGCTCAACGACTACGCGGACCGCAAGCTCGACGCGGTCGAGCGCCCCGAGCGCCCGCTGCCCTCGGGGCGCGTCTCGCCGGCCCAGGCGCTCGGCGTCGCGACGGGCCTCACGGCCGCGGGTCTGACGCTCGCGGCGGCCGGGGGAGGACGGAGGTCGTTCGCCCTCGCGGTCCCGCTGGCCGCGAGCGTGTGGACGTACGACCTGGTCGCGAAGAACCACGCGTCCGGTCCGGTCGTCATGGCGGCCTGCCGCGGCCTCGACGTCCTCATGGGCGCGGGCGCCGGGAGGGTCCGCGCCGCGCTCCCGGCCGCGGCCGCGCTCACGGTGCACACCGCGGGCGTGACGGTCCTCTCGCGCGGTGAGGTCCACGGCACGACGCCGCCCCTCGCGGCGGCCGTGGCCGCGGGGACGGTCGGAGTCGCGGGGGCGGTGGCGGTCGGCGCGCTGCGGTCGCTGCGCTCCGGCCCGACGGCGGAGCCAGCCCTCGGGCGGTCCGGTGCGGGACGGCGTGCACGCGCCGTCGTCCCGGCGCTCGCCGCGCTCGCGTCGGCCGGGGTCTACGCGGCCTCGTGCCTGCCGCAGCAGGCGCAGGCGGTCGGCGCGCCCGACGCCGCGAACGCGTTCGCGGCGACGAAGGCGGGCATCCGCTCGATGGTGCCGCTCCAGGCGGCGCTCGCCGCTCGGGGCGGGAGCCTGGGCTCGGTCGCGGTCCTCGCCGCGGTCGAGGTCGTGGGTCGCGCGCTGCGCGCCAGGAGCCGGCGCAGCACGAGCCCGAACCCGGGACTGAGCGAGTCATGAGCTCGCCGACCAGCCGCTCCACCAGCCGCTCCACCAGCGCTGGTGCACCACCGTTCACCCTCGGGTACGGCACCAACGGCTTCACCGACCACCCGCTCGACGTCACGCTCGACGTGCTCGCGCACGAGGGCTACGGCGCCGTGGCGCTGACGCTCGGGCACCCGCACCTGGACCCGTTCGCGGACGATGCCGACGCGCAGGTCGCCCGGCTGCGCGAGCGTCTCGACGACCTGGGCATGCGCGTGGTCGTCGAGACGGGCACGCGCTTCCTGCTCGACCCGTTCCGCAAGCACCACCCGACGTTCCTCGATCCCGACGAGGATCTCGCGGACGTCCGGGTCCGCTTCCTGTGCCGTGCGGTCGAGGTCGCGGCGGGCCTGCGCGCCGAGTGCGTGTCGTTCTTCTCGGGGGTCCTGCCCGCGGGCACGACGGCGGAGGCCGGCTGGGAGCGCCTGCTCGCCCGGGTGCCGCGCGTCGTGGCCCACGCCCGCGAGCACGGGGTCCGGATCGCGCTCGAGCCCGAGCCCGGGATGCTCGTCGAGACCGTGGGAGACGCCCTGCGGCTGCGCGAGGACGTCGGGTCGCCCGCCGAGCTGGGCCTCACGGTCGACCTGGGGCACTGCGTGGTCGTCGAGCCCGACGGCGTGCGCGGCGCGCTGCTCGCCGCGGCGCCGCACCTGCTCAACGTGCAGGTCGACGACATGCGGCACACCGCGCACGAGCACCTGCCGTTCGGGGACGGAGAGCTCGACCTGTCGCTCGCCCTCGGCACGCTCGGCGAGATCGGCTACACGGGCGTCGCAGCCGTCGAGCTGCCCCGCCACTCGTACGACGCCCCCGGGCTCGCGCACCGCAGCATGACCGCGATGACCGAGGCCTGGGCCGCGTGGAGCGCGACCGACCAGACCTCTCCGACGACCACCGCATCCGCACCCCAGGAGGCACTCCGATGACCACCCCCGACCTGACCGCCGCACCGGGCGCCACAGCGACGGCGGGCCCGCCCGCAGCCGGTCACCCCGACGCCCTCGTGGGCCTGCTCACCGACGAGCAGGCCGCCTGGCTGGCCACGGCCTGCGGCGAGATCGCCGCGGACCCGGGCTCCGCCGTCGGGCACCTGGCACGGGCCGGGCGGGCCGTGGGACGCACGTCCCTCGACCCCGACCTGGACCCCGCCGGGGTCCTGCACGGGACGCTCGACGACGCCGCGCGCGCCCGCCTGGTCGTGGCGCTCGCGGACGCCCTGCCCGCCGACGGCGAGTCGCTCGCGGCGCGCCTGACCGAGACCTACCAGCGCGGGGACACGCCCGAGCGGCGCGGCGTGCTGCGCGGGCTCGACGCCCTCACGCTGGCCGGGCAGCCCGACGGCGCCCTGGCGCCCGCCGTGGTCTGCGCCGGGACAGCGCTCGCGGCCGACGCCCTGCGCGCCAACGACCAGAGCCTCGTGGCCGCCGCGGTCGGGCCGTTCGCGGCCGCGCACCTCGACGACCACGCCTGGCGCCACGCGGTCCTCAAGCTCGTCTTCATGGGCGTGAGCCTCGACGCGGTCGCCGCGCTCGACGAGCGCGCGGACGACGAGCTCGCGCGCATGGCGCGCGACTTCGCAGCCGAGCGTCGGGCCGCGGGGCGCGTCGTGCCCGACGACGTCGCCCGCATCGCACCCGAGGCGCCCAACAGGACCGGCGCCCCCACCCTGCCCACCGTGCCCACGACCTCTCACGCGAACCACAGCAAGGACGCCTGATGCGCATCTTCGACCCCCACATCCACATGACCTCGCGCACGACCGACGACTACGAGGTCATGTACGCCGCGGGCGTGCGCGCCGTCGTCGAGCCCGCGTTCTGGCTCGGCCAGCCCCGCACGACCGTCGGGTCGTTCGTCGACTACTTCGACGCGCTGCTCGGCTGGGAGCGGTTCCGGGCCACGCAGTTCGGGATCCGCCACCACGCGACGATCGCCCTCAACCCCAAGGAGGCGAACGACCCGCGCTGCACCGAGGTGCTCGACGAGATCCCGCGCTACCTCGACAAGGACGGCGTGGTCGCGGTCGGCGAGGTCGGCTACGACTCCATGACCCCCGCCGAGGACGAGGCGTTCACGCGTCAGCTCGCCATGGCGATCGACGCGGCCCTTCCGGTCATGGTCCACACCCCGCACCGCGACAAGCTCGTCGGGACCCACCGCACGCTCGACGTGGTGCGCGAGTCGGGGATCGCCCCCGGGATGGTCGTGGTCGACCACCTCAACGAGACCAACGTCGCGCTCGTCAAGGACGCCGGGGCGTGGATGGGGTTCTCGGTCTACCCCGACACCAAGATGGACGAGCACCGCATGGTCTCGATCCTGCTCGAGCACGGCACCGAGCGGGTCCTGGTGAACTCGGCCGCCGACTGGGGGCGCTCCGACCCCCTCAAGACGCTCAAGACCGGGCGCGCCATGCTCGCGGCCGGGTTCACCGACGACGAGGTCGACAAGGTCCTGTGGCGCAACCCCGTCGAGTTCTACGGGCAGTCCGGCAACCTGCTGCTCGACCCCGTGCCCGGTTTCGTCGAGGGCGAGGCGCCCGCGGCGAGCGCGAGCTTCGAGGGCAGCTCGGTGCTGCGCGGGGCACGGGTCTGATGCTGCTGTCCTACTGCACCAACGTCCACCCCGCCGAGGACCTCGACGGGGTGGTCGAGCAGCTCGCCCGGTACGCCGGGCCCGTGCGCGAGGCCGCAGGGCTCGACGTGCTCGGGGTCGGGCTGTGGCTGCCTGCCTCGCTCGCGCACCGGCTCTCGGCCTCGCCGCGCGCGGCCGACGACATGGCCCGGCTGCGGGCCGCGCTCGACGAGCACGGGCTGCAGGTGCACACGCTCAACGCGTTCCCCTACGGCGGGTTCCACGACGACGTCGTCAAGCTCGCGGTCTACTCGCCCACGTGGGCCGACCCCGAGCGGCTCGCCTACACCCTCGAGTGCGCCGAGGTCCTCGCGGCCCTCCTGCCCGACGGCGTGGACGGGTCCATCTCGACGCTCCCGCTCGCGTGGCGCGAGCCGGGCGGGGAGCCCTGGTCGCCCGCGCAGGACGCGATCGCGACCCGGGCGTTCGAGGAGCTCTCCGACGGGCTGCGCGACCTCGCGGCCCGCACGGGCAAGGTCGTGCGCGTCGCGGTCGAGCCCGAGCCCGGCTGCGTGCTCGACACGGTCGAGGACGTCGTGACCTGGCTCGAGGCACGTACCGGCGGGGCGGGCGAGGCCGAGGCGGAGCGCCCGGAGCGCCCGGGGCGTGTCGGGGGCATCGACCCCGCGTTCGTCGGGGTCTGCCTCGACACGTGCCACCTCGCGGTCTCGTTCGCCGACCCGGCCGGGGCCGTCGCGCGGATCACGGGGGCCGGGCTGCGGGTGGTCAAGGTGCAGGCCTCGGCCGCGCTCCACGTGGCCGAGCCGTCGGCACCCGAGGCGCGGGACGCCGTCGGGCAGTTCGTCGAGAAGCGCTACATCCACCAGGTGCGCGAGCTCGCCCCGAGCGGCGACGTCCTGCCCGTCGACGACCTGCCCGATGCGCTGGGCGACGGTGACGCGGTGCCCGGGCTGCCGGGGGACGGCCCCTGGCGCGTGCACTTCCACGTGCCCCTGCACCACGAGCCCGCCGCACCCCTGACCGCGACGACCGACGTGCTGCGCGAGGCCGTCGAGGCCGTGCGCGCAGCGCCCCACGGCGACGAGGCGCACCTCGACGTCGAGACCTACACGTGGGCCGTGCTGCCGCCCGACTCGCCGGCGTTCGGTTCTGCCGGGGCCGTCGAACCGCTCGTGGGAGGCATCGCCGCCGAGCTGCGCTGGGCCACCGACCATCTGCTCACCCCCGGTGCTGCCCCCGGCCCCGTGGAGACCGTGACCATCCCCGCACCCTCAGGAGTCCCCGCATGAAGCCCGTGCTGCTGCTCGACGTCGTCGGGCTCACCGAGAAGGCCCTCGCCCACATGCCCCGCCTGCGCCAGATGGCCGCGGGCGGCTGGCAGACCCAGCTCGCGACCGTGCTGCCCGCGGTCACGTGCAGCGTGCAGGCGACCATGATGACGGGCCTCGCGCCCGCCCAGCACGGAGCCGTGGGCAACGGCTGGTACTTCCGCGAGCTCGGCGAGGTGTTCTTGTGGCGCCAGCACAACAAGCTCGTCGAGGGCGAGAAGATCTGGGAGGCCGCACGCCGCTCGAACCCCGACCACCGGACCGCGAACGTCTGCTGGTGGTACGCCATGGGCGCCACGACCGACGTGACCGTGACCCCTCGGCCGATCTACCACGCCGACGGGCGCAAGTCGCCCGACGCGTACATCCGCCCGCCCGCGCTGCACGACGAGCTCACGGGCCGCTTCGGCGAGTTCCCCCTGTTCACCTACTGGGGCCCGACCGCCGCGATCGCGTCCTCGGCCTGGATCGTCGACGCGACCCGCCACGTCCTGCGCACGCACTCGCCCGAGCTGACCATGGCCTACGTGCCGCACCTCGACTACGACCTGCAGCGGTTCGGCCCCGACTCACCCGAGGCCGACGCCGCGGCCGCCGAGCTCGACACGGTCCTGGCCCCGCTGCTCGACGACGCGGCCAACAACGGGATCGCGGTCGTCGTGGTCTCCGAGTACGGCATCGCCGAGGCGAACCGGCCCGTGCACCTCAACCGCATCCTGCGCCGCGAGGGCCTGCTCGAGGTCTACGTCCAGGACGGCAAGGAGCAGCTCGACCCGTGGACGTCCAAGGCGTTCGCGGTCGCCGACCACCAGGTCGCGCACGTCTACGTCGACGACCTCTCGCGCCTCGCGCGCGTCGCCGACCTGCTGCGGGCCGTGCCCGGCGTCGACGAGGTCCTCGACCGCGAGGCGCAGGCCCGCTACGGGCTCGATCACGCGCGCTCGGGCGACCTCGTGGTCGTCGCCGAGCCGGGCGCCTGGTTCACCTACTACTTCTGGCTCGACGACGCCCGCGCGCCCGAGTACGCACGCGGCGTCGACATCCACCGCAAGCCGGGCTACGACCCGGCCGAGCTGTTCTTCGACCCCGCCGACCCCCTGGCCAAGGCCAAGGCCGGCCTCAACCTCGTCAAGAAGAAGGTCGGGCTGCGCTACGCCATGAGCACCGTGCCGCTCGACGCGTCCTACGTGCGCGGCACGCACGGTCGGCTGCCCGACTCGGCGGCCGACACCCCGCTCATCCTGTGCTCGGAGGCCGAGATCCCGGCGTCGGTCGCGGCGCTGGTCGAGCGCGGGGGACAGGTGCCCGCCGCGGCGATCAAGGGGCTCGTGCTCGAGATGCAGAACCTGGGCGTCAAGGTGTAGGGGCCCGTCGCCCCCTGGTGGGCACAGAGCTGTCAGGACGAGCGTGAACATGGGGCCACGCTCGTCCTGAACGGTCCCTCGGTGTCTTCTGGACCCGGGGACGCCAGAAGGGCGCGACCCGTGGGGTCGCGCCCTTCGTCATGCGCAAGAAGCTCTGGGGTCAGGGCCGGCGTGACCTCGAGGTCACGCCGACCCTGACCCGTCCCCCGAGGGGGCGAGGTGTCAGCCGCAGCTGATCGCCTCGTACCCGGCCTCGAACGGCGTCGTGACCTTGACGCCGTCGATGATCGCCGTGCCCGTGACCGTCGCCGCGCCGGCGTCGATCGAGACCTCGCGCGAGTTGAACGACTGCGACGCGGACTTGCCCGGCGCGACGTTCTTGAACGTCTTGGTACCGAACGGCGTCTCGACCACGACGTCGGCCTTGACGTCACCGTCGTTGACCGCGCGCACCGAGACCTGCGCCTTGCCCGACACGCAGCGCGACTGCGCCGTGACCGTGAGCTCGACCGACGCGTCCAGGGTGGAGACCCCGACCGTCTGCCAGCGCTTGCCCGCGCTCGCGTTGTGCAGGTGCAGCAGGAGCAGCTCGCCCGTGCCCGCCTCGGTGGCCGCGGCCGACCGGTTGACCGTGACGGGTGCGTCGTCGGCGCCCACGAACAGGAGCTGTCCGCCGCCGCTGAACCAGTACGCGGGGTCGTACGGGTCGCCCGTGAACGGTCCGACCCGGTCGATCGACTGGTCGGGCTGCGTCCCGTAGTACGAGTACGTCGCGACCGTGAACGACGGCACGGTGCCCGGCTCGATGCCGAGCTTGCCGATCGCGATCGGCACCACGAGCACGTTGCTGTCGAAGACCGACGTGTCGACGTTCGCCCAGACCGAGTTGACCGGCTCGAGCAGCACGCCCTCGCCCGCCCCGTACTCCTCGCCGTCCGGACCGGTCCAGTCCTTGAGCGTGTACGTGGTCGCCAGGGTCAGGTCCGACTCGTTGTACTTGCGGACCACGGTCTCGAACTCGGCCGAGCCGTCACCGTCCACGTCGGTCTCGACCGACGGGAACATGACCCCACCGAGCGAGGCCCAGTCACCGTCCATGGCCACGCCGATGCCGATCCGCCCCGCGCCCGGGTCGTCGCCCGCGGCCGCGTACTGCGGCGCGCTCGACGTGAAGCCGACAGCGCGGATGTCACCCGACGCGACCGCCGAGGCCGAGGAGCCCTCGGCCGCATCGGCCTCGAGCCGCGGGCTCGTCGCCTTGAGCTCGAACGGCGCCACGAGCGACGTCCAGCCGCCCGAGGCCACGCCGCGTCCGTCGAGGTCGAGCTCGGCCGACGTGTCCTGGTTCAGGAACGTGACGTCCTTGCCCGTCAGGTCGCTCACGAGCTTCGGCGCGGCCTGGACCGGGACGCGCAGCTCGCTGCCCGACTCCGGCGTCAGGACCAGGCGACCGGTGAGCATGCCGACGAAGTCGCGCGGCACGCCCGAGGTGGTCGCGGCCGACGTCGGGTCGAGCTGCTTCGCGAGCGTCGCCGGGTCGGCCGTCAGGGTCAGCGTGACCGTCCGGGTCTGCCCCGCGGGGATCGTGAGGTCCGCGGGCGAGACCGTGACGGTCGCGCCCCCTGCGGAGCTCGACGTCGTGAACGCCGCCGCGTACTTCACGGTCTGCGAACCCGTGTTCTGCACGTCGACCGTGCGGCGCTCCTTGACGGTCTTGTCCGCCACGGGCACGAGCCCGTACGACACCGAGACGAGCTCCTTGTCCTGCGCCGAGAAGGCGAGGGTCGAGTTCTTCACCGCGTCGACCGCGTCCACGCGCCCCGACCCCACGCGCTCGGGGCCGTACGCCGTGCCCGTGCCGCCCTGACCCGTCCACACGTCGTGCGAGGCCGTGTTCATGACGGCCGTCTTGACCTGCTGCGCGCTCCAGCCCGGGTGGGCCTCCTTGACGAGCGCCGCGATGCCCGCCACGTGCGGGGTGGCCATCGACGTGCCCGACTTGATGCCGGGCTGCGTGAGACGACCCGAGGCCACGGACGAGATCCCCGTGCCCGGTGCGGCGACGTCGGGCTTCACGACGCCCAGCGAGCCGTGCACCCCGCGCGAGGACCCCGCGTTGAGCGTGTCCCCGATCGCGGGGATCTCGACGAACGACGAGTTCGCGAGCGACGGGCCCAGTGTCAGGACGACGCCGCCCGCCTCGATCGCCGGACGCAGCGCGTCGTGGCTCGGGCCCGTGAGCTGCGCGCCCGGGATGCCCGCGTTGCCCGCGATCCCGGCCGCGAAGACCTCGAGCTCGGAGGACAGCAGGACGCCGACCGCGCCCGCGGCCTGCGCGTTGTTGAAGCGCGCCGCGCTCCCGCACGCCCGCGTGGCGTCGTCGTCGTCCCAGTAGAGGAACGCGATCTTGCCCGCCGTGGCGGTGGCCTGCGCCGGTGTCAGGGGCGTGCACCCGCTGACCGTGGCGCCCAGGAACGCGACCTCCGCGGTCACGTCGGCGTCGCCCGCGTAGCTCTGCGAGTTCTGCGCGGGATAGGAGCCCGCGACGCCCGCCGGGGCAGTGACCTCGACGCCGTCGAACGTCTGGGTGTTGCCCACCGAGTTCGCGACCGTGAGCGAGGTGCGCGCGTTGCCGGGCGAGCCCCCGACGTCGGTCACGTCGCCCGCGTTGCCCGACGCGACGACCGCGAGCGTGCCCAGGCGCGAGAGCTGGTCGATGAACAGGTTCTCCGGGTCGTCGGCCGGGCTGTTGTCCGAGCCGAGCGACAGGTTCACGATGTCGAGCCGGTCGGACAGGTCGCCGTCGCCGTCGGGGTCGGCCGCGAACTCGAGCGCGTCGACCACGACGTTGGTCGAGCCGCCCAGGTCACCGAAGACCTTGAGCGCGTACAGGCCCGACTCGGGGGCCGAGCCCGGCCCGACCGTCCAGTCGGAGATGTCGGTGAGGGTCGTGTAGTCGCCGTCGAACGTCGTCCCGTCAGCCAGGACGCCGTAGCCGCCCGTCGTGCCCGCGACGTGCGAGCCGTGACCCGAGCCGATCGAGTCGAGCGAGTCGATCGGGTTCTCGTCCGGCGTCGGGATCAGCGACGTGCCCGGCACGGTGCCCGACGCGTCGTAGTCGTACCCCGCGAAGTCGTACCCGCCGAGGTACTTGGCGTCGTCGAACGTCCCCGCGGGGACGGGACCCTGGCCCTTGACGCCGTACGCCTCGTCGTAGGCGGCCTGCGTGCCCGGGCCGCCGAAGCCCGCGTGCGTGTAGTCGATGCCCGTGTCGATGATGCCGATCCGGACGCCCTGCCCCGTGTAGCCCGTGCTCTGCCATGCCTCGAGGGCCCGCGTGAACGCGTCGGTGCCCTTGTTGGAGGGCGTCTTGGGGACGATGCGGTAGACCGTGACGACCTTGTCGTCACCTGCCAGGGCACGGACCTGCTCGGCGTCACCGGTCACGACGACACCGGGGACGAGCTTGCTCGTGACCGACACCTGCTGGGGCGCGCCCGCGGCACGGGCGCTGCGGGCGTTCGTCTGCGCGGGGACGACGCTGTCCGCGAGCTGCTCGACGACTGCCTGGTTGTCCTCGACCTGCGCGGCGCTCGCGCCCTGCTCCGACAGGTCGACCCCCGAGGGGGTGTCGAGCTGGACGAACGCGGTCACGGTCCCGGAGGACTCGGCGAGCGACGGGGCGACCTTGCCCTGGTCGAGCGCGAGCGACTCCGAGGACTGCGAGGTGAGGGTGGGGCCGGACGGGCCGGCCGGGTCGGACGGTGCGGACGCGGCGGGCAGCGCTGAGGCCGCGACCACCGCCAGTCCAGAGACTGCAGCTAACAACGAACGGTGCTTCATCGACACTCATTTCCCCGGTACGGACCGGTGGCGTTGAAGGTGCTTGGTGGTTCCCCCGTTGCGGTCGCCGACGGCTGTGTGCAGACGACCGTGCCTGCACGCTATAGGGGAAGCCGTGCGACCGCGCGTCACGCGGGCCCCGGGCAACAGATCCGGTGGCCGCGGGTGAACACAGGGGACAAACGGGACACTGCTCTGACCTACCCCTAGGATCGGTGCGGGGGCGTGGGACGAGGTTGTCCCGCTGTCGGTCCTCACCCACGTGTCGGTCCTTCGCGAGGTCGCGGAGGCTCCCGGCCCACGCTGTGAAGGAGCACCACATGTCACGACGCATCACGCGCTTGGCCGGCGTCTCGGCGGTCGTCCTGGTCCTCGGGGGGATCGGCGGGGCACCGGCCCTCGCGAGCGGTCCCGACCTGACGTCGCAGGGATTCCCCACCGACGACCAGGTCTGCACGGTCATCGCGCAGCCGACACCGGCCGGGCAGGACATCGCCCTCACCCCCGCGCCCACGACCGCGTGCTTCGACACGCTCGGCGAGGCGCTCGAGTCGGTCTCGGGGGAGCCCGTGACGGACCCGCGCGTCCTCGCGGGTGACATCACGGCCCTGCGGGGCTACGCGAACGAGCAGGCGGCCAAGGCGGCGGCCGCGCCCCAGGCGGCGAGAGCGGGCACGGTCACGACCGCCGCCGCGAGCTCCATGATGCTGGGCATCGCGTACAAGAACACCAACCAGACCGGTGGCGCCAAGGTCTTCTACGGCAGCAGCGGCTACGGGTGCATGACGGGCAACACCTACGGGTTCCCCAAGATGTCGACCTACCTGATGAACAACAACATCAGCTCCATGGCGACCTACGCCCGGTGCTGGTCGACGCTCTACGACGGCGAGAACTACTCGGGCACCACGACCAACTGCGTCCCGCTGTGCACGAGCCTCGGGTCCATGAACGACCGCACCTCGTCGATCGTCTTCCGCCCGGAGGGCAACATCGGCTGACCGGGACTCACGCCTGACCGCCGGGCACGTCGCTCGAGTAGCGGCGTGCCCGGCCGTGTCCCAGGCGGGCCGGCGTCGTGACCGTCACGACGACGTCGCGCCCGATCCACCGTCGCAGGGCGTGCGCAGCCGAGCCCGCTGCGGGTTCTCCCGGCCTGGACGCGCCGACCGGACCGTGGCCCGACGGCGCCCCGCCCACGGGTGCGTCCGGCACCACGGTCAGGTCGATCGTCCCGTCGGCGCGCTGGTGGAGCTGCCAGGCCGCGATCCCGGCCGCCTGGAGGACCTGGGTCGCATCGACCGAACCGAGCCAGCGCCCGTCGGCGTGCAGGTAGCGCACGGGCGAGCGCCCCTCGAGGTCGTGCAGCTCGACCCGCCCACCAGGCCCGTGGGGACGGACGATCCGTGCGCGGTCTCCCGTGCGGTAGCGCAGGAGCGGCAGGTAGGGGTTCTCGTCCGTGGTGACCACGACCTCGCCCGGCGACCCGTCGGGGACGGGCGTGCCGTCGTCGGACAGGATCTCGACCCAGACACGACGCGGGACGACGACGAACGGGCCGTCGTCCGCGCGCGAGGCCACCGCGCCCGTCTCGCGCAGGCCGTACAGGTCGATCACCGGGACGCCCCACGCGGCCCGCAGCCGGGCCCGCGCGGGCGGGGTGAGGTGAGCGGCCCCGCTCACGACCGCGACCGGGTGCAGGCCGAGCCCTTCGCGCGCGTCGAGGTCGGCCAGCGCCAGCAGCGGGAGGGGTGAGCTGCTGAGGACCTGCGGGTCGGTCCCGCGCAGGAACGTCGAGCGGTCGGCCGGGTCCCGCCACGCGCCGGGGTCGAGGTTCACGCGCGCCATGAGCGGCACGGCGACGTCGCTCGCGGCCCGACCCGAGGCCGCGTCGAAGCCCGTCATGGCCGACGCGTACGTGAAGGCGGCCCGCTGGTCGACGAGGTTCGCGAGACCCAGCCGGTCCTCGTGCGGTACCCAGGCCGCACCGGCGTCCCGGACGAGGAGGTGGAGGAGCGCGAGGTCGGCCGCGACCGCGACGGGGTGCAGCGGGACGACCACGGCCGCCCCGGTGCTGCCCGAGCTAGTGCCCTCGAGGACGCGCGACAGGTCGACGTCGACGGGCACGAACGACGCGAGGTCGGCCCGCAGGTCGTCGCGGGTCACGGGGGGCAGGTCGTCGAGCGGGGAACGAGCGTGGCTCCGGCGCTGGTCCCGGGCACGCCGGTAGCGCGGGACGACCGTGTGCGCGCGCTCGACGAGGTCCGTGACCCACGGGGGGACGTCGCGCTCGGCCGTCGTGCGGGAGGTGCCGGTGCGGAGCGCTGCGCCTGGGCCGGCGTCGTCGCGGCCGTCGTCCCCGGGGCCGGCGTCTCTGCCGCTGTCGGCCCCGGCGAACCGGCGCGCGGTCGCGGCGAGCACGGGCAGGTCGTCGGCCGTGAGCCGGTCGCCCGTCGCGTGCACCCAGACCGGTGCCGCCGGGTGGTGACGCAGCGCGTCGAGGCGAGCGGCGCCGTCGGGCGTGAGCGTGGGCCAGCGCTCGGCGTCGTCGAGCGCGACGTTGCCGAACGGTGCGTACTCGCCGAGCAGCGCGTCCGGGACACCGCTGGGGAGGTCGGGGGACGGGGGTGCGTCAGGGGCGGGGGGCACGGGACTCCTCGACGGGTGAGGGACAGGTCGTCGTCGGTCGTCGCACTGTACGTGAACGGTCGGGCTCCTGCGGGGACCGTGCGGGCGGCGCCCGGCGTCCAGGGGCTCGATGGGCTCGCGCTCTGCGACGCGTTCCCGAGCGCGGCTCGCCCCCTGGCCCGCGCGACGCCTCAGTAGTTCGCGTACTGCGCGGCGGCCTCGGCCGCGCGCTTGGCCGCGAGGGCCTTGGCGAGCTCCTCCGAGCGCCGGACCTCCTCGGCCATCTCCCGGTCGACGCGCCGCTGCTCGACCGTGCTGACCGCGGACCAGCGGTCCTCGGCGACCGCGTCGCTCTCGCCCGCGGGGCGCAGCCGTGCCGCGCGCAGGAACGCGCGTGCGGCCTCCTCGCGCCCCTCGGGGGACGAGACCCAGGTCTGCGGGTCGCGCACGGGCGCGAGGTCGTGCGCGAGGGCGTCGACCACGGCGAGGAGCCAGGCAGCGGGGCCGTCGGGCGCGGCCTCCCGCAGGTGGGGCAGGCGCGTGAGCTCGGGAGCGCGCACGAGCCAGACCGCGATCCCGGCCCCGGCGCGCGAGGCCGCGGGCGCCCCCGCCCCGCACGTGCGGTCGAGCGCGGTGCGGGCGTGCGCGTCGAGCTGCCACCAGCCGGGCACGCTCAGGGCCAGGAGGTCGACGGCGTCGCCCACCAGGGCGGGCACGTGCACCCCGGGATCGAGCACGTCGGGCGGCGTGAGCGTCAGGCGCTGCACGAGGACCGCGAGGGCGGGGCCCTCGACCGTGGGCCGGGAGGATCGGGGTCCGACGGAGCCGGCGGGCCCGGCAGAGGTGGTGTCAGCGGGCACGGTCCGCTCCCTTCGTGGTCCACAGCGTGCGGGAGAAGTCGCGCGAGAAGCGCACGAGGTCTTCGGTCGAGCTCACCGCGAACGTCCGGTAGCCGGGCGCCCAGCCGGCGACGCGTCGGGCGAGCTCGTCGCTGCCCTGCAGGACCAGGCTGCCGCCGCCCCCTGCGGCCCGGACGGCGCGCGCCGCGAGCGTGTCGTCGGACGCGGCTCGCGGTGCGGAAGGGTCGCGCGGCCAACCGCCCAGGTGGTCGAGGAACATCGAGCTGATCCCGTCGTCGGAGATGACCGACACGTGCGCGGGTCGGGTGCGCACGGCCGGGGCGCCCGTGACGGGGTCGCCCAGGTGGGTGCGTTCGAGCAGGGGGACCGGGAACGAGGTGCCGCCCCCGAAGTGCGCGACGATCGCCGCGAGGATCGCGTCGGCGTCGCGCGTGAAGCCGTCGGTGCCCGCGACCTGCTCGGGGCCGCTCCACGTCGTGGCCTGGACGCGCGCACCGGCACGCAGCGCGGACAGGGCCAGGACCGCCCCGGCCAGGGCGATGGGTGCGAGCCGCTGCTGGGGGTTGGGCATGGACCCCGACGAGTCGAGGTACAGGTCCAGGTCGTACGGGCGCGGCGCGGGGTCGTGCCCGTCCTGCTGCTCGTGCACGCGGCGCACGGTCGTGACCCCCGGGACGATCACGGGGGAGCGCAGCACGGTCGCGGCCCAGTCGACGTCGGCCAGGTCCTCGCCCAGGTCCCACTGCTCGTGCCCGCCGAGCAGCTCCTCGTCGACCGGGGAGTCCGTCCGGACGGGGAAGGGGACGAGGAAGCGCATGGCGTGCTCGCGGTACCAGCGCGCGGCGGACTGCGCGCTCGACGTCGTGAGGCCGAGCAGCCGCAGGACCGCGTCGTAGTGCGCGGGCGAGATGGCCTGGCCCAGGGCGTCGGCGGCCCCGGTCGCGTCGCTCGCCGGGACAGGGAGGGGACGCTCCTCGTCCGGGCCCGACGGCGTCGCGCCCGTCACGCGCGGATCAACCGCGGGGTGCAGCACGGGTCGCCCGAGCGTGGGGTCGGTCGCGAGGCCCGCGGGCACGGCTCCCGCGGGCTCCGACTGCGAGCACAGGATGCCGTGCTGCCCGCCGGAGAGGGCTGCGCCGCTCCCGCCGTCCGCCGCGGGACCTGCTCCGTCGGCCGAGCCCCCCGGCGCGGCGCCCGGCTCGTCGGACGGCGGGGCCACGAGCAGCGGGCGGATCAGGGCGGCGAACCCGCCCGCACCCCCCACGGGGTCGTTGGCGTAGGCCCGCACGAGGCGCGCGCACAGGCTCGCCTCGCGCTCGGGCACGGGGTGGTCGGGATGGGTCAGCGTCCCGCGGGGCAGGCCCCAGAGGATCTCGTCGGTCCGCATGACCATCTGCGCGAGCGGTGCCCGCCCTGCGCCGAGGGCCGCGAAGATCGCCGCCATGTCGAGGCCCGCGCGCCGCTGCAGACGGTCGTTGACCAGCAGGTCGGACCAGAGGTTCGCCATGGCCCCCGCGAGCGGGTCCAGGTCGACCAGGCCGTCCCGGACGCGCGAGAGGATCCGGGCGCTCGTCGTCAGGTCGCCGGGGGACAGCAGGTGGTGCCCGATCTCGTGCGCGAGCACCGCGACCGCGTGGTCCTCGAGCCCGCGCTCGGCGATGTCGTCGAGGTCGATGTGCACCTCGACGTCCACGGTCGAGAACCACGCGAACGACCCGACGTCCTGGGGCCGGTCGTCGCCGTGGTGCAGCACGGGCGCGTGCAGGCGGGTCTGCGTGCCCCAGGCGGCCAGGGCCTCGGGCCAGGCCGCGAGCCACCGGTCGCGGAGCCTCGTGCGCGACGGTGCGTGCCGCGTGCCGGCGCCGGGCGCCGGGGGGAGCGACGCGGAGCCGTCCGCCGCCGTCGGGCCCGGCGTGGGCGTACCCGTCATCGGGGTGCCCGTACCAGGTCGAGCGAGTACGAGTGCTCGCGGCTGACGAGCGTCAGGTGGGTCGAGGGCGTGAGCGTCGAGGCCTGCCCGGTCACGTCGTCGAGCCAGGGGACGCCGGCGGGCGGGGTGCGGTCGGTCGCGCCCGGGGCAGGCCGTTCCTCGGCCCCCGGGGCGGCGCGCAGCGCGGCCCACCCGTGGACGTCGCACACGAGCGTCCAGTCCTCGGCCTGGGGCCGGGCCGTGCGGACGGCCCACAGCAGGCCGGGCTCACCGGGCAGCGGCCCGACGACGAGCGGCAGCGTGAGCCACGGACCGCCGAACCCGCGGAAGCCCCCGAACCGGCTGACCGCGGGGGCCGCGCCGTGCGAGGCGGCCTGCCCGGGCCACCACCACGGGTCGTTCGCGTGCCGCTCGAGGACCGCGCCGACGTCGGTCCCCGGGGCCAGGTCGAGCGCCGCCGCGGCGACGGGCGAGGGGAGCGACGCCGCGGCGCGCAGCGCGGCCTGCCGGTAGCGGACGAGGCCGCTGCGCCACGCCGCGACCAGGACGACGTCGCGGACGGTGGCGGCAGGCGAGCCGGGCGCTGCGAGCCCCTCGGACGCCGGCCCGCCCCGGGCCGCGAGCGTCGCGGCTCCTGCGACCTCGGCCGCAGCGGACACACGCCGTCCCCAGCCGGTCGCGTCCCCGCGCGCCGCGACCGGGCGCGCCGCGTCCGTGAGCGCGGCCACCGTGACGGCCGGGGCGGTGCGCAGCCACGGCAGGACCTGGGGCGCGAGGGCGAGGACCGCCCACCGCTCGGCCGAGTCGGAGCGCCACCGGCGAGCCGCCACGCACCGGGTCGCCGTGGACACGAGCGCGTCCACGACGCCCGCGAGCTCGCCGGCGTCGAGCGCGGGAGCGAGCCCGTCGACGACCGGGCGCAGCTCGCGCACGGCCCCGGCCACGTCGTCGCGGTCCGCACCGAGCGCGACCGCGCGCGCGAGCACCGCGTTGAGGTGGTCGCGCTCTTGCACCAGGTGCTCCGCGAACGGCGAGCGCGTCGGGGAGTCCTCGCCGGGGCCGGGGCCGCTGCCGTCGTCGGGGTGGCGAGCGTTCACTGACCGCTCCAGCGCAGCCACGCGAGGTAGTTCGTGTAGCGCTGGTGCGCGTACTTCAGGACCAGGGCGTCCTCGTAGACGTTCCCGTGCAGCTTGACCGCGTCCTGCCACAGGGACAGCAGCCCTTCGATCTGCGCGGTGCGCCGCAGGACCTCGGCCTCGCCCAGCCCCTCGAGACCGGCCTCGACCGCCGAGAGGATCTCGGCCACGGGGTCGTCCTGGTCGAGCCCCGCGGCGTCGTACTGCTGGCAGGCCGTGTCGAACAGGTCACGGATCCACGAGACGCGGTCGGCGCGCAGGGGCTCGCGCTCCTCGTCGTCGAAGGGTGCGGACTGCAGGTCGGGGACCAGCTTGTCGTGCAGCACGAAGGGGAGCACCGCGCGCAGGTCCGCGAGGTCCACCTCGGCGTTGCCGCGGAAGAACGCCATGGCCTTGGCGTACGAGATGAGCGACTGCAGGGCCCGCACCGAGAGCCCGTTGAGGGTCTGCGCGCCGATGTCGCCCAGCCGGTCGCGGCCCGTGTCGGCCGCGGCCAGGAGGTGCGGGTCGATCCCCGCGAGCTTCGCGGTGTCCTTGGTGCGGTACTCGAACTGCCACGCGGCCCGCTCCAGCACCTCGAGCTGGCTCGCGAAGAACTCCAGCCGTCGCCGCACCGGGACCGGGATGCGCACCGCGAGCACGTCGCGGTGCAGGCGGTCGTGCTCGTCGGCGTCGAACACGATCTCGGGGGGCACGTTCTCCTCGGGACGCACCCCGCGCTCGGCGCGCGCGACCAGGTCGCCCAGGAAGCGGTTGTTGAACGGCAGCGCGTGCACGACGACGTCGATCCGGTCCCGCAGCGCGTCGACGACCTGGTAGGTCCCACCGCCCGCGTCGTCGTTCGCCGTGAGGTACCAGGCGGCGGCACCCGTCTCGTAGACCTGGTCGTAGACCTCGACGTAGCCGTCGGCCAGGACCGTCAGGAGCGCCGACTGCGTGCGCGTCGGGATGCGGTTGTACTCGTCGACGATCTTGACGCGCATGCCCAGCCACGTGCGCCACGCGACGTCGACGTCGGCGAGCGAGTCTGCCTGCACCAGGTCCTTGGGCAGGGGCGTGCCGAACAGGTCCGAGACCGTGAGCTGCGGGTGCCCGTGCTGCATCGCGCGCCGCACGTCCCGGACCGGGTAGCCCGCGAGGACGCCCATGAGGACGGCGCTCGCGGTCTTGCCGCGCCCCGGGCCGCCGACCATGAGGCAACGGCCCCGCACCGCGAACGTCAGCAGCGGGAGCAGCACGAAGCTCGAGTACGACTGGTCGCTCGGCAGGTTCAGGCGTGCCCGGGAGTCCCCGAGGCGGAACGAGACGTCCGGGGCCGTAGGGCCGGCCGAGAACTCGACGTCGTAGTGCGGGCTGATGATCGCGTGGTTGACGACCCAGAAGTACGCCTGGCGCAGCTTCTCGTCGAGCGGCGCGAACGTCGTCGAGCCGTGACTCGTCCCGGCTGTGCCCGGGGCGCCGGACACGGGCGTGCGGAACAGGTCCGCGACGTCCAGGTCGAACGGGTTCGTGGCCGCCGGCCCGGGGCGCGTGGGAGCGGAGGAGACGTGGTCGAGGTCCTGCTGCTCGGCGGGGGTCACGGAGCGATTCTGCCAGGAGAGTGCGTGGGGCTTCGCCGTGACGTAGAGGGTTCTCGTCGAGAAAGAGGTCTGGGGACCTCTACCTCGACGGAAACCCTCTACCTCGTCGATCTACCTCGACCGTGCGGCGGAGGTCCGCCTCCTTCCGAACGCCTTGGCGGCCTCGACGAGGAGGAACACCACGACCGAGAGCCCGAGCGTGATGCCCCACTCGCGCGGCCCGATCGGCGCCGAGCCGAACCACGAGTGCATGAAGGGCGCGTAGACGAACACGGCCTGCAGCGCGACGAGCGCGCCCGCCGAGTACCAGACCGCCCGGTTGCCCCGCAGGACCGCGAACGTGATGGACGACCGGTCCAGGAAGCGGCAGTTGAACAGGTAGGCGAGCTGGCCGAGCGCGAGCATCGTCACGGCCGTGGTCTGGGCCTCGGGGACGCTCATGCCCTGGTCGCGCTCGACGAAGTACACGGCCATGGTCGCGCCGCCGATGAGGACCGAGACGAGCAGGACCCGTCGCAGGTAGGCCGCGGTGAGGATCGAGGCCTTGGCGTCGCGCGGCGCGCGCGACATGATGTCGGGCTCGGCCCGCTCGTTGGCCAGCGCGAGAGACAGCGTGACGGCCGTGACCATGTTGATCCACAGGACCTGCACGGGCTGGAGCGGCAGCGCCCACCCGAGCAGGACCGCGACGAGGATCACGAGCGACTGCGCGCCGTTGGTCGGCAGCAGGAACAGGACCGACTTGCGCAGGTTGTCGTAGATCCGTCGCCCCTCCTCGACGGCCCGCTCGATCGTCGCGAAGTTGTCGTCGGCCAGGACCACCTCGGCGGCCTCCTTGGTCGCCTCGGTGCCCTTGATCCCCATCGCGACGCCGACGTCGGCCTGGGTCAGCGCGGGGGCGTCGTTGACGCCGTCGCCCGTCATGGCCACGACCTGCCCGCGTGACTGGAGCGCCGAGACGATGCGGATCTTGTGCTCGGGGCTCGTGCGCGCGTAGACGTCGACGTCCTCGACCACCGCGCGGAGCTCCTCGGTGCTCATGGCCTCGAGCTCGGCACCCGTCAGGACCTGGGGCGCAGGTGCTCCGTCCCCGGCGCCGGTCGGTGGCACGATCCCCATCTCGCGGGCGATCGCGAGGGCCGTGCCCGAGTGGTCACCCGTGATCATCTTGACCGTGATCCCGGCGTCCTGGCACTGGGCGATGGCCTCGATCGCCTCAGGGCGGGGCGGGTCGACGATGCCGACCAGTCCGACCAGCTCGAGGCCCTCCTCGACGTCCTCGGGGGAGAGCGTCGTCCGACCAGGGGCCGCACCGGCGCGCGCAGCGGCCAGGACCCGCAGACCCTGGGCGCCGATCGCGTCGATCTGCTCGTACCAGAGGTCGCGGTCGAGCGGCTCGGGCCGCCCGTCCGCGCCGGTCTGGGTCGCGCACCGGTCGAGCACGCGGTCCGGGGCGCCCTTCACGAGGACGTGGAGACCGCCGTCGGGGTCCTGGGTCAGCGTGGCCATGTACTTGTTCTCGGACTCGAACGGGACGAGCGCGACGCGCCGCCACCCGGTCGGGTCGAACCCGGCCTTGAGGCCCAGGGTCCGCAACGCTCCCTCGGTCGGCTCGCCCACGAGCCGCCAGCCCGGCGCGTCGCCCTCGCCGGCGTCGTCGTCGTGTCCGCCCTGTCCGTCGGTCCCCTCGGGGCCTCGGCCCCCTCCCTCCACGGTGGACCGGACGATCCGGGCGTCGTTGCACAGCGTCATGACCTCGGCCAGGCGCCGCAGGTCGGCGTGCTCGGCCAGCAGCGCGGGGGAGCCGTCGAGGTCGACCTCGCCGTCGGGCGCGTAGCCGATCCCCGTCACGGCGTACTCGTGCGCCGCGGTCCGCACGGTGCGGGCCGTCATCTCGTTCTTGGTCAGCGTCCCGGTCTTGTCCGAGCAGATCGTGGTCACCGAGCCGAGCGTCTCGACGGCCGGGAGGCGGCGCGTGATCGCCCGTCGTCGGGCCATCTGCTGCACGCCCAGCGCGAGCGTGATCGTCACGAGGGCCGGCAGGCCCTCGGGCACGGCGGCGACCGCGAACCCGATCGCCGCCGAGATCAGCTCGGGGGTGTCGAACCCGTGGACCACGCGCCCGATGACCACCATGACCACGGCCATCACGAGGATCAGGACCGCGAGCTTCTTGCCGAACGCGTCGAGCGTCCGCGACAGGGGGGTCTCGAGCGAGTCCACCTCGGAGATCAGGGTCTGGATGCGGCCGATCTCGGTCGTCTCGCCCGTCTCGACGACCACGCCCGTGCCCGTCCCCGCCGAGACCAGGGTGCCGGAGAACAGCATGCTCGACCGGTCGCCCACCCCGGCCCCTGTGGGGACGGGGTCGCTCGACTTGGACGCGGGCACCGACTCGCCCGTGAGCGCCGACTCGTCGACCCGGAGGTTGACCCCCTCCAGCAGCCGCAGGTCGGCCGGGACGCGGTCGCCCGACCGGACCCGCACGACGTCGCCCGGGACCAGGTCGTCGGCGTCGATCTGCGTCCAGGCGCCGTCGCGCCGGACCTGCGCGTGGACCGAGAGCATGCTGCGGATGCCGTCGAGCGCCTTCTCGGCCCGGCCCTCCTGGACCAGCCCGATCGCGGCGTTGATGACCGCGACCGCGAGGATCACCGTGAAGTCGATCCAGTCGCCCACGATCGCCTTGAGCACGGCCGACACGAGCAGGATGTAGATGAGGACGTCGTCGAACTGCGACAGCACCCGGCGCCACCAGGGCGTGCGCGCGGGCGGGGCCAGCCGGTTGGGGCCCACCTCGGCGAGCCGCGTCCGGGCCTGGTCGGCCGTGAGCCCCTCGTCGCTCGACCCGACCTCGGCCAGCACCGCTCGTGGCGGGAGCGCCCAGGGCGTCGGCTCGGCGGTCGCGGTCGCGGTGGGGGAGTCCGAGGCGCTCATGCGTCCATTCAAACCCCGCGGGCCCGCGACCACGCGGCGAGCCGCCGGGGTGGGACGAAGCGTTCCACGGCCCCTCGGCCCCACCGGGCGCGGCGACCGGGGACCTCCTACGGTGAGGGAGACGTCGCGCAAGTCGCGCGACCGTGAGGAGGACGTACCGTGCTGGTCTCCACCATGAACGATGTCCCGGGCCGGACCGTGCAGCAGGTCGTGGGCGAGGTGACCGGACTGACCGTCCGGTCGCGCAACGTCGGCGCGCAGATCGGGGCGGGGTTCAAGTCGATCGTCGGCGGCGAGCTCAAGGGCTTGACCAAGCAGCTCCAGCAGTCACGCGACGAGGCCGTGGCCCGCATGGTCGAGGAGGCCACGGCGCAGGGCGCCAACGCGATCCTCGCGATGCGCTACGACAGCGACGAGGTCGGCAACGGCTACCAGGAGATCGTGGCGTACGGGACGGCCGTGGTGCTCGCGCCCTGACGGCGGGGGTGCGCCGGAGGGGCGCTCGCGGCCCGGCTCAGTAGGCGTCGGTCCCGGCCTGCGTCATGGGCGCGGCCACGGCACGGGGCGTGGCGAGCAGCGGCCCGACGGCGTCGATCGCCCGGGCGAGCCTGCTCGCCCGGTCTCCGTGCACCTCGAGCCACGGCACGTCCTGCCCGGCCAGGACCTCCCGGAAGCGGTCCTGCATCGCGTGGCGGATGTGCTCGCCGTCGCGCAGCCCGTCCTGGACGAACGGGATCTCGTCGCCCGTGAGGAGGTAGAGGTCGGGACGGCGGGTCGCGGCGAGCGCCTCGACGCTCGCCGACCGTGAGCCGACGTAGCGCTCGTGCCACAGGGTCGTCGCGAGCACGTCGGTGTCGCACACGACCAGGGGGACCGGGGTCAGGGCCGCGGCCTCGTCCTCGCGCCGGGCCTGCTCCCGGGCGACGAGGTCGAACTCTGCGGTGTGCCACGGCGCCTCGAGCCCTCCCGGACGGACCTCCGACCACTCGCGGCCGAACTCGAGCACGGGTTCCAGGCGGTAGTGCTCGGCGAGCTCGGTGGCCAGGGTCGTCGAACCGGTCGACTCGGCACCGAGCACCACGACGCGGCGCGCGAACCACGCTCGGACCGAGGAGGGCAGCGCCCACCAGTGCGCCCCGGGGTCGGCGCGGACCGCGGTCCCGGACACCGAGACCACCGCGCGGCCCGGGTCGACCTGGACCCACTCGGCGTCGAACCGGCGGGCCAGCTCGACGCCGTACCGGTCCGACGTGAACACGGCGTCCACGGGGGCGTCGGCGGGGTCGAGGAGCGACTCCATGACCTTGACGTGCTCGGCCCACGCGTCGGGGCTCGCGTAGTCGACCGGGGCGTCGTCGAGTCCCGTGACGACGTGCGCGCCGGGCACCTCGGCCCGCAGCCACCCGGCGCGGACCTCGCCCGGGATCGACTCCTGCGAGGCCGTGAGCACCTGGACGGTCACGCGCTCGCACCGCGACAGCGCCGTGCGCACGAGGTTCACGTGGCCCGCGTGCACGGGGTAGAACTTGCCGATCACGAGGCCGTGCGCGAACCGGGTCATCGGGCGTCCTGCTGAACTGCGGGCACAGGGCCGTCGGGCTCCGTGGGCGTGCCCGCGCTCGTGTGCGTGCCGGCGCGCAGCTCTGCCGACCAGTCGCGCAGGCCCAGCGCGCACAGGCCGATGAAGCCCACGTAGAGGACGGCCGTCAGCCACAGCCCCTGGCTCGCGTAGAGGCCGACGAGCATCACGTCGGTCACGATCCACACCCACCAGCTCCCCACCCACTTGCGCCCCAGCATGAGCTGGGCGACCAGGCTCGTCGAGGTCGTCAGGGCGTCCCAGAACGGCACGGTCGAGTCGGTCCACGTCGACAGGACCCAGACCAGCAGCGCGGTCGCCGCGGCGGCGCCCACCGCAGCGGCGGGCCAGACCCACGCGGGGGTCCGTCGCACGGTCAGCGCACGGTGCGCCTCGCCGCCGCGCACCCACCAGTACCAGCCGAGCGCGCCCAGGACGAGGTACACGACCTGGAGCCCCGCGCCGGCGTAGAGCCCCGTCGAGGCGAACAGGATCACGTACACCGCGTTGTTCGCGAGGCCGATAGGGAAGGTCCACACGTTCTGCCGGACGGCCAGCCAGACGCACAGGGCGCCCGTCACGAAGCCGATGATCTCCTCGATGCTCACCGGGACACCCTAGGGGCACCCCGGCTGCCACGCGGGCGACGGACCCTTCTGCGAGCGGCCCGCCTCCGGGGTTACCGTCGGTACGCACGGTCCTGCACCCCTGATCCCCCGCTCGAAGGAGCCACATCATGGCAGTCCGCACCGCACGCACCGCATGGAACGGCACCCTCCAGGAGGGCACCGGACAGGTCGAGCTCACGAGCTCCGGCGTCGGGACGTTCGACGTCAGCTTCCCGCGCCGCACGGCCGACGCGGCCGAGGGAGTCACGAGCCCCGAGGAGCTCATCGCGGCCGCGCACACCTCGTGCTACGCGATGCAGCTCTCCGGCGTGATCGGCGCCGCGGGCGGCACGCCCCTCGCGCTCGACGTGTCGGCCGACGTCACGCTGACCCCGGACCCTGCTGGCGGCCTGCGGATCTCCGCGATCGCCCTCACGGTCCGTGGCGAGGTCGAGGGCCTCGACGAGGCCGGCTTCCTCGAGGCGGCGGAGACGGCCAAGGCCACGTGCCCGGTCTCCAAGGCGCTCACGGGTACGACGATCACGCTCGACGCGACCTACGAGTCCTGACCCGGACCCCGCGGTCCGCCGGGCGCGAGGAGGGCGGCTCGACCGAGCCGCCCTCCTCGCGCCCGGCGCGCCGCGGCTCGCGGCCGCCGACCCTAGTGCGGCAGCAGCGGCGGGCTCTGGGTCCCGGCACCCTCGACAAGCCCGTCGACGACCTCGGTGACGGTCGACCGGGCGTCGTGCGACGGTGCCCAGCGCAGCAGCCGGCGCGCCCGCGACGCGTCGAGGACCGGTACCGCGAGCGCGACGTCGAACCAGCCCGGGTCGAGCGGGACGGCTCGTGCCGCCCAGGCCAGGGCGACAAGGCGCCGCAACGACGTGGGCGAGACCTCACGGAGCTTTCCCTGCGAGACGATCGCGGCGACGTCGGGCCCTGAGAGGACCTCCGGAGCGGCGACGTTGAACGTGCCCGCGTGGCGCCCCACGAGGATCGCGCGGTAGGCCTCCGCGAGGTCGTCCGCGTGGACCACCTGGAGCCGCATCCCGCGCGGCCACACGAGCGTCGGCAGGAATCCCTTGCGGCGCAGCGGCAGGGGCAGGAGCCGACCGAAGAACAACCGCGACACCTCGCTCGCGGCGTCGCGCTGGAACGTGAACGGTGCGCGCACGCGCGTCACCACGACGCCCGGGTGAGCGGCCGAGAACCGGTCGAGGAGCTCCTCGACCTCGACCTTCTGGGCGCTGCTGACCGACCCCGCGATGCCCGCGGTGGGCCAGTACTCGTCACGCGGGACGTCGTCGAACGCGGGCGAGCACGCGCTCGCGCACGACGCGACGACCAGGTGCCCCACCCCCGCGCGCGCCGCGGCCGCGGCGACCCGTCGCGTGCCCTCGACGTTGACGCGGGCCAGCTCGTCCCGGTCGTGCGCGGGATCGATCGCCCACGCGAGGTGCACGACGGCGTCCGCGCCCACGAACGCCCCCTCGAGCCGCGAGGTCACGACGTCCTCCGGGTCCCTCAGGTCGCACCGCACCCACTCGGCGGTGTCGAACGGTGGGACGACCGTGCTCGAGCCGTCCGCGCGCGGCACCCGGCTCGCGACCCCCACGACCGAGGTCACGACCGGTTCATCCGCGAGCCGGCGCAGCAGGGCCGACCCGACGTTGCCGCTCGCACCGACGATCACGACGCGCATGAAGTCTCCTCTCGTCGCCCGTTTTCCCAGGCTACCGACGATGCGCCGCCTCGGCCGGGGGACGTGCGACCTTCACCCGGACGGCACGGGACAAGGTGCGCTCCCCGGCGGTCCAACGGAAGATCGACGGGAGGCCGCCGCGGCGTATCCCGGTGGGCCTCGCCACGAGAGGACCCGAAGGTGCAGATCACGTTGGACGACGTCCAGGTCGAGGGTCGGCGCTCGCCGATGCTCGAGGCCACCACCCTCAGCGTCTCGTCGGGCGAGTGCGTGCTCCTCGCGGGCGAGCCCGGGCACGGGCACACCGCGCTCGCGCTCGTCGCGACCGGGCGCCTCGCGCCGTACACGGGGACGGTCACGCTCGTGGAGGACGACGGCTCGACCACCACGTCCACGGCCGAGCTGCGTCGTGTCACGGCCGTGGTCGACGTGCCGGGCATCTCCGAGCCCGACGAGGCGCTCACGGTCGGCGACGTCGTCGCCGAGGAGCTCTCGCTCGCGGGCCGGCGGTCGCTGCCCGGCGACGCCAAGCGGTGGCTCGCGGACCACGACCTGCTCGACCGTCGGGGCGAGCGCATCGACGCGCTGCACGGCGCGGTGCGGACCGCGCTCCTGTCCTCGCTCGCGTCCGAGCGCAAGGACGTCCGGTTCGTCGTGCTCACGCTCCCCGACCGGCACAGCGGGGAGCCGTCGGGCTGGTGGTCGGTCGCGGAGTCCCTCGCCTCGCTCGGGTACGGGGTGATGGTCGAGTGCACCCGGTCCTCGGCCCGTGACCTCGGGGCGGAGCTGGCCCCTGCTCGCGGTGCGGACGCCCTGCGGGCCGCGCCCGTCGAGGCGTTGCGGACCCGGCCCGAGCCCGCGGTGCTCGCACCGGTGGGCGGTGGTCCCGAGGAGGAGGGCGTCGAGGAGACCGACCCGACCCGGCTCTTCGACCGCGAAGCCCCCGGCAGGCACCAGGCCACCGGCGAGGCCCCTGGTGACGCCGAGCCGCCGGGGCCCGCCGGTGCGGCGGATCCCGCTGGGCCCGTCGAACCTGCTGGGCCCGCACCCGCTGGGCACGCCGATCTCGACGCACCCGCCCCCGGGAAGGAGACCGACCGATGACCGCCATCCGCCTGGGCATCTCGGAGCTGCGGCGTATCAGCGCGGGCACGCTGCCGAAGCTCGCGATCCTCGCCATGATCGTCATCCCGACGCTCTACTCGGGCCTGTACCTGTTCGCCAACGAGAACCCGTACGACAAGCTCCAGGAGATCCCCGCGGCCCTCGTGGTCCAGGACCGCGGCGCGACGGTCGAGGACGCGGCCGACGGCACGTCGACCCAGACCAACTTCGGTGACGAGGTGGCCAAGCAGCTGCTCAGCGGCGACGGCGGGTTCGGCTGGGTCGAGACGAGCCAGGCCGACGCCGAGGTGGGCGTGCGCTCGGGGCGCTTCGACGCGGCGCTCATCATCGGGCCGACGTTCTCCGAGGACCTCGCCTCCTCGGGCAAGTTCGAGCCGCAGCAGGCGAGCCTGACCCTCATCACCAACGATGCCAACAACTACCTGGCCGCGACCATCGCCGACACGATCGTCGGCAAGGTCCGCGACTCGATCGCCGAGCAGGTCGGCACCGAGGCCGCCGACACGTTCCTCAAGGGCTTCGCGTCGATCCACACCAACCTCGCGAGCGGGGTCGACGGTGCGCAGAAGCTGGTCGACGGCGCCACGCAGCTCTCCGACGGGACCGTCCAGCTCGTCGACGGCACGGCCCGGCTCGCCTCGGGGGCGGGGGAGACGGCGGCCGGCGCCTCGAAGCTCGCGACGGGGGCCGACGAGCTCGCGACCGCGAGCGGCAGGCTCTCCTCGGGCGCGGCCACGCTGTCGGACGGTCTCGACACGCTGCGCAGCAAGACCGCGAGCCTCCCGTCCCAGACGCAGGAGCTGGCCGACGGCGCGCAGCAGGTCGCGGACGGCAACGCCCAGGTCGCGGGCTACGGGCAGGAGGCGGCCGCGGCGGCGAGGGACGTCGTCGGGCAGCTGGACACCGCACGCACGGACCTCGAGGCGCGCCTCGCCGAGCTCGTCGCAGCGGGCACCATCACCCAGGAGGAGGCCGACGCCGTCACACAGGTCCTCGAGGACGCGCGCGGCCCGGTCGAGGCCGCCGCGACCCAGGTCGAGGGCGCGTCGCAGAAGCTCGACGAGCTCAGCTCGGGCTCGGCACAGGTCGCGGCAGGGGCCGCGACCCTCGCGGGCGCGACCCCCGCGCTCACGCAGGGCATCGCGACCGCGGCGTCAGGAGGCGACCAGCTCGCCTCGGGCGCGGCACAGCTCGACGCGGGCGCGGACACGCTCGCGAGCGGGGCCGGCACGCTCGCCTCGGGCACGGCCCAGGTGTCCGACGGCGCCACGCAGCTGGCGTCCTCGAGCGTGACCCTGCGCGACGGGACGGGCGAGCTGCTGTCCGGCATGACCGAGCTCTACGACGGGCTCGTGGCAGGGCTGGGCAAGATCCCCGACGTCGACGAGCAGACGCAGGAGGACACCGCGAAGACGATCGGCAACCCCGTCGAGGTCAAGAAGGACACGATCGCCAACGCCGGGACGTACGGGGCCGGGCTCGCCCCCTTCTTCATGTCGCTCGCGGCGTGGATCGGGGCCTACGTGCTCTTCCTGCTCGTGCGGCCGCTGTCGACCAGGTCGCTCGCGGCCGGACGACCCGCGTGGCAGACCGCGCTCGGTGGGTGGATCCCCCCGGCCGTGATCGGGATCGCGCAGGTCGCGCTCATGTTCACGGTCGTGAAGTTCGCGCTCGACATCGACCCCGTCTACGCCGTGGGGACCGCGGTGCTGCTGGTGCTCGCGTCCGCGACGTTCGTCGCGATCCTCCAGGCGCTCAACGTCTACCTGGGGGCCGTGGGGCAGTTCCTGGGGCTCGTGCTCATGCTGGTCCAGCTCGTCACGGCCGGCGGGACGTTCCCGTGGCAGACGATCCCGGAGCCGCTGCGCTCGCTGCACCGGTTCCTGCCCATGTCCTACACGGTCGAGGGGCTGCGGCAGCTGCTGTACGGCGGGGACCTCGCGACGGTCGCGCGCGACGTCGGGGTCCTGCTCGTCGTGCTCGCGGTCGCGCTGCTCGCGACGACCTACGCGGCGTACAAGCAACGGGTCTGGAGCCCGTCGAGGCTGCAGCCCGAGCTCGTGCTCTAGCGAGCGGTCCCGGTCCGCGGGGCCGAGATCCGGCGGACGGGGTCGAACCGCCGGGACGACCCCCGTCGGCCGCATCTCGCGGCGGGCGGGAACCCGCGTGCCGCCATCGGCTCGGGCCGCAGTGCCGGGCGCAGTGCCGTGACGACGGTCCCGGGATAGGTTCGGACCCACGCCCCTGTCCCCCCGAGAACCAGGAGTCGACACACGATGAAGCTCGCCGAGGCCCTCGCACAGCGCGCCGACCTCCAGCGCCGGCTCGCCCAGGTGGCGAGCCGTGCGGTCGCCAACGCACGGCACCAGGAGGGGGACCGGCCCGCCGAGGACCCCGTGGCCCTGCTGGCCGAGCACGAGCGGCTCGCGGCACAGCTCGAGTCGCTCATCGCCCGGATCAACGCGGCCAACCTCGCGACCGAGGTCGAACCGGGTCTGACCATGACCGCGGCGCTCGCCCGCCGGGACGTGCTGCGCCTGCGGCACCGCCTGCGGACCGACCTCGCCGACGCGGCGTCGGCCTCCCAGGACCGGTTCACGCGCACCGAGCTGCGGTACGTGTCGGGCGTCGACGTGCCCGCCACCCGGGCGCAGGCCGACGACCTGGCGCGCACGCTGCGCGAGCTCGACACGCGCATCCAGCAGGTCAACTGGACCGCGGACGTCGAGGGCGACGCCGGGAACTGAGGCTCCGACGTCGTCGTGAAGCCCGTCGCGTCCGCTCAGGACGGCCGGACGGTGCGACGGATCACGGTGCCTCGTCGGCGCCTTCCCGCGGGGTGGACGCTCGGATGTGCATCCGTTCGCCATGCTTGCCGAAGAGGCTGAGGACCTCGACGTCCCCCTGACCTGCGGAGCCGAACCAGTGGGGGTTCTCGGTGTCGAACTCGGCGACCTCTCCGGGCCCCAGGGTCAGGTCGAGGTCGCCGAGGACCAGTCGCAGGCGGCCGTGCAGCACGTACAGCCATTCGTGGCCTTCGTGACTGCGCGGCGTGGGGTCCTTCTGGTCCGCGGGAATGGTCATCTTGTAGGCCTGGGGGCCTTCGTAGTGTCTGGAGAGGCGGACGTAGAGCCGGCCGCCGGTCTTCTGCTGCCGCTGGGGCATGCGCGGGTCGACGACGCGAGGTGGAGCCACCAGGTCGTCGAGCGGGGTCGCCAGCGCGACGGAGATCGGGAGGAGGAGTTCCAGGCTCGGCTTGCGCCGTCCGCTCTCCAGCCTGGACAGGGTGCTCTTGGAGATACCGGTGCGCTCACCGAGCTCCGCCAGGGTCAGGGCACGCTTCTGCCGGGCGCGCCGTAGGCGTGCGGGCACCTGGTCGAGCGTCGACGCGACCGCCGGATTCGAGTCCATGCGGCCACCCTAGGAAGCCGGTTCCTGTTCTGGCAAAAGTCAGTTGCTCTTCAAGATCGAGCGGGTCATCGTAGGAGCCCTGCCGACCTCGCTCGTCGCCCACCACGCCATCGGCACCGCCGGTCTTCGCGTCGTCCACCCGGGCCGGCGAGCACGCTCGACGTTCCTGCCCGCCCTCGCCGCAGCGCATCGGTCCACCGCGCGGAGGACCCGCCCGACTACTCATGGAAGGCCCGTCATGAGCCACTTTCCCGCCAGCGTCGTCACCACCTGGCGCAAGCCGTTCCTCGGCGAGACCATCCACAGGGACGGCAGCGTGAGCCTCGTCGTCAATCCCCGGCTGGACGAGGACCGATCCGTCACCGTCCTGCGCACGGCGGCCGACTCGCACACGGCGATCGCCGTGCTGCCCGACGTCGTCGAGAGGCTCGAGTCCACCGGCCTCTTCCGGTCTGGGCCGATCACCGAGGCGCGTGTCCGTGAAGCGCTCGTGGCGGGGGGAATCACCCTGCACGGCGCGGACAACCTCTACTACCTTCCGGCGACCCTTCGCGCGGGCGTGACCTCCGAGAGGGACCGCGAAGGCGTGCGGCTCCTCTCGCCTGCCGACACCGAGGCGTTCGAGGAGTTCGAGTCTCGGGCGACCGAGCAGGACCTGGACGACGCACAGGTGGGGATCGACGACTGGGCCGCTTTCGGGGCGTTCGGTCCTGACGGGCGCCTGTCGAGTGCGGGAAGCATGTACCCGTGGGGCGAGGGAGCCGTGTTCGCGGACATCGGGGTCCTCACCCTCGCCGAGGCGCGTGGGCAGGGGCAGGGGCGCGCCGTGGTCCGCGCGATGATGCGTCACGCCCTCAGTCGCGGCCTCGAACCCCAGTACCGCTGCCAGCTCGACAACGTCGCGTCCGTCGCCCTCGCGGCCGCGAGCGGCCTCGCGCTGTTCGGGACCTGGGAGGTCCCCACCCCTGAGGACGACCCGGCAGAGGACGACCGCAGGTGAAGCCGTCGCGAGGGCCTCTCGTGGCGAAGGGCCCGTGCCGGCGCTCTCGACGAGTATCGGATGGACCGAGCTGGGACGGTCGTGCCACGATCGATCTCATGGCTGCGAGTACCGAAGAACTCACTGTTCGCCCCGTCGAGGGGCCGTCAGAGTATCCGGCGCTCGTCGAGATCTGGCGCAGTGCGGTGCGGGCGACGCACGAGTTTCTGGACGACGCCGACTTCGAACGTATCGAGACCGACCTCTCTCCCGTCTACTTTCCCGCGGTGACCCTCGTCGTCGCCGAGCGCGGGGGGGGAGGCCGATCGGATTCGCCGGCGTCTCCGAGGGCGTTCTCGAGATGCTCTTCGTGAGGAACGAGGCGCGGGGCGACGGCGTAGGGTCGGCGCTGCTCGCCGAGGCGATCGCCCACCACGGCGTGACCAGGGTCGACGTGAACGAGCAGAACGCTGGTGCGCACGCCTTCTACCTCGCCCGTGGATTCCGTGTGGTCGCGCGCAGCCCGCTCGACGGTGACGGTCGCCCGTACCCGATCCTCCACCTGCGGATCCAGGAGCCCGTCAGTCCCACGGTCGACGGGCACGCTCGGCGTCATGAACACTGAAAGGCCCTGCATGAATCACTCGATCCGCACCGCCACCTCCCATGATCTTCCGGCCGCGGCGCGCACGCTGGCGGTCGCCTTCGCCGACTACCCGTGGACTCGATGGACCATTCCTGACGACAACTACGCGCACCGGCTCGAAGAGCTCCAGTCTCTGTATCTTTCTCATGCGATCGAGCACGGCCTGGTGCTGGTCGACGCCCACGGACGAGGAGCGGTCGCCGCCCTGCCGTCGAGCGCGCCGCCTCTCGCCGACGACCTGCAACGGCGGCTGCGCGAGCTGCACGGAGACCGGCTGGAAGCTCTGCTCGCCGCCGACCTCCCCGCACACCCGGTGCCGTCGTGGGAGCTTGCCACGCTCGGAGTGCGCCCCGAGGCGCGCGGTGCAGGCCTTGGCTCGGCCCTCGTCGACGCGGTCGTCGCGGAGGTGGGCCGTCTCGACCCGGGCTGCACCATCGCGCTCGAGACGTCCGACGACCGGAACGTGCGACTGTACGAGGGACGTCGATTCTTCGTGACAGCGCACACGACCACGGCAGACGGCCCGGCCGTGTACTCGATGCAGCGAACCCTGCCGGCCACGAGCTGACGGTCCGGACGAAGAGAGGGCAGCACCCAGATGGTCACGTCGACGGAGCGGAGCTCTCGGACGCCGCGGGTCAACATCAGCAAGGAGCACCCTGACGTCTATCGGCACGTCGCTGAGCTCAGCAAGGCAGCAGGAGCGGCCGCGGCAGGAGCCGGACTCGACCCACGGCTCGTCGAGCTGATCCGGCTGCGCGTGTCCCAGCTCAACGGCTGTGCCTTCTGCTGCCGTCTGCACACGCGCGACGCGCTGCGTGCCGGCGAGAGCGCGGACAGGCTCGCAGTGCTGCCTGCCTGGTGGGAGACGCAGTACTTCACGGACATCGAGAAGTCGGCCCTCGGACTGGCGGAGGAAGTGACACGGCTCTCCGTCCCTGCGCGCGACGACTGGAACGACGGGTCGCTGACCGCCGAGCAGGTGTCGGCGGTCAGCTGGCTCGCCGTGGTGATGAGCGCCTGGAACCGTGTCGCGATCCGCAGCGGCTACCGGGTCGCGCCCTAGCCGACGGCTCGTGGCGAACCCGCGCTGACAGCGGATGCGGAGGTCGTGGCCTCCCCGCCCGCGGCGCGCCCTGCGGCGACCCGCAGTACCGTTGCCACCGGAGCGGACGGAAGTCGGTAGCCACGAGCGGGAGCGAGCACGACCCGGCCCGGGCAGGGCACCTCCAGGAGCCGGTGGGCAGGCTTGCACAGGGTCTCCCTGGCACATCGCAGCCCAGCACGGCGCACACGTGCACCGCGCACCCGGCACAGCGCACCACCGAGTGCTGACCCGCACGTGGCGAGGGTGGGTCCGGGGACCTTCCGTCCGTTCCGCACGCTCGACGCCGCAGCGCACCGCGCCACCCGGAGCTCCAGCGCCTCGCGCCACCCCCCGAACCCCCGCGCCACCCCCGAACCCACGCTCCGCCGTCGGGCACCGTGCCCGCCCCCGTCCCGCGCCGGACCCGGATCCGGGACACTCCCCGGACGGGCGTCACCCCCTCCCGGGAGTGGTGGGAGAATCGCCGACGTGACTGCTGAACTCGACGCCGCAGGAGCCCCCGTCCCGCCAGAGCGCACCACGGAGGCAGACGCCCAGCACGCCGCGAAGGCGGCCGCCGCCGAGGAGTCCGCACGGTCCGCGGCCCGCAGCGAGGCCGAGCGCGCAGCGGACGCGGCCCGCGAGGCCGTCGCGACCGCGGTGCGGACCACGACGCGCGGCATCGTCGACACCTCGACGCGGCGCCGGGCCGAGTACTCGACCGACGCCTCGAACTACCGCGTCGTCCCCGAGATGGTGGTCTTCCCGATCTCGACCGACGACGTCGTCGCGACCCTCGACGTGACGCGCGAGCTGGGCGTCCCGCTCACGGCGCGCGGCGCGGGCACGTCGGTCGCGGGCAACTCGATCGGCCCGGGCGTCGTGATCGACTTCTCGAGGCACGTCAACCGCGTCCTGTCGCTCGACCCGGAGGCACGAACGGCCCGCATCGAGCCGGGCGTGGTCATGTCGACGCTCCAGAAGGCCGCGGCCCCGCACGGCCTGCGGTTCGGGCCCGACCCCTCGACGCAGAACCGCGCGACGCTCGGCGGCATGATCGGCAACAACGCGTGCGGCCCGCACGCGGTCGCGTACGGGCGCACCGCGGACAACGTGGTCGAGCTCGACGTGGTCGACGGCACGGGCCGGCGCTTCACCGCGGGCAAGGGCGACCCGACGTTCGCCGCGGTCCCGGGCCTCGCGAAGATCGTCAAGGACAACCTGGCGCTCATCCGCACCGAGTTCGGGCGGTTCGGCCGCCAGGTCTCCGGCTACTCGGTCGAGCACCTGCTGCCGGAGAACGGCTCCGACCTCGCCAAGATGCTCGTGGGCACCGAGGGCACGCTCGTGACGATCCTCGAGGCCACGGTCGCCCTGGTCCCGATGCCGAGCGCGCCCACGCTCGTCGTCCTCGCCTACGAGGACATGCCCACCGCGGCCGACGACGTCCCCGCCCTCCTCTCGCTGGGCCCGCTCGCGGTCGAGGGCCTCGACGCTCGCCTCGTCGACGTGGTGCGCCGCGCCAAGGGCGCGGACTCGGTCCCCGAGCTGCCGCCGGGCGGCGGCTGGATGATGGTCGAGGTCGGGGGCGCGACCCCCGAGGAGGCGTACGCGAACGCCGAGGCGATCGTCGCGGCGTCCGCGTCGACGTCCACGCGCATCCTGCCCGCGGGCCCCGACGCCACGGCCATGTGGCAGATCCGGGCCGACGGCGCCGGGCTGGCCGGGCGCACCCCCGCGGGCGAGCAGGCGTGGCCGGGGTGGGAGGACTCCGCGGTCCCTCCGGAGAAGCTGGGCGCCTACCTGCGCGACCTCGACGAGCTCATGGCGCGCTACGGCGTCGACGGCCTGCCGTACGGGCACTTCGGCGACGGGTGCGTGCACCTGCGCATCGACATCCCGCTCGAGACCTCGGGATCGGTCCTGCGCACCTTCATGACCGAGGCCGCGCAGCTCGTGGCCAAGTACGGCGGCTCGCTGTCGGGCGAGCACGGCGACGGCCGCGCGCGCTCGGAGCTGCTGCCCGTCATGTACTCACCCGAGGCCATCTCGCTGTTCGAGCAGATCAAGGCGCTGTTCGACCCGCAGGACGTGCTCAACCCGGGCGTGATCGTGCGGCCCAGCGCCGTGGACGCCGACCTGCGCCGACCCAGGGCGCTGCCGGTGCTGCCGACCAAGGGCGGCTTCTCGTTCAGCCACGACCACGGCGACATGACCCAGGCCGTCCACCGCTGCGTCGGCGTCGGCAAGTGCCGTGCGGACTCCTCGGCGTCGGGCGGGTTCATGTGCCCCTCGTACCAGGCGACCAAGGACGAGAAGGACGTCACGCGCGGCCGCGCCCGCGTGCTCCAGGATGCGATCAACGGCACGCTCGTGGGCGGCCTCACGTCGCCCGAGGTCCGTGACTCGCTCGACCTGTGCCTGTCCTGCAAGGCGTGCTCGGCCGACTGCCCCGCGGGTGTCGACATGGCCCAGTACAAGGCCGAGGTGCTGCACCGGACCTACCAGGGCAAGCTGCGCCCCATGAACCACTACGCCCTGGGCTGGCTCCCGCGTTGGGCTCGCCTCGCGGGCATGATGCCGCGGCTCATCAACGCGGTGCTCGGCATCCGTCCCGTCGCGAAGCTCGTGCTCACGCTCGGCGGCATGGACTCGCGCCGCGAGGTCCCCCGCTTCGCCGAGGTCCCCTTCCGCACCTGGTGGAAGCGCGGCGGCGCGACGAACGGGGTGCCGGGGCTCGCCGTCGGGCAGACGCCCGGGCGGCCCAGGACCAGCAAGCGGCCGCAGGTCGTGCTGTGGACCGACTCGTTCAGCGACGCGCTCGCGCCCTCGGTGCCGCAGTCCGCGGTCACGGTGCTCGACGCCGCGGGCTACGACGTGATCGTGCCCGACCAGCAGGCCTGCTGCGGCCTGACCTGGATCAGCACCGGCCAGCTCGACGGTGCCCGCAAGCGCCTCGAGAACCTGCTCCAGGTCCTGGGGCCGTTCGCGGTCAACGGGATCCCGATCGTCGGGCTCGAGCCGTCGTGCACCGCGGTGCTGCGCTCGGACCTGCTCGACCTCTTCCCCGACGACCCGCGCGCGAAGGCCGTCGCGGGAGCGACGAACACGGTCGCCGAGCTGCTCACGCGCCCCGAGACGCGCCCTGCACCCGGGACCGGGTGGAAGGTCCCCGACCTGTCCGACGTCACGGCCGTCGTCCAGCCGCACTGCCACCAGCACTCCGTCATGGGCTTCCAGGCCGACGAGAAGCTGCTCCGCGGCGCGGGCGCCACGATCGACACGCTCGCCGGGTGCTGCGGGCTCGCCGGGAACTTCGGCATGGAGAAGGGGCACTACGACGTGTCGGTGCAGGTCGCCGAGAACGCGCTCCTGCCCGCGCTGCGGGCCGCCGGGCCGAACGACATCTTCCTGGCCGACGGGTTCTCGTGCCGCACCCAGGCCGACCAGCTCGGGGGAGTGCAGGGCAAGGCGCTCGTCGAGCTGCTCGCCGAGCGGCTCTAGGACTCCCGACGTCGGCCGGGCTCACCGGTCCCGGTGGTCCGCCGCCCGGTCGCCCGGTGCGCTGCCCGGAGCTGCGACCGGGCTGTCCGGGAGAGGTGCTCCCACCGGTGCCTCGACCTGCCAGGTGAAGGGCGCGAAGTCGAGCGTCTCGTCGCGCCACGACGGCCTGCGGGCGCTGTACGCCCAGAACGGCAGCGCCACGAACACCACGCTGAGACCGACGAGCAGCCCCACGTACGTCGTCGCGCTGCCGACCTCGATCTGGGCGGGAGGCACGAAGCTCACGACGAGCGCGAGCGTGGCCGCGAGCAGCCCGCACCCACCGATGACCCACACCCCCACCATCCCGCCCGGCACGTGGTAGCGGCGCGGACGGCTGGGCTGCGAGTACCGCAGCGCGATCACGGCCGCGAACATCAGGACGTACGCGACCAGGTACAGGATCACGGTGAGCTGGCTCAGGAGCTGGTACGCGGCCTGGACCGACGGCAGGATCACGAACATCACGGACAGGGCCGTCACGATCGCCGCCTGCACGAGCAGGATGCGCGACGGCATGCCCGCGCGGTTGGTCCGGTGGAACCACCGAGGCAGGTAGCCCGCGCGGGCCACCGAGAGCAGGCCCGTCGCGGGGCCCGCGACCCAGGTCACGACGCCCGCGAGCACGCCCACGGCCAGCATCGCGGCCAGGACGGGCCCGGCCCAGCCGATGCCCGCCCAGTCGAGCAGCGTGTTGAACGCGGTCAGCAGGCTCTGCGTGAGGTTGATCTGCCCCTCGGGCACGACCACCGCGATCGCGAGGGTGCCCAGGACGAGGACGACGACGGCACCGAGCGCGGCCACGAGGATCGCGATCGGGTAGTTGCGGATCGGGTTCTTGATCGACCGCACGTGCACCGCGTTCATCTCCATGCCCGCGTAGAACAGGAAGATGCCCGCGGCGAGCACGATGTTCGAGAACTTCGACAGGTCCGGCACGAACGCGCCCCACGAGAGCTCGACCTGCGAGGGGTTGCCGCCCGCGAGATAGGCGGCCGCGAGGCCCACCAGGAGCGCGGCGGGCACGAGCGTCCCCACGATCCCGCCCCACTTCGCGACCTGCGAGAACGACTTGACGCCGCGCAGCGCGATGAGGGTCGCGAGCCAGAACACGCCGAGGACGACCACGAGCACGAACAGCTTGTTGCTCGAGATCTGTTGGGCGGCCTCGGCGTCGGACCCCGTGTAGGCGAGCGTGACCGCGGCGAACGTGAGGATGGTCGGGAACCAGATGCAGCCCTCGATGAAGACCATGAGGATCGCGAGGAACCCCCAGCGGCTCCCGAACGCCTCGCCGACCCAGCGGAACATGCCGCCCTCCTCGGGCCAGCCGGTCGCCAGCTCGGCGGCCACGAGGCCCACGGGCGCCAGGAAGAAGAGCGCCGCGAACAGGTAGTAGAACGTCGAGGCGAGGCCGTACTCGGCCTCGGCGGGCAGCCCGCGCAGGCTCACGACCGCGACGATGTTCATGACGGCGAGCCCGGCGACCGTGATGGTGCCCGCGCCGGGTCTCGTGCGTTCTTGGCTCACTGGCTGGGCCTTCCTGCGACGGGCTGGTGCGGGGTCGGGGCCGACGGCGCGACTCACGCATCCTGGCACCGGAGGGGCGGTGGCGCGCGGGGAGGAGCGGCGAGGGGGTCGTGGGACCGGCCGTGCTCGGTGCGGGCGGGCGCAGCGGGCGTCCCGCGGCGTGGGCGCGGGCTGGCAGCATGGTCGGCATGGAGTTCCAGGACGTCGTCCGCCGCCGCCGCATGGTCCGTCGTTTCACGGGGGAGCCGGTCGCGCCGCGGGCCGTGGAGCGCATGCTGCGCAACGCGGTCCGCGCACCGAACGCGGGCTTCACGCAGGGCTGGGCGTTCGTCGTCCTCGACCGGCCCGACGACGTCGCGCGCTTCTGGTCCGCGACCTCGCCCGTGGCGGCGGGAGAGCCGGGCGGGGGCGGGGAGGAGGTGGCCGCCGGGGGTGCGGCCGGCGAGGGGAACGCGTCCCCTCGCGGCGCTGCGAAGGAGAGCCGGTGGCTCGCCGGGATGCGGACCGCCCCCGTGCTCGTGGTGGTCCTGACGTCGCGTGACGCCTACCTGGCGCGGTACGCCGAGGACGACAAGGCGCGCGCCGCGGCTCAGGCTGCGGGCGAGGGGGAGTCGCCGTGGGACGTGCCGTACTGGCACGTCGACGCGGGCATGGCGTCGCTGCTCATGCTCCAGACGGCGGTCGACGAGGGGCTCGGGGCGTGCTTCTTCGGGGTGCCGCCCGGACAGGTCGAGGCGTTGCGCGCCGAGCTCGGGGTGCCGCGCGAGCTCCTGGTCACCGGGGTGGTCGCGGTGGGGCACGCGGCGGACCCGGCTCCTCGGGAGGGCGCGGCAGGGCTGGGGACCGGTGCTGCGTCGTCGGGCGGGTCGCCGACGAGGCGCCCACGGCGACCGCTCGAGGACGTGGTGCACCACGGCGGGTGGTGACCTGCAGCGGGTGGTGAGGGACTGCCGGAGATGACTGGAGGAGTGTTCTCGCTCCACGGACCAGTTGTCAGAAGTGAACCGGGGGATAGCCCGGTGCAGCTCTGACAGCTCGTCGGGGTCAGCGCAGGTCGAGCCGCATGAGGACGCGCGGAAAACCGTTGAGCACCGAGTCGGTCGTCGCCGCCTGGGTGAAACCCGCGTCCTCGAAGAGCTTCTTGGTGCCCGCGTACGCCATGGTCAGGTCGATCTTCCTGCCCTCGTTGTCGAGCGGGTAGCCCTCGACCGCGGGCGCCCCGTGCTCGCGCGCGAACGCGACCGCGCCCTCGAGCAACCGGTGCGAGATCCCCGCGCCACGGTGCCCGGGCCGCACCCGCAGGCACCACACCGACCACACGTCGAGGTCGTCGACGTGCGGGATCTTGCGGTTGCGCGCGAAGCTCGTGTCGGCGCGCGGGTGGACCGCGGCCCAGCCCACGACCTCGTCGCCCTCGTACGCGAGCACCCCCGGCGGAGGGTCCTGGCGGCAGAGCTTCTCGACGAGCGTCCCGCGCTCTGGGCCCACGAGCGCGACGTTCTCCTTCGAACCGATGCGGTAGCTCAGGCACCAGCACACGTTGGCGTCGGGCCGCTTGGGCCCGACCATCGTCCTCACGTCGGCGAACACCGTCGCGGGCCGCACCTCGATCCTCATGCGGTCACGATGCCACCGGCCGGGAGCGCCGGCAACGGAGCGTCGCTCACGCCGAGGTGCCCGACGAGCGCGACCGGTCCTACCGCCCCCGTCCTGACCGGCGCGCGGCTCAGGTGTCAGAACTGGCCCGGTCCATGGCCCGGTGGAGCTCTGACAACTCGTCCCGCGACCGCACATCCGCGGGCAGCTCGGCCCAGTCGTCGAGCGTGTCGAGGTCCACGGCGGTCCCGGTCCGGTGCACGACGGCGGCGCGCGCGCCCCGCAGGTCCGCCTCGGCCAGGTGGGCCTCGAGGCTCCCGACGCCGAACCGGAACGTGAACGGCGCGTCGGCGTCGAGCACCAGGAGGTTGGTGCCCGCACGCACCCGGTCGGTCGCGACCACGACGGGTGAGTCCTCGGTGAGCAGCGACTCGACGTCCTCGACCGTGAGGGCAGGGAGGTCGGCGTGGGCGACCAGGAGTCGCACGGGTCCCGCGGGACCGTCGACAGCTCCCGAGGTGCCCGAGGTGCCGACCACGACCTCACGGCCGACGTCGAGCGCGGCGTTCAGGCCGGGGCGGCTCGCAGGCTGCAGGACGATCTGGAGCCGGCCGGGGCCGTCCCGCTCGGCGCCGGGGCCGTCGCCCTCGACGGGCGCACCCGTCGCTCTCGGCGAACCCGGGGCGTCGTCCAGGGGCGGCGGCGCGGGCGGCACCAGGCTCCCCAGCGCACGCCATGCGAACCGGGGGTCCGACGTCACGACCAGCACCCGCTCCACGGCCTCGCTCGCGAGCAGCGTCCCGACCACGTGCCGTGCGAGCACCGCGATCAACCGGCTCCGCTCCGCAGGATCGAGCACCGCCGCGAGCCGCGACTTGCCCGAGAACCCGTCGCGCAGCGGCACCACGGCAACCACCCGCTGCCGGGCTGGGGACGCACCCGCCGCACCGGCTCTCCCGCGGTGCGTGACGCCGTCGGGCGTCATGCCGATGCCGCGGCGAGGAGCTCGCGAGCCAGTCGTTCGCGTCCCTCCGCGCCACCCATGACCGTGTCCGTCACGAGCACCTCGAGGCCCAGGGCCTCGATCGCGGGCGCGAGGTCCCGGTCGGCCTCGTCGATGCACATGACGTCGACCAGCCCCACGTACAGGCGCGCGACACCCAGGGCCGAGACGTCGTGCCCCAGGCTCGCGAGCACCGACGCCGCCGGCCCCTTGAGCGCGCGGCCCCCGATGATCGGGCTCACCGCGACACGCCGCACAGTCGAGGACGCGAGGGCCTCGCGCACCCCCGGCACGGCCAGGACCGGGGCGATCGACAGGAACGGGTTCGACGGCGCGACGACCAGCAGGTCCGCACCGGAGACTGCGTCGAGCACGCCCGGCGCCGGGGACGCCTGCTCGGCCCCCACGAACGTCAGCCCCAGGACCTCGTCGCGGTGCTGGCGGGCGACGAAGTACTCCTGGAAGCCGAGCGGCCCGTCGGCCGTCTCGACCACGGTCGCCACGAGGCCGTCCGTCATGGGCAGCAGGCGTGCGCGGACCCCGAGCGAGCCCGTGATCTGCGCCGTGACCTCGGTCAGCGTGGCCCCGGCGCGCAGGCGCGCCGTGCGCACCACATGGGTCGCGAGGTCCTTGTCGCCCAGCGTGAACCAGGTGTCCTCGCCCAGGCGTCGCATGGCCTCGAGCGTCGCGTAGGTCTCCCCGGCCAGGCCCCAGCCGCGCACGTCGTCGGCGAGTCCCGCGAGCGTGTAGGTCACGGTGTCGAGGTCGGGGCTGATCGCGAGCCCGTGCAGCTCGACGTCGTCGGCCGTGTTGACCACGACCGTGAGGTCGGCCCCCGCGAGCTCCATGCCGTGGGCGAGCTTCGCGCCACCCACACCGCCTGCCAGGACCGTCACCCGCGCGTCGTTCACCACCGGTCGAGCATAGTCGGGCGGCCTGGGGCGGCCGCGACCTGGTGCGGGTCCGCCGCACCGAGGGCGGCGACCCTCAGAGCAGCGGCAGCATGCGCCCCAGGTCCGGGACCGAGTCCGAGGTGTGGAGCGGCGCGAGGGCGCGAGCCAGGTCGTCGGTGTCGTACGGGGTGCGGCCCGTCGCGAGCCGGACCCACAGGCGCGGGTCGACGACCTCGAGGCTCCACCCGCCGCGCGTCACGACGATGCGCAGCAGCTCGGCCGCGACCAGGTCCAGGGCGCCGCGGTCGACGGCCTTCTCCGCGACCCCGGGCAGGCTGCGCTCGAGGTCGTCGGCGTGCACGACGAGCTCGATGAGCCGGGAGACCACCATGTCGCGCAGCGTGATGGGCCCGCGACGGGCCTGGATCACGGTCTCGGTCGGGGCGAGCTCGTCGAGGCGCGCGAACGCCCGGCGCGCGTAGCCCGAGACCGCGGTGAGTCGGTCGGCGGCGATCTCCTCGTCGAGCGCACGGGTCACCTGGGCGATCTGCTCGGCGCGCTCGGGGTACGTGCCGAGGTACTCGGCGAGGGTCAGGGGGTTGGTGCCGGGCGCGACGGGCGTCGCGGCCACGAGCGCGTCCATGGCGCGCCCCAGGTGCGACACGAGCTCGCCCACGGTCCAGCCCGTCAGGACGCTGGGCTGGTCGACTGCGTCGTCCAGGGTGTCGTCGAGCGAGCCGAGCCACCTCTCCAGGCGGTCCCACTGGGCGTGGAGGGCGGCGGTGGCCTCGGTCAGGTCTGCGGTCATGGGGACATCGTGCCTGGTCGGGGGCGCGGCGTCACGCACCGCGCAGGCCACGGGGACCGGAACGGTCGATGCGCGGTCCAGGTCCGGCCCGGCGCGAGCGGGCTTCTCAGACCTGCGCGCGCTCCGCCAGGAACTGCGTGACGATCGGCCCGAGCTGGTCGAACTCGATGAGGAAGCCGTCGTGCCCGAACTCCGAGTGCAGCAGCCGCAGGGGCTGCGCGCCCGGGACCTTCTGCGCGATGCGTGCCGAGTCCTCGGGGAGGAACAGGCGGTCGGTGTCGACGGCGACGACGAGCGTGCGGGCCGTGATCTGGCCCAGGGCCTCGTCGACGCCCCCGCGGTCGCGGCCCAGGTCATGGGTCAGCATGGACTCGGTGAGCACGACGTAGGAGTTCGCGTCGAAGCGGCGCGAGAGCTTGTCGCCGTGGTGGTCCAGGTAGGACTGGACGGCGTAGCGCCCGTCCGTGAACGGGTCCTCGCCGCCCTGGGGCAGCCGGCCGAAGCGCTCGTCGAGCTCGCGGGCGCTGCGGTAGGTCGCGTGCGCGATCTGCCGCGCGATGCCCAGGCCCACGTGGGGTCCCTGGTCGTCGGGCACGTCGTAGTAGTCGCCGCCGCGGTACTTCGGGTCCGCACGGATGGCGCCGATCTGCGGGTGCGCCCAGGCGATCTGGTCTCCCGAGGTCTGCGCGGCCGACGCGATGACCGCGACCGACTCGACCGAGATGCCGGACTCGGGGCCGAGGATCGCCCACTCGAGCACGCGCAGCCCGCCCATGGACGCGCCGATCACGAGCGCCCACGACGAGATGCCGAGCGCCCGCGCGAGCTCGATCTCTACGGCGACCTGGTCGCGCGTCGTGATGCGCGGGAAGCGCCCGCCCCACGGCCGGCCGTCGGGGGCCGCCGAGGCGGGCCCCGTGGTGCCCTGGCAGCCGCCCAGGACGTTGGGCGCGACGACGAAGTACCGGTCGGTGTCGATCGGGGCGCCCGGCCCGACCATGGCCTCCCACCAGCCGGCCGACAGGTGGCCAGGGCCGGCAGGACCGACGACGTGCGAGTCGCCCGTCAGGGCGTGCAGGACGAGCACGGCGTTCGACCCGTCGGGCGCGAGCGTGCCCCAGGTCTCGTACGCGACGCGGACGTCCGGCAGGCGCCCCCCGGCCTCGAGGTCGAACGTGCCGACGTCCGCGAAGAGGCGGGCTCCGGCGTCGTCCCCCTCGCGCCACGCGGCCGTGGCCGGCACGGGCGCCTTGGCCCGTGCGCGCGAGTCCGACCCGCGCCGCGCGGGCGGGCGGGAGGACGCGGAAGGGGGTGGGGGAGTCATTGCCGACCACTGTACGGCCGGGGCACCGGGGGCGCCCCGGCCGTCCAGAATCGTCATCGTGGGTCCCGGTGCCCTACTCCGCCACGACCGAGGCAGCGGCCGCGGCGTCGGCTCCCTGGGCGGACTTGGCGGCGATGAAGCCCGCCTCGAGGTCCGCGAGGATGTCGTCGACGTGCTCGATCCCGACGGACAGGCGGACGAGGCCGGGCGTGACGCCCGCCGTGACCTGCTCCTCGGGGCTGAGCTGGGCGTGCGTCGTGGACGCCGGGTGGATGACGAGCGAGCGGACGTCGCCGATGTTGGCGACGTTCGAGTGGAGCGCGAGCGCCGAGACGAACGCCTGGCCGGCCTCGGCCCCGCCGTCGAGCTCGAACGTGACGATCGCGCCAGCACCGCGCGGCGTGTACTTCTGCGCGTTGGCGTACCAGGGGCTCGACGGGAGACCCGCGTAGCCCACGGACAGGACGTCGTCGCGCGACTCGAGCCAGGCCGCGACGGTCTTGGCGTTCTCGACGTGGCGCTCGACGCGCAGCGACAGGGTCTCGATGCCCTGGGCGATGAGGAACGCGTTGAAGGGCGAGATGGCCGACCCGAGGTCGCGCAGGAGCTGCACGCGCGCCTTGAGGATGTACGCGAGGTTCGCGCCCAGGATGCCGTCCACGCCCAGGTCGCGGGCGTACACGATCCCGTTGTAGCTGGGGTCCGGGGTGTTGAAGCTCGTGAACCGCTCGGGGTCCTTCGAGAAGTCGAAGTTCCCGGAGTCGACGATCACGCCGCCGATCGCCGAGCCGTGCCCGCCGAGGTACTTGGTCGCGGAGTGGATGACGATGTCCGCGCCGAACTCGATGGGGCGCAGCAGGTAGGGCGTCGCGACCGTGTTGTCCACGATGAGCGGGACGCCGACCTCGTGCGCGGCGGCGGCCACGGCCTCGATGTCGAGGATGTCGGCCTTCGGGTTGGGGATGGTCTCGGCGAAGAACGCCTTGGTGTTCGGGCGGGCCGCGTCGCGCCAGGCCTGCGGGTCGTGCGGGTCGGTGACCCACGTGGTCTCGATGCCGAGCTTGGCGAGCGAGTACTGGAGCAGGTTGTACGTGCCGCCGTACAGCGACGGGCTGGCCACGACGTGGTCGCCCGCCTCGGCGACGTTGAGGATCGCGAACGTGGTCGCGGCCTGGCCCGACGCGAGGAGGAGTGCACCCACGCCGCCCTCGAGGTTGGCGATGCGGTTCTCGACGACCTCGGCGGTCGGGTTGCCGATGCGCGTGTAGATGGGGCCGAGGTCCTTGAGGGCGAAGCGGTCGGCTGCGACGCCCGCGTCGGGGAAGACGAACGACGTGGTCTGGTAGATGGGCAGCGCGCGCGCCCCGGTGGTGGGGTCGGGCGTCTGGCCGGCGTGGATCTGGCGGGTCTCGAAGGACCAGCGGGGCTCGGTGCTCATGATGGCTCCTGGAAGGGGGGAGGGGAGCCGCAGAGGGGGCCGTTCCTGGCCGGGGTCCGCGGCGGGGCAGTGGGTGGACTGGTGCGCACGCGGGGGTGCGGGCCTTCCGGGCGAGGCTGGCGTGCTCCTGCCGACGTCGTGGTCGGCGGGTGCAGCTCGTCCCGGAGGGGGTCCGCAGGCAGGCGAACGTGCGCTGGGGGTCAGCTACACATTCGGCGGCAGGTCATGCTGTCGAGAGTAGGTCGGTATCTCATCCGGCGATACCCGCGTCTTGCCATGTGAGATTTGGGGGTCTCGCGAGACGGTCGCCTGACCCGGTGCGGGCCGTGGTCGGCTCGCGCGGCGCCGCGGCACCGGGGAGACTGGACGTCCGCCGCGCCCGCGGCGGCGCCCGTCCGCCCGCGCGGCAAGGGCGTGTCGTCGACCGATCGGGGAACCGTGGTGCGCCTGTTCCCCTCTGCCCGACGGCGCAGCGCGCCCCTCGAGAGCACGTCACCACGGCGGACGGGTCGCGCAGCGCTCGTCGGAGCCCTGGTCGTGACGCTCGGCGGCGGGATCGCCCCGGCCGTCCGGGCCGAACCCCCGACCGACGACGACGTCCGGTCGGCTCAGCAGGACGAGCAGGCGGCAGGGGCACGGGTGGCCGAGATCGAGGCCGACCTCGCCACGCTCGCCGAGCAGCGTGACGACGCCTGGATCCGGGCGGGCCTCGCGGCCGAGGACTACGCCGACGCGCAGGCTGAGCTCGACGCGGCGCGCGTCGAGGTCGACGCGGCGCAGACCGCCCTCACGACGGCCGAGGCCGGCGAGGCCGAGTCCCGCTCGGCCATGGGGGCCGTCTACCGCGCGTCCCGGCAGTCGGGCGGGTCGCTCGACGCCCTGCAGGTCGTCGTGGAGTCGGACGGGCTCGACCAGATCGTCGAGTCCGAGCGCGCCCAGAAGCTCACCGGCCGCAAGGTCCAGACCGTCGCCGACGGCCACCGCACCGCCCGGGCGCTCGCGGACGCCGCGAGGGCGCGGGCGACCGCCGCCGAGGAGGCGCGCGTCGCGGCCTCGGAGCGAGCCGAGGAGACGTTCGCCGCGGCGCAGGAGGCGCAGCAGGCGATCGAGGGCTCGATCCGGGCCGCAGCCGCCCGGCGCGACGAGCTCATCGCCGACCTCGCCGCAGCGCGTGCCACGACCGTCGAGGTCGAGCGGGCGCGCCAGGACGCGCTCGACGCCGAGCGCGAGCTCGCCGCCGAGCGTCAGGCGCAGGCCGAGCGGGACGCCCTGGCCGTTCCTGCGCCCCCGGCGCCCGACGCCGGGACGCCCGCTCCGCCGTCGGGCGGGGGGAGCTCCCCGGTGGCCCCGCCCGTCGTGCCTCCCGTGACGACGCCCGACCCCCCGGTCGCTCCGCCGGTGGCCCCTCCCGTGGCCCCTCCCGTGGCGCCGCCCGTGACGCCCCCGGTCACCCCGCCCGTCACGCCTCCCGTGACCTCGCCCGGCTCGGGCGCCGCCAAGGGGCAGGCCGCGGTCGACTGGGCGCGCACCAAGATCGGCGCGCCGTACCTGTGGGGCGGCAACGGGCCCGCGTACGACTGCTCGGGACTCACGTCGCAGGCCTGGGCCAGCGTGGGAGTGAGCATCTCGCGGACCTCGCGCTCGCAGTACGCGAAGGTCGCCAAGATCGGCTACGACCAGCTACGACCCGGCGACCTCATCTTCTACGGCAGCGATCCGCAGGACCCGAGCTCGATCTGGCACGTCGCGATGTACGTCGGGAACGGCCAGATGATCGAGGCCATCTACGCGGGCGTGCCCGTCAAGATCAGCGCGGTGCGCTGGAAGAGCTCGATGCCGTACGCGGGGCGGCCGTAGGGGCCGTCTCGACGGTGGTAGGTCGGAGTCCGGCGCCCTCGGACGCACGAGGACCCGGCCTCCTGGTGGAGACCGGGTCCTCGTGGTGGTTCGTGGCCGTTCGGCGGCCGACCCTGCGCGGTGTGCGGAGGGTCAGTGGCCGGGCGTGTGGTAGCCGCTGTCGATCGCGCGCTGGATGGAACGCTCGATCTCGGCCTCGGCCTCGGTGCGACCGGTCCAGTGGGCGCCCTCGACGGACTTGCCCGGCTCGAGGTCCTTGTAGACCTCGAAGAAGTGCTGGATCTCGAGACGGTGGAAGTCCGACACGTCGTCGATGTCCTGGCGCCACGCGGCACGCTGGTCGCCCGTGGGGACGCACAGGACCTTGTCGTCGCCCCCGGCCTCGTCGCGCATGCGGAACATGCCGAGCGCGCGGCAGCGGATCAGGCAGCCGGGGAACGTGGGCTCCTCGAGCAGGACCAGGGCGTCCAGCGGGTCGCCGTCCTCGCCGAGGGTGCCCTCGATGAACCCGTAGTCGTCCGGGTAGCGCGTCGAGGTGAACAGCATGCGGTCAAGGCGGATGCGACCTGTCGCGTGGTCGACCTCGTACTTGTTGCGCTGGCCCTTCGGGATCTCGATCGTGACGTCGAACTCCACTGTTCTCCTCCAGTTGAACCGGCGCACCCGCTCGGTCGCGGTGTGGCGGTCATGAAAATCGGCTGTCGTGCGCACGCGGCTCCGGCGGTTCCCTGCCAGGTGGAGGTGGGCCGTCCCGAGGGGCGGCGTGACCTTCGAGGAGAGACCGGGCCATCATGCGCCCTCTAGTGTGACACGAACGACCTGGGACAGCAGTGGCCGGACCCCGGGAACGTTGCGGTTCCTGAGTGATAATGCGCACGGAGAGCGGTCCCACCCGAAGGGCCGCCGGCAGGAGGGAAGAGGGTCAGATGGGTTGGGCAGCGCGGACGGGCATCACTGCGGGGATCGTGGTGGTGCTCGCGGGCGGCTACCTGACGGCCGACGCGTACGACGTCGTCCCCGGGATCCTCACGACCGCACCCGCGGTCGCGCCTGCAGCACCTTTCCCGACGCCTCCGGGCGCCGTGGACACCGCGTCACCTGCGCAGACGCTCCCGGTGCTCGACGAGGGCGCACCGGTGCCGGACGCGGCGGAGATCTCCGCCGGGCTCGACGCGCTCGTCAAGGATCCTCGGATGGGGAGCCGTGCCGGCGGCGTCGTGCTGGACCGGATCACGGGCGAGGTGCTCGCGCAGAGCAGCGCGGGCACACCCATGGTCCCGGCCTCGACGCAGAAGATCTTCACGGCCGCCGCGGCCCTCGCGTCGCCCGGTCCCGAGGTGACGCTCACCACGAAGGTGGTCGACGTCGGGGCGGGGACGATCGCCCTGGTGGGTGGCGGCGACATGATGCTCGCCGCTGGGGAGGGGGATCCCCTGGCGGTCAACGGGCGGGCGGGGCTCGCCGACCTCGCCGCCCAGGTGGCCGGCAAGCTCCGGCTCACGGGTGCGACGACGGTGCGGCTCGTGGTCGACGACCGGTACTTCTCGGGTCCCACCGTCAGCCCGGCGGTCTTCGCCGGGAACGTGACCGCGGGCTACGTCGCGCCCGTCACCGCCCTCGGGGTCGACGTGGCCCGGCTGAGCGACGCGGAGTACGCCAAGCGGAGCCCCGACCCCTCGCTCGCCGCGGCCGAGATCTTCGCGCAGCGGCTCGCCGACGTGGGCATCACGGTCACGGGCGCCCCCGAGCGCGGGGAGGCCCCGGCCGACGCGACGGTCCTCGGGTCGGTCGAGTCCGCGTCCCTCGAGGAGGTCGTGGGCTACTTCCTCCAGCACTCCGACAACACCATCACCGAGGTCGTCGGCCGCCTCGTCGCGATCGACGCGGGCCTGCCCGCGACGTTCGACGGCGCGACCCAGGCGGTCCGCGCGAGCATGGAGCGGCTCGGGGTGGACATGCAGGGGGCGGTGCTCGCGGACTGCTCGGGCCTCGGGGACGGCTCGGCCGTGACCGCGGACCAGCTCGCCGCGACGCTCATGCTCCTGACGGACCCTGCGCAGCCCGGGCTGCGGGCCGGCGCCGTGGGCCTGCCGATCGCGGGCCTGTCGGGGACGCTCGACGACCGCTTCCTGGCGTCGCCCGGCCGCGGTCTGGTCCGTGCCAAGACGGGCAGCCTGCCAGGAGTGACCTCGCTCGCCGGGACGGTCGTCACGGCGCAGGAGCGCCAGCTCGTGTTCGTCCTCCTCGCGGACGCGCTGCCCGAGGGCGGGTCGTACGGGGCCCGGCTGCTCATGGACGGGTTCGTCGGGGGCCTCGCGGACTGATCGCGTGCTGCGGGTCGTCTGCAACGGGCGCGACGGTCGACCGGCTGAGCGCAGCGGCTACGGTGGGGCGATGACGTCTCCCGTGCTCGGCACGCCGCTCGTCGACTGGTCCGCAGCAGCGCAGATCGCCGGACGGGTGGCCCGGCCGGGTCCCCTGGCCTCGCGCGACGAGCTCGCGGAGCTCGTCGCGGGCCTGCGGGCCGCGGCGTCGGACGCGGTCCCGCACGTCCTGCGCGTCACGCGCATGGTGCCGGCCGCCCCGCCCGGCAGCGCAGCAGCACCGGGGGGCGTCGCGAGCGAGGAGCCTGCCGAACTGTCGCAGGTGTTCGTGGTCGACCGCCCGCGCTGGGCGCGGGCGAACACCGAGGTCATGGCAAGCCTGACCGACGGAGTCGCCGACGCGCTGACGGGGAAGGACGACAAGCCGGTCTCGGCGACGACGGCCCTGGTGGGCGCGGCGCAGGTGGGGGCGGTGCTCGCGGCGCTGTCGGGCAGGGTGCTGGGACAGTTCGATCCGTACAGCGCCGCAGGCGGTAGCGTGGAGAGGGCCGCAGGCGGTCGCCCCGACGGCGGCACACCCCCTGGCCGACTGCTCCTCGTCGCGCCCAACGTCCTCCAGCTCGAGCGGGACCTGGACCTGGTCCCGGCCGACTTCCGCCTCTGGGTGTGCCTCCACGAGCAGACGCACGCCCTGCAGTTCGCGGCGGCCCCGTGGCTCGCCGACCACCTGCGGGCCCGCGCGCACGACCTGCTCGTGGGGCTCTCGGAGTCGTCGCGTCATCTGGCCGACGCCCGGTTGCGGGAGAAGGTCGCGACCGCGGGCCGCGTCGTCGTGCGTGCGGTCCGGGGCGAGGGCGGCGGCGTGGCCGAGGGCCTGCTCACGCAGGACCAGAAGGCCGTCCTCGAGGAGGTGTCGGGAGTCATGGCGCTGCTCGAGGGCCACGCGGACGTCATGATGGACGCCGTCGGGCGCCGGACGGTCCCCACGGTGCGTCGGATCCGTGCCCAGTTCGAGGCGCGACGCGACGGGCAGGGCAGCAGCACGCTCGACACGGTGCTGCGCCGCTTCCTCGGGATGGACGCCAAGCTCGCGCAGTACCGCGACGGTGCGGCGTTCGTCCGTGCCGTGGAGAGGCAGGTCGGGCGTGACGGCCTCAACGCGGTCTGGACGAGCCCCGGGACGCTGCCCTCGGCCCGCGAGATCGCGGAACCCGGCGCCTGGGTGCGCCGGGTCCACGGCTGACGGGGCGCAGGGTGGTCGGACCTCGTCCCGCGGACGCCGCGGCCCGCCGTGCGGTGCGTGCCGCGCTGCGTGACCTCGCGCCCGGCTCGCTCGTGCTCGTGGCCTGCTCGGGCGGGGCGGACTCGCTCGCGCTCGCGGCCGCGACGGCGTTCGTGGCGTCGCGCGACGGCCTGCGGGCCGGTGCGGTCGTCGTGGACCACGGCCTCCAGGGAGGGAGCGCCGACGTCGCGGCGCGCGCGGGCGAGCAGTGCCGCGCGCTGGGCCTCGATCCGGTCGAGGTGCGCGGCGTGCGGGTCGGGAGCCGGGGTGGGCTCGAGGCGGCCGCGCGGCACGCGCGCTACGCCCTGCTCGACGACGTCGCTCACCGCACGGGGGCGGCCGCGGTCCTGCTGGGGCACACGCTCGACGATCAGGCCGAGACCGTGCTGCTGGGTCTCGCGCGCGGGTCGGGGGCCCGCTCGCTCGCGGGCATGGCGGCCGAGCGCGGGGTCTACCGGCGTCCTCTGCTGGGGCTGCGTCGCACCGACACCGAGGCCGTGTGCGCTGCGAACGGGCTGACGTGGTGGACCGACCCCACGAACGGCGTCCCGGCCTGCGCGCCGACGCAGGCCGGAGCGGCCGACCTGCCGTTGCGCTCGCAGGTGCGCACCCGGGTGCTCCCGGTGCTCGAGGACGTGCTCGGCCCGGGGGTCGCGGTCACGCTGGCGCGGACGGCCGACCAGCTCCGCGAGGACGCCGACCTGCTCGACGACCTCGCGGCCCGGCTGCTCGACCGGGCGCGGGTCACCGAGCCCGACGAACCTCGCGAACCGGTCGGAGCGGACGTCGACGACCCGGCCTCGCGGGGCGCCCGGCCCGTCGGGACGCGTGACGAACGGCCGGTGACCCGACCGGACGTCGCTGTGGTGCTCGACACCCAGGTGCTGGCGGACGCCCCGGCCGCGCTGCGCCGTCGGGCACTGCGCGCCGCGGCCCAGGAGGCCGGGAGTCCCGCCGGTTCGCTCTTCGCGAGCCACGTCGCGACGCTCGACGCCCTGGTCGTCGCGTGGCGGGGTCAGGGCCCCGCGCACCTGCCGGGCGACCTTCGCGCCTCGCGCACCCGTGGGAGACTCTTCCTGGGGCCGGAACGGCCTCCCTCGCTCGCGCGAACCCCATCAGCAGAACCAGCACAGGAGTGAAACCCGTGGACTCATCCGACGTCGGCAACGACCTCGAGAACATCCTCCTCACCGAGGAGCAGCTCCGCGGGAGGCTGGACGAGCTCGCCGAGCAGATCGACCGCGACTACGCGGGCAAGGACCTGCTCCTCGTGGGCGTCCTCAAGGGAGCGGTCATGGTCATGGCCGACCTCGCCCGCCGCCTGCACCACGACGTCGAGATGGACTGGATGGCCGTCTCGTCCTACGGCTCGGGCACCAAGTCCTCGGGCGTCGTGCGCATCCTCAAGGACCTCGACGCCGACCTCACGGGGCGCCACGTGCTCATCGTCGAGGACATCATCGACTCGGGCCTCACGCTCTCGTGGCTGCTGTCGAACCTGCGCAGCCGCGGCCCCGCGTCGGTCGAGGTGGCGGCGATGCTCCGCAAGCCCGACGCCGCGAAGACCGAGGTCGACGTGCGCTACATCGGCTTCGACATCCCCAACGAGTTCGTCGTGGGCTACGGCCTGGACTACGCGGAGAAGTACCGCAACCTGCCGTTCGTGGGCACGCTCGCCCCGCACGTCTACTCGTCCTGACGCCTCACCCCAGCCCCGACCGGTGACGGCGGCGGGGGCGACGACCTCGGTCGCGCCCCCGCCGCCGGGCACCGCGGGGCGAGCCCGCGGCTCAGGCCGTGACCCGCGCGGGACGCCGCTCCTCGAAGCCACGCCCTGGGCGAACAGACCAGCCAACTGCCAGGTTGTGCGTGTAACTTCACTGGCGGAACCATTGCGCGAGTGGAGGGATGCGGGGGCTCGTCCCCGTCGCCGATGAACATCAAGAAGATTCTCAGCGGGCCGATCGTCTGGATCGTGGTGGGTCTGGCGATCCTCGGGATCGCCTTCATGGCCCTGTCCGGACCCAGCGTCCACCGTGTCGACACCTCGACCGGGCTCGAGCTCCTCCAGGACGGGAAGGTCGAGCAGGCCCTCCTGGTCGACGGGGACCAGCGCGTCCAGCTCACCCTCACCGAGGACTACGAGGTCGACGGCAAGTCGCAGGGCAAGAGCGTGGAGTTCTTCTACGTCGCACCCCAGGGCGAGGCCGTGGTGAACGCCGTGACCGAGGCGAACCCTCCCAAGGGCTACAACTCGGAGATCGCGCGTCCCTCGTTCCTCGCGTCGGCGCTCTCGCTCATCCTGCCGTTCCTCATCATCGGGCTCGTGTTCTGGTTCCTGCTGTCCCGCATGCAGGGCGGCGGCTCCAAGGTCATGGGCTTCGGCAAGTCCAAGGCCAAGCTCGCCTCGAAGGACACCCCGCAGGTCACGTTCGCCGACGTCGCCGGCGCGGACGAGGCCGTCGAGGAGCTCTACGAGATCAAGGAGTTCCTCGCCGAGCCGGACAAGTTCCAGGCCGTGGGCGCCAAGATCCCCAAGGGCGTGCTCCTCTACGGGCCTCCCGGGACCGGCAAGACCCTCCTCGCGCGCGCCGTCGCCGGCGAGGCCGGCGTGCCGTTCTACACGATCTCCGGCTCGGACTTCGTCGAGATGTTCGTGGGCGTCGGCGCGAGCCGTGTCCGTGACCTGTTCCAGCAGGCCAAGGAGAACTCGCCGGCCATCATCTTCGTCGACGAGATCGACGCCGTCGGCCGCCACCGCGGTGCCGGCATGGGCGGCGGGCACGACGAGCGCGAGCAGACGCTGAACCAGCTCCTCGTCGAGATGGACGGGTTCGACGTCAAGACCAACGTCATCCTCATCGCGGCGACCAACCGCCCTGACATCCTCGACCCCGCGCTCCTGCGTCCGGGCCGTTTCGACCGCCAGATCGCGGTCGAGGCACCCGACCTCAAGGGCCGCGAGGCGATCCTGGCCGTGCACGCCCAGGGCAAGCCGATCGTCCCCGAGATCGACCTGGCCGCCGTCGCGCGCCGCACCCCCGGCTTCACGGGTGCGGACCTCGCGAACGTGCTCAACGAGGCCGCGCTGCTCACCGCGCGCTCGGGTGCCCAGCTCATCGACGACCGCGCGCTCGACGAGGCCATCGACCGCGTGATCGCCGGCCCGCAGAAGCGGACCCGCGTGATGAACGTCAAGGAGCAGAAGATCACGGCGTACCACGAGGGCGGTCACGCCCTGGTCGCCGCGGCCATGCGCTACACGGACCCCGTCACCAAGGTGACGATCCTGCCGCGTGGTCGTGCGCTCGGCTACACCATGGTCATGCCGCTCGAGGACAAGTACTCCACGACGCGCAACGAGCTGCTCGACCAGCTCGCCTACGCCATGGGCGGCCGCGTGGCCGAGGAGCTCGTGTTCCACGACCCCACGACGGGCGCCTCGAACGACATCGAGAAGGCGACCGCGATCGCCAAGAAGATGGTCACCGAGTACGGCATGAGCGAGCGCGTCGGCGCGATCAAGCTCGGCATCGGCGCGGGCGAGCCCTTCATGGGTCGCGACATGGGCCACACGCGCGACTACTCCGAGTCGGTCGCGGGCACGGTCGACCACGAGGTCCGCCGCCTGGTCGAGTCGGCCCACGACGAGGCCTGGGAGGTGCTCGTCCAGTACCGCGACGTGCTCGACCACCTGGTCCTCGAGCTCCTCGAGAAGGAGACGCTGAACCAGGCCGAGCTCGCCGAGATCTTCGCTCCCGTCGTCAAGCGCGACGCGCGTGAGGTCTGGCTCTCGAGCGAGCAGCGCTCGGTCTCGCAGCGGCCCCCGGTCATGACCGAGGCCGAGAAGGCCACGCTGCCCAAGGACCCGCAGGGGCACCCCGTCGTGGTCCCGCAGGACGAGGCCGCCGCGGCGGCCGACGAGCTCCCGCCCGAGCGCATCGGCGAGGTCCCCGCGGACCGCGTGGTCGACGACGGGCAGGTCTGACGTGGCCCAGGTGCCCGACCAGGGGCTGCGTGCCCCGGCGGACGTCCCCGAGTACGACGAGGAGCGGGCCCGCGCAGCAGTGCGTGAGCTCCTGCTCGCCGTGGGCGAGGACCCGGACCGCGAGGGCCTCCAGGAGACCCCGTCCCGTGTCGCTCGCGCCTACCGCGAGATCTTCGCGGGCCTGCGCCAGGAGCCCTCGGACGTCCTGACCACCATGTTCGACCTCGGTCACGAGGAGATGGTGCTGGTCAAGGACATCGAGGTCTACTCGACGTGCGAGCACCACCTGGTGCCGTTCCACGGCGTGGCGCACGTCGGGTACATCCCCAACGTGGACGGTCGCATCACGGGGCTGTCCAAGCTGGCCCGCCTGGTCGACGTCTTCGCGCGCCGCCCCCAGGTCCAGGAGCGCCTGACGTCGCAGATCGCCGACGCGCTCGTCGAGAACCTCGCGCCGCGCGGCGTGATCGTCGTGGTCGAGTGCGAGCACCTGTGCATGTCCATGCGGGGCGTGCGCAAGCCTGGTTCGCGGACCGTGACCTCGGCCGTGCGCGGCCAGATGCGCGACGGCGCGACCCGCGCCGAGGCCATGAGCCTGATCCTGGGACGGTAGGCACGACGCAGTGCGGTACACGCAGCACGGCACGGCCCCCGCTCTCCTGCCCGAGCTGGGGGACCTCGACCGGACGCTCGTCATGGGCGTCGTCAACGTCACGCCCGACTCCTTCTCGGACGGTGGCGAGTGGTTCGAGCCGCGCGCGGCGATCGAGCACGGCCTCGAGCTCCTCGCGGAGGGAGCGGACGTCCTCGACGTCGGGGGCGAGTCCACCCGCCCCGGTGCGGGGCGCGTCCCGGTGGAGGACGAGCTGGCCCGGGTCCTGCCCGTGATCTCCGCGCTCTCGGCCCAGGGGGCGGTCGTCAGCGTCGACACGACGCGGGCGCTCGTCGCCGAGCAGGCCGTCGCGGCGGGCGCGCGCATCATCAACGACGTCTCGGGGGGCCTCGCGGACCCGGACATGGCCGGTGTGGTCGCGCGCACCGGGGCCGTGTTCGTCGTCATGCACTGGCGCGGGCACGCGGACGTCATGGACGACCTCGAGCAGTACGACGACGTCGTGACGGACGTGCGCGACGAGCTCGCCGCACGCGTCAAGGCGCTGCGGTCGGCGGGCGTGCGGGACGAGCAGATCGTCCTGGACCCAGGCCTGGGGTTCTCCAAGGCGGGCTCCACCAACTGGCCGCTCCTGACGCACCTGGACGTCCTGCGGGAGCTGGGCTTCCCGGTCCTCGTCGGCGCGTCGCGCAAGCGGTTCCTGGGTCACCTGCTCGCAGGCCCGGACGGCGAGCCCGTCCCCCCGCTCGCACGTGACGGGGCGACCGCGGCCATCACGGCCCTCGCGGCGGCAGCGGGTGCCTGGTGCGTGCGCGTGCACGCGGTCCGGTCCTCGGCGGACGCGGTGCGGGTCGCCGCGGCGTGGACTCGGGCCGGGGCGACGGGGGAAGATGCCTCCGGGGGAACGGTCGCCGAGGCGGTCACCTCCGGCACACCGGCGGGACGAACGACCGCTGGCCCCGCAGACCTGCCCGACCGGGTGGCGCAGCGGGCGAAGGACAGCGGAACGAACGACAGCGACGACAGGAGTACGACGTGAGCACAGCGTTCCAGGGAGCGGTGCACGGGACCGACGGTCGCCCTCTCGACCAGATCCGGCTCACGGGGCTCAGCGCGACGGGGCACCACGGTGTCTTCGAGCACGAGCGGATCGACGGTCAGCTCTTCCGTGCCGACGTCGTGCTGCACCTGGACACGCGGCGCGCCGCGTCCGGGGACGACCTCGAGGACACCGTGAGCTACGCGGTCGTCGCGGAGGACGTCGTCGCGGTGCTGGCCGGTTCGCCCGCGGACCTCATCGAGACGGTCGCCGAGCGCGTCGCCGCGGTCGCGCTGCGCCACGCGTCGATCGAGGCGGTCGACGTCGCGATCCACAAGCCGCAGGCGCCCATCACGGTGCCGTTCGACGACGTCGAGGTCGTCATCCGCCGCGACCGCGTGAAGGTGCCCGTGGTCGCGGTCGAGCCCGTTCGTGTGGTCCCTCTCCCGGTCGGTTCGATCACCCCCGCGGTGCTCGGCAACGTCGCGGTCGGAGAGCCCGGCCCCACCGCCGGGACGCCGCTCGAGGCGCCCGCCGTGATGCCACCGTCGATCCCGCCCGCGGCGCCCGTCGCGGCCCCCGACCGTTCGACCGACCAGGGCTTCCTTGCGGTTCCGGAGGACCTCGGCGCTCCCGCGGAGTCCGTGACGAGCAGCATCTCCGACGCAGAGTTCGTCGAGGCGCTCGACTCGTTCTACAGCGCACCTGAGGACGCGCTGAGCGCGCCGGCTCCCGTCGACGAGGTCGCAGCGCAGCCCGCGGCCGTCCTGGAGGCCTCGGCTCCGCAGGACGCGCCCGTCGTGCCCGACGACGTCGCACCGGTCTCGTACGAGGCCGAGCCTTCGGCCGTGGTCGTGACCCCAGAGCCCGTCCCGGAGGCCGTCGAGGAGATCGCGCCCGTGCCCGAGCCGGTCGCTGCGGACGAGCCTGCCGACGAGGCGGCGCCCCTCGATGCCCCTGCGAGCGTCGAGCCGCTCGCGGGGTACGGAGCCGCAGCGTACGAGCCCGCACCTGCCGAGCCTGTCGTACCTGCCGAGCCGGTCGTGGCCGACGTGCCGGTCGCTCCCGCTGAGCTGGTCGAGCCGGTCGTGGCCGACGTGCCGGAGGTCGCTGCGGAGGACGCCGCACCGGCGGACGTCGCGGCTCCTGCCGAGCCCGCCGGGACCTCGGTCCCCGCGGTCCCCGTCGAGCCCGCCGCGGCCGAGCCGGCCGAGCCTGCCCAGCAGGTGGCGGCGCCGGTCGAGTCCCCGGCGCAGGACCCGGCGCCGATGGCACCCGTCGAGCCCGGTCTCGCGCACGTGCTGCCCGTCGAGATCGAGGCCGCCGCTCACGCCGAGCCGCTCGCGGTCGAAGAGGCCGTCGAGCCCGCCGAGACGGTTCCGTCGGGCGAGGCCGTCGACGCCTCGCCCGTGACGCCGCTCGCGGTCGCGCCCGAGCCGTCGCCCGAGCCCGTCCCGGTCCCGGCTCTCGAGCCGGCGGCGGGGGCAGCAGCCGAGCCTGAGCCCGCGCCCGTGGTCGAGACCGATCGCCTCGACGAGGCGCCGTCGGGCTTCGTGCCGGTCGTCCTCGCTCTGGGTGCGAACCTCGGCGACGCCCAGCAGACGCTTCGCGACGCCGTCACGGACCTCGACCGGATCTCCGGCCTGGAGATCACCGAGGTCTCGCCCCTCGCGCGGACCGCGGCGGTCGGCGGACCTGACCAGCCCGACTACCTCAACGCGATCCTGCTCGCACGCACCACCCTGTCCCCGCGGGCCCTGCTCAGGGCCTGCCAGGGAGTCGAGAACGCCCACGGGCGGGTGCGCGCGGAGCGCAACGGGCCGCGGACGCTGGACGTCGACCTGATCGTCTACGGCACCGTCGCGGAGATCACCGAGGACCTCGAGCTGCCGCACCCTCGCGCCCACGAGCGCGCGTTCGTCCTGGAGCCCTGGGCGCAGGTCGCCCCGGAGGCCTTCCTGCCCGGGCTCGGCGGCGGCCCGGTCGCGACCCTCGCCGCGACGGCTCCGGACCGTGGCGGCATCCGTTGGCTCGCGCTCGACTGGCTGACGGACGCGGAGCCCGAGCCCGCTCCTGCGGCGACACCGCCAGCGGTGCCCGTCGTCGAGCCGGCCGCCGCCCCGGTGCAGAGCGCCCCGGCACAGCCCGCTCCGGTCGAGCCCACAGCCCCTGAGGCTCCGGCTGAGCCCGAGGCCCCTCGGGCCTCGCACGACCAGCCCGCGTTCGTCGCGGCACCTGCACCGGCACCTGCACCTGCACCCGCCCCGGCTCCCGACGTCCAGGAGCAGCCGGCCGCGCCTGCGGTCCCGGCCGCTCCCGCCGAGCCAGCGTCCTTCGTCCCGGCCTTCCACCCCGTGCACCCGCAGGACGGCCAGGAGCCCCCGCACCCGCAGGTCCCGCCGTTGTGGGCGGACGTGTCCGCTCAGCAGACCCCGACCACCCCGGAACCGGGCTCGTCGGCGCAGGGCGCCACGGACCGCCTCGGCGGCGCACCGGCGGGCTCCTCGGACACCCCGGCCCCGGTCGCGCCGAGCTGGTCCGCCCTGACGGCTCCTGCGCAGCAGGTCCCTGAGGCACAGCTCCCGGCGCCGACGGCGTTCGCCCCGCAGCCTGTCGACGCCCCGGCCCAGGCCCCGGAGCCGGCCGCGCTGGCGTTCCGCCCGGTCCACGAGGCGCCGGCCAGCGCCTTCCAGCCCGTGCACCCGGCGCAGCCGGTCCCCCCTGCGCAGCCGGTCAAGCAGGAACCGATCACGGGCGTGCCCATGTCCTTCCCGGCCGACCTGCGCGGTCCGTCGAGCTGATGCAACGCACCAAGGTCACGACGCTCCTGCTCGTCACGGTCGCCACGACGCTGCTCGGGTGGCTCGTCGTCGTCGGGCTCGAGCGCCGTGCGACCTATCTGCCCGCGGTGCCGTGGGTCGTGGACGTGGCCCTGCTCGGGCTGGCCGCGGCAGTGTTCTGGGCGGGGTGGGCGGTCCGCTCGTACCTCAAGGGACGTCGGCCGTCGCTCGACCCGCTGCGCGCCGCGCGCACCCTGGTGCTGGCGAAGGCGGCGGCCCTCACGGGCTCGCTCCTCGCCGGGTGGTACCTGGCGCAGGTCGTCGCGGTGCTCGGCGACCTCGCGATCGAGGCGCGGCGCGACCGGGCGGTCGCCGCAGGGATCGCGGCCGCGTGCGCGCTCGTGCTCGCCGTCGTCGGGCTCGTGGTGGAGAAGTTCTGCCAGCTCCCGCCCGAGGACACCGAGCCGGGCCCGGGTGGTCGGTCGCGGGCTCCCGGTGACCACGAGCCCGAGGCCGACTCCGCAGGCTGACGCGCGTCAGCACGTCGGACGACGCGGTGGGCGCGCCCCGGATGGGAGGATGAGGCCATGACCGACCACGCCTCCGATCATCCCGTCGACCGGGTCCCGGCGACGGCACCCAGCGGACCCTTCGACCCGCCGGGGGTGACCTGGCAGGGCGTCTCGAGCCGGCTCGTCACCGCGCGGCTCGTCACGGTGGCGATCTCGCTCCTCGTGCCGTTCGTCCTGGGGGCCGTCTTCGCGCTGGTCTTCAGCCTCGTGTGGCTGTGGATCATCCCGGCCGTCGCTCTCGTGATCGGCATCTGGTGCGCCCTGGTCGTGCCCCGGCAGGTCCGTGCGATCGGCTACGCGGAGCGCGACGAGGACCTCCTGATCCGCAAGGGCGTGATGTTCCGCTCGCTCGTGGTGGTGCCCTACGGGCGCATGCAGTACGTCGACGTGCAGGCCGGCCCGCTGGCCCGCAAGCTTCGGATCGCGCAGGTCCAGCTGCACACCGCGTCGCCCGCGACCGACGCGTCGATCGAGGGGCTCGAGCCCGCTGAGGCCGAGCGCCTGCGCGACCGTCTCGCGTCCCGCGGAGAGGCACGGTTGGCCGGGCTATGACCGAGCGCAGCACTCCGCCCGAGTCTCCGCCGACCGACCTGACCTGGCACCGCGTCCACCCCGTGACCCCGGTGGTCCGTGGGTGGTCCGTGATCGCGGTCCTGCTCGTCATCGTCGGCAACCGCACCCTCGAGGGGCTCCCCGAGGGGCAGAACATGCTGGCCGGCAACGGCTGGTGGCAGATCCTGGGCGCGATCCTCGTGATCGGCCTGATCGGCCTGGGCTACTCGGCCCTGGCGTGGCGCATGACGACCTACGCGGTCGACGACGAGTCGGTCCGCCTGCACACGGGCGTCCTGTTCCGGCAGCAGCGCAAGGCGCGCCTCGACCGCCTCCAGGCCGTCGACATCGTCCAGCCGCTCGTCGCGCGGCTGTTCGGGCTCGCCGAGCTCAAGCTCGAGGTCGCGGGGGGCTCGGACTCGGGCATCAAGCTCGGCTTCCTCAAGCTCGACGAGGCGAACCACCTGCGGGCCGAGCTGCTCGCCCGGGCAGCGGGCCTGCGTCTCGGCACGACGCCCGCGCGGCCCGCGGCCGTCCCGGGGACCTCGGCAGGGGACACCGCCGGAAGCCCTGCCGTCGGTGACGCTCCCCGCGGTGACTCCGTCCAGGGGCCCCCCGTCGACGCAGCCGGCGCCGGTGCTCCCGGGGTGGGCGACGTCGTCGGGCACGTGCTCCTCGAAGCCCCCGAGGCCCCCGAGCAGCCCGTCATGGAGGTCCCTCCGGGCCGCCTGATCTGGTCGCTGATCCGTACCGTCGCCATGATCGTCCTGGTCCTGGCCGTGCTCGGCCTCATCGGCGTCGCTGTCGGTACGCGCGAGATCGGGACGCTGTTCACGGCGCTCCCGCTGGTCCTGGGCGTCGGCGGCTACCTGTTCGGCCGGTTCACGCGCGAGTTCAACTTCCGCAGCGCGATCTCGCCCGACGGCATCCGGCTGCGCCACGGCCTGCTCGAGACCCGTTCGCAGACCATCCCGCCCGGGCGCGTGCAGGCGATCCGCCTCACGCAGGGGCTCCTGTGGCGCAGCGCCGACTGGTGGCGCGTCGAGGTCAACGTGGCGGGCTACGGCCAGAGCGCGGACGGGACGACGAACAACAGCGTCCTGCTGCCCGTCGGCACGCGCGACGAGGCGCTGGGCGCGGTGTGGCTCGTCCTGCCGGACCTCGGCACGGTCGACCCGCGCGCGCTGCTCGACGAGGCGCTGTCAGGCATCGACGAGGGGGCCCACTTCACGACGGCCCCGCGGCGCGCCCGGATCCTCGACCCGCTCTCGTGGCGCCGCAACGGTTTCGCGGTCACGGGCCGAGCGCTGGTCCTGCGGCGCGGGCGCCTGGTGCGCCGGGTGGAGATCGTGCCGCACGAGCGCACGCAGTCGCTGGGGCTGCAGCAGGGTCCGTGGCAGCGGCGCCTGCGGGTCGCGACGTTCGCGGTGCACTCGGTGCCCGGGCCCGTCACGCCGTCGGTGCCGCACCTCGACGAGCACGTCGCGGGAGCCCTCATGGACGAGCAGGCCCGGCGCGCCCGCGAGGCGCGCGCGCACGCGGGGCCCGAGCTGTGGATGCGGCGCGACGAGGTCGCGGCGGCCGTCGAACGGATCGAGAGCGGTGAAGGAACAGGTGACTGAGGGATGACGGACCAAGGCATGCCGGAACGCCGGCGCCCCGGACGGCTGGGCGTGGGGATAGTCGGAGCGGGCCGCGTCGGGGCCGTGCTCGGCAGCGCGCTGCGCGCGACGGGCCACGCGGTGGTCGGGGCGAGCGGCATCTCCGAGGCCTCGCGCGAGCGCATCGAGATGCTCCTGCCCGGGGTTCCCGTGCTCGAGGTCGAGGAGGTCGTGCGGCGCGCGGAGCTGGTCCTGCTCGCCGTGCCCGACGACGCCCTCCCGGGCCTGGTCTCGGGCCTCGCCGAGGTCGGGGCGTGGCAGGGCGGGCAGATCGTCGTGCACACGTCCGGCCGGTACGGCGCAGGAGTGCTGGACCCGGCGCGCGCGCTGGGCGCGATCCCGCTCGCGATCCACCCCGCCATGACGTTCTCCGGCACCTCGCTCGACCTGTCGCGCCTCGAGGGCACGACGTTCGCGGTCACGGGACCGGCCCCGGTCCAGCCCATCGGGCAGGCCCTCGTGGTCGAGCTCGGCGGCGAGCCCGTCGTGGTCGAGGAGGAGGCCCGCGGGCTCTACCACGCAGCCCTCGCGCACGGGGCGAACCACCTCGTGGTCCTCGTCGCGCAGGCCGCGCAGGCCCTCGAGGCCGCTGGCGTCGAGCAGCCGGGGCGCGTGCTGGCCCCGTTGCTCTCGGCGGCGCTCGACGGCGCGACGCGTTCCGCCGACGCGGGCGGGGGAGCGGGCCCGGGGGCCATCTCGGCCCTGACGGGTCCGGTGTCGCGCGGGGACGTGGGCACGGTCGCCGAGCACCTCGAGGTGCTGCACGCGCTGGCCGTGACCTCGGCCCAGGAGTCGGCGCCGCACGTCGCCGCGACCGACGTGCCCGCGTCCTACCGCGAGCTCAGCCGCGGAGCCACGAGCCGAGCACTGGCCGCAGGGCGCATCGACGCCCGCCAGGCCCAGGAGCTGCTCGACGTCCTCGAGGAAGGTCAGTGATGTCCGTCCCCCCGCCCGTCACCCGGGTGCAGCCGCTCGTCGTCCGCACACGTGCCGCGCTGCGCACGGCCCTGGAGGCCCCTGCCGGGACCGCCGCCGGAGCACCCGAGGGGGCTGCGCCGTCGGGCACCGCGGGTCCCCGCCCGGACGCACCGCCGCGGACCGCTGCGCGAGCCGTCGTCATGACCATGGGGGCGCTCCACGACGGGCACCTGCAGCTCGTGCGCGCGGCGCGCGAGCGCGTCGGCCCCACGGGACAGGTCGTCGTCACGGTGTTCGTGAACCCCCTGCAGTTCGGGCCCGACGAGGACCTCGACCGCTACCCGCGCGACCTCGACGCCGACGTGGCGCTCCTCGCAGGGCTCGACGAGCCCGCACCGGGCCGCCCGGCCGTGGACCTGGTGTTCGCCCCTTCGGTCGAGGAGATGTACCCCGGCGGCGACCCGATCGTGCGCGTCACGTCGGGGCGCATCGGCACGGTCCTCGAGGGGGCCTTCCGCCCCGGACACTTCGACGGTGTCCTGACCGTGGTGCTCAAGCTGCTGCACCTGACCCGCCCGGACGTCGCGTTCTACGGCGAGAAGGACGCGCAGCAGCTCCTCGCGATCCGCCGCATGGTCGCCGACCTGAACGTCGACGTCGAGGTCGTCGGGGTGCCGATCGTGCGCGACGACGACGGGCTCGCGCTGTCCTCGCGCAACGCGTACCTGTCGGCGCAGGAACGGGCCGACGCGCTGACCCTGAGCCGGGCGCTGCGTGCCGGGGCCGCGGCCGCGGCAGCCGGCCAGGGCGGGGCGGGAGCCATCGAGGTGGCCTCGGGAATGCTCAACGAGCACCCCGGCGTTGTGGTCGATTACCTCGCACTGGTCGACCCGACTACCGTGGACGACCTGGAACCGGAGTACGTGGGACCTGCGCTGCTGCTCGTGGCGGCGCGCGTGGGCTCCACCCGACTGATCGACAACCTGGCCGTGGACGTGGCGCCCCCCGTCACCCGCACGGCCCGCCCAGGAGGCACGCAGTGACCCAGACGGGACCGCAGGACGGCACGCGCCGCCCCGCTTCCTTGCAGCGACCCATGATGATCGGGAAGATCCACCGCGCCACCGTGACGCAGGCGGACCTCCACTACGTCGGGTCCGTGACCGTGGACGTGGACCTCCTCGAGGCCGCGGACATCATCTCCGGCCAGCAGGTCGACATCGTCGACGTCACCAACGGCTCACGCCTGACGACGTACGCGATCCCCGGCGAGCGCGGCTCGGGCAAGGTCTGCATCAACGGTGCGGCCGCGCACCTGGTGCACCCGGGGGACACCGTCATCCTCATCGCCTACGGCATGATCGCCGACCACGAGGCGCGGCACTTCCTGCCGAACGTCGTGTTCGTCGACGGTGACAACCGCATCGTCGAGGTCAGCGACGAGCCGGGCCTCGTGCCCGAGGGCTACGACCTCGAGCCGAGCGGGCTGCCCATCGCCCCCTTCCAGTCCGCGTCGGCCGAGTGACCCAGGCCGTGCAGGTGCCCGTCGGCGAGTCCGCGCAGGGCTACCTGCCGGGCGTGGACGGCCGGGTTCCCCGCCGTCTCGCCCGCCGCCTGGCGGCGCCCGCCCCGGGGTGGACGACGACGGCCGACGCGATCGTCGTCGGCTCCGGCATCGCGGGGCTCACCGCGGCGCTCGAGCTGCGCACGCACGTCCCGCGCGTCCTGCTCGTGACCAAGGGTGAGCTGTCGTCCGGCTCGACCGTCTGGGCGCAGGGCGGCATCGCCGCGGCGCTCGACCCGTCGGACTCCCCGGCCGCGCACCTCGAGGACACGCTCGCCGCGGGCGGGGGACTGTGCGACCCGGCCGCGGTCGAGGTCCTCGTGACCGAGGGACCCGAGCGCGTGCGAGAGCTCGTGGGGCGCGGCGCGAACTTCGACCTCGCACCCGACGGCGACATCGCGCTCACGCGCGAGGGAGGCCACCACGCGGACCGCATCGCGCACGCAGGCGGCGACGCCACGGGCGCGGAGATCTCCCGGGCGCTCGTCGCCCAGCTCGAGGCCGTGCTCGCCGACCCCGGCATCGAGGTCATCGAGAACGCGCTCGTGCTCGACGTCCTGACCACCTCGCCCGACGCCCCGGGCGGTGAGCGGGCGTGCGGCGTCACGCTGCACGTGCGGGGCGAGGGCTCGCGCGACGGCGTGGGTGCGGCCCTCGCCCGGGCCGTCGTGCTCGCGACCGGCGGGATCGGTCAGGTCTTCCGCTCCTCGACCAACCCGCCGCAGGCCACGGGCGACGGCATGGCCGCCGCGCTGCGGGCCGGCGCGACGCTCGGTGACGTCGAGTTCGTCCAGTTCCACCCGACCGTGCTGTGGCTCGGCCTCGGCGCCAAGGGCCAGCTCCCGCTGATCTCGGAGGCCGTGCGCGGTGAGGGCGCGATCCTCCTCGACACCGACGGCCACCGGTTCATGCCCGCGGTCCACCCCATGGCCGAGCTCGCGCCGCGCGACGTCGTGGCGCACGCGATCGTGCGCCAGATGGCGGCCACGGGCTCGGACCACGTCCTGCTCGACGCCCGGCACCTCGGTGCCGAGTTCCTGCGCAAGCGGTTCCCGACGATCACCGAGCGCCTGCTCGAGCAGGGCATCGACCTGACCGAGGAACCGATCCCGGTCGCGCCCGCCCAGCACTACCACTCGGGCGGGATCGTCACGGACCTGCACGGGCGCTCGACGCTCGACGGCCTCTACGCCGTGGGCGAGGTCGCGTGCACCGGGGTGCACGGCGCGAACCGTCTCGCGTCGAACTCGCTCCTGGAGGGCCTGGTCTTCGCCTACCGTGCCGCGCAGGAGATCACCGCGCGCGTCGCGGCCGGCGAGCTGCCGCTCGGCGAGCCCGTCGAGCGGGCGGGCGAGGCCGCGCTCGTGCCCGCAGCGGCCCGTTCGCGGGTCCAGTCGATCTCGTCGGCAGGGCCCGGCGTGATCCGGGACGGCGAAGGGCTGCGTACCGCGGCGGACAGGCTCGCGGCGGTCCGCACGGACGCCCACCGGGCGACCGACGTGGTCGCCGTGCCGCAGACCGCCGAGTGGGAGACGACCAACGTCCACCAGGTGGCGACCGTCCTGACCGAGGCGGCGCTGCTGCGCGAGGAGAGCCGGGGCGGACACTTCCGCACCGACTTCCCCGAGGTCGAGCCCGCGTGGGCCCGGCGGATCGAGGTCACGCTCGGCGCCGACGGTGAGCTGCGGCTCGTCTGAGGTGCGGAGCGGGCGGGGTCGCGCGGCCGAGCAGCGGTAGCGTGAGCGCGTGAACTCTCCCTCTCTCATCGAGCCCGGTCTCGACCCCCGGTGGGTCGCCGACATCGTCACGCGCGCCCTCGACGAGGACCTCGGCCCCACGCCCGGACGGGACGTGACCACCCAGGCGACCGTGCCGCCGTCGGGCACGGGGACCGCCCACCTCGTGGCACGCGCCGACGGCGTCGTGGCCGGCCTCGTGGTCGTGGAGGAGGTCACCCGGCAGGTCGCCGAGCGCTTCGGGCTCGCTCCCGTCGCGGTCACCTTCGCCGCGCAGGACGGCGACGCCGTGACCCGCGGCCGTGTCCTCGCGGCCCTCACGGGCCCGGTCCAGGTCATCCTCACGGCCGAGCGCACGCTCCTCAACCTCGCGAGCCGTGCGAGCGGCGTCGCGACCGCGACCCGCGCGTGGGCCCGGGAGCTCGACGGCACGGGCGCCCAGGTGCTCGACACCCGCAAGACCACGCCGGGCCTGCGCGCCCTCGAGAAGTACGCGGTGCGCGCGGGCGGTGGCACGAACAAGCGCATGGGGCTCTACGACGTCGCGATGGTCAAGGACAACCACGTCGTCGCCGCGGGCTCGGTGGCGGGCGCGATCGAGGCCGTCCGCCGGATGTTCCCCGACGTCCTGATCCAGGTCGAGGCCGACACGACCGACCAGGCCATGGAGGCCCTCGACGCGGGCGCCGACTTCCTGCTCCTCGACAACATGCCCACGCCCGTGCTCGCGGACACCGTCCGCCGGGTGCGTGAGCGCGAGGGCGCCCCGGGCGGCCCCGCGAAGATCGAGCTCGAGGCCACCGGCAACCTGACGCTCGACCGGGCGCGCGAGGTCGCCGGGACCGGGGTCGACTACCTGTCGGTCGGGGCGCTCACGCACTCGGCGCCCATCCTCGACCTGGCCCTCGACCTGATCGGCTGAACCGCGGGGCCCCGGAGCCCGGTCGCGGCCCGCAGGCTGCACGAGCACCGCGGGGGAGCGCCGGAATCCCTTCCGGCGCTCCCCGGTAGAATCGACGCGTGACCTCCCCCGATCCCGCTGCCGCTGCCGTGCCCGCCTCCGACGAGACGCCCGTCGTGCCCACCGCCCCGGTGCCCGTCGACGAGTCCGACGACCTCCCCGAGCAGCTGCGGGTCCGGCGCGAGAAGCGTGAGCGCCTGCTGGCGCAGGGCGAGGAGGCCTACCCGGTCTCGGTCCCGCGCACGCACACGATCGCCCAGGTCCGCGCGGCGTACGAGCACCTGGAGAGCGGCCAGGAGACCGACGACGTGGTGGGCGTCGCCGGTCGTGTCGTGTTCCTGCGCAACACGGGCAAGCTCTGCTTCGTCACGCTCCAGGACGGTGAGGGCAACCGCCTCCAGGTCATGCTGAGCCAGGCCGTGGTGGGCGAGGAGTCGCTCGCCGCGTTCAAGGCCGACGTCGACCTGGGGGACCACCTGTTCGCCCACGGGCGCGTCATCAGCTCGCGCCGCGGTGAGCTGAGCATCTTCGCGGACGAGTGGAAGATCGCCGCGAAGTCGCTGCGCCCGCTGCCCGTGCTGCACAAGGAGCTCTCGGAGGAGAGCCGGGTCCGTCAGCGTTACGTCGACCTCATCGCCCGCCCTGCTGCGCGCGACATGGTCCGCCTGCGCGCGGGTGTGGTGCGGTCGTTGCGAGAGAACTTCCACGAGCGCGGCTATCTCGAGGTCGAGACGCCCATGCTGCAGACCATTCATGGCGGTGCGGCGGCCCGCCCGTTCACGACGCACATGAATGCGTTCGACATGGAGCTGTATCTGCGCATCGCCCCCGAGCTCTTCCTCAAGCGTGCGGTCGTGGGCGGTGTCGAGCGCGTGTTCGAGATCAACCGCAACTTCCGCAACGAGGGCGCCGACTCGACGCACTCCCCGGAATTCGCGATGCTCGAGGCGTACGAGGCGTACGGTGACTACAACACCATGGCCGAGCTGACCCAGAACCTGGTGCAGCGTGCCGCCCTGGACACCTTGGGAACCACGGTGGTCGAGCTTCCGGGCGGTGAGGAATACGACCTCGGCGGTGAATGGGCGCAGCTCAAGATGTACGACTCGCTGTCCGAGGCCCTGGGCGAGGAGATCACCCCGGAAACGCCGGTGGAACACCTGTCCAAGATCGCGGACCGCCTCGAGATCTCCTATGACACCAAGCGTGCCGGTCACGGCAAGCTCGTCGAGGCGATCTGGGAGCACCTCGTGGGCGACCACCTGTATGCACCGACATTCGTCCGCGACTTCCCGGTCGAGACGTCTCCCTTGACTCGCGACCACCGCACCGTCAAGGGGCAGGTCGAGAAGTGGGACCTCTACGTCCGCGGTTTCGAGCTGGCCACGGCCTATTCGGAGCTCGTCGACCCGGTCATCCAGCGTCAGCGTTTCGAGGCGCAGGCGCTCCTGGCGGCCGCGGGCGACGACGAGGCCATGCGTCTCGACGAGGACTTCCTCACAGCGATGGAGTACGCGATGCCCCCGTCGGGCGGCATGGGCATGGGGCTGGACCGCCTGCTGATGGCGCTGACCGGCCACGGAATCCGCGAGACGATCCTCTTCCCGCTGGTCAAGCCGGCTCAGTAGCCTCCCGCCGGCTCCGTGGGTGCCGGGTGCGTCGCGGGCGACGTACCCGGTACCCACCGGTCGGTCGTAGACTGGCGGGCATGACTGATTTCTGGCCGGCCGTCTATGCGCTGATCCCGTCGGTCGGGGTCGGTATCCTCTTCTTTTTCGCGATGCGCGCCATCATCCGTTCGGACCGCACGGAACGCCTCGCCATGGCCGAGCTCGACGCCCAGGCGGACGCGGCAGAGCGTCAGCAACGGGCCGCACAGGAATCGTCGACGACTTCTCGCTAGCCGGACACGCTGCTTTCGCTTTGACGTGATTCCGTGAGAATGGCACACTTCGAGATACCAGCATCAATTCTCGAAGACGCGAGGTAGCACAGTGGCACAGAAGGTTCAGGTAATTCTCGTCGACGACGTCGACGGTGGGTCTGCCGACGAGTCCGTGACGTTCGCCCTCGACGGCGTCTCCTACGAGATCGACCTCAGCTCGGCGCACGCCGAGGAATTGCGTGAAGCATTCTCGAAGTGGGTCGGTCACGCTCGCAAGGTCACGCGTGGCGCTGCTCGTCCGGCCGCCAAGAAGGCACGTTCCTCTGCTGCCGGCCCGTCGCGTGCGACGGAGATCCGTGAATGGGCCCGGAACAACGGCTACACGGTGAGCGAGCGCGGTCGTATCTCGGCCGACATCCAGCAGGCATTCGACGCGGCGAACTGAATTCGCCGACGTCTTCCCTCAGGGGCGTCCTGACCGGTTCTCCGCAGTGCGGAGGCCTGGTCAGGGCGCCCCTGACGCATGTCCGGGTGCTACTAGGCTCTGTGCATGACTTCTACCTCGTCGGCGCCCGTGGCTGCCGCGACCTCTCGGACCCTGTGGCTCGGCACGTACCCGGACGGGGCGGACGCGGGGAGCGGCGAGGGGATCTGGCGTCTCGAGGTCGATGCCGCGACGGGTGAGCTGGGCGAGCCTGCACTGGTCGCGGTCACGCCGTCGCCGTCGTTCCTCGCGCTCGACCCGGCCGGTACCCGGCTGTACGCGGTCACGGAGACCGAGCACGGTGCCGTGAGCGGGTTCGCCCTCACGGCGGACGGCGGGCTCGAACCGTTGGGCAGCGTGCCCAGCGGCGGCTCCTACCCGTGCCACGTCGTGGCGGTCGACGGAGCCCTGTGGGTCACCAACTACGGCGACGGCACGTTCGCGGTGCTGCCGCTCGACGTCGAGGGTGCCCCGACCGAGGCGCTGCGGCTCGGTCACCAGGGCACGGGACCCGACGCCGACCGCCAGGAGGGGCCGCACGCCCACTTCGTCGGGGCCGTCGCGGGGGACCCGGTCGTGGTGGACCTGGGGACGGACGAGCTGCGCAGCTACCCGCGCACGGTCGACGACCTGCGCGCCCAGGTGGAGGGCGGCGTGCCCGCGCGCGTCGTCGCCACGTTCCCGGGCGGTGCGGGCCCGCGCCACTTCGCGGTCCTGCCCGGCGCCGCCGGTGTCGACGGTGCTCCTGCTGCCCTGTTCGTCGCGACCGAGCTCGACGCGCGGGTGTACGTCCTGGTCCCGGCCGTGGACGGCTCGTTCGAGGTCGCCGGCTCGGTCCCCGCGACCGCGGCCCCGCTGCCTGAGGGTGGCCGCAGCTACCCGTCGCACGTCGCGCTGAGCGCGGACGGCTCGCGCCTGTTCGTCGCGATCCGCGGGGCGGACGTGCTCTCGACGTTCGCGGTCTCGCGCGACGCCCTGGGGCCCGACGCCGCAGGTCCGGTCCTCGAGCACCTCGCCGACACCCCGTTGGGCGGGGCATGGCCGCGGCACTTCGCGGTGCTGGCTCCTGCGGCCGACGGGACCCCCGAGGCCGACCTGGTGGTCGTGGCGAACCAGAACTCGTCCAACCTCACGGTCGTGCGGATCGACCGGGCGGACGGTGCGGGCACGCTCGTCGACGAGCTCGCGATCCCCGTCCCCGCCTGCGTCGTGGAGGCCTGAGCGTCGTGAAGGACTCGCCGCGCATCGCGATGCTCTCGGTGCACACCTCCCCGCTCGACCAGCCCGGCACGGGCGACGCGGGTGGCATGAACGTGTACATCACCGAGCTGTCGCGGGCGCTGGCGCGGCGCGGCGCGAAGGTCGAGATCTTCACGCGCGCGACGTCGTCGGCCCAGCCTCCCGTGGTCGAGGCCGAGGACGGCGTCCTGGTGCGCCACGTCGTGGCCGGTCCGTTCGAGGGGCTCGACAAGAACGACCTGCCCGGCCAGCTCTGCGCCTTCACGGCCGGGGTCCTGCGAGCCGAGGCACGACGGGACGCGGGGTGGTACGACGTGGTGCACACGCACTACTGGCTCTCGGGGCAGGCGGGCTGGCTCGCTGCGGACCGCTGGGACGTGCCGCTCGTGAACTCGATGCACACCATGGCCCGCGTGAAGAACGCCGCGCTCGCGCCGGGCGACGCCCCTGAGCCGCTCGGCCGGATCATCGGCGAGGAGCAGGTCGTCGCGGAGGCCGACGCGCTCGTGGCGAGCACGCCCGAAGAGTTCAAGGACCTCGTCGAGGAGTACGGGGCCGACCCCGCGAAGGTGCACGTCGTGCCGCCGGGTGTGGACCTGGACCTGTTCTCGCCCCCCGCGCCGGGGGAGACCAAGGAGGCGCTGCGGGCGGCCCTGGGGCTCCCGACAGCCGGTCGGCTCGTGCTCTTCGCGGGTCGCGTCCAGCCGCTCAAGGCGCCCGACGTCCTGGTCCGGGCGCTCGGCGTCCTCGCGGACCACGACGAACCGTTGCCGACCCTCGTGGTCCTGGGCGGCGCGAGCGGTCGCCTGACGGCCGTGCGCGAGCTCGAGGCGCTGGCCTTCCAGATGGGGGTCGCCGACCACGTGATCGTGCGCCCGCCCGTGCCCCGCGAGGAGCTCGTGCGCTACTACCGGGCCGCGGACGTCGTCGCGGTGCCCTCGCACAACGAGTCGTTCGGGCTGGTCGCGGCCGAGGCGCAGGCATCGGGCACGCCCGTGGTCGCCGCGGCCGTGGGCGGGCTGCGGACGGTCGTCGAGGACGGCGTGTCGGGGATCCTGGTCCCCGACCACAACCCGTGGACGTGGTCGCGCACGCTGAGCGACCTCCTCGCCGACGACGCTCGCCGCGCCGAGCTCGCGACCGGCGCCCGGCGCGTGAGCGAGCGCTACGGCTGGGACGCGACGGCCGAGGCCATGCTGTCGGTGTACGCGCAGGCGGCCGAGGTGCGGGCCGCGCGACCGCGCTGACGGGGGAACCCGTCAGCGGGGGCGACGGCCCGGCCCTCTGACGCCGTCGCCGGGCCGCTCCCGTCGGGGGGCCCCCTGCTCGGCCGGGCGCCCCCGACGACCGCTCCGGTCAGCCCCGGCGTTCGAGCACGAAGACCGGGATCTCGCGGTCGGTGCGCTCCTGGTAGTCCGCGTACGGCGGGTACGCCTCGACCGCGCGCTTCCACCACAGGGCCTTCTCCTCGCCCGTGACCTCGCGCGCCGTGTAGTCGTGGCGCTCGGGGCCGTCCTGGAGCTCGACGTGCGGGTCCGCCACGACGTTGTGGTACCAGACGGGGTGCTGGGGCGCTCCTCCGAGCGAGGCCACGACGGCGTAGTCACCGTCGTGCTCGACGCGCATGAGCGGGGTCTTGCGGATCTTCCCGCTCTTGGCGCCCAGGGTCCACAGGATGACGACGGGCATCCCGTTCATGGTCGTGCCCTTGGTCCCGCCCGAGCTCTCGTAGAGCTCGGTCTGCTTGCGCGCGCGGTCGTTGGGGCTCGGTGCGTACTCTCCGGTGATCGGCATACCGAGTGCAACGCGTGGCGCGCGTCACCATTCCCGAGCAGGTGATTCCCGTTCCGTAGATGTTCGGTGACCATTTCCCGGGACAGCGCTGCCACGGCCGCTGCGGTACGGGATGATGGTCACCATGACCTACACCCTCGTGCTGCTCCGCCACGGCGAGAGCGAATGGAATGCCAAGAACCTGTTCACCGGCTGGGTGGACGTCGCACTCTCGGAGAAGGGCGTCGAGGAGGCGAAGCGCGGAGGCGAGCTCCTCAAGGAGGCCGGCATCCTGCCCGACGTCGTCCACACCTCGCTCCTGCGTCGCGCGATCACCACGGCGAACCTCGCCCTGGACGCCGCCGACCGTCACTGGATCCCCGTGAAGCGCTCGTGGCGCCTCAACGAGCGCCACTACGGTGCGCTCCAGGGCAAGGACAAGAAGCAGACGCTCGAGGAGTTCGGCGAGGAGCAGTTCATGCTGTGGCGTCGTTCCTACGACGTGCCGCCGCCCGCGATCGAGAAGGGCTCGGAGTTCTCGCAGGACGCCGACCCGCGCTACGCGGGCGAGCCCGAGGTCCTCACCGAGTGCCTCAAGGACGTCCTCGAGCGTGAGATGCCCTACTGGGAGTCGGACATCATCCCCGACCTCAAGGCCGGCAAGACCGTCCTGGTCGCCGCTCACGGCAACTCGATCCGCGCGATCGAGAAGTACCTCGACGACATCTCGGACGAGGACATCGCGGGCCTGAACATCCCCACGGGCATCCCGGTCGTCTACGAGCTCGACGAGAACTTCAAGCCGATCGTCAAGGGTGGCACGTACCTGGACCCGGACGCCGCGGCAGCCGCGGTGGCCGCGGTCGCGAACCAGGGTCGCTGACCTCGACGCACTGACGCGAACGCCCGACGGCGCCGCTCCCCTCGCGAGGGGAGCGGCGCCGTCGGGCGTTCATGGTGCGGGGGAGACGTGCGTCCTGGTGCTCGGCGCCGGGAGAGGCGTCGCCGGCCCCTCGCTGCCGAGCACGTGGTCGGCAGCGGGAGGGACCCGGGGGACGGCTAGGCGCGCGCGGCCTGCCCGCGGTCGTCCGCGAAGTCGCCCGTGACGAGGAACGTCACGCGCTTGGCGATCGAGACGCCGTGGTCGCCGAACCGCTCGTAGTACCGGCCCACGAGAGTCACGTCGACCGTCTCCTGCGGGGTGCCCGTCCAGTCCGGGCCCAGGATCGCCGCGAACGTGTCCTGGTGCAGGTGGTCGAGCAGGTCGTCGTCGCGCTCGACGTTCGCCGCGACCGTCAGGTCGCGCGTCGTCAGGAGCGTCGTGGTGCGGCGCGCGACCCGGGTCGCGGCGTCGTGCATCTGGGCGAACGTCCCCTCCAGCAGGGGGTGGATCGCGTGCGCCGGGTAACGGCCGCGCGCGACCTGGGCGACGTGACGCGCGAGGTCGCCCATGCGCTCGAGCGTGGCGCTCATGCGCAGCGCGCTCACGACGACACGCAGGTCGGTCGCGACCGGCTGCTGCTGCGCGAGCAGCAGGACGCAGCGCTCGTCGAGCTCGCGCTCGAGCGCGTCGATCGCGTGGTCGGACGCGATCACGGACTGTGCGAGCTGGAGGTCTGCAGTGAGCAGCGCCGTCCCCGCCCGACTGATGGCAGACTCGACCAAGCGACTCATCTCGGCAAGGTCGTCACCGACCTGCTTGAGCTCGGCCTCGAAGATTTCCCGCATCGCATCCCTTTCATGGTGACCAGCAACCCCCACCATGTCAGGCCAGGTGAACGGGGAGGTGAACGGTCAGGTGAACGACAGGACGCCGCCAGGTGAACTCTTGGACGCGCGGTGACCGAACCGTCCAGGAACGGCCAGGAACGGTCGGGCGCGGCCGTCTCCGACCGTACGCTGGAGCCGTGGAAGGAATCCAGGAGGGCGTCGGGCTGCTCGTCGCCGGGGTCATCGGGCTGCTCGTCGGCGTGTTCGCGACGCTCGCGTTCCGGTTCAGCGAGCGCAGCACGCACCGCATGCCCGACGGCGAGGCCCCCGAGCTCGACGAAGGGCTCGTGCGCGTGCTCGCGGTGCTGCGCTCGGCCGCCGTGGTCCTCGACAGCGAGGGCGAGGTCGTGCGGGCCAGCCCGCCCGCCTACGCCCTGGGCGTGGTGCGGGGCGACGCGGTCGTGCACGCCGCGATCCTCGACATGATCGCCGAGGTCCAGCGCGACGGCGTGATCCGCGACGAGGAGCTCGAGCTCCCGCGTGGCCCCGTCGGTCGCGGCATGGTCATGCTCCAGGTCCGGGTCGCGCAGGTCGGACCGCACCACATCCTCGTGCTCGCGGAGGACCGGACCGAGGCGCGGCGCATCGACGCGATCCGCCGCGACTTCGTCGTCAACGTCTCGCACGAGCTCAAGACGCCGGTGGGCGCGCTCGCGCTGCTCGCCGAGACCGTCCAGGACGCGGCGGACGACCCGGTCGCGGTCCGCCGCTTCACGGGGCGCATGCAGCAGGAGGCCACGCGCCTGTCCGCGCTGGTCCAGGAGATCATCGAGCTCTCGCGCCTCCAGGTCGCCGGCGCGCTCCAGGCCGTCACGACCGTGCCCGTGCGCGGCGTGGTCGAGGAGTCCGTCGACCGGGCGCGCACCAACGCCCAGGGCAAGGGCATCGTCCTGACGGTCGGCGGAGACCTCGACGCGGTCGTCTACGGCGACCACGCGCTGCTCGTGACCGCGGTCCGCAACCTGCTCGACAACGCGGTCGCCTACTCGGGCGAGAACACGCGGGTCGGGGTCGGCGTGAGCGTCGTGGGAGACCTCGTCGAGATCGCGGTCGTCGACCAGGGCATCGGGATCTCCGAGGGCGAGCAGCAGCGCGTGTTCGAGCGCTTCTACCGGGTCGACCCCGCGCGCTCGCGCGACACGGGCGGCACGGGTCTGGGCCTGAGCATCGTCAAGCACATCGCGGCGGACCACGGCGGCGAGGTGACCATGTGGTCCGAGCCCGGCCGCGGTTCGACGTTCACCCTGCGCATCCCCGCGGCGGACCCGACCGCGGTGGAGGCCGCGTCGTCGGGGGGCGACGGCACTGAAGGCACTGCCGGCGCTGACGGCACCGAGAGCACCGAGGGCACTGGCCGCCCTGAAGGCGCCGGAGGCGCGCGGAGCGTCGACGGCACCGAGAGCACCCCCGGACCCGAGGGCCAGGCCCCGACCGACGTCGCCGCCCCCTCCGGGGCGGGCGACCCACAGACCGATCCCTACCCCGGCACGTCCCCCAGAACCAAGGAGGTGGGTGCGTGACGCGCATCCTGGTCGTCGAGGACGAGGAGTCGTACCGCGACCCTCTGACCTACCAGCTGGCCCGTGAGGGCTTCGACGTCGTCGAGGCGGCCACGGGGCCCGAGGCCCTCGCCGCCTACGACGCGGGCGGCGCGGACCTCGTGCTGCTCGACCTCATGCTCCCCGGCCTGAGCGGCACCGAGGTGTGTCGCGAGCTGCGCCAGCGCGGCAACGTGCCCGTCATCATGCTCACGGCCAAGGACTCCGAGATCGACAAGGTCGTGGGGCTCGAGCTCGGGGCCGACGACTACGTGACCAAGCCCTACTCGTTCCGCGAGCTCCTCGCGCGCGTGCGCGCCGTGCTGCGGCGCCAGGGCGGCTCGGAGGCCGCCGCGGGCGAGCCCGAGGACGACGGCGCGCTCGAGGTCGGTCCGGTCAAGATGGACGTCGAGCGGCACACCGTCTCGGTGCACGGGGAGCTCGTCTCGTTCCCGCTCAAGGAGTTCGACCTGCTCGAGCTGCTGCTGCGCAACGCGGGCCGCGTCCTGACGCGCGGGCAGCTCATCGACCGTGTGTGGGGGGCCGACTACGTGGGGGACACCAAGACCCTCGACGTGCACGTCAAGCGCATCCGCTCGAAGATCGAGCCGGACCCCGCGACCCCGCGCTACCTGCTCACGGTCCGCGGGCTCGGCTACAAGGTGGCCGACGGCGAGTCGTAGGACCGGCCCGCTGCGGGTGTCGCTGCGGTTCCGGCGGCCCGGAGGTGCTGGTCGGACTGCTGTGCCCGGAGGTGCTGGTTGGACTGCTGTGCCCGACTGGGCCCGGCAGTGCTGGCAGTGCCGACAGTGCCGGGGACGGTGGCGCCCGACCTCAGGGACCGCCCGTCCCGCCCGGCTCGGTGCCTCTCGACCCAGTGCCGCTCGGGCCGGCGGGCCCGCTCGGCCCCTCACGGTCCGCCCTGCGCCGCGGCCGCCCGCGCAGGGGGCCGCGGCGCTCGGGCGTCCGCTGCTCGTCGGCGGGCCTCGGCGGCCCAGGGACGTCGCTGCCGTAGAGCTCGTCCCACTGCTCGGAGATGGTCTCGGTCACGCGGCGCGTGACGTGCTGGGTGAGGACCAGGCGGGCCTGGGCCCGTTCGGCGCGCAGGATCGCGCTGTGCTCCTCGCGCAGCGCGATCACGGTCGACAGAGCCATCCCGATCATGACGACCGAGAACGGCAGGGCGATGAGGATCGCAGCCGTCTGCAGAGCGGTGAGACCACCCGAGATCAGGAGTGCCATCGCGAGGAGGCCGGACAGCACGGCCCACAGGATGCGGTTCCAGACCGCGGGGTGCGGGTCGCCACCCGAGGTCAGCATCCCGACGACGAACGAGCCCGAGTCGGCCGACGTCACGAAGAACACCCCGATGAGCACGATCGCAAGCACCGTGAGGACCGGGCCGCCCGGCAGGTCGCCCAGGAGCTGGAACAGCACGGTGTCGGTGTCGACGCTCCCGTCGGCGCCTATGAGACCGCCGTCGCCGAAGATCTGCCGGTAGAGCGCCGAGCCGCCGAAGATCGAGAACCACAGGAACGTCACGAGCGTGGGGACCAGGAGCGTTCCCATGACGAACTCGCGGATGGTGCGCCCGCGCGAGATGCGCGCGATGAAGACGCCCACGAACGGGGCCCACGAGATCCACCAGCCCCAGTAGAAGATGGTCCACGACGACTGCCACTCGAGCCCGGCGTCGCCCTGGAAGGCCGTCGTGTCGAACGTCAGGCGGATGACGTTCTGGAGGTAGTACCCCATGGACTGCACGTAGTCGCGCAGGAGGAACAGCGTGGGTCCGACGACGAGGACCGTGAGGGCGAGGACGCCGGCCAGGACCATGTTCCCGTTGGAGAGCCACTTCATGCCGCGCCCCAGGCCCGAGGCGACCGAGAGGGTCGCGACGGCTGTGATCCCGATGATGAGGCCGATCTGGAGCGCCAGGCCCGGCTCGGCGACGTTCAGGAAGCCGAGCCCGGCCCCGATCTGCAGCACACCGAAGCCCAGCGAGGTCGCGACACCGAACACCGTGCCCAGCACCGCGACGACGTCGACCACGTCGCCCAGGCGGCCCTTGACCCGGTCGCCGAGCAAGGGTTCGAGGGCCCACCGGATCGAGACGGGGCGCCCCTTGCGGTGGATCGCGTAGGCGAGCGCGAGGCCCGCGACGACGTAGATCGCCCAGGCGTGCACGCCCCAGTGGAGGTAGCTCTGTCCCATCGCGGCCTGCGCGAGTGCCGCCGGGTCGCCCGTGACGCCGGGCTTGGGCGACGCGTAGTGCGTCAGCGGCTCGGCCGCTCCCCAGTACACGAGCCCGATCCCCATACCGGTCGCGAACAGCATCGCGAACCACACGGGCAGCCGGAACAGCGGGGTCTCGTCGTCCTTGCCGAGCACGATGTCGCCGAAGCGGCTCAGGCCCATCCACAGCGCGAAGATGACGAACCCGGCCACGATCAGCACGTAGTACCAGCCGAACGCTCCGATGACGTCGGCCTGGAGCGTGCTCAGGACAGCGGTCGTCCCGTCGGTGAAGACCATCGCGAGCAGGACGAACAGCAGGATGAGCCCCGCGGCGGGGTAGAAGACGCGGGGGTACATGCGCCCGGGCGGCACGGGGACCTCGACGGCCACGGCCGCGGTGACGTTGTCTGCTCCGGCCTCCGTGCCCGACGCCGGGGCGGGAGCGGGGGAGGAGGCGCTGTCGCCCGCCGGCGCGGTCTCGCCCGCTCCGAGGGGGACGTCCGGCGTCGAGGACGACGCGGGTACGTCGGTCGACCGCGGCGCGGTCTCGTCCTCGCTCGCGCCGCTGCCGGGGTGATCGCTCGTGCCGTCGTCGCTCACGCGAGGTCTCCTGACGTTCGTCCGTGCGGGTCGTGCGATGCCCGTGAGCGAGGGGCCGACGACGTGCAGGTGCCGGCTCGGTCTGCTCGACGACCTGTTCCTGCCAGCGTTCCCGACCTGCCGGGATGAGGCAACCGCTGGCTCCCGGGAGGGGCCGTGGAAGCCCCTGGCGCGGGGGTTTATCCACAGGCCGCAAGAGTCTGTGCACTGTTCATCTGTCGTTCACCCGGACAACCGGAGCGCGTCACCCGGCCTGCTTAGCGTCGTTGTTGTCACCGGCGCTCGCTGGTGCCGCCCCCGCGTTGAACAGGATGGAAGAAGAGAGTGAAGCTCAGCCGATTCACCCGCGCAGGTTCCGCAGCAGCCGTCGGCATGCTCGCGTTGACGTTGGCAGCGTGCGGCTCGAACAGCACCGACTCCGGTGGCGACGCCACCACTGATGGCGCAGCGAGCGGCTCGACCGAGGACCTCACGGGCACGCTCGCCGGTGCCGGCGCCTCGTCCCAGGAGAAGGCCGTGGCCGGCTGGATCGCCGGCTTCGGCGACATCGCCCCCGGTGTGACCGTCAGCTACGACGCGGTCGGCTCCGGCGGAGGCCGCGAGCAGTTCCTGTCCGGCGCGACGCAGTTCGCCGGTTCCGACGCCGCCCTCAAGGAGGACGAGCTCGCGACCGCGACCGACCGCTGCTTCGGCGGCGAGGCGATCGAGGTCCCGCTCTACATCAGCCCCATCGCCGTGATCTACAACCTGCCCGGTGTCGACACCGAGCACCTCCAGCTCTCGGCCGAGACGCTCGCGAAGATCTTCAACCGCGAGATCACCACCTGGAACGACCCGGCGATCGCCGCGGAGAACGAGGGCGTCGAGCTCCCCGCGACCGCGATCATCCCCGTGAACCGTTCCGACGAGTCCGGCACCACGGAGAACTTCACCGAGTACCTCGCGGCCGCCTCGAACGGTGCGTGGCCGCACGAGGCCAGCGGCGACTGGCCTCTGTCCGGCGGTCAGTCGGGCCAGGGCACGCAGGGTGTCGTCGACACCGTCACGGGTGCCGAGGGCGCCATCGGGTACGCCGACGCCTCGCGTGCCGGTGACCTGGGCACGGTCGCGATCAAGGTCGGCGAGGAGTACGTGCCGTTCTCGCCCGAGGCCGCGGCCAAGGTCGTCGACGCCTCGCCGCGTGCAGCGGACGCGACCGACAAGCGCCTCGTCGTCGAGATCGACCGCACCACGACCGAGGCCGGCGCCTACCCGCTGGTCCTCATCTCCTACTCGATCGCGTGCGACACCTACGACAAGGCCGAGGACGCCGCGAACGTCAAGGCGTACCTGACCTACGTCGCCAGCGAGGAGGGCCAGGCGCGCGCTGCCGAGGCCTCCGTCGCCGGCTCCGCCCCGATCTCGAGCGCGCTGCGCACCGAGGTCCAGGCAGCGCTCGACTCGATCACCGTCAAGAGCTGATCGAAGAGCTGCACACGGTCGTACACCCAGGGGCGGGTCGCGTCGAGGCTGTCAGCCCGGCGCGGCCCGCCACGGGCGCGTGACCCCCGGATCGTCGTCCTACCACCGCCGCACCTCAGTCATCGGAGCATCAGTGGCCGTCACCTCTCCTCCCTCCACCCGAGCCGGGCTCGGGTCCGAGCCCCAGGTCCCCGCGACCAAGGGCGGCCTGGCCGGCCGGGTCTTCGCCGGCCTGTCGACCGGCGCCGGGATCCTCATCCTCGTGGTCCTCGCCGCGGTGGCCGTGTTCCTCGTCATCGAGGCGTGGCCCGCGCTGACGGCCAGCCCCGAGGAGCTCCAGGAGATCTCCTGGTTCAAGGCGGACTCGCTGCTCGCGTACGTCGGTCCGCTCGTGTTCGGGACGCTGCTCGCCTCGATCCTCGCGCTCGCGATCGCGGTCCCGGTCTCGGTGGGCATCGCGCTCTTCATCTCGCACTACGCGCCCCGGCGCCTGGCGCAGGGGCTCGGCTACCTGATCGACCTCCTCGCGGCCATCCCGAGCGTCGTGTACGGCCTGTGGGGCGCCCTGTGGCTGCTCCCGATCCTCAACCCGTTCTTCACGTGGCTGAGCGGGACCCTGGGCTTCATCCCGCTGTTCGCCGGCTACCAGGCCCCGGCCAAGAACATCATGTCGGCCTCGATCGTCCTCGCGGTCATGATCCTGCCGATCATCACGGCGGTCTCGCGCGAGGTGTTCCTCCAGACCCCGGTGCTCCACGAGGAGGCCTCCCTGGCCCTCGGGGCGACGCGCTGGGAGATGGTCCGCATGGCGGTCCTGCCGTTCGGTCGCTCGGGCGTGATCAGCGCCTCGATGCTGGGCCTCGGCCGCGCGCTCGGCGAGACCATGGCCGTGCTCATGGTCATCTCGCCCGGGTTCCTCTACTCGCTGTTCCTCCTCAAGCCGGGACAGCAGCAGACGATCGCCGCGAACATCGCCTCGAAGTTCCCTGAGGCGAGCGGCCTCGCGGTGAGCACCCTCATCGCGACGGGCCTCGCGCTGTTCGTCATCACGTTCGTCGTCAACATGATCGCGCGCTGGATCATCGCGCGCCGCAAGGAATTCTCGGGAGCGAACTGATGACGGTCACCGACCTCACCCCCGCCACGCCCGGCGTCCCCGACGGCTCGGGCACCCTCCAGCTCGTCGCGACGCAGAAGCGTCTGCCGCGCTGGGCGCCGTGGGCCTTCGCCGCGGGCGGCGTGCTCGTCGCTCTCGGCATCCTCGCGATCACGGGCACCCCCACGATCGCGGGCGTCCTGGGTCTGGGCGCCGTGCTCTACGCCCTGGGCCTCACGATCACCTCGCGCGTCGTCGAGGGCGCCCGCTGGGCCACCGACCGCCTCGCGACCACGCTCGTGACCTTCGCGTTCCTGCTCGCGCTGATCCCGCTCGTCTCGCTCCTGTGGATCGTGGTCACGCGCGGCGCGAAGCTCTTCGGGGCGACGTTCCTGTCGACCGACATGGTCGGCGTCTACGGCGACATGACGAGCGGCGGGATCTGGCACGCGATCGTCGGCACGCTCCTCATCACGGGCGCGGCGACGGTCATCTCGGTCCCGATCGGCCTGCTCACGGCGATCTACCTGGTCGAGTACGGGCGCGGCGCCCTGGCCCGCTGGATCACGTTCCTCGTGGACGTCATGACGGGCATCCCCTCGATCGTCGCGGGTCTGTTCGCGTTCTCGCTCTTCACGCTGATCTTCGGTCCCGCGTACCGCGCGGGGATCATGGGCGCGGTCGCGCTGTCGCTCCTCATGACCCCGGTCGTCATCCGGTCGGTCGAGGAGATGCTGCGCCTGGTCCCCAACGAGCTGCGCGAGGCCTCGCTCGCGCTGGGCGTGCCCAAGTGGCTCACGATCGTCAAGGTCGTCCTGCGGACCTCGATCGCGGGCATCGTCACGGGCGTCATGCTCTCGATCGCCCGGGTCATCGGGGAGACGGCCCCCCTGCTCCTCACGGTCGGTCTCATCACGCAGGTCAACTGGGACCTCTTCGACGGTCGCATGGCGACCCTCCCGGTCTTCGCCTACCGCCAGTACGAGCAGGGCGGCGTGGGGATCGACCGGGCCTGGGCCGCGGCCCTGACCCTGATCCTGATCGTCATGCTGCTCAACCTGATCGCGCGCCTCATCAGCCGCCTGTTCTCGCCCAAGACCGCTCGCTGAGCCGAGCCCAGCAGTCGAGCCGGACCGCGCACCTCGCGCGACCGGCCACCGGAAGGAAGCACATCATGTCCAAGCGAATCGACGTCTCGGACCTCAACGTCTACTACGGGGACTTCCTCGCCGTGGAGGGCGTGACCATGGCGATCGAGCCGCGCTCGGTCACGGCCCTGATCGGCCCCTCGGGCTGCGGGAAGTCGACGTTCCTGCGGACGCTGAACCGCATGCACGAGGTCATCCCGGGAGCGCACGTCGAGGGCAAGGCCGTCATGGACGGCCAGGACCTCTACGCGCCCGACGTCGACCCGGTCGCGGTCCGCCGCCAGGTCGGGATGGTCTTCCAGCGCCCCAACCCGTTCCCGACGATGTCGATCAAGGAGAACGTCCTGGCGGGGGTCAAGCTCAACAACAAGCGCATCTCCAAGTCGGACGCGAACGACCTGGTCGAGTCCTCGTTGCAGGGCGCGAACCTCTGGAACGAGGTCAAGGACCGTCTCGACCGCCCGGGCTCCGGGCTGTCCGGCGGCCAGCAGCAGCGCCTGTGCATCGCCCGTGCGATCGCGGTGCGCCCGCAGGTGCTCCTCATGGACGAGCCGTGCTCGGCGCTCGACCCGATCTCGACGCTCGCGATCGAGGACCTCATGTCCGAGCTCAAGGACGACTACACGATCGTGATCGTCACGCACAACATGCAGCAGGCTGCCCGCGTGAGCGACCGCACGGCGTTCTTCAACATCGCGGGCACGGGCAAGCCGGGCAAGCTCGTCGAGATGGGCGACACGGCGACGATGTTCTCCTCGCCGTCGGTGCAGGCGACCGAGGACTACATCTCGGGCCGCTTCGGGTGACCTCGCGGTGTGCCGACGTCGAGGGTGGCCGGTCGCCGGACCGCCCTCGACGTCGACGCCCTGGGTGGGCCGGGAGCGCTAGACCGCCGCACCCGCGAGCGTGCCCGTGACGGTCTCCGTCACGGACTCGGGGCCGACGAAGCACTGGATCACGCGATCGTCCTCGAGCTCCCAGCTCTGCTCGCTGGGGAACATGGGCCAGAAGATGAGCGTGGACTCGTCGTAGCTCAGCCCGACGAATGCCTCGAACTGCCCGTGGCAGTGCTCCATGGCCTGGTCCTCGACCGTGGTGGCTCCGGGGAAGTCGCCGTCCTCGAGCTCGAGCTCTGCATAGACCTCGCCGTTGTGGGGCTCGGCGCACGGTACGACGGGCAGGGACGCGAACTCCTCGGTCTCGGCGTCGGACTCCGCCTGGTTGATGCAGTCGCCGATCTGGAGCGAGAACACGTCGGCGTCGGAGGCCGCGGTGACCTCGCCGTTCGGCTCGTCGCGCTGGGCCTCTTGCGGGCCGAGGATCGCGCTGCAGCCGGAGACGAGGAGAGCCGACGTGAGGAGGACTGCGCCGACCGCGAGGGAGCGGGCGGGGCGGAGGCGGGCAAGAGCCACGGGCGTGCCGTTTCTACGAGGGGGGAGGCCACGACGGCCGATCCCGATGGCGGGATGCTATCGGGAGCCGCCGACACGCGTCAGGGTGATTTCTCCGGTCCGTCCCAGGAGGGAAGCACGACGGCGAGGCACCCCTCCTGGGGGCGCCTCGCCGTCGTGCACCGCTCGTCGCGCGGGGGACGGGCACCGACCTTTCCGTCGTTGCGGGGGCCGGGCCGTCAGCCGCGGATCAGGGCAGGTAGTCCTCGTACTCCGGCAGGAGGCCGTTCAGGACCGGGACCTCGGCGGTCTGGGTCTCGCCCGTGCTCGACGTCAGGGTCACCGAGATGGTGCCGCCCGGCGGCACGTCGATGTTGCCGAACTGCGCCTCGAAGCCGTTGTCGACGCTCAGGTAGACCGTCTCGCCGGCCTCGAGGGGCACGTCGATCGGGTCGGTCCCCTCAGGTGCGACCGTGATCTCGACGGGCTCGTCGGAGTCGTTGGCCATGCCGCCCAGCAGCGTGCCGGGCTCGCCCTCGGCGGCCGAGATGATGAGCAGGTTGAGCCCGCGCACCTCGTCGGTGAGGTTGATGCGGACGCCGTCGGACGGCGAGTAGGCGATGTCCGTCGTGATGGGCGAGCAGGCCGACACGGCGAGGACGCCCGCCACGATCGCGGGGATCGCGAGCACGAGCGATCGCCGAGGCGTGGTCAAGCGGGACGGGGTGCTGGTCACGTGCGCTCCAATGTGCTGCGGGCAGTCTCGGTGTGCGACGGGTGGGGCCGGTGCTCGGCGCCCGGGCGCACATGACCACAGCCTAGTCGCTCCGGCGGATGCACTGCTCGGGCAGCGCGGGGGACGGTACGAGGGGGCATGCCTGCGGCCGCCCGGTCGCTGCGTAGGGGGTGGCCTCGGGCGTCTCCCGCGCTGCGGAGACGTGCGCCCCACGGGCTCACGGGAGCGTGAACCGCTCGTGAACGGCATCGATCGCCAGGGTGCGGCGGGCGTGAGCAGCGGAATCACGGGGCTCTCGCGGGCCGCGAGCGAGGCGAGGGCTCGGAATCGCAGGGGCCCCCGTGGTAAGATCGACCTCCGCGAAAGGGGACATCTGCAGATGACGTTCACAGTAGGCGAGACCGTTGTCTACCCACATCACGGTGCCGCAAAGATCGAAGAGATCAAGACCCGCACCATCCGCGGGGAGGACAAGATCTACCTGAAGCTGAAGGTGGCTCAGGGCGATCTGACGATCGAGGTCCCGGCGGACAACGTCGACCTGGTGGGCGTCCGCGACGTCGTCGGCCAGGAAGGTCTCGACAAGGTCTTCGAGGTTCTTCGCGCACCATACACGGAAGAGCCGACCAACTGGTCGCGCCGCTACAAGGCCAACCTCGAGAAGCTGGCCTCGGGCGACGTGATCAAGGTGGCAGAGGTCGTCCGCGACCTGTCGCGTCGTGACGCAGACCGCGGCCTCTCGGCCGGGGAGAAGCGCATGCTCGCGAAGGCTCGACAGATCCTGGTCTCGGAGCTTGCCCTGGCCGAGCACACCGAGGAGGACAAGGCCGAGGCCATCCTCGACGAGGTCCTGGCTTCCTGAGCCGCGAACTCACCACGTACCACCGACGACGCACGGGCTGCTGGCAGCCCGTGCGTCGTCGTCTGTGGGCGCTCGGCCTCGCGGGGCTCCCGACCACGGCGGGTCGGGCAGGGCTTCCGGCCCCGACCGATCGTCTCGGCCGCGGTCCGACGACGGTCCACGAGCCGAGATCGTCTACCGTGACATCGTGACGACCCTCGCCATCCTGACCGCCGCCGGCTCCGGCACGCGCCTCGGTTTCGATCTCCCCAAAGCCCTGGTCCCGCTCCGTGGCCTGCCCCTCGTGCTGCACGCCGCGCGCCGCCTCACCGCGTCGGGCGTGGTCGACGCGCTGGTCGTCACGGCCCCGAACGGCCTCGTGTCCGCCATGTCGGACGTGCTCGAGCACGACCCGCACGTGAGCGTGCCCGTCGTCGTCGTCGCGGGTGGAGCCACGCGCCAGTCGTCCGTGGCCGCCGGGCTCTCGCGCGCGCGTGCGGACGTCGACGTGGTCGTCGTGCACGACGCGGCCCGCCCCCTCGCCCCGGCCGCCATGATCCGACGCATCGTCGAGACCGTGCGCGAAGGCCACCAGGCGGTCATCCCGGGGGTGCCGGTCGTCGACACGATCAAGGTCGTCGCACCGCGCGACCCGCAGCACGGTCTCCCGGACGGCGTCGACCGGGTGGCCTCGACCCCGGAACGCACCCTGCTGCGGGCCGTGCAGACGCCCCAGGCGTTCGACCGGGCGCTGCTCGTGCGTGCGCACGTGGCCGGGGCTGCCCGGGCCCGGACCGAGGCGACCGCGGCGACCGACGACGCGAGCCTGGTCGAGGCGCTGGGCGAGGAGGTCTTCGTGGTGCCCGGTCACGAGCTCGCGATGAAGGTGACGACCGCGCGGGACTTCTACTACATCGAGAAGCTGCTCACGGAGGACGCCCGATGAGTGCACACGGAGGACGTCCGACGAACCTGCCCCGCACCGGGATCGGGACCGACGTGCACGCGTTCGCGCCCGAGGGGCAGGAACGCGACCTGTGGCTCGCTGGGCTGCACTGGCCGGGCGAGCGGGGGCTGGCCGGGCACTCCGACGCCGACGTCGCGGCGCACGCTGCCGCTGACGCGCTCTTCTCCGCGTCCGGGCTGGGCGACCTCGGGTCGAACTTCGGGACGAGCGCGCCCGAGTGGGCCGGGGCGAGCGGGGCGTCGCTGCTCGCCGAGGCCGCGCGCCGGGTCCGCGCCGCGGGCTTCGAGATCGGGAACGTCGCGGTCCAGGTCATCGGGAACCGTCCCCGCCTCGGGCCCCGCAGAGCAGAGGGGGAGGCTGCGCTGAGCGCCGCCGCCGGGGCGTCCGTGACGCTCACCGCGACCACCACCGACGGGCTGGGGCTCACGGGCCGCGGCGAGGGCGTGGCCGCGCTCGCGACCGCGCTCGTGGTCCGCGTCGACGGCTAGCCGCACCGACCGGCTCGAGAGGGACGTCCTGGGGTGCTCGGGCGGTCCGGGGCCAGGACCCCCGGTCCCCGCCCGAGCACCCCAGGACGGGTCGGGTCAGGCCGTCGGCAGCCAGATGCGCATGGTCGACGGCCCGCGGTTCGCCCAGTCGTGGTACGGCGTCAGGACGACGTCGAGCGGCTCGCCGGCCGGACCCGTGCGGTCGCCCTGGCCCTCCGGCCCGACGCTCGCGTTCTCCGGGTACGGCCACGCACGGTCCGTCGACGCAGCCCTCCGCCCGGTCGCGACCACGACGCCGTCCTCCTCGCGCAGCGGCACGGAGGCGTCGACCACGAGCTCGGCGACGTCGTCGACCGTCTGGTCGAGCGACTCGGCGCACAGCACCTCGGGCCCGCGCTCGACCGCGACGCAGCCCCGCACGGCGTCGATCCTGTCGTCGGCCGTCACGACACGTGGCGACACGTCGAGCTCGAGGCGCACCTCGTCGCCCGCGAGGAAGGTCCGCCGGACCTCTGCGGTGCCCGGCCCGACGCTCCACGTCTCACCGCCCGAGGACAGGCGGGCCGAGGCCGACCACGCGGGCACCCGCACCCGCAAGGACCAGTCTCGGTCCGTGTCCCGCAGCACGCGGAAGGTCACGACCCCCGAGTCGGGGAAGTCGGTGTGGACGTCGACCTCGACAGGCGTGCCGTCCGGCAGCGCCGTGCGGATCTCCGCGTCGGCGTACTGGTGCACCTGGAGGCCGTCCTCGTCGACCGTCACGAAGTACGCGGCGAGGCTCGCGAACGTGCGTGCGACGTTGGGCGGGCAGCACGAGACCTCGAACCAGGGGGCCCGGAGGGAGGACGAGGCGCGTGCGCTCGCGACGTCCGCGGGTGCGACGGCTCCCGGGACCCGCTGGTGCAGGGTGTTCGTGTAGTAGAACGACGTGCCGTCGTGCGCCGGGGACGTCGCGACGACGTTGAAGAGCGTCCGCTCGACCAGATCGGCGTAGCGGCTCTCGCCCGTGGCGAGCAGCAGGCGCCAGCTCGTCATGATCGAGCCGATCCCGGCGCAGGTCTCCGCGTACGCCCGGTCGGGGGGCAGGACGAAGTCCTCCCCGAAGGCCTCGTCCTGGTGGTGCGAGCCCTGCCCGCCCGTGAGGTAGGTGCGCCGGGCGACGGTGTTCTCCCACTGGGTCGCGACCGCGTGCAGGAGGTCGCGGTCGCCTGTGTCCGCGGCGACGTCGAGAGCACCGGCCGCGAGGTAGTTGGCACGCACCGCGTGCCCCCGGAAGACGGTCGCCTCGCGGACCGGCTGGTCGTCCTGGAAGTAGGACCGACCGAACTCGATGTCGCGCAGCGTGCCGTGCCCGTGCCGCTCGACGAACAGCGCCGCCTGGTCGAGGTAGCGACGCTCGCCCGTGACCCGGGACAGCTCGGCGAGCGCGACCTCGATCTCGGCGTGCCCGCAGATCCCCTGGCGGCCGTCGGGCCCGAAGGTCGCGCACACGTGGTCGGCGGCCCGCCGGGCCACGTCGACCAGGAGCTGGTCGCCGCCCGTGCGGGCGCGGGCCACCGCGGCCTGGATCAGGTGGCCGTAGCAGTACAGCTCGTGCCCCCACTCGAGGTCCGAGTAGCGGTCCCCCTGGCCAGGCCGTCCGAACATCGTGGACAGGTAGCCGTCGGGCTCCTGCACGGCCGCCACGCGCCGGACGATCGCGTCGAATCGGGCGTCGAGCTCGTCGTCGGGCCTCCTGCCCAGCTCCCAGGCCATGGCCTCGAGGAGCTTGTAGACCTCGGAGTCGGAGAACTCGCGCCCGCGGCGGGCCGCGGGCAGACGGCCCTCGACCGCGGCGTCGAAGTTGCCCAACCACCCCTCCTTCTCGAGCCAGTGCTCGATGTGGGCCAGCGTGGCTGCGCGGTTCGTCTCCTGGCGGGCAGCCCAGAAGCCGCCCGTGATCCGGACTTCGTCGAGCCCGAGCGGACGCAGGACCGACGAGCTGGGGACGACCGGTCGGCCGCCGGTCGACCGGCTGGTGGTGGTGGTCACGGAATTCCTCCGGTGAGGTCGATGCCCACGAGGATGGGCGAGGTGATGGATGGGGCGGGACTGCGCGGGCGACCCGGAGGTCAGCCCTTGAGCGCGCCCGACATGAAGCCCTGGACGTAGTGCCGCTGCAGCAGCAGGAAGAGGACGACGCACGGCAGGGCCAGGACGACCACGCCCGCCTCGGTGGCCCCGTAGTCGACGATGCCCATGATCTGCTGGCGCATGTTGGCCACGGCCAGCGGGAGCGGGAGCTTGGACGAGTCGGAGATGAGGATCAGCGGCGCGATGAAGTCGTTCCAGGCCGCGAGGAACGCGAAGAGGCCGACCGTGATGAGCCCGGGCTTGACCGCGGGCAGCAGCACCCGCCGCAGGGCTCCGAACGACGTGCACCCGTCGACGAGGGCCGCCTCCTCCATCTCGGTGGGGACGGACTCGAACGAGATCCGCATCATGAAGGTCGCGAACGGGAGCTGGAACATCGTCAGGACCAGCGCGAGCCCGAGGAGCGAGTTCTGCAGGTGCAGGGCGTTCAGGAGGACGTAGAGCGGGATCAGCAGGGTCGCGTAGGGCACCATCAGGATCCCGAGCGTCAGCATGAAGAGGATGTTCTTGCCGGGGAACGTGAAGCGGGCGAACGCGTAGCCGCCGAGGAGCGAGGTCACCAGGGTGAACAGCACGGTCAGCCCGGAGACCACGACCGAGTTCAGGAGGTACTGCCCGATCCCGGCCTGGTAGCCCGCGAGGGTCACGTAGTTCCCGAACCCCCAGCCGTCGGTCTGCGCGCTGCCCGCCTGCGGCGAGACCGAGGCGACGCCGGCCCAGATGAGCGGGAAGAGGAAGATCAGGGCGAGGCCGCCCGTGAAGACGTAGTACGGCGTACGCAGGGCGAGGCCCCCGAGCGTCGTGGTCGGGGTTGCGCGCCCGACCCGTCGTCGTCGCCGTGCCGCCGCAGGTGGCGTGGCGGTCGCGGACGGGGGGACGGGAGCGGACGGGGTCTCGGTCGTGGTGGGCATGTCCGGGGTCCTCACTTCTCGTCCGTCTGGCGCATGCCGCGGAACTGCAGGGCGTTGATGACGATCAGGGCCAGGAGCACGAGGATCGACAGGGCGGCAGCACGGCCCAGGTCGTTCTGGCCCTGGAACGCCATGTTGTAGATGAGCTGGACGACCGTGATGGTGCTGTTGTCCGGGCCGCCCTTGGTCAGGATGTAGAACTGGTCGAACGCGAGCAGCGAGCCCGTGACGCACATGATCGTGCAGAGCATGAGCGAGGGGCGCAGGAGCGGCAGGGTGATGCTCCGGAAGATCTGGAACGGCTTGGCGCCGTCGATGCGCGCCGCCTCGTACACCTCGCCGGGAATGTTCTGCAGGCCCACCAGGAGCAGGAGCATGTAGAAGCCCGCGAAGCGCCACACGATGAGGAAGACGGTCGACCAGAGGGCCGCCGTGGGCGTGCCGAGGAAGGAGATGGGCTCGTCAACCAGTCCGAGCTTCTCGAGGAAGGGGCTGATCGGGCCGGACTGGGGGGAGTAGAGCGCGTAGAACAGGAGCGAGGCGGACGCCAGGCCGAGCGCGCTGGGGACGAGGAACGCGGTGCGCAGGAACCCCTTCCACCGCGTGCTCTCCTGGACCAGCAGCGCCATCCCGAGCCCGAGGCCCAGGAGGAGGACCGTAGCGATCACCGTGTACTTCAGCGTGAAGACGATCGAGGGCCAGAAGTACTTGTTGGCGACGACGTCCTGGAAGTTCTCGGGGAAGTTGGGGCCGCGGTTGCCCGCGAGCAGGGGCCAGTCGGAGACCGACATCTGCACGACGAGGAGGATCGGGACGATGAAGAAGAGCCCGACGAAGACGGCGGTGGGCATCGCGTAGAGCCAGCCCTGGGCTCCCCGGCCGCGCAGGGCGCTGCGCTTGCGGCGGCGCCCGGCAGGGCGGGCCGCGGGCCTCGGGGTGCTCACGGGGGCCGTGGTGTGCGTGGTCACGGGAGTCCTCTCTGACTCGGGTGGACCGTGGCGGGTGCGGCGGTGCGCACCCACCACGGTGCTCGTCCTCGGCGGACGGAGCTTGGCTACTGGTCGAGGACAGCCGTGATCTCGTCGTTGTCGGCGTCGATGTTCTTCGCGTCGCCGAACACCGCTCCACGGACGAGCGTCAGCCACGGGCTGTCGGGAGCGTTGAACGCCTGCTGGAAGTTGATCGCGACGGGCGTGCTGCCCTTGGCCGCGACCTCGTTGATCGTCACGAGGCGCGGGTCGACGGCCGCGTACTTGTTGTCGGCCAGGTCCGCGCGGGACACGACGTCGTTGTTCTTGGCCAGGACCTCGACCTGCGCGTCCTCGCTCGTGAGCCACGAGAGGAAGTTCCAGGCGGCCGCCTCGTTCTTCGAGTCCTTGGAGATCCCGATGCCGTCACCGCCCACGAACGTGGACTCTCCGCCGTCGGGCCCGGGGATCGGGGCGACGCCGACGTCGACCGTCTCGGCCGCGGTCGACAGCAGGGTCGCGGGGTACGGCATCACGCCGACCTTGCCCTCCTGGAAGGGGCCGGTCCACGTCGCGCCGGTCTCGTCCTTGGTGCCGGTGCCGATCGCACCCGAGTCGACCATGTCCTTGTAGACCGCGTAGACGTCCTTGGCCGTGTCGCTCGCGAGCAGGGACTCGGTGCCGTCGGCGCTCAGGACCTGGTCGCCGCCGGCCCAGACCGACGGGAACCACGTGAAGAGCGTGCAACCGCCGCAGTTGCCGCCGAAGTACGTGCCGGACACGCCGTCCTTGCCCAGCGCGCTGATGGCCTTGGCGTGCTCGCCGTACTCCTTGAGCGTCGTCGGCGGCTTCTCGGGGTCGAGCCCGGCCTCGCGGTAGAGGTCCTTGTTGTAGAACATGACCGAGAGGTCGAGGACGAACGGCAGGACGTACTCCTGGTCCTCGTACGTCCCGGCGTCGATGTGGCCCTGCGCGAGCTCGTCGGCGTAGGGGAGCCCGTCGATCCGGTCGGTGATGTCGGTGAACAGGCCCTGGGAGGTCCAGTTCGGGACGTAGACGATGTCCGCGGCGAAGAGGTCCGGGAGGCTCCCGCTGCCGGCCGCCGCGCCGACCTTCGCGACGTAGTCGTCGTTGGGCGTGATGGTCAGGGAGACCTGGTTCTCGTGGCTCGCGTTGTACGCGTCGACCAGCAGGGTGGCCTGCTTCTCCATCGGGGCGCGCGTCCACAGCGTGAGCTGCGTGCCGTCGTCGACCCCCTCGGGTGAGTCGCTCGCGGCGGTGTCGCCGCCCGACCCGCTGTCGGTGTCGTCGGCGGGCGAGCACGCCGCCAGGCTCGTGGCCAGCATGCCGACCGTGAGGAGGGCCGCCAACGGGCGGACTGCGCGGATCGACTTCCGTGTGGTGCTCATTCGAGCCTCCAAGCTCTCTTCGTTGAGGGTGGTGCGGGGGTGTTCGGGTGCTGCTCTGCACGTCCAGGGGTCCTGCGCACGGCGACGAAACCGTTTCGGAAGCACGTCACGGACATCTGGCGACCGCGACGGCCCTGCCTCCACGACGAGATCTATCCGCATGTTGAGGCCGATAGGAGCAGGTTAGCGCTCACATAGCCTCTTGCGAAAGTCGCCGAAAAGGTTTTCTGAGACTATTGCGGAGTGGGGGAGCCGTCAACCCGCTGAGGGGGTTACAGTTTCGTCACGACCTCCGGACCCACCAGGGGCCCGGAACATCTCGAGGGAGCAGGACGATGGTGCGCGAGGACGAAGGGGGATCCCCGCCGGTCGACCGGGCCAAGCGCTCGGTCACGCTGACCGACGTCGCCCGGCTCGCGGGCGTCTCGGTGGCCACGGCCTCCAAGGCGCTCAACGGGCGTGACCAGGTCAAGGCCGAGACCAGGACGCGGGTCATGGAGGCGGCCGAGCGCTTGTCGTTCCAGCCCAACGCGCTCGCCCGTGGGCTGCTCGCGGGGCGGACCGGCACGGTCGGCCTGCTCACGAGCGACCTCGAGGGACGCTTCGTCATCCCCATCCTCATGGGTGCCGAGGACGCGTTCGGGGCCGGCCGCGTCTCGGTCTTCCTGTGCGACGCACGAGGCGACTCGATCCGCGAGCAGTACCACCTCCAGGCGCTGCTCTCACGCCGCGTCGACGGTCTGATCGTCGTCGGGCGCCAGACGGACCCGCGTCAGTCGCTGGGCCAGCGGCTCCCCGTGCCCGTGGTCTACGCCTACGCGCCGTCCCAGGACGACGCGGACCTCTCGATCGTCCCCGACAACGTCGCGGGCGGGCGGGTCGCCGTCGAGCACCTCATCGCGTGCGGGCGTCGGCGCATCGCGCACGTCTCGGGAGACCCCACGTACGCGGCAGCCCAGGACCGCGCCGCCGGCACGGCCGCGGCACTCTCGGCAGCGGGGCTCGAGCTCGCGGGGGACGGCGTGCTGTTCGGGGAGTGGTCGGAGAGATGGGGCCGGAGCGCCACCGCCATGCTCCTGGCCAAGGACCCGTCGATCGACGCGATCTTCGCCGCGAGCGACCAGATCGCCCGGGGCGTGCTGGAGACTCTCCGTGAGCTCGGCCGGGACGTTCCGGGCGACGTCTCGGTCATCGGGTTCGACAACTGGGAGCAGTTCGCGCTCGGTGCGCGCCCCGAGCTCACGAGCGTCGACAACAACCTCGAGGTCCTGGGGCGCTACGCCGCGCAACGCCTGTTCGCCGCGATCGACGGCCAGCGGGCGTCCGGGGTCGAGAAGCTCCCGTGCCGCCTGGTCCCGCGTGGGTCGACCTCACCGCTCGGGGCCCTCGGGGCCCTCGGGGCCTAGGCGCGACCCGCCGTCACCCGACGGGGGTCACGACCAGGCTGTCGGTCACCGCGCGGGCCTGCGCGGCGCCGTCGGCGTCCTGCGTCGCGAACGACTCCGTGACGAACACGAACGCGGTCCCCGTCGAGGTCGCGACCTCGACGATCGTCTCGACCTGGGAGACCTCGACGCCGTCTACCGTGCGGGTGCCCCCGAACCGGTGGGCGGGGAGCCCGGCGAGCTCGATCGGGCCCGGCTGCGTCGGGTCGACGGTCCAGTCCGCGGTCTCTGCCAGGTAGTCGGCAGCCGCGGCGGTCTGCTCGGCGAGCGTCGACCCGCCGGGAGGCTCGGTCGTGACGACCACGTTGGCCGTGAAGCCCGGGTCGCCGAACGGCTTCTCCGTGCGGACGACGAGGGGCGCGTCCTGCCCCGCACGGTCCCAGCCCGCGGGGACGGTCAGCGTGACCGAGACGCCGTCGTCGGTGATCTCGGCGGACTGCGAGGTCGCTGCGGGCGGCGGCGCCTCCTGCGTGGCGCCGCCGCAGCCCGCGAGCAGGGGCACGAGCAGCGCGCAGGCGGCGACGAGGGAGAGCGGGCGGTGCGAGCGTGCCACAGGTGTCCTTTCGGGCCGGGACGGGCTCCGACGGGAGCCGACCCTCCCAGCCTGCCACGTCCAGGTCGTGGCTCGGCCTGCTCGCACGGCTCCCACATGCGAATATGCGACATTGAAGGCATGGTGGACAACAGCGGGCGACGTTCGTGCGCACCACCGAGGACGGTCACGAAGGAGTTCGACGATGAGCCGCATGTCCATCGAGGAGCGCCGCGCTCAGATCGTCGACGCGGCGATGTCGATCGCCATCCGTGAAGGGGTGGAGGCCGTCACGGTGCGCGGGGTCGCAGCCGAGGCCGGGATCTCGCTCGGGACGGTCCACTACTGCTTCGAGGACAAGGACGCGATGCTCCGGGCCATGGGCCACAGCGTCGCGCTCGTGGCCTCGGACCCGGTCCGCATGGCCCTGGACCCCACGCAGGACCTCTACACGATCGCGCACGCGGCCGCCGACGGGTTGTGGCAGGGCCTCACCCCGCGCCGCCACATGCGGCTGCTGACGTTCGAGTTCGCGACCGCGGGCTCGCGCAACCGTGCGCTGCGCCCGGTCGCGCGGGCGCACCTCGAGCAGACGTGGGCCATGACGCAGGGCATCCTGGACCAGCTCTCGGAGATCGCGGGCATCACGTACTCGATGGACACGCCGTTCCTCGCGCGCATCGTCGCGGGGTACATCGACGGGATCGAGATCGCGTGGCTCGTCCAGCAGGACGACGAGGCCACGATCCGCAGCTTCCACGCGCTCGCGGACTACGTCCTGTCGCTCGTGGTGCACCCGGACGGTGCGGTGCCGAGCACGGAGGAGCCCGCCGAGGCCTCGTAGCGGGGCTTGCAGCAGCCCTGGTGGCTGCGTCCGGCTCCGCACGACGGCCCGACGGCGCCGCTCGCCCCGGGCGGCCCACGTCCCGTGCGCGACGCGCGCCGTCAGCGCGGCCCGAACACCTGGTCCGTGTACGGGTTCGCGAACACGCCGCCCGGGTCGGCCTGGGCGCGGACCCGGCGGAAGTCCTCGAAGCGTGGGTAGCGCTCCGCGAGGTCCTCGGCGCCCAGCGTGTGGAGCTTGCCCCAGTGCGGTCGCCCTCCCACGCCCGCGACGATCTTCTCGACGCCCTCGAAGTAGCGCTCGTGCGGGAGGCGGAGGTACTGGTGGACCGCGACGTAGGCGCTCTCGCGGCCGTGGGCCGTGGACAGCCACACGTCGTCCGCGGCGGCGAACCGGACCTCGACCGGGAACGGGACGTTCTCGCCCGAGGCCCTGACCCAGGCGTCGATCTCCTCGAGCACGTTCACGAGCTCGGCGCGCGGCACCGCGTACTCCATCTCGCGGAAGCGCACGCGGCGCGGCGAGACGAACACCTCGTGCGAGGGCGCGACGTACGTGCGGGGGGCGAGAGCACGTGCCGAGAGCGCGTTGATGCGAGGCGTGGCGCGCGGCACGGCCGTCGCGAGCCGGTTGATGACCTCGAAAGCCCCGTTGGACAGCAGCTCCTCGTCGACCCAGGCGCGCGCCCGGGTCACGGCGCCCGGCCGCTCCCCGCGCGCCGTGCGCAAGGAGGCCGAGGCCTCGTCGTCGGGCCCCAGGCGGTCGTTGCGCTTGGTGAGCGCGCGGCGCGTGTGCGGGAACCAGTAGAACTCGAAGTGGTCGTGCGCGTTCTCGAGCCCTTCGGCGTCCGAGCCGCCCCCGCGACCGCCCGAGGCCGTGCTCAGCTCCTCGAGGACCCGGTCGAGCGGCCAGGGCTCCTCCTGGGCCCGCAGGTGGAACGCCGGGACGACGTCGAGCGTCACGGCCGCGAGCACGCCCGTCGAGCCGAGGCCCAGGCGGCTCGCCTCGAACAGGTCGGGGTCCTGCTCGGGCGTGGCCTCGCTGACCGAACCGTCGGCCCCGACCACGCGCACCCCGCGCACCTGGGTCGCGAGACCGCCGAGCGAGGCGCCCGTGCCGTGCGTGCCGGTCGAGATCGCGCCCGCGATCGACTGGCGGTCGATGTCGCCGAGGTTGCGCATCGCGAGCCCCGCCGACGCCAGGACCTCGTTGAGCCGATGCAGCCGGATGCCCGCCCCCACGGTCACGCGCGCGCCGGTCTCGGTGCGGGTCACGTCCTCGACCGTCTGCAGGTGGTCGAGGCTCAGCAGGAGCCCGTCGGTGACTGCGGCTCCCGTGAACGAGTGGCCGGCGCCGACGGCCCGGACGTGCAGGCCGTCGTCCGCGGCTCTGCGCACTGTCTGCGCGAGCTCGTCGGTGTCGCGCGGGGCAGCGCGGCGCAGGGGATCAGCGGTCTGGTTTCGCGCCCAGTTCGTCCATGAACCGGGAGCCTGCTGGCTCGTCACACCCGGCACTATCTCACGAGGGGTAGGTTTCCTACCATGACGTCGACGCCCGTGCAGAGCAGCACGCAGGACCCGCCCGCCCGGTCCCACGCCGAAGGTGCGACCGGTAGGTCCCGATCGTCCGGTTCGTCGGAGGAGGCGCGGACGCTGGGCGACCGGCTGTCCGCCGCGACCGAGCGCGTCCCGGGCCCGGTCGCGGTCGTCGACCTCGACGTGTTCGACGCCAACGCCCGCGAGCTCCTGGCCCGTGCCGGGGGAGTGCCCGTGCGCCTCGCGTCCAAGTCCGTGCGCGTGCGCTCGCTCGTCGAGCGAGCAGGCCGGCTCGGCTTCGCGGGGATCATGGCGTACTCGCTGGCCGAGGCGCTCTGGCTCGTCGAGCAGGGCGCTCGCGACGTGCTCGTCGCGTACCCGACGGTCGACCGCCGGGCGCTCGCGGAGCTCGCGGCGGACCCGGCCGCGCGCCGGGAGATCACGCTCATGGTCGACGACGTCGCGCAGGTCGCGCTCGTGGCGACCGCCCTCTCGGGGCACCGGGGAGCGGACGCTGCGGAGAGCAGGTCCGAGGGCGCAGCCGAGGCAGGCACCCCGCCCGTCCTGCTGTGCCTCGACATCGACGCCTCGCTGCGGCTGGGGGTCGGACCCTTCACGGTCCACCTCGGGACCCGCCGCTCACCCGTCCACACCCCCGCGGAGGCCGCTGCGCTCGCGCACGCGATCGGGACGGTGCCCGGGCTGCGCGTGCGCGGCCTGATGTTCTACGAGGCGCAGGTCGCGGGGCTGCCCGACACGAGCCCCGCGGTGCGGCTCGTCAAGAAGGCCTCGGTCGCCGACCTGTCCACGCGCCGGGGCGAGGTCATCGCGGCCGTGCGCGACGCCGTCGGGCACGAGCTCGAGCTCGTGAACTCCGGGGGGACCGGCTCGCTCGAGACGTCCGCCGCCGACCCCGTCGTGACCGAGGTGACGTCCGGCTCGGGCCTGTTCGTGCCCGGCCTGTTCGACGGGTACCGCTCGTTCGTGCCGCACCCCTCGGCGTACTTCGGGCTCGACGTCGTGCGCGTCCCTGCGCCCGGCTACGCGACCGCGTTCGCGGGCGGGTACGTGGCCTCGGGGCCGGCAGGGGCCGCGCGCGTGCCCCGGGTCGTCGAGCCCGGGTGGCGGCTCACGTCGTCCGAGGGCGTCGGCGAGGTCCAGACGCCCCTGCACGTCGCCCGAGGCCGCCGCGACGCGCGCGAGCTCGCGGTGGGCGACCGCGTCTGGTTCCGCCACGCCAAGGCGGGCGAGCTCATGGAGCGCTTCGACCGCGTGCAGCTCGTGCGCGGCGACCAGGTCGTCGAGGAGGTCCCCACCTACCGCGGCGAGGGCAAGAACTTCGGGTAGCGCCGCCGTCGGGCCGGTGGGCGTCCCACCTGCTGAGAAGGTGGGGACCTGCGGGAATACGCGCGGTCCCCGCGCGATTGAGCACGGCATGACGAGCCTTCCCGACGCCGCCAAGGCGCTCCTCGACGCCCCCGAGTTCGCCACCGTCGCCACGCTCGAGGCCGACGGCAGCCCGCAGACCTCGGTCGTGTGGGTCGCGCGCGACGGCGAGGACATCGTGTTCTCGACGATCCACGGCCGTCGCAAGACCGACAACCTGCGCCGCGACCCCCGTCTGAGCGTGCTCGTCTACCCGCGTGACGCCCCGTACCGGTACCTCGAGGTGCGCGGCGAGGCCGCGATCGAGGAGGACCCCTCGGCCTCGCTCATCCACGCTCTCGCGCAGAAGTACACGGGAGCCGAGCGCTACACGGGCGACGACGGCACCGACAACCGCCGCGTGGTCGTGCGCGTGACCCCGACCAAGGTCCACTGGCGCGACTGACGGAAGCCGCGCCGCCGTCGCGCGAGGGCCGGGCGCTGGGTCCTCGGCTCGGCGGACGGGCCTGCGCGACCCGCTCGCGCGGGTGAAGACGCGCACGGATGCGCCGCCCCCGCCGGGGCGGGTTCTGCCGGGAGGGGTGCACCCCGGTAACCTTGCGGGCGTGAGCCTTCGACTGTTCGACACCGCGACGCGGGACGTGCGCGACTTCATCCCCCAGAACCAGGGTGAGGTCGGCATCTACCTGTGTGGGGCGACGGTCCAGTCGGCGCCGCACATCGGCCACATGCGCTCGGCCGTCGCGTTCGACGTCCTGGTGCGCTGGCTGCGTCGCACGGGCTCGCGCGTGACCCTCATCCGCAACGTCACGGACATCGACGACAAGATCCTCGCCAAGTCCGTGGACGCGGGCGAGCCCTGGTGGGCGTGGGCCGCGATCAACGAGCGCGCCTTCACCGCGGCCTACGACGCGCTGGGTGTGACACCTCCGACCTACGAGCCCCGCGCCACGGGGCACGTGCCGGACATGGTCGAGCTCATGCAGCGCCTCGTCGACTCGGGGCACGCCTACACGACCGGACCCGGCGACGTGTGGTTCGACGTCCGCTCGTGGGCGGACTACGGCTCGCTCACGAACCAGCGCCTCGAGGACCTCGCCCCCGCCCCGGCGGACCCGGCCGAGGACTCCCTCAAGCGCGACCCGCGCGACTTCGCGCTCTGGAAGGCCCCCAAGCCCGGCGAACCCGCCACGGCCTCGTGGGACACCCCGTTCGGGCGCGGACGGCCCGGCTGGCACCTCGAGTGCTCGGCCATGGCCCACCGGTACCTGGGGAGCACGTTCGACATCCACGGCGGCGGCCTGGACCTGCGGTTCCCGCACCACGAGAACGAGCAGGCGCAGTCCCGCGCGGCCGGCGACGGGTTCGCCCAGTACTGGCTGCACTCGGCCTGGGTCACCCAGGGCGGCGCCAAGATGAGCAAGTCGCTCGGCAACGGGCTGCTCGTGCGCGAGGTGCTCGCCACGACCAGCCCGGCCGTGCTGCGCTACGCGCTCGCCGCGGTCCAGTACCGCTCGATGCTCGAGTGGACGCAGGACACCGTGACCGAGGCAGAGGCCACGTGGGAGCGGCTCAGCGGGTTCGTCCAGCGAGCGAGCGAGCGCGTGGGCGAGGTCGACGTCGCGGACGTGCGCGAGGCCGAGCTCCCGACCGCGTTCGTGACGGCCATGGACGACGACCTCAACGTGCCGGCCGCGCTCGCCGTGGTCCACGAGCACCTGCGGGCGGGCAACTCTGCGCTCGCCGACCGGTCGCCGGCCGCCGACACGGTCGCCCGTCACCACCTCGTCTCGCTCCGCGCGATGCTCGACGTGCTGGGGCTGGACCCCGCGGGCGAGCAGTGGGCCGACGCCGGGGACACCCGGTACCGCCACGCGCTCGACGCGGTCGTGACCGCCGAGCTCGACGCCCGCGCCCAGGCACGGGCGGCACGCGACTTCGCCACCTCCGACGCGATCCGGGACCGCCTCGCGGCCGCCGGGGTCGTCGTGGAGGACTCCAGCGACGGGGCCCGCTGGTCCCTCGCTGCACGCCAGGGCACCTGACCAGGAGCCCTGGCCCGACGGCCGGACGGCGCCCACCGGGGCGCGGGGTCCGCCACCGACAACTTCACTCATTCACATCGACCGACGGGGCAGACCCATGGCTGGAAACTCACAACGACGCGGCGCGACCCGCAGCAGCAACAAGAAGGGCGCCGTCGCCGGCACGGGCGGCAAGAACCGTCGCTCGCTCGAGGGCCGTGGCCCGACGCCCAAGGCCGAGGACCGCACCTACCACAAGGCGCACAAGGCCAAGGTCGCGGCCGAGCGCCGCGAGGCCACCTCGACGGGTCCCCGCTCGCACGACGCCAAGAGCGCAGCCCGTGGTGGCCGCCCGAGCGGTCGCACGCCGTCGCGCACGACCCGCTCGAGCAGCGCCAACGAGGTCGTCAACGGCCGCAACGCGGTGCTCGAGGCCCTCCGTGCGTACATCCCGGTCTCCGCGGTCTACATCGCGACGCGCCTCGAGGCCGACGACCGCACCAAGGAGATCCTGAACATCGCCTCCGGGCGCGGGTACAACCTCCTCGAGGTCACCAAGGCCGAGCTCGACCGCATGACCGACGGCTCGGTCCACCAGGGCGTCGCGATCCAGGTCCCGCCCTACGACTACGCCGACCCCGAGGACCTCCTCGACCGGGCGCACGAGGCAGGCGAGCCCCCGCTCATCGTCGCGCTCGACGGCGTGACCGACCCGCGCAACCTCGGCGCCGTCCTGCGTTCTGCGGGCGCGTTCGGCGCGCACGGCGTCCTGGTGCCCGAGCGGCGCGCGGCCGGCGTCACGGCCTCGGCCTGGAAGGTGTCCGCCGGGGCGGCGGCGCGCGTGCCCGTGGCCCGTGCGACCAACCTCGTGCGCACGCTCACCGAGTACAAGGCCGCGGGCTGCTTCATCGTCGGGCTCGACGGCGGCGGCCCCGTCGCCGTGGGCGAGCTCGCGTTCGGCAAGGACCCGCTCGTGCTCGTCGTCGGCTCCGAGGGCAAGGGCCTCTCGCGCCTCGTGCGCGAGACGTGCGACGTCGTCGCCTCGATCCCGATCCTCTCGGACGTCGAGTCGCTCAACGCAGGCGTCGCAGCCGGCATCTCGCTCTACGAGGTCGCGCGCCTGCGCGCCGCCGAGGACTGAGCCTCTCCGCACCGCCACGCGCCCCAGGGCGCCCCGCAGGCCGCCTCCAGGCCGTCCGTGGGGCGCCCTGTGCGCTCTCCTGTGCGCGCCTGGGCGGGAGCGCGACGGTGCGGGCGTGGTCGCTGCACCGAGGCTCCGCGACACGGTGGCTCCCGGGCCCCGCGGGTGCGCCCCGTGGTCTCCCGGGGCATGCTCGCGGCATGGACCCTCACCCCGTGCACCGGCACTACCGGGTGCTGCTCCTCGTCCTGACGTTCTCGACGGGCATCATCGACGGCATCTGCTACCTGGCCCTGGACCAGGTCTTCACGGCCAACATGACCGGCAACGTGCTCATCCTCGGGATGGGACTGGCCGGTGGGCAGGACGTCCCCACGGCCGGCCCGCTCGTCGCCCTCGTGGCGTATGTCGGGGGAGCGGGGATCGCCGGGTACGCGTTCCGCAACCACCCGGCCGGTTGGCACCGGACGACCACCGGTCTGTTCGCGGGGGTCGGTGTGGGCGTGCTCGCCGCGTCCGTCGCGGCCGCCCTGGTCGGGGAACCCAGGGGATGGCACCTGCTCGTGATCGTGGCGGTGCTCGGGCTGTCGATGGGCACCCAGGCAGCGACCGCACGGCACCTGTCGGTCAAGGACCTCACGACGACCGTGGTCACCTCGACGCTCACGGGACTGGCCGCCGACTACTTCCAGGGCAGCCAGGGCCGGGAGGCCTGGGTCCGTCGGGTGTCCGCGGTCCTCGCGCTCGGTGCGGGCGCGGCCACGGGGGCTCTCGTGCTGCGCGCGGGGCTCGAGGTGGCACTCGTGGTGCCCGGGGTCATCGCGCTCGGTACGGCCCTCGTGGGTGAGCGCTACCGACGCCAGGACGCCGTGCCGGCAGCCGCGACACGCCCCTGATCCCCGGAGCCCCGGCCGTCGAGACCTTCGCCCCGGTGAGCGTCACTCCTGCTGGTCGACCTCGCCCGGGGCCAGGCCCAGGATCGCCTTCTCGTCGGGCCGGTGCCGCAGCACGTTCTCCACGTAGGACGCCGTGGCCTCGGGCATGGGGATGTCGCGCCCGGCCTTCTCGGAGATGAACCAGCGGTGGTCGAGGATCTCGTGGAAGAGCTGTGCGGGCTGCAGCTTGCGCCGCAGGTCGCGCGGCACGGCCTGGATCGTGGGCTCGAACACGCCGCTGAGCCAGTCGTGCGCGACGAACTCCTCGTCGTCGTTCTGCCGCTCGGCCGCCGCGCGATAGGAGTCGAGGTCGTTGAGGAGCCGGCGCGCCTGGTTCTCCTGCACGTCCAGTCCCGTGAGCCGGATGAGGCGGCGCGAGTGGTGCCCGGCGTCGACGACCTTGGGCTGGATCTGGACCGTGGTCCCGTCGATGTCGGTCGTGATGTCGAGCTCGCCGACGTCGAACCCCAGGTTGTTGAGGCGTTCGATGCGGGCCGCGACGCGCCAGCGCTCGTCGGACGCGAACGACTCGGCGTTCGTCAGGGCGTCCCAGAGCTCGTTGTACCGTGCGACGAGCGCGTCGCCCACGAGGATCTCGTCGATGTCCTCGTCGAGGAGCTCGCCCGCCGAGAGGTCCATGAGCTCGCCGATGATGTTGGTGCGCGCGAGGTCCACGTCGTAGCTGCGCTGGCCCGGGCTCAGCTCGCGGTGCAGGTCGCCCGTCTCCGCGTCGACGAGGTAGGCCGCGAAGGTCTCGGCGTCGCGTCGGAAGAGCGTGTTGGACAGCGACACGTCGCCCCAGTAGAAGCCGATGAGGTGCAGCCGCACGAGCAGCACGGCGAGGGCGTCGATGAGCCGGGTCGCGGTGTCGGGCTGGAGGGCCTGGCTGAAGAGCGCGCGGTAGGGCAGCGAGAACTGCAGGTGCTCGGTGATGAGCACGGCCTCGAGGCGCTCGCCGTTCGCGTCGGAGCGGCCCGTGATGACCCCGACGGGCACGACGCTCGGCACGTCCATGCGGCTGAGCTGGCGCAGGAGCTCGTACTCGCGGTACGCGACGGACTCGCCGATCTCCTTGATCGCGATGACGCGCCCGGACATGCGCACGAAGCGCACGATGTGGCGGGAGATGCCGCGGGGGAGGGCTGCGAGCACCTCGTCGGGCCACTGCTCGAGCGGGATGTCCCAGGGGAGGTCGAGCAGGGCTGGGTCGGGGGCTGACGCGGTGATCTGCAGGTTCTGCACCATGACAGGTCCTTTCTCCGCGGTGGCCGGTCGCGCGGGGTGGCTCGGCGGACTGCGGTGCGCGCCGTGCGGCAGGTCGCCGCGGGTCCGCACCCGTCGTCGGTCACGGCTGCGGACGTTCCGCAGCCACGGGGAAGGATATGCGAAAGGGGCGGACCCGGCACACAGCCGAGCCCGCCCCCGTGTCGCTAGAGGTCAGCTGAGACGCAGGCCCGTCGCGGTCGAGAAGATGTGCGTGTTGCCCGGGCGGATCGCCACGTGGATGCGCTCGCCCTTGGCGGGCACGTTGCGCGGGTCGACGCGGACGATGATCTGGTTGTCACCAGCACCCGAGTGGACGTCGGCGCTGGCCAGGTCACCCTTGAGGGTGCCGTAGACGAACGCGTCGGAGCCGAGCTCCTCGACGATGTTGACCTCGACGGCGAACGCGTTCTCGTTCGCCTGCGTGGTGACCTCGAGGGACTCGGGGCGGAAGCCGACCGTGACCTTGCCCTTGTCGGCCTCGGTGATCTTGGCGACGACCTCGCGGTCGAGCGGGATGCGCGCCGCGCCGACCTCGGCTGCACCGTTGTTCACGGTGAAGGTCGCGAGGTTCATGGCGGGGGAGCCGATGAAGCCGGCGACGAACACGTTGGCCGGGGTGTCGTACATGTCGCGCGGCGTGCCGACCTGCTGCAGGAGGCCGTCCTTGAGGACCGCGATGCGGTCACCCATGGTGAGGGCCTCGGTCTGGTCGTGCGTGACGTAGACGGTCGTGACGCCGAGACGGCGCTGGAGCGACGCGATCTGCGTACGGGTCTGGACACGGAGCTTGGCGTCGAGGTTCGACAGCGGCTCGTCCATGAGGAAGACCTGCGGCTGGCGGACGATCGCGCGGCCCATGGCGACACGCTGGCGCTGACCACCCGAGAGGGCCTTCGGCTTGCGGTCCAGGTACTCGGACAGGTCGAGGATCTTCGCAGCCTCCTCGACGCGCTGGCGGATGTCCGCCTTGGGCGTGCCGGCGATCTTCAGCGCGAAGCCCATGTTGTCCGCGACGGACATGTGCGGGTACAGCGCGTAGTTCTGGAACACCATCGCGATGTCGCGGTCCTTGGGCTGCACGTCGGTGACGTCGCGGTCACCGATGAAGATGTGCCCGCCGTTGACGTCCTCGAGGCCCGCGAGCATGCGGAGCGAGGTCGACTTGCCACAACCCGAGGGGCCGACGAGGACGAGGAACTCGCCGTCCTCGATGTGCAGGTTGAGCTGGTCCACCGCAGGGCGCTCGGTCCCCGGGTAGAGCCGCGTTGCGTGGTCGAAAGTGACCGTAGCCATGATGGGTACATCCCTCCACCGGCAGGTACGTGCCGGACGATCCGTTGTGTAGTGACGTGCCGCGCTTTCACGTGGTGCGTGTCTGCTGTGACACAGAAGAAGTCGAACCTCCAGGGATTCCGGTCACCCGGGGACCTGGGGGTCCGACGTCATCGTTGCTCGGCATCCTACCCCCGCCCGCTGAGTTCTCCGTCACACCCCGGTCACGTCCGGGTAACGGTCCTCAGGCTCCCAGCAGGTCGGCGAGCGCCGTGAGTGCGCGGGCCGCCTCGGCGGGATCGGCGACGCGCCGGCGTGCGAGCGTCTCACCGGGGCCGACCTTGATCCCGAGGTCGGACGGGCCGAGCACGGCGAACGCCCTCTCGTCGGTCACGTCGTCGCCCAGGTAGAGCACCGCCGGCGACCCCAGGCTCGTGCGCAGCGCGTCGAGCGCGATGCCCTTCGAGGTGCTCGTGACCGCGATCTCGACGACGTTCTTCCCCGTCATGGCGTGCGCGCCCAGCTCGTCGCCGAGCCGCGCGGCGGCTGCCGAGGCCTCGTCGGCCGCGGGCTGGGGGGACAGGCGGGTGTGCAGCACCGCGGCGGAGGGCTTGTGCTCGACCCAGGCGCCCTCGACGGGGGCCGCGATCTCCTCGAGCCCCTGCGTGACGCGGTCCAGCAGGGTGGTCTGGGCGTCGTCGAGCGCGACGGGCACCAGGCGGACGCGGGCCGTGGTCCCGTCCGCGCGGACCTGGCTCTGCCCACCAGCGGCGGCGGCGGCGTCAGCCCCGCCGGCATCGCCGGCAAGGCCCGGACCGTCGGCCGGATCGCCCTCGGGGGTGGGAGCCAGCACCTCGCCCGTCTCGGCGCCGTGGCTCCCGACGAGCAGCGCCTCCACGGGCGGCGAGGCCAGGCGCGCGAGGTCCTCGATCCGGCGGCCCGACACGAGCGCGACGCGCACGCGGTCCGGGCCGAGCGTCGCGAGCCGCGCGAGCGCGGCCGCCGACGCCGGGGTGGGGCGCGACGCGAGCGGGTCGTCGCCCAGGGGGGCGAGCACCCCGTCGAAGTCGCTCGCCACGAGCAGGGGCCCGCCCGCCGGCGCGCCGCCGTCGGGCGTGCGGGGGGCGAGCGCCGCGAACGCGGCGAGGTCGCGCTCGAGCCCGCCGTCGAGCGAGGTCCCGGGGCCCGACGCCGTCACGCGCCCTCCCCCTCGACCGGTTCCTGGCGGCGGGGCGTGTCGCGCGACGGCATGGCCTGCAGCACGCCGAGGAAGGACTCGGACCACTTCGAGACGTCGTCCGCGAGGACGCGTCGACGCAGGCGGCGCATGCGCTTGCGCTGCTCGCGGGGGTCCATGTGGGCCGCGGCGACGATGATGTCCTTCATGCCGTCGATGTCGTGCGGGTTGACGAGCAGCGCGCCGCTCGCGAGCTCGTCGGCCGCGCCCGTGAACTCCGACAGCACGAGCACGCCCTGGTCGTCCGAGCGGGCCGCGATGTACTCCTTGGCCACGAGGTTCATGCCGTCGCGCAGCGAGGTGACGAGCATGACGTCGGCCGCGAGGTAGAGCGCGGCCATCTCCTCGGGCGGGTACGAGTGGTGGAGGTAGTGGATCGCGGCGTGGCCGATCTCCGCGTACTCGCCGTTGATGCGCCCCACGAGGCCCTCGACCTGCTCGCGCAGCTCCTGGTAGGCGCCCACGTTCTCGCGGCTGGGGCTCGCGACCTGGACGAGCGTGACGTGCTCGACGTCGATGCGCCCGTCCTGGAGGATCTCGCCGTAGGCCTTGATCCGGTGCCGGATCCCCTTGGTGTAGTCGAGCCGGTCGACCCCGAGCATCATGACCTCGGGGTCGCCCAGGTCGGCGCGGATCTCGCGCGAGCGGGCCTGGACCTCGGGGGTCCGGGCGAGCTCGTCGAACGTGTGCGAGTCGATCGAGATGGGGAAGGCCGCGGCGCGCACGTGGCGGGCGGGGCTGTCCTCGGTCGCGGGGGTCGTGACGATGGGCCCACGGGTCGTGTAGCCGGTCAGGCGGCGCACGGCCCGGATGAAGTTCGACGCGTCGCCCGCGCGCTGGAAACCGATGAGGTCCGCACCCAGGAGCCCGTCGATGACCTGGCGGCGCCACGGGAGCTGCTGGAACAGCTCGAGCGGGGGGAAGGGGATGTGGTTGAAGAAGCCGATCCGCAGGTCGGGTCGCTGCTCGCGCAGCATGCGGGGCACGAGCTGGAGCTGGTAGTCGTGCACCCAGACGGTCGCACCGTGGTCGGCCTGGGCCGCTGCGGCGTCGGCGAAGCGCTGGTTGACGCGCCGGTAGGCGTCCCACCACTGCCGGTGGAACGCCGGGGGAGCGATCACGTCGTGGTAGAGCGGCCACAGCGTGTCGTTCGAGAAGCCCTCGTAGTAGCGCTCGATCTCGGTCGCGGAGAGCGTCACGGGCACGAGCCGCATGTCGTCCGCGTCGAAGGGCTCGACCTCGAGGTCAGGCGCGCCGGACCAGCCCACCCAGGCACCGTCCGACTTCTGCATGACGGGCTCGAGAGCCGTGACGAGTCCTCCGGGGGAGCGCTTCCAGTCGACGCGTCCCTCGTGGTCGACCGTGAAGTCGACCGGGAGCCGGTTGGACACCACGACGAGGTCGTAGCCGTCTTTGCCAGTCAATGGAGATCTCCTTGATATTCGGTTGGACGTCCGTGAATCTCCACCCAGGTTATCGGTGCCGCGTCTCACCTGCTCACGGGAGCGCAGGGCACGGACGCGTTTTGTCGATACCTTGACACCATGGAGGAGGCCAGCAGCAGATCTGTCGACCCGGCGCGGAGCAACGGCACCGCGCGCCGTGGCGGGCTGCCGGCGGGCAGCGAGGTCGGGGGCTACCGCATCCTCGCGCGGCTCGGTGCCGGCGCCATGGGCGCGGTCTACGAGGCCGAGGACGGCGGCGGGAACCTCGTCGCGATGAAGTTCCTGCACGCCCATCTCGACGTCGACGCCCAGGGCCGGGACCGCCTGCGCCGCGAGGCCGTCGCGCTCCAACGGCTGCGGCACCCGGCGGTCGCGCAGATCCTCGACGTCGAGCTCGACGGCTCGGACGCCTTCATCGTCACCGAGCTCGTCGACGGCCCCAACCTCGAGGAGGAGATCGCGACGGGGGGACCGCTCGACGCGCGCGACCTGTTCGAGCTCGCGGACCAGCTCGCCGAGGCGCTCGAGGCCGTCCACAGCGCGGGCGTGGTGCACCGCGACCTCAAGCCGAGCAACGTCCTGGTGACCCAGAACGGGCCGGTGCTGATCGACTTCGGGATCGCGCACGGCCTCGACGAGGCCCGTGCGACGTCGACGGGCCTGGTCATGGGCACGCCCGGCTACCTGGCCCCCGAGCTCCTCGAAGGGGCCGCGCCGAGCGTCAACAGCGACTGGTGGGGATGGTCGGCCGTGCTGGCCTTCGCCGCCACGGGCCGCCCGCCGTTCGGCATGCGCCCGGTCGAGGCGGTCCTGGCACGTGCCCGCACGGGCGAGGCCGACCTGGCGGGGCTCGGCCCGCGGACCGCGGCTGTGCTCGCGGCGGCGCTCCGGGCCGACCCGGCGCGGCGCCTGGGGCCGTCGGAGGTCGCCGAGGTCCTCCGCCGCGTCGCGGACGAGGGGGACGGCCCGACGGCGTCGCCCGCCACGGGAGCGACCGCGATCGTCCCGCCCACCTTCAGCGGGCAGGGGGTCGGCGCAGCGGCGGCCGGGGCCCTCGCTGCGACGCTCGCGGCCGCGGGCAGCGCGGCGGCCAGCACCCCGACGGTCCCCGCCGCGACGCGGCTCGCGGGTGCAGGCGCAGGTGCAGGTGCGGGTGCTGCGGCCACCGTGGCGCTCCCCGCGTCGGCCGTCGACGTCATGCCGACGAGCGTGGTGTCCGCGACCCGTTCGGCGGTCCCGGTCCCCGGTGCTCCCTCGATCCCGCCGCTCGCGGCGACCCAGGTCCTCGCCAACGACGGGCGGACGGTCGCGATGCCCGCGGTCCCGCCGGGGGCACCGGTGCCGGCGCCGCAGCAGCCGCCGCCCTCGGTGGTCCCGCGCGTCTCCCCGGTCCAGCTCCAGGGCCCCGTCCCCGCGGCAGCGCCAGGGCGGGCCCCGGTCCCTCCGCCCGGGTACGCCGTGCCCCCGCCCGCGACGACTCCCTACCCGCCGCAGCCGGGCCGACCCGCCGGGGCCACCGCTCGTGCTGATCGCGGGCAGCCAGCCCCGGGGCAGGTCGCCACGCCGCCCGGGCGGGACCCGCTGTTCGACGCGTTCGGCCAGCCCGTCGTGGCAGCGCCCGCCGATGGGTACGCCCGCCCGTCCCACCGGCACCGGAGCGGGACCCTGCTCGCGCTCGGGCTCCCGCTCGTCCTGCTCGCGGGCAGTCACCCCGGGGTCGCGTTCGTGCTCCTGTGCCTGCTCGTGGTCGCCGCGCGCGTCGTGGGCGTGGCCGCCGACTCGTTCCACGCGCACCGCGAGCGCAAGGGCGTCCAGCGCAGCGACGGCGTCCGGGTCGCGGTCTCGGTGCCCTGGTACGCGCTGCGGGCCGCCGTCGGTGCGTTGCCGTCGCTGCTCGTCGCCGGGTGCGGAGGTCTGCTCGTCGCAGTCGGGGCGTGGTGGATGCTCGCACCCGGGATGGTCGTCCTCGCCCCCCAGCAGACGGTCGAGGCGCGGTCCGCGGGCGGGGCGAACGAGGACTGGGTCTTCACCGTGGTCCTGTGCCTCGCGATGGCGGTCGCGGTGCTTCTCGCGTGGTTCGGCCCGCTCTCCGCGCTGACGCGCTTCGGGGCGCGCACGACCCTCGTGCACGTCGCGCCGGGGAGGGTGGGGGCGATCGTCCTCGTCGTGGTGGGCCTCGCGCTCGCCGCGATCGTGCTCTTCTCGCTCGGCGACGGAGCGCCCATCGAGTGGGCGCCGTTCCCCGGACCACCCCCGAGCATCTGATCCTGCGGCTTCACCGGAAACTCCCAGACTGTCCGAGTACGCTGACCCCGTGACCAGGACGTCCGCACCGGGCGCACCACACGGTGCCTCGCCCGGAACGCCCCCGAACGAGACCGCGCCACGCGCTGCGGTCCGTGCGGTCGTGCGCGCGCGGTCCGTCCGAGGGACCTCCGCGGAGGCCTCGGTCCGCCGGTTCTCCGCCGTGACCTCGCTCGTCGTCGCCGGGTTCCTGCTCGTCGTCGGGACCCTGTCCCTCCTCGCGGACCGCGGCTTCAGCGTCGTCCACCAGTGCCTGCCGGCGCCCGGAGGCTGGGGCGTCGCCGGGGTCCACCTGGCCCTCCTGCGAGAGACCGCCGAGTGCCCGGCCGGGACCGCCGCCCTGGGGGGAGACCCCGCGCGGGTCGTCACGGTCGTCGGCGTGCTCGCCCTGCCCGTGCTGCTGGCGCACCTCGCGCTCCTGCTCGCGGGCTGCGGCCTCGCCGCCGTCGCCCTGCGCGTCCGTGACCGGCTCGTCGGCGTCCTGCGCCCCCGGAGCCTCGCCGCGCTGCTGCACCGCCCGCTCGCCCCTGTCGCCGACGCGTGCCGCCAGGTCGTCCGCTCGGCCACCAAGGTCCTGCACCATCTCGCGCTCGCCGCGGTGCGCTCATTGCGCGGGCCGCCGACCGCGCTCGCGGCCGCCTGACGACTCGTCACCCGACTCGTCACCGCCGCGCGCCCCGGTGCCACCCGCACCCCGGTGCGCGGCACGGACCGCCTTCCCGCGACCTGCGCGGCCCCTTCCGGGACGCCGCGCCCCGAACGACTTCCAAGGACTCTCATGTCGACGAACGAACCCCGTCAGACCAAGGCCGACCGCCGCGACGCGGCCCGTGCCGAGGCCCTCGCGCTGCGCGAGGCACAGGCCAAGCGCGACAAGCGCAACCGAGCGATCACGATCGGCGCCCTCGTGGGCGGCCTCGCGGTCCTCATCGGCGCCTTCCTCTGGGTGTTCATCCCCGCGATGAACCAGAAGGAGGCTCGCGTGACCGAGCCGCTCACCGGCGTCACCGCACCCGGCACGGCGACCGACACGGCCGGCATCTCCCTCGGCGCCGACGGCGTCGCCGGCACCAGCACCGACGGCGCGGTCGACGTCGGCGTGTACTTCGACTACATGTGCCCCATCTGCGGGCAGTTCGAGGAGATCAACGGCGCCTCGCTCGACCAGCTGCGCGAGGCCGGCGACGTGAACGTCGTGCTGCACCCCGTGGCGATCCTCGACCGCATGGCCAACGCCCAGCAGTTCTCGACGCGCTCGGCCGCTGCCGCCGCCTACATCGCCGAGCACGCTCCCGAGCAGCTCAACGCGTTCAACTCGGCGATGTTCGTCAATCAGCCCGAGGAGAACAAGGAGACGCTGACCGACCAGCAGATCGCCGAGATCGCCAAGACCGCGGGCGTCCCGGCCGACGTGGCCGACAAGATCGCCGCGGGGGACGCGGTCGACGAGTTCGGCGACTGGGTCGAGGGCGCGACCAACCTCGCGACGCAGAACCCGGACCTCGCCAACCCGCAGAGCGGTGGCTTCGGCACGCCGACCATCACGATCAACGGTGAGCGCTGGGACGGCAACTGGAGCGACCCGACGGCGCTCCAGGCCGCGGTCGAGGCAGCCAAGGGCTGACCCCGCCCCGCCGAGCGAGCGGCCGTCGTCGTGGCCCTGAGGGGACGGACGACGGCCGCGCGCCCGACACCCGGTAGGCTGTTCGCGCACCTCAGGGTGCCGCTGCCCGCGGGTGGCGTGCCGCCTTAGCTCAGCTGGTAGAGCACTCGCCTTGTAAGCGAAAGGTCGTCGGTTCGAACCCGACAGGCGGCTCCGTCAGGAACGACGAAGGCCGGCGCCTCGCAGCACGTGCTGCGAGGCGCCGGCCTTCGTCATGTCCGAGCAGGTGCTGTCCCGGGGTGCCTCTACTGCGACTGCACGGGCGTCAGCACGGGCACCTTGGGCTCGCGCAGGTCGCCCGAGGACTGACCCCGGAGCCGCCGCGTCGCCCACGGGTACACGTGCACCCGCACCCACTCGGCGTTCTGCCGGGCCCGGTCGAGGAGCGGGACCGGCGGGAGGGGAGACAACGGGTCGTCCCACGCGGCGTCGTCGGGCGCCTGGCCCAGGCCCACGAGCGCGGCCTGCGCGACGCGACGGTGCCCGTCCGGGGTCAGGTGGATGCGGTCCTCGGACCACATGCGCCAGTCGTGGAGCGACGCCATGCCCCACAGGTCCAGGACGTGCGCGCCGTGGCGGCGCGCGATCGACCAGATGTGGGTGTTGTAGACGCCCACCCGGCCGCGCGTGAGCCCCACGAGGGGTGACCCCGACGTGTCGAAGCCCGTGCCCAGGAGGACGTCGATGCCCTCGGCGCGCAGCCGGGCCACCGCGTGCTCGAGGTTGCGGGCCAGACGGTCGATGTCGGCCGCAGGGCGCAGGATGTCGTTGCCGCCACCGATGAGGCTCACCAGGTCGGGCTTGAGCGCGATCGCGGCCGGCACCTGCTCGGTCAGGATCGAGCGCAGGAGCCGACCGCGGATCGCGAGGTTGGCGTACTGGAGCGGGGCCTGGCCCGCGGCGCTGCGTCGCGTCGACAGGTGCCCTGCGAGGAGGTCGGCCCAGCCGCGCTGGCGGTCCGGGTCGTTCGGGTAGGGGTCCCAGAGTCCTTCCGTGAACGAGTCGCCGATCGCGACGTAGCTGGCCCATCGGGGCGTGTTCTCATCGTCCGGGTGCGAGGTGGTCACCGGTCCATTGTGTGACAACGGGCGCCGTGCGTCGCGTGACTTTCCTGCCCGACGGCGCCACCCGCCCGGTCAGGTGCCGCACCTCAGGCCGCAGGCAGCGTCCAGTCGACGGGCGCCGCGCCCTGGGCGACGAGCAGCTCGTTGACGCGCGAGAACGGCCGGGACCCGAAGAAGCCGCGGCGGGCCGAGAGCGGGCTGGGGTGCGCGCTCTCGACCACGGGCGTGCTGCCCAGGAGTGGCTTGAGCGTCGCGGCGTCGCGTCCCCAGAGGATCGCGACGAGCGGGCGGTCGCGCGCCACGAGCGCGCGGATCGCGGCCTCGGTGACTGGCTCCCAGCCCTTGCGACGGTGGGAGCCGGCGTCACCGTCGCCAACCGTCAGGACCCTGTTGAGCAGCATGACGCCCTGGTCGCTCCATGCGGACAGGTCGCCGTGCGCGGGCGTCGTGGAGCCCAGGTCGGTCGCCATCTCGGCGTAGATGTTCTGGAGCGAGCGCGGCACGGGACGCACGTGGGGCTGGACGGAGAACGACAGGCCCATGGCGTGGCCGGGCGTGGGGTAGGGGTCCTGACCGACGATCAGGACGCGCACGTCGGCGAGCGGTCGCTGGAAGGCCCGCAGGATGTCCGCCGGCGCAGGCTGGTACGGGCGCCCGGCCGCGGTCTCCGCGCGGAGGAAGTCGCCCACGGCGCGCAGCTGCGGCTCGACGGGGGCCAGGGCGGCCGCCCAGTCGGGGGCCATGATCTCGGCGAGCGGCCGTTGCGGGACGGCGGCCGAGGGGTTGTCGAGGGAGTCGGCAGGGGCGGGCGTCGCGGAGCTGTTCACGCGGCGAGAGTACGCGAGCCGTTGAATGACACCCCTGTCGTTCGCGCGTAGGCTGGAGGTGCCCAGGTCCCCGCCGCTCGCCGGTGCCGGACGCCCCGACGAGTGAGGAACTGCCCATGAGCGAAGCGTTCGCCGACACGGAGCACCTCGTCGCCGCATCCCTGGACGAGGCCGGGACGGAGACGGGGACCGGTTCCGGCCTCTCCGAGCGCGACCAGCAGATCCTCGCGTTCGAGCGTCAGTGGTGGAAGTACGCGGGCGCCAAGGAGCAGGCGGTCCGCGAGCTCTTCGACATGACGGCGACGCGTTATTACCAGGCGCTCAACGCCCTGATCGACTCCCCTGAGGCTCTCGCTCACGACCCCATGCTCGTCAAGCGTCTGCGCCGGATGCGCTCCACGCGTCAGCGCGCCCGCTCCGCCCGCCGACTCGGCGACGTTTAACCTGCCGGGCGAGACGGGCTACCCTGTCGGCGTGAGCAAGAGCGATTACCCCTACGCGCCCGACGAGTTCGACGTCCCCGCGCCCGAGGGCGCGCCCGTCGGGGTGTACCGCGCTCCGCGGAGCACGTGGAGCAAGACGTGGCCGTTCCTGCTCGTCGCCGGGATCTTCGCCGTGGTCGGGATCGGCGGCGTCTACGCGGTCTCCGGCGGGTTCGGCGGAGGGACGCCCGAGGCCGACGCGAAGCCACCGGCAGCGTCGGTCCCCGCCGAGGACCCTGCAGCCGGGGACCCGTCGACCGAGGAGACCCCGGTCGAGGAGGAACCGGTGACCGAGGAGACCCCGGTCGAGGAGGAGCCGCCCGCGGACCCCGCGACCGACATCGACGCCCTGCTGGCAGCAGCCGACAAGGGAGCGTTCGTCCGCGTCCTCAACGACAAGGGGCCCGAGGGCGAGTCCCGCGTCGGCAAGGGGGCCCTGGACGCCAAGGGGTTCACCAAGGTCGAGTTCGCGGCCTACCCCGGCGACTCGGGCGTCACGGCCAACTCGATCTGGTACGCCGCGGACCGCAAGGAGACGGCGATGGCGGTCGCCGCGGTCCTGGGCATCCCGGCGGAGCAGGTCACGCAGGTGGACGTCCGTGAGGGCGACGTCCTCGTGATCGTGAAGTCAGCGCTGACGGTCGCCCCCTGAGACGTCGCGGATCCGTCGCGCGCGGGTCCACGGCATCGTCCCGCCGGGTGACCGACCACCTCGCCACCGGCGGTCGCCGTCCCCCTTCCTGCGCGTCCTCGCAGGGGCCGCATCGCGCGCACCGGTGACGGAGCGCACCACGCGGGCTAGGCTCGGAGGCACCGAGGGCGGTGGTCGCCCGCGGGCGACCCGCGGCACGCATGCGCCGCACGCGAGGAGACGTTCCATGGCCCAGGGCACCGTCAAGTGGTTCAACGCCGAGAAGGGGTTCGGGTTCATCACCCCCGACTCGGGCGGTCAGGACCTCTTCGTCCACTTCAGCGCGATCCAGAACGACGGCTACCGCACCCTCGACGAGGGGCAGGCCGTCGAGTACGAGCCGGGGCAGGGCCAGAAGGGCCCGCAGGCCGAACAGGTGCGCCCGCTCTGAACGCCGTGACCCCGGCGCGGCACCTGACCGAGGTGGACGTCGTCGTCGTCGGATCCGGGCCGAACGGCCTCGCCGCGGCGGTGACGTGCGCCAGGGCGGGCCTGTCCGTCAGGGTCCTGGAGGCGCAGCCCACGGTCGGGGGCGGGTCCCGCACCCTGGACCTGGGTCTGGCCGACGGCATGGTCCACGACATCTGTTCCGCCGTGCACCCCATGGCGTGGGCATCGCCGTTCTTCCAGGCGTTCGACCTGCCCTCGCGCGGCGTCGAGCTGCTCGTCCCCGACGTCTCGTACGCCCAGCCGCTGCCGGGCGGTCGCGCGGGGATCGCCTACCGCGACCTCGACCGGACGGTCGACGGGCTGGGTGTCGACGGCGCCGCATGGCGTTCGCTCGTCGGCTCGCTGTCCCGGAACACGGGACATGCGGTCGCGACCGCTCTGGGCGACAAGCGGAGCATCCCCGCGGGGCTCCTCCCACGTGGGGTGCCGACCGCGGCCCGGTTCGGCCTCGGTGTGCTCGAGCAGGGCACCCGGGCCTGGGACCGGCGCTTCGTGGGGGACGTCGCGCCCGCACTCTTCACAGGGGTCGCGGCGCACGGGATCGCGCCCATGCCGTCGCTGGCCTCGGCAGGGGTCGCGATGCTGCTCGCGTCGCTCGCGCACACCGAGGGCGGCTGGCCGGTCCCTCGCGGCGGCTCGGGGGCGATCGTGACCGCACTGGTCGCGGACCTGGAGGCGCACGGCGGCGAGGTGGTCACCGATCATCCCGTGCGCTCGGAGTCGGACCTTCCCCCGGCCCGGGCCGTCATCTTCGACACGACGCCCCGCACCGTGGTCGAGGTGTTCGGTTCCCGTCTCACCGGACGCGCCGCCAGGGCGCTCACGGCGTTCCCCTACGGCAACGCGGCCGCCAAGGTCGACTTCGTGCTGCGTGGTCCTGTGCCGTGGCAGAACGTCCAGGTCGGGCTCGCCGGGACCGTTCACGTGGGCGGCACACGCGCCGAGATGGCCGCCGCGGAGGCCGCGGTCGAGGCCGGCCGCCACGCCGAGCGGCCCATGGTCCTCGTGAGCGACCCGAGCGTCGTCGATCCCTCACGGAGGGTCGGCGACCTGCGACCGCTGTGGACGTACGCACACGTCCCGGCCGGGTCCACGCTCGACGTCACCGAGGCGATCACCGCCCAGATCGAACGCTTCGCCCCCGGCTTCCGCGACGTCGTCGTGACCTCGCGGTGCGTGCCCGCGGCGCGCATGAGCGAGCACAACGCCAACTACGTGGGCGGGGACATCGCGGCGGGGGCCGTCAGCATGTGGCGCGTCCTCGCGCGCCCGACCGCGCGCCTCGACCCGTACGCGACGGGTCTCGACGGGGTCTACCTCTGCTCGGCCTCGACCCCGCCGGGACCCGGTGTCCACGGGCTCGGCGGTTGGTACGCGGCCCAGCGCGTCCTGCGCCGGGAGTTCGACGTCCCGCACCTGCCGGCCCTGGCGCCCTGACGGCAGGGGCCACCGGGGCGGGTGAGCGCGCACGCCTCGCGGCCGGACGTGGCCCGGTTCAGGGAGCCAGCGCTTCAGCCGCCTCGATGCGCCGGTCCTCGAGCTCGACCAGGGTCAGCACCACGAGCGACGAGCTCCACGTGAGCGGTGCGACCGCCGCGGGGGAGCCGTCGGCGAGGACCTTCTCGGGGATCGCGCCGGAGGCCGTCCGGTGCGCCGCGAGCCAGTCGAGCCAGCTCTCGGCGGCCTCGTCCTCGCCGATCGAGGCGCCCGCGAGGGCGAACAGCGCGGTCTGGGGCGTCCAGGAGACGCCGTCGGTGCGCCACCCTGCCCCCGGAGCCACGCCCCCGGCCGGCCGGAGCATCGACATGACCGAGGAGCGCCAGGCGTCCTCGGCCCCGCTGAGCGCCGTGGGCTGGAACGGGGGGAGCGTGAACGTGGTCGCGGCGTCCTGCGCCCCGCCCGACACGGCGCGCGGGTAGCCCTGGGAACCGAACCGGTCCTCGATCGCGGTCCGCAGGCGCACCGCCGCGCTCGCCGCGTCGGCCGCACGGTCCCACTGCTCGCCGTCGCGGTAGAACGCCATGGCCCCCTCGAGCCCGGCGAGCAGGGGCGCGGCGGTCCCGAGGGTCAGGTCGGTCGGGTGCACCTCCCAGTAGTCGCTCGACGGGGGAGGCAGGCCGGTGTCGTCGTCGACCAGGGCGAGCACGTGCGCGGTCGAGGCGTCGACGAGCGGGGCGAGGCGCTCGCGCGCGTCCGCCCGGTCCTCGGGGTCCTCGATCTCGTCGAGCACGGTCCAGGCCGACCACAGGGCCCACCCGTTCCCGTCCGACTGGATCCCGCGGTCGTCGGGGACCCCGGAGGCGTCGGGGAGGTAGCGGGCGTGGAACGAGCCGTCGGGCTCCTGGACCGAGCGCAGGAAGTCGAGCACGCGCAAGGCGTCGTCGACGTGGCCGGTCCGCGCGTACGCGGCCGCGGTGAACGACGAGTCGCGCGGCCACACGAAGCGCCAGCGCGGGGACGCGGCGGCGAGCGAGGCACCGTTCTCGAGCGTCAGGGCGTGCAGGTCGAGCAGGGCGTCCTCGCCGAGCCCCTCGAAGCGGGTGCCGGCGCCCGGGACCCGGCCGTCGGCGAGCCACGCCCTGGAGGAGGCCGCGGCGCGCCCGGCGCCCGCGGCGTCGAGCAGCGAGCCGGCGGTCACGGGGGAGCCCGCGACCTGGCTGAGCCGGTTCACCTCGCCGTCGGCGGGGTCGATGCCGTCGGTGAGCAAGGCGGGGTCGAGGGATGCGGGGTCGAGGACCCTGCTGCCCTCGAGGTAGGTGGCGTCCATGCCCGCGGGAAGCCGCAGGAGGGTGCCGGGACCTGCGGTCGCGACGCCGTCCTGGTACAGGTCGATCCGGACGTCGGTCGGCTGCGGGGACGGGGTGGCTCCGGCCGTCACGAGCACCACGACGGGGGCGATCGCCGCTCCCAGCACCGCCAGTCGCCACCTCTTTGTCGCGAAACTCACACTGGGCATCCTAGGACGAGCCGGACGTGCGTCGTTCCGCTGGGGGCGATAGCGACCGAACGGCCTTGCACTCGCACCGGCAGAGTGCCAATAATGGCGTTAGCACTCTCGTCATGAGAGTGACAGTTTTCTCTGGTCGTCAGGTGAGGCCCGCGAGTCGGCGTGACAGGAACGTCGTCGTGCGCGAGCCGTCCGTCGCGGGCGCCGACCGACCGTCACACGCCACCAGCGGAGGATCAATCCCCATGGCAAAGATCATCGCCTTCAACGAGGAGGCACGTCGCGGGATGGAGCGCGGGCTCAACGTCCTCGCCGACACCGTGAAGGTCACGCTCGGCCCCAAGGGCCGCAACGTCGTCCTCGACAAGAAGTGGGGCGCGCCCACCATCACCAACGATGGTGTGAGCATCGCCAAGGAGATCGAGCTCGACGACCCGTACGAGAAGATCGGTGCGGAGCTCGTCAAGGAGGTCGCCAAGAAGACCGACGACGTCGCGGGTGACGGCACCACCACCGCGACCGTGCTCGCCCAGGCGCTCGTGCGCGAGGGCCTGCGCAACGTCGCGGCCGGGTCCAACCCGATCGCCCTCAAGCGCGGCATCGAGAAGGCTGTCGAGGCCGTGACGGCCCAGCTGCTCGTCGCCGCCAAGGACATCGAGACCAAGGAAGAGATCGCCGCCACGGCCGCGATCTCGGCCGGTGACCCCGCGATCGGCGAGCTCATCGCCGAGGCCCTCGACAAGGTGGGCAAGGAAGGCGTCATCACCGTCGAGGAGTCGAACACGTTCGGCCTCGAGCTCGAGCTCACCGAGGGCATGCGCTTCGACAAGGGCTTCCTGGCCCGCTACTTCGAGACCGACCCCGAGCGTCAGGAAGCGGTCCTCGAGGACCCGTACGTCCTGATCGTCGAGTCGAAGATCTCGAACGTCAAGGACCTGCTGCCGCTGCTCGACCAGGTCATGAAGGCCGGCCGCAGCCTCCTCATCATCGCCGAGGACGTCGAGGGCGAGGCCCTGGCCACCCTCGTGCTGAACAAGATCCGTGGCACCTTCAAGTCCGTCGCCGTCAAGGCTCCGGGCTTCGGCGACCGCCGCAAGGCCATGCTGCAGGACATCGCGATCCTCACGGGTGGCCAGGTCATCTCCGAGACGGTCGGCCTCAAGCTGGAGACCGCGACCCTCGACCTGCTCGGCCAGGCTCGCAAGGTCGTCGTCACCAAGGACGAGACCACGATCGTCGAGGGTGCCGGCGACGCCGACCTCATCGCAGGTCGCGTGAACCAGATCCGTTCCGAGATCGAGAAGTCGGACTCCGACTACGACCGCGAGAAGCTCCAGGAGCGCCTCGCCAAGCTCGCCGGTGGTGTCGCTGTCATCAAGGCCGGCGCCGCGACCGAGGTGGAGCTCAAGGAGCGCAAGCACCGCATCGAGGACGCCGTCCGCAACGCGAAGGCTGCCGTCGAGGAGGGCATCGTCGCCGGTGGTGGCGTGGCTCTCATCCAGGCCGGCGCCGTCGCGTTCGAGACCGCTGCGATCACCGACCTGGTCGGCGACGAGGCGACCGGCGCGCAGATCGTGCGCGCCGCGATCGACGCCCCGCTCAAGCAGATCGCGATCAACGCCGGTCTCGAGGGTGGCGTCGTGGCCGAGAAGGTCCGCAACCTCCCCTCGGGCCACGGCCTGAACGCCGCGACCGGCGTCTACGAGGACCTGCTCGCCGCAGGCGTCAACGACCCGGTCAAGGTCACGCGCTCCGCGCTGCAGAACGCTGCGTCCATCGCAGCGCTCTTCCTGACGACCGAGGCCGTCGTCGCGGACAAGCCGGAGAAGAACCAGCCGATGCCGGGTGGCGACGGCGGCATGGGCGGCATGGACTTCTGATCCGTCCGCTCACGCGGCCGGGCTCCTAGGAGCCTGCGCAGCTGACACGAAGGGCCGTCCGGCCAGGGAGACCTGGCCGGGCGGCCCTTCGGCGTTCCCCGGGTGCGGGGCGGGGCGGAGAGCGGGGAGCTCGCCGAGGAGGCGCCTCCCTGTGGCCGAGCCTGTCGCCTCCGCGAACGAGATGGCAGATCGTCATGATCTGTCCGTTCCGTGGACACCCCTTTTCGGGCAGGTGGACAGTGTGCTTAGGTCTACCTCAGTGAGGAAAGGTTTACCTAACTCACTCGACAAACCGCTCGATACACCTGGCTCTGGGGGGACCATGGGACTGCCGACGATCGCCGCCTACGACGGCCCGGCACCGCACGAGTACCCGAGCAACCGCGTGACCTGGCAGGTCGACCCTGCCCGCGCGGTGCTCCTCGTCCACGACATGCAGCAGTACTTCGTGGACGCGTTCGACCCGGCGTCGCCCGCCCTGCGGGACGCCGTCGACAACATCTCCCGGCTCTCCGCGACGGCGCGCGAGCTCGGCATCCCGGTCGTCCTGACCGCTCAGCCGCCCGCGCAGCAGCCTGCCGACCGTGGCCTGCTCACGGACTTCTGGGGCCCGGGCATCCCGGACGACGGCACCGACGTCGTGATCGACGCGCTCGCACCGCAGCCGGGGGACACCCTGCTGACCAAGTGGCGCTACGACGCGTTCGTCCGCACGGGCCTGCGCGACCTCCTGCGCGAGCAGGGGCGAGACCAGCTCGTCGTGACGGGCGTCTACGCCCACATCGGCTGCCTCGTCACGGCGTGCGACGCGTTCATGCACGACGTCCAGCCGTTCCTCGTCGGTGACGCCGTCGCGGACTTCTCGCTCGCGCACCACCGCCAGGCCCTCGCCTGGGCCGCGGACCGGTGCGCGGTCGTGGCGACGACCGACGACGTGCTGACGCACCTCGGGGCACGCGTCCCCGCGGTGGCGGGGGCATGAGCACGCGCGTCGTCCTCGTGACCGGTGCCGCGGGCGGCATCGGGGCCGCGGTCGTGCACGCGTTCGCCGCCGAGGGCTACGTCGTCGTGGCGGCAGACCTCGACCGCCCGACCGTTCCTGCGCACCCGGCCGAGGCCCCGCACGGCGGCACCGCGCCCGTCCCGGCCGCCGAGCCGCGTACCCCGGGCACCGTCGTCCCGGTGCGCCTCGACGTGACCGACGAGCAGGACGTGGCTCGCCTGGTCCGCTGGGTCGAGGACGAGGTCGGACCCCTCGAGGTCCTCGTCAACGCCGCAGGCGTCCTGCGCCCGGGAGTCGTGACCGAGTCCTCGCTCGCAGACTGGCAGCGCATGCTCGCGGTCAACGCGACGGGCGTCTACCTGGTCTCGCGCGAGGTCGCCCGATGTCTGTCCTCCCGTCGGCGCGGCGCGATCGTCACGGTCGCCTCGAACGCCGCGGGTGTCCCGCGCGTGGGCATGGCCGCGTACGCGGCCTCGAAGGCCGCGGCGTCGAGCCTGACCCGGTCGCTCGGTCTCGAGCTCGCACCGTACGGGGTCCGCTGCAACGTGGTCTCGCCGGGCTCGACCCGCACGCCCATGCTCGCGGCGCTCGCCGGGTCCCCGGGGCCCGACGACGTCCCCGTCCTCGACGAGATGGCCGAGGCGCGCGTCGTGGCCGGCATGCCCCAGGACTTCCGGCTCGGCATCCCGCTGGGGCGTCTCGCCGAGGTGCAGGACGTGGCCGCCGCGGTCGTCTTCCTCGCCTCGGACGCGGCCCGGCACATCACGGTGCACGAGCTCGTCGTCGACGGCGGCGCCACGCTCCGCTGACCGCCGGCACCACCCACCCCCCCGCGTCACCGCACGACCTCTCGCACGTCACCCTGCGGACGACCGCGCAGGTCTTCATGCACCCATCGACACCGACGAGGACGCCTCATGACCGGCTTCACCGTGCTCGACGACCCGGCACCTCCCACGAAGATGCCCGCGGTCGCGCTCGACCCGGCGCACGCGCGCCGCCCGCACCGCGCCTCAGAAACCCCGGACACCCCGGACACCCCGGACACCTCGGCCTCCGGCGCGCCCACCGGTACGCCCGACGACGGAGCCTCGCCCGGTCACGCCGAGTTCCGTTTCGCGTCGCCCCGGACGGGCCTCGTCGCGCACGGCGTCCGTGCGCGGCTCGACGTGCCCTCGTGGGACGGTCCGGCCGTCGCGGGCGCGGCGCACGAGCTGCTGGCCCGCGCGGCCGGGGCCCGGTGGGCCGGCGAGCCCGCGCCGATCCTCGTGGGGGCCATCCCGTTCGACCCCTCGCGCCCCGCGCACCTCGTGGTGCCGGCGCACCAGTCGTGGCACCCCGTGGTCTCCAGCGGTGCACCGGCAGACACCACCGAAGAGGGCCCGCTACCCGTCGCCCGGTCCGAGCACGCGCTGCCCGGACGCGACGACGCGGTCTTCCGCGCCGCCGTCGGGCGGGCCGTGTCCCGGCTCGAGGACGGCGGGGCCGAGAAGGTCGTCCTGGCGCGCACGCTCGACGTGTCCGCACCCGAGCCGCTCGACCGCGGCGCGGTGCGCGCGGCCGTGCGCCGGGCCAACCCGGACGCGTACGTGTTCGACGTCGAGCTGCCCGGCGACCAGGGGCACCTGGTCGGGGCGAGCCCCGAGCTCCTGGTCTCGGTGCGCGACGGCGTGCTCCACAGCCACCCGCTCGCGGGCTCGGCCCCGCGCTCGGCCGATCCCGACGAGGACCGCGCGACCGCCCAGCGGCTCCTGGCCTCGGAGAAGGACCTGCGCGAGCACGCGTTCGTCACCGACGCGATCCGCGAGGTGCTGCGCGCGTACGTCGACCGCGAGGAGGACCTGGACGTGCCCGCGACCCCGGAGCTCGTCGCGACCTCGCACCTGTGGCACCTGGGCACGCCCGTCACGGCCCGCCTGACGCCCGGGACCTCGGTGCTCGACGTCGTGTACGCGCTGCACCCCACGCCCGCGGTCTGCGGCCACCCGCAGGACGCTGCGCGCGAGCTCATCGGTTCCCTCGAACCGTTCGACCGCGGCTTCTACACGGGACTCGTGGGCTGGGCCGACCAGGCCGGGAACGGCGAGTGGGCGATCGCGCTGCGCTGCGGCGTGGTGCGCGGCGCCGACGTGCGGCTTTTCGCGGGGGCGGGCGTCGTCGTCGGGTCCACGCCCGAGGGCGAGCACGCCGAGACCGCGGTGAAGTTCTCGACGCTGCTGTCCGCGCTGGGCGGGGTCTCGTGAGCGCAGTCCCCGCACGGCAGCCCACGCGCCCCGCACCGCTCCTCCTCGACGGCGTGGTCCCGGTGCCGGCCGAGGCGGCCGACCGCTACCGCGCGGCCGGGTACTGGACCGACCAGACGCTCGGCTCGCTCGTGCGCGACGCCGCTGCCGCCCGGCCCGACGCGACGGCGCTCGTCGACGGGTCCCGTGCCCTCACGTATGCCGACCTCGACCGCGCGGCGGACGAGCTCGCGCACGGGTTCGCCGCGCTGGGCCTGCGCCGGGGCGACCGCGTGGTGGTCCAGCTCCCGAGCGCGTGCGAGCTCGTCGAGGTGCTCGTCGCGCTGGGCCGGGCGGGGATCGTGCCCGTCCTCGCGCTGCCCGCCCACCGCCGTACCGAGGTCGAGTACTTCGCGGCCCACACGGGCGCCGTGGCGCTCGTGTCCGCGGGCGTCGAGCAGGGCTTCGACCACGCTGCCCTGGCCCGCGAGGTCGGCGCCGCCGTCGGGTCGGTGCGGCACGTCGTGGTGGCGGGCGGCTCTCCGGCAGCGCCGGACCTGTCGGGGCACGACGAGCGGGGCCCCTTCGCGGTGCACTCCCTCGACGACGTGCGCCGCGCGGACCTCACCGCGGCCCACGGCCCGTTCGAGGACGCCGCCCACCCGTCCGACGTCGTGCTCCTCCAGCTCTCGGGCGGGACCACGGGCACGCCCAAGCTCATCCCGCGCACGCACGCCGACTACCTGTACTCGGTGCGCGAGAGCGCGCGGATCTGCGGTCTCGGGCCGGACTCGGCCTATCTCGCGGCGCTCCCCGTCGCGCACAACTACGGCCTCACGTCACCCGGCGTCCTGGGCGTGCTGCACGCGGGCGGGACCGTCGTCCTGTCCCCGCACAGCGCGCCCGACGTCGCGTTCGCCCTGATCGAGCGGCACCGGGTCACGCACGTGGCGCTCGTGCCGCCGCTCGCGCACGTCTGGGCGGCCTCGCCGCTCGTCGCGGCGCACGACCTCTCCTCCCTCCAGGTCCTCCAGGTCGGCGGAGCCAAGCTCGGGACGAGCGCGGCCGAACGCCTGATCGAGGTGTTCGGGGACACGCTCCAGCAGGTCTTCGGCATGGCCGAGGGGCTCGTCTGCTACACCCGGGCGGGCGACCCGCGCGAGGTCGTCGTCGGGACGCAGGGGCGGCCCGTCTCCCCGGCCGACGAGGTCCTCGTCGTGGACGACGACGACCACCCGGTGCCGCCCGGTGAGCCCGGGCACCTGCTGACCCGCGGTCCGTACACGATCCGTGGCTACTACCGGGCCCCCGAGCACGACGCCCGATCGTTCACGGCCGACGGCTTCTACCGCACGGGGGACCTCGTGACGCGCGACGCCGACGGCTACCTCACCGTCGTGGGCCGGGCCAAGGAGCAGATCAACCGTGGGGGAGAGAAGATCGCGCCCGCCGAGGTCGAGAACCACCTGCGCGCCCACCCCGGCGTGCTCGACGCGAGCGTCGTCGGCGAGCCCGACGAGTACCTGGGCGAGCGCGCGGTCGCGCGCGTCGTGGCGCGCCCCGGGGCGGTCGCGCCGACCGGTCCCGTGCTGCGCCGCTTCCTGCGCGAGCGGGGTATCGCGGCCTACAAGGTCCCCGACCGCTTCGAGACCCTCGAGGCGCTCGCCACCACCGCGGTCGGCAAGGTCGACCGCGCCCACCCGGCCGCCGCGCCCGCGGCACCCGCCGACCCCGAAGCCCGCACCCAGCCGTGGAGCCCGCGATGAGCAACCCTTCCCGCACGCAGGACCCCCGCCGCCCCGGCCACGAGGTCGACGTCGACCTCCTGGGCCTCGGCTTCGGCCCCTCCAACATGGCGCTCGCGATCGCGGTCGAGGAGCACAACGCCGTGGCCGACGAGCCGCTGCGCGCGGTCTTCCACGAGCGCCAGGCGACCTCGCGCTGGCACCACGGGATGCTCTTCGAGGACGCCCACATGCAGGTCGCGTTCGCCAAGGACCTCGTGACCCTGCGCAACCCCACGAGCGACTACTCGTTCCTCGCGTTCCTGCACGAGCAGGAGCGGCTCGTCGACTTCCTCAACCGGGGCAGCCTCACGCCCCTGCGCGTCGAGTTCGCCGCGTACCTGCGGTGGGCCGCGGCCCGGCTCGCCGGGGTCACGCGCTACGGGTCCACGGTCGAGACGGTGGTCCCGGTGCGCGACGGCGGACGGGTCGTCGCGTTCGACGTCACGGTCGCGGACGCGCAGGGCCGCAGCACGACCAGGGCGCGCGACGTCGTGGTCGCCGCAGGACTCCAGGCGCGCCTCCCCTCCGGGGTCACCGAGTCGGACCGCGTGTGGCACAACCAGCGCTACCTCGACCGGGTCGCGCTCGTCGACCACGACGTGCGGCGTGCCGTGGTCGTGGGAGCGGGGCAGAGCGCGGCCGAGATCATGCTCGACCTCTACGACCGGTTCCCCGGGGCCGAGGTCCACTCGGTGTCGCGGCGCTACGGCTTCTCGCCCTCGGACTCGACGCCCTACGCCAACTCGGTGTTCGACCCGGGCGCGGTCGACGTCTTCTACGACGCCCCGCCCGCGGGCCGCGCCCAGCTCATGGCGCACCACCGCAACACCAACTACTCGGTCGTGGCCGAGGAGACCATCCGCGCGCTGCACGAGCACGAGTACCGCGACCGGTGGCTCGGCCGTGACCGCCTGCACTGGCACCGCTGCACCGAGGTGCTCGACGTGCGAGACCCGTCGGACGGTCCGGTCGCCCTCACGCTCGCCGAGAACCTCACGGGGACCACGGCAGTCCTGGACGCCGACCTCGTGGTGCTCGCGACGGGCTACCGCCCGCTGGATCCCACGACGCTGCTCGGCGGCTCGCGGGACGACGACGGGTCCCGCGCCGAGCCGTCGCCGGGTGCCGCGGGCTCCGGCCGGGAGGCCGCAGAACTCCTGGGCCGCGACGCCGACGGCGCCCTGGACCTGCACCGCGACCACCGCGTGCGCCTGACCGAGCCCGCCGACGCGGGCCTCTACCTCGTGGGACAGTCCGAGCACTCGCACGGGCTCTCCTCGACGCTGCTCTCGACGCTCGGCGTCCGCGCCGGCGAGGTGCTCTCCTCGGTCCTCTCCCGCCGAGGCACCGCACCGGGCGAGGAGAGCGACGCGGGCCGCGCGACGCCGTCGGGCGGGGAAGCCCCCGCCGCCCGCAGCGCCCGGACGCCCGACGTCGCGTTCCCCGTGGCCGCGCGATGAGCCTCACCACCGCCGGCCTGCGCGTCGGCTACGGCAGGCGCGACGTGCTCCAGGGCGTCGACCTCGAGATCCTCGAGGGCGAGCTGACCGTGATCGTCGGGCCCAACGGCTGCGGCAAGTCCACCCTCCTGCTCGCGCTCGCGCGCATCCTGCGGCCCAGCGCCGGGACGGTCGAGCTCGACGGGCGCGTGGTCACCTCGATGCCGCCGCGCGAGGTCGCGCGCCGGCTCGCGTTCCTGCCGCAGGCACCGCTCGGGCCCGACGGCATCCGCGTGCGCGACCTGGTCGCGCGCGGTCGGCACCCGCACCAGGGCTTCCTGCGGGCGCTCTCGGCCGAGGACCACCGCGTGATCGACGAGGTGCTGCTCGCGACCGACACGCTCGACCTGTCGACCCGCCGCGTGAGCGAGCTGTCGGGCGGGCAGCGCCAGCGCGTGTGGATCGCCATGGCGCTCGCGCAGGAGACGTCGCTGCTGCTGCTCGACGAGCCCACGACGTTCCTGGACGTCGCGCACCAGATCGACGTGCTCGACACGTGCGCGCGCCTGCACCACGAGGGCCGCACCGTCGTGGCCGTGCTGCACGACCTCAACCTCGCGGTCCGGTACGCCACGCACCTCGTCCTCATGAAGGACGGCGCGGTCGTTGCCCAGGGGCGACCCCAGGAGGTGCTGACCACCGACCTCGTCGAGCAGGTGTTCGGGATCCGCGCCCACCTCGTCGCGGACCCCGAGGGCTGGCCGCTCGTGGTCCCCGTTCGCTCGGACGTCCTGGCCCGGCGGGCCGGGGCGCGCCCGTCGGCCACGCGTGCCACGCCGGCCGTCCACGCCAAACAGGCCACCCCGACCACCCCGACCCCCTCGACCGAAGGACCCGCATGACCGCCACCATCCGCCCCCCGGTCCCCACGCGCGAGCAGGCGCTCGCGGACCTCGTCGACGTCCTGGGCGTGGGCGGCTCGGCCGCCCACGAGATCGGGCTCGACGACGACCTGACCGACCACGGCCTCGACTCGGTGCGGCTCATGGCGCTGCTCGAGCGCTGGCGCGCGGCGGGCTGGCCCGTCGAGTTCGCCCAGGTCGCGGTCGAGCCCACGCTGCGCGGCGCACTGCGCGCGCTGGGCGTGCCGACCCTCTGACCTGCGGGCCCGCGCCACGTGCGGGCCCGGCCCACCGCTTCACCAGCAACCCACCTCAAGGAGAACCCCGCATGTCCAGCTCCCGATCCCTCACCGCCGCACGAGGCACCCGGACCTCCCGCGCCACCGCCTGGCTGGTCGTCCCTGCCCTCGCCGCGGTCCTCGCCGTGGGCGGGTGCGCGGGCGGCACGTCGCAGGCCGGCGAGCCCGCCGGCTCCTCGGCCGAGGCCGGCACGCGCACGGTCGAGACCGCGTTCGGTCCCGTCACGATCCCGACCGACCCGCAGAGCGTCGTGGCGCTCGAGGGTGGCACGGGGCCGCTCCTGGAGGCCGGGATCGTGCCCGTCGCGACCGCGGACGGCGACTGGGCCGACTCGTTCCTGCCCGCCGAGCACGAGCAGGTCGCGGACCTGCCGATCGTCATGGGCGCGGACGGCTGGGACTACGAGAAGATCGCGTCGCTCGAGCCGGACCTGATTGTCGGGTTCGTGCGCGGCGGCAAGGAGGAGGAGCTCAGCGCCGAGAAGAAGGCCGACTTCGACAAGCTCTCGCAGATCGCTCCGACCGTCCTGATCCGCGCCACGGGCTCCGCCACGGTCAAGGACGCGTCGGTCGAGATCGCGACGGCCCTGGGCGCGGGCGAGGAGGCCGAGGCGACCAAGGCCGCGTACGAGGCGCGCGTCGCCGAGATCAAGGAGACGTACGGCGACGTCATCGCGGCCAACACGTTCGCGGGCCTCGACTCGTTCGAGGAGGTCACGGTCTACTCCCGGATCTCGTGGCTCGGGGGCATCCTCGCCGACATCGGCGCCCCGCTGCCCGCCGTCGTGGCCGAGGAGACCACCGAGAACGGCGTCTTCCTGTCCTACGAGCAGCTCGGCCAGGTCGCCGACGCGACGGTCGTGCTCCACGAGCAGACGGTCGACGGCGCTCCCGGTCCCGGCGCCGAGGAGCTCGCCGCGGCCGCGACCTACCAGTCGCTCCCGGCCGTGACCGCGGGGCACGCGTACGGCATCCGCTACTTCTTCGCGGACCGCTACAGCCTGGCGCTCGACGTCCTCGACCAGCTCGAGGTCGTGCTCGAGGACCTCCAGGCCTGATGACGACGCCCTCCGCCCCCGACCTCCTGGCCCCGCCGGCTCTCGTCCCCGGACCCTCGTCGGCGCGCTCGGGCGCGCCCGTGGTCCGTGCCCCCGACGTGTCCACCCGGACGCGTGAGCCCGCAGGCCTGCCGCTGACGACCGCGCAGCTCGGCGTCGTCGGCGCGCAGCTCGTGCGACCCGGCACCACGGCGTACGCGGTGGGCGAGGTCGTCGAGATCTCGGGCGACCTCGACACCGCGCTGCTCGCGCTCGCCGTGGAGATCGTGGTCGGGGAGACGGAGGCGCTGCGCACCTCGTTCGAGGTGTCCGACGGCGTCACGCAGGTCGTGCACCCGGCCGGCGGTCCCGGTCCCGGTCGGGCGAGCGCCCCCGCGGGCGTGCCGTCCGGCGGGGTGCGGGTCCTCGACCTGTCGGGGGAGCAGGACGCCCGCGCACGGGCCGAGGCGCTCGTCGAGGCCGACCGGGTGCGCCCGTTCGCCCTCGACGCGCCCGGCCTGGCGCGTCAGGCGATCGTCCGGATCGACGCCCGCACGGTGTGGTGGTCGGTCGTGGTGCACCACGCGATCCTCGACGCGTACGGGATCACGCTCGTCCTGCGCCGCGTCGCCGACGTCGTCAGCGCGCTGGCCACGGGGCGCGCGGTGGCCGCGAGCCCGTTCGGCGCGGTCGCGGACGTCGTGGCCGAGGAGGAGCGCTACGCGACCTCGCCCGAGCGTGCGCGCGACCGGGAGCACTGGTCGTCCCGTCTCGACGTCCTGGGCGCCGCGGGGCCGGGCAGCTTCAGCGACGGACCCGTGGCGAGCAGCCCCGAGGCGAGCGACGCGGTGGTGCGCGTCGTGCACGAGGCGGGCTGCGCCGTCGGGCCGCTCGAGGAGGTCGCCGCGCGCTCCGGCGCCGGGTGGCCCGACGTCGTCGCGGCCACGTTCGCCGCGCACCTCGCTCTGGTCTCCGGGCGGCGCCACGTGGGCGTGGGCATGCCCGCGATGAACCGCATGGGGTCGGTCGCCGCGATCGTCCCGACCATGCGCGTCAACGTGCTCCCGGTCGTGGTGGACGTCGCCCCCGGGCAGCGGATCGACGCGCTCGTGGCGCAGGTGCGCGAACGCATGGGTGAGCTGCGCCGGCACGGGCGCTACCCCGCCGAGCAGATCGCACGCGAGGCGGGCGCGGTCGTGACCGCGGCCGAGCTCAACGTCAAGCTCTTCGACCACGACCTGCGCTTCGGCGCCGCGACGGGCCGCCTGCGCACCGTGGCCGAGGGACCGGTCGACGACCTCGCGGTCTCGGTCGTGCGCATCCCCGGACCGGACGGCGACGAGCTGCGCCTCACGGGCACCGCGCCCGCACACCTCTTCACGCGGCCCGACGTCGCCGCTCGCCTGGGCGAGCTGGCGCACCTCCTCGAGAGCGTGGGTCGGGCCGCGCCCGGTGCGCGCGTGGGCGGCCTGGGGCTCGCGTCACCCGCGACCGAGCGTCAGATCGTCGCGGGCTCGACCGGGCCCGCGCTGCCCGGAGGCGCACTGCCGTTGCTCGCGGGCGAGCTGTTCGACCGGGCCGTGGCCCGGCGCGGCGAGGCCGTGGCGCTGGTCGCGCGCGAGACCTCGACCTTCCGTGCGCTCGACGAGGCCGTCGCGCACCTGGCCGGGCGGCTCGTCGCGGCCGGGGCCGGGCCCGAGACCCTCGTCGCGATCGACCTGCCGCGGGGCACCGACTACGTCGTGACCCTGCTCGCGCTGCACCGCTGCGGGGCTGCTGCCCTCCTGCTCGACGACCGGACCCCGCCCGCGCGGCGCCTCGCGCTCGTCGACCGGCACGAGGCGCGGATCGTGGTCGCTGCCGGGACCGCTCCGGCCGGGGCCCCTGCGGACCAGGGCCACCGCGCGGGGCGCGACGGCCTGTGGGCGGGGCGCGACGTCGTCGGGCCGCGCGGGGACGCCGCCTCCCACGGGGCCGCGCCGCTGCGGCGGGTGCTCGACGTGCCCCGCGACGCGCTCGCCTACGTCCTGCACACGTCCGGGTCCACGGGCGAGCCCAAGGCCGTCGGGATCAGCCACGGCGCGCTCGCGCAGTTCCTCGCGCACCACCAGGAGCACGTCGTGCCACGCGTCGAGGACGGGGTGCAGCGTGTCGCGCAGACCATGCCGCTGGTCTTCGACGGCTCGTGGGACACGCTGCTCGCGCTGCTGCTGGGGCACGAGCTGCACCTGCTCGACGTCGAGCAGTACCGCGACCCCGACACCCTCGTGGACCTCGTCGTGTCGCGCGGCATCCACCGGATCGACCTGACCCCGACCGTCATGGCGGCCGTGGTCGAGGCCGGGCTGTTCGCGCGCGACCACTCCCTCCGGACCGTGTCCGTGGGCGGCGAGGCGTGCCCGCCCGCGCTGTGGACCACGCTGCGTGCGCAGCCCGGACTCCGGGTCCTCAACCTCTACGGGCCCACCGAGCACACGGTCGACGCCGTGGGCGCGAGCGGCACCGACGCCGACCAGCCCGTGATCGGGCGGCCGCTCAGCGCGACCACGGCCCTGGTGCTCGACCAGCACCTGCGCCCCGTGACCGACGGCGTCGTCGGCGAGCTCTACCTCTCCGGACCCCAGCTCGCGCGCGGCTACCTGCGTCGCCCCGACCTCACGGCCGAACGCTTCGTCGCGTCGCCGTTCGGGGAGCCGGGGGAGCGCATGTACCGCACGGGAGACCTCGCGCGCCGCGACGCAGAGGGGCTGCTGCACTACGTCGGGCGCCGCGACCACCAGGTCAAGATCCGCGGGTTCCGCGTCGAGCCCGGCGAGACCGAGGCCGCGCTGCTCGCGCTGCCCGGCGTCGTGCAGGCGACGGTCCAGGCACGGCGGTCGGCCCTGGGGGCGCGGCTCGTGGCGTACGTGGTGGCTCCCGGACCGACGGGGGACGCGCTGCGCGCGGCGCTCGCCGACGTCCTGCCCGAGCACCTGGTGCCCGCGGCGGTCGTGGTGCTCGACGAGCTGCCGCTCACGACCAACGGGAAGCTCGACGTCGGTGCCCTCCCGGAACCCGCGGTGAGCGCACCCGCGCAGGGGGAGACACCCGCCCGGGGTGACGACCACGCCCGCCCGGGGCGACCGGACCTCCCGGCGACGGTGACCGACGTGACCCTCGCGTTCTCCTCGGCGCTCGACGGCGCTTCCGTCGCGCCCGACGCCGACTTCTTCGCCCTGGGCGGCGACAGCATCCGCGCGATCCACGTCGTGGCGCGGCTCCGCGAGAAGGGGTGGCGCTCGAGCGTGCAGGACGTGTTCGAGCAGCGCACCGTCGCGGGGGTCGCCGCGCGGCTGCGCCCGCTCGCGACCGATCCCGCCCGGCCCACCCGCTCCGCAGACCCGCAGGCCTCCGGACCGGCCGGGGCCGGGGCGCTCGGCACCACCCAGGACGCGGCGGCGCCGCTCCTCGACCTCGCGCCCGGCGACCTCGACCGCCTGGGCGCCCTCCTCGGCGACCGCCGACGCACACGGAAGGCACGACCATGAGCTCGACCGAGAGCATCGAGGCCGTCTGGCCGCTCACGCCCCTCCAGCGCGCGCTGACCGCGCACGCGGGGCTCGCGGCCGACGGGCAGGACCCGTACGTCGGCCAGACCCTGGTCGAGCTCCGTGGACCGCTCGACGGGCCCGCCCTGGAGCGGAGCCTCGACGCGCTGCTCGGGGCGCACCCGAACCTGCGCGCGGGGTTCGCGGTCGACGACGACCTGGACCCGGTCCAGTTCGTCCCCAGCCAGGCCACGGCCGAGGTGGTCTGGTACGACGCGGCGGGTCCGGACGCGGCGGACGGAGGCGTGGCGGACAGAGGCGTGGCGCGCGCGGAGCAGGGCGGTGGGGGCGACGCCGAGGAGGGCGCTCCCGGGGCGGACCGTGATCGCGCCCTGCGCGACGCGACGCGTTCCGCCGCCGCGGCCGAGCGCTCGCTCCCGTTCGACCCGGCCGACCCCCCGCTCGTGCGGTTCGGGGTCGTGGTGCTCGGCGCGGAGCACCACGTGCTGGTCGTCACGAGCCACCACCTGGTGCTCGACGGCTGGTCCATGCCGCTGCTCGTGCGCGAGGTCGCGCGGCTCTACGGGGCCGAGCTGGCCGCGGAGGGCGACGAGATCCCGCCCGCCCGTGGCCGGTTCGTCGACCACCTCGTGTGGCTCGGGAACCAGGACCCCGACGCGGCGCACGCCCACTGGCACGAGGCGCTCGCCGACGTCGACCTCTCGCGGTGGCCCGAGGCCGCGACGTGGTCGGCGGGCGACGTCCCCGAGGACGCCTTCACGATCCACCGGCCTCTCGGCGCTGCGGCGGTCGAGGCGGTCCGCGCCGGGGCCCGGGCGCAGGGCGTCACGTCGGCCACGCTCGTCCGCGCGGCCTGGGGCCTGACGGTCGCTGCCCACGCCGGGACGACCCACGCGACCTTCGCGGTCCCGGTCGCGCTGCGCAGCCCCGAGGTCGAGCACGCCGACGAGATCGTCGGGATGCTCACGGAGTCCGTCGTCGCGCGCGTCGACGCCCACGCCGCGAGCTCCCTCGGCGCCGTCGTGGCCGACCACGCCCGTCGCTGGAACGTGTCCTGGGACCACCAGCACGTCGGGCTGCGCGGCATCCAGGCCGCGGCGGGTACCGAGACGCCCGTCGCGACGACCCTCGTGTCGTTCGAGCAGGCGGCGAGCGCGGGGGTGGTGGCCCCGACCGTCGTCGGCCTCGACCCGCTGCACCTGCGCGTGCTCGCGACGCACGACGCCACGCACTTCCCGCTCGCTCTCGCGGTCGACGCGGGCCCCGACACCTGGGGCCTCGCGCTCGACGCCCACGCGTCGGCCGTCACGCGGACCGGTGCCACGGACCTCCTGGCGACGTTCGAGCGCATCCTCCTCGCCGTCGCCACGACCCCCGCGGCACGGGTCGCGAGCCTCGACCTCGTCGCAGGGAAGGGGCGTGCGGCGGAGGTGTCGCGGAGGGCGGCCGGGTCGCCCGCCGTCGCCGACGTCCCGGGAAGCGCCGCGAGCCCTGAGGCGTCCCGCGTCCCGAGCGCGGCCCCCGCGACCCGCCCTGCGCTCGTGACCGAGGTCCTGGCCGACTCGATCGCACGCCACCCGCACGCGGGCGCGCTCGTCGTCGGCGACCAGCGCTGGACGTTCGCCGAGCTCGACCTCGCGATCACGCGGGCCGAGCGTCGCCTCACGGCGTGCGGGGCGCGCCCGGGCGACGCGCTCGCGATCGACCTGCCGCGTGACGAACGCATCGTCCACGTGATCCTCGCGGCACTGCGCCGCGGCCTGGCCGTCACGCCGCTCCCGCACGGTGCGCCCGAGCGCCGCGCGCACGTCCTGCGGCTCAGCGGGGCACGCCTCCTGTGGGACGAGGCCGGGCCGCGCCCCCTCGCCACGGCGTCGGCCCACGCGCCCGCCCGCGAGGCGACCGACGCGCTCGGGGCGGGCTCCGCCGTCGGGCCCGACGACGCGCCTGCGGCGGGCCAGGCTGCCGAGGCGCGTGCCGCCGTCGGGCCTGAGCTGCCGCCCGCGCCCGAGGCCGCGACCCTGCGCGCGTGCGTCGGAAGCATCATCTTCACCTCGGGCTCGACGGGCGAGCCCAAGGGCGTGGCCGTGGGGCAGGACGCCCTCGCGCACCTGCTCGAACGGCACCGCACCGAGCTCTACCCGCCCGGCGAGCGCCTGCGCGTCGCGCACACCGCGGCCTTCTCGTTCGACGCGCACTACGACGCGTTCCTCGCGCTCGCCGCAGGGCACGAGCTGCACGTGCTCGACGAGGACGTGTTCCTCGACCCGGTCGCGCTGCGCGACTACGCGACCGGGCACGGGATCGACTACCTCGACTTCACGCCGACCGTCTGGGGCGCGCTGCTCGCGGGCGCCGAGTGGGCGCGCCTGCCGCGGATCTGCGTCGCGGGCGGCGAGGCTTTCCGGCCCGCGCTGTGGACGCAGATGCGGGCGCTCGCGGCGCCCACGGGCGCACGCGTCGTCAACCTGTACGGGCCGACCGAGGCGACCGTCGACGCCCTCGCCGCGGACGTCGCGGACACGGCCGAGCCGGTCGTCGGGCGACCCGTGGGACGCACGCAGGCCGTGGTGCTCGACGCCGCGCTGCGCGAGGTCCCGGCCGGCACCGTGGGCGAGCTGTACCTCGCGGGACCGCAGCTCGCCGAGGCGTACCTGGGGCGGGCGGGCCTGACCGCGAGCCGGTTCGTCGCCCGTCCCGGCGGGCTCCCGGGGGAGCGCATGTACCGCACGGGAGACCTCGCGCGCCGCGCCGAGGACGGCACCCTGAGCCTGCTCGGGCGCAACGACGACCAGATCTCGCTGCACGGGTTCCGCATCGAGCCGGGCGAGGTCGAGCAGGCGCTCGTCGCGCTCGACGGCGTGGCCGAGGCCGCGGTCGTGCTCGCCGAGCACCCGCGGTGGGGGAGCAGGCTCGTCGCGCACGTGACGGGTGCCGGGCCGCTGGACCCGGACGCCCTGCGCGCCGCGGCGGCCGAGCGCCTCGCGCGGCACCTCGTGCCGACCGCGTTCGTCGTGCTCGACGCCCTGCCGCTCACGCGACACGGCAAGCTCGACCGCCGCGCGCTGCCCGCGCCCGAATGGGACGGGGCACGGACGTCCGGGGGTGGTGCGGGCCGGGCCGGCGCGGTGTCCGTCGGCCGGTCCGCTGCCGAGCCGACCCCCGTCGAGGCGCAGGTCCACGCGGCCGCCGCCCGTGTCCTGGGCGGGGACGGCGTGGGCCTCGACGAGAGCTTCTTCGCGGCGGGGGGCGACAGCATCGACGCGCTCCAGCTCGTCGCGGCGCTGCGCCGCGAAGGGCTCGTCCTGACGCCCGCGGACCTGTTCGCGGCGCGCACGCCGCGCGAGATGGCGCGGCGGGTCCGGCCCGACGGCGTCGCGTCCCCGGGCACGTCGGTCGCCTCGGGCTCGGGGCGCGCCGGGGCGGGCGGTGCTGCCGACGCGCTCGTGCCGCTGACCGCCGCGCAGGCCGTCGCGTTCGACGAGCACGTGCGTGCGGCCGTGCCGGGGGCGACGCACGTCGACGACGTGCTGCCCCTGACCCCGACCCAGCTCGGCATGGTCGCCGAGGCGGCCCGCGACACGGCCGACGCCTACCGCACGACGACCCGCTTCACCGTGACCGGGCCGGGCGAGGACGGAGGCGCGCTGATCGCGGGCGCGGTGCAGACGCTCGTGCGCCGGCACGCGAACCTGCGCGGCGCCGTCCTCCAGCTCGACCTGCCCGCGCCGGTCTTCTTCGTGCCGGATGCCGCCCGGGTGCCCGTCACCGAGCACGACGGCCGGGGGCTCGACCCTGCCGGGCTCGCCGTGCTGCTCGACGACGTCGACCTCGCCGAGCGCTCGCGCCTGGGCGACCTGTCGCTCGCACCGCTCGTGTCGGCCGCGATCGTGCGGACGGGCGAGGACGAGCACGTGCTCGTCCTCGCGATGCACCACGTGCTGACCGACGGCTGGTCCGTGCCGCTGCTCGCGGCGGAGCTGCGGGCGGTGCTCGCCGGGGAGGCCGGTGGGGCCGATGGGGCCGGTGGGAAGAGCCTTGCGGAGACGGGCGAGCCGTCCTTCCGCGACTACCTGGTGTGGCTGCGCGACGCCGAGGCGGGGCGCGACGAGGTCGAGGACCTGTGGCGGGCCGAGCTCGACGGGGTCGACGAACCGTCGCTGCTGGGGGTGCACAGGGGGCTCGGGGGGCTCGTTCTGGAGCCGCCGAGGGGGACGGACGCGCCCGCCGAGGGGGACGCGCGCATCGTCACGCCCGTCGCGATCGACGCGCAGGGCCTGCGTGCTGCGGCCCGCCGTGCCGAGGTCACGCCCGCGACGGTCGTCCAGACCGCGTGGGGCCTCGTCGTCGCCGCGCTGACCGGGCGCCCCGAGGCCGTCGTCGGCTCGACCGTCGCGGGCCGGCCGACCGACCTGCACGGCGCCGACCGCATCATCGGGATGTTCGTGAGCTCGTCGCCCGTCCGGGTCCCGGCCGGTGCGCACCTGACCGCGGACCCGCTGCTCCAGGACGTCCAGGCGCGCCAGGCCCGCCTGCTCGACGCTCACCACGTGGGGCTCCCGTCGATCGCACGGATCGCGGGCCACCCGCTGTTCGACACCCTCGTGGTCGTCGAGAGCTACCCGCGCGGGGACCGGACGGTCGCCGTCGGCGAGGACCCGGTCGCCGTCGGCGAGCAGGGCGGTCGCCCTCGGGAGGTGGGCTCGTCGCCCTCGGCGGGCGAGTCCGTCGCCGTCGTCCCCACGGGCGGCCACGACGCGACGCACTACCCCGTGACCGTCACGGTCCTCCCCGCGCCTGACGGCGACGGGCTCACGCTCGAGATCGAGCAGCGCCCTGGCGCGCTGGCCCCCGCGGTCGCTGCCGTCCTCCCGGACGCGCTCGCGAGCGCCCTCGAGCGCCTGGCCCGCGGCGGCAGCCTCCCGACGTCGCACGACCTCGTCGGGACGGTGCGCGTGCCGCGCCCGACCCCGGCCGGAGCGACCGTCGACGCGCTTCCCCGCGCGACGACCCACCACGGCGCGCGTGCGCACGGCCGCACCCCCGACCAGGGCGACGCGAGCGCCCGGGGGATCGACGCCGTCGGGCCGGGCGAGCGTCCCGCGGAGGACCGCACCGAGCGCGTCCGCGCCGAGGTCTCCCGCGTGCTCGGGGCCGAGGTCACCCCCGCGACCGACTTCTTCGCCGCGGGCGGAGACAGCATCAGCGCGATGCAGCTCGTCGGGGCGCTGCGTGGGCAGGGGCTGGTCGTGACGGTCGGCGCGGTCTTCGCGGGCCGCACGCCCGCGGGGATCGCGGCGGCAGCGACCGAGACAGCGCCCGCACCGTCGCCGGCGACCGCCCGCGCGCGGGACGGGCTCACCGAGCACGGCGACCTGCCCCTCACGCCCGCGCTCGCCTGGCTCCTGGAGAGCAGCGGCGACCACCGCGGGTTCGTCCAGGTGCGCGTCCTGCGGACCCCCGCCGACCTCACCGAGGCCGCGCTCCGGGCTGCGCTCGCGGGCCTCGTGGCGGCGCACGGCGCCCTGCGTCTCGCGGTGCACGACGGCGGCGCGCGCGTCCTCGACGTGGCCTCGCCCGAGGCGTCGGGCGACGTCCTGCGCCTCGTCGGCGGCTCCGGGGAGCCCGTGCTCGGCGAGGCGCTGCGCGGTGCCGCGGCCGAGATCGACCCGGCGACGGGCCGGGTGCTGCGCGCGGTGTGGGACCGGGACGCGCGCGAGCTCGCGCTCGTCGCCCATCACGTCGCGGTCGACGCGGTCTCGTGGCGCATCCTCGTCGACGACCTGCGGACGCTCGCGGCGGGCGGCGCCCTGCCTCCCGCGTCGGCGAGCCTGCGGGCCGCCGCGGCGGCCATGCACGACGAGGCGGCCCAGCGGGTGCCTGAGCTGCCCGCATGGCTCGACGTGCACGCCGGGCCGGCCGTCACGCTGACGGCCCGCCCGCTCGACCCGGTGCTCGACACCGTGGCCACCGCGCGCGAGGTCGTCGTGCGCCTCGGGGCGGACGACACCCGGCTCCTGCTGGGGCTCGCACCCGAGCACCGCACCGACCACGTCCTGCTCGCGGCGCTGTCGCTCGCGGCGGGCGAGGCCGTCTCCGCGGGCGGGGGCGCCTCGGCGGGCGGGATCCTCCCGCCGGGCGAGACGCGCCGCGGCGGGGCGCGCACCGGTGGGACGACCGACGCCGAGCTCGTGGTCGAGACCGAGGGGCACGGGCGACGTCTCGACGGCGAGGGGCCCGACCTGTCGCGGACCGTCGGCTGGTTCACCACGACCTGGCCCGTCCGGCTGGCTGCGTCACCGGGGGCCGCGGCGTCGGCCCACCTGCGGGCCACGGCGCGCCAGGCCGCGGCGGTCCCGGGCGACGGGCGTGCGTACGGGCTGCTCCGGCACGTCGCCCCGGTGGCGTCCGCGGCTCTGCGCGAGGCCGCGGCGGCCCGCCCGCCGCAGGTCCTCGTCAACTACCTGGGACGCGAGACCGAGAGCACCGAGGACTGGGGGAGCGCGGCCGACGCCGCGCACGTCGAGTCCGCGCTCGACCTGCACGCCGACCTGCCGTCGTCGCACCCGGTCGAGCTCAACGCGTACGTGGTCGACGGCCCGGACGGCCCCGAGCTCGTGGCGCGCTGGCTGCTGGCCCCGGCGGTCGACGGCGAGCCGTCACCCTCGGCAGGCGCGTCGGTCGCCCTCGACGGACGGGGCGGTCACCTTCGGGGCACGGGGGCGTCGCCCTCGGCGGGAGGGGTCGGCGACCGGCTCGTCGAGGCGTGGGGCAGGCACCTGCGTGCTCTCGTCCGAGAGGCCTCGACCGAGGTGGCAGCGGCTCCGGCGCTCCCCACGGGCACCCCCTGGCCGCTCACGCCCGTGCAGCGCGGCATGATCCTGCACGCGCTCGAGGCACCCGTCGACCGGTACACGAGCGCGGTCGACGTGGGCCTCGACGGGCCCCTCGACGTCGCCGCGCTGCGCGCCGCCGCAGCCGACGTCCTCGCGGCCCACCCGCAGCTCCGCCTCGCGGTCGCGGCCCGCGGCCCCGAGGACCTGGGGCTCGTCGTCACGGACGTCACCGAGGTCCCGCTGCGCGAGATCACGCTGCCCGACGGCGTGGCTCACCTCTCGCGTGCTCCGCGAGATGCGGCGGACGGGGGTTCGAGCGGGATTCTGACCCCCGTTGGCCGCATCTCGCCGGACGGGGTCGGCCGTGGACCGGTGGCGGCGTACGCCGAGATGATCGCGCTGCCCGGCGCCGCGCACCACGACGCCGCACATCCAGTTGCCTCGCGCGCCGGCGCCGCGTCACCCGGCGCCGCCCACCACGACGTCGCACACCCTGACACCGTGCGCCGCGCGCTCGACGAGATCATGGCCGACGAGCTCGACCGCCCCTTCGACCTGGCACGACCACCCTTGCTGAGGCTCGTCGTCGTCCACCTCGGAGCCCACGAGGGGGCCGGCCACCGGCTCGTCGTGACGAACCATCACGTGCTGCTCGACGGCTGGTCGGTGCCGTTCCTGGTCGACCTCCTGCTCGGCGCGTACGCGCGGCGCGTCGGTGCACCCGCGGGAGCGGCGCCGTCGGGCCTCGACGGCCTGGTGCCGCCGACCCCCGGCGCGGCCTGGCAGCTCTCGCGACGCCTCGCGCGGCGCGACGTCGGCGCGGTCGACGTGTGGCGTGACGCCCTGGCCGGGGTGCGCCCCGTGCGGGTGGCCGAGCCCGAGGACACGGGCGAGCGGCCGACCGTGCTGCACGCGGCCCCCGACGGCCTGGGCGACCGGCTCGTCCGGTCGGCGCGTGCCGCGCAGGTCACGCCGGCCGACGTCGTGACCACGGCCTGGGGGCTCGTGCTCGCGGCCCTCACCGGGGAGCGCGACGTGCTGACCGGGACGACCGTCGCGGGCCGGCCCGCCGAGATCGAGGGCGCGCACTGCGTGCCCGGGATGTTCGTCAACACCGTGCCCGTGCGGGTCCCGGTCGGGGGACCGGGCGCCACCCCGGGCGGGGGCTCGTCAGACGACGGGAGCGACGACGGCGGACGCGCCTGGACCGTCGCCGACCTGGTCCGCGCGGTCCACGAGCGGCAGGCGCGCCTGCGCGACGTCGACCACGTCGCGCTCGCGGACGTGCAGCGGGCGCTCGGGGTCGGCGAGCTGTTCGACACCCTGCTCGTGGTCGAGAACTACCCGCGCGACGCCGACGCCCAGCCGGGCGCCGCGGCCGGCCTGCGGATCACCGACGTCCAGGGCGACGACCGCACGCAGTACCCGCTCGCGCTCACGGTCGACGCGTCCGAGGGGCTGAGCGTGCAGCTCGACCACCTGACCTCGGTACCCGCCGACCGGGCGGCTGCGGCGCTCGCGGCCGTCGTCGAGGTGATCGGCCTGCTGGCCGACGCACCGGGGACTCCCGTCGAGGACGTCCTCGCAGGGCTCGCGGAGCGGTATCCCGCTCTGCGCGAGGGCCTCGCCGCGGTGCCGCTCAGGGCGGGGACCCCACCGGAGAGGGCGCCCGGGGAACCGGACGGTACTCCGCCCGCGAGACTGCCCGCGAGCCCGCCCGTCCTCGTCGTCCGCGAGGTCTTCGCCCAGGCCCTGGGCGTGCACGACGTGGCCGACGACGACAACTTCTTCGCCCTGGGCGGCGACTCGATCGTGGCCATGAAGGTCACGACGACGCTGCGTGCGCGGGGCTGGACGGTCGACCCGCGGTCGGTCTTCGCGGCGCCGACCCCGGCGTCGCTCGCGCTGCGCGCCCGCCCCCTGGACCAGTTGTCAGAAGCACCCCGGGCCATACCCCGGTCACCTTCTGACAGCTCCCCGCTCGTCTCCCCGCTCCTCGCGATGTCCGCGAGCGAGCTCGGCGACCTCGACGACCTGATGAGGAACCTGACATGACCACGACCGACGAGCGCACCGGCCCGGCCCCCACAGCCCCCGCCCCCACGATCGCCGAGGTCCTGCCCCTCGCCCCGCTCCAGGAGGGCCTGCTCTTCCACGCGGTCTCGGAGGACACGGGCCTGGACGTCTACACCATGCAGTCGACGTACCGGTTCCCGGGCGGCGTCGACGAGCAGGCCATGCAGCGGGCGTGCGAGTCGCTCCTGCGGCGGCACGCGGTCCTGCGAGCGGGGTTCGCGCACGAGCGCTTCGCCCGCCCGGTGCAGTTCGTGCCGACCGCGGTCACGGTCCCGTGGCGCGTCCAGGACCTGGACCACCTGGCGCCCGACGAGCGCACCACCGCGCTCGACCGGCTCCAGTACGACGAGCGTCAGCGCCGCTTCACCATGGACCGCCCGCCGCTCATCCGCTTCGTGCTCGTGCGGCTCGGCGAGCAGGGGGCCGCGCTCGTCGTGACGAACCACCACATCCTGCTCGACGGCTGGTCCGACGCGCTGCTCGTGACCGAGCTCCTGCGGCACTACGCCGCGGGCGGCGAGGACCTGGGCCTCGCGCCGGCCCCGCAGTTCCGCGAGTACCTCGCGTGGGTCGCCGCGCAGGACGCGGACGCGGCGGCGAGCGCGTGGGACGTCTCGTTGTCGGGCCTCGCGGAGGGGACGCTCGTCGCGCCGCCCGACCCACGCCGTCGGGCCTCGATGCCCGACGTCGTCGAACGGGACCTCGACTCCACCCTCTCGCTCGCGGTCCTGGCCCTGGCGCGCACGTGCGCGGTCTCGGTCAGCACGGTCTACTCGGCCGCGTGGGCGCTCGCGCTGCGCTCGGTCACGGGGAGCGACGACGTGGTGTTCGGCAGCACCGTCTCGGGTCGCCCGCCCGCGCTCGCGGGGGTCGAGGACATGGTCGGGCTGTTCCTCAACACCGTGCCCGTGCGCCTGGCGACGCGGCCCGGCGAGCCGTTCCGCGACCTGCTGCGGCGCTTCCAGTCGGAGCAGGCCGAGCTCATGGACCACCACCACGTGAGCCTGGGCGAGCTCCAGCGCCGCGCGGGCGTCGGGACGCTGTTCGACACGCTCTACGTCATGCGTAACACGCCCGAGGACGACGCCGAGCTCGACCGCCTCAGCGCGTCCGTGGGCCTCGAGGACGTCGAGGGCGGCGACGCCACGCACTACCCGCTGACGTTCGTGGTCCACCCCGGGCAGCCGTACCGGCTGATCCTGTCGCACCGCTCCGACGTCGTCGACGCTGCCCGGGCAGGCGCCCTGCTCGACCAGGTCGAGGCGGTCCTGCGCCGCGCGGTGGGAGACCCGGGCGCGCCGGTCGCCCGGGTCGCCGCGGTGCCCGACGACGTCGCTCCCCTCCTCGTCGCCCGCGGGGTCCGCGCAGCGCAGGACGTGGGCGAGGACTCGTTGCTCGACCTGCTGGACCGGGCCGTCGAGGCCCACCCGCAGCGGACCGCGCTGGTCCACGGCACCGACGCGGTGACGTTCGCGGGGCTGGGCTCGCGCATCGACGCGCTCGCGCGCGCCCTGTCCGCGGCGGGGGCCGGGCCCGAGGTCGTCGTGGCGCTCGCGGTGCCGCGCGGGATCGACTTCGTCGCCGCGCTGTTCGCGACCCTGCGCGCCGGGGCGGCGTACGTGCCGCTCGACGCCGCGCACCCGGCCGACCGGCTGTGCGCGGTCGTCGAGGCGGCCGGTGCCGGTGTCGTGGTGCTCGACGAGTCGTTCCGGGGGCTCGTGGGGCCGGTGCTCGCGGGCCGGGAGGTGGTGCCGGTGGTGCCGGAGGACCAGGCGCCGCCGCTGCCCGCCGGGGGCCATCCGGACCCGGCCCGCTGCCACGACCGGCCCACCTCCGGCCACGACCGGCTCGCGTACGTCATGTACACGTCGGGCTCGACGGGTGCGCCCAAGGGGGTCGCGATCGAGCACCGCGGGCTCGTCAACATGCTGCGCAACCACCGCACGGAGATCTTCGACCCGCTCGTCGCGTCGCGGCCGGTCGGCCTCCGCGACCAGCCCGTGCGCGTCGCGCACACGGTCTCGTTCGCGTTCGACATGTCGTGGGAGGAGCTGCTGTGGCTCGTCGACGGCCACGAGGTGCACCTGCTCGACGAGGCCGTGCGCCGCGACCCGCACGCCATGGCGACGTACTGCGCGACCGAGCGGATCGACGTCGTCAACGTGACGCCCTCGGTGTGCTCGGCGCTCCTCGCGGAAGGGCTGCTCGACGAGGGGCGTCACCGCCCGGGGCTCGTGCTGCTGGGCGGCGAGGCCGTGGGGGCCGAGGTGTGGGACGCGATCGCCCGGACCCCCGGGACCCGCGGCTACAACCTGTACGGCCCCACCGAGTACACGATCAACACGCTCGGCGGGGGCACCGACGAGAGCAGGCGCCCCACGGTGGGCCGTCCCATCGCCAACACCTCGGTGTACGTCCTCGACTCGGGGCTCGTGCCCGTGCCCGACGGGACGCCGGGCGAGCTGTACGTGAGCGGGATCGGGCTGGCCCGCGGCTACCACGGGGCACCTGGGCTGAGCGCCGAGCGGTTCGTCGCCGACCCGTTCGGGGCGCCGGGCGCGCGCATGTACCGCACGGGCGACGTGGTGCGGCGCCGGCCCGACGGGCAGCTCGACTTCCTGGGCCGCAGCGACGGCCAGGTCAAGATCCGCGGCTACCGCGTCGAGCCGGGGGAGTCGCAGGCGGTGCTCGCGCGCGACCCGAGGGTCGCGCAGTGCGCGGTGGTCGCGCGCCCGGGCGCCGGGGGAGGGCACGTCCTCGTGGGGTACGTGGTGCTGGCCGGGCAGAGCCCGTCACGGGCCATGGCCGGCACCGAGGGTGGCGCCGACCTGCTCGCCGACCTCCTGCGGACCATGCGCCGCACGGTCCCCGACCACCTGGTGCCCTCGGCGCTCGTCGTGCTCGACGAGCTGCCCCTGACGCCGCACGCCAAGTTCGACGTCCGGCGCCTGCCTGCCCCCGACCTCGCGCGCGCGGGCGGACGTGAGCCACGGACCGATCTCGAGCGCGAGCTGTGCGCGATCTTCGCCGAGGTCCTGGGCGTGGCGAGCTTCGCGGCCGACGAGGACTTCTACGCCGCGGGCGGCCACTCGCTCCTCGCGATGCGCGCGGTCTCGATGGTCCGCACGCGCCTCGGGCGCCCGCTGAGCGTCGGCGCCCTCGTCACGGCCCCGACGGTCGAGGCGATCGTCGCGCACTGGGACGCCCCCGAGACCGACCCGTTCGCCGGCACGCTCACGCTGCGTGCGCCGACGCCCGGGAGCGACGCCCCACCACTGGTGTGCCTCGCTCCCGCGGGGGGCCTGGGCTGGTCGTTCGCGTCGCTCGTCCCGCACGTCCCGGCCGGGACCGCGGTGCACGCGCTCCAGTCGCCGCGTCTCGCAGGGCCCGACGGCGCCCCCTCCTCGCTCGTCGACCTCGCCGAGCAGACGGTCCGGTCGGTGCGCGAGGTGGCGCCGCGCGGGCCGTACCACCTGCTCGGCTACTCGTTCGGCGCTCACCTGGCGCACCTGGTCGCGACCCGCCTGCAGGAGGCGGGCGACGTCGTCGCGAGCCTGACGATGCTCGATGCCGAGGCCGTCGCGCCCGGGGCGCGCTCCGCCGTCGGGCCGGAGGACCCGTCGCCGTCGGCCGACACGCACGCCGAGGAGGTCGACGCCCTCCGGTCGCTCCTCGCGGCCGGCGGCGTCGACCCCGACCTCCTCGCCGAGCCCACGCGCGACGACGTCCTCGACGTCCTGGCCGACGCGCCCGGCGCCTGGGGCGACCTGGACGAGGACGGGCTCGCCGCGGTCGTCGACACCTACCTGTACTCGTGCGACCTCATGGGCCAGGCGCGCTACACGCCCTTCCGCGGCGACCTGCTGCTCTTCACGGCCCAGGACACGGACCGCCACGAACTCACGGCCCAGCGCGACGCCTGGGTCCCGCACGTCACGGGCACCGTGACCCAGCACGCGGTCCTCGCAGGGCACCACGACATGGTCTCCCCGGCGGCGATCGGGCAGCTCGGCCCGGTCCTCGCACGGCACCTTCATCAGGCCCTTGCGGCCACCCGACCCAGCACCGACGAGAGGCACTGACCCATGAACCCCTTCGACGACTCCGAGGGCACCTTCCTGGTGCTCGTCAACGACGAGCAGCAGCACTCCCTGTGGCCGGAGTTCGCGGCCGTCCCGCCCGGGTGGGACGTGGTCCTGGACGCCTCGCCGCGCGCGGTCGCGCTCGCGTACGTCGACGCGCACTGGACGGACCTGCGACCGGCGAGCCTGCGCCGCGTGCTCGACGGCGCCCCGTCCGCGGGTCTCCCGGCCTCGCCCACCACGACGACGGCGACGTGAGCGCCCCGGGGCTGCTCTCGGGGCTCGCGCTGGACCTGACGCCGCTGCGCGCGAGCCGCAGCTTCCGACTCCTCTTCGCGGGGCGGGTCGTGTCGCTGCTCGGGCTCGGGATGCTCGTCGTGGCCCTGCCCGTGCAGGTCTACGCCCTGACGGGCTCGTCGCTGCACGTCGCGGGCGTCAACACGACGCTGGGAGTGACCGCGTTCGCGGGCACCCTCGTCGCGGGGGTCGTGGCCGACCGCACGGACCGGCGCCGCGTGATCCTGTGGTCGCGCTCGGCCGCGGTCCTGGGGTTCGTCGCGCTCCTCGTGAACTCGCTCGCCGAGTCGCCCTCGGTGCCCGCGATCTACGCGATCGCGGCGTGGGACGGTCTCGCGGGCGGGTTCAGCGTGGTCGCGCTCGCGGCGGCCGTGCCCTCGCTCGTGCCGCGCACCCAGCTCCCCGCGGTCGCGGCGCTCCAGGCGATCTCGCTCGACCTGGGCGCCGTGGTCGCCCCGCTCGTGGCGGGCGTCGCGATCGCGCACGGCGGGTCGAGCCTGGTCTTCGGGGCCGTCGTCGTGGCGAGCGTCGTGAGCCTGGGCTTCCTGGTCCGCCTGCCCGCGCTGCCGCCGGGCGGGGAGGGCGGGGCCGGGGATGCCGGGATCGAGGATCCCGTGCCCGACGGCGCCGCGTCCGAGCCGCCGCTCGGGGCCGAGGTGGGGCTCGGTACCGCGCGCCGGCCCCACCCGTGGGACGACATGGTCGAGGGCCTGCGCTTCGTCGCGACCGACCGCGTGGTCGGCGGCATCATCCTGCTGGGCTTCGTCCAGATCCTGTTCGCCTCGCCCCACGTCCTGATCCCCGAGCTCGTCGACAAGCAGCTCCACGCGGGCCCCGAGGTCGTCGGGCTGCTGTTCAGCGCCCCGGCCGTCGGCGCGCTCGTCGCGACCCTCACGAGCGGGTGGACGGGGCGCGTCCGGCGCACCGGGCGCCTGCTCCTGATCGTGTTCGCGGCCTCGGGCGTGGGCGTCGCGATGCTGGGCCTGTCCCAGTCGGTCGTCCTCGCCGTCGCGGCCATGACCCTGGTCGGCGCAGGTGACGTCCTGGGCGAGATCCTGCGGTTCACGCTGCTCTACGAGCGCACGCCCGACCACCTGCGGGGCCGCGTGAGCGCGCTGTGGACCGCGCAGGGCACCGCGGGCGACGCGCTCGGCGGGCCGCTCCTGACCCTGATCGCCCGGGCCCTCGGGGCAGGCGGCGCCGTGGCGCTCGGCGGGGCGCTCGCGGCCGTCGCGACGGGCCTCGTCGCCCTGATGGTCCCGGGCCTGCGCCGCGCGGTCACCGAGCCCGAGCCGGCCGACCACGAACCTTCCCCCCAGCCCGTCGACGCGAGCGTCGGCACCACCCGAGGAGAGAACGCATGACCAGCACCACGAGCAACCTCGCTGTCGCGGACGACCAGCCCGCCGGGCCCGACGTCGTCGAGCAGGTCACGCTGCTGACGCACCCGCTGCGCCCGCGCCTGCTCACGGTCGCGGCCGTCGAGCGGATCGCCGCGCGCATGGTCCGGGTCCGTCTCACGGGGGAGGACCTCGCAGACTTCGTGACCGTCGCCCCCGAGGACCACGTCAAGCTCTTCCTGCCGACCGAGCCCGGCGGCACCCCGGAGATGCCCGAGGTGGTCGACGACCGCTGGGTCGGAGGCCGCCACCTCACGAGCCGCGACTACACGGTGCGGTTCTTCGACCGCGAGGCCCGCACGCTCGACATCGACCTCGTGCTCCACGAGCACGGCATCGCGGGCCGGTGGGCGGGACGGGCGCAGGTCGGGGACCTGGTCGGGGTGCTCGGGCCGCGCGGCTCGTTCCTCGTCAACGACGTGTTCGACTGGTACGTCTTCGCCGTCGACGAGACGGCCCTGCCCGCAGCGGCCCGCTGGCTCGAACGGCTGCGCGCGGACGTGCCCGTGACGGTCTTCGTCGAGGTCCAGGACGAGGGCGACGTGCTGCCGCTCGCGTCGGCCGCGAGCGTCGACGTGACCTGGCTCTTCCGGGAGGACCGCGCGCCGGGGACCACGGCGCTGCTCGCGGACGCGGTGCGCGGGACCGACCTGCCCGCGGGCAACGGGTTCGTGTGGGTCGCGGGCGAGTCGCTGTCGATCAAGCCGCTACGCCGCTACCTCAAGAACGAGGTGGGGCTGGGGCGCGACAACTTCGACGTCGACGGGTACTGGCGCAAGGGCGTCGCGGACCACGACCACCACGACGACGACACCGAGGCGCCGGAGGACTCGGCTGTACCGGACGTCGCCGTGCCCACCGGGAGCACCGCGGACGCCGGGTCGTCCGCTCCCGCGTCGGGACCGTCGGGTGACTGACGGTCCTCGGCCGCGCCACCCCGCGCTGCGTGTCCTGGCCTCACCGGCCGGGGCGACGTGGCGCGTCGTGGTGTGCCCGCACGCCGGCGGCGCGGCGAGCTACTACCGGCGGCTCGTGGGTGCCCCTGATGCCCTTGGTGATTCGGGCGCGCCCGACGCACCGGGCTCTGCAGCCGGTGCCGGTGCTGCCGTCCCGCCCCCGACCGGTCCCTTCGCGACCTCGCCCGAGGTCGTGGCCGTGCAGTACCCGGGTCGCGAGAGCCGCTTCGGCGAGCCGCTCGCCCGCACCATGACCGACCTGCTCGCGGACGTGTCCGGCCCGGTGCGCGGGCTCCTGGCCGACGGTGTGCCTACGGTCCTGCTCGGCCACAGCCTCGGCGCATCGGTCGCGGCCCGGATCGCCGCGGGCCTCGGCCCGGACACGGCCCCGGACCTGCTCGTGGTCTCGGGTCGTGCGGCGCGTGCCGACCGTCCCGGGACCGCAGGCGACGCGGAGGAGGGGAGCGACGTCGTCGGGCCCGGGCCGGCCGCGCGCGACGACGCCGCACTGCGCGCGTGGATCACCGCGCTGGGCGGGACCCCGCCCGAGCTGCTCGCCGACGACGAGTTCTTCGCGCTGCACGCGCGCGTCCTGCGCGCGGACCTCGCGGTCCACGACTCGCTCGCGGCCACGCCCGGGGAGCCGGCCGACGTCACGGTGCCGCTGCTCCTGCTCGCCGGGTCCGACGACGTCGCGTCGCCGCCCGCGTCCGTCGCGCCCTGGGCCGCACGCGCGCGGGCAGGAGTCCGACAGCGGGTCGTCGAGGGTGGTCACTTCTTCGTCGGGGAACGGCCCGACGAGGTGATCGAGGCCCTGCGCGTCGCGCTGACCGCGGCCGTCGCGGGCACCTGTGCCGCGGACGTCGCGCGTCCGAGCGCCGAGGACCGGTGGGTGTGGTCGCGCGAGGCCGTCGCGAGCACGGGAGCGGGCTCGTGAACGGCGGCACGGCACCGACGGGCGGCGGGGCGGCGCGCGGAGGTGCCGCTGCCGCACCTGCTGCGGCCCCCGCACCTGCTGTGCCTGCTGTGCCCCCGGCTGCCCTCCGGGGCTCGCGGCCCTCGTCGCGTGTCCTGCTCGTGGGGGCAGCGCTCGTGCTCGCGCTGCTGGCTGCGATCCTCGCGAGCGTGGCCCTCGGCTCGCAGCCCGTGCCGTGGCCCGACGTGCTCGCGGTGCTGCGCGAGCCCGGGACGACCGAGGCGTCCGCGATCGTGTGGGACATGCGCGTGCCGCGCACGGTCCTGGGGCTGCTCGTGGGGATCGCGCTCGGCGTGGCCGGCGCGCTCACGCAGGCGCACACCCGCAACCCGCTGGCCGACCCCGGGCTGCTGGGCGTGACGTCGGGCGCCGCGTGCGCCGTGGTGCTCGCGATCCACGTCCTGGGGGTCACGAGCCCGTCGGGGGCTGTGGGCTTCGCGCTCGTGGGGGCGCTGTGCGCCGGGGGGATCGTGGTGGTCCTCTCGCAACGCATCCGCGTGCTCGCGCCGGGCGTCACGCTCGTCCTCACGGGCTCGATCGTCACGGCGCTGCTCGCGTCGGTCACGTCCGGGGTGCTGCTGCTCGACCGCACGACCATGGACGTCTTCCGCTTCTGGAGCATCGGTTCGCTCGTGGGTCGGGGACCCGAGGTCATCTGGACCGTCGCCCCGTTCCTGCTGCTCGGGCTGCTCCTCGCGGTCGTCAACGCGCCGACGCTCGGGGCGCTCGAGCTCGGTGACGAGCTCGGGGTCTCGCTCGGGAGGCACGTCGTGCGCGACCGGCTGATCGGGCTGCTCGCGGTCACGCTGCTCGCCGGTGCGGCGACCGCGGCGTGCGGGTCGATCGCGTTCGTGGGGCTCGCCGCGACGCACGCCGCGACGCGGCTCGGCCTCGGCGGACCGGCGTGGCGCATCCCGGTCGCGGGACTGTGCGGGGCGGTCCTGGTCCTGGGGGCCGACGTCGTCGGTCGCCTGGCCCCTGCCACCTCGGAGATCCAGGTCGGCATCGTGATCGCGCTGGTCGGGGCGCCGCTGTTCGTCGTCCTCGCCCGCGGCTACCTGGGAGATCGCTCATGACCACGAGGCGTCAGCCGACGGCCGAGTTGTCAGAACTGCACCGGGGTACCCACCGGCCCAGTTCTGACAACTCAGCGGGGCGCTCACGGCTCGCGGGGCGCTCAGGGTTCGCGGGGCGCTCAGGGTTCGCGGGGCGCTCAGGGTTCGCGGGGCGCGGTGGGGGCTCGGGGGGCTCCGGGCGTTCCGGGCGCTCACGGTTCACCGGACGCTCCTCACCGACCAGGAGGCTCGGTAGAGCCCTCGCGCCGCTCCGTCGCCACCCGGGCACCCGGCGCCAGGCACTGGTCGCGGCGGGTCTCGTCGCCCTGGTGCTCGCGCTGCTCGTCGCCTCGATCATGGTGGGCGAGTACGTGCTGCCCGCGGGCGACGTGGTCCGGACGCTGCTGGGGACGGGCGACCCCGCCGACAGGTTCGTCGTGCTGGGCCTGCGGGCACCGCGGGCCGTGACCGCGCTCGTCGTGGGCTTCGCGCTAGGTGCCGCAGGGGCCATCACGCAGTCGGTCGCCCGCAACCCGCTCGCGAGCCCCGACATCCTGGGGGTCACGGCCGGCGCGACGGCCGCGGCGGTCGCGGCGATCGTCGTGGCGGGCACGGGGGCCGGGGTCGTCGGCGGGTTCCTGGTCTCGGCCGGTCTGCCGATCGTCGCGGTCACGGGAGGGCTCCTCGCGACCGCGCTCGTGTGCGTGCTCGCGTGGCGGGGCGGGATCGAGGGATACCGCCTGGTGCTCGTCGGCCTGGGCGTCAACGCCGGCGCGTCCGCGATCACGTCGTGGCTGCTGGTCCGCGCCGAGCTGCCCGACCTCAATGCGGCCCTCATCTGGATGACGGGCAGCCTCAACCGGGCGAGCTTCGCGATCGTCGGCCCCGTCGCGGCCGTGGTGGTGGTGACGGTCGCGGTCAGCGCCCTGTCGTCCCGGTGGCTCGCGGTCCTACGGTTCGACGCGCGTGTGATCGTGGGACTGGGAGTGCGTCGGTCGTCGGCGCAGCTGCTGCAGATCGGGCTCGCCGTGGTCCTCGCGGCCGCGGCGACCGCGGCCGCAGGGCCCATCCCGTTCGTCGCGTTCGTCGCGCCGCAGATCGCGTGGCGGGCGCTCGCGGCCCAGGGGCCGTCGCCGCTCGGTGCGGGGCTCGTGGGGGCGTGCGTGGTCCTGGCCGCGGACCTGGGTGCGCGCTCGCTGCCCGTGGACCTGCCGGTCGGGGTCGTGACGTCGGCGGTCGGTGCACCGTTCCTGCTGTGGCTGCTGCTGCGCGAGAGCCGGGAGGTGCGCTGATGTCAGGGGTTCCCGAGCCCGTGCCGGGACAGCAGGGTCGGGCCGTCGGCGAGCTCGACGGTCGAGAACGCGACGGGTGCCCCGGGGGAGCAGAGCGCGACCGCGGCGAGGTGGGTCTCGCCCGCCGAGGGTGACGGCCGAGCCCCCGACGGCTCCGACGGAAGCTCCAGGTCCCGCAGCGCGAGCCGATCAGGAGCCGGGACCGCGCCCCTGCTGTGCACGACGGCCGCGATGCTGTCCGCGGGGGCCAGGAGCAGGTCGTCGCGCGGGGCGAGGAGCCCCGTGCCGACCGCCTTGAGCACGGCCTCGCGCCGCGCCCACGACCGGGTGAACGACTCGGCGTCCCAGCCCCCGGCCGGACGCTCGCCCGGGGGCACGGCATCGAGGAGGTCGGTGAGGTGGTCCCGTGCCGGGGCCGTGGACTCGACGTCCACACCGACGTCCACACCCGCTGCGAGGTCCAGTTCGCCGTCGTCCGTGGCGTCTGCCTCGAGCCCCGGGGAACAGGTCACCGCCCCCACGACCGCGACCAGCACCCAGCGGCCCGCGTGGGCGATCGAGAACGACGGCGCCCCCTCGACGAACGGCCTGCCAGGGGACGCGGCGTCCCGCGGGCCGACCCGGATCGCGACCTCGGTCGGCGAGACGCCCAGGCGTTCGCCCAGGGCGGCCCGGATCAGGGCGCGGCCCGTGACGAACCGTTCACGGTCCTCCGCGCGCCGGAAGGCGGTTGCCCTCCGGGCCTCGTCGGGGGAGAGCCACGCCGACGCCCGGACCCCGGCTGCACCGGGAGCGGCGCACCAGACGGTGACGCTCGCGGTCAGGAGAGGAGTCGGCACGTCGACACTCTAGGACCCCGGCAGGCATCGGCGGGGCGGGGTTCCCGTGCGCTTCAGTCGAGCACTGCGGTCGCCTCGACCTCGACGAGGACATGAGGTTCGAACAGGGACTCGACACCGATGAGCGAGGAGGGGGGCATGGGCTGCGGGATCTGGAGGCGGGCGGCGACGGTCTCGATGCCGGCCAGGAACGCACCCATCTTGTCGGGCGTCCACCGCGCGACGTAGAACGTGAGTCGGACGACGTCCTGGAACGTCGCTCCCGCTGCCTCGAGCCCGCTCGCCGTGCTCACGAGTGCCTGTGCGACCTGCCCGGCGAGATCGTCCGGGTCGACCGGGCGCCCGTCGAGGCCCGCGGCGACCTGGCCGGCGACGTGCACCTGGCGGGTGCCCGTTCCGATCGCGACGTGATGGTAGGGCGTGGGCCCGACCATGCTGGCGGGAGAGAAGAGATGGACGGTCATGGTGGGTCCCTTGGTCGAGGTCCGGTTGGGTACCCCAGTGATACCTGGTTTCCGAAGGACACTTCAACGAGACTAGGTGTCGTGACGGAAACCTCTCGCCCTGCCGCCCACCCTCTGGAGATCACTGCGTCGCACAGGGAACTGCTCGACCAGGTGCTGGACAAGTGGTCGGTCCACATCCTCGACGAGCTCTGTGAGCGACCCGCTCGTTTCAACGAGCTGCGCCGCGCGATACCTGCCGTGACGCAGAAGTCCCTCACGGCCACCCTGCGCCGCCTCGAACGCAACGGGATCGTCGAGCGGTCCGTGGTCCGCTCCCGGCCGGTGGCCGTCGAGTACCGCATCTCGCCCTTGGGCAAGACGCTCCGGGCGCCGATCGACGCGCTCCTGGAGTGGATCGCGACGCACGGGGCAGACGTCGACCGTGCTCGTGGCCGATTCGACGACGAGGCCGAGCACGACCTGGGCCGCCTCGGCAGGTAGGTTCACCCCACCCGGCTCACCCGGTTCTCGGACAGCTGGAGCTGGAGCAGCGCACCGTGGTAGCCCAGCATGCCCACGTTCGGGGCGCTCGCGCCGGTCCACAGCACCTCGCCCGTGGCGAGGTCGTACCCGACCGACCGGGCCGATCCGTCGTCGTCGTGCGCGAGGACGACCGCCTGGGAGCCGTCGGTCGCGGCCCCGAACGGGTAGACCGAGTCCTCGCCGGGCACGGTCCACAGCGTGCGGCCCGTGGTCGGGTCGAGCGCGGTCAAGCCGTTCGCGCCGTCGTCGACGACCATGACAGCGCTCGTGTGCACGAACAGCCTGCTCGCGTACGTCGAGGCGTCCCACAGCTCCGTGCCGTCGGGGCGGAACGCCGCCAGGCCGCTCAGGGTGTCGACGAGGACGGTGTCCTCGCCCGTCCCGTCGGTCGCGGACGGGCGGAGGAGAGGACCGGTGACCTCCCACAGCGAGGTCCCTGTGCGGTCGAGCACGGTCGTGTGCTGGGTCGTCTGGTCGAACCTGCTCACGGTCGTGGCGGTGAGCGGCTCGACCAGGTCGTCCTGCGAGGTCACGTCGTCAAGACGGGTCCCGTCGGCGTCGAACGCCGCGCTGATCCCGCATCCGTCGACCGTGACGACGTAGCCCGTCGTCATCGAGCTCACCCTGTCGAGCGCGAACGTGGCCATGTCGCCGAGGTCCTGGCACTCCCAGGCCTCGTCCGGCGCGACGAACGGCACCTCGTTCTCCCAGAGCACGTCGCCCGAGACCGCGTCCTCCAGGGTCACGACGACCGCTCGGCCACCGGGAACGTCGACGAAGGTCGGTTCCCCGCCCTCGTCGTAGAGCTCGCGCGGGCCGACCGGGGGCCCGACGGGCCCGTCGCGACGCACGTGGACGACCGTGGCTCCCGGCCCGACGGCGTAGCTCGCGCCCTCGACGACCGGCCCGAGGTTCCGGCTTCCCGTGACCTGTCCCTCCGTGTCCAGGACCGAGACGACCCTGGCGTCCGCGGTCCCCGACAGGCACAGCAGAGGTCCGGTCTCCTCGGCGAGGGTCTGCCAGATGCTGGGCCGACCGCAGTACGCGTCCGGCCCCACCGTCGCCTGCCACACCTCTTTCCCGGTCAGGACGTCGACGGCCGTGAGGCCCTCTTCGTCGACCTGGCTGAGGAGCAGACCCCCGAACGGCATCCAGAAGTGGTTGCTCAGGTCGAACGACCACAGCTCCTGCGGCGGTCCGGTGAACGGCAGCACACCCCCCACGCTCGCGACGAGACGCGCGGCGGTGCGGCGCTCCTCGATCTCGCCGCCGATCGCGAGCCCGCCGATCACGAGGGCCAGGACGCCTGCCACGGCGGCCCAGGGCTTCCAGCGGATCGTCCTGCTGCCCGACGACGTGTCCCCGGCCCCGGAGGGCGCCTCGCCGAAGCGTCCCTGGGTGCCGTCAGCGCCGTCACCAGCAGCGCTGCCGACGGAACCTGCGGCTCGCGCACCGTCGCCGACGTGCCCGGCAGGAGCGGAGCCGTCCGCCGCCGCAGCCCCTACCGAGGCTTCCGGGGACGCGAGCCCGTCGTCCAGGTCCTCGACGACCTCGAACGGCACGGCACGGGAGGCGGCGGACTGGCGGCGGCGCGGCATGGAGGGGAGCCTAGCGGCCGCCCACCCGTCAGCGCAGGAACAGCCTCGATGCCTGGGCCTCCGCGTCGGCGTACGTCTGCGCGGCCGAACCCAGGGCCGCGGTGATCGAGTCCAGCGCTGCCTCGACGTGCACCTGCGCCCCCTGCCACTCGGTCATGACCCCGGCGAAAGCGGTCGCCGCGCCACCCTGCCAGCTCGCCTGGAGGTCCTGGAGGTGGCGCATCATCGCTCCGACCTCGGCGCGGATGGCCGTGACCGAGCCTCCGACCGCGGCGCTCGCCTGCGCGACCCGTGCACTGTCGACCTCGTACCTGCTCATGACGTCCTGCCTCTCCAGCGTCCGCTGGGCACCGGTCGGCGCCCCGACCCGGCGCGGCGTGCGCGACCGGGTGAGCAGGACGCTAGAGGGGAGCGGCGTCGTCGGGCAGGGAGAGACCCGGCGACTGTGGACGGGGCCTCAGGAGGCCGGGCTGTGCACGGCTCGTCACCTGGACCGCGCCCGCGACGAGGAACGACTCAGGAGGGAGACGGCGCGATGAGCGCCGGGGGCGCCGAGGCCTGCAGCTTGGCCTGCTCCTTGCGCAGACGCTGGAGCTCGGCGTCCAGGTTCTGCCGTGCCGGTTCCTCCCACGCGGCCCCCATGGGGCTCGAGAAGAGGGTGCGTCGGTCGAGCAGCTTGGTGATGATCGCGATGCGCGCCCGCAGGTAGTCCGGGAGCGGGATGTGCGCGTACTCGTCGCGCACGTCCTTGAGGTACTCCTTGTACCGCTGCGGCTCGCCCGCGAGCATCGCGAGGTCCGCGTCGCACAGCACCGCGCAGTCGAAGTCCGCGGGGTCCGGGGCGTGGCGCACGAGCGCGTTCACGAGGAACGCGACCCGCCGGCAGGCCTTCTCCGGCACGCCCAACGACGAGAGCTGGTCGAACGCGAGCGCGGCGCTCGCCGTCTCGTCCTCACCGCCCTTGTTCGCGTACGCGGCCTTGCGGGCCGCGTCGAAGATCGCGCCGTGGTACCAGGCCGCGAGGCGGACCACGTCGGCGTCGTGCGTCTCCTGCGCGAGCTCGTCGACCCGGCCGAGGACGTCGGCGAGGTGCCTCAGGTTGTGGAAGTGACGGTCCGGCTGGCTCCAGCGCTCGAGGAGACCGTCGCCCACGGCGCGGATCTCGTCGTCGGACGCCGTCGCTCCGGCGCCTCGGCAGCTACGGGTCCAGGAGGTGAGCAACCACTGCGGTGCGTCAGAGGTGGTGACGCCCATGAGATCAGCCTTCTTCGATGCGGGAACGGGGTGCGCCGTCGGTCCACAGGTTCATCTCGAGCCTACGTCCGATCGGGCGACGACCCGTCATCGTAGCCCTGTGTCGGGAGTTCCACATGAACCGTGAGGCCACCGCCCTGCGTGGGGGCCACCGAGATGTGTCCCTGGTGCGCCCCGACGATCGCCGCGACGATCGCCATGCCCAGTCCCGAGCCCCCCGAGGCGCGGTTGCGCGACGAGTCCGCGCGGTAGAACCGTTCGAACACGTGGGCCGCCTGCTCGGGCGTGATGCCCGGTCCGTGGTCACGGACCTCGAGCACCGCGAGGGGGTCGTCGCCCGCGTCCTGCGGCTCCTGGGTCCCGAGCGCGATCTCGACCGGGGTGCCCGCGGGAGTGTGCTGCGAGACGTTGCCGATGAGGTTGGCGAGCACCTGCCGCAGCCGGTCCTCGTCCCCGATCACGGTGAGCTCCTCGGGGGCGTCTCCCGAGCCGCCCAGGCTCACGACGCGCACCGGCCGGGTGGGGTCGAGCGCGTGCAGGTCTCCCGCGGAGTCGCGGGCCAGGGCCGCGAGGTTCACGGGCTCGTGGCGGATGGGGCGCCCCTCGTCGAGGCGGGCGAGCGCGAGCAGGTCGTTGACGAGCGTGCCCATGCGCGTCGCGGAGTCCTCGATGCGACGCATGGTGTCGTCCATCTGCTCGGGCGTGGTCAGCGCCCCCATGCGGTACAGCTCGCCGTAGCCCTTGACGGTCGCGAGCGGGGTCCGGAGCTCGTGGCTCGCGTCCGACACGAAGCGGCGCATGCGGGCCTCGGAGGCCTCGGACGCCGCGAACGCGCGCTCGATGTGGTTGAGCATGGTGTTGAGCGACGCCGCGAGCGAGCCGACCTCGGTGCTCGGTGGGGCAGGCCGGATGCGCCGGGTCAGGTCGCCGCCCGCGATGTCGGCCGCGGTCTCCTCGATCTCGCGGAGCGGGCGCAGGGCGCGCTGCACCGCGAGGTACGCGACGGCGCCGCCGATCAGGGCGATCCCCAGGGCGCTGACCGCGAGCGTCCGGCCGAGCACCTTGACGGTCTCGTGGATCCCGGTGAGGGGGAGCGCCACGTAGGCGGTCCCGACGGTCTCGCCCGTGAGCTTGCTGATGACCGGGTAGGGCACGACGCGCCACTCGGCCGGCGTGGTCCCGCCCGCCGACGTGACCGTGAACGGCTTGCCCGTGCGGGTCGCCATCTCCTGGGCCATGAACGTCGGGATCTGCGGTGCGCCCGAGCGCTCGACGGCCTTGTCCCAGTATTTGGGGGTCTCGGCGCCGTTGTCCCAGCGGATCAGGACGTAGTACTCGCTGGGCAGGGTGGACCTCGAGGCGTTGCCCCGGAACGTCTCGTCGGCGACCGCGGAGGCCGTGAGGTCGAGCTGCTGGTCGACCTGTCCCACGAGGTACCGCGCCACCACGGTCGTCGTCGCGAGGGCCGCGATGCCCAGGCCCGCGGCGAGCAGCAGCGCGATGATCGCGACGAGACGTGCCCGCAGCGGCACCCGGGCGAACCAGCCCCAGTTCTCGGTGGGGACGGTCCGGCCGTAGGGGCGGGGCTCGTCGGGCGCGGGGACGGGGGGTGAGTCGGGTGCCGCGGGGCCGCGACCACCGGCACCGCTGGAACCACCGGAGCCTGCATCGGTGCCCGACGACGGAGCCTGCGTCCCAGGACGCGCCGCACCGGGGGTGCGGGGCGCCGAGGACGGGCGCGACGTCGTCGGGCCGGACGGCGGAGGCGGCGGGACCGGGGGCAGGGCGCCCCCGGAAGCCCCGACCGGGCGACCGGAAGAAGGCGTGCTCATGACCTGCGGGCGCTCCCCGACTCCGGGGGCGTGCGCAGCAGGTACCCGACCCCGCGCTTGGTGTGGATGAGCGGCTGGACCGGCTCCTCGGTGCCGTCGGGACCGGTCACCGTGAGGTTGTCGATCTTGCGGCGCAGGTAGGAGATGTAGGACTCGACGATGTTCGCGTCGCCGCCCCAGTCGTACTGCCAGACGTGGTCGAGGATCTGCGACTTCGAGAGCACGCGGCCGGCGTTGAGCATGAGGTAGCGCAGCAGCTTGAACTCGGTGGGGGACAGGTCCACGACCTGGCCCGCGCGGCGCACCTCGTGCGAGTCCTCGTCGAGCTCGAGGTCGGCGAAGCGCAGCACCGCGGTGTCCTCGGGCTCGGCGTGCGTGCGGCGCAGCACCGCACGGATGCGGGCCACGACCTCCTCGAGGCTGAACGGCTTGGTCACGTAGTCGTCGCCCCCGACCGTGAGGCCCGTGACCTTGTCCTGCGTGTCGTCGCGGGCCGTGAGGAAGAGCACGGGCGTGTGCTGGCCCGTGGCCCGCATGCGCCGCGTCACGGTGAAGCCGTCCATGTCGGGGAGCATGACGTCCAGGACCACGAGGTCCGGCTCGACGTCGCGCACGAGCTTGAGCGCGCTCGTGCCGTCCGCCGCGGCGAACACCTCGAACCCGGCGAAACGCAGGGACGTGGACAGCAGCTCGCGGATGTTGGGCTCGTCGTCGACGACGACCAGCCGCGCCTCGGGTTCGCTCATGGTTCCAGTGTGCGACCGAACCCTGGGAGTCGCCTGGGCGCGAGCGGTGGGCAAGGGGGCTGTGGGTGGGGTGCCGGACCATGGTGCGGCGGGCCGTCCAGGCACTGACAGCAGCCCGTCGAGACGGAAGGATGCAGGCATGCGGATCAGCGACGACCAGAGGAGGGCGCGGCTCGTCGCGCACCAGCTCGACCTCGGGGCTGCCGGTCCCGCGCCGGAGAGCACGGTCGAGGGGGTCGTCGACCGGCTCGTCGCCCTCCACGCGACCGACGCGCCCAGCGTCTACCTCTCGGTCCTCGCGCGCGTGCCCGAGCTGCGCATCGAGGACGTGCAGGCCGCGATGTACGACCGTCGCACCCTCGTGCGGGTCCTGGCCATGCGCCGGACCCTGTTCGTCGTCGCGCGCGACATGGTGCCGGTCGTCCACGCGGGGGCGAGCGCCGCCGTCGGGCGCAGGCTCAGGGCCCGCCTCCTGAAGGAGCTCGCAACCCTCCCCATGGACCCGCCCGTCGAGGACGCCGAGGCCTTCCTCGCCGCCGCCGAGGAGCAGGTGCACGACGCGCTGGCCCAGCACGGACCCCTCACCGGGGCGCAGCTCTCGGCGCGGGCCCCCGTGCTGCGGACGGCGTTCCTGCCCACCACGACCAAGTCCTGGGACGTGCGGCGCTCGCTGACCTCGCCCCTGCTGTCGCTGCTGTCGGCCGAGGGGCGGATCGTGCGCGGCGAGCCGACCGGCGGCTGGTCGTCCAACCGCTTCCTGTGGCGGCCCGTCGAGGACTGGCTGCCCGGCGGCATCCCGGAGGTCGACGAGGCCGAGGCGCGCGTGCGGCTCGCGCGGGCCTGGCTCGAGGCGTTCGGGCCCGCGATCCTGGCGGACCTCCAGTGGTGGACCGGGTGGAACCTGGGGCAGACGCGGGCAGCGGTCGCAGCCCTCGACGTCCGCGAGGTCGAGCTCGAGGGGCTCGGCGCCGGGGTCGTGCTGCGCTCGACCGAGCTGCCGACCGGGCCGGGCCTCGGTGCTGCGGCCGGGCACGTCGCGCTGCTGCCCTCGCTCGACCCCACCGCGATGGGCTGGAAGCACCGCGACTGGTACCTCGGTCCGCACCGCGAGCAGCTCTTCGACTCGGCGGGCAACATCGGCGCGACGGTCTGGTGGGAAGGGCGCATCGTGGGGGCATGGGCCGTGCGGGCCGACGGCGAGGTCGTGTCCCGTCTGCTCGAGGACGTCGGGACCGACGGCGCCGCGGCCGTCGAGGCCGAGGCGCAGCGGATCGGGTCGCTCCTGGGCGGGGGAGGCGTGACGGCGTCGTTCCCCACGCCCCTGTACCGCGAGCTGCGGGGCTGAGGCCGGGCGCGGCCTGACGCGTCGTGCGGACGGCGTGCGCCCTGCGTGCGTGCCGGCCCTGCTGATGACGCGAAGGGCGGGGCCGCGCGTGCTGCGCGGCCCCGCCCCTCGGTGGACTCAGAGGTAGCGCAGCGGGTCGAACTCCTCGAGCGGGATGATCCGGACGCGCGGCAGGATCGTCGTGAACGCCCCCACGTTGTCCTCGAGGTCGTAGAAGCTCAGGCCGCGCGAGGCCAGCTCGGAGAAGCGCGAGTTCACGAACTCGCGGAAGCACAGCAGCCCGACGCGGCGGTCGCTGTCCTCGAGCAGCTCCTCGACCTGCGGGATGAAGTCGCCGTCGTGGCTCGCCAGGAGCACGTCACCCGGGCGGTCCTTGAGCGCCTCGAGGGTGCGCTGGATACCGATGTCCACGACCTTCTCGGAGCTGGACCCGGCCAGCGGGATGGGCCGGTAGCCCATCGCGAGCAGCGCCTGGACGAACGCCATGGGCATCTGACCCGACGAGGCGTTCAGGAAGAACAGCGGCGTGACGTCCTGGGCCCACAGGTGGGCCGCGAAGTCGACGATGCGGTCCCAGCGTGGTCGCTCCTCGGGGTTGGGCCGGTGCCCCAGGACGCTCATGCCGAGCGTCGCGTCGATGTTCTCCCCGTCGACGATCAGGTAGGTGCGGCGCGGGGCCTCTCCCTGGATGTTGACGAGGCCGTTCGACGTGCTGGAGTCCGACATGGGGTCCAGCCTATCCGGCGGGGAGAGTCCCCGTTCCCGACACGGAACGGGTCGAGGCGTGGGCACGGTTTGCACCGGACCCCCCGGGGGCGAGTACCTTTCAGCGGTGAACCAGCAGCTTCTCGACCCGGTCCGGATCACGGTCGTCCAGAACTCCCCGGACGTCACCCTGGACGCCTTCGCCGACCGGCTCGGGCCCGACGTGCGCCTCGTCCGCCCCTTCGACGGGGACGCCCTGCCGGAGGCGACCGACCTGGGCGACGGGTTCGTCGTCCTGGGCGGGCAGATGTCCGCCTACGCCGACGACGTCGCCCCCTGGCTCCCCGCGCTGCGCGACCTGCTGGCCGCCGCGGTGTTCTCGGACGTCCCGACGCTCGGGATCTGCCTCGGCGCCCAGCTGCTCGCGGTCGCGGGCGGTGGCAAGGTGCAGGTCGCGGCCCCTCCCGGTCGCGAGGCGGGCCTGACCCGCGTGTTCTGGAAGGCGGGCGCCGAGGGCGACCCCGTCCTGGGGCCGATCGCACGCGCCGCGGCAGGTACGGGCAAGCGGGCCCGCTCGTTCACGGTCAGCATGCACGCCGACGCGATCATCGACCTCCCCGAGGGCGCGTCGTGGCTCGGCATGTCGGACATGTACCCGTACCAGGCGTTCCGCCACGGCTCGGCCCTGGGGGTCCAGTTCCACCCCGAGGCGACGCTCGCCACGATCCGGGGTTGGGCCGACCAGCACGACGACGTCGACACGACCAACATCCTTGCCGACGCCGCGCCGTTCGAGGGTGAGGTCCTCGAGACGGGCCGCCTCCTCGCGGAGTCGTTCCTGGCGGTCGTGCACGACGACGTCGCTCGCCGGGGCGTGCGGGCGTAGGTCGCGCAGGGCGCGTCGCGCCGCGACACGACGCGTGTCCGCCCGGGCTGACCGGTCGGTCGGTGGCAGGGTGTCGGGATGATCCGTCACACCGTCGCCTTCCGCCTGCGCCACCCCGAGGGGTCCGCCGCAGAGACCGCCTTCCTGACCGACGCCCGCGTCCTCGCGACGATCCCGGGGGTCGAGCGGTTCGAGCAGCTGCGCCAGACCAGCGCCAAGAACGACTTCACGTTCGGCTTCTCCATGGAGTTCGCGGACGCTGCGGCGTACGCGGCCTACGACCAGCACCCGGACCACCGGGCGTTCGTGGCCGATCGCTGGGTCCCCGAGGTCGAGGACTTCCTGGAGATCGACTACGAGCCGCTGCCTGCGGGCTGACGCGCGACCGCAGGCCCCTTCCGGCAGCCCCTGCTGACGGCGCGTGGCGCCCGGGCCGGACCCTCCGACCACCCTTCCGACGACGACGCGACGGCCGGTGACCACGAGGTCACCGGCCGTCGCCGCATCCTTGCGTGGGGCGCTCGCACCCCGGCCGCAGAGCTGTCTTGTCAGGGGACTACCACTCGCTGGGGGCGTCCTGGGTGCCGGCCTCGATCGACGTGACGGTCGTGGGCGAGATCTGCGGGGCGGGGGACGCGCCGCCGCTCTTGAGCGCTGCGAGCCGGGCCTCGATCTCGATGTTGGCGCCCGAGGTCTCGAGCTCCTCGAACTGCGCGTCGAGCGAGGACGCGGCGACCTCGGCCTGGCCGAGCGCCTTGGCCTCCTCGCGGCGGACCTTCTCCTCGAAGCGTGAGACCTCGCTCGTGGGGTCGAGGACGTTGATCGAGCTGATCGCGCCCTGGACGGTCTGCTGTGCCTCCGCGGACTTCTGACGGGCGACGAGCGAGTCGCGCTTGGACCTGAGCTCGCCCAGCTTGTCCTTCATCTGCGCGAGCCCGGTCTTGAGCTTCTCGACCGTCTCGCGCTGCGAGGTGATCAGGGGCTCGGCCTGACGGACCTCGCCTTCTGCGGAGATCTGCTTCTGGAGGGCGACCTTGGCAAGGTTGTCGAACTTGTCGGCGTTGGCCGGGTCGCCTGCGGACCGGTACTGGTCGGCGCGTGCGGAGGCTGCGGCGGCCTTGTCGCCCCACTCGCGGACCGCGGCGACGTCCTCGTTGTAGTCCTGCTCGGCGAGCCGGAGGTTCCCGATGGTCTGCGCGACGGCCTGCTCGGCGTCGGCGATGCTGTTCGTGTAGTCGCGGACGAGCTGGTCCAGCATCTTCTGCGGGTCCTCGGCGCCGTCGAGGAGCGCGTTGATGTTCGCCTTGGCCAGCTGGGTGATGCGTCCGAAGATGCTCTGCTTCTCTGCCATCGGTCGTGCCTTCCTGCTCGTGGATGCGTGTACGCGGTGCCGTCGTGGCGACGTGGCGCCCGGCCGTGCGACCTGCGGGGCCGGGCGAGGGGCCGACCCCTAGAACCGTCCTCCTCTGCTGGAGCGGCCGCCCGAGGAACGGCCACCGGACGAACCGCGGGAGGACCGGCCGGACGAACCGCCGCCGCCGAACCCCCCACCGCCGTAGCCGCCGCCGAACCCCCCGCTCGAGCGACGGCCTCCGCCGCCCCCTCCGCGCAGGATCTGGTCGAGCAGGATGCCGCCGAGGACCATGCCGCCAACGTTGTTCCCGCCTCCCGAGCCGCCGCCACCGAACATGCCGGGACCGTTCTGCTGCTGCTCCCACGCGGCCGCGTCGCGCTGGGCCAGCTGGGCCGCAGACTGTGCGAGGGAGTCGGCCTGCTGGGCCGTGGCGAGGGCGCGGACGGGGTCGGACGGCTGCAGGGCCTGCGCCTCGCCGAGGTAGCGGATGGCCTCGGAGAGCCGGGTCCGGGCCTCGGGGCCGACGGCGCCGCGCCGGGTCTCGATGAACGAGTTCGTCGCGCGGATCTGGGAGTCGACGCGGCCCAGGGTGTCGCGCAGGAGCGCAGCGGCGCGTGCGGCCTGCTCGGCGCTCTCGCGGAACGGTGCGAGGGCGGCGTCGATCGCGGCCTCGGCGTCGGTGAGCCGGCGCAGGGCGGCGAGCGGGTCTCCGCCGGTGCGTGCGCCCTGGGCGTCGGCCACGGCGGCCTGGGCCTCGGTGGAGCGCGCGGTCACGGCGGGGTCGCCCGGGGCGAGGCGCGCGGCATCGGCGATGTCCGCGGTGATCGAGGCGACGGCCACGTCGAGGCGCTTGCCGGCCTGGGCCAGGTCCTCGCCCGCCGAGTCGACCGCGTCGAGAAGCATGACGGCCTGGCCGACCGCGTTCTCGGCGGCGCGGGCGTGCGCGACGGCGGACGCGCGGTCCTTGCCCTCGAGCGCGGCGCGTCCTGCGGCGACGGCCTCGCGGGCGCCCGCGACGAGCTGCGTGGCCTGGTCGGGGTTGGCCGCGACCGACGCGAGCGCGGCCTCGGGGTAGGTCGCGAAGAGGCCCGCGAGCGTGCTGCGGGCCGGGGCGATGCGGGCCTCGACCTCACCGGCGCGCCGCTCCACGGTGTCGAGGACCTCGGGGGCGCGGGACTGGAGGTCGCGCAGCTCGTCGAACTGGGCGGACTCGGCGTCGAGCGCGGCCGCGACGTCGGCGCACAGCGTGATGATCTGGGCCATGATCGAGCGCGAGACCGGCTCGGTCTCGGGGGTCTGGTCGTCGAGCTGCTGACGCAGCGCGAACGCCTGGGAGACCTTCTGCTTGCCCGTCTCGAGCGCGACCTGGAACTCCTTGGTGGCCTCGAGCCCGAACTGTGCCTGGGCGAAGCCGAGCTCCTGCTCGGAGGTCTTGATGGCGTCGTCGATCGCGACGAGGGCCGAGCTGGCCCGACGGTTGAGCTCGTCGGTGGGGAGCTGGGAGAGCTCGTCGGCCTCGTCCGTGCCACCCTGCCGGGCGGCCGTGCCACGTCGCTTGCGCAGGATCGAGCGGACCACGAAGAAGCCCGCGATCGCGAGCAGGCCCACGACGAGCACGATCAGCCAGCCGGATCCGCCCGACGACGACGAACCGGTCGCCTCGGTGCGCAGCGTGTCCGCGGCGACGATCGCGGACTGCGCCCACTCCTCCTGGCTGAGCTCGTCCTCGACCGCGGCCTGGACCTTGTCGAGCGAGGCGTCCGAGAGCCCGATGTTGTTGTCGGCCGAGAGGTCGTAGCGACGGTCCTCGGTCGCGACGGCGAGCAGGACGTCGTCGCGGCCCAGCCCCGACAGGTTGGCCGTCGCGGTGGCCCAGGTCTGCGCGTCCTGGCCGTCGAACGTGTCGACGTACACGACGTAGAGCTGGTACGGGGTGTCGGCCTCGAGGCGGTCCATCGCGGCCTCGACCTCGTCGGTCTGGTTCCCCAGGACACCGTCCGGGTCGGTGATGCGGCCCGGGAGGTCCAGGGGCTGTGCAGCAGGGAGCCGGGTGTCGGCGGTGACCGATGAGGTGCCGGTGCTCGGCGCCTCGACCAGGACAGACGTGGTGGCCGCGCCGTCGCTCGGCCACGCGGTGTCGACCGCGCCGGCGGGCGCAGCGAAGGTCGCCAGGCCCAGAGCGCCGAGGACGGTGAGCGCGAGCCCGGTGCGCACCGTGGACCGGAGCATGCGGGCGGGGCGAGGGGGTGCGGCTGTATCGGACGACGAGGTCACCTCGTGATCCTTTCCCAGGGGGCGCCCCGCCGCAATCGCGATTCCGGACACCGATGGGCATTTCACCCGGACTGAGTCGTGCGCTGGATCAGGGCGATCTGGATCTTCCGGGCGTCGGGGGCGTGCCGTGTGAAGGGCGCCTGCCCGGGGGCGCTGCCCCTCCGAGGAAGGCGGAATATTCGTACGGCGTACAGTGTTCTTCGAGCGTCACGCTCCCGACGAGAGGCCTTCATGACTCCCCGCACGACGACGTCCTCGCCCGCAGCCCCAGCCGCGGCGTTGCCCGACGGTACGCCCCCGTCTCCGGACACTGCCGCGCCTGCCGTCTCGCCCCTGCCGTCGCTCGCCGACCAGGCCGAGCGCCTGATCGCGCTCGGTGTCCATGAGCTCGCCGGGCTGTCCGCTCGCGAGGTGCGCGACGCCGTCGGGCGCCTCGCCCTGAGCGCGCCCCAGGGCGGGCTGCTCGCCGTCCATCCGCGCCTCGCCCCGCCGTCCGTCCTCGCACCCCTGCTCCGGCTCGGGGACAAGGAGGGGTTCGTCGTGGTCGACATGGACGACGTGGACCGGTTCGAGCCTCTCGAAGGGCTCGCGCTGCCCGAGGAGGCGCTCTACGTCGTGACGGACGTCGACCGTGGCGACGACATGGCGAACTGGTCCCCTGACGAGGCGCTGCCGGAGATCGCTCGACGGGGCCGCACGCCCCTCGTGCTCAGCGAAGGGATCCACTGGGCCTTGCAGACGCCCGACGTCGTGGCGCGCAACCACTGCTTCATGACGATCGGGTCGCGGCTGCGCAAGGACGAGGGACGCCTCGACTCGCGGACGCCCGCGGTGTGGATCTCGAACGGCACCGGGCGCGACGGCAAGGCGCGCCGCGGCGCGCCCAAGGTCGGCTGGTGCTGGGCGGGCAACCGGCACACGTGGCTGGGTTTCGCGTCGGGGGACCGGCGGGTGGTCTAGGGGCTCGCTGCCCGACGGCGGCTCCCACCCTCTACTGCACGACGTCCAGGTCCTCCGCGTCGACGATGCGGTACGCGTACCCCTGCTCCGCCAGGAAGCGCTGCCGGTGCGCCGCGAAGTCCTGGTCCACGGTGTCGCGCGAGACCACGGCGTAGAAGTGTGCGGTGCGCCCGTCCTGCTTGGGCCGCATGATGCGTCCCAGGCGCTGCGCCTCCTCCTGGCGCGAGCCGAACGACCCCGACACCTGGATCGCGACCGACGCCTCGGGCAGGTCGATCGAGAAGTTCGCGACCTTCGACACGACGAGCCGGTTGATCTCCCCGGAGCGGAACGCCTCGAACAGGCGCTGACGCTCGCGCACGGTCGTTGCACCCGTGATGACGGGCGCGTCGAGGTGCTCGCCGAGCTCCTCGAGCTGGTCGAGGTACTGGCCGATCACGAGGACCTGGTCGTCTGGGTGCGCGGCCGCGATCTGCTCGACGACCCGGTTCTTGCCCGGTGCCGTCGCGGCGAGCCGGTACTTGTCCTCGGGCTCGGCGGTCGCGTACGCCATGCGGTCGCGGTCGGGGAGCGTGAGCCGCACCTCGACGCAGTCCGCGGGCGCGATGTACCCCTGGGCCTCGATGTCCTTCCAGGGTGCGTCGTACCGCTTGGGCCCGATCAGGCTGAAGACCTCGTCCTCGCGGCCGTCCTCGCGCACGAGCGTCGCGGTCAGGCCCAGGCGGCGGCGCGCCTGGAGGTCCGCGGTCATGCGGAAGATCGGGGCCGGCAGCAGGTGGACCTCGTCGTAGACCACGAGGCCCCAGTCGCGCGCGTCGAGCAGCTCGAGGTGCGTGTAGACGCCCTTCCGCTTGGTCGTGAGCACCTGGTAGGTCGCGATCGTGACGGGCTTGATCTCCTTGCGGGCGCCCGAGTACTCGCCGATCTCGTCCTCGGTCAGCGTGGTGCGCCGCACCAGCTCGTCGCGCCACTGGCGCGCGCTCACGGTGTTCGTGACGAGGATCAGCGTCGTCGTGCCGGACTTCGCCATGGCTCCGGCCCCGACGATCGTCTTGCCCGCACCGCACGGGAGCACGACGACGCCGCTGCCGCCGTGCCAGAACCCGTCGACGGCCTGCTGCTGGTAGGGCCGCATGGCCCAGGGCTTGTCCTCGTGCGCCGGGTCGGTGGGCGACAGGTCGATCGGGTGCTTCTCGCCGTCGACGTAGCCCGCGAGGTCCTCGGCGGGCCAGCCGAGCTTGAGCAGCACCTGCTTGAGGTGCCCGCGCTCCGAGGGGTGCACGACCACGGAGTCGTCACCCAGGCGGTCACCCACGAGGCCCGCCGTCCGCTTGGACTTGAGGACCTCGGCGAGCACCGCCTTGTCGGTCGCCTGGAGCACCAGGCCGTGCGTGGGGTGCGCGACGAGCTGGAGGCGCCCGTAGCGTGACATGGTCTCCGCGACGTCGACGAGCAGCGCGTGCGGCACGGGGTAGCGGCTGTACTGGAGCAGGACGTTGACGACCTGTTCGGCGTCGTGACCCGCAGCCCGCGCGTTCCACAGGCCCAGGGGCGTGAGCCGGTAGGTGTGGACGTGCTCGGGGGCTCGTTCGAGCTCGGCGAACGGGGCGATGGCCCGGCGGGCGTCGCCGGAGAGCGGGTGATCGACCTCGAGCAGCAGCGACTTGTCGCTCTGCACGATCAGGGGGCCGTCGGCCATGTGCGTCCTTCCGGGTGGTGCGTCGTGTCGTGGCGCGGTGGTGCGGGCTAGTCGTTCGGCGCCCCCGAGGAGGCGCCCGTGGGTGCGTCGTCCTGCGCGGGCGCAGGGGCGTCGGTGAAGACGCCGGCGATGCGGTGGACCGCGACGGTCAGCTCGGCGTCCCGGGCAGGGTCGAGAGCGCGCAAGCGCCCTCCTTCGAGGACCAGGGGCTTCACGCGGCGGCGGGTCGGCTGGCCCGTGGGGTCGATCGTCTCGAGCACCACGTGGTCGCCCGCGTCGATCGCGTCGCGCAGGAGTCCCAACGCGGCAGGGGGTTCGGTTGTTCCGCGCGGCTCGGGCGGGGCGTCCGCGCGGCTCGCCGACGCCGGGGGCGCGGCGAGCGCCGCGTCGTCGGCGGCGCGCAGCCGCGGGACGAGGTCGGCGTACCGTTCGCGCCGGGCTGCGGTGTCGAGCGCGGCGCCCTCCCGTGCCGGTACCCCGTGTCCGACGGCGGAGCGCCCCCGGGTGGCCGTGTCCAGCGGGCGTCGCCCGCCCACGCGAGAGCGGACCGTCGACCGGACGCGCTCGGTGCGCACGACCCGGCCGTCGGGCCCCTCGACCATGGACGCGAGGCCGCGGTCGCGCAGCGCCGCCTGGAGCGTCGCGGCCGGGACGAGCGCGGCCAGGACCGTGGGTGCGACGCGGAAGAGCGACAGGTGGCGCAGCGCCGGGTCCTCGACGAGACCCGTGAGGAGCGCGGGGTCCTCGGCGCGGACGTAGCTCGACGCGGTCCCGACGCGCAGCCGCCCGTGCCGCCGGGCCGTGTCGCGCACGAGGTAGTCGAGCGGCTGCGGGAGCGGCGTGCGCGAGTGTGAGGCGAGCTCGGTGAGCAGGTCCTCCGCGCTGCGGCCCGCGTCGAACGCCCGGGTCAGCGACTCGGGCGTGAACCGGACCGTGATCGCGGCGCCGCGGGACTCGACGTCCGCGGCGTCCTCGAGGAGCCGTTCGAGCGCGGCGCTCGGGCGTCCCGGCACGATCCCGGTGAGGTCGCCCTGGACGAGCAGCTCGTCGACCTCGGGCGGCAGGACCGACTCGAGGGCGTGCGCGAGCGCGGTCTCGGGTGAGCCCGTGTCGGCACCCCCGCTCGTTGCCCTGGGTGACCCGCCCGTCGCCCCCGGTGAGCCGACGCGCGGGCCGTGCGCGGCGCCGTCGGGCACGGGGAGCAGGAGTGCCCGACCCGTCGGGGCGAGCGCGCCGACCCCCGTGACGCCCAGGAGTGCGGCCTCGTGCACGAGGCCCTCGACGGCCTGGGCCGGGGGAGTGGCGCGCGGCGATCCCCAGCGCAGGACCTCGAGCAGGTCGGTCGGGGTCAGGGCCTGCCCGGGGCGGTCGGCGAGGGCCGAGAGGAGGTCGAACCGCAGGCGCGGGACCCACGGGCGGCTCAGGTCGGGTTCGAGGGCCGCGCGGAGCGTGCCGCGCTCGTCGCGGCTGCCGATGGTCCACGGGGTGCGTCCCGACGCGGCCCAGGCCGCGGCGAGCGCGGCCCAGCGGCTCGCGAGCGGCAGCTCGAGCCAGTCCTCGCCCGCGAGCGTCACCGTGAACGAGGGCGGGTCCTCGCCGTCGTCGACGACGAGGCCGGTCGCGAGCGCGAGCTCGGCCACGAACGCGGCGGTCGGCTCGTCGACCTCGAGGGTCGTCGCGAGGCGACGCAGGTCGCGCACGCCCAGCCCGCCCGCGCGCAGGACGTTCGGGGGCGAGGCCTGCCACAGGGCCAGGAGGTGCGCGACGAGCCGGACCACGTCCTGGGCCGCGCGGGCGGCCTCGGCCGTGATGGTGTCCTCGGTGAAGTGCGGGGCGTCGGGCTGGGGTGGGTGCGCGGCCGTGCTCGCGTGCGTGCGGCCGCCGCGCAGCGCGAGCGCGACCTCGCGCGGCAGGACGACGTGACGCTCGTCCGAGGCGAGGAGCAGGCGGTGGCGCAGGAGCCAGGTCGTGGCCTCGCGGCCCACGGGGTCGGCGCGGGGCGCGACCCCCACGGGCGGCCCCCAGGTCAGGGCGTCGAGGATGCTCCGCGCCCCTGGGGGAGCGTCGGCGAGGAGAGCGCCGAGGGCTACGGCCGCCTGGTCGGACGACGGGCCCGACGGCGCGTGGGCGAGCGGGGAGGACGGGTCCGCGGGGCCGAGCCCCGCCGGGTAGGGGCCGAGGACCTCGGACAGGCCCGGGGCGACGGCCAGGTCGGTCGCGGCCGACGGGTCCGTCGAGTCGGAGGTACCCCGGTCCCACAGCAGGGCCCCCTCGAGCAGGTGTGCGACCGCCGCGCGGACGAGCGGGGCGTCAGCGGGCTCGGTCGCCAGGGCTGCCAGGAGCCGGTCGATCGTGACGGGCGGGTGGGGGGCAGCGGGAGCGGAGGCCTGGTCCCCGAGGACCAGGACGGAGTCGAGCACCTGCAGCTCGAGGGCGTCGAGGCGGGCGACGGCCCGATCCAGGCTGGTACGGCTGGTGGAGCGGGCTGCGAGCGAACGCAGGGTCGACGGCGAAGGAGTGGCCAGGTCAGGGCGCTGCATCAGCAGCGCGACGAGGTGCTCGTCGCTGCGGGAGCGAAGAGCCTCGGGGAAGGTCCGGCGCGGAGCCGGAGGCGTTGAGGCCATTCGTCCGATGCTACGCGGGTCGGGGGTGCGCCTCACCCTGGTCCTCGAGGCGCGGATGGTCGTGGCGGTGCTGTGCCGCGGCGGTCACGCACCGACCTGGGGCCGTGCGGAGCGTCGCGTGTCGACCGGTGTCCGCGGGGCGTGCGGATCGAGCGCCCGCGCCCCGACCTCCGCGACGTCGAGGGAGTCGACCGCGTCGAGCCCGCCCGTGACGAACGCGGTCAGGGCGTCGAGGGCGAGGTCGGACGAGAGGACCTTGGTGTGGCCGAACCCGGACGTGAGGACCAGGCGAGACCTGTCGCCGTGGGCAGCGTGCAGCCGTCGCGCGTCCAGGTCCGGCATCCGTCGGTCGCCACGGTCGTGCACCACGAGGAGCTCGGTCGTCGCCGGCAACAGGTGGGTCACGGCGTCGTAGCGGGCTGAGGCGGAGGCCCGGTCCTCGCCGAGCCGGGCGAGGAAGCGGGCCCCGACGTGGGTCAGCGTGCGGGCGTCCAGGCCCAGGTCGCGCCCGAACTGCGTGAGATACGGATCGGGGCTGCCCACGCCCGAGACGACCGCGACGCGTCGCGTCGGGACGGTCGAACGGGCCGCGGTGAGTGCAGCCAGGGCGCCCAACGAGTGCCCGACGAGCGCGTGGAACGGGCCGTGGACGCGCTGCAGGGCCTCGGTCGCCGCGACCCAGTCGCGGATGTCGGCCGGGCCGCCCGGAGACGTGCCGTGCGCCGGGGCGTCGAACGACACGACGTGGAAGCCCTCGGCGACGAGCTCGCGAACCAGGGGAGAGAGCTGGGACGCGCGCCCGCGCCACCCGTGGACCAGCAGCACCGTGCGCCGGCCGGACCCCCACTCGTAGCTCGTGAGCGCCCGGCCGCGGACGATGAGCGTTGCTCGCCGCGCGGTGTGGTGCGTGGACGTGTCGGCATCGCGCACGGGGATGCGGGGAGCGGTGACGAAGAAGGTTCGCAGCGCGAAGCGGCCGGCGAGCCCCGGGGAGACGGTGGCGACGGCGCGCAGGCCGCGGCCGACCGCGCTGTTCAGGACGGGCATGTCTCCTCCAGATGAATGCGTACGATCGTTCGTTCTGTAGATTACGCGAACGATCGTTCGTACACTAGGGGGATGGCAGAACTCGCAGCCCTGGACGGTCGACGAGCCCGTGGTGACGCGTCACGGCGGGACGTGCTCGCACGCGCGACGGACCTCGCGTCGGTCGAGGGGCTCGACGGACTGACGATCGGTCGCCTGGCCGAGGCGTCGGGCCGCAGCAAGAGCAGCATCGCCACGCTCTTCCACGGCAAGGAGGGGTTGCAGCTCGCGACCGTCGTCGCGGCACGGGAGATCTTCGTCGCGACCATCGTCGAGCCGGCGCGCACGGAGCCGAGGGGCCTGCGCCGCCTGGTCGTGCTGCTGCGGAACGCTCTCGTGTACTCGAGGGACAGAGTCTTCACGGGCGGCTGCTTCTTCGCCGCGACCGCGGCCGACGTCGACTCCAAGCCGGGTCCCGTGAACGCCGCTGTGCGGTCGGCGCTCGCGGACTGGTACGGCTACGTCGAGGCGCAGACGAGGGCGGCGGTGGCAGCGGGCGAGCTCGCGATCGACCAGTCCGAGGCCGAGGTCCTCGCGTTCGAGCTGCTGGCCCTCGACGAGGCCGCCAACTCGCGGTCCTTGCTGCTGGGCGACGACCGCCCCTACGTGCTCGCGGCGGCCGCGATGCGCGCCCGGCTGCTCGCCGCCGGGGCGGACCCCGAGCTGCTCGGCGCGCTGGATCTCGCGGGCTGAGCCTCGCGACGAGCTGGCTGATCATGGGGCGGCCCGGCGGAGCTCGCGCTCGTCGACGCCGATCGACCCTGCGGGCCGAGCCAGGCCGGGAGCCCAGCCGAGCCTGGCGCGGGGGCCTTGTCGAAGAGGGTTCGCTGAGCGAATCCCTGTCCCGGTCAGCGAACGCGAGTTCCGCTCACCGGAAAGCGCTGCGCAGGCATCCCCTGTCCCGCGCTCGGTGCCCGGTGCTCGGTGCTCGGTGCTCGGTGCTCGGTGCTCGGTGCCCGGTGCCCGGTGCCCGGCCGGTCCGGCGAACCGCTGCACCCGCTCCAGGGCCGTGGCTGCGGTGGCCTTGCAGCCGATGCCGCCCGCGCTCCCAGGGATCGCCGTGGCCCTCGATCCGGGAGCACCGACGGCCGGCCACGAGAGTCCCGTGGCCGGCCGTTGATCTGTGTCGCGCGGTCGCGCTGTCGCGCTGTCGCGCTGTAGTGCGGCGCGCCCTCACGGGCCGCCGGCCCGGCGCGCGCCGGTCAGTCGAAGCTGAGGCGCACGCTCGACACTGCGTGCCCGCCGTCGACCCGGGTCGACACGCCGAACGCCTGGAGGGGCGCGACGTAGGAGATCCAGGAGTCGTCGCCGCCCAGCGCGTCGATGTTCGCTCGGGCGATCTTCTCGATCGCGTCGATGTCGACGAACATCGCCGAGCTGGCCGACTTCGCGTCGGGCACGACCGTCGTGAACGCGGGCTTGGTGCCCAGCTTGCCCTCGGCTGCGAGCTGGGCCGCGTAGTCGTCGTTCGACGCGATCACGAGGCCGTCCTCGGTCGTGGCGCTCGAGAGCTTGTCTGCCCCGGCGTCCACGAGGATCGCGTCGATCCGACCCAGGAGGTCCTCGAGCGCCGCCTTGTCACCGATCGTGCGTGCTCCGAAGCTCACGTCTCCCGGGCCCGTCACCGACGAGATGTCGTCGAGACCCGCGGAGTCGAGCGCGACGACGATCTGCTCGCCCAGGAGCGTCTTGAGGTCCTCGGGCAGCTTGATGTCGAACGACTTCTCGAGCTCGTCGACCGTCTCCTGGAAGCCGAGGCCGCTGGGCAGCAGGTCGTCGCCGTACGGGTCGTCCGTCAGGTAGTCGTCGCCGTAGAGGTCGTCGGTGCCGAGATCGGTGTCGAGGTCGTCGGCCCCCAGGCCCAGGTCGGTGCCGGTGCACGACGACATGAAGGCCTCGTCGTAGGTCCTCTTGTACTCGGCCTCCTCCTCGGCCGTGAGGCCGAGCCCGGAGAAGTCGGCGGCGTACTCGGGCTGCGCGAGCAGCGCGGCGCACTCGGCCTCGGTCACCGTGGGGAGCGTCGTCGTACCGACCGGGTTCGAGGACAGCGACCAGTCGTCGTCGAGCAGGTCGTCGCCGCCCAGGCTGCCGAGGTCCTCCAGGCCATCCAGCCCGCTGGACCCGAACGTGTCGGCGAGAGTGCTCAGCTGCTCCCACGCCTCGTCGATCGCCGCGGGGTCGACCGTGCCCGCCGACGCGAACAGCGTCGTGTCGGGGAGCCCGGTCAGGAGCGAGGTCCCCGAGCCCTCGAGCGGCGTGAGGGTCGCCTCGTCGGCGCCCACCGCGAACGCGAGCTCGAGGTGGTCGGAGCCTGCGCGCAGCGCGCCCGTGACCGAGGTGACGCCGTCGAGCTCGGCGAGCGCCGCCGTCGTCTCCTCGCTGTCGCCCTGACCGGCGAGGGAGTCCTCCAGCAGGCCCTTGGCGCCCTGGACGTCCACCCACACCGAGACCAGCCCGGCGTCGCCCAGGGCCTTCCTGTCCGCGCTGAACAGCGGGTCGTCGGCGAGCGGGGCCTTGTTCGCGGCGGACGCGACGTCCGCGGCAGCGAGCGTCTCGGACGTGATGAGCGCGTACCCGTCGGTGAACGCGACCTGTGCGGGCTCGATGCCGTCCCCGCAGCCCAGCTCGGACTCGATGGCCGTGCGGGCAGCGCCCTCGTCGGTCACCTGGAGGACCACGACGGGCTCGGGCTCGGCGCCGTCCTCGGTGGCCGGGAGGGACGCGAACCCCGCACGCTGACCCAGCCACGGCTCGACGTCGGCCGCGTAGTCGACCGTGCACTCGCCGCTCCCGGCGATCGCGTCGACCAGGAGCTCGCGCAGGTCCGCGGTCTCGCTCAGGTCGACGTCGAGGTCCTTCGCGAGGTCCGGGAAGCGGTTCGCGAGGCGCAGGAGGTTGACCTTCTGGGTGGCCGACGGGTCCAGGTCGACGCGCACGTAGGCGATCGTGGTGTCCGGGAGCGCGGCCTCGGGCTGCGCGCCGCCGCCGTCGAGCGTCGTGTACGCGAAGACCCCGCCGCCCACCAGGACGAGTGCGGCGGTCGCCGCACCGCCCAGGACCAGGCCCGTGCGCAGGCGCGAAGGCTTGACGGGGCCCGGGGCGGAAGGTGGGTAGCCGGCAGGCTGCTGCCACGCCCCGGAAGGGTCGGCGGGCGGGAAGGTGGGCGGCGTGGTCATGAAGAACCTCTGTGTCGGGGGCGGCGCGTCCGGCGCTGCGGGGCCGGCGGTCGCCTGAAGGCTAGTGGAGCCAGCGGGTCCGCCGCCGCCCCCTCTCATGGGGAGTTCTCCCCTCCGTGCCGGGCTGCCGCGGGGCCGTGCGGCTCGCGGCTCGTCGCGTCCCGTGTTTCTCACCCGGAGCCCGCTCCCGGACGCGGCCGGGCGGATGCGACGGTGGGGGCGCGCGCCCGGTAACCTGGGAGTTCTGATTCCCACGAGCACAAACGAGGTTCACGTGCCCACCGGCAAGGTCAAGTGGTTCGACACCGAACGAGGGTTCGGCTTCATCGCCAGCGATGAGGGAGACGAGGTCTTCCTGCACGCTTCCGCGCTGCCCGACGGCGCTGCTGCGCCCAAGCCCGGTGCCCGGGTGGAGTTCGGTGTGGCCGACGGCCGCCGCGGCCCGCAGGCGCTCGCGATCAAGCTGCTCGACCCGGCGCCTTCGGTCGCCAAGGCGCAGCGCCGCCCTGCCGAGGAGCTCGGGGTCGCGATCGAGGACCTCATCAAGGTGATGGACCAGGTGGGCGGTTCGCTGCGCCGTGGCCGCTACCCGGACGCCGCCAAGGGGGCCCAGATCGCCCGGGTCCTGCGCGCTGTCGCCGACGACCTGGAGGCATGACATGGCTGCCGTGGCCGCCGCTGAAGGACCGACCGTTCGTCGCGTGAGCGCGCGCGCCGCCAAGGACGCCGTGCTCACGGGTGCGGTGGACCTGGCGCGTGCCGCGGCGGAGCAGGTCGCCGAGCACCCCGGGGACGTCGGGGAGCACCTGGGGACCCTCGCCGTTGAGGACCGCCTGATCTCCCACCTGTTCGCCTGCACCATGCTCGGGTACCGGGGGTGGCGCTGGACGGTGACGCTCGCCCGCGTGCCGCGCGGTCGTGTCGCGACGGTCTGCGAGGTCGAGCTCCTGCCGGGCGACGGCGCCATCCTGGCCCCCGAGTGGCTGCCGTGGTCGGAGCGCCTGCGCCCCGGCGACATCGGCACGGGTGACGTGCTGCCGTTCCAGGCGGACGACCCGCGCCTCGAGCCGGGCTACGTGCCGACGGGCGACGAGGAGCAGGACGAGGTCGCGATCGAGGAGCTCGCGCTCGCCCGCGTGCGCGTGCTCTCGCCGCAGGGCCGTGACGAGGCCGCCGAGCGCTGGTACCGCGGCACGCGGGGACCCACGGCGCCGGGCGCGGTCGCGTCGAGCGCCGAGTGCGGCTCGTGCGGCTTCCTGGTCCCGCTCCAGGGGGCGCTCGGCCAGCTCTTCGCGGTCTGCGCCAACCCGTGGTCCCCGGACGACGGCAAGGTCGTGAGCCTCGACCACGGGTGCGGAGCGCACTCAGAGACGGACGTCGAGCCGCACCCGACGGACTGGCCCGCGCCGGACCCGTTGATCGACGAGATGGACGTCGAGATCGTGCAGCTCCTCGATGCCGCGCAGGCGTCGAGCGAGACGGCCGGTCCGGCGACGGACGGCGGCAGGGCGCACGTCGACGTGCCCGTCGACGTCGAGGTTCCCTCCGAGGCTGCCCCCGTGGAGCGTTCGGCCGAGGTCGAGGCGAGCATCCAGCTCGCGCTGTCGCGCATCACGCTGCCCGAGCCGGGCGCCTCGTCGGCCGACTCCACGGGTGACGGTCCGGGCGAGGAGCCGTCCGCCCCTGCCGAGGACGCCGCGCCGGACGAGCCCTCACGGTGACCGACGACGCCTTCGGGACAGCGGCCCTGCGCCGGGCTGTCTCGGAGGCGTGGCTCGCGTCGCCGACTCGCTTCCGGGAGGACGCGAACACCGAGGAGGACCACGCGCGCGGCTACTACCGCGACCGTGTGGTCGTCGAGCTCGCGCAGAACGCGGCCGACGCCGCGGCACACGCGGGCGTTCCTGGCCGCCTCGTCCTGCGCCTCGCGCCGGACGAGGCGGGTGCCTGGTGGCTCACGGCCGAGAACTCGGGCGCCCCGCTGGACGCGGCTGGTGTCGCGTCCTTGGCGTCCATGCGCGCCTCCGCGAAGCTCGCCCCGTCCGGGGCTCGCCCGGACGCCCCCGCTCCGGGGTCCGGCTCCGGCCCGACGGCGGAGCGCACCTCCGCGGTATCGGGACCCGGGCGCGTGGGCCGGTTCGGCGTGGGCTTCGCGGCCGTGCGGTCGGTGGCCGACGAGATCGTGGTCCGGTCGACGCTGGGCGGCGTCGAGTTCTCGCTCGAGCGCACGCGCGAGGCCCTGGACGGGCTGACGAGAGCTTCCGGGGCGGACCGGGCGGACGCTGACAGGCTCGCGGCCGCGGTCCGTGAGCGGGGAGCCGCGCTCCCGGTACTGCGGCTGCCGTTCCCCGCTGACCCGTTGCCAACGGTCCCGTCGCCCGCCGCGCCCGCGGACCAGGTCTCCGCTGACCCGGTGCCCACCGACCGGTCCGCCACCGACCGGGCACCCGCCGCGCCCGCGGACACCGTCGTGTCGCTGCGCCTGCGGGACGACGAGGCCGTCCAGGCCGTGCGCCGCCAGCTCGACGAGCTCGACGACGCCCTGCTCCTGGCCCTGCCCGCGCTCGACGAGGTCGTCGTGGACGTCGCGGGCGCCGGCGAGGTGCGCCGCCTCCAGGACGCCGACGCCCGGTGGACCGTGCTGCGGGACGCGGGGGAGACCCCTGCCGACCTGCTCGCGTCGCTCCCGGTCGAGCAGCGGCACGCGGGGTGGTCGCTCCTGTGGGCTCTGCCGCACGAGCCGACCGCGGTCCCGGGCCTGCTGCACGCCCCCACGCCGACCGACGAGCGGCTGACATTCCCCGCGCTCCTGATCGCGTCCTTCCCGCTCGACCCGAGCAGGCGCCACGTCCTGCCCGGTCCCGTGGCCGATGCTCTCGCGGCGAGGTCGGGCGAGGCCTACGCGCGCCTCCTCGCGCGTCTCGCGGCGCAGGGGGCGAACGGCCCGGGCTCTTCTGCGACCGGGCCGGACGCCCGGCCCGGCTCGGTCCTCGGCATCGGCCAAGGCACCGGCCACGTCCCGGCCCGCGGCGGGCACGTCCTCGGGCTCGTCCCCACCGGTCTGCCCGCGAGCGAGGTCGACGCGCGGATCCGAGACGTCGCCCTCGACGCCCTGCGGGGCACGCCGATGCTCGCCCCGGTCGGTGAGATCATGGCGGCGACGGCGCACCTGGACGGTCAGGACGAGCCGGACGCTTCACGGCACCTCGTCGCTCCACGAGACGCTCAGGTCCTTGCGGGCGAGGTGGGCCGCGATCCCGACGTGCTCCGGGTCCTCGGACGCTGGGTGCCCGGACTCGTGGACGTCCCGTCACCCTTCCTCGCGGTCGCGCGCTCGTTGGGCGTGCAGGCCCGTGACCTGGCCGACGTGCTCGACGAGCTTCCCGCGGGCATGGGCCCGCGCAGCTGGCGGGAGATCTACACGGTCCTCGCGCCGCACCGCGGCCAGCCGGGCGTGCTCGACGCTCTCGGTGCCGTCACCGTCCCGCTCGCGGACGGACGCACGGTGCGGGGGGCCCGCGGCACGCTCCTGCTCACGCCGGAAGACCAGGATCCGAGCACGGCCGACACAGCCGGCAAGGCTGGTTCCCCGCCGTTCCTCGCGCTCGCGCGCTCGCTCGGTCTGCGGCTCGTCCACCCGGAGGCCGCGCACCCGCTCCTCGAACGCCTCGGCGCCACGGTGTCCTCTGCGCGCACGCTCCTCGAGGAGCCCGCGGTCAAGGACCACGTCCTGCACCTCGCGGACGAGGCCGCGGACGGCGATCCGCTCCTGGGCGACCTCGAGGACCTCGCAGACGTCGAGCCCGCGCCGTGGACGACTCCTCCCTTGCCAGGTAGCGAGCCCGACGCCCCGCTTCCCGGCACCGAGGGGGACGTGCCCGCCCAGGTGCCCTCCGCCGTCGGGCAGGTGCTCGCCCTGGTGCGGGCCGCGCTCGACGAGGGCGCGCTGCCCACCGAGCTGCCCTTCTGGCTCGGCGAGCTCCCCCTGCCCACCGCTGACGGCGACCTGTCCCCGGCGCGCGAGTGCGTGCTGCCCGGGTCGTGGGCGGCCGAGCACCTCGACGGCCTGGTGCCGCTCGTCGCGCAGGCCGAGCCGTCGGGCGCGTGGAGCGAGGACGTGCTGCGCGCGGTCGGCGTCCAGGCGGACGTGTCGGTCTACCGGGTCGCGGACGTCCTGACCCCGTGGGCCAGGGGGACCGACCTGGCTGACGACGCGGCCGACCCGGCCGACCCGCAGTCCTGGCTCGCGGGCTGGACCGACTACCTGGACGCCCTCGCCGGCCTGCACGGCGGTGGGGCGTACGTGGGCGACCTCGACGGCGTCGCGGACCTCGACGCGGTGGCCGACGACGCCTGGCCCGCGTTCCTCGCGCGCCTCGCGCACGATCCCGACGCCCGCGCCGCGCTCCTCGCCCCCGTCCGGGGCCAGGGGAGCGCGCGGGTGGGGGACGCGCCGTCGTACACCGCGTGGTGGCTGCGCCGGCACCTCGGCGCGCCCTTCGCGGCCCAGCCCGGCACCGTCCCCTTCCTCGCCGACCCGCCCCCGGCCGTGCGCGGTCTGGACGCCGAGGTGGTGCGCGCGCTGGGCGGGGTCGTCCGGCTCGAGGACCTTGACCCGGCGGACTGGTCGGGGTACCTCGCCGCGCTGCCCGACGTCGGCACGCCCCTCCCGCTGTCCGCCTCGCTCGCGGTGTGGCGCGGGCTGGGCGCGCTCGCGGGTCGCGCCCCGGCCGCGGAGGTGCTCGACGAGCTGCCCGAGCGCCTGCCCGGCCTGCGCGCGGGCCGCGCGACGTGCGTCGCGGCCGACGACCTGGCCGTCGCGACGAGCGCCATGTGGGCGCAGGTGCGGACCGTGCTGCCCGTCGCGCCCGGCAGCGCGGGTGACGCGGTGCGCGTGGGCGAGACCCTCGCGGACCTGCTCGACCTCCCGCTGCTCGCGCCCCCGGGGAGCGTGGACGTCCCGCGGCCCGACGGCGAGGGCTCGCCTCAGGCCGTCGACGCCCGCGTCGTGGGGCTCGTCCCGGGCGTTCCGGTGCGCTGGTTCGAGCACGACGCCCTGAGCGTGGACGGCGTCGAGGTCGACTGGTGGGTGTGCGCGGGACGCGACGGGGCGCAGGTGCACGCCGCGACGACGTCGGGCCTCGCGCGGGGGCTCGCCGCCGCGGCCGGTCGCCCGGACGCGAGGCACCTGCTCGAGGTCGGGCTCCTGGACCCCGACGCGGCCGACGAGCTGCTCGCCGAGTCGGCGTGGGACCGATGACCCGCACGTCACGCACCGCATGAGCCGCACCGTTCGCCCGGGCCGCGCGACGCCGTCGGACGACGGGCCCTCGGGCATCTTCGACCGTCGGCTCGTGGGCGGCGTGTACGTCCCCACGTTCGTGTTCGAGGCCGGGGTCAGCGCGATCGTGCCCGTGATCGCGCTGACCGCACTCTCGATGGGCGCGGGGATCGCGCTCGCGGGGTTCGTCGTGGCGCTCCTGGGGATCGGGCAGATCGCCGGGGACGTGCCCGCGGGCGCGTTCGCCGCGAGGTTCGGCGACCGGCGCGCCATGATGACGGCCGCTGCGGCGTCGGTCGTGGGTCTCGTCGCGTGCGCGCTCGCGCCCAACCTGTGGGTCCTGGGCGCCGGGGTGTTCTGCGTCGGCATGACCAACGCGGTCTTCATGCTCGCGCGCCAGGCCTACCTGACCGAGGTCACTCCCGTGCTCAAGCGCGCCCGCGCGCTGTCGACCCTCGCGGGTACGCACCGGATCGGGGCGTTCGTCGGCCCGTTCGCCGCGGCGGCCGTGCTCGCGGTGTGGGACCTGCAGGCCGCGTACTGGCTGGCCGTGGGGACGAGCCTGCTCGCGGGGCTCGTGACCCTCGTGGTGCCCGACGTCGCGGCCCGGTCCACCGAGCACCGCCGGACCGTGACCCCCGTGAGCTTCCGGACCGTCCTGGTCGAGAACCGGCGGGTCTTCGCGACGCTCGGGCTCGCGGTCGTCATGGTCGGTGCGACGCGCGCGGCCCGCCAGGTCGTGCTGCCCCTGTGGTCGGAGCACCTGGGGTTCAGCCCCGCGACGACGAGCGTGATCTTCGGGCTGTCCGGCGCGGTCGACATGCTGCTCTTCTACCCGGCCGGCAAGGTCATGGACCGCATGGGCCGGCTGTGGGTCGCGATCCCCTGCATGGTCGTGCTGGGCGGGGCGATCGTCGTCCTGCCGCTCACGAGCACGGTCGCCGGGGTGGCGGTCGTCGCGATGGTCATGGGGTTCGGCAACGGGATCGGTTCGGGGATCCTCATGACCCTCGGGGCCGACGTCGCTCCACCGGACGTGCGCGCCCAGTTCCTCGGGATCTGGCGCCTCTTCCAGGACTCCGGGGCCGCACTGGGCCCGCTCGTGGTCTCGGCGGGGGCCGCGCTCGGCAGCCTCGCGGGCGGGATCGTCGCGTCCGGGACGGTCGGGCTGCTCGGGGCGGTCGCGCTCGCGAGGTGGGTGCCCCGGTGGTCCGTGCACGCGAACCGGACCACACGCCGTCGGGCCGGGATCGAGACCTCGTCCCGATCCTGACCCGACGGTGCGTCCGGCAGCGTGCTCAGCGTGCCGAGCGGAACTGCGCCGTGAGGGGGCACTGGAACGGGTCGCGCGAGGCGATGCCCACCCGGTTGAGGTACGCGATGACGATCCGGTAGGAGTCGATCAGCGTCGTCTCGGTGTACTTGATGCCCTTGGCCTGGCAGAACTCGATGACCATGGGGCGGACCTTGCGGAGCGCGGGGCTCGGCATGCTGGGGAAGAGGTGGTGCTCGACCTGGAAGTTGAGGCCGCCCATGAAGACGTCGACCGCGCGGCCTCCGCGGATGTTGCGGCTCATGAGGACCTGGCGGCGCAGGAAGTCGATCTTGACGTCGGGCGCGATGACCGGCATGCCCTTGTGGTTGGGGGCGAACGAGGCCCCCATGAGGAAGCCGAACACGGCGAGCTCGACACCGATGAAGGCGAAGCCGATGCCCACGGGCATGAGCAGGAAGACCGCCGCGGCGAACCCGACCAGGCGGATCGTGACGAACGTGATCTCGACCGCGCGGCGCTTGACCGGCTCCTTGCCGAAGATCGTCTTGAGTCCGTTGACGTGCAGGTTGAGGCCCTCGAGGAGCAGGAGCGGGAAGAACCAGTAGCCCTGGTGCGACGCGAGCCACCCGCGGACACCGGTCTTGGGCTTCTCGAGCGTCTCGGTCTCCCACACGAGGACGCCGTTGATCATGTCCGGGTCCGTGCCCAGGACGTTGGGCTTCTGGTGGTGCTTGGAGTGCTTGTGCAGCCACCAGCCGTAGCTCAGCCCGCCGAACAGGTTCGCGATGACCAGGCTCGCCCAGTCGTTCCACTGACCCGAGCGGAAGATCTGGCGGTGCGCCGCGTCGTGCCCCAGGAACGCCATCTGCGTGAACAGCACGCCCAGCGCGCCCGCGATCGCGAGCTGCCACCACGAGTCGCCCAGCAGCACCATGCCCACGCCGCACGCGGCGAGCAGTGCCACGATGCCCGCGAACCGCGCCCAGTAGTAGGCGTAGCGACGACGCATGAGCCCGGTCTCCTGGACCATGCGGGTCAGCTCCGAGAAGTCGCTGACCTGTCGCTGGCGAGCCGACGGCGCCTTCGCCTGAGGGGGGTCGAGCTCCAGTACCGCGCTGCTAGGCGTCATCATCGTCCACTCGTCGATCGGGGGGCGGACGCAGAACAAGACGCCGCGTGATCGACTCTACGAACGGGGTGGGCGAAGAACTATGGGGTTGTCCCCCCTATCGGGAGGGCGGTGCGGGAAGCGGGGCGACGAAGGCCCCCGGCGGGTGCGGCTCACTCGGGCGAGCGGTACTCCGCACGGTTCCTGCGCTCCCACGCGAGGCCGACGAGGCCCAGCAGGAGGCCCGCGCCGCACGTGGCCGGGGCCTGGTACGTCACGTGCCCGAGCGCGAGCAGGACCAGCGAGACAGCGAGGGCGATCGCCCAGAGGGACATCCCGGCGAGGGCGACGTGGCGCAGGTCGACGCGGAGCGCCGGCGGGTTGGGGCGGCGCCGCTCCGGGTGGATCAGGAGGGAGATCATCGAGGGCACGGGACGAGTCTAGTGCGGGCGGCGTGAGCCGGGGGAGCGGGTGAAATCTGCGGCGTGACGGGCCGGCGCGGCCTGCGCGCCGAGGCGCGCGGGCACGTGTCGGTGCATGCCGAAGCCTCCTGGGGTCGGCCGTTTGCCCTCTTCCGGCGCGATGCCCTTTTCACCCGGTGACCGGCGTCACAACCTGGGCGGCCGTTCATCCTTCCAGTATGAGACGAACGGTGGACGACGGTTCCGTCCTCGCCTCGACAGCCGCTAGTATCCGAAGGCTCGATGAACGCTCAGACCTGGACGCACGTCCAGGGTTCGGGGTGACGCACCGCAGCGTCCCCCCGGAGGTCGTCTCCTCGGGACCTTTACTTGGACGGTCGTCCGACTCCCATTCCTGCCCCAGCACGCTGCATGCGCTTCCTGCCGGGAGGCGCTGAATCTCAGGGCTGAGAGTCCGAGCGTCCGCAACCTTCTCACCCGGGTGAAAAGGCCTTCACAGCATTCTTATTACCTGGGGACGGCTCCTAGTATGAGTCGTTCCGCGCAGTCAAGAAGTCGGCTGCAGGACTTTATCGAGAGGTAGCCGGGCCATGGCCGGAAGCGTCATCCACGACACGCGTCGTGGACTCCGCCACATCTTCACCGCTTCGCCTGCCGCTCCTCTCCGGGCGGCCCGTGCGTCGTTCGCCGAGGTCTCCTGGGACAGGTCCTACCGGATCCGCCTCGTGGCGACCGACACGCTCGCCATCATGGTCGGTGTCGTCGCCGCGTACTTCCTACGCTGGGACAAGTTCATCAGCCAGCCGGTCCGTGAGGACGTCGGTGTCCCGTACCTGGTCCTGAGCGTGCTGATCGGCGTCGCCTGGGCCGGCTCGCTCGCGTTCTCCAAGACGCGGGACGTGCGGATCGTGGGCAGCGGGCCCACCGAGTACCAGCGGGTCTTCGACTCCTCGTGGCGACTGTTCGCCGTCCTGGCGATCCTCGCGTTCCTCTTCCGCTTCCCGGAGGGCCGTGGCTACCTCGTGGTCGCGTTCCCCCTGGGGCTGGGCGGTCTCCTCCTGGGGCGCTACCTCTGGCGCCAGTGGCTCCACCGCAAGCGGTCTGCCGGCTCGCACCGGACCGCGGTCCTGGCGATCGGTCACCGCGACCAGGCCGAGCGGCTGATCCGCGACCTCAACGAGCGCGACAGCTCGGGCTACCGCGTCGTGGCCGTGTGCATCCCCAGCGGCCAGGTGCGAGACGGCGACTCGATCCTGGGCGTCCCGATCCTCGGTGACCTGCGGTCCGCGGGGCAGGTCGCCGCGCGCGTCGAGGCGGGGTGTGTCGCGGTGAGCGGGTCGGACGCCGTGACCGCAGAGGTCGTGCGGCACCTGAGCTGGGAGCTCGAGCCCGTCGGCGTCGACCTCATGCTCACGACCGAGCTGGTCGACGTGGCCGGCCCGCGCATCACCATCACCCCCGCCGAGTCGGTGTCGCTCCTGCACGTCGACGCCCCGCGGTTCACGGGCCCCAAGTTCGTGTTCAAGTCGATCTCGGACTGGTTCGGCGCAGCGATCCTCACGATCCTGCTCCTGCCCGTGCTGATCACGGTCGGCCTCGCGGTGTGGCTCACGAGCAAGGGACCCGTCTTCTACTCGCAGCAGCGCGTGGGTCGTAACGGCGAGACGTTCTCCATGCTCAAGTTCCGTTCGATGCGCGTCGACGCGGAGCTGGACCTCACGGCGCTCGCCCAGGCGAACGAGGGGTCGGGGCTGCTGTTCAAGATCCGCGACGACCCGCGTGTGACTCCCGTGGGCCGGTTCATCCGCCGGTACTCGCTCGACGAGCTGCCCCAGATCTTCAACGTGCTGCGAGGCGACATGAGCCTCGTGGGCCCGCGCCCGCCGCTGCCGCGCGAGGTCAGCCAGTACGAGAAGAAGGTCCGTCGCCGCCTCCTGGTCAAGCCGGGCCTCACGGGCCTGTGGCAGGTCGGCGGCCGCTCGGACCTCTCCTGGGAGGAGAGCGTGCGCCTCGACGTGTACTACGTGGAGAACTGGACCATGTTCGGGGACTTCCTGATCCTGGCCCGCACGGCGCGTGCCGTGGTGTCGGGTCACGGGGCGTACTGAGCGTCGTTCACTAGCACGTAACGCCACCGATTCGGGGGCGCGACACGACATCTGGCACCATTCTCCCCATGACCACCACGACTGACGAGCGCGAAGCACCCCCGCGTTCCAGCGGCATCGACCGCTTCTTCAAGATCACCGAGCGCGGCTCGACCATCGGCGCCGAGATCCGTGGCGGTCTCGTCACGTTCTTCGCGATGTCCTACATCATCATCCTGAACCCGATCATCCTCTCGGGTGCGGACGGCACGGGCCGCTTCCTGGGCGGCGGCACCGACGGACCGAACATGGCCATGATCGCGGCCACCACGGCGCTCGTCGCCGGGATCATGACGATCGCGATGGGCGTCTTCGCGAACTACCCCATGGCTCTGGCCGCGGGCCTGGGCCTCAACGCGGTCGTCGCGTTCACGATCGCCACGATCCCTGACGTCACGTGGGCCGACGCGATGGGCATCGTGGTCATCGAGGGGCTCATCATCCTCGTGCTCGTCCTCACGGGCTTCCGCGAGGCCGTGTTCCGTGCCGTCCCGGTCGAGCTCAAGACGGCGATCAGCGTCGGCATCGGACTGTTCATCGCGCTCGTCGGTCTGGTCAACGCGGGCTTCGTCGCCTCGGGCGGCGGGACGCCGCTCCAGCTCGGCGCGACCGGGTCCCTCGCGGGCTGGCCCATCCTCGTCTTCGTGGTGGGCCTGGTCCTCATGATCGTCCTGTGGGTCCGCAAGGTCCGGGGCGCGATCCTCATCTCGATCCTCGCCGCGACGGTCCTCGCGGTGGTCATCCAGGCGATCGCGGGCGTCGGCACCAAGGGCGCCGGTGCGACGAACGGCTGGAGCCTGAACGCCCCGGCTCTCGACGGCAGCCCCGTCTCGGTCCCCGACTTCGGTCTGCTGGGTCAGTTCTCGCTGCTGGGCTCGATCGAGAAGGTCGGCGTCGTCACCGTCGTCCTGCTCGTCTTCTCGCTGCTCCTCGCGGACTTCTTCGACACCATGGGCACCATGGTCGCCGTCGGCGCAGAGGGCAAGCTGCTCGACGAGACGGGCAACCCGCCCAAGTCGCGCGCGATCCTCATCGTGGACTCGGTCGCTGCCGCGGCCGGTGGCGCCGCGAGCGTCTCGTCCAACACGAGCTACGTGGAGTCGACGACCGGCGTGGGCGAGGGCGCCCGTACGGGCCTCTCGGCTGTCGTGACCGGCATCGCCTTCCTCCTGGCGACCTTCCTGTCGCCGCTCGTCGCCCTGGTCCCGAGCGAGGCGGCCGCACCGGCGCTCGTCCTCGTCGGCTTCCTCATGATGACCCAGATCACGGGCATCAAGTGGAACAACGTCGAGGTCGCGATCCCCGCGTTCCTCACGATCGCGCTCATGCCGTTCACCTACTCGATCACGGCCGGCATCGGTGCGGGCTTCCTGGCGTTCGTGGTCATCAAGCTGGCGCTGGGCAAGGTCAAGGCGATCCACCCGCTCATGTGGGTGGCCGCGGCCGCGTTCGTCATCTACTTCACCCTCGACCCGATCAGCGACGCGCTGGGCGTCTGACGTACGCTCGCTGGCGATGACCTCGCCGATCCTGCACCTGACGCCCACGCTCCAGTCCTACGACTGGGGTTCGAGGAGTGCCCTGCACTCCTTGCTGGGCATGGAGCAGGACGGAGGCCCTCTCGCCGAGATGTGGATGGGCGCACACCCGAAGGGCCCGTCGTCGGCTTCGGCCGACGGCGGGCCTTCGTCGTCCCTGGCGGACCTGATCCGTGCGGACCCCGTCGCGATGCTCGGGCAGCGCGTGCTGGACGAGTACGGCCCGCGCCTGCCGTACCTGCTCAAGGTGCTCGCGGCGGATCGCGCGCTGTCGTTGCAGGTCCACCCGCAGCCGCACCGGGCGCGGGCGGGGTTCAACCGCGAGAACCGGGCGGGCATCCCACGAGGGTCGGCCGAGCGCAGCTTCCACGACGACCAGCACAAGCCGGAGATGGTCGTCGCGATCAGCAGGTTCGAGGGGCTCTCGGGGTTCCGGCGTCCGGCGCGGGTCCTGGAGCTGCTCGACGGGCTCCGGGGGGACCTGGTCGCCCGGATGCGGGCCGCGCTCGCGGCGCGCCCTTCTGCAGCCGGGTTGCAGGAGGCGTTCACGCTCGCGCTGCACGCGAGGACCCTGCCCGACGTCGCAGCGGACCTGGCCGTGACGGTCGCCGACGTCGCTGCTCGGCTGGGTGCGGGCACGACGTCGCCTCGCGCCGACGCCACCGTGGTGTCTCTCGCGGAGCAGCACCCGGGGGATCCCGGGGCGATCGTGTCGATGATGCTCAACCGTGTCACGCTCGAGCCGGGGGAGTCGATGTTCGTCCCGGCCGGGCACGTGCACGCCTACCTCTCGGGGTGCGCGGTCGAGGTCATGTCGAGCTCGGACAACGTGCTGCGTGCCGGGCTGACCACCAAGCGGGTGGACGTCGAGGCCCTGCTGGCGTGCGTCGCGTACGCTCCAGGGCCTGCGGCCCGCCCGCGGGTCCGGCGGCTCGGGGCGGGGACCGCGCCCGGACGTCGGGGCACGCTCGCGGCCGGCGGCGGGCTGCAGGAGTACCGGGCGGCGATCCCGGAGTTCGCGCTCGTCATGGGAGAGGTGACCGTCGGCGACGGGGCCGTGGCACTGCCGGCCGAGGGGCCCCGGATCGTGCTGGTCCTCGACGGGCAGATCGAGGTGGAGTGTCCTGCTGCCGGTAGTGGCACACCGGGTGAATCTCTGCAGGCAGTGGTGCGCGCGGGCGAGTCGGTCTTCGTCCCGCACGCTGCAGGAACGTTGGCGTTGCGCGGATCAGGGCGGACGGTCGTCGCGTACGTGCCGTGAGACGCCTGCTGCTGTGAATCGCCTGGGAGCGGTACTATAGTGCCGCACTCCGAGGCCTGCTCGTCCGAGCACTTCCCGCGTCCGCGCTGGATACGGGTGCTCCATTGCAACGAGCCAGGATGGCAGATGTGACGACTCGCAGGGGCGGGGGACTGGGCGCGGCGCGCCGGGCCCTCTGGCATCTTCGGCACGGTGGGGTGTCCCAGCTGCAGTCCTTCCTGCGTCGGCAGCGTGTCCCGTCCCCGGGGAGCGGGCGCGGCGGGTACTTCACCAAGGCCGGCCTGACGTTCGACCCGTGGGACCTCTCTGATCGTCTCCCTGCTCGGCCTGGCTTACGTGTGGGCGTCATCCTCGACGACTTCTCCCGGCTTGCGTTCGCATTCGAGTGGGACCAGGTGCTGCTCAAGCCCTCGTCATGGCGTCAGGTGCTGGCCGACGAGCCGATCGACCTGCTCTTCGTCGAGTCGGCATGGAACGGCAACAGCGGGGCCTGGCAGTACCACCTCACCGGGACGTCAGCCCCCCGGCCGGCGTTCGTCGAGCTGGTCGCGTACTGCCGTGAGCGGGGCATCCCGACGGTCTTCTGGAACAAGGAGGACCCGGTCCACTTCGAGGACTTCCTCGATGCGGCGGCGCTCTTCGACCACGTCTGCACGACCGACGTCGACCGGGTACCCGACTACGTCGCGCGGCTCGGCCACGACCGTGTGAGCGTTCTCCCCTTCGCGGCGCAGCCCGCGATCCACAACCCGGTCCGGTCGCACGGGCGCGGCCCGGAGCGGGACGTCGCGTTCGGTGGCATGTACTTCGCCCACAAGTACCCGGAACGTCGTGAGCAGATGGACCTGCTCCTGGGTGGGGCGTTCGACGTCTCGTCGCGCATGGAGCACGGGCTGGAGATCTTCTCCCGCTTCCAGGGCGGCGACAAGAACTACCAGTTCCCGGAGCCGTTGGCCGACCGCGTCGTCGGGTCCTTGGACTACGAGCGGATGCTCACCGCGTACCGCGAGTACAAGGTCTTCCTCAACGTGAACTCGATCGTGGACTCCCCGAGCATGTGCGCGCGCCGGGTCTTCGAGATCACGGCCTGCGGCACACCCGTCGTGACGACCCCGAGCCGCGCGATCGGTGAGTTCTTCCCCGCGGACGAGGTGTTCGTGGTCTCCGATCGCGCCGAGGCCGGGAACACCGTGCGGGCGCTCGTGCGTTCCGACGAGCTGCGCGATCGTGCGACGCACCTGGGGCAGCGCCGGATCTGGCGAGAGCACACGTACGGGGCGCGAGTGCAGAGCGTGCTGCACGGCGTCGGCCTGGCGGACTCGCCCGCGGTGCCGCGCGCGTCGGTGACAGCCCTGGTCTCGACCAACCGGCCGCACCAGCTCGACCACGTCCTGCGGACGGTGGGTGGGCAGGAAGACGTGGTGCTCCAGCTTGCACTGCTGACCCACGGTTTCGAGGTCGACGAGGCGGACCTGCGTCTGCGTGCCAAGGAGGCGGGCGTCGAGGACCTGGTGCTCCTGACGGCCGGCTCTGACGTCTCGCTCGGAAGCTGCCTCAACCGGCTGGTCGCTGCCGCGGACGGCGACGTCGTCGCCAAGATGGACGACGACGACCTCTACGGCGCGCAGTACCTCTCCGACCAGCTGTACGCCATGGCCTACAGCGGTGCGGATGTCGTCGGCAAGCAGGCGCACTACATGTACGTCGAGGGCATGGATGCCACGCTGCTGCGTTTCGCAGACCGTGAGCGCCGCTTCACCGACCGGGTGATGGGGCCGACGATCGTGACCCGGCGAGGCCTCGCGGTGACCACCCCGTTCCACGACGTGGGCCGGGGCGAGGACACCGCGTTCCTCCGGGATGCTGTGGACGCGGGGGCGCGCGTGTTCTCAGCGGACCGCTTCAACTTTGTGCAGGTACGTTCCGGTTCCGGGGCACACACCTGGACAGTTTCCGACGCCGAGCTGCTTGCGAGCGGCCGCGTCGAGTTCTACGGGCGTGCGGACTCGCACGTCCTCGTCTGAGCAGGGAGAACGGGAACACCATGGGCATCAGCTCTGTCGCGGTGATCGGACTGGGATACATCGGCCTTCCGACGGCCGCGATCCTGGCGTCGCAGGACGTCACGGTCCTGGGGGTCGACATCAGCCAGCGGACCGTCGATGCAGTGAACCGCGGCGACGTACCGTTCGTCGAGCCGGACCTCGCTACGTACGTGGCGGGGGCCGTGACTCAGGGGAAGCTGAGCGCAGCGCTGACGCCGTCCCCGGCAGACGCCTTCATCGTGGCTGTGCCCACGCCCTTCACGGACGGCATGAAGCCGGACCTGTCGTACATCCAGGCCGCTGCTCAGGCGATCGCGCCTCAGCTGCAGGGTGGTGAGCTCTTGATCCTTGAGTCGACGTCCCCTCCCGGAGCGACGCAGCGCATGGCGGACTGGATCCTCGAAGCTCGTCCGGATCTGAGCCTGGACGGCTCGGGAGACCGCCCGGTCATCCACGTCGCGCACTGCCCGGAGCGCGTGCTCCCTGGACGCGTCATGATCGAGCTCGTCACGAACGACCGTATTGTCGGTGGTCTCACGGCCGAGGCTGCTGAGCGTGCTCGCGACCTCTACCAGGTCTTCTGTCAGGGCGAGATCCTCCTGACGGACGCCGTGACGGCGGAGATGGCCAAGCTCGTCGAGAACTCGTTCCGCGACGTGAACATCGCGTTCGCGAACGAGCTCTCGGTCATCAGCGACAACCTGGGCATCGACGTCTGGGAGCTGATCCGCCTCGCCAACCACCACCCGCGCGTGAACATCCTCCAGCCGGGCCCGGGCGTGGGTGGACACTGCATCGCCGTCGACCCTTGGTTCATCGTCGACGCAGCCCCTGAGGATGCACGGCTCATCCGCACCGCCCGCGAGGTCAACGATGCGAAGCCCCAGTGGGTCATCGACAAGGTGGGCAAAGCCGCGAAGGGCGTTCCGAACCCGACCGTGGCAGCACTGGGCCTCGCCTTCAAGGCGAACATCGACGACCTCCGCGAGTCGCCGGCACGCAAGATCGTCGGGCAGCTCGCAGACGAGATGGCCGATGCGACGATCCTCGTCGTCGAGCCGCACATCGAGGAACTCCCCAAGGAGCTGGCAAACCGTCGCAACGTCGAACTGGTGTCACTCGAGGACGCGTTGGCTCAAGCCGATGTGGTGGTGCTGCTGGTTGACCACGACCAGTTTGAAGCAAACCCGCCGATCGGAAGCAGGAGCGTTGCGCGAATCGATACTCGAGGAATTTGGGAACCTCAGCGAAGAGGACAGTCCGACGCCAAGATAGTCCTTTGAACGGTGGAATTGATGAGTGACAAGCCGACCGTCAGCTCCAAAGCGATCTCCAAAGCGAATCTCAGGGAGAAGCTTGCGAGTCGACGTGGAAGAGTTCTACAGTTTGAGTATCAGAGCAGCACTGCAATCCGGGCAGCGAACTTTGCACTATCGCGACAAGGGGTAGTTCGTGAGAACCAGTACGTCGCGCTCGCCTGGCTGTTGGATCGAGATGGACGGGTCTTGGGAGAGCCACCCGTGACCTGGCATGCAAGTGCGGTATTTGCATTGCCCTTCTCGTATGTTTCACCGGGAGAAGCGCACGGCCGGTCGGTACTCAGGGAACTCCGCTCTGCAGAACCATTCTTTGGCCTGAGAGTTCAGCTCGTGAGGTTTGACCGCAAGGCCGCCTCCGTTATAGGCACTTTTGGTGCAATGGCAGTTTCGCTCACGCCGGACCCGATCATCGGCTCCGGTCTCGTGGAGACGCTTGGACTGATTGGAGACGTGAAGCAATATGGTTGACTCGGTCTCGGTGGTGATTGGATTTCGCAATTGGGGCCTAGGGCGCCTCGCCGCGTGCATTGACTCACTCATGATGAGCACGTATACAGGTCGAATCGAAATCATAGTTTCCGACTACGGCAGCGATAATGCTGACGAGGTTCAGGCGGTCGCGGTCGCCCACGGGGCGAAGTACGTCTGGTCGGAACCAGTGCACGGCTGGTCACGGTCTCGGGCGCTCAATGCTGGATATGCGATCGCAACCGGAGAAGTTCTTGCGGTCACCGACGCGGACATGATCTTCCTTCCAACGACGCTAGCAACCGTCGCTGACCATATTCGTGCGTTCCCGCTCGATACAGTGATTCTCCAATGCCGAGATCTTCCTGAGGGATATTCTGACGCCGAGATCGAGCTGAAGGAAGTCGATTGGCAGAATCTCTCGAGAGTCTCCAGCATTCGTCCCCGATGGGGAATGGGGGGATTTGTGGCACACTCGCGAGAAGTAGTGGCAGAAATCCGGGGCCTCGACGAGCGTCTCCACACCTACGGAGGTGAGGACATTGATTTCGGCAACCGCTGCAGGCGGGCGGGCTCTCGCATCCAGTGGCTTGACCACCCCATGGCGAAGATGTTTCACATGTGGCACGCGCCGACCGCGAACAATGCACAGACCGATCCATCTTTCGCCAAAGCGATCAAGAACAATCGCGAAATCTACACGAACGATCGAACGGCAGTCCGTAACGGCACCACCAACTGTCTTGTGGGACCTTCGGCGAACCCGGTGTGCTCGATCGTGTTCAAATACCTCGAATGGGACGCTACAGCCGAGTTGTCGATCGAATCGATCCTCACACAAAGTGTCTCGGCCATCGAAGTGATTCTCTGGGGCCCTGATCAGACAGAGATGGATTTGCGGGTTGAGGATATCGGGGACGATCGTGTCAGGGCGATACAGATGTCTGGCCAGTCGGAAAAGGACCGGATCGCAGCTGTGTTGCGCGAAACGCGCGGAACGTACTTCATGTGGGAAGCGGAGTCGGCGTACTACCATACTTCCCGAGTTGCCGATCTGCTGGCACATTGTATTGATGGAATTCGGGCATGTGAGGATCGGACTGCGGTCCTAAGCGATCTCTTGAACGTAAACTACGTTCAAAGAGAGCGCCCCAACATGTTCATTCATAGAAAGACTCTGCTGGGAATATTGACTTCCTGGGACTCTGAGGTCGCGGAGTTTGGTGCCATCGCGGATCTGGTCGCGTTGTCGGGAGCGCGTGTGGCCGAGTCCGAGACAGTGGGCCGATGGATGGTGGCGTCAAGGGCAAGGGGCGTAGCAGGTCGGGGCAATGTTCAGCTCGATTGGGAAGGGCTCGCCCTCGGCGTTATGGATGACCCCGTTCGGACAAGCTTGAGCGAAGACTCGGCCGAGCAGTTGAGGGTTCCCGCCGACCTGGCCGCGACGACGGTAGTCCTGGTCAGCGCGGATGTAAAATCCCTGCGCAGAGTCGTAAAGCGGGCAGCTTATTCGAAGATCACCTTTGGGGAGCAACTAGAAATTGGAACTCTGGGTGGAGGTGCAACGATACTCGCTTGGAAGATCGACGAGCTGACCAGCGGTGAAATCATGAGACTCCAGCGAATAGCCAAAAGCCAGGGAGTTAGCATCCATCCCGTTGAGTCGTCAATGCAGAACGAAGCTGCTGGCGGGGAGCGATGGTTGGAAAAGATGGTCGTCGATGTGAACGCCGCAATTCACGGGACGGGTAGGCCCGACGAGTTCTGGCTCAGCGCAATGGCGCTTTCGAGCACGGATTCTCGACGAATGAGCAAGTTGAGCGATGATTGGAAGCAATGGCTTCCCATCGCGTCGGTAGCGGTCAAGGAAGTTCGTTGGCGAGAGCAACAGTACCTGATCGCCCTCGGTGGCCCCCTCACACCAGGCGACGCTGCAGATGGACTCCTTGCGGCGACAATGCTGTCGGGATCTGTATCCGAAGTTCGACTGGTGGGAACCGCCGCCATTTCGCTCACGGCTTCTTGAGGAGAGTCCTAGATGCACGTAGTACAAGAACCGCTCGAGAAGAATCGTGGTACGCGGCTTCGAGTGTCACCGGGTGAGTTTGACGCATACCCTCCGATTCCACAGCTGGATCTCTTCGGGTTGGCGCCCGAAAGTCTCACACCGGAGAGGGCAGCGGTTGCGGCAGTGCTCGCCTTCCATCCTTGGACTTCCGATCGAATAGAGTTTGACTGGGAGATCTCGAGTCTTACCGCCCAGAGGATCAGTGAGTTCTTTCAGCCCGCATGGATCTCTGTCGCACCGATTACACGGCGAAACCTGCCAATTCCCCGAGGAACGCGAACGGTTAGCGTTCTCTGTGGATCGGCGAGCACCGAAGTGACGGGCCCTTCGGTGGGGCTCGGGCTACCGAATGCGACTCTCGCCATCAGCCGTCACGGAACGCATATTGAACTCCCAACGAATGCGCGTCCGCTCGGTGAAATGGCGCCTTCAGCACAGGACCGGCTCGGTGCTCCACTGGCCGCATGTGTCGCCTACGGCGAAATGCTCGACGTCAGCAGCTATATCCTGAGGGTCGGCAGTGGAATATCGACGACTGCAGTCTTGGCAATGGAGAGACTCCTAGAGGCTGTAAGTCTAGGCCTCGAGGTGATACATGACGGCGAGAATGCCGATGGCTAGAGAGGTCGTATTCGCCTACAACTTTGCTCCCTTCGTCGATGCTTCAGCGATCACTGCGGTCAAGCGGGTGGCGGCGCGTGGCGAGATGGTGGATGTCGTTTCCCAGGATCTCTCTGGTTTGCGCACTCGTGACGATTCTCTCTACAGCATGGTGGCATCCACTATTGATCGTCACTTCTTGTTGAAAGGTCGCGTTGCCTTCGATTCCTGGGAATCCGTTGCCGCCTTTGTTCAAGGCGGCCTCGAATCGATCGCGAGGACGGGTCGGCTCTACGATCGAGCGTACTCACGGTCGATGTGGCCACATTCCCACTTCCTGGGTGCCCTGGCGAAAATCAGACATCCTAGTACGTATTGGGTTGCGGAGTTCTCGGATCCGCTACGAAGGGATGTCTCAGGAGGGATGCGGTCGTCTGCGGGGGTGCCCAAGGACTTGATCTCAAGCGCCCTGAATGCGGGTGTTCCATCCGACTTTCAGGGGTTGCTGAGCGACAACCCTACAATTCTTAACTGGGCGGAGTTTCTGCCATACGCACTTGCAGACGAACTTGTCTTCACGAATGAGCAACAGCGAGACGTCATGATTGCCGAGGTCGAGGATCCGGGCCTACGGCGTCAGATCAGGGGTCGCGCGAGGGTGAGCTACCACCCGATACCGGACGAGAAGTTCTATCAGGGCTCGGTTTCGTCTGGCCTCACAACAGCGAGACGGCTCCGGCTGGCCTACTTTGGAACGTTCTACACGAACCGTGGCCTTGGTCAACTTCTTGAAGCGCTGTCGGCTATTAGATTCACGGGCGGATTGGCTGTTGAACTCGACGTCTACGGTGAGGCTCCCCCGAACCTGCAATCCGCGGCCACAATTCTGGGTATTGGTGACCTGATTCGGACTTTCAGCCCAGTTCCATATTTGGAGTCTCTTCGACTGCAGTCAACATACGACGGGCTCGTTCTAAATGATGCGCACGCCATTGGTTTTGAGGGACTGAATCCATTCCTTCCTTCGAAGTTGAGCGACTATCTTGGATCGGGCTCGAGGATCCTAGCGTTGCTCTCCCCGGGTAGCCCTGCCTCGTCATTCGGATTGGAGTATGCGGCAAAGCTGGGCGACGTCTCGTCGATACAGCAGGTTCTAAGCAGATTAAGCAACGACGTGATGCGAGCGCGTCCGAACTAGCCACGACGGTCGCCTAAGCGAGCAGTGGATTGCAGTGTTTTCGCGTTGGTAGCCCGTCCAAAGACTCCCACCACCTCACCGCCGCGACTTGACCGTCCGCAGCGGGCAGAGCATTCGAAAGGTTGAACGATGAGTTGGATCGGCCTGATTGATTCGCCTCAGGAACTGACCCAAGTTCCTTTGCGGCTGGATCTCCCTGCGTTCGAGGGCACCCTGCATCTTGGGCTCGCACTCAAAGCGGGTCCGGCCGTTGGAGCGCGCGATACCCTTGCATCGCTCGTCCTGCACGACTCGATGGGTCCGCTTGGAGAAAGGTCGGACTGGGACCAGCAGCTCCGGGCCTCGGATGTCCATAGATCTGCCAACCCGACCGTTGGACACTACCGCTACCTATGGACCGTGCCTGGCAAAAGTGAAGTTGAGATCTCTTTCAAGATCCCGGCAGGCCTATATTGCTCGGAACTGTCTGTGCGCAAGTATGGGGAAGACCGCGCGCCGATATCCATTATGGCGGCGGCATATCGGGCCCAGTAGGCGGTGTGAACGGATCCTGTCTGAACGGTGGATGATTGGAATGATGATATGAGAGATTCTCGAGCGAGCACTTTTGGAGATCGTGAGCACGAGGTCCTTACCTTCAGAGGGGTCGGAACTCGTTCGTACACTGGACTTCAGGGCAGTCCTGCCGAGTACCGGTCGATTTCACTGAGCGGGCAGATGTCTAGCCCCGGAATGCCTGCTGATTTGTCCTTCGGACAGACTTTCTCTGAAATTACCCTTGCGGCGACACTCGCATGGACGGGAGAATGGTACGGTGTTTTTCGCCTCAAGGGCGCGAATCAAATCGCTGTTGGCGCGGATCATTTCGGTTACGCGCAATTGTTCTATTCGGAATTTCCAGATCCGACGGCAACAGGAAGTCGCACCGTTCTTGTTTCGCCCTCATTCAGAGGCATACTTGCTGCGCGAAGACTCCAAGGCCAAACCAACAAGCTGCGGTTCGATATCGCATTGCCGAGCTTGATCTCCACAAATAATATCTTCAGGACCCGCGCCTCGGATGAGAGTTTTGCCGATGGTGTCTTCGTGCTCGGTAATAATGATCTCCTCGTGTTGGATGAGAACGGGTTCGGTGTAATTGAGCGCCCGGCTGCGGTCGAGTCGAATGACTATGATGCGCTTATTGGTGCAGGCATTGACCGCGCAGTGGGTGTTATTCAATCGTCGATTGAGTCAGGAAAGCCGGTCCAGTTTAGTCTCTCGGGGGGCAAAGACTCGCGCGCCGTGCTTGGCCTCCTCGTGGCTGCCGGGGCTGAGCGTGATGTTCATACCTGGACCCAGATTCCGAGTGGCCCCGTGAGCGCGAGTCAGGAGATCTTTTCGCGCGACTTTGTAACGGCGAGTCGACTCGTGCAGCGCTTTGATCTTCGATGGTGGGCGCCCGAGCCAAGCGACGCCTCGCGCGTTTCCTTCGAGGACGATCTTTCATATTGGCAGAATTACCGGAGCAATGGTTCCTTTGAGTTTGTCGCGCACGAGACAGTGGCAAGACCCGTTGAGCGGATTGGTTTCGTCGGTATCGGGGGAGAGCTCGTCCGAAGCTATCTCGGGGCTGGTTATCGAACCAGTCTGCCTGGCTGGTGGTCAAAAGCGGGAAAGGTCGATGATTCAGTCGAGCGTGATTTGCGCTCGCTGTTCCGAGCTATCTGTCCATCCTGGCTGATCGGTCGTGAACTTTACGAATCATCGGAAGCCTCGTTCGTGCGCGCCTTCTCATTGGAGGACGGGCAGGACGTCATCGCGCAGATTGACGCTTCTTACCTTGCGTATAGAAATAGATGTCATGCCGGGACGGCGGCGTTTCAGCGACCACTTGGTCCTTCGATCGTCTACCCCTTGGCGCAGCCCGAGTTCGTGGCGGCGAATCGCCTTCTCGAGCGCGTAGATCGGGAAGACGGGCGGGTTCTGTTCGATATTCTTGAGCGTACGATGCCAGATCTCAATGCGCTGCCGTTTGTTTCACCTCCATGGACCGATCGATTCGCGACAACTGGTTCAAAGAGCTCGTGGTCGGGGTATTCAGGTGCCCTGCGTCGGGACGAGCTGCGCGCATCGAAACTCGGTTCGAGTATTGCGCCCCCACGCGTGGTGACCGGGGCTCCTCGGCGTGCGTTTGTTCTTGACGGGGGCGAGCGAGCGTTTGAGAATCTGGGAATCATGGCCGATCATCTTCGAATGGACGATTGGGATGTCGACGGGTTCCTTTCGAGGGTTTCCCGCATTCTTCAGTACAATGAGAAGATGCTTCGGGTTGTCCTTGCGGCGAGCGAGACCGCTCGTGACGTACTCGAGACTCCTATCGTGAGGCTGCGCGTGAGGGATCTTGATTTCCGTACCTGGCGTGAGGATTTTTACTCCCTCAGCGGTGCCAGGGTGGGTGGGATTGCTGCCAGCGATTCGAGCACCGTTCTATTGCGGAAACACATAGATCAAGTCGATCTTAGTGGAGTGACTGCGACCGTGCAGGTAGTTGAGGGCGATGCGTGCAGGAATGTGATCGTTTCGACTGCGGGGCTACGGTTGGGCAGTGAGGCTGCATGCTATCTGCACGTCGATGGCCGGCGGATTGATACCCAGTGGTACAGCCAAAGCGGTGTTTTTGAGTTTGTGGTTGATGAGCAACTTAGTGGCACGGTTCGCGCTGAGGTTTTTGTGCGGTGGGTCGGTGATCCAGTTGTTCAGCGGGTATTCGACGTGCCAGGTATACTTCCAGCCGCAGGCCCCGTTTCGGAGGGTTGATTGACGGTAGGTCGATTCATTTCTGCATTGCGTTCGGTTAGTGGGATATTGGTTCTGCCTGGCCGGGGCCGACCGTTGGTGAGTTCTCCGGGCTCGCCAATGGACGGATCGATGTGTGGGGATGGTGCCAGACGGCGGTTCGTTGGCTGGGTGCGGATGTGCGTTCAGCTGACTAGTTGTTCTGGCGCACGAGGTTCGTGGCACCGGTCGGGAGTCGTGAGACTGGGGGTCGGTTGCCTGTGGCGGTGTCGTCGCGATGGTAGTTGTAGTGGATAGTCCAGGTCTTGACTGGTTCGGCTCGCTGGTGCTTCGGAGGTCCACGCGCGAGTAGGGGAGCTCCTCGGCCAGGATCCGGGCAGAGCGTTCAATCTTGCCGTTGTGACGGGGCCTGTGGCGCCGAATGTGTTGGTGGTTTGTGGCGGCGGCGGTGGTGGTCCGGTAGAACGGGGTGGCCTTGAACCCGTCGATCGCTGAAGGCAGGGTGACGTAGCAGGGGAACGCCCAGGGTTCGGATGACTGACCTGTGAGGACCGTCGTCGTTCCTGGAAGGACGTCCATCGTGCCTAAAACGTTCCCGAGAGAGTTCCGTTATGACTTGGTCGCGATTGCCGTGAGGGCGAGTCCCCGATCTGGCGGGTCGCGAAGGACTTCGGAATCTCCGGGTCGTGTCTGTAGCGCTGGTTGAAGATCGCTGACGGCGAAGACGGCAAGCGCGGCCCCGGCTTCACAGCGTTCGGGTCCGACGCGCTGCGTGAACTGACGAAGCGCAACCGGGCGCTGGAGCAGGAGAACGAGAACCTGCCCCGGCCGCTGCGCGCTTCGCCCGCGAGTTGTTCTCAATGACGCACCCGCTGGTCCTCGAGCGACAAGCATGCCCGGCTCACCCCGGGCCTCAGCAGGGCATTAGCGTGCGACACAAGGGGTAGGTCCTTCATCGGACCTACCCCTTGCTCACGCCCGAGCCCGTGTCACTATCCCCATGAACTGCAACAACTAGTTCGCGCTTGTGACGCCCGGGCCGAGGTCCGATTCGTTCTTCTACGCGTCCGTCGATGCGAACGATAGTGCGTCGAGCGTCCGTGATGCAGCGGACCCATCTCCATATGGATTGAGGGCGCGGGCCATGCTCTGATAGGTCGCTGTGTCTGTCAGGAGCTCGGTGACGCTCTCGACGATGCGCTCCTCATCCGTGCCGATGAGGCGGACGGTACCTGCGGTGACGGCCTCGGGTCGCTCCGTGTTGTCGCGCATCACCAGTACTGGCTTGCCCAGGCTGGGTGCTTCCTCCTGGACACCGCCCGAGTCCGTCAGGATGACGGTCGAGAGCGCGAGCATCCTGGTGAACTCGCCGTAGGCCAGGGGCTCCGTGACGGTGACGTTCGCGAGGCCGACGAGGTGGGGGAGCACAGCCTCGCGGACGATCGGGTTGCGGTGAGCGGGAAGGACGATCTCGAGCTCAGGGAATGCCAGCGCGATGCGAGCGAGCGCGCGGCCGACTCCCTCCATCGCACCTCCCCAGTTCTCCCGGCGGTGCGTGGTCACCAGAAGGATGCGGCGGCCTGAGGTCGCCAGGGATTCCAGCGCCGGGTCCGAGAAGGGAAGTTCCTTGCCGACCGTCATGAGGAGCGCATCGATGACTGTATTTCCGGTGACCACGATCGTCGATTCGTCGATCCCCTCGGCCAGCAGGTTCGCCCGGGAGACTTCCGTCGGCGCCAGGTGCAGTGCTGCGATCTGGGTCGTGATCTTGCGATTCGCCTCCTCGGGAAAGGGCGAGGAGATGTCACCGCTCCGCAGCCCGGCCTCGAGGTGGATCACCGGGATCTTGCGGTAGAACGCGGCGAGGGCGGCGGCCGTCGACGTCGACGTATCGCCCTGGACGATCACGGCCGCGGGCTCTTCCTTCTCGAGGATCGGATCGAGCCCTTCGATCACCCGTGCGAAGATCTGCGCGAGCGTCTGTCCGTGGCTCATGATGCTCAGGTCGTGGTCCGGCACGATCCCGAACAGCTCGTTGACCTGGTCCAGCATCTCGCGGTGCTGGCCCGTCACCACCGTGACGCTGTCGAACTCGTCGCTCGCCTCGAGCGCCTTGATCACGGGAGCCACCTTGATGGCCTCAGGACGGGTGCCGTACACGGTCATGATGCGGGGGCGCATCGCTACCTACTCTCTGCATTGTCGGCGCGGGTCTTCGGCCGCTGCCCTCGTACGTGGCGGGGGGTGTAGAGCTTCCCCGGGGGTTCTTCGATCTTGACGAACGTGTCCTCACGCTCGCTGAGCGCGTCCTCGATGATCGTCTTGGCTTCCTCGGGCTTCTCCTTGGCGATCGCCCAGGCCCACTTGCGGTAGCGCAAGGCCACATCCTCGGCGGGACCATCCAGGATGAGACGGCCGTGATTGAGCCAGATGGCCCGGGTGCAGGTTTCCTCGATGGTCTGGGCAGCGTGGCTCACGAGGAAGACGGTGCCCGCGTTCTCGCGGAGCTTCTCCATCCGGACCTCGCTGCGCTCCTTGAAAGCGGCATCCCCGGTCGCAAGAGCCTCGTCGATGAGGAGGATGTCGGGGTTCGCTGCCGTCGCGATGGCAAACCGAAGGCGAGAGCCCATGCCTGACGAATACGTCTTCATGGGGAGGTAGATGGACTTCCCGAGGCCGGCGAGCTTGATGACGTCCGGCACAGCCAGCGCGGTCTCGTCGGGGGTGAGTCCCATCGCGAGGCAGCCGAGGCGGACGTTCTGTTCCCCCGACAGGTCGGGGACGAGGGCTGCGTTGACACCGATCAGGACCGGGGTGCTTTCCGCGAGCACCTGTCCGCGGGCAGGTTTCTCGAGCCCGGCAATGATTCGCAAGAGCGTGCTCTTGCCCGAGCCGTTCTGACCGACGATCCCGATCTGCTCGCCTGAGCGGGCGACGAAGGAGATGCCGGCGAGGGCACGGACCAAGACCATGGGCTGCTGGCCCAGGAGCGTCTTGGCCGCGCGGGCCAGAGGGTTTGCTCGGCGCCTCTCGGACGCGTCGGTCGACGGGACGCGATAGCGGACGTGGACGTCCTGGACCGCCACGGTCGCCGAAGCGAAAGGGTCAGAGACGACCATACGACTCTTCCCCCTGCCAGAAGACGACGAACCCTACGAGAAGTGCGCCGAATGCCCAGGCGCTCAGTGACAGCCACATGGATCCCGCGGGCGTCTCGCCGTAGAGCAGACAGTCGCGGACCATGTCGAGCACCATGAACATCGGGTTGGCTTCCATGAGAGCCAGCATCGTGGGGTGGTCGATGAACTTCTCGTACGAGAAGAAGACCGCTGAGCCGTAGAGCCAGAGGCGCATCGCGAACGAGATGAGCTGATTGAGGTCGGGGACCTTGGCGGCGGCGCGGGCCAACAGTAGCGCCAGACCGGTGCAGAAGATCACCTGAAGAGCCAGCACGCCGGGGACGAGCACGACGCGCCAGGTGAGCACCTCAGAGGGTGGGAGAGCCAGGAGCAGGGCGATCATGGCCGCCAGGACCGGGATCATGTTGAGCATTTCACGCAGGACGACCGAGATAGGGAGCGCGGCACGAGGGAAGGCGAATGCGCGGATCAGGTTCCGTCCAGCGGTGATCGCCCTCGCCCCCCCGGTCACGCAGCGCGTGGTGAACGAGAAGAGGAAGGTGCCGACGATGAGGTAGCCCAGGAAGTTCGGAACGCCCTGCCCCGACTGCAGCAGCAGTCCGAAGATCAGGAAGTACGTCAGCCCGTCCAGGATCGGCTTGAGCACGAGCCACGCCGTGCCGAGCAGCGTCTCGCGCGTCCCGCTCGTGACCTTGGCCCGCGCGTCGGCCCACAGGAAGTAGCGCCGGTCCCAGAGCTGGGCGATGTACTCGCCCAACGGCGGCCGGGCTCCGACCCGCGTCAGGCGCCCCGCCGAGATGACCTCGACCTTGGTCTCGGGCCCCTCGAAGAGCATCGAGTAGAGGTCGACCGGGCTGGCCTTCCCCTCCGTCTGCCCCGTCGTGGGAGCCTTCGATGATGCGGTCATGCGGTGAATCCTAGGCAACGTCGGTAGATACCCCGGTACGCATCCGCGTTTTTCGCCCACGTGCGTTCGCTCGCAAGTACTCGACCTCGGGCAACGAGCTCGCCGGCGAGGGCCGGGTCGTGCTGCAGCGACTCGATCGCATCCGCCCACCCGGGCAGGTCGTCGGGGGCGACGAGCAGCCCCCCGTGCGGTGCGTCGAGCACCTCGGCCAGGGCCGGCAGGTCGCTCGCGATCACAGGACGCCCGATCGCCATGGCCTCGACCGGCTTGAGGGGCGTGACCAGGCGGGTCACGCGGTCGTCGCGGCGCGGCACGAGGAAGGCGTCGAGCGCCGCCATGTACAGCGCAGCCTGTTCGTGGGGCACCCGCCCGGGGAGGATCGCGTGCGGCCCCAGACCCAGCTCGTCGGCCAGGCGCAGCAGGCCTGGCCGGGCCACGCCGTCGCCCACGACGAGCGCCGTCACGTCCAGACCACGCTGACGGAGCAGCGCGACGGTGCGCAGGATCGTGTCGTGCCCCTCGTATCCGACGAGGCTGCTCACGGTGCCCACCACGAACGACGCCTCGGGCAGCCCCAGCGACGCGCGGGCAGCGGCAGGCGCAGGGTGCTCCGTCAGGAGCGAGGAGCGCACAGCGTTCGGCACGACCGAGATCCGCTCGGACGGAACCCCTCGGGAGACCAGTTCGTCACGCATGGTCGCGCTCAGGGTCACGACGGCGTCGGCGGCGACCGCGAGCTCGGTCTCCTTGGCGCGCAGCAGCGCGCGCCGTTCGGACCGCTCCGCGACCTCCCGGGCCTCGGGCGTGCTGTGCGACGCGACCCACGTCTCCTCGGGCAGCCCGCGCACCTCGTAGACCCACGGGATCCCCAACCGCTCCGCGGCGGCACGCGTGACCTCTCCGTTGGTCCCGGGCGTCGTGGTGTGCAGGACGTCGGGCTCGAATCTCTCCGCAGCCCGGACCAGCAGGTCCGTTGCGTCCGAGAAACGGCGCGCCGGATCGTTCGGCAGGCCGGTCGGGATGAGCCGTCGGTAGGGGATCCCGTCGACGACGTCGACCCCGCGCGCGCCCAACGACCCGATGGTCACGGGGTAGCCCGCACGCGTGGTCGCCTGGACCCGCATCCCCGCGTCGCGCTGCGCGGTGAGGACCGCGTGGCTGCGCAGGGTGTACCCGCTCTGGGTATGCGGCAACGAGTTGGTGAGGTGGTGCAGCACGGCGAGCGGCGCCGTCGGACCGGGGGAGGGCGCGGCAACCTCCCACAGCCGGACCTCCGCGCGCGGCGCGAGCGCGTCGACCTGACCCAGCAGGCTCGCCAGGACCCGCTTCTCGGCGCGACCCGACGCGTGCGCAGCACGCAGGGCCGTGACGTCCCCTCGCTGCCACAGCGCCCGCAGGCCCGCAGGGCCGGGGGAGGGCACGCCGTCGAGGAGGTCGGGGCGTCCGACGGCGACGGCGACCTCGGCGCCGATGCGCGAGCGTCCGCCCGACTTCTGGAGCAGTCGTGACGACTCGTCGGCAGCCCCGGACGAGTCACCTGCGAGGTAGTGCGAGAGAGCGCGAGAGGCCGAGGGGGACGGTGCGAGCCCCAGTGCGCGGACCACGACGGCTCTGACCCGGGACGGCGCGCGCCGTACGGCCTGGATCGCGAGCCACACCGGGTCGTCGAGGAGTGCACGCGTCGCGAAGGACGCGGCGAAGCGGACGTTGCGCGCGAGCTCGCGCGCGGAGGACAGGCGGCTCATCGGGTGAGGCCGTCGAGCAGCGCGAGATAGGTCTCGGCGAGGACGTCGTCGTTCGCGTGGGCCGCGACCCACGCGCTGGCCGCGTGGCTCGCGACGGGCGCGGTCCCGGACGTGGCGTAGCCCGCCCAGAGGTTCGCGAGGGCTTCGACGTCACCGGGCGGCACCACGTCGCCCGCCTCGAGCGACAGGACCAGCTCGGCAGACTCTCCCGCGACGCACGCCGTGACGTGGTGACCAGAGGCCATGACCTCGTAGAGCTTGGACGGCACGGTCCACTGGAACGGCTCCCAGTTGCGCAGGGAGACGACCAGGGTGTCGGCCCAGCCGTAGAGGGCCTCGATCTCGGCGTGCGGGATGGGCGGGCCGATCGTCACGGGCGCGCCCAACGACCGGGCGAGTGTGGCGAGTTGCGTCGCGTCGTTGCCGGCGCCGACGATCCGGACCTCGATCGGCAGCCCACGGGACTCGACCACGGCAGCCGCGCGCACCACGACCTCGAGCCCCTGGGACCTGCCGAGCGTCCCGGCGTAGACGACGCGGAACGGACGGGGTGCGAGGTCCGTGCCCGGAGCCACGGCAGGCTGGCTGACCACGGGGAAAGCCGTGCCGTTGCGCACGACGGCCACGTTGCGGGCGCCTCGGGAGCGGACGACGTCGGCGAACGTCTCCGTGGTGGTCACCACCAGGTCGGCGCGGGACTGCAGCCGCGTGATGGCCCGGTGCGCGAGCGTCGTCGCGAACGCCCGGCCAGGGCGTCGCTGGGCGAGCGAACCGGTCATGATCCCGCTCGGGCGGATGAGGTCCGGCCAGGCGTCGCGCATCTCGACGACCAGGGCGGCGCGGAAGATCCGTGCGAGCGCCCAGGCCGCGAACATGCTGGGGATCCCGGGCACGGTCCCGATCACGACCGTTGGGCGGACGGTACGGCGACGCAGGCGCCGCCAGCCGAGGTGGATCGAGCTCAGGGCGGCCACGAGATGGTCCAGCGTGCGCGAGACCAGGGAGGTCGTGTGCTCCCGGTAGCGCACGCGGATGATGCGCTCACCGTGCGCGCCACGCGAGACCGTCCCGGGCAGGTGCGCCTCGGACCCCGGGGCGAGGATGCCCGAGGGGTAGTGCGGAGGCGGAGTAAGGACGCTCACATCGACTCCGGCCGGGACGAACCGGGCGACGAGCGCTCCCCAACGGCGCTGCGGGGCCCCCGTCTCGGGCGCGTAGTGATGGGTCACGAGGAGGACGCGGTGCCCCGACGACGGCTTCCGCCGCGCGTGGAGCGCCCCCCTCGGTGCGCGACCGGCCATGTCCCCTGGTTTCTCTCAGCGATCCCGGTAGGTCGGCATCGACACTGCTCGTGGTCTGGGCCGGTTCGGCCCGAAATATTGCACGTGCGTCCCACGTGTTCGACGCGAAACCTCCACAGTCTATCTCCGTGCCAGGGGACCGTTGGTACGCCAAGAGATGGGTAGGTGGGGTGAACATCCGCGCGAGGGCGCCGATTCCGGGACCCGCAGCACTGCCGGTGTCCTAAGATCCTTGCCGTGTCAGACAACGAGCTGCTCCCCGTCGGGACCGAGTCCACCCCAGGTTCCGGCGACGTCGGGGCAGGTCGCCGTCATGTCCGCAAGCGCAGGCGAGGCGCCAGGACGGCGCTGATCGTCCTCGGAACGCTCGTCGCGGTGCTCTGCCTGGGCGGGGTCGCGGCCGTGGTCGCCTTCCGGAACAATCTCGACAGCAACATCGAGAAGCTGGCCGACCCGTTCGAGGGGATCCAGAACCGGCCGGAGGCCGCGCCGAGCGACCCCGAGGTGCCCGACGAGGCCGTCAACATCCTGGTGCTCGGGTCGGACAGCCGCATCTCGGCGGGGGACCCGTCGCAGTGGAAGGCAGGGGCGCAGCGCACCGACGCGATCATGCTCGTCCACCTGCCGGCTGACCGGAAGTCCGCCCAGGTGGTCTCGTTCCCGCGTGACAGCTGGGTGCCGATCCCGGGGCACGGTGAGGCGAAGATCAACGCGGCCTTCTCCTACGGCGGCCCGGCACTCATGATCGAGACCGTCGAGCAGCTCACGGGCGTGCGGATCGACCACTTCGCGCTCACCGACTTCACGTCCTTCACGTCGTTGACCGATGCGCTGGGCGGCGTGCAGATCCGCATCCCCGAGGACATCAACGACGGCAAGAAGGTCCAGTTCGCGGCCGGGGTGCACATCATGACCGGTGAGCAGGCCCTCGCCTACACACGTCAGCGTCACGGCCTGCCCAACGGGGACTTCGGTCGTGCGCAGCGTCAGCAGAACTGGATGCGCTCGATCCTTGCCAAGGTCAACAACAACCGTAACGACGTGCCTCTCATGACGTCGTTCTTCACGGCCTTCAGCCAGTCCGTGGCGGTCGACGAGCAGTTCACGATGGACCGTATCCAGAACCTGTACATGAGCGCGCGCGGGCTGTCGACCAACGACGTCACGTTCCTCACGGCTCCGCACAACGGCACGGGCCGCTCGGCGGACGGCCAGTCGATCGTGGTGCTCAACCGTGAGCTGCTCGACCCCCTCATGGCGTCGTTCGCGAGCGACACCGCCGCGCAGTTCGTCGAGGAGAACAAGGGAGTGCTCACGGTGCTCCCCGCGACGGTGAAGTGAAGGCTCCGAACGGCTCGACAGGTAGCGCTGCACGGTCCGTCCTGATCCACGGGAGCTGTGTCACGCGCGATGCGTTCGCGCTCCCTGGGGAGTCGGGTTTCCAGCTCGTGGACTACTACGCGCGCAGCTCGCTCGCGAGCGCGTTCGCCGACCACGGCCTTCAGGGGGTCGACACCTCGACCATCCCGTCCCCCTTCCAGCGGCGGATGGTCGATCGCGACCTGGGCAAGCACTTCTGGCGCGACCTCGCCGACCTGCAGGCGGACGTGATCGTCGTCGACCTCGTCGACGAGCGCTACGGGCTTCTGGTGGACGACCGCTCAGGCGTCGGGACCCCGTCGGCGGAGCTCCTGCGTGCGGACGGCATCTCGCCCGACCTCCACCGGGTCGTTCCCGGATCGATCGACTTCCTGATGGCCTGGGAGGCCGGTCGTCGTCGTTTCATGGCCGAGGCGAGGGCGGCCGGCGTGCTCGACCGCATCGTCGTGCATCGGGCCCGCTGGGCCGAACGATGTGCCGACGGGACACAGTTCGACTACCAGGCGTCGGCGGAGGCGAACCATCTGCTCGAGCACATGTACGGGCGGCTGCGGCAGGATCTCGCGCCGCACCAGTTCGTCCGGGTGCCGGCGCACCTCGTGGTCGGTGACCCCGACCACCGGTGGGGGCGCTCGCCCGTCCACTACGTCGAGGAGTACTACCGGACCTTCCTCGATCTGCTGGACCGCGCGACGGCGTCGCCCCGCCGCTGAGCGACGGCGTCGCCGGGCGCTGAGGGCGGCCTGCCCCGCCACTGAACAGTGGCTTGGTCCCGCCGCTGAGCGTCGCAGGGCGTCGCTGAGCGGCGGGACGGGTCGAGGGGACCCTGGGGAGGTCGGTCAGGCAGCGGTTCCGTCGAGCACGACGAGCCCGTCCCGGAACGACACGTCCGCGACGCTGGCGCCGGGGAGGCGGGCCTGGAGGAGACGCTGGACGTCGAGCGCGATCCTCGCGTCGGGCAGGACGCGTACCGAGCCGGCCGGCAGCCCCTTGGCGGTGACGACCGTCTCGATCCGGCTCGCGGCGAGGCCGAGGAGCTTGTGCGCGGGCAAGCCGCCCGCGTGCGCGTCCACGGAGAACGTCGCGACGCCGTCGGTCACCTCGACCACGCGCAGCGTGGCGCGGACCGTGGGCGCGAGGCGGGTCGCGAGCTTGAGGGGGGCGGGCAGGCGCTTGACCTGGCGCGGTTCCGCGACGAGGTCGAGCGCGTCGTCGCGCCCCGAGACGGAGGTGATGAAGGACGGCAGATTGCGGCCCATGAGCCCGAGGAGGTGGAGCGTCTCGGCGAGGGTGAGTTCCTGATGCACGGCGCACACCATAGCGGACGTTCGGGGCGAGTCGGGTGCCCCGTCGGGAGCGTTCTCGTCCCACCCGAACCCTTTCCTTACCTAAGGTAATGAGTTAAGGTAAAGAGATGCCTGCTGCGGAACCGATCACGTCCTCGTCCCCCACGAAGGCGCAGTGTCGGCCCGCGACTCTCGGTGGTGACCTGCGGGTCGCCCTGACCCGCGTCTCGCGCGCACTGCGCTCGCAGCGCGGCGGCGCCGACCTCCCCGAGGGCCAGTTCGGGGTCCTGACCGTGCTCCACAAGCACGGCGGCATGACCCCCGGTGCGCTGGCCACGCACGAGCGCATCCGGCCGCCCTCCATGACGCGCACGGTCAACGCGCTCGTCGAGCTCGGCCTGGTCCACAAGGTCGAGCACCCCACGGACGGGCGCCAGGTCGTCGTCGCGCTGACCGATGCCGGTGTGCTCGAGGTCAAGGAGACCCGGCGCCGCCGCGACGCGTGGCTCACCCAGCAGCTGACCAGCCTGACCCACGAAGAAAGAGAGACCTTGGCCCGCGCCAGTGACCTGTTGACCCGGATCGCCGCACGATGAGCGCGACGTTCTCCTCCCTCAAGTACTACAACTACCGCCTGTGGTTCGGCTCCGCGCTCGTCGCGAACGTCGGGACCTGGATGCAGCGCATCGCCCAGGACTGGCTCGTCCTGACGGTGCTCACGGCGAACTCCGGTGTCGCCGTCGGAGTCATCACGGCCCTGCAGTTCGCGCCCGTCCTCGCGCTGTCCGCGTGGGCGGGCGTCCTGGCGGACCGGCTGCCGCGCCGCAAGATGCTCATGGCCACGCAGGGCGCCTCGGGCGTGCTCGCGCTCGGGCTCGGCGCCCTGGTGCTCTCGGGGCACGTCGAGCTGTGGCACGTCTACGGGTTCGCGCTCGCGCTCGGGTGCGTGTCCGCGCTCGACGGCCCCGTGCGCCAGACGTTCGTCGCCGAGATGGTGCCGAGCGACAAGCTGTCCAACGCCGTGGGCCTCAACAGCGCGTCGTTCAACGCGGCCCGGTTGATCGGCCCCGGCGTCGCGGGCCTGCTGATCGCCGCGGTGGGCACGGGCTGGGTGTTCATCATCAACGGCATCAGCTTCGGCGCGACCATCTTCGCGCTGTCCCGGATGCGCACGCGCGAGATGCACAAGCTGCCCAGCGCGTCGCGCGAGAAGGGGCAGATCCGCGAGGGCATCCGCTACGTGCGCGGACGCTCCGACATCATCGTCATCATGGTGGTGCTGAGCGTCGTCTCCACGTTCGGGCTCAACTTCCAGCTCACGTCCGCCATGATGGCGCGCGTCGAGTTCGGCATGGGCGCGGGCGAGTACGGGATGCTCGGGTCGATCCTCGCGATCGGCTCGCTGACCGGCGCCCTCATGGCGGCGCGGCGCGAACGGCCGCGCGTGCGGCTCGTGATCGGGTCCGCGTTCGGCTTCGCGGTGGCCACGGGGGTCATGGCCCTCATGCCGAGCTACACGACGTTCGCGCTCGCGTGCATCCCGGTCGGCTTCGCGTCGCTGACCATGATGACCGCGGCCAACACGACCATCCAGATGACGACGGACCCCGTGATGCGTGGGCGCGTCATGTCCCTGTACATGATCGTGTTCCTCGGGGCGACGCCCGTCGGTGCACCGATCGTCGGCTGGATCGCCGAGGCCTACGGGCCTCGCTGGGCGATCGGGATCGGCTCCATCACGGCGCTCCTGGTCTCGGTGGGCGCGGCGATCTGGGCCATGCGGAACTGGAAGTTCACGGTCAGCTACCGCGTGACGCAGCGCCCGCACCTCCTGGTGACCTACCCCGCGGGCGGCGCGGCGCGGCGTGCGAGCCGCAGCGACGCGCGCGAACGGCTCGGCGTCGACGACGCGCAGGACGTGGCCGAGGCGGCCTGACCTCGCTCGGCCACGGGCCGAGCGGCCGCGGCGAGCGATCGCTTCGAGCAGGCGCACACACAGACGCGGCCCGCCCCGGACGTCCGGGGCGGGCCGCGTCGTGTCTCAGGGCTCAGGCCAGCGCGTCGACCACGAAGTCGATGCTCTGCGTGAGCAGCTCGACGTCCGTGGGCTCGATCGCGGGGAACATCCCGATGCGCAGCTGGTTGCGGCCCAGCTTGCGGTAGGGGAACACGTCGAGGATCCCGTTGGTGCGCAGCGCCGCGATGACCTGGGTCGCGTCGATCGACTCGTCCAGGTCGATGGTCCCGACGACGGTGGACCGGTCCTCGGGGCGCGTCACGAACGGCGTGGCCCACTCGCGTGACTCGGCCCACGCGTAGAGCGTGCGTGCCGAGGTCGCCGAGCGGGCGCTCGACCATGCGAGGCCGCCCTGCTCGTTGAGCCAGTCGACCTGCTCGGCGAACGTCACGAGCGTCGCGACCGACGGGGTGTTGAGCGTCTGGTCCAGGCGCGAGTTCGTCAGCGCCGCCTGGAGAGAGAGGAACTCGGGCACCCAGCGGTCACCGGACTCGATCTCCTCGAGGCGCGCGACGGCGTCGGGCGACAGGATCGCGACCCACAGCCCGCCGTCGGACCCGAAGACCTTCTGGGGCGCGAAGTAGTAGACGTCGGTCTCGGCGAGGTCGACCGGGAGGGCGCCCGCGCCCGACGTCGCGTCGACGAGCGTCAGCGCGCCCTGCTCGCGCGATCCCGGGACGCGGCGCACGGGGGCCATGGCTCCGGTCGAGGTCTCGTTGTGGGGCCAGGCGTAGACGTCGACGCCGTCCGCGAGCTCGGGGAGCGCGACCGACCCCGGGGGAGCGGTGACGACCTGCGAGGGCTCGAGGAACGGTGCGCGGGTGGTCGCGGTCGCGAACTTGGCGCCGAACTCGCCGAACGCGGCGTGCTGGGCGCGCTCGCGCACCAGGCACAGCGTCGCGACGTCCCAGAACGCCGACGACCCGCCGTTGCCGAGCACGACCTCGTACCCCTCGGGGGCGTCGAACAGGTCCGTGAGCCCGGAGCGGATCCGGCGGACCAGGGACTTGACCGGTGCCTGGCGGTGCGAGGTGCCGAGCACGGACGTGCCGGCCTCGACGAGCGCGCGCACCTGTGCGTCGCGGACCTTGGAGGGCCCGCAGCCGAAGCGGCCGTCGCTGGGCAGCAGGTGCGGGGGGACGGTGATCTGGGTGGGCTCAGGCACAGGGCAACGATAGTCCGGCCTGGCGCGAACACCGTCGGGCGTCCACAATGTCGGTGGCTCGGACCTAAACTAAGGTCAGCGGCCCGCCGGTGCGGCAGGTGCCCCCAAGCCCCCAAGCGACAGGAGCGCGACGTGACCGACCTGATCGACACCACCGAGATGTATCTGAAGACCATCTACGAGCTCGACGAGGAGGGCATCGTCCCCCTGCGTGCGCGCATCGCGGAGCGACTCGGACACTCGGGACCCACCGTCTCCCAGACGGTGGCCCGCATGGAGCGGGACGGTCTCGTCGTCGTGACGGGGGACCGTCACCTCGAGCTCACCCCGGACGGCCACGCCAAGGCTCAGCGCGTCATGCGCAAGCACCGCCTCGCGGAGCGACTGCTGACGGACGTCATCAAGCTCGACTGGGAGTTCGTGCACGTCGAGGCCTGCCGGTGGGAGCACGTCATGAGCGAGCTCGTCGAGAAGCGCCTCATCGGCCTGCTCGACCACCCGCACTACGACCCCTACGGCAACCCCATCCCGGGGCTCTCGGAGCTGGGTGAGGACATCCAGGAGATCGAGTACCTCGACGGCGTGGTGTCCCTGCCGGCGTACGTGGCCGCCGCGGACCGCGCGGGACGCCAGCCGGGCGGGCTGCGCGTGGTCGTGCAGCGCATCGCCGAGCCGCTCCAGACGGACACGGACCTGCTGGCCCGCATCGCGGCCGCGGGCATCCTGCCCCGCCAGGAGGTCACCGTCACGCCGGAGGCGGGGTCGTTCACGGTGTCCGCGGAAGGTGCGGAGACGGTCCTCGACCTGCCCGACGACGTCGCTCGCCACATCTTCGTCACGGCGCCCTGAGCGCAGCGCACCACGGGTTCCGCCGCCGCCCCGCACCCCCTTCGTGGGGTGCGGGGCGGCGGTGTTCTCGGCGCCTTCTCGGGGTGCCCGGGGCAACGATCTTGTGCCGGTTCGTCCTGCTATACCAGGCCTTTCCAGGGCGTCGTGACGGGAACGTGACATTCACCCGGAGGTCGTGTACGTTCGGTTCTGCTTCACGGATGAATCGTCCGTCGAGGCCCTTGCGCGGAACGCCGAACCCTGTCACCGCGCGAGGAGCACCACGACCCGATGACAGGGACGGGGGACCCAAATTCGGGTACCGGAAACGGTGCCCTTGGGGTGAAGCCAGACGGACCTCGGTCCTGACGGCCGGGTGATTCTCCCACCCGAACCCGACAGCTGACCTCGCAGGCGTCCAGGAGAGGTATCCAGTGAACGCAGTCACGACCGGCGCACGCCACCGTGCAGCGCGACGCCCGCTTTCCACCCTTGCTTCGGCGGCGACGGCTTCCTCCGTCGGCCGCCGCACCGCTGTCGTCGCTGCCTCGTCGGGACTGATCGTCTCGATGCTGGGTGCGATGCCCGCCAACGCTGCGCCCGTCGACCACGACACGGCCAAGCTCAACACCGTCGACCTGAACGCGCTCACGACGCAGGCCCGCGCCGCGCTCGAGTCCGCTCCGTCCGTCACGGTCGCCGCTGAGGCCGGCTTCACGATCGAGAGCGCGGCCGTCGCCGTGACCCCCGCTCCTGAGCCCGAGCCCGAGCCCGTCGTCGAGCGCGCCACGCAGGCCTCCTCGCGCTCGGCCGCACGCACCGCGAACACCACGGCCACCACGTCGACGACCGAGAAGGCTGCTTCGGTCTCCGTCCCGGCCTCGGCCAACGGCAGCGCGATCGTCTCGATCGCCAGCCGCTACGTGGGCGTCCCGTACGTCTACGGCGGCACCACCCCGGACGGCTTCGACTGCTCCGGCTTCACGAGCTACGTCTTCGCGCAGGTCGGCATCACCCTCCCGCGCCAGTCGAGCGCCCAGGGCAACGTCGGCACCAAGGTGTCGCGTGCCGACGCTCAGCCCGGCGACCTGATCTGGACCCCCGGCCACATCTCGATCTACGCCGGTGACAACATGCAGATCGACGCACCGCGTCCCGGCAAGACGATCCAGTTCCGTCAGATCTGGCAGTCGAACCCCACGTTCATCCGCGTCGCCTGAGTCCCCTCGCAGGCCTCTGAGCCTCGCGGGAGCGATCTTCCGCAGCTCGAACAGCACCCCGTCACCCTGCCTCGTGCAGGGTGACGGGGTGCTGTCGTTCGCGGGGGAGCGAGGGCCGGGCCGACGGCAGGCGGGCCGTGGGAGCGCAGTGCGCCGACGAGGGAGCGACCCGCCCCTCCGGGGGTCCGGCGCCTCGGTGGACTTTGCCTGTTCTTTCGATAGGTTTGTCTCAGGATGGTGCTTCACCATCGGGAGGAGATGAAACCATGACTCGTGCAGAGATCGTGCTCGTCGGGGTCGACGGTTCGGAGCCCAGCCTGCACGCCCTGGACTGGGCGGCTGCGTACGCGCGCCAGGTCGGCTGGCCCCTGCACGTCGTGTGTTCGTACTCGCTCCCGTCCTTCACCGCGGCCTCGCTCGACGGCGGCTACGCGGCCCTGGACGACACCGCGATCCAGGAGGGTGCCAAGGCGGTCCTGGCCGAGGCCACCCAGCGGGCCGAGGCCGCGGGCGTCAGGACGACCGCCGCGATCGCGACCGGCGACGCCGCCGGTGTCCTGGTCGAGCTCTCCAAGGACTACAGCCTGGTCGTGGTGGGGACCCGCGGGCGGGGTGGGTTCACCGAGCGTCTGCTCGGCACCGTCTCGTCGGCGCTGCCCGCGCACTCGCGGTGCCCCACGGTCGTCGTGCCCCTGAAGTCGGGCGGGGAGGGCGGCGAGCTGCCGGCGATCCAGCCGCTCAAGCGGATCGTGGTCGGCGTGGACGGCTCACCGTCGGCCGACATCGCCCTGCGGCACGCCATCAAGCAGGCCAGGGCGTGGAGCGCCGAGCTCGTCGCCGTCGCCGGCGTGCCCGTCGGGGCAGGGGCCGGGTTGCTCGCCTGGCTGCCGGCCTCGATCGACCACCAGCAGGTCCTCGACGACATCACCGAGGGGCTCAACGTCATCGTGGACCGGCACGAGGCCGAGAACCCCGACGTCCCCATCAAGCGGATCGTGCTCGACGGGACGGGGGCCGAGCTCCTCACGGAGTTCTCGACGGCCTCGGACCTCGTGGTGGTCGGGTCGCGCGGGCGTGGTGGGTTCACGGGGCTGCTCCTGGGCTCGACGAGCCAGGCGGTCCTGCACCACTCGGCCTGCCCCGTCATGGTCGTGACCAAGCGTTGCGAGGACGAGAAGCCCCCGGTGGCGAAGGGCGCCTCGGCGGAGGGCTGACGACACCGCACCGCGTGGACGTGCCGGAGCGGGCGTGATCTCGAGGTCACGCCCGCTCCGGCACGCCGGCGGCCGGGGCGCGTTCAGTTGCGCGTGCGGTACAGGTGCATGGTGATCGGCGCGAAGACGGCCGTGAGGAGCACCGAGGCCAGCAGGACCCACCCGATCTGGTCGAACGTGGCGGTGCCGGCCATGAGGGCGCGGACCGCGGTCGCGAGGTGGCTCACGGGGTTGATCTCGGCCCAGGTGCGTAGCGCCGAGGGCATGGTGTCCGGGTCGACGAAGATGTTCGACGCGAACGTCAACGGCATGAGCACCAGCATCGAGACGCCCATGACCGCGTTGGGCGTGCGCATCACGAGGCCCAGGATCGTGAAGATCCAGCTGATCGCGAACGCGAAGACCAGCAGCAGGGCGACGGCCAGCAGGACGCCGACCAGCCCGCCGTCGGGCCGGAAGCCGATCGCGAGCCCCAGGCCCACCGTGATGACCGACGCGATCGTGTACCGGACCGTGTCTCCCATGAGCGCGCCCACGATCGGGGCGGGCCGCCAGATCGGGAGCGAGCGGAACCGGTCGAACACCCCCTTGGTGATGTCGGTGTTCAGGGTGAAGCCCGTGTAGACCGTGATGATCAGGACCGTCTGCACCAGGATGCCGGGCAGCAGGTACTGCAGGTAGGTCGTCGTGTCCCCGGCGATCGCCCCACCGAACAGGTACGTGAACATGAGCGTGAAGATGATCGGCGTCAGCGTGACGTCGAACAGCTGCTCGGGGACGTGCTTGATCTTGAGCAGCGCCCGCCACGCGAACGTCAGGGTGTTCGCGAGCGGCGACGGCCGGGTCGGGTGCTGGTCGATCGCGATGGCCTCGCGCAGGGTCTGTGCCTCCGGGGTGGTGATCACCTCGGTCTGGGTCGCGGCCATCAGGCCACCTCCTCGGTGTGGCTCGTGGTGCCACTTCGGTTCTGGTCTTCCTCGTCGACCGGCTGGCCCGTGAGCGCCAGGAACACCTCGTCGAGGCTCGGCTGCCCGAGCGTGAACTCCGGTACCCCGATGCCCGCGTCCGCGAGAGCGGGCAGGAGCTGTGCTGCCAGGTCCGCGCCGTCGTCGGGCACGCGCGCCGAGAACGCGTACGGGTCGGGCGCGAGCACGACCTCCGCGCGCAGCACGCGCTCGACGATCTCCGCGGCCCGGGCGCGCTCGGACGAGTCGGCGAGACGCAGGTTCACCGACCCCTCGCCGACCGAGCGCTTGAGCTCGGTCGCGGTGCCCTCGGCGATGACCTTGCCGTGGTCGATCACGGCGATGCGGTCCGCGAGCTGGTCGGCCTCCTCGAGGTACTGGGTCGTGAGCAGCACGGTCGCGCCGTCGGCCACGAGCACGCGCACGATGTCCCACACCTGGTTGCGGCTGCGGGGGTCGAGCCCCGTGGTCGGCTCGTCGAGGAACAGCACCCGGGGGCTCATGACGAGGCTCGCGGCGAGGTCGATGCGGCGGCGCATGCCGCCCGAGTACGTCTTGACGGGCCGGTTCGCGGCCTCGGCGATGCCGAACGCCTCCATGAGGTCCATGCCCCGGCGCCGCGCCGCGGGCTTCGAGAACCCGTAGAGCCGCGCGATGACGATCAGGTTCTCCGCGCCGGTCAGGTCCTCGTCGACCGACGCGTACTGGCCCGTGAGACCCACGAGCGAGCGGACGGCGTCGGGCTGGGCCAGGACGTCGTGCCCCAGGACGTGGGCCGTGCCCGCGTCGGGGCGCAGGAGGGTCGTGAGCATGCGGACGGCCGTGGTCTTGCCCGCGCCGTTGGGGCCGAGGACCCCGTAGACCGTGCCGGTCGGCACGGCGAGGTCGATCCCGTCGACTGCCCGGGTCTCCTTGAAGTGCTTGACGAGGCCGTGGGCCTCGATCGCGAGATCTGGTGCGCTGGTCATACGTGCTCCCTGAGTCGTGGGTGGTGCACGGGTCTGTCCAGGTTCGACCGGCGGTGGCGTGAGAACTCATCGGTGCCGGGCGGCCGAGATCTCCATCATGCGACGACGGACGGCCCCGGACCAGAGGTCCGGGGCCGTCCGTCGGGAGCGGGGCGGGTCAGGCGTCCGCAGCCGCCTTCTCCGCCGCGGCGAGCAGCACGCACGTCGCGACACCGTCGATCGCGACCCGGACCTCGTCGAGCGGGGGCAGGGTGGGGGCCAGGCGGATGTTGGCGTCCTGCGGGTCCTTGCCGTACGGGAACGTGGCCCCCGCAGGCGTCAGGGCGATGCCCGCCTCCTTGGCGAGCTGGACCACGCGCGCCGCGGTGCCCGGCACGACGTCGAGCGACACGAAGTACCCGCCGAGCGGCGCGGTCCAGGACGCGACACCGTCCGTCCCGAGGCGCTCGCGCAGGATCGTGTCGACGGCCTCGAACTTGGGTGCGATCACGTCCCGGTGCTTGCGCATGTGGGCACGAACGCCCTCGGCGTCGCCGAAGAACTCGGCGTGGCGGAGCTGGTTGATCTTGTCCGGGCCGATCGACTGGGCCGCGAGGTGCTTCTTGTACCAGGCGATGTTGGCCGGGGAGGCGCCCAGGAACGCGACCCCCGCACCGGGGAACGTGATCTTGGAGGTCGAGGCGTAGAGCAGCACGCGGTCCGGGTTGCCGGCCTCGGCGGCCAGTGCGAGCGCGGGCGCGGACTCGGTCTCGACGTCCGTGAGGTGGTGCACCGCGTACGCGTTGTCCCACATGATGCGGAAGTCGGGCGCAGCGGCGGGCATCGACACGAGGCGCTGGGCGACCTCGCGCGAGACCACCGAGCCGTCCGGGTTCGCGTAGGTGGGCACGACCCACATGCCCTTGATGCTCGGGTCGTCCGCCACGAGGGCCGCGACGGCCTCGGCGTCGGGACCGTCGGCCGTCATGGGGACGGTCACCATCTCGATGCCGAACGCCTCGCACAGCGCGAAGTGCCGGTCGTAGCCCGGGACCGGGCACACGAACCGGACCTTCTCCTCGCGGGACCAGGGGCGCTCGGAGCCGGGCAGACCGAACAGCATCGCGAACGCGAGCGTGTCGTGCATGAGCGTGAGGCTCGCGTTGCCGCCTGCGAGGAGCTGGGCGACGGGGACGTCCAGCAGCTCGGCGAAGATGCGGCGGATCTGCGGCAGGCCGTCGAGCCCGCCGTAGTTGCGCACGTCGGTGCCGTCGGCGTCGGTGACCGTTCCTGCGCCCGGCAGTGCCAGGAGGGCGTCGGAGAGGTCGAGCTGCTCGGCGGAGGGCTTGCCGCGCGTCAGGTCGAGCTTCAGGCCGAGGGACTGCAGGTCAGCGTAGGCCTGCTGCCACTCGGCGAGGCGGGTGGAGGTGTCAGAGGCAGGAGTGGTCACCCTCCGGACTCTACCGATCTGCGGCGAGCTGCGTCAGGGCGTCACGCAGAGCGGCCATCCCGAGGTCGAGGTCTGGACGCTCGATCACGAGCGGGGGCGCGAGCCGGATGGTCGAGCCGTGCGTGTCCTTTGCCAGGACACCCCGCGCGAGCAGGGCCTCGCACAGGTCGCGGCCCGTCCCGCGGGCGGGGTCGAGGTCGATCCCGGCCCACAGCCCCACGCCCCGGACGCCCGTCAGGAGCCCCTCGTCGACGAGGCTCCCGAGGCGTTCGTGCAGGTGCCCGCCCAGGTCGCGCGTGCGGGCCTGGAGCTCGCCCGTCTCGAGGAGCCCGACGACCGCGAGGCCCACCGCGCACGCGAGCGGGTTGCCCCCGAACGTCGACCCGTGCGTCCCGGGGGTCAGCACGTCGAGGATCTCGCGCCGCCCGACGACCGCCGAGACCGGCACGACGCCGCCACCCAGGGCCTTGCCGAGCGTCACCAGGTCTGGCCGCACGTCCCACAGCTCGCACGCGAGCGTGGTCCCGGTCCGGCCCAGGCCGGACTGGATCTCGTCCGCGATCAGCAGGACGTCGCGCTCGTCGCACACGCGGCGCAGCGCGGGCCAGTAGTCGTCGGGAGGCACGACGACGCCCGACTCTCCCTGGATCGGCTCCATGAGGACGGCGACCGTGGTCTCGTCGATCGCGTCCGCGACGGCACGGGCGTCGCCGTAGGGCACGAGGCGGAACCCGGGCGTGAACGGGTCGTACCCGTCGCGCGCGTCGGGGTCGTCGGAGAAGGAGACGATGGTCGTGGTGCGCCCGTGGAAGTTCCCGTGCCCGACGACGATGCTCGCCTGCCCGGCCGGCACGCCCTTGACCTCGTAGCCCCACTTGCGGGCGATCTTGATCGCGGTCTCGACGGCCTCGGCGCCCGTGTTCATGGGCACCATCACGGCGCTGCCGGAGTCGCCCGGGGCGCCCTTCTCGCCCGCCCGTCCGGCCGGCGTGCCGTGGTCGGCACCCTGGACGAGCGGCCCGATCAACCGGGTGAGCCGGTCCGCGAACGGGTGCAGCAGGTCGTGGTCGAACGCCCGCGACGTGAGGGTGACGCGTCCGAGCTGCTCGGTCGCGGCCGCGATCAGCCCGGGGTGGCGGTGCCCGAAGTTCAGGGCCGAGTACCCCGCGAGCAGGTCGAGGTAGCGACGGCCCGCGACGTCGGTGACCCAGGCGCCCTCGCCCGTCGCGATCGTCACGGGCAGCGGGTGGTAGTTGTGCGCGAGCGAGTCGCGACGGTCCGTGCGGGTGCCCGACGGCGCCGCTCCCGACGCGTGGGCCCGTGCGGCGTCGGTGGTGTCCGGGCTGGTCGCGGGCGCGGGGGCCGCCTGGCTCTGGGCGCTCACGGCCGGATCTCCAGGGTGCAGCACTTGGAGCCGCCGCCCCCGCGCAGGAGCTCGGACGTGTCGATCCCGACGGTCTCGTAGCCTCGCTCGGCCAGGGCCGCCGCGAAGCGGGTCGCCGCGGGCGTGTGGATCACGTGCAGCCCGTCGCTCACGGCGTTGAGGCCCAGGACCAGGGCGTCGTCCTCGGTCGCGTGGTGGGCGTCGGGGTAGCGCTCGGCCAGGAGCTCCTGGGACGCGGGGGAGAACGCCGGCGGGTAGTAGGCGACGTCGACCGTCACCTCGGCGGGGCGAGCGTGCGTGAGGTGCGGGGCGTCGCGCGGGGGAGCGCCGCCGTCGGGCAGGGGGGAGAGGAGCGGCGGCGGTGTGCCGCCCGGCGTGACGCGCGCCGTGCCGTCGCTGCCGTTGTCGCCCTCGCTGCCGCGCAGCACCACGAGCGCGGTGTCGAGGTGGTAGAAGCGGGGGTCGACGAGCTCGAGCGTGAGGACCTCGCGGCCCCACAGGTCGGCGGCCTCCTGGTGGGCGCTGACCTCGGTGCGGAAGCCCGTGCCCGCGAGGACGACGTCGCCCGCGACGAGCAGGTCGCCCTCGCCCTCGTTGACGTGGTCGGCCGAGTGGGTCACGTAGCCGCGGTCGGCGAACCACTTGAGGTAGGCGGGGCCCTCGGGGGCGCGCTCGGGGTGGCGGAACAGGGCCGAGTAGACGAGGCCGTCGACGACGGTCGCGCCGTTGGCCGCGTAGACCATGTCGGGCAGGCCGGGCTCGGGCTCGATGAGGTCGACCTGGTGCCCGAGGTCGAGGTACACGTCGCGCAGGCGCTCCCACTGGGAGACGGCGAGCGCGGTGTCGACGGGCCGGGCGCGGTCCATCCACGGGTTGATCTCGTAGCTGACGGTGAAGTACGTGGGGCGGCACATGAGGTAGTGCCGGGGGACCTGCGTGGGTCCCGGGATGCTGGTCGTCATCTGCGCCTCTGGGGTCTGGGTGGGCGTGGGACGTGCGACGGTGCGGGGTGTGCGTCGTTGCACGGTGTCTGCTGCGGGACCCCGGGTCGCGAGCCGGTCCGAGGCCTTCCCGTCACTGTACGACCTGGACGGTGACTTGGGTGGTCGGCGGACCGGCCCCGGAACACGATCGAGATCAGGGGTTGACTATCGATACGTCAACGATATATCTTTAACTCGTCGACGCAGAGAGTGCGGAAGAACGCACCGCGTCGAGGACCCGGATGTCAGGCCGAGGGCCCGTCGGAGAACCGACGAGAACCCGCCGGCACCCGCCACCCGAGCCCAGCGCTCGGACGCCCCGCGAAGGGGCTCCCCAGACACGCTCGACTCATCACAGGAGACACCACATGCGTACCCCCCACCAGCACCCAGATGCTTCCCGCCCGCCCCGCGACCGTTCCGGCCGCGCAGGCGCCTTCGACTCCTTCGGGGGCCGACCCCGTCGCCGACGCGACGACTTCCCCACCGCCGGAGAGGGCTTCGGCCCGGACTTCGGTGCCGACCTCGGCGGCCCGCGCGGTCGCCGCGGCGGCCGACCCGACGGCCCCGGCCGTGGCGAGCCCGGGCGTGGCGACGCGCCCCGTCGCGGGCCCGAGGGCTCGGGCCGTCCCGGGCGTGGTCCCGACGGCCACCCGGGCCACCACGAGCACCACGAGCACCACGACGGACCCGACGAGCGGTTCGACGACCGGTTCGAAGGACGCGGGCCCCGTGGGCACCGCGGCGGACCTGGCGGCGGCCCTCGCGGCCACCGCGGTCCCGGAGGACGCGGCCCGGGCGGCCGCGCCGGGCGCGGCGACATCCGCGCTGCCGTCCTGCTCCTCCTGACCGAGGCGCCCATGCACGGCTACCAGATCATCCAGGAGATCGGCGAGCGCACCTCGGGTGCGTGGCGTCCGAGCCCCGGTGCGATCTACCCCGCGCTGAGCCTGCTCGAGGACGAGGGCCTCGTGACCATCACGGCTGAGGGCGGGCGCAAGCTCGCGAGCCTCACCGACGACGGTCGCACCTACGTCACCGAGCACGCCGACGAGCTGGGCTCTCCCTGGCAGGACGCGGCCGACGGCGGCGTCCGCCCGGCGCGGCAGCTCCGTGGCTCGCTCCAGCAGGTCGCCGAGGCGCTGCGGCAGGTCGCCCGGTCGGGTTCGGACGAGCAGGTGGCCCAGGCCGTCGCGCTCCTCGAGCGCACGCGCCGCGAGCTCTACCTGATCCTCGCGGGACCGGCCGACGCGCCGGTCGCCGAGACGCCTGACGCGGCGGAGACGCCGGACCAGGAGGCCTGACCCCCAGCGGTGCCGAGCATGCGCTTGGCGTCAGGAACCGGCTGGTTCCGAGCGACGACCGCATGGTCGACGAACGACGACCGCATGCTCGGCAGGGGGGCCACACACGGATCTCGGCGCCGGCCGATGGGCCGACAGGGCCGACGAGCCGTCGGCGTCAGAGCCCGCGCGCGACGATCCGGTCCAGACGGCGCAGCGACACCCGGATCATGAGGTCCAGCACGCGCGCGGCGAGCGGAGCTGTCACGGATCGGGGCAGCGGACCGGCGAGGTACACGTCCTCCCACCAGGTCACGGCGCAGCGCGCCACGGGCTCGCGCGGGGTCGCGGCGGGCAGGTGATGAGCCGCGAGGGGCACGACGACGATCCCCGCCTCCCCGAGCAGCGCGGGCCCGAGCTTCAGGTACGTCGCGCGCCCCGCCTGGCCGCCGGGTCCGGGCGGCTCCCAGGCCGTGATCCGCATGCGGTCGGGGAAGCCCGGCGCACCCTGGGGTGCGAACGGCCCGGAGACCATGGTGAACTCGGCGCCGACCCCGGGCTTCCAGGCCGTCGCGGGGAGCGGCGAACCGTCCGCGCCGTGGAACGTGCCACGACTCAGGGGGACCCAGCGCGGGTGCGTCCGCACGTCCGCGACCAGGGCGAAAGCCCGCTCGGCGTCGAGGGGCAGGACGTGCGTGAGCTCGACGCGTCCCGGTCGTGCTGGGGTGCTCGGCCCGTCCGCTGCCGTCATGAAGACTTCTTGGGTCGGCGCCAGCGCACCGACCGGATGCCGCGCGGCGCACCGTCGGCGCCGGACCCATCGCGTGCCCGGCGGGCCGCTGCACGTTCGGCCGCCTCGTCGACCACTCCGGGCCCGGCCCCGGGCACGGGGGCGTCGACCAGGCTGAGCCGGTCCGCAGGTGCGGGGACGAGCAGAGGGGGAGCGGCGCCGTCGGGCACCTCGATGACCTCCAGGACGGGCCGGAACGCCTGGGGCGGCGGACCGAAAGCCCGCCGGGACTGGCTGATCACGGTCTTCCCGAGCGCCCGCGAGCCCGCCACCCCCACGACGGCGCCCACGCCGAACGGCACGAGCCGTCCGATCGCCAGGCCGCCGTGCTTGACCAACTGCGTGCGCATGAACTTGTTCGTCAGGGCCTTGTTGACCTGCTTGAGCGTGCTCGACGGCATGCTCGTCATGAGCACCTTGCCCCACGCGAGTGCCGACCCGCCCGACGCCTTCTCGACCGCCTGGGACCCCTTGTCCCCGAGGACCGAGGCCATGAGGAGGGCGCGACGACGTGCGGCGTCGTCGACCTCGAAGCCGTACACGTCCGCGACCGCGAGCGAGAACGCGGCCGACGACCCGAAGAACGTCGCGACGTCGCTCGCGGTCAGCGCGATGCCCACGCCCGTGCCGACGGCCGGGAACGCCGCGGCGGCACCCACCGCGCCGCCCGCGGTCCCGATGACCATGAGGTACTCGCGCTCGAGGATCCCGATGATCTGCGCGGGCGACGAGTGCGGGTTGCGGCGGCGCAGGCCGTCCACGTGCGCGTGGATGACCGACGACGGGATGGTGACGGCCTTGTCCAGGGCTGCGTCGAGCAGCGGCGTGCTGCGCAGGTCGCCCCAGTCGTCGGCGGTCTGTCCCTCGGGTGCGTCCTGGACCGCGGTCAGGTGCCCGTACTGCGGCTCCGGCCGGACGCTGTCCGACGTTCCCCAGACGGCCATCTGGGACTCGGTGTCCTTCTTCTTGCGACCCATCGGACGACTCCCTCCAGTGACGGCTGCTGTCCCTCGTGCCCCGGACCGCGGTGCCACGTGTCGACTACTCGCCGACCGCACCCACGACCGGGCCGAAGGTGTGCTCCACTGTCGCACCGTTCTTGACGGTACGCCCCACGGTGCACGTGGTCTCGATCGCGCGGTCGGCGACCTTGAGGAGACGCTCGCGCGCGTCGTCCTCGAGGCCCGACAGGTCGATCTCGAAGTGCTCGGTGATGGCCGTGTAGCGGTCCTCGGCCATGTCCTTGGCGCCGTCGACGCGGATGGTCACCTGGTAGTCGTCGCCCAGGCGGCGCGCGAACGGCGCGTCGCTGCTCATGCCTGCGCACGCGGCGAGCGCGATCTTGAGGAGCTCGCCCGGGGTGAAGACCGCACCCTCGCTCGCGGGGCCGATCGACACGCTCGCGCCGCGCGCCGAGAAGCCGGTGTACGTGCGGGTGCCGGTGCGCTCGACCCACAGGGCGTCCGTCGGGGACGGCGACGACGTGGGGATCTCTTCGGCTGCGGCTGCGGTGTTCGTCATGCTGCTGATCTTCCCATCCTCGGGGTACGGCCGTTCCGTGCGACCGGTGCCCGGACCAACGCCGCCGGGGGACCGCGCATTCCCCGGACGAGTCATCGGTCTCACAGCCTGGAAGGGGTCCACGAGTGCGCTGTGGGGAGACTCCCTCTCTAGACTGGCACCCGTGGTCACCGTCAGCGACAGCTCCAGCGCGCCCAGCAGCTCACCCGTCCCGACGCCCTACGAGGACCTCCTCCGGCTCGTCCTGGAGACCGGGACGCACAAGTCGGACCGCACGGGGACGGGCACGCGCAGCGTGTTCGGCCACCAGATGCGCTTCGACCTGTCGCAGGGCTTCCCGCTCGTGACGACCAAGCGCGTGCACCTGAAGTCGATCGTCTACGAGCTGCTGTGGTTCCTGCGCGGCGACTCCAACGTGCGCTGGCTCCAGGAGAACGGCGTGAAGATCTGGGACGAGTGGGCCGACGAGAACGGCGAGCTCGGTCCGGTCTACGGCGTCCAGTGGCGCTCGTGGCCCACGCCGGACGGGCAGCACGTCGACCAGGTCAGCCAGGTCCTCGAGACGCTGCGCACCAACCCGGACTCGCGCCGCATGATCGTCTCGGCGTGGAACGTGGGCGAGCTCGACAAGATGGCCCTGCCCGCCTGCCACGCGTTCTTCCAGTTCTACGTGGCCGACGGCAAGCTCTCGTGCCAGCTCTACCAGCGCAGCGCTGACCTGTTCCTGGGCGTCCCGTTCAACATCGCGTCCTATGCGCTGCTCACGCACATGGTCGCGGCACAGTCGGGGCTCGAGGTCGGCGACTTCGTCTGGACGGGCGGCGACTGCCACATCTACGACAACCACGTCGAGCAGGTGCGCGAGCAGCTCAGCCGTGAGGCCTACCCGGCCCCCACGCTGCGTCTGGCCCCGCGCGACTCCTTGTTCGACTACACGTACGAGGACGTCGAGGTCGTGGGCTACCAGCACCACCCGACGATCAAGGCCCCGGTGGCCGTGTGAGCCGTCCGGCGGTCGGACTGGTCTGGGCCCAGGCGCGCGACGCCGCGGGCCGTCCCGTGATCGGGGCCCGTGGCGGGATGCCGTGGCACCTGCCCGAGGACCTCGCGCACTTCCGCCGCGTCACCACGGGCCACCCGGTCCTCATGGGCCGCGTCACGTGGGACTCGCTGCCGCCGCGCTTCCGCCCCCTGCCGGGCCGGCGCAACGTGGTCGTCACGCGCCAGGAGGGCTGGGTGCCCGACGGCGCCGCTCAACCGGGCGCCCTCGGCACCGGCGTCGTGGTCGCCTCGTCGGTCGAGGAGGGGCTCGCGCTCGCGTCGGCCGCGGCCGAGGAGTCGGGCTCGGGGCAGGTCTGGGTCATGGGCGGCGCGCAGGTGTACGCGGCGACCCTGCCGCTCGCGGACCGCTGCGTCGTCACGGAGATCGACGTCGAGGTCGACGGCGACGCGTTCGCGCCGGCGCTCGCGGCCGGTCCCGGCGGCGACTGGGACCTCGTGGCCGGCACCCCGGACGCTCCGGGCGCCCCGGACGGCGGCTGGCAGACCTCTGCGGCGGGGGTCCGGTTCCGGATGCTCACGTACGAGCGGCGGCGCTAGCCCGGTCGCGGGAGCCTGCGCGTGCGCTCGCGCGCCCCCTGGTCGATCCTTGTCCTGCACGGGTGGCGCGATGACGCCCGCCCGCCGCGACCTGCGACCACGGAGGCCCCGCATGACGACCGAGACCACGCTCGCCGAGTCCTTCGACGGTCGGCGCTTCACCTATCGCCTCCCGCGCGTGTCGAGCATCGGCCCGGGAGACTTCGTGACGATCGGCGTGACGTTCCCGGAGACCGCCGAGCACCCCGGTGCGGCCCTGGTCATGGGGCAGGTCCTGACGCGGGCGACCAAGGCGGGGGACGCCGTCGGGCACGGGCGGATCCTCGGGGAGCTGCGCCCGGACGGCACGGTGGCCACGTCGGGGGGCGACCCGTTCACGTCGGACGACCTCGCCCCGGCCGGGGCAGGCGTGCTCGAGGCGCTCCAGGCGCGCGAGCGTGCGACGCTGCGGATCGGCGACCTGCACCACAGCCGCGGCAACGTGGACGCGCTGCTCCAGCCGCACCGTTTCAACCGGCACACGTTCCTGTGCGGGCAGTCGGGCTCGGGCAAGACGTACGCGCTCGGGGTCCTCCTCGAGCAGCTCCTCATCGACACCGACCTGCCCATGGTCATCCTCGACCCGAACTCGGACTTCGTGCGGATCGGCGAGCTGCTCGAGTCCGCGTCGTCCGAGGACGCCCAGCGCCTGCGCGAGCTCGACGTGCGCGTCCTGCGCAACGACGGCGAGCACCACCCCGTCACCGCGCGGCTCACCGCGATGGAGGCCGCGAGCCAGGCCGCGGTGCTCCAGCTCGACCCGCTGACGGACCGGGGCGAGTACAACACGTTCCTACGGATGCTCGAGAGCGCGACGGGTCCGGGCGGCGTCGCGGGAGCGCTCGGCGCCGCGGCCGGGCCGCCCGCCATCGCGACCGAGGGCATGCTCAACCCGCACACGATCCCGTCGGCCCTGCGCGCCACGGGCGAGCCCGACGCGCTCCGGCTCGCCCAGCGCGTCGAGAACCTCGGGATCCTCGACTGGGACGTGTGGGCGGGCGTCGGGCAGTCCGTGAGCGAGGTGCTCGACGAGGGGCCCCGCGCGGTCGTGGTCGACCTCGGGAGCCTGCACACGCACGAGGAGCAGCTCGCGGTCTCGCTCGCCCTGCTCGACGAGCTGTGGGCCGACCGCGCCACGCGCAAGCCCCGACTGATCGTGATCGACGAGGCGCACAACGTGGTCTCGGCCGAGCCCGCGACCCAGCTCCAGCGGCTCACGACCGAGCGCGTGATCCAGATCGCCGCCGAGGGACGCAAGTTCGGGCTGTGGCTGCTGCTCTCGACGCAGCGGCCCTCCAAGATCCACCCGAACGTGCTCTCGCAGTGCGACAACGTGATCGTCATGCGCATGAGCTCTCCCGCCGACCTGGTCGAGCTCGAGGCCGTCTTCGGGTTCGCGCCGCCCGAGCTGCTCGCCGCGACCCCGTTCTTCCACCAGGGTGAGGCGCTCATCGCGGGCGGGTTCGTGCCGGCCCCCGCGATCATCCAGATGGGCGCCCGGCGCACGGTCGAGGGCGGCTCGGACGTGCCCGTGCCGATGCCGGGCTAGACACCCGCGACGGCCCTCACGCTCGCGGCCCCGGGCCGGGTCGTCTCGACGGCCCGACCCGCCCGTGCGCCCGCAGTGCCCGCAGTGCCTGTCGTGCCCGCAGTGCCCGTCGTGCCCGCAGTACCCGTCGTGCCCGGCGGCCGCGCAGCACCCGGCGGCCGCGCAGCACCCGGCAGCCGCGCGACGACCGTCAGCCCGCCGCCCTCGCGCGGCTCGGCCGTGACCTCGCCGTCGTGCGCGGCCGCGACCGAGCGCACGATCGACAGGCCCAGCCCCACGCCGCCGCGCACGTACCCGCCGCGCCGGTCGGCCACGGCCCCGTCGCGCCCGAGTCGCCGGAACGGCTCGAACAGCGCCTCGACCTCGTACGACGGGACGACGGGGCCCGTGTTGGACACCGCGACCTCGACCGTCCCGCCCGGCCCGGGCCGCGTCGCGACGGCGACCCGGCCGCCGGGCTCGTTGTAGCGCACGGCGTTGTCGACGAGGTTCTGGACCAGCCGTTCGAGGAGCACGGCGTCACCGAGCAGGGGGGTCGGGGCCGTGTCGAGGCGCAGGTCGACACCGGCGTCGCGCGCGGAGACGCCCGCGGTCGCGACGGCCTGCGCGGCGACCTCGGCCAGGTCCACGGTCTCGGTGACGATCGGGGCCCGGTCCGCGGCGGCGAGCGTGAGGAGCCCCTCGATGAGGCGCTCCTGGCGCGCGTTGACCGCGAGCAGCGTCGCGCCGAGGTGGCGCGTGTCCTGGTGCGTCTCCGGGTCGTCGAGCGCGACCTCCAGGACCGTGCGGCTGATCGTGAGCGGGGTGCGCAGCTCGTGCGAGGCGTTGGCGACGAAACGACGTTGCCCGTCGAACGACCGGTCGAGGCGCTCGAGCATCGCGTCGAACGTGTCGGCGAGGTCCTTGAGCTCGTCGTCGGGCCCAGAGTGCGCGATGCGCTCGTGGAGGTTGGTGTCCGCGACGCGCCGGGCCGTGGCCGTGATGCGGTGCAGGGGCGCGAGCACGCGCGAGGACATGACCCAGCCGAAGCCCACCGCGAGCACGCCGATCCCGAGCAGCGCGACGACCGACCACGTGAGGACCGTGCGCAGGGTCTGGTCGCGGGCCTCCTGGTTGTTGAGCTGGACGACGTCGCGCAGGTCGGTGAGAGTCCCCGCAGGGTCGGAGTACGTCGCGGCGGGCGTCAGGTCCTCGACCGGGCTGCTGAGCGGGATGGCCTCGCCCGAGACCAGGGCTGCCGTCGCGGAGGGTTCCAGGGTCGCGTAGAGGCTGGGGTCGGTCGCCTGGACGGCGCCCACCGCGATGCCGACCGAGTCGAGCGGCTGGCGGTCGATCGCGGCCGCGAGCAGGACGTACAGGACGGCGATGAGCACGGCCCCGGCGACCACGAAGGCCGCGGCGTAGACGGCCGTGAGGCGAGCGCGCAGCGTGGGGCGCAGCACGGGGCGCGGGAGCGGCCTCATGCGACCCGGTACCCGACACCCGTGACGGTCTCGACGAGCGAGGCGTCCTCGAGCTTGCGGCGCAGCTGCTTGATGGTGAAGCGCACGACGCCCGTGAACGGGTCGATGTTCTCGTCCCAGACCTTCTCGAGCAGGTGCTCGGCCGACACGGGCCGCCCGTCGGCGCGCAGCAGCTCCTCGAGCACGCCGAACTCCTTGCGCGACAGGTGCACGAACCTCCCCTCGCGGTAGACCTCGTGCCGGCTCGTGTCGAGGCGCAGGCCCGAGCGTTCGAGCACGGGCGGGGCAGCGGGGCGCGCCCGCCGGCCGAGGGCCCGTACGCGGGCACTGAGCTCGGCGAACGCGAAGGGCTTGACGAGGTAGTCGTCGGCGCCCAGGTCGAGCCCGTTCACGCGGTCCAGCACGCCGCCCGAGGCTGTGAGCATGAGGACCCGCGCGTCGCCGCCCGAGGCCACGAGCGCCCGGCACACGTCGTCGCCGTGGACGCCGGGCAGGTCCCGGTCGAGCACGACGACGTCGTACGCGTTCACGTCGATCCGCGCCAGGGCCTCGTGCCCGTCGAGCGCGACGTCGACCGCCATCGCGAGCCGTCGCAGCCCCGTCGCGACCGCTTCCGCGATCAGCTCCTCGTCCTCCACCACCAGTACTCGCACCTGAGGAGCATGCCGGTGAGCACTGTGAGATCTCTGTGAGGGCGTGACTCACGGGGGTCTCACGGGCCGCCCGCTGAACTGTTCGTGCACCCCGTCCCCGAGGCCGTGCGGCCACGGGGACCGACCACGACGTGAGGACGCACCATGACCATCCACCAGACCCCGGCCCCGGCCCCGACCACGGGGCGCAGCAGAGTCCGCTCGCGTCGCAGCGCGGCGTCGGTCGCGTTCGTCGTCGCGCTCCTGTCGGTCACGCTCTCGGCGTGCGCGCCCGACGGCGCCCCGGACGTCGCGAGCGCGGGCGGAGGCAAGGGCGAGAACAGCCAGGCGAAGGACGGGAAGTCGTACGAGGAGATGACCGACGCCGAGCGCGACGACCTGTCCCGCAAGTTCGCGAGCTGCATGCGGGACAACGGCGTGGACATGCCGGACCCGGACTCCTCGGGCGCCGTCGCCCTCACGACCGAGTCGGGCGCCGACAGGGACGAGATGGACAAGGCCTTCGAGGCCTGCAAGGAGTTCCTGCCCAACGGCGGTGAGCCCATGAAGCCGAGCCCCGAGGACCTCGAGTCGCAGCGCGAGTTCGCGAGGTGCATGCGCGAGAACGGCATCGACATGCCGGACCCCGACCCGAACGGTGGCATGACGCAGGCGCTCGAGGTGCCCGACGACGTCGACGCGTTCGACGCGGCGATCGAGGCGTGCAACGGCGAGGGCGGCGCGAGCCTCTCGGTCGGCGGCGCGGTCCCGGCGGGTGGCGAGTGAGCCGCCGGCGGCACGTCGCCCCGGGCGACGGCCCCCGGAGCGCCGAGGTCAACGCACCGGCCGACGCGGCACCGGCGGCCGCCGCGCCCCGACGGCGGCGTCGCCGCGGGGCGATCGTCGGCGGCGTCGCCGGCGCCGTGGTGATCGGTGCCGGCGCCGTCCTGGTCCTGGGCGGGTTCGGTCGGGGCGCGGAACCCGACCCGGCCGCGTCCGGGCCCGGTGCGACCGCGACCGTGACGCGCCAGACGCTCGTCGAGCGGAGCACCGTCAAGGGTGTGCTCGGGTACGGCGAGGCCGTCGTCCAGGGACACCAGGGCGCGGGCGGCGACGGCGGGGGAGGAGGCGGGACCGTGACCTGGCTGCCCGGGGTGGGCGACGTCGTCGACCGCGGGGGAGTCCTGTTCAAGGTCGACGAGCACCCCACGGTCCTGCTGCTCGGCAGCCTGCCGATGTACCGCGACCTGGGAGTCGACGCCGAGGGGGACGACGTGCGCCAGCTCGAGGAGAACCTCGCGGCGCTCGGCTACACGGGCTTCACCGTGGACGCCAAGTTCACCGCAGCGACCGCCAAGGCCGTGGAGAAGTGGCAGAAGGACCGCGGGCTCGAGAAGACGGGGAGCGTCGGCCCGGCCGACGTGCTCGTGGTCCCCGGACCGGTGCGGGTCGACGCGCTCAAGGTGCGCGTCGGGGCCCCGGCCGCGGCCGAGATCCTCACGACGACGGGCGTCGACCGGGCGATCTCGGTCGACCTCGACCTCGCCGACCGCGACCTGGCCGTCGAGGGGGGCGCCGTGAGCGTCGCGCTCCCCGGCGGCGGGTCGGCCGACGGCGTGATCACTTCCGTCGGGAGCCCCGAGATCGTCAAGGACGAGAGCGGCATGCCCGGGGCCTCCGACACGACCGTGGTCCCCGTGACCGTGACCCTCGCCGACGGGACCGAGGCCGACGCGGGGACGGTCAAGGTCACGTTCGTCGCCGACGAACGGCCCGACGTGCTCACCGTGCCCGTCGCAGCGCTCCTCGCGCTCGCCGAGGGCGGGTACGGCGTCGAGGTCGTCGAGGGCGGCTCGACCCGTATCGTCGCGGTGACCACCGGGCTCTTCGCCGACGGGAACGTCGAGGTCACGGGCGACCTGGCCGAGGGTGACGTCGTCGGGATGCCGTCGTGAGCGCCGCGACCGTCGCGCTCGCGCCCTCCGCGTCCGTGCCCGGGCCGGGGACCCCGGAAGGCGGTGGCGGGCCCGTGGTCACGCTGCACCAGGTCTCGCGCGTCTTCCCCGGGGGCGTCGCCGCGCTCCGCGACGTCCACCTCGACGTCGCGCGCGGCGAGCTCCTCGCGATCGTCGGGCCCTCGGGGTCGGGCAAGTCGACCATGCTCAACGTGATCGGCACGCTCGACCGGCCCACCTCGGGGCACGTCATGATCGACGACTTCCTCGTCGAGGACCTCGACGACCGCGAGGTGTCCGCGCTGCGCGCGAGCCGCATCGGGTTCGTGTTCCAGCACTTCCACCTGGCCGTCGGGGTCTCGGCGCTCGACAACGTGGCCGACGGGCTCCTGTACCGCGGGGTGGGGCGGCGCGAGCGGCGTCGTCGGGCGGCGGAAGCGCTCGAGCGGGTCGGACTGGGGCACCGGCTGACGCACCGGCCGCACGAGCTGTCGGGCGGGGAGAAGCAGCGGGTCGCGATCGCCCGCGCGGTCGTCGGCGACCCGCCCCTGCTGCTCGCCGACGAACCCACGGGCGCGCTCGACACGGTGTCCGGGGCCGGGGTCATGGACGTGCTGCGCGGGCTCAACGCGGCCGGCACGACCGTCGTCATCATCACGCACGACCGCGATCTCGCGGCCTCGCTGCCGCGTCAGGTCGTGATGCGCGACGGCGCGATCGTCGCGGACGTCTCGGGCCCGGCCCGCGAGGACCGGGGGACCGTCTTCGACGCGTCGCCGGGAGTCCTCGGCGCGGTGCCGGACGGCGTGGTCGCCGGCCACCCGACCGACGCGTCGACCGAGGAGGCGTCGTGCTGACCGTGCTGCGCCCGGCCCGGCTCGCAGCCCCCGACGTGCTCCGCGTCGGTGCGACCGGGCTGCGGACCCGCCCGCTGCGGGCCGTGCTGTCGGCGCTGGGCATCGCGATCGGCATCGCGGCCATGGTCGCGGTCGTCGGGATCTCGAGCTCCTCGCGCGCCGAGCTCGACCGGACGCTCGCGACCCTCGGGACCAACCTGCTGCGGGTGGCTCCGGGCACCGACCTGTTCGGGGAGGCGGCCAGCCTCCCGCCCGAGTCCGTCGAGATGGTGCGCCGGATCGCGCCCGTCGAGACGGCGACGTCGGTCGCGCTGCTCAAGGCCAAGGCGTACCGCACGGACCTGGTCCCGGCCGGTGAGTCGGGCGGGATCGGGGTGTACGCGACCGACCTCGACCTGCTCGAGTCGATCGGGGGGAGCGTGGCCCAGGGCGCGTGGCTCACCGAGGCGACCTCGCAGTTCCCGGCCGTCGTCCTGGGGCACACGACCGCCGAGCGGCTCGGGATCTCGGCCCCGGACCCGGCCGTCAAGGTCTGGATCGGCGGCGAGTGGTTCACGGTCGTCGGGATCCTCGACCCCGTCCCCCTGGCTCCCGAGGTCGACCTCGGGGCCCTCGTCGGGCGCGAGGCCGCGGCGGAGCACCTCGGCTGGGACGAGCTGCCGACGACGATCTTCACGCGGACCCGGGAGGACGCCGTCGAGCAGGTGCGCAGCGTGCTCGGCCCCACGGCCAACCCGCAGGCGCCCAACGAGGTCGACGTCTCGCGCCCCTCGGACGCGCTCGCGGCCCAGCAGGCGACGGACGAGGCGTTCACGGGTCTGCTCGTCGGGCTCGGCGCGGTCGCGCTGCTCGTGGGCGGGATCGGGGTCGCCAACACCATGGTGATCTCGGTGCTCGAACGACGGGCGGAGATCGGGCTGCGCCGCTCCCTCGGGGCGACGCGGGGGCAGATCCGCGGGCAGTTCCTCGTCGAGTCCCTGGTGCTCTCCCTCATGGGAGGGGCCGCCGGGGTCCTGATCGGCGTCGGCATCACGGCCGGGTACGCCACCTCGCAGGGGTGGCCGGTCGCCGTGCCGCCCGTCGTCGCGGCCGGAGGGCTCGTCGCGACGCTCGCGATCGGGGCCGTCGCCGGCCTCTACCCCGCGGTGCGGGCGGCGCGCATGGCGCCGACCGAGGCGCTCGCGGCGGTCTGACAGCCCAGGTGGGGTGCCGGGCCTCAGGTCCGGCACCCCACCGTCGACAGCCCGGCGGGATGGGACGCCCGGGCCGGTGCACCGTAGAGGCCGTAGTGTCCCGACACATGCTCACGCGACCGGACCGACACCTCACCGCGACCTGGCTGGGCGCGGTGATCCTCGCCGTCGGGCTCGCTGCGTGCAGCGCGGGGACCGGCGACGAGACGGGGACCGGAGACGAGGCCGCGTCGCCGAGCGCCGATCCCGCTCCGGCCGTGACCCCGCCAGGGCCCCCGGCCGGTGCGGACACCAACCCGTTCCTCGCGGGCGCCCCCGCGGCGGACCCGGACATGCAGTCGGTGCACGCCGCCGACGCGCTCCGGGCGAGCGACCCCGACGGGGCCGCCGCGCTCGACGTCATCAGCGAGGTGGGGGCGTCCCTGTGGGTCGGGGACTGGTTCGACCCCGCCGCGGCGCAGACGCTCGTGCACGACTACGCGACCGCGGCCCACGCGGCCGGACGCACGGGCGTCGTCACGGTCTACGCGATCCCGGCCCGGGACTGCGGCTCGTTCTCCGACGGCGGCCTCACGCCCGAGGAGTACCCGGACTTCGTCCAGGCCGTCGCCGACGGGCTGCGGGGCACCCGGACCGCCGTCGTCCTGGAGCCCGACGCGCTCGCCGACCTCGGCGCGTGCGACGCGCAGGGCGACCGTGCCGGACTGCTGCGGCAGGCGACCGTGGCGCTCGCGGACGCCGGCGCGAGCGTCTACCTCGACGCCGGGAACTCGGCGTGGATCGACGCGCCGACCATGGCCGACCGCCTACGGCAGGCCGGGATCGAGGACGCCCGCGGGTTCGCGACCAACGTCTCGAACTTCCGCACCACGTCCGACGAGCGCGCGTACGGCGACGAGCTCGCCGCGCTGCTCGGCACGCACTACGTGGTCGACACGTCGCGCAACGGGCTCGGGCCCCTGGGCGACGGGCCGCTCGACTGGTGCAACCCCGTGGGGCGCGCGCTCGGTGAGAAGCCCGCCGCGGTCGACGACGGCAGCGCCCTGGACGCGTACCTCTACGTCAAGGTCCCCGGGGAGTCCGACGGCGAGTGCGACCGCGGCGACCCGGCCGCCGGTCAGTTCTGGCCCGAGTACGCGATCGGGCTGGTCGAGCGCGCGGGCGGGTAGGGCGGCCGGCGTGGCGCCGAGTAGACGGCCGGGTGCGTGGCTGGTTGGGCGGCCGGTGGTCGCCGGGCCGTGGCCGGGTCGCCGCGGTCGCGGGGTAGACGCAGGGTGGGCGCGGTTGGGACAGTCCGGGGCCGGGACGCTAGGCTGTCGGGCGTCCCACCGGGCCCGATCCTCCGTGTTCGCGCCCACGCGCCTGTAGCTCAGGGGATAGAGCACCGCTCTCCTAAAGCGGGTGTCGCCAGTTCGAATCTGGCCAGGCGCACCACCGTTCTCGAGGCGCCATGCCCCGATCCGCGCGGTCTACCGCTCGTCGCGCCGCTCGACCGACGTCCTCGTCGCCTCCGGCGCCCGGTCCCGCGCCACCACCCGCTCGGCGAACTCCTCGACCGCTGCGACGACCGCGTCGAACCTCATCGAGTGGAACAGGTCGAACCCGTGCTGCGCCCCGGGCAGCTCGGCGTACACGACCGGCGACGACGAGACCTCCCGCAGGTGCCGCACGAACCGTCGCGCCCCCTCGACCGGCACCAGGGTGTCCTGGTCGCCGTGCACCACGAGGAACGGGGGAGCGTCGGGCCGCACGTAGTCGGCCGGCGACGAGTCGACGGCCAGGTCGCGGCCGCTGCCGTAGTACTCGCCGAAGTAGCCGTAGAGGCAGACCACCCCGACCACGGACGTGTCGGCGCCCTCGAACCCGGGCTGGAACCGGGCGTCTCCCGGGGTGAGCGCCGCGAGCGCCGCGAGGTGCGCGCCGGCCGAGCTGCCCGCGACGACGACGCGAGCGGTGTCGGCTCCGTGCTCGGGGCCGTGCTCGCGGACCCAGGCCAGCACCTGCTTGGCGTCGACCAGGTGGCCGGGGAAGTTCGTCGTCGGGCGCAGTCCGTAGTTCGCGCTCACGCACACCCAGCCGTGGCTCGCGAGGCGCGAGAGCATCGCCCGGGCCTCGAGCTCCTTGCGCCCGCTCACGTACCCACCGCCGTGGAAGTACACGAGCGTCGGCCCGTCGGGCGGGCGCGACCGGGGGCGGTACACGTCGAGCCGGTGGTGCTGGGCGCCGTCGCCGTACGCCAGGTCGCGCACGCGCACGACGTCGCGTCGCCGCACCGCGAACGGGGCCAGCAGGATCCGGCGCCAGGGCAGCCCGCGCGCCGTGACGGCTCCCGGCGCGGTCGCGAGTCCCGCGACGAGCGTGCGGTCGAGCGCGGGCACCGCGCGCAGGCCACGTCGCGCGACCACGACGAGCCCGGCCGCGGTCAGGACGGCCAGGGCGAGCCCGACACGGCCGGCGGGCGTCGCGCCGTCGCCGTCGACGACCGCGATCACCGACAGGGCGGTCAGCGCGGCCAGCATGACGAACGGCTGCTCGTTCACCAGGACGCTCAGGCGAAAGCTCAGCCGTCCCAGCCCGGGCGGCCGGCGGGCGGGGACCAGGGACGTCGTGGTGCAGCACGCGAGCAGCAGCACCGGGACGAGGTACCCGATCGCCATGGCCCGCTCCTTCGCCGCCCGCGCGTGGACGCGTCGTCGTCCGCGTCTTCCGGTCTACACCGCCGGGCCCGACGGCGCGCGGGCAGGTCCGGACGACCGGACGCCGCGGCCGGCCAGCCGGGGTGGGCTGACGGCCACGGCGTCAGGTTCTGTCCTCCCGCCGGTGCGGCACCTGTCGCCGCACCGACGGGCCCGGGTCAGCTGCTCAGCGCCGCGGTCGGCGAGGTGCGGGACGCACGCACGGCGGGCAGGACGCCCGCGACCGCCCCCACGAGGATCGTGACGACGACCCCCAGCACAGGGACCTCGGGGGGGATCGCGAGGCTCCACCCGTTCGTCCTGGCGACGACGGCCGTGATAACCCACCCGAGGGCGGCGCCGGCGACCCCGCCGAGGGCCGAGAGCAGCATCGCCTCGAAGAGGAACTGCACCCGGATGTGCTTGCGCGTGGCACCCAGGGAGCGCCGCAGGCCGATCTCCTGGCGACGTTCCAGGACCGAGATGACCATGGTGTTGGCCACCCCGATCCCGCCGACGAGCAGGGCGATCGAGCCCACCCCGACCAGGAGCCCGGTGAAGGCCTGGTCGACCGTGTTCTTCGCGGCGAGGGCGTCCGAGGGGCGGCTGACCTGCACCTGGCTCGGCGAGTCGGGGTGGATCGTCGGCGGCAGCAGCTTGCGCACCTGGGCGACGCTCTCCTCCGTGGACCGCTCGTAGATCGTCGTCGGCGCGCCGTCGTGGTCGAAGAGGTCGGAGGCGATCGGTTCGCCGACGAGTGCCGTCGAGTCGAGCTCCGGGGCGAGGGGCGACGACTCGAGGATGCCCACGACGGTGAACGGGTGACCGCCCACCGACACGAGGCTGCCCACCGTGCCGATCCCCAGGCGTTCGGCCGTCCCGCGGCCCAGGACGACGGCCGGGTACTGCGCGGTCGACTCGTTGAGCCACGACCCGTGCATGAGCCGGGCACCGGTCGCCTCGAGCAGGTCGAGGTCGGCGGCCGCCACGGTCAACCCTCCGGTGCGGCCGGGATCGACCTCGGAGCTGCGGAAGATCGTGATCGTGTCGAGCGTGCCGATCGAGCTCACGTGCAGGACGTCCGGGATGCGCCGCACGAGCGCGACCGCGTCCGGTGGGAGGGGCGCGTCCTGGCCGAGGACGTCCGTGCCAGCCGTGACCGTGAGCAGGTTGGTACCCAGCGCGGACAGCTTGTCCTTGATGAGCGCCTGGCTCGAGGTCGAGATGCCGATCACGGAGATCATGGCGGCGATACCGATCGCGATGCCCAAGGACGAGAGGATCGCGCGCATGGGGCGGGCGCGCAGTCCGTGCAGGCCGAGGCTGAAGAGGTCGCCGGGCCGGAGCCTGGAACGGCGGTCGAGGCTCATCGGCTGTCCTCCCGGTCGTCGGAGAGGATCCTGCCGTCGCGGATGCGGACCTGCCGGGGCAGGCGGTCGGCCAGCTCCTGGTCGTGGGTGATGACCACGACCGTGGTCCCGGACCTGTTCAGGTCGTGGAGGATCTCGACGACGCCCTCGCCGGAGGCGGTGTCGAGGCTGCCGGTCGGCTCGTCCGCCAGGAGCAGGCGAGGTTCGCCGACGACGGCGCGCGCGATCGCGACGCGCTGGCGCTCTCCGCCCGACATCTGCCGCGGGTGGTGGTGCAACCGTGCGCCGAGGCCCACGCGTTCGAGAGCAGTGCGCGCCCGGCGACGGCGCTCGCGGGGCGCCAGGCCGGTGTACAGCAGACCGGTCGCGACGTTGTCGAGGGCCGTGACGCCGTCGGACAGGTGGAACTGCTGGAAGATGAACCCGATCGTGTAGGCCCGCAGGGCCGAGAGGCTCGCGTCGCTCATGGCGGTCACGTCGTTCCCGGCGATCCTGGTCGCGCCGGAGGACGCGCGGTCCAGGGACCCGATGATGTTGAGCATGGTCGACTTGCCGGACCCGCTCGGGCCGACGATCGCGACCATCTCACCCTCGTCGATCTTCAGGGTGACTCCACCGAGCGCGACCGTCGGTGGTGACCCGTAGGTGCGGGTCACGTCCTCCAGGTCGATGATCGCTGTGCTCACTTGGCCACCACGATCGTGTCGCCCACCTCGAGGTCGCCCCCGGTCACCTCGACCAGGCCGTTGGCGAACGTGCCGAGCTCGACAGGCACCAGGTGCGTGCTGTCGCCGTCCGAGGTCTCGACGGCGAAGCCGCCCCCCGGCTGCGCGAGCAGGGCCAGGACGGGCACGGTCAGGACGTCGGTCGCGCGGGTCCGGGTGAGCAGGAGCGTGACCGCGACGTTGTCGAGAGACTCGGCCGCAGCAGGGTCGTCGAGCGTGAGGGTCACGGGCACCTTGAGCGTCTTGTCGTCGCCACCCTCCTGCTCGACCGGTGCCCCCACCTCGGCGACCGTTCCCGTCGTGGAGACGCCTCCCGGGAGGGTGATCGCCACGTTGGTGCCGACGGGGGCGATGGGTGCCTGTGCCTGGTCGAGGAAGGCCTGGACCTGCTTGTCCGGTCCCGTGACGGAGAGAATCTCGGGACCGGCGGTGTCGCCGACCTGCGCCTTGTGCGACTGCACGCGGACGTCGACGAGCGAGAAGACGACCCGGCCCAGGTCGATCGTGCCGGTCTGCTCGACCTTCAGCGACTTCTGCCACTTCTTGATCGCGGCCGTCGTGCTCTCGCTGAACGTGGAGTCGGGCTTCGCGACGAAGAAGCCCAGCGCAGCGAGGTTCTGCTCGAGCTGGAGGACGTCGTTCCCCGGGGACATCCCGGCGGTGAACGTGCGCCAGGCGGGCAGGGGCCCTCGCAGCAGGGTCACGGGGAGGTCGTCGATCCGGAGGAGCTCCTGGCCCACGGTGACCACGGTGCCCGGCGCAGGGAGCCCGGTGATCACCCCGGTGAGCTCCGTCCCCAGGTCGCGTTGTGCGTTGTAGGCCAGGGTGCCCTGGGTCCGGACCTGCTCCGTGAGGTCGCCCCGGGTCACGGTCTGGGTCTCGATCTCGAGCCGGGTGCCCGTCGGCTCGGGGGCCGCGGGCGGACGCGTGAGAGCGACCACGCCGACGACGGCCGCGACGGCTGCGAGGGCGCCGAGTGTCGTCAGGATCCAGCGTCGTGCTCGGTGCGGGCGGGCGGTGGTGGTCGCCGAGGACTGGTCGGTGGTGGTGGGAGCGCTCACTGGACGGCTTCCTGGCTCTTGGCGTAGCAGGTGTCGACGACGTCGGGGTCGATCTCAGGACCGAGCGCCTCGCTCATGCCCGATCCCTTGACGGGGTCGGGGTAGTCGTAGCCGGCCTCGCGCATGCACGCGGCGAAGGCCAGCTGGGCCTCGAACATCTCGTCCTCGGACGGCATGTTCTCGTCGACGGGGGCCTCGCCGATCTCGTCGATGCAGGCCGTGTACTCGGTGTCGAACGCCGCCGACTCCTCGCTCGTCATCGACGGCGTGCTGCCACCCCCCTCGCTCATGGCGACGAGGTCGTAGCCGGCGTCGAGCATGCAGTCGTCGACGTCCTGCCGCCACTCCTCGATGGTCATCTTGGCGGCTCCCGTGTCGAGCTCGGGGTCGGCGTCCGCAGCAGGGGAGCAGGCCGAGACCGCGAGGAGCAGGCCCGTCCCGAGGAGCGCGGTGAGGGAACGGATGGTCGTCGTGCGCACAGTGTTGTCCTTTCGTCGCGTCGAGGTCGGGCGACCTGACGTGCTGCGCCGATCTCATCAAGCCCTTGGTTGCGGAAACGTAAGGTCCGCGCCTTACCTCGACGCAACCTTCTCCGTGGTCTCCTGAGGGAGATGGGTCGGCGAGGCGCCGCGAACGGCGGAGCGAACGAGAGGTAGGTGGACACGCACGTGAGAGTGCTGATCGTCGAGGACGAGGAGTACCTGGCCGACGCCGTCCGGGCACGTCTGGCCATGGAGGCGATCGCGGCCGACGTGGCCCCGGACGGCGACGCGGCGCTCCTCGCCGTCGAGCTGTACGACTACGACGTGGTGCTGCTCGACCGGGACATCCCGGGCGTGCACGGGGACGAGGTCTGCCGGCGCCTGGCGGCCGACCCTGCTGCGCCCGCGGTGCTGATGCTCACGGCAGCGGGGACCCTCGACGACCGTGTGGAGGGGCTCGGCCTCGGGGCCGACGACTATCTGTCCAAGCCGTTCGAGTTCCCCGAGCTCATCGCCCGGCTCCGCGCCCTCAACCGGCGCAGCTTCACGTCCCGGCCTCCGGTGCTCGAGCGACGCGGAGTCCGCCTGGACCCGTTCCGCCGCGAGGTCACGGTCAGGGGTCGGCGCGTCAGCCTGACCCGGAAGGAGTTCGCGGTGCTGGAGCTGCTCCTGGCGGCCGACGGAGCCGTGGTCAGCGCGGAGACGCTCCTGGAGAAGGCCTGGGACGAGAACGCCAACCCCTTCACGCACGCCGTCAAGGTGACCGTCAGCACGCTGCGGCGCAAGCTGGGCGACCCGGGAGTCATCGCGACGGTGCCCGGTGCGGGGTACGTGATCAGCGATGACTAGCCCGCGGCCCACCCCGCCGCCGTCGGACCTCGACGGCGGGGAGCCGGTGACGAAGCGCTACCGTCTGACGGTGCGCGCGCGGCTCGCACTGACCTACTCGGCGCTCCTCACGGGGGCGGGCATCGTCCTGCTCGCGATCGTCTACGTCTTCATGCGCTATGTCCCCACCTACGACTTCGCCGCGGCCACGACGGCGTCCACCGACGCGGCCTCGGTCGCCCCCGGGGGCTCGCTGGTCCCCACCGACGACCCGACGGCACCGGCAGCGGTGGTCGTCCCCGCGTCCGAGCTCCTGGTGACGTCGAGCGAGCAGCTCCTCAACCTCCTGCTCGTGACCTCGATCGTCGTGCTCGTCGTCCTGGCGGTGCTGGGCACCGCGGTCGGCTGGGCGGTGGCGGGCCGGATGCTCCGGCCGTTGCAGGACATCAACTCGGCCGTGCACCGGGCGAGCGAGGGCGACCTGGCGCAGCGGATCCGGTTGTCCGGACCCCGGGACGAGATCTCGGAGCTCGCCGAGAGCTTCGACGAGATGCTCGATCGCCTCGACCGGTCCTTCACGGCCACGCGCCGCTTCGCGGCCAACGCCTCGCACGAGCTGCGGACCCCGCTCGCGACGACCCGGGCCATGCTGGACGTCGCCCTGGCCCAGCACGACGACCCGGAGGAGAGGGTCGTGTTCGACCGCCTCCGGGTCATGAACGAACGGAACATCGAGACGGTGACGGCCCTGCTGGACCTGGCGAGGATCGACTCGTCGCCACCGCGCCTCGAGCAGTTCGACCCGTCCAGGGTCGTCGCCCAGGCGATCGAGTCGTGCGCCGAGGAGGCAGCGGCCCACGCCGTGCGGATCGAGCACCGGCTGACCGAGACGACCATCGACGGCGAACCCGTCCTGCTCCGCCAGCTGGTCACCAATCTTGTGCAGAACGGGATTCGGCACAACGAGCCCGGCGGATTTCTCGCGGTCGAGGCCGCCCCGTCCGACGTTCCGGGGGGATGGGAGATCGAGGTCGTCAGCTCCGGCCAGGTCCTCGATCCCGAGGCCGTCGAGAGATTCACCGATCCGTTCATGAGAGGAACCGGGCGCACGAGGAATGCGAGCTCGGCCGGACAGGGACTGGGGTTGTCGATCGTCGCGGCGATCGTCGACCGGTTCCGGGGCGAGCTCCGGCTCGCGCCGCGCCAGGGCGGGGGCCTGCGGGTGAGCGTGGTCCTCCCACCGGCCCGCAGCGTGAACGGCGAGCACCCGCGGTCCACGACGTGAAGAAGGTGATCCGGTGCCCGGGTCGCCTCGCCGGGGCCGCCCCTCCCGACGAGGGGCCGGTCGGATATCGAATTCCAGAGGGGTCTCTTTCCGGGCAGCCTTGACAAAGGCGTCAGGAATGTTCGCCCCAGCATCCGTGGCGAATTCTCCAGATGTTTCTTCCGGAGGTGCACGGCTTCTTTCGTGCATCGTACCCGCGCGGTCGGTCCATCTGCTGATCGCGCATTGTCCGCGAGAAGCCGTACCCGCACGTGCAGCGGGCACCACGCCCCTAGGCTGGAGGCGCCCCGGGGATGGCCGGGGCCACTGCCTGAAGGGCCGCACGCATGAGCGACGTTCTGCACGACGACCAGACCCTCGACCCGCTGACCGTGAAGGGCTTCCGGCACAGCCGCCAGTGGGTGTTCGGCACCATGCTGTTCTCGGCGCTGGTCAGCCTGACCGCGTCGTTCGTCCTGTCCTACGACGCGGTGCTCCTTGCGGCGAACCCGACGGCCGAGCTCTCGTGCAACGTCAACGAGGTCCTGTCCTGCGGTGCCGTGGGGGTCGCGTGGCAGTCGTCGTTGTTCGGCTTCCCCAACGCGTTCCTCGGGCTGATCGCCGAACCCGTGGTCATCACGATCGCGGTCGCGAGCCTCGGCGGGGTGCGGTTCCCGCGCTGGTTCATGTTCTCGGCGCAGGTCGTCTACACGCTGGGACTGATCTTCGCGTACTGGCTCTTCTACCAGTCCATGTTCGTGATCGGCGCGCTGTGCCCCTGGTGCCTGCTCGTCACGCTCTCGACGACGCTCGTCTTCATGACGCTCCTGCACTGGAACATCCTCGAGAACAACCTCTACCTCCCGGCCAGGGCGCAGGAGCGCGCGCTGTCGTTCGTCCGCTCCGACGCGGACGTGTTCCTCACGGCGGCCTGGGTCGTCCTGATGATCGCGGGCGTCGTGCTCAAGCACGGTTCCAAGCTCTTCGGCTGAGCCCCGCGCAGGGCGGGGAAGAGCCTCCCGCCCGACGGCGGCGCTCACCCTCGCGGCCGCGCCCCACCCGGGGCGCGGCCGCTCGTGCGTCACCACGCGATGTGGCCGGTGTGGCACTGAATGCCACGTTGACGGCCGTCCAGGAAGAATCTGCCGCAGCGAACTGGACGCTCGTCCACTTTCACCCGCTGCCGTCCGCTCACAGGTTTGACGAACCGTAGAAGACCTTGCAGAATCATCTCTGACGGTGCGTATCGCCTGCCCCCTGCGCGGTGCGCACCGTCCTCACACTTTCTCGGCCCGTTCTCGGTGCGCAATGACGCTCACAGCGAGTTCACAGGAGCCGGACTTCCCTCCCTGCAGTCGCCCTGGTGGCCTTTCTCGTCGCCCCGAGCAACCCGAAACGGCCGCCCACGGCGTGCCGGTGCCGGTTCGGCCACCCGCGACGGTTAGCGTTCCAGAGTGAACGCAGCCGCCCGCACCTCATCTGCCCACGAGTCCGTGGCCGATCCCGCTCGGCCGCTCACCGACCAGACCGCGCCCGACGGCGCATCAGCCGGTGCCCTGCCGAACGGGTCCGACGGCGCGACCGTCGCAGGGCCGCCCGTGCTCGTCGAGCCCCCCACGACCGCCGAGCTCGTCGAGGACGCCGTCCGGTCCTGGCGTGCCTCGCTCGTCGAGCTCGCGGGCGGTTCCTCGCTCGCGGACATCGGGCTCCTGGGTGACGCCGTCATCGATCTCACCGCGGCCCACCCGTCGGGGGTCGCACAGCTCTTCGCCGGCCGACCGACGCGCCTGTCCAACCTCTTCCGCGAGGGGGCGTCGCTGCCCGCTGCTCGCCGCCGGGCCCGCGCCGTGGTCGTCCGGTCGCAGGAGCACGCCCAGCGCTACGGCGTCGCACCGACCTACCTCGCGATCGGTGTCACGACCTGGACCGAGGAGGAGCCTTCCCGTCTCCCCACCGACGACGTCGCCGCGCTCGCGCACGTCGCCGGCTCGTCGCACGGCCGGACCATCGACGGGGCGACCGGCCTGCCGGCCGATCCCGCGGACCTTGCCCACGACCCCTCGGCCGACCCGGCCCAGGCAGCGCAGGGCGACCACGAGGCCGCCGCCGGCGCGCCGCACGCGGTGAGCGGCGCCGTCGGGCCCGAGGACGCCACGGTGAACGCCGCCGAGGCCCACGCGCCCGACCCGGTCCTGCCGCGCACCGTGCGCGCCCCCGTCCTGCTGCGACCTCTCACGCTCACCCCGCGCGGCGACAGCGAGACCGACTACGACCTCACGCTCGAACCGACCGTCGAGATCAACCCCCTGCTCGCCCGCACCCTGCGCGCCCACGGCGGGCTGATCGACCCCGTGACGCTCGCCCGCAGCGCCTTCACGCCCGCGGGCTTCGACCCCTCGGACGCGCTCACCAGGATCACGGCCGTGGGCCGGGCCGTGCTCGGCGACTTCGAGATGACCCAGCGCGTGCTCGTCGGGACGTTCGTCCACCCCGGCCAGGTGCTCGTCGACGACCTCGACGAGCTGGCCTCGGGCCTGGAGCGGCACGAGGTCGTCGCAGCGCTCGCCGGCTCCGACGAGGCCGCGACCGCGCTCGAGCGCGAGCTCCCGGCCCCGCGCGTCGGGGACGCGGACCCCACCCAGGAGCGCGGCGTGGGCGACCTCGACCCCGCCCAGCGCCACGTGATCGACACGCTCGCGACCGGCAGCCACCTGTTCGTCGACGCTCCCGCGGGGTCCGACGTCGCGGGCACGCTCGCGGCCGTCGTGGCCGAGGCGGCGGCCAGCGGGCGCAGCATCCTCTACGTCCCCGGGCACCGCCGGGCGGCCGACTCGCTGACCCACCGGCTCGAGACGCTCGGTCTGGACGGACTGATCCTCGACATCGAGCCCGAGCCCACGTGGCGGGCCACGGCCTCGCACCGCCTGCTCGCGGCCATGGCCGCCGAGGCCGAGGTCGTCGACACCGACGCCGTCGCCCGCGTGCGCGACGGGCTCCTCGGTGCGCGTGCCCAGCTCTCGGGATACGTCGAGTCGCTGCACCTGGTGCGCGAGCCCTGGGGGGTGTCCGCGTACGCGGCCCTGCAGGCGCTCGCCCGCCTCACCGCGCAGCGCCCCGCTCCCGCGACGACCGTCCGCCTCGGACCCGAGGTCACGCTCCGGATCGGCGCCGAGCGCCGCGCCGAGCTCGCGGCGCGCCTCGAGGGCGCGGCCGACGTCGGCGCGTTCACGCTCCGCTCGACGTCCACGCCCTGGTTCGGCGCGGACATCACGAGCAGCGAGGGCGCCCAGGACGCACTGGTCCGGGTCGAGCGGCTCGCGGGCCGGACCCTGCCCGAGCTCCGCGAGCAGGTCGAGTCGGTCGCCCGGACCACGGGCCTCACGCCCGCTACGTCGGTCCGCCAGTGGGGCGAGCAGCTCACGATGCTCGGCGGGATGCGCGGCACCCTCGACGCGTTCCAGCCGCTGATCTTCGAGCGCACCGCGACCGACCTCGTCGAGGCCACCGGGACGCGCCAGTGGCGCGCCGACAACGGGATCGACATGGGGTGGGCCCACCGGCGACGGCTGCGCAAGCAGGCCAAGGACATGCTCCGCCCCGGGGTCCGGGTCGCCGATCTCCACGCGGCCCTCGTCGAGGTCCAGGCGCAGCGCGCGGTCTGGCAGGCGCAGTGCCCCCGCGGCGGCTGGCCCACCCTCCCCGAGGGGCTCGCGGCGATCGAGGACACGTTCGAGGCCGTGCGCCTCGACCTCGAGTACCTCGAGCCCGTCCTGTCCACGACCCCCGTCGGTGCGGACCTGATGGATCTTCCGCTCCCCGAGCTCGCCGCACGCCTGCTGAGCCTGAGCGAGGAGAAGGACGCGCTCGAGCACCTGCCCGCGCGCACCGCGGCCCTGCGGTCGCTGCGTGACGAGGGGCTCGGCGAGCTGCTCGACGACCTCTCGGCCCGACGCGTCGAGAAGGAGCTGGTGGGGCCCGAGCTCGACCTCGCGTGGTGGAGCTCGGTGTTCGAGCAGATCCTCTCGCAGGACCCAGCGCTCGCGGGTCAGGACGGTGCGGGCCTCGAAGCGCTCGCGGGCCGGTTCCGCGAGCTCGACCGGACCCACATCACCGCGCTCTCGGCCCCCGTGCGGGTCGCGGTGCGCGAGCACCTCGGCGGCGCGATGCGCGATCACCGGTCCGAGGCGGAGGCTCTGTTCACCGAGCTCCTCGAGGGGCGGCTCACGAGCCTGCGCGACGCGCACGAGCTCTACCCCGAGATCCTGCGCCGGCTGCGCCCGTGCGTCGTCGCGTCGCCCACGCTCGTGCCGCACCTGTTCACCCCGGCGCGCACGGTCGACCTCGTGATCCTCGACGCCGTCCAGCACCTGCCGGTCGAGCTCGTGCTGTCGTCCCTCGCCCGCGGCCGTCAGGTCGTGGTCGTCGGGGACCCGCGTGCAGCGTCCGGGTCGGCCGTCAAGGAGCTCGCCGCGGTCCTGCCCACGGTCGCCCTGTCCGCGGGTGGTGCACGACGCGACCCGTACCTGACGGCCTTCCTCGTCGCGCACGGGTACGAGGGCGTGCTCCGCCCGAGCCCGCTGCCGCGGGCCGAGCCCCTGGTGCACCTCGACCTGGTCGACGGCGCCGGGATGCCCGACCCGACGTCGGGAGCGGTCGAGAGCACGCAGGCCGAGGTCGACCGGGTCGTGGAGATCGCGATCGAGCACGCCATGACGCGCCCCGAGGAGTCGCTCGCGATCGTCACGGTGAGCGCGGTGCACGCCGACCGGATCCGGGACGCGCTGCTCGCCGAGGTCCGGCAGAACCCGGCCCTCGCCGCGTTCTTCTCCGGTGCGCGGGCCGAGCCCGTCGTGGTGGCCGAGGTCTCGGCGGTCGCGGGGCTCACGCGTGACGCGATCGTCCTGTCGGTCGGCTACGGCCGCACCCCGCACGGGCGGGTCCTGCACCGGTTCGGCGTGCTCAACGCCGCGGGCGGGGACGCGATGCTCCTCGACACGCTGGGCTCGACGCGCCGTCGGCTGCACGTCGTCACGTGCTTCACCGCGGCCGACCTCGACCCCGAGAGGCTGCGCGGGCACGGCGCCAAGCTGCTCGCCGAGGTCCTGGACCTGGCCGAGCAGCGCAACGGCCGCGCGGACCAGGTCACGCTCGGCAACGGCGTGGACGTCGGGGGGAACCCGGACCGCCTCGTGATCGACCTGGCCGAGCGTCTGTGGCGCGCGGGACTCGTGGTCGAGACCGACTACGGGGTCGCCGGGGGCGACCGGATCCCGCTCGTCGTGGGGCACCCCGACCTCCCGGGCGAGCTCCTCGTGGCGGTCCTGACCGACGACGACGCGTACGTCGCCGAGCGCAGCGTCCGCGTCCGCGACCGGCAGATCGCCGAGCGGCTCGAGTCCGCGGGATGGGTCGTGGCGCAGGTGTGGTCCGCAGCGGCGTTCCTCGACCCGGCCAAGGAGGCCGAGCGCATCCGCCGCGTGGTCCAGGCGGTGCGCGACGCTCGGCTGCCCGAGCGGGGCGGGATCGCGCAGACGGGCGGCGGTGACCGCATCGTCGTGGTGCCCGTGGTCGCGGACGACGAGTTCGGTACCGACTGACGGCTGAGAGAATGGACGGGTGCTCCCCGACGACCCAGCCTCCCGCCCCGATGCCCCGGCCCCTGCGGGGGACGCTGCGGGCGACGTTCCGGCGGTGGGCGCGGCGAGCGGGCATCCGCCGCGGCGCAGGTCCCGCCGGGTCGTGCGACGGGGCACCGAGCAGGCAGGAGTCGCTGGACTGGGGTCCGACGACGACGCCGCGACCTGGGGCGACGCCCGCCCGGGGGCTGCGGAGAGCAGTCACGACGCCGAGCTTCTGCGAGACGTCCCGCCGCACTGGTCCTGAGTCGTCCGCTGCTCGGCGGGCTGCCCGGTCGGGCCGGCGCTCTTGCGGGCCGCGCCGGTGGGTCGGTGCCGGAGGTCGGTGTTGCCAGGGGGGCGGTGTTGTCTCTGCGTAGCCACCACCACGGTTGTGGCTACGCAGAAACAACACCCTCCTCTACCCGCAGGTGAGGTGGGCGGCACGCGGCCGCCGCCCAGAGGGCGCGAGCACGAACCTCAGCGGATGCCGGGCCCGTCGACCGGACCGGAACCCGGGCCGGCGCCGCGTGCGTTCTGCGCCGCGAGCAGGTCGCGGATCTCCTGGAGGACCAGGACGTCCTCGGCCGGTGCCTCGGGCTCGGCCTGCTCACCCGTCTTGCGCATCGATGCCAGGTGGTTCATGGGCAGGATGATGACGAAGTAGAGCGCAGCGGCGACGCACAGGAACTTGAAGAGCGCGTCGAGGATGAGACCGATGCTGAAGTCGGCACCGTTGAGGGTGAAGTTCAGGACACCCGTCAGGTCCGGCTTCCCGAAGATGGCGGCGACGAGCGGGTTGATGAGGCCGTCGACGATCGACGTCACGACGAGCGTGAACGCCCCGCCGATCACGACACCGACCGCCAGGTCGATCGCGTTGCCGCGGAGCACGAACTCCTTGAAGCCGTTGAACACGTTCTTCATGCCAGGGTCCTTTCGAGAGGGGCGCAGACCCGGTCTGCGCGCCGAGGTCTCGGCGGCGTCCGGCCGGCAGGTTTGTCCTGACGTGATCTTTCCATGCTCGGGTGGTCGCGCATCTGGACGTCTCGGCGCGCCGCGTGTCCGGGCCCCGCCGCCGGCGGGGGCGCGACCGCGGCCGCCACCCGCCACTACGGCACCAGCACGGCCGACAGCCCACCCCACTGACCGAGCCCCGCGAGCGACGCAGCCTCCTCGGGCAGCACAGCCACGAACGTCACGCCGCCTTCCGCGGTGTCGCCGCCGAGCAGCCCGCCCGCCGACTCCTCGGCGGGTGCCCCGGCCAGCACGAGCGCACGCCGCGCGACGTACGTGCCGGGCGCCCCGTCAGAGGACCCGTCGGCGCCGGACGCGGCGACGAGGAGGTCCACCCGGTCCCCGGGGCTCAGCATGGTCGCCACGGCCGGGTCGGCCAGCCGCACCGGTGCGACGACCGTCCCGGCGGGGGCGGCCGCCGCGAGCTCGCCCGCGGTCACGAGCGAGGGGGAGATGGTCTGCCCGCGCGGGAGTGCGACGGACGTCGTGCGCCCGACGGCGTCGCTCACCCTGGTCAGGGAGACCTGCGGTGCGAGCGGCGACGCGACGTCCTCGACCCGGAGGTCGCGTGCGGTCAGCACGACCCCGGCACCGACGTCCCGGGCGGCGACCAGCACGGGGCTGGTCTCGGGGGGCGGCGGGCTCACCCTGCCCACGACGACCGCGGCCACGAGGCCGCACCCCACGGCGACCACGACGGGACGTGACCGCCACGCGAGGGCGTGCAGGCGCCGTCGGGCAGCTGAGGACCGCGGCCGGGACGTGCGCCGGGAGCGCTCTGAGGCAGGAGGCATGGCGCGACCGTAGAGCGCCCGCGGGGCGTCGGGCGTCGCCTCGGGTCTACCTGTGGACGGACCGCGCCGCCCACGGCCTGTGGACGGCCAGGAGGTGCGTCAGCTCGCGGAGGAGCCCGACGAGCTCGACGAACCCGACGTCCCGCTCGACGAGGACGTGCCTGTCGAGCCGCTCGACGACGAGCCGCTGCTCGACGAGTCCGACGACTTGGACCCTGCGGAGGGCGCGGTCGACGCGCTGCCGGCTCCCATGCTGGACGACTTCGAGGACCGCGAGTCCGTCCGGTAGAAGCCCGAGCCCTTGAAGGTCACGCCGACCGACGAGAAGACCTTGCGCAGGCGTCCGCCGCACTCCGGGCACACCGTCAGAGCATCGTCGGTGAACGCCTGGTGGATGTCGAAGGCGTGGCCGCAGGCAGTGCACGTGTACGCGTAGGTGGGCACGGTCTCTCCTCAAGAGGTCGCGGGGGGAGTGCGGTCGTCGCGGGCCGGGCGCGAGCCTGGACCGGGTGCCCGGCGCCCGCTCGGAGGCAGGGCCGGACTGGCACTCGGGGCTTCTGAGTGCTAATCATACGCCTGGCCTGCCCGGGGTAGTCTCGCACCGTGTCTGCTGAAGTCCCTGCCGGAGTCCACGGCGACCCGTCGCCGCCCGCCCACACGTCCCGACGGGGAGGTTCCCGAGCCCGCCGGGCCACGATCGCGATCGCCGCGCTGCTGGTCGTGCTGCTCGTCGGAGTGTCGATCTTCGCGTTCGTCACGGTCCGCCGCCCCCTCCCGCAGACCGACGGCACCCTCACGGTCCCCGGCCTGGACGGCGAGGTCAGCGTGCTCCGCGACGCCCAGGGCGTGCCGCAGATCTACGCCGACACCCCCGAGGACCTGTTCCGCGCGCAGGGCTACGTCCAGGCGCAGGACCGGTTCTTCGAGATGGACTACCGCCGCCACGTCACGTCCGGCCGTCTGGCAGAGCTGGTCGGGGACAGCAAGGAGGCGATCGACGCGGACAAGGTCACCCGCACCTTCGGCTGGCGCCTCGTCGCCGAGGAAGAGTGGAAGATCGTCGCTCCCGAGACCAAGGCCTACCTCCAGGCGTACGCGGACGGCGTGAACGCGTACCTCGAGGACCGGGACCCGAGCGAGATCGCGCTCGAGTACACCGTGCTCGGGACGAGCGTGAGCGTGGCCGACCCCGAGCCGTGGGACCCGATCGACTCGCTCGCCTGGCTCAAGGCCATGGCCTGGGACCTGCGCGGCAACTACGACGACGAGCTCGAGCGCGCCATCGCCTACGGCAGCTTCGCCGGCAGCGGGACGGGCACCGAGGACCCGGCCCGCGTCGCGCAGGACGTCGCCCGCGTGGGGACGCTCTTCCCGGCCTACCTGTCGGACGTGAACCTCCCCATCCTCGACCCCGCCGACGTCCCGACGGCGACCGCCCCGGCCGAGGTCGACGTCGAGGACGTCGAGCAGACGAGCTACATGCCGACCCTCGGGGGCAGCGAGCTCCAGTCCGCGGTCGGCGCCGCCGACCGTGCGCTCGCAGCCGTCCCGGTCCTCGTCGGGCGTGGCGAGGGGACGGGCTCCAACTCCTGGGCCGTCTCGGGCGAGCACACCGAGAGCGGCAAGCCGCTCCTGGCGAACGACCCGCACCTCGCGCTCCAGGCCCCCGGGGTCTGGGCCCAGGTCGGGCTCCACTGCAACACCGTGAGCCCCTCGTGCGGGTTCGACGTCGCGGGCTTCTCGTTCGCCGGGTTCCCGGGCGTCATCATCGGTCACAACGCCGACGTCGCCTGGGGTCTGACCAACATGGGCGCGGACGTCACCGACTTCTTCATCGAGCGCGTCCGCGACGAGACGTACCTGCGGGGCGACGACTGGGTGCCGCTCGAGACCCGCACGGAGACCATCAAGGTCAACGGGGGGCAGGACGTCGAGCTCGAGGTCTCGTCGACGCTCCACGGCCCGATCGTCTCGACCGTGCTGTCCCTGGACGAGGTCGCGGAGGCCCCGACCGAGGGCACCCCGCTCGGGGACTACGAGGTCGCGCTCCAGTGGACCGCGCTCGAGCCCGGCCGCACGGCCGACGCGGTCTTCGCGTTCGACCTCGCGGCGAGCGCCGACGACATGCGCGAGGCCGCCGCACTCTTCGAGGTGCCCGCGCAGAACGTCGTCTTCGCGACGACCGACGGCCACATCGGCTACCAGGCCCCGGGCAGGATCCCGGTGCGCGAGGTCGTCGAGGGACCGGTGCCCTCGGACGGCACCTGGCCCCGCCCGGGCTGGGACGAGCGCTTCGACTGGACGGGCTACGTGCCCGCCGCGCAGATGCCGGGGGTCGTCGACCCCGAGGAGGGCTTCATCGTCGCGGCGAACCAGGCCGTGCTGCCCGCCGGGACCACCCCGTTCCTCACGACGGACTGGGACTACGGCTACCGCTCGCAGCGCATCCGGACGCTCCTGCAGACCGAGATCGACTCGGGCCGCAAGATCGACGTCGAGACGATGAACACCATCCAGAACGACGACTGGAGCCCGTTCGCCGATGCCCTGGTCCCGTCGCTGCTCGACCAGGACATCGAGAACAGCAAGGGCGTCCGCAACGACTTCGCGGCCGAGGGGCAGGACCTGCTGGCCGACTGGGACGGCTCGATGGACAAGGACTCGGCAGCCGCGGCCTACTTCGCGGCCGTCTGGCGCAACCTGCTCGAGATCACGTTCTGGGACGACCTGCCCGAGGAGATCCGTCCCGCGGGCGGCAGCAGGTGGCTCGCCGTGGTCCAGAACATGCTCCTGGACGAGACCAACGCGTTCTGGGACGACCGGCAGACCGTGAGCGTCGTCGAGACCCGTGACGAGGTCCTCAACCAGGCACTCGTCTCGGCCCGTCTCGACCTGACGACCGAGCTGTCCAAGAAGACGACCGACTGGGAGTGGGGCAAGCTGCACACGCTGTCCCTGGGGCACCTCGTCCTGGACAACGACGCCGTCCCGGGCTTCGTCCGCGCGTACATGAACCCGCGCACGGTGAGCATGCCGGGCGGGTCCTCGATCGTCAACGCCACGTCGTGGGACGCCGCGTCGGGGAACTTCGAGGTCACCTCGGGCCCGTCGATGCGCATGGTCGTCGACCTCGACGACCTGGACTCCTCGACCTGGGTCACCGTGACGGGTGTCTCGGGCCACCCGGCCTCGAAGCACTACGAGGACCAGCTGGGCACGTGGGCCGCGGGCGAGACGTACGCGTGGCCGTTCTCGGTCTCGGCCGTCGCCGCCCAGACGAAGGACGAGCTCCGCCTCGTCCCGTGACGGGCGTGGCGCCGTCGGGCACCTGCTGCCCGACGGCGCCACGCACCCGCCCGCCCGGCCCGCCCCGGCGGGCGGTCGGCTGAGCACGACGAAGGGGCCGGTCCGAGCGCATCGCGCCCGGGCCGGCCCCTTCGTCGTCGGAGAGGTGCGGGGTCAGTCCTGGACGAGCCAGCGCCAACCCTGCGGGGTCGCGACGCCGTCGATCGTCCGGTCGTGCTTCTCGAGGGGGAGGGGACGCTCGTCGGCGTCGTAGACCTCGTCGGGGAAGACCACGGCGATCACCTTGGTGCCGGGGCGCATGTGCTCCAGGGCCCGGTCGTACCAGCCGCCGCCCTGGCCCAGCCGGACCCCGCGCGTGTCGACGGCGAGCGCCGGCGCGATGACGACGTCGGCGTCGACGAGCGCGGCCGCGCCCAGCGCAGGTCCGCTCGGCTCGGGCGGGCGGCCAGGGGCGCGCTCCCGCAGGTCGTGCGAGCCCGCGTACTCGGCCCAGTCGCGCTGCAGTCCCGCGCCGAGCACGGGGAGCAGGACGCGGACGCCGCGTGCGGCGAGGCGGTCGAGCATCGCGGTCGTGCCGGGCTCCGTGGGGCGTGCGGCGTAGGTCGCGACGCAGCGGGCCGACAGGACCTCGGGGATGGTCTCGATCACGTCCGCGATCGCGACGGCCGCTTCGTCGCGGCGCCTCTCGCTGCGCGTGGATCGGGCGGTGCGGATGGCTTTTCGGAGGATCTCCTTCGCGTCCTCGGGTTCGATGCTTCCGTGCAAGGGGTAGGGCTGAACCGGGCCACTCATGCGCCTATTGTCGCAAAGGTTCGGGCAAGAAGTGTCCGGGGTCCCGTCGTCGGACGGAAAGGGTCCGGGACGCGGGGGCTCGTGCGCGGCCGGGCGTGGTGCGTGACCCGGCGCGCGGCGCTATCGTCGGTGCGCCAGATCGTGATACACCCTGTCCACCGGGCCTCACGTCAGTGATCCTGGTGCTCGGAGGCAGGACGTCTCGGGCTCTGCTGCCGGGAACGGATGATCGATGGGCGCACGAGGATGACCAACAAGATCGCACGAGCATGGAGCATGTCGAAGCCCTGGCCGGTCACGCTGCGCGAGGACGCGGTCGACGGCAGCGTGGTGCTGCGCCCGCTCCACCGCCGTGACGGCCACGACTGGATGACGCTGCGGGCCCGCAACGCGTCCTGGCTCGAACGCTGGGAGGCGACCTCGCCCCGACCCGGCACGGGAGCCGGCGGCCCGCCGACGTTCGGCGAGTACGCACGCATCCTCGCCGCCCAGGCGCGCGCCGGGACGTCGTTGCCGTTCGCGGTCGAGCTCGACGGTGAGCTGGTCGGTCAGCTCACGGTCTCGAGCATCACCTACGGGTCCCTCTGCTCCGCGAGCATCGGCTACTGGGTCGGTGAGCACGTCGCGGGCCGCGGGGTGATCCCGACCGCGGTCGCCATGAGCACGGACTACTGCTTCCAGGTGCTCGGCCTGCACCGCATCGAGATCAACATCCGCCCGGAGAACGGCCCCAGCATCCGGGTCGTCGAGAAGCTCGGGCTGCGCGACGAGGGGCTGCGCGAGAGATACCTGCACATCCAGGGGCAGTGGTGCGACCACCGGACCTTCGCGATCACGGCCGAGGAGGTCCCCGACGGCCTGCTCGCGCGGTGGCAGGAGACGCGGCGCTCGGCCTCCTAGCGCACGGACGCGACCGCGAAAAGGACCGACACGCCGCCCGGCGTCCGGTCGACCGCGAGGGGCCTCGCCTACGGTCGGGATGTGGATTCGACGACGGGCTCAGGAGGCGTGGCGGTCCTTGCGCTGTTCGTCCTGTGGTTCGCCTACTACGTCCCGCACCGGGTCAAGCAGCGCCAGCAGCTGCAGGACGCCCGGGTCGAGGACAGGTTCTCGGGGTCCTTGCGGGTCCTCGCGGTCGTCTCGGGACGTCGGCGCGCGGCACCGGGGGAGGGCGCGGAGCACGCGTCGTCGGGCGAGGGGCGCTCGTTGCTCCTGGGCCCGGTCCCGGTCAGCGAGCCGGACGTCGCCCTGATGTCGAGGGCGTCCGACGCGTCCAGGTCGACCTCACGCGTCCTGCAGGTCACGACCGGGGTCACCACCGACCGCCGGCCATCGTCGGAGGAGGAGCCGCAGACCATGGAGACAGACGTCCGCGCGAGCGATCCTCGCCCGAGCATCCCGCCGCGCCGACAGCCGGCCGGTGGAGGGTTCGACGACCCCTTCCCCCCGCGCAAGGTCGCGTCCCCGTCGCGCATCGCGATGCTGGAACGCCGCGCCAAGGCCGCGCGCCGTCGTCTGGCGCTGACGGTCGTGCTGCTCCTCGTGAGCGTGGGGGCGTGGGTGGCCTTCGGGTACGGGCTGGTGCCGTGGTTCGCCGCAGCGGGCCCGACGGCGGTCCTCGCCCTCGTCCTCGTCCTGGGCCGCCAGGCGGCGCTCGCCGGGAAGCGGGCCGACGCCACCTGGCATGCCGACCGCCGCACGGCTGCGCGCGACGCAGCCCGGGCCGCCCGGGGGCCCGTCGCGGGCAGCCCGGTCGCGCCCCGCAACGTCCACCCCTCGCGCGTCACGGGGCACGCGGTGCGCTCCTCGCAGACGAGCACCCAGATGATCCCGCGCGTGACCGCCGAGGACCTGGCCCGTGGCGCCGCGCGCGGCAGGGAGCAGCGCCCGGCGACCGGGTCGACCGCGCGCGTCGAGTCCTCGACGGAGCCCGACCAAGCACGGCCCCGGACGGGCGCGAGCGGCGGCGACCTGTTCGACGACCGCGACCGCTCGACGGGCTCGGAAGGCTCCGCGTCGGAGCAGACCGGTACCGCTCCTCGTGGGGGGACGGCAGCAGGCGCCTCCGCTGATGTCGGCTCGGCCGCGACGGCGACCTCTCCGGTGTCGGCGCCGACCCCTGTCGTGCCCACGGACCGTCCGGAGACCCCCGAGGCGGAGATCGGCGCCGCCTGGGACCCGGTGCCGGTGCCTCGCCCGACGTACACCATGAAGCCCACGGCTCAGGAGACGGGTGTGCCGCCCGTCCAGGTGGCCGTCCCGACCGCCTCGCCCGCCCAGCCGAACCCGGCCCCTCCGCGGTCCGCGGAGTCGGAGGGCACGCCGTCGGGCGTCGGGGCTCCTCAGGGCGACCAGCCCGTGCCGTCGCCCGCCCCCGGGGACGAGAAGAAGCCCCGGACCGAGACGCTGGGTCTGGACCTCAACGAGATCCTGGCTCGCCGACGCGTCTCGGGGCAGTAGCCCGCGGGCCGCTCACCCCGCCGGGGGGAGCGGATTTGTCGAAGTGCGCTGGTCAGGTGTTAATGTTGACCTCGTTCTGGGGCTATGGCGCAGTTGGTAGCGCGTCTCGTTCGCAATGAGAAGGTCGGGGGTTCGAATCCCCCTAGCTCCACCCGGCACAAGGCCCGGAACCTCACGGTTCCGGGCCTTCGTCGTTCCCCTGCTCGGTGGGGTCAGTGCTTGCAGGGGGCATCAGCAAGCAGGGCACGCGACCGGAGCGGATGGACCAGGGGCACGTTGCATCGGGCTGCGCAGGAAGCATCGGGCGCTGCAGCCGTGTCCGCGTCGGTCCTATGCGGGATCGGCCGGCGCAGGCGGGGCCTCGAAGAACAGGTCCAGGTCGCCCGGCGTCGGAGAGCTCACGTCGCTCCCTTCGGCGATGCTCTCCATGAGGCGGCGTGCGAGGCTGCGCAGCGATTCGTTGGTGACGTTCGAGTGATGGCGCAGGAGGTCGAAGGCTTCGTTCTCGGTCATCCCGTAGACCGTCATGACCGCTCCCTTGGCCTGCTCGATCACGGCCCGACTCTCGGCAGACGCTCTGATCGACTCGGTCGCCTCACGCTGGGCGAGCGTGCGCTGGGTGATGGTCAGGTCCACGAAGTAGCCGGAGACCTGGACGACCTCCCCGGTCTCGTTCTCCTTGCGACCACGGCCGACGACGCCGAGCGTGCGCGTGTGCCCGTTCGCGTCGAGGATGCGGTGCACGCACGCGAACGGCTCTCCGGACGAGCACGCCTGCGCAAGGACCGACTCCACGCGAGATCGGTCGTCGGGGTGCTTGTGCGAGAGCATGAGACCGGTGGTGGGAACGACGCCGCCGGGCTCGAAGCCGTGCATCGCATAGAGCCCGTCGGACCACCACCACTCGCCGGTGCGCACGGTCAGGACGAACTGGCCGACCGGCTGAGGAGTCCCAGCGAGCAGAACCTCCATGAGGTCCGCATCAAGAGGGCGAGCCACGTTGTACGAAGTCGTCATCTCAACTCCTAGGTGCAGGGAAGCGAAGGGCCTACTTCCAGACTCCTGGCGGGATCCTGTCGCCGCGCCTCTGAGCCTGTCCTGACCGGTTCGCTGCCGACGAACCGGCCTCGCCGATCAGATGAACTCGTGGCCCGCGGCGTCGAACCCCACAGCCACCCCGTCCACCGACTCCCCAGGAGCCTCCGGCACCTGCATGCTCCACTCGACCAGCACCACGCCGCCGCACTGAGCGCACAGCTGATCCTGCTTCCAGCCTCGAGTCCTGGACACGCTCGCTGACCCCCTTCATGCATCGGACGACAAGGAACATCTGCACCACGGCACCGAGTGCCAGTCCGGAATGTTAGCGGATCGTGACACCCGGTCAAGACCGCTCGAGGACCTCCCTCCGAGCGCTGTGGGGACGCCCTCGCCCAGGACCCGACCGCAGCCCGCGGCCCCCGCTCGGGTACTGTCGCGGGATGACCGAGCCGTTCCTTCCTGACTCCCTCGCGCTCGCCATCGGGTGCCACCACGACGGCCCCGGGCTGGCGGACCTCTCGCGTGCACGTCTGCCCAACATGCCCCACCTGCACGACGAGGAGCTCTGGAGCACGACCTACCGGTTCGGTCCGGGCTTCCACCCGCGCGACCGGTACTTCCCGGTGCTGCGCGAGCAGGGCGAGGGCTCGGACGTCCGTGACGAGCGCGTCGTCGCGTTCGCCTGGGTCGACGCCGCGCTCGACGAGCAGGCCGGTGTCGCGGAGCCGTGGTGGTGCCTCAACGCGATCGCGGTCGCGGACGGGCGCTCGGGCGCCGGGCTGGGCTCCTACCTGGTCCGCAAGGTCGTCGAGCAGGCGCGTGCCGCGGGGGTCTCGACGCTCTACGGCCAGACGCCGCCCGAGGCCGCGGGCTTCTGGGACCGGCTCGGGTTCCGCGTCGGGGGCGTCGACGAGATGCTCGCGTCGGACCGGCTCGTGACCCTCGCCGACGGGCGGACGCTCCGCCCGGTCGTGACGCCCGAGCCGGGGCACCGCTTCTTCGTGCTCAACGGTCTGCAGGGCCAGACCGACGCCCCGAGGCTGCTGCCCGCCCAGTACGAGGCCTGAGCCGCAGCCCAGGCCGATCCGCTCGCCGGTTCCTACGATGGTCGGATGACGACCGAGGGCGCTGTCCGGCCCAAGAAGCTCGAGCCCGCCCAGTACGTCCGCGCCCTGTCGGAGATCGTCCGGCTCTCGGCGCGCACGTCGCCGCTCGCGGTGACCATGAAGGTGGTTGGGTCGATCGTGGCGGCCGCGCTCCCGCTCGTGACGACGTTCTTCGCGGCGCTGACCACGACGGCGCTCGCGGACGCCTACGCCGGCACCGACGGCGCGGGCAACCGGGCGATCGTGTACGTGATCGTCACGGCGGCCCTGGGGCTGTTCATGGTCGCGTTCAGCAGCGTGGACCGCTACATCCAGCGCTCGATGCAGTACAAGGTGGGCGCCAAGGTCTCCGACATGATGTTCGAGCGCTTCATGTCGCTCGAGTTCTGGCGCTACGACGACAAGGAGACGGTCGACCTGTTCGACCGCGCCAAGCGGTTCTCCGAGGCGTACCCCCGCGTGCTGGACCGGCTTGCGACGATCTTCACGCAGGTGGTCTCGGTGATCCTGTCGGTCGTCACGCTGTTCTTCGTGAGCTGGTGGATCGCGCTGATCGTGCTGGTCGCGATCCTGCCGAGCGTGTACCTGCAGTTCAAGCTGTCCCGGGCCCAGATCGCGCACTGGAACTCCCACATCGAGGTGCGGCGCCGGCGCGGCATGATCGAGCGCGGCCTGCTCCAGCCCCAGTACATCTCCGAGCTGCGCGTCTACGGCATGGTCCGCCACCTGCTGGGGCTGCGCCGGGAGCTGCGCGACGAGGACGAGAAGCGCCGCATGGAGTTCGAGAAGACGTACATCCCCAAGCAGCTCCTGGGCGACGGCCTCCAGGCGGCGGCCGAGGTCACGGCCCTGGTCTGGGTCGTGCGCCAGATCGTGCTCCAGGCCCAGCCCGTGGGGCAGTTCGTGCTGGTCCAGCAGGTCGTCTCGCGTGCGCTGGACAGCGCGAACGGCCTGGTGGACTCGCTCAGCAGCATCGACGAGGACCTCGCGAACCTGTTCGACTACGAGGCGTTCATGGCGTTGCCCGTGCGGGGCGAGCGTGAACGTCAGCTCGCCGCGGCACCGGAGACCATCGCGGTCGAGGACGTCACGTTCCGCTACACGGGCTCCGACGTCGACGTCCTCAAGGGGGTGTCGCTGACCATCCACCGCGGGCGGCACGTCGCGATCGTCGGCGAGAACGGCGCGGGCAAGTCGACGCTCGTCAAGATCCTCGTGGGCCTCTACGCGCCCACGACAGGAGCGGTCCGGCTCGACGGCGTGGACCTCCAGGAGCTCGACGTGAACTCCTGGCACGAGCAGCTCGCGGTGCTCCAGCAGGACTACCTCAAGTACGACTTCGCGACGGCCCTCGAGAACATCCAGTACGGCGACATCGAGGACCCGCCCAGCCGTGAGCGCGCGCTGGCCGCCGCCCACGACGCCGAGGCCAAGGAGTTTCTCGAGAAGCTCCCGCGCGGGATCGACTCCTACCTGAGCAACTGGATGGAGGAGAAGGGCAGCCGCAAGCGCGGCACACAGCTCTCGGGCGGTCAGTGGCAGCGCCTCGCGCTCGCGCGCAACTTCTACCGGGCCGCGCCCGTGGTCATCATGGACGAGCCGACGTCGGCGATCGACGCCCTGGCCGAGGCGCACATCTTCCGCCGCCTGTTCGCGGACAGGTCACGCACCATCATCGCGATCAGCCACCGGCTCGCGACCATCGAGAAGGCCGACGTGATCTACATGCTCGCCGACGGCGTGGTCGCCGAGCAGGGGACGCACGCCGAGCTCGTGGCCCTGCGCGGCAGGTACTACACGATGTTCGAGGCCCAGCTCTCGGACCGGGACCGCGAGCAGGGTGCCCCAGGCGCCGACGTCGACGCGCCGGAGCGCCCCGCGCCCGAGCCGACCGTCGCGGCGGGCGACGACGGGTAGCGTCGGGCGGCATGGAACCCCAGCCCGCTCCGGTCTTCGTCGCCGGCCCCGTGTCGTGGAACGAGCTCGTCTACCTCGACGCCCTGCCCGAGCCCCGCTCGCAGACGCTCTTCGCGCAGCGCCACCGCGCCACGGTGGGCGGCACCTCGGCGGGCAAGGCACTCAACCTGCGCGCGCTGGGGCGCGCGGTCACGCTGCGCACGGTCCTGGGGTCCGACGACGTCGCTCCCCGTGTCGAGGACGTCCTGCGAGGGGCGGGGGTCACGCTCCTCGTGGAGCCGGACCCGGACGGCCGGACCGAGCGGCACCTCAACCTCATGGGTGGCGCGGGCGAGCGGCTGTCGATCTACCTCCAGGCCCCGGGCGACGTGCCTCGTGGCGAGACCTGGGAGGCCGCGGTCGCGGCGCTGAGCGCCGCCCCGGCGGTCGTGATCGACCTCGCGGTGCCCGCGCTGCCGCTGCTGCGCGAGGCGCGGCGACGGGGCAAGGAGATCTGGTGCGACGTGCACGACTACGACGGGGAGGCCACGTTCCACCGCGAGTTCCTCGACGCCGCGACCTTCCTCTTCCTCAGCTCGGACCGTTTGCCGGGATACCGCGCGTTCATGGAGGAGCGGGTGGCGGCCGGCGCGCGGCTCGTGGTCTGCACGCACGGAGCCCGGGGAGCGAGCGTGCTGACGGCAGACGGTGAGTGGTTCGACGTGCCGGCCGTGGCGGTCGAGCACGTCGTGGACACCAACGGGGCGGGGGACGCGTACTTCGCGGGGTTCCTCGACGCGTACCTGTCGGGGGCGACCGTCGTCGAGGCGCTGCGGGCGGGTGCGGCGCGTGGGGCGCTGTGCGTCCAGAGCCCGGACCTCGCGCCGCCGGCCTGAGCGCAGCGCGAGGGGCTCCGAGCGGGGGTCGAGGGGTGGGGCGTGCCGGTCAGGACCCGGCGGGCGCGACGCACTCGATCGGACGCCCGTCGACCTCGTGGATCCCCGGGCCGAGCTCGGCGCACTCGCCCATGAGCCAGACCAGGGTCGCGGCCCAGATCACGATGGCTACGATCACGAGGAACGAGACGATGATCGCGGCCACGGCCCACCAGTTGCTCCTGTGCGCCCGGCGTGCCTTGACGAGTCCCACGATCCCCAGGACCAGCCCGACCAGCGACAGGGGGATCGACAGCACGAGCGCGACGATGCCCAGGGTCTTGCCGGGGGTGGGGGTGATCGGCTCGGTCTGGGTCACGGGGATCCTCACGGTCGGTGCGGGCGCTCGTCGGGGCGGCGTGCCCGGGTGCGGTCGGTGCTGCGGGTGCGGTGGACGTTCGGCGGGCCGTCTGGGTCCGCCGGCCGGCCGTCTCCAGTATGGCCGAGCGGCGGTCTCGCCCGGTGCCCGTCCCAGGAACGCCCGTGGGCCCCGACCGGCGAACGGTCGGGGCCCACGGACGTCGTGCGGAGCGGTCAGGAGCAGGTGTACTCCACGCCGTCGACGTAGTGGGTCCCGGGACCGAGGTCGGCGCACTTCTCGAGCACCTCACCGATGAGCCCGCCGAACGCTGCGAGGGCGATGATGCTGCCGACCAGCAGCACCGCCCCGACGATGATGCCGGCGAGCGCGATGCCGTTCTTGTAGCCGGCCTTCTTGGACTTGTTGAGCGCGACGATGCTCAGGATCAGGCCGATGAGCGACGTGCAGCCGATGATCGAGAGCACGAGCCCGACGATGCCGAGCGTCTTGCCCGGGTCCTGGGCCGGGGCGCCGGGGACGCCACCGGGCGTGTACGGCGCCTGCGGAGCGCCCGCCCCGTAGGGGGCCTGGGGTACGCCCGGCGCCGGCGCGCCGTACTGCGGGGCCTGCGGGGCACCGTACTGGGGAGCCTGGGGAGCCTGGGGTGCCTGACCGGCAGCAGGGTCCTGGGGGCCGCCGGCGTACGGGTTCGGCTGACCGGACGGGTTCTGCTCGGGCTGCTCGGGGTAGGACATGTCACTCCTCGTGGTGCGGTCGATGATCGCCGACAGTATGTCGTGCGTGAAGACCCACGACAATGGTGAGGACACCCCGTGTCGGGTGCGGCGCCGTCGGGCCTCCTGGGGCGCGGCGGGCCGCCCCGGATGTCCACGACTCGCCCACGACTCGGCGCGACAGACCAGGTAGGCGATGATAGAGACGTGAATTCACGGAAGGTCCGAATCGTCGCTCTTGCCGCCTCTGTCCTGGTGGCGACCCCGCTGCTGGCCGGTTGTGGGGAGGAGGGCGGTCCAGCGAGCACGGCCGAGGCGCCCGACGGCGGACTGCGCGTCGTCGCAGCCGACGAGGTCGCGCCCGTCGTCGTCCTCGGCTCGAGCGACCCCGCCGAGCTCACGCTCACGGCGAGCCAGGCGTTCTTCGCCTCCGCGCCGGTCGTGATCCTCGCCGACGCGGAGGACGAGACCGCCCAGGCGGCCGCGGCAGCTGCTGCGCTCCCGCTCCACGCTCCCGTCCTGCTCACCGGCGGGGCGATCGCCGACAGCGGTCTCACCAAGGAGATCGCCCGGCTCGGCGCAGTCACGGCCGTCGTCGTGACGCCCGACCCGGCCCCGCGCGTCGACGCGTCGGGCACGTCCGGTGCCTCCGGCGCGGCGGGCGTCGCCGCGGTCTCGTCCGTGTCCTCGTCCGAGGACCTCGAGGAGGAGGCGCGCAAGACGGTCCGGGCGATCGACCCGGACCTGCAGACGGTGCTCCTCGGGGCCGGGGCGCTCGTCGAGACCCAGGACGGCGGTACGGAGATCGACGACCGGGACCTCGCGGATGTCCAGGAACAGCTTCCCGAGACCGAGTCCCCACGGCTCCTGACCGAGGTGCTCGCGCTGGTCGACCAGACCCCGGGGCAGGCGACGGCGCTCGCCACGGCGCAGGCCGCGGGCGTGGTCCCGCTCGCGGTGCCCGGTGGCGACCCCCGGGCCTCGAGCGTCTCGGTCCAGGCCATGGCGCAGGCCAAGGCGCTCGCGGTCGTCGGGATCGGCGAGTCGTTCGGGACGGTCGAACAGCTGACCGCCCGCGTCCGGTCGGCCGAGACGGGTGTCGAGCTCACGGGCGGCGGGCAGCTCGTCACGGCGGGCAAGCGCTACGTCGTCCTGCCGGGGACGACCGTCCCGGCGACCCCCGCCAAGATCAACGACGCCGTCGCGCGGACCGCCGCTCGCGCCGAGCCGTACGTCGCGGTCGCGGGGGAGTCGGGTGAGACCGACACGACCGTGACCGTCCCGACCCTCGAGCTGGTCGTCACGGAGGCGTCCGGCGCGGCGGGCAAGGACGGGAACTACTCGACCGAGCTCACGGTCGAGGCCGTGCGCCCCGCGGTCGAGGCGGCCCTCGGCGCGGGCCAGCACGTGCTCCTCGAGTTCCAGCCGGGGAAGGCGACGTTCGTCGAGCAGGTCCGGCAGTATGCGGAGCTGCTGGCCCTGCCAGGCGTCGGGGTCTCGCTCGATCTCGACGCGCGACGGGCGAGCGGCGCCGTCAAGAAGGACGGCGTGGTGCCCGCGCAGGAGGTCGACGCGGTCGTCGACTACCTCGCCGGGGTCGTGGAGGGCAAGGCTCTGCCGCAGAAGATGCTCGTGGTGCACGTCTCGCGGCCCGGGGCGCTGACCGAGGCCCAGTCGCTGTCGACGACCGACGACGCCGTGGCCGTGGTGCTGCACTCCGACGTCTCGGGTCCGTCCGCCGCGCGGGAGAAGGCCTGGAACGAGCTCACCAAGGCCGTCCCCGGGGTGTCGTGGTGGGGCTGGACGGACATGGCGGGCGACGCGACCGCGGGCCCTGCCGCTGCCGGTGGCGGAGCGGGTGCACCGCTCGTCGTCGTCGTGGAGTAGGCAGGGCGCTCGCGCAGGAGGCCGCTTGTTCGCGCCTGCCGGGGCAGTTACGGTATGTCGACCAGAACAGACGAATCGATTCGACACGCTCGGGTCGAGAGACACGACGACGAGGTCCCCCCGATGGTCGCCATCATCCCCCAGCCCCTGCACGTCGAGTCCCCCGTGGACGGTGCCGCGCTCCCGCTCGAGGGTGCCGTCCTCGTGGCCGGGCCCACCGAGGCCGAGCAGCGGGTCGCCGCCTACGCCGCGGACCTCCTGACGCGTGCCGCGGGCACGCACGTCACCGTCGCGGGCTCCGTGCCCGACGGCGCCCCCTCCATCGCGCTGCGGCTCGCCGACGTCGCGGGCCCCGCCGGCTCGGACAGCCCCGAGCGCTACACGCTCGAGGTCGACGGCTCGGGTGCCGTGCTGACAGCCACCGCGACGGTCGGCCTGTTCGACGCGGTCCAGACGCTCCGCCAGCTCGTGACCGAGGGCGAGCACGGCCCCGAGGTGAGCGCCGTCGTCGTGCACGACGCCCCGCGCTACCCGTGGCGCGGCCTCTCGTTCGACGTGGCCCGCAACTTCTTCCCCGTGAAGCAGATCGAGCTCGTGATCGACGTCCTCGCCTCGTACAAGCTCAACGTCCTGCACCTGCACCTGACCGACGACCAGGGCTGGCGCATCGAGACGCCGTCGCGCCCCGAGCTCGCGAAGCTCGCGTCCGGGACCTCGACGAGCGGCACGGCCGGCGGGCACCTGAGCCTCGCCGACTTCCGGCACCTGCAGGACTACGCCGCGGACCGCTTCGTCACGGTCGTCCCGGAGATCGACCTCCCCGGGCACACCAACGCCGCGACCTCGGTCTACGGCGAGCTGCGGGTCGACGGGCAGCGCACCGCACCCTACGAGGGCATCGAGGTCGGGTTCTCGCAGCTCACGTTCGACCTGCCCGCGACCGAGCCGTTCCTGCGCGAGGTCCTCGCGGACGTCGCCGCGATCACCGACGGCGAGTACCTCCACGTGGGCGGCGACGAGGCGCTCACGCTGGGCGCCGAGGAGTACGCGCAGTTCATCGCGCTGCTCGAGGAGATCGTGGCCGACACGGGCAAGAAGGCCATCACGTGGCAGGAGGCGGCACAGGCCGGGACCCGCCCGGACACGGTCCTGCAGTACTGGGACAACCGGGTCGACAGCGCCCCGTTCCTCGCCGCGGCGGCTCGCGGCTCGCGCTTCGTCATGTCCCCGGGGAACCGCGCCTACCTCGACATGAAGTACACCGCCGAGTACCCCCTGGGCCAGGACTGGGCGGGCCTCATCGAGCTGCGCACCGCGTACGACTGGGACCCGGCCGAGGTCATCGAGGGCTTGCCCGCCGACCAGATCGAGGGGGTCGAGGCCGCGGTGTGGACCGAGACCCTCTCGACCCAGGAGGAGCTCTTCCTCATGCTCCTGCCGCGTCTGTCCGCGGTCGCCGAGGTCGCGTGGACCGCGCCCGAGCGCAAGGACTGGGACGACTACCGCGCCCGCGTCGTGGCGGAGTCCGCGACGTGGCGTCGCGAGGGCCTGTCGTTCCACGAGACGCCGCAGGTCGACTGGGTGTAGTCGTCCGCTCGGCGGCGCCGCCCGCCCTGCGGTGCCGAGCATGCGGTCGTCGTCCGAGATCCTGGGATCCACGACGACGACCGCATGCTCGACCGACCGCAACCGCATGCTCGGCTCACGACCTCCGCCGGGTGCGGACGGGGAGACCGCACCCGGCCGGCGACGCCTAGATCCAGCTCGGCAGCCACATGTGCAGGCGCCAGAACCACTCGGGGACGTTCATGGCCGTCCAGATCGGGTAGAAGAAGATGCTCATCACGACGATCGCGGTGAGCAGCGCGGTCACGGCCCAGATCACCCAGCCGCGGGCCGTCCGGTCCCGGTCGGTGGCCTCGAGCAGGACCGTCACGACGTAGACGAGCGCGAGGACCACCCACGGGGTGAACACGATCGCGTAGAACGTGAAGATCGTGCGGTCCGGGTACGCGAACCAGGGGAGCCAGCCCGCGACCAGGCCGCTCAGCACGGCCGTCGCGCGCCAGTCCTTGCGCCACACCAGGAGCACGACCGTGGCCACGATCGCGAGCGCGGCCGACCACCACAGGACCGGGTTGCCCAGCGACGTGATGACCCGTGCGCACTCGTCGTAGCCGCAGCCCGTCACGCCGTCGGACCCGTCGCGGTAGTAGAAGGACGTGGGCCGCCACTGCACGATCCAGCCGATGGGCTTCGACGCGTACGAGTGCTCGGCGCTGAGCCCCGTGTGGAAGTCCCACATCTTCTGGTGGTAGGCCCACAGCGAGCGCAGCGCCTCGGGGAGCCACTGCACGCCCTCGCCCGGATGCTCGGCGGCCCAGTCGCGCATGTACGAGCTCGGTGAGCGGAACCACGAGAACCAGGTCGCGAGATAGGTGAGCGCCGCGGTGGGCAGCATGACGAGCGCGGCCGGGACCGCGTCGGCGAGCAGCGCGTCCTCCCACCACCTCTTGATACCGACGGTGCGGCGCGCCGTGGCGTCCCACAGCACCGACAGCAGGGCGAAGACCGCGAGGAAGTACAGGCCCGACCACTTGACCCCGCACGCGAGACCGAGCGAGACGGCCGCCGCGAAGCGCCACCAGCGCCACCCCAGCTGCGGACCGTAGCGGCCGATCTCCCGGCCCGAGTCGACGACGGCGGCGACCCGGTCCGCGAGCCGGCGTCGCGCCTGCTCGCGGTCGAGCAGGAGGAAGCCGAACGCGACGAGGACCCAGAACATCAGGAAGTTGTCGAGCAGCCCCGTGCGCGAGTGCACGATCGCCATGCCGTCGATCGCGAGCAGCCCGCCCGCCAGGACGCCCATCGCGGTCGAGGCGAACAGGCGGCGCGCGATCCGGGCCAGCAGGAACACCGCGAGGATCCCGACGAGCGCGGTCGAGATGCGCCACGACCACGGGTTCTCGGCCCCGCCGAAGAGCTGCATGCCGCCCGCGATCATCCACTTGCCGAGCGGCGGGTGGACCACGTAGTCGGGGAGGTTCAGGAACGTGTCGACGTTCCCGGCCTCGAACGCGGGGTTGGGGTCCTCGGGCCACTTGGCCTCGAAGCCCACCCGCAGGAGCGTGTAGGCCTGCTTGACGTAGTACGTCTCGTCGAACACGAGGTTGCCGGGGCGACCCAGGTCCCACAGGCGCAGGCCACCGGCCAGCAGCGCGACCAGCGCGGGTCCGAGCCACCCCCACAGGCGGTCCTGGGGCGTCGATCCCAGCGCGAGGCGGCGTGCCCCCAGGAGCTTGAGCAGGAGGCGGTCGCGCACCGACAGCCCGGCCTCCTCCTCGGCCTCGACCCTGGCCACCGGGAACGGGGAGTCGCTCCCCGCGACGGGACCGGGGGCTGCGGGCAGGGGGTCGGCGGAGGGCTGGGGCACGTCGGCCATCGTAGGACGTGGAACGCTAGGGGGTATGAGCCACGCGCACCCCACCCCCGTTCCCGACCCGTTCGAGGCCCCTGCGGAAGGCGAGGACGTGGCGCGCGAGGTGAGCGACGCCGTCGGGCAGGAGAGCGAGGACGCCCCCGACGAGCACGACAACGCGCCCGCAGGTCGCCGGCCGCGCGACGACGGGCACCTCGTCCTCGCCGCGACCCCCATCGGCAACGTCGAGGACGCGAGCCCGCGGCTGCGACGCCTCCTGGCCGAGTCCGCGGTCGTCGCGGCCGAGGACACGCGCCGCCTGCACGCCCTCGCCGCGCGCATGGGCGTGCCGATCGGCGGGCGCGTCGTGAGCTACCACGAGCACAACGAGGTCGAGCGCGCCGACGAGCTGCTCGACGTCGTCGAGGGCGGCGGGACCGTCGTGATCGTGACCGACGCCGGCATGCCGTCCGTCTCGGACCCCGGCTACCGCGTCGTGACCCGGGCCGTCGAGCGCGACCTGCCGATCACCTCGGCCCCCGGCCCCAGCGCGGTCCTCACCGCGCTCGCGCTGTCCGGGCTGCCGACCGACCGCTTCTGCTTCGAGGGCTTCCCGCCCCGCAAGCCCGGCGAGCGTGCGCGCACGTTCGAGGCGCTCGCGCGCGAGGCCCGCACCATGGTCTTCTTCGAGGCCCCCCACCGCATCGACGACACGCTCGCCGCGATGGCCCAGGGGTTCGGTGCCGACCGGCCCGCGGCTGTGTGCCGCGAGCTCACCAAGACCTACGAGGAGGTGCTGCGCGGCACGCTCGGCGAGCTCGCGGCCGAGGCCGCCGAGCGGCAGCTGCGCGGCGAGATCTGCATCGTCGTGGCCGGGGCGCCCGCGCGCGAGGCCGTGTCCGTCGAGGAGCTCGTGAGCGAGGTCCTCGCCCGGGTCGACGCCGGAGAGCGCCTCAAGGAGGCCGTCGCCGAGGTCGCGACCGCCACGGGGGTGCCCAAGCGCGAGCTGTACGCCGCAGCACTGGCGGCGCGCAAGGGCTGATCCCGGCGCGGCCGGGTCGGAGCGGACGGGCCGTGCGCGCTCCGACGCGCCGCTAGACCTCGGTCGACCGTGCCAGCTCGACGCCGGCCGCCGCGAGCTCGACCCGTGCCGCCGCACCGAGGTCCTCGGAGACCGGCACGGTCAGGTCGGTCAGGACACGCGTCGCGAGCCCCAGCGCGTGCGCGTCGAGCGCGGTCGCCCGGACGCAGTGGGACTCAGCGATCCCGACCACGTCGGTCGACGACACCCCCGCGTCCCGGAGCAGCTCCGCGAGGGTGCGGCCCTCGCCGTCGACCCCCTCGAAGCCCGAGTACGCGGCCTGGTACTCGCCCTTCTTGACGCTCGCGTCGGGCGCGAGGTCCGCGAGCGCCGGGTGCAGCTCGGCGTTGGGCGTGCCGGCCAGGCCGTGCGGGGGCCACGTGTCAACGAAGTCGGGGACCGCGGGGGCCGTCGCGAAGTGGTGCCCCGGGTCGACGTGCCAGTCCTGCGTGGTCACCACGAGGTCGTAGTCCGCGCGCCGCTCGGCGGCGAAGACCGCGATGGCCTCCGCGACGGCGTTGCCGCCCTCGACCGCGAGCTCACCGCCCTCGCAGAACGTGGGCTGGACGTCGACGACGATCAGGGCGCGACCGGTGGCGGTCGTGTCGGTGCTGGTCATGACCCCACTCTGCCACCGAGGCGTTCGTTCGTGGAGCGCCCGGGCCCGGTCGTTCGTACGCTGGGGGACCAGACGAAGCAACCGCCGGCGGGCAGCCCGCACGCCGGGAGGCCGAGCGAAGGAGCCGTCCATGAGCGCGTCCGAGGGGATCGACAGCCCGGCAGGCAGCGAGGGGTCTGTGGGCGGCGTGAGCGCGGCGGGCACGACGACCGACCGTGACCCGGGCGAGCGGCCCGTCGGCTACTGGCTCAAGCTCGTCGACCGGCTGATCGACCAGGACGTCGACGAGGTGTTCCTGCGGACGGGCCTGACACGGCGTCACTGGCAGGTCCTCAACATGGTCCGGGACGGCGTCTCGGACGTCACGACGGTCGACAGCGTCCTGTCGCCGTTCACGACCGGGGGCGCGGCCCGGCCCGGCGGGCACGCACCCGCGGTCAGCGCGGAGATCTCGGACCTCCAGGCCCGGGGGTGGGTGACCCAGGGAGGGGCCGGGTGGGAGGTGACCGTCGCAGGGCAGCACGCGTACCACGACCTCCTCGACGCGGTCTCGCTCTCGCGCGAGCGCCTGGCCGAGGGGATCACGCGCGAGCAGTACGACCGGACGATCGCGACGCTCGAGCAGATGGCGCGCAACCTCGGGTGGTCGCCGGGGACCTGAGCCCGTCCGAGGAGCGAGGCGGGGCGGCACCGGCTGCCCAGGAGCCGCGTACCCTGGCGTGCGCGAGCCCTCGCGGTGCCGGTCGTCAGCCCGGCGGCGGGTCGCCCGCGCCACCAGACCCTGCCGCGCGACCCGAGGACCGACGACCATGCTCCGTGACGAGGCCCTCCGCGCCGTGCAGGACCCGGCCGCCCCGCCGACCGTGCTCGCCCAGGTCGCCAGCGAGTTCCCCGACCTGCGCCCCCAGGTCGCCGCGCACCCCGGTGCCTATCCGGGGCTGCTCTCGTGGCTCGCCGCCGGGGGCGACCCCGCGGTCGACGCGGCGCTCGCGGCCCGCCGGGCCGCCCCTGCGGGGTACGGCGCCCCGACCCCGCCGTACGCGCCGCAGCCGCAGCCGTACACGCCGGCACCTCCTGCGGCGGCCCACCCCACCCCTCCGTACGCAGCCCCGCCGTACGCCCAGCAGCCCACCGGCCACCAGCCTTACGCCCCCGGCGGCCACGCGGTGCACCAGCCCCAGCCGGCCCCGCCGTACCCGCACCCCACCGCGCCGTACTCGCCGTACGCGCCCGGGGCGGGCTACGCCGTCGGGCCGCAGGTCGCCGTGGGCACGCGCTCCTCCGCACAGCGGCGCGCACGCGTGACCCTGATCTCGGTGCTCGCGGGACTCGTCCTGGTGCTCCTCGTGGGTGTCGCCGCGTTCCTCGCGGCCGGCGGCGGGTCCCCGTCCGCAGAGCCCGCCGGACCGGGGGTCGCAGACCCGTCCGAGGGCCAGGCGTCAGACGCTGGTGCCCCCGGGAGCGCGACGCCGAACCACGGGCTGCTCGCGGGCGCGGGCGACGAGTCGGCCCCCGTGACGGTCGAGGTCTACGTCGACTACATGTGCCCGATCTGCGGGCAGTTCGAGGCCGTCAACGGCGAGAGCCTCGCGGCGCTGCGCGAGGCGGGGAGCGTGCGCGTCGTCTTCCACCCCATCGCGATCCTCGACCGGTACTCGCAGGGCTCGCAGTACTCGACGCGTGCCGCGTCGTCGGCCGCGCTCGTGGCCGACCGCGCCCCCGACGCGTTCCAGGACTTCCACGCGGGGCTGCTCGCGCACCAGCCCCAGGAGGGGACGGCGGGCCTGAGCGACGCGCAGATCGCGGACGTCGCGCGCGCGGCCGGCGTCCCGGCGGACGTCGTCGCCGAGCTGGCCGACGGCGGGGCGGCCGAGTTCGCGCCCTGGGTCGCCACGGCCACGCAGGCCGCGACGAGCGACCCGGCGCTCGCGGGTCCGCGAGGCTTCGGCACGCCGACGATCGTGATCGACGGCGAGCGGTGGGCCGGGGACTGGAGCGACGCGCAGTCGCTCGTGCAGGCGATCGAGGGCACGGCCGTCTGACGGCGCCGACCGAGCGCTGCTCGAGCCCCCGGACCGGGCGACGGACCATGCCCCTGGACCGGGCGACGGCCCGCGCACGGCAGGCGTACCCTGCCTCCATGCCACGCGAGATGGAGTTCCGCCGGATCCCCGGCCTGCCCCCGTACGTCTTCACGATCATCGACTCGCTCAAGCTCGAGGCGCGTCGCGCCGGGCGCGACGTGATCGACCTGGGCTTCGGCAACCCCGACCTGCCGAGCCCGCAGGTCGCGGTCGACAAGCTCGCGGAGGCGGTCCACAACACGCGCAACCACCGGTACTCGGCGTCTCGCGGTATCCCCAAGCTCCGGCAGGCGGCCGCGGACATGTACCAGCGCCGGTTCGGGGTGACGCTCGACCCGGACACCGAGATCATCTCGACGATCGGGGCCAAGGAGGGCTTCAGCCACCTCATGTGGGTGCTGCTGCAGCCGGGCGACGCGGCGATCGTCCCCACGCCGAGCTACCCCATCCACATCTGGGGTCCCTACTTCGCGGGGGCCGACGCCCGCCAGGTCGCGATCGGTGACGGCACGGACGCCTCGGGGTACATCGACCGCGTCATGGAGGCGTGGGAGTACGGGTGGCCCAAGCCGCGCGTCGTGGTGCTCTCGTTCCCGCACAACCCGACCACGACCATCGCGACCAAGGAGGACCTCCAGCGCCTGGTCGACTGGGCGCGCGAGCGCGACGTGGTCCTGGTGCACGACCTCGCGTACGCCGACATGACGTTCGACGGCTGGCGTCCGCCCTCGATCATGGAGTGCGACGGGGCCAAGGAGGTCGCGGTCGAGCTCTACTCGATGACCAAGTCGTACTCCATGGCTGGGTGGCGCGTCGCGTTCCTCGTGGGGCGGCCGGACGTCGTGGGGGCGCTCGCGAAGCTCAAGTCGTACCTCGACTACGGCACGTTCCAGCCCATCCAGATCGCGGCGACCGTGACGCTCAACGAGGCCCTCGACTTCCCCACGGAGGTCTCGGCGGTCTACGAGTCGCGGCGCAACACGCTGTGCGACGGCCTGGACCGCATCGGCTGGGACATCCACCGGCCGAAGGGCACCATGTTCGCGTGGGCGCGCATCCCCGAGCCGTACCGCGAGATGGGCTCGATCGAGTTCGCGACGCACGTGATCGAGAGCTGCGACGTCGCGGTCTCGCCGGGCGTGGGGTTCGGGCCGGGCGGCGACGGGTTCGTGCGGTTCGCGCTCATCGAGAACGAGCAGCGTACGGGGCAGGCGATCCGGAACCTCAAGAAGGGGCTGACGCGGCTGCAGTAGCGGGCCCCCGAGTGCCCACGGCGTAGTTGTCAGAAGTGAGCCGGGCGCAAGCCCGAGCTACTTCTGACGACTTGGCCCAGCGGGCCCGACGACGGAGCGCACCTGGGCGCGCAGGTGCGCTCCGCCGTCGGGCCGGACGTGTCGATCCGGCGGCGTGCGCCGCCGGGGTCAGGCCAACCGCTCCGGGGAGAGGCCGTCCCGCAGGTCGCGGCCTGCCGCGTCGAGCGGGTCGGCGTCCAGCACGGTCCGGAGCAGCGTGCGCGCCTCGGCGTCGGCGCCCGCCAGCGCCGCGAGCTGTGCGCGCAGGAGCAGGAGGGTCCCGTCCTGGCGCACCTGCGGGTCGTCCGTGAAGAGGAGCATGGTGGGCAACGACGTCGCGAAGTAGTCGACCTGCGCAGGGGTGGCCGCCAGGTGAGCGACGTGCGCGGCGAGGCCCTCGGTCAACGCGTCGGCCCGGTCGTCCCGGCCGAGCCGCCGCCACGCCAGGACCGACGCGTACGTCTTCTCGGAGTACGCCCGCACCTCCATCGTCTGGAAGTCGCCCTCGAACCGCGCGGCCTCCTCCCAGGCTGCGCGCGCGGCCCCGTGCTCGCCCCGGGCGGAACGCACGTCGCCCAGCAGCAGGTGCAGGTCCGACGCGTTCGCGAGCGGGTGTCGTGCCTCGCCGAGCGCAGCCGGCACCTCGAGCGCGGCCTCGACGTGCGTCAGCGCGCCGTCGAGGTCTCCGGTGGCCAGTGCACGACGCGCGAGCGAGGCCCGGACGTGCTCCCACGCGCTCAGCGCCTGCCCCTCGCCGCCCTCCCACGGCTGGAACAGCCGCTCGTCGAACAGGGCGAGCGCCTCGTCGAGCCTCCCGACGCTCACGAGGAGCTCGATCAGCGCGATCGTCAGGTCGTCGCGCTCGCGCACCAGGTCGGGGCGCGCGAGCAGCGCCTCGATGCGGCTCGCGGCCGGGGCACCGGTCCGGCCGGCGAGCTGGTCGCGCTCGTACCGGAGCCGCGCGTCGTCGGGAGCGAGCGCGATCGCCCGCTCGTAGCGGGCCGCGGCGGCCCCCGCGTCCCCGAGCACGTTGTACGCCGCGACCGCCAGGTTCCGGTGGACGACCGGGTCCGTGCCGTCGAGCGCGACGGACGTCTCCCACCACGTGAGGGCCTCGTCGCGCCGCCCCACGGCGTATCCCCAGTGCCCGAGCAGGGCCCAGGCGCGGGCCGCCCACGGGAACGCCTCCACGATGCGGGCCAGCATGTCTGCGTCGTCGAGCCGGGAGGCCAGGCACCAGCGGGCTCGGGCCTGCTGAGCGCGTTCGACGGCGGCCGCGGCGGCCACCACGTCCCCTCGCCGCAGCGCGACGTCCGCGAGATGGAGCAGGGCCAGCGGGGCGACGTTGACGTCCCCCACGTGGACCGGGAGAGACGCGGTGTGGTCGAGGACGCGAGCGGCCGCGGCGAGCTCGCCGACCGAGACGAGCTCGAGCGCGACGTCGAGGGCGGTCGGCGGATGGGTCGGCAGCACACCGTCGTCGAGGAACCGGAGCCACCAGTCCAGGCCGTCGAGGCGCCGGGACTCGTCGAGCAGGACCGCGGCCTCCCCGTGCCGACCCGCGCGGCGCAGGACGAGGACGCGCACGGCCCGGGCCTGCAGGTTCTGCGGATCGACGGCCAGCACCTCGGCCGTCTCGGCGAGGGCCGCGGCGTCGTTCCCGTCACGGGCCTCCAGACGCGCGAGCGCGAGGTGCCCCGGGGACCTCCAGGACGCGTCCCACGCGGCCTTGCCGAACGCGTCGCGTGCGGCCTCGTCGTGCCCCGTGCGGGCCAGGGCCTGGCCCAGGAGGTAGTGAGCCTCGCCGTCCCGGGGGTTGGGGTTGCGCAGGGTCAGGCGTCCGAGGGCTGCCTCGAGGTGGGTCCGGGCGTCGGCGTAGCGCCCGGCGCGACAGGAGCGGGCGGCGAGCGCCACGTGGGCGCGCGCGTCGTCGGGGTCGCGCCGCAGCGCCTCCTCCCAGTAGGGCTCGGGCGAGCGGGTCGCGTGCCGGTACTGGCTCAGGTGCAGACCCGTGGCGTGGAGCTCGTCGGCCGAGCCGATCTCGGCGGGAGCGGGAGGCTCGGTCGCAGGGTCCGGGAGGACGGCGTCGCCCGTGACGCGACGTGGCCGCCACCGGACGAGCGTCGTCCCCCGGTGCTCGACGAGGACCTCCACCTCGGTGGGGTCGAGGGGCAGGTCCGTGCTGATCGTGCGCACGAGGGAACGCCCCGGGCCGAGGTCGGCGTCCATCGTCGCGAGCCGGGCGCCGCCGGGGCCGGTGACCGTCACGGTCACCCCGTCGCGGGGCGCGGTCACCGCGACCCCGAGGCGCACCTCGCCGCTGGACGCGGACCGGACGACGTCGAGGTGCACCGCTGCGTCGAGCGACGCCTGGTGGGCCGGACCGATGTCCTGGATCGGGAACCAGTACTGGCTGAACGTGCGGGTCTCGCCCGGGCGCAGGAACGTGAAGTCGGGCTGGTTGTCGGTGTAGACACCGGCCATGAGCTCGACGTAGGGGCCGTCGCCGTCGGTCAGGTGCGCGTCCCATGCCAGGCCGAACGGGGCGTTGCCCCAGGTCCACTGCTTCTTCCCCGGGGCGACCCGGTGGTCGGCCCAGTGGACGAACCCGGCTCCGACGCCGTGGTCGTACCCACCGAAGAAGTCGTCCGACGTCCGGAGGCACATGTACGACGTGGGGACCGGCACGTTGCGGTACCAGTCGATCCGGTCTCCGTCGGGGGTCCCGGGGGTGACCTGCGCGGGGTAGTCGACGCCGTAGTAGCGGCCGTCCGCGGAGGGGAAGGTGGAGACGGCGCGCTTCGCGTGGTCGGCGACGTGGTGGACGTCGGTCGGGAAGAACGACTGGTAGTCGTCGTTGGCGTGCGCCGCGACGTTGGCCCACCACATGAACGTCTGCTCGTGCTCCGAGCGGTTGTAGAGGCGCGCACGGAGCTCGATCACGGACGAGTCGGGGCGCAGACGGAACCCGTGCATGCCCTTCATGCGGGCGAAGGGGTCGTGGTCGGAGCACCAGACCGTCACCGCACCGTCGGGCTCGTGCTCGATCGACGCCGCGGTCGGGAGGAAGGTCGCCGGACGGTGGTGCTGGGGCCAGTTCAGCTCGACGCCGCCCGAGACCCACGGGCCCGCGAGCCCGACGAGGGCCGGCTTGATGACGTTGTTGCGGTAGAAGAAGTCGTAGTCCCTCGTCTTGTCGATCCCGACGTGCACGCGCCCGCCCAGCTCGGGCAGGATCATCAGCCGCACCCACTCGTTCTCGAGGTGGATCGCGTCCCACGAGCGCGAGACCTTCTCCTGGCTGATCCGTTCGTGGAACGGCAGCGGGTAGACCTGTCCCGAGGACCCCTGGTAGACGCGGGCGTCGAGGTAGGCGGGGTAGCGGTCGGGAGCGCGGGGCAGGTAGGTGTCGATGGCGACGTCCTCGCGCCAGGCGCGCACGGCGTCCGCGCGCTGCTGGGTCGGGGCGTCGGGGAGCTCGATGCGCGATGCGTTGACCATACGATTCACGGTAGGCCGACGACGTGCGCGCCAGAATGACCGTTTCGCTCGCGGGGATGGACGATTCGACTGTCCCTGCACGGCCCTGGCCGCCTGCTGGACCCGGTGGTGGCAAGGCCGGTCGAATCGTCCATGAGCACGGCGGAATCCTCCAGCAGGCACTCCTCGCCCCCCACCTAGCGTGGGGGCAGGATGACCCCGACCAGCGGTGTGAAGGGAAAGTGCAGATGACCGTCGAGACCTCAGTCGTCCACCTCCGAGGAGGCGGGACGAGCCTCGTCGTGACGACGAGCGGCGCACGGCTGCCGCGCATCCTCCACTGGGGGCCCGACCTCGGCGACCTGACCGACGCCGACCTCGCGACCATGGAGACCGCGGCGTCGCCCGCGATCGGCGACTCGGCCGTGACGTACCCCCAGCCGGTGCCGGTCGTGGCGCAGCTCGCCGAGGGGTGGCTCGGGAGGCCGGGCGTCGTGGGCGACCGTGCGGGCGCCCACTGGGCGCCGGTGTTCGTGGTCGACGACGTCGTGGTCGAGCGGGCGGACGACGCCGAGCGCCTGCGGGTCGCCTCGTCCGACGTCGCCTACGCCCTCACGCTGGGCGTCGAGCTCGAGGTCCTCGCGTCGGGGCTGGTCCGCGTCCGGGCCGAGGTGGGGAACGTGGGCGACGAGCCCTACGAGGTCCGCGCGCTCGAGCTGGGCCTGCCGGTCCCGTCGACCGCGACCGAGCTGTGCGACCTGGCCGGACGCTGGGCGCTCGAGCGGGTCCCGCAGCGACGTCCCTTCGACGTCGGTTCCTGGGTGCGCGAGGCCCGGGGCGGCAAGCCGGGGCTCGAGCACGCCTTCATGATGCTCGCGGGCGAGCAGGGCTTCGCCAACCGGGCAGGGCGGGTGTGGGGCGTCCACCTGGGCTGGAGCGGCAACCACGCGCTCGCCGCCGAGCGCACCCCGGCCGGGAGCCGCCGGCTCTCGGGAGGTGAGCTCCCGTGGCCGGGCGAGCTGGTCGTCGAACCGGGAGGGACGAGCACGACACCGTGGCTCTACGGCTCGTGGGGCGAGGGCCTCGACGACCTCTCGCACCGGGTGCACCGCTGGATGCGGTCGCGTCCGACGCATCCCCGCTCCCCGCGGCCCGTGGTGCTCAACACCTGGGAGGCCGTCTACTTCCAGCACGACCTCGCGACGCTCGAACGCCTGGCCGAGGCCGGTGCGGCGGTCGGCGTGGAACGGTTCGTCCTCGACGACGGCTGGTTCACCGGTCGCCGCGACGACACCACGTCGCTCGGCGACTGGACGGTGGACTCGACGGTCTGGCCCGACGGGATCGACGCGCTCGCCGAGCGTGTGCGCGAGCTGGGCATGGACTTCGGGATCTGGTTCGAGCCCGAGATGGTCAACCTCGACTCCGACCTCGCGCGGAACCACCCCGAGTGGCTCTTCGACGCCGGGCACGGCCCGGGCATGGCCTCGCGCTACCAGCACGTCCTCGACCTGACCCACCCCGGGGCCTACCGCCACGTCCGGGACGCGATGTCCGAGGTCGTGGACCGCCTGGGCGTCGCGTACGTGAAGTGGGACCACAACCGGTACCTGCTCGACGCTGGGCACACGCCCACGGGCGTGGCGGGGGTCCGGGGGCAGACCCTGGCCGCCTACGCGCTGATGGCCGAGCTCAAGGAGCGGCACCCGGACCTGGAGATCGAGTCCTGCGCGAGCGGCGGCGGCCGCGTGGACCTCGGGGTGCTCCAGCTCACCGACCGGGTCTGGGCCTCGGACTGCAACGACCCGCACGACCGGCTCGAGATCCAGCGCTGGACCCGGCTGCTCGTGCCGCCGGAGCTCCAGGGGACGCACATCGGCGCGCGCGAGTCGCACACCACGCACCGTGTCCACCCGCTCGACTTCCGGGCGCAGGTCGCGCTGTGGGGGCACCTGGGGCTCGAGGTGAACCTTCTCGAGGCCTCCCCGGACGAGCTCGACGAGGTCCGGGCCTGGGTGGCGTTCCACACGGCGCACCGGGCCCTGCTGCACTCGGGCGACGTGGTCCACGCGGACCTCGGGGACCCCGCGCTGCGCCTGGAGGGCGTCGTCGCGATCGACCGTCGCGAGGCGATCTTCCAGCTCGCGGTGGTCGACCGGCCGATCACCTGGCCCCCCGGACGCGTCACCGTGCCGGGGCTCGACCCGGGGCGCCGCTACCGGGTCCGCCAGGTCAGCCCCGTCGAACGGTCCGGTACGGGGGTGCTGCCTCCGTGGACCGCGGCCGAGGAGGGCGTCGTCCTCCCGGGCGTCGTGCTGGCCCAGGTCGGGCTCGAGGCCCCGTCGCTCGACCCGGACCGCGGGGTCCTGTGGCACCTGGTGGCCGAGTGACCGATCTGCTCGACCACGGCACCCTGCGGCTCTCGCGGGGGGCGGTCGGCGGTGCGGTGTCGGTGTGGGGTGCGAGCCTCGTCGGACTCGACGTCGGCGGCCACCACCTCGTGGAGCCGGTCGCGGGTGCGGCCCGCCCGCCGCTCGCCGCGGGGGCGACGCTCGTCCCCTGGCCCAACAGGGTCGAGGGTGCGACGTGGACCAACGGCGGAGCGGTCGAGCGGCTCGAGGTGAGCGAGCCCGCGACGGGACACGCGCTCCACGGTCTGCTGAGCGGCGTCCGGTGGGACGTCGCTCGGCAGAGCGCGACCGCCGTGTCGCTCACGTCGGGGATCCGGCACGCTCCCGGGTACCCGTTCGACCTCGACGTCGAGGTGGCGTACTCGCTGACCCCGGCCGGGGTCGAGGTGAGGTGCACGACGACGAACGTGGCGCCGTCGGGCCGCGCGCCGGTCGCGATCGGGGCGCACCCGTACCTGCGCTGCGGCGAGACCCCGGTCGAGGACCTGGTCGTCACGATCGACGCGGGCGCGGCTCTCGCCCTCGACGGCGACGGCATCCCGCGAGGGGCCTTCGGGACCGCGGGGACCCCGCACGACCTGCGCGACGGCGTCGTCGTCCGGGACGCCGTGCCGCACGCGTGCCTGACGGGGCTCTCGACGCGGGGCGGGCGTGCCCGGCACGTCCTGGCCGACGCGACGGGCCGGCGCACCGTGCTCTGGGCGGACGAGGTGTTCGGCTACGTCCAGCTCTACGTCACCGACCTGATGCCCGGGCGCCGCGCGGCGATCGCGATCGAGCCGATGACCGCGCCGCCCGACGCCCTGCGCTCGGGGCACGGCCTGCGGTGGATCGCCGCCGGCGAGAGCTGGACCGCGCGCTGGGGGATCGAGGACGAGGCGCGCGCCCCCGCGGGGTGACCGCTCGCGACGGTGCCCGGATCAGCCCTTGACGCGCCGCCGGTACTCGGTCGGGCTCACGTCGTGGATCCGCCGGAACAGGCGCGAGAAGTAGTAGGGGTCGTCGTAGCCGATCTCGTCCGCGACCGCCTTGACCGGGGCGGCGGTCGTGTCGAGCAGGTGCCGGGCCCGCGCCATCCGCAGCGAGGTCTGGTACGCGATGACGCCACCGCCGGTCGCCCGACGGAAGAGCGCACCCAGGCGTGAGGGCGAGACCCCGACCATCGCGGCCAGCTCGGGGACGCGCAGGGGGCCGTCGACCCGGTCCTTCACGTAGTCCATGGCCCGTTCCAGCGGGTCGCCCGGCGCCGGTTCGAGCCGGTCGACCGCGAGCTGGGCGAGCAACCGCCACGCGGCAGCGGTCGTCGCGAGGAGCCGGACGGGCGCGTGGTCGCGCTCCAGGTTGGTGAGGATCTCGTCGAGCAGCGCCACGACCCGCTCGACGTTGCGCAGCACCACGAGCGGGCGCAGGGCGTCGAGCTCTCCCGCCGACAGGAGCTCGCCGACGTCGGAGCCCTGGAGGTGGCACCACCAGATGGACCACGGGCGGTCGGGCGCCGTGCCGTAGACGTGCGGGACGCCGCTCGGGATCACGACCGCGTGCCCTGCGCCGAGCCGGTGCTGCTGCCCGAGCATCTCGACGAACCCCGTCCCGTCCGTGCACACGAGCAGGATCGTCTCGGGAGCGCCGCCGGGGCGCTCCATGAGGTGCGTCTCGGCCCGCGGGTAGTAGCCCGCGTGGGTCACGACCAGGTGCCGGAGCAGCCGTCGCCCCAGGGCGTCCTTCACGACCGACCGGGGAAGGACGCTCAGGCGCTGGTTGTGGAAGCCCTCCTGCATCGTCATGCCCTGAGTATCGGGCCTGCGGGCCGGAGGCTTGTCAGGCCGGTGCGTCCTCCGGCGGCTCTGCCGGGTGCGGCGGGGGCAGGGGCGTGTCCCCGGGGGCTGCTGGTAGCGGTCGACGCGCGCGACGACCAGCGTGACGCCGTGGGCGATCGCTGCGACGATGAGCCTGAGCATCTTCGGGTTCAGGGAGGTTCCGATGCGCACAGCGCGCTCGCTGCCAGGGACGCTCGTCGTCCTCGCGGTGCTGCTCGCGGGGGCATGCTCCGACGGGCCCGTCCCCACCCCGAGCCCCGCCGCCGACGGCCAGGTCGTCGAGCCCGCCCCGGACGTCCCGACCGTCCGCGCGAACGCGACGTCCCTGATCGACGACCTGCCCTCGCCGTGGGGGCTCGCGGCGCTCCCGGACGGCCGTCTCCTGAGCACATCGCGCGACGAGGGGACGGTCAGCCTCCTCGACCCGGGGACCGCCGGCGTCACGGCGATCACGGGCGAGGGGGCCGACGAGCTCGCGTCGGGGACCGACCACGGTGGCGAGGGGGGTCTGCTGGGCGTCGCGGTCGCGCCGACGTTCGCCGAGGACGGGACCGTCGTGGTCTACCGGACGGGCGAGGCCGGCAACGAGGTGCTGCGGGGACGCCTCGACGTGGACGAGGCTCGCCTGGGTGCGCTCACCACCATGCTCGAGGGTATCCCGAAGGCGAGCAACCACAACGGCGGCCAGGTCTCGTTCGGCCCCGACGGCTTCCTCTACGTCGCGACCGGGGACGCGACCACGTCGGGGGCCGCGCAGGACCCGGGCTCGCTCGCGGGAAAGATCCTGCGGGTCGGGCTCGACGGCGAGGCCGCGCCCGGCAACCCCGACGGCTCGCGCGTGTGGAGCCTGGGGCACCGCAACGTCCAGGGCCTGGGATGGGACGCCTCGGGCCGGATGTTCGCGAGCGAGTTCGGCCAGAGCACGCTCGACGAGCTCAACGTGATCGTCCCGGGCGGCAACTACGGCTGGCCGCACCGCGAGGGGACGCTCGGCGAGGCGGCCGCCGCGGACGGCACGGCGTTCGTCGACCCGGTCGCGACGTGGCCCACCTCGGACGCGAGCCCCAGCGGCCTCGCGGTCGCCGCGGACGCCGTGTACGTCGCGGGGCTGCGCGGGGAGCGCCTGTGGCGCGTCCCGTTCGCGGACGGCGCGGTGGGGGAGGGCGAGGCGAGCCCGGTGCCCGACGGCGGAGCCTCGCCCGCCGCGTTCGGCGCGCCCCAGGCGCTGCTCACGGGCGAGTGGGGGCGGCTGCGTGCGGTCGTCGTGGCTCCCGAGAGCGCCGGCGACACCGAGGGCGGGACGTCGCTGCTCGTCCTGACGAACGAGACCGACGGGCGGGGGAGTCCCGTTCCGGGCGACGACCATCTGCTGCGCGTCGACCTGACGACGGGCTGAGGGCGGCCCTGGTCGGTCGCCCTCGGCAGGCTGCTCGGACGGCGGCGCACCGGCGGGGTCCGGCCAACTACCATGAGGACCATGCCTGACGCAGCCCCGGAGACCTTCTACCTCACCACCCCGATCTACTACGTGAACGACGCCCCGCACATCGGGCACGCGTACACGACGGTCGCGGCCGACGTCGTCACCCGCTGGCACCGCCAGCGCCAGGAGCCGGTCTGGTTCCTGACGGGGACGGACGAGCACGGGCAGAAGGTCATGCGCACGGCCGAGGCCAACGGCGTGACCCCCCAGGAGTGGGCGGACCGCCTGGTCGAGAGCTCGTGGAAGCCCGTGCTGCACACGCTCGACGCGCTCAACGACGACTTCATCCGCACCACGCAGCCCCGCCACACCGAGCGTGTACAGGCCTTCATCCAGGACTTGTACACCAAGGGCGAGATCTACGCGGGCTCGTACGAGGGCCCGTACTGCGTGGGCTGCGAGGAGTACAAGCTCCCGGGCGACCTGATCGACGGCACGGGCGAGTACGAGGGCCAGAAGCTCTGCCCCATCCACAGCAAGCCCGTGGAGATGCTCTCCGAGCAGAACTACTTCTTCAAGATGAGCGCGTACCAGGACCGCCTGCTCGCGCTCTACGAGGCGCACCCCGAGTTCGTCCAGCCGGCCAGCGCCCGCAACGAGGTGCTCGCGTTCGTCAAGGGCGGCCTCCAGGACCTCTCGATCTCGCGCAACACGTTCGACTGGGGCATCCCCATCCCGTGGGACACCACGCACGTGCTCTACGTGTGGTTCGACGCGCTGCTCAACTACGCGACCGCCGTCGGGCTGGACAGCGACGACCCCGAGCAGCAGGCCAAGTTCGCGGCCACATGGCCCGCGAGCGTGCACCTGGTCGGCAAGGACATCCTGCGCTTCCACGCGGTGATCTGGCCCGCGATGCTCATGGCCGCGGGCCTGCCCCTGCCCAAGACCGTGTTCGCGCACGGCTGGCTCCTGGTCGGCGGCGAGAAGATGAGCAAGTCGAAGCTCACGGGCATCGCGCCGAGCCAGATCATCGACCACTTCGGTTCCGACGCGTTCCGCTACTACTTCATGCGCGCGATCGCGTTCGGCCAGGACGGGTCGTTCTCGTGGGAGGACCTCTCGGCGCGCTACAACGCCGAGCTCGCGAACGGGTTCGGCAACCTGGCCTCGCGCGTCGCGGCCATGGTCGGCAAGTACTACGGCGGCGTGCTCCCGCAGGCGGGCCCCGCCGGGCCGGCCGAGCAGGCGCTCGAGCAGGTCGCCGCGCAGGCGGTCGAGGCCGCCGAGAAGGCGATCGACGCGCTCGCGATCCACGAGGCCATCAACGCGGTGTGGACGCTCGTGGACGCCACGAACCTGTACCTCACCGAGCAGGAGCCCTGGAAGGTCGCCAAGCTCGACGAGGAACGTGACGGCACGGCGCCCGATGCCACCTGGATCCAGGAGGGGCGCCTCGCCACGGTGCTCGTCACGGCCGCCGAGGCCCTGCGCTCGCTCGCGGTGCTGCTGCACCCGATCACCCCGAAGGCCGCCCAGGCGCTGTGGGAGTCGCTGGGCGCCGAGGCGCCGCTCGGTGCGCTCGCGGTCCAGCCGGTGGACGGCGCCGCGCGTTTCGGCATGCTGCCCGCGGGGACCACGGTCACCAAGGGCGCGTCGCTGTTCCCGCGGCTCGAGGACCCGGTCGTCGAGGGCGCCTGACCATGGCTCGCAAGCGCGAGCGCGGGTGGCCGCCCGCCCCCGAGGCGTTGCCGCTGCCCGTGGTCGACGACCACACGCACCTCGAGTCGATCGCCGGCGTCCTGCCCGACGTCGACGAGGAGGGGCGACCGGTCCCCGTACCGACGGTCGCGCAGCACATCGAGGACGCGGCCCGGGTCGGCGTGGACCGCATGGTCCAGGTCGGCTGCGACCTGCCCTCGGCCCGGCTGACGGGCGCCCTGGTGCGTGAGCACCGGGCGCTCCTCGGGGCGATCGCGATCCACCCCAACGAGGCGACCCTGCACGCGGGCGTGACCGAGGTGGGCCCCGACGGGCTGACCCCGACCCCCGAGGCGCGTCACGCCGTCGGGCTCGACGACGCGATCGCGGAGATCGCCGCGATCGCGCGCGGCAACGACCGCATCCGGGCGATCGGCGAGACGGGCATGGACCTCTTCCGCACCGGCCCGCAGGGCGCGGCCGTCCAGCGGGAGTCGTTCCGCGCGCACGTCGCGCTTGCCAAGGAGCTCGGGCTCCCGCTCCAGATCCACGACCGCGACGCGCACGCGGAGGTCATCGAGGTCCTCCTCGCCGACGGCGCCCCCGAGCGGACGGTCTTCCACTGCTTCTCGGGCGACGCCGAGATGGCGAGGCTGTGCGCCGCGCAGGGCTGGTACCTGTCGTTCGCGGGACCCGTGACGTTCGGTGCCAACGACGAGCTGCGCGCGGCTCTCGCGGCGGTGCCCCTGGGCCAGGTGCTGGTCGAGACCGACGCGCCCTACCTGACGCCGCACCCCTACCGAGGACGGCCCAACGCGCCCTACCTCCTGCCCCACACGGTGCGGAAGGTGGCCGAGGTGACCGGGACCGGGATCGAGCAGGTCTGCGCGCGGCTGAGCGAGACCGCCGAGCAGGTCTACGGCCCCTGGTGACGGCTCGGGCGACGGCCTGACGAGTCCCCGTTCCCACCGCCGTGCGGTGCGTCGTGGCCGACGCGCCGGACGGGCTTCCCCCGAAGGTCACGTTTCCACTACGGTCTGCTTGTCCGTGATGCCGGGAGCGTCACCGGACGCAGGTCGAGACAGGAACGGAAGGTCACGTGGTCGGTGGCGACGGGGTGCGCAGGAGCTCCCTGACGGGTAGGTGGCGCCTGGTCGCGCAGGCGGCGATCCTGGCGACCGTGGTCGGGACGACCGGAGTCTTCGCGCTCGCCCACAAGTCCGTGGTCCTCGACGTCGACGGCGAGGTCCGCACGGTCAGCGCGTACGGCTCGACCGTCGGCGACCTGCTCGACTTCCAGGACGTCGCGATCAAGGACTCCGACCTCGTGGAACCCGCGGCGGACGAGCGGGCGACCGACGGCGGCACCATCGTCGTCCGCACGAGCCGCGAGATCTCGCTCGAGCTCGACGGGAAGCCGCAGACGTTCGTCACGACGGCCCGCACGGTCGGTGAGCTGCTCACGGCCCTCGGTCCACGTGCCGAAGGGGCCATGACCTCGGCGTCGCGCTCGCAGTCGCTCGGTCGCGAGCAGATCCGGGTCTCGACCCTCAAGACCGTCCACGTCGCCGTGGACGGGGCGATCGTGACCGCCACGACCTCCGAGGCGTCGGTCGAGGGGGTCCTGGAGCACGCGGGGATCACCCTGTCGGTGGGCGACGCGGCGTCGGTCCCGCTCGGCGCCGCCGCGGTCGACGGCATGCTCGTGCTCGTCACGCGCGCAGCGAGCGGTGCGGCGACGGTCACGGAGACCCTCCCGTTCGAGACCGAGGAGGTCAAGGACCCCTACCTCCCGCAGGGGCAGCGCAAGGTCCGTACGTCGGGCAAGGTCGGCGAGGCCGTGACGACCTACGCCATCCAGACCGTCGGTGGCACCGAGGTCTCGCGGACCGTGGTCGACCGGACGGTGACGCGCGAGCCGCGGACCGAGGTCGTCGTGGTCGGTTCGCTCGACCCGTCGACCATCAAGGTCGACCCGGGGTCGTCCAAGGCGATCGCCAAGTCCCTCGCGGCGCAGCGCGGCTGGGGCGACGACCAGTTCGCGTGCCTCGACCTGCTCTGGATGAAGGAGAGCAGGTGGAACGCGACCGCGGAGAACAGGTCGAGCGGCGCCTACGGGATCCCGCAGGCGCTCCCGGGCTCCAAGATGGCCAGCGCCGGAGCCGACTGGCGGACCAACCCGGCCACCCAGATCACGTGGGGGCTCGGGTACATCGAGGGTCGCTACGGCACCCCGTGCGGCGCCTGGAGCCACTCGCAGGCCAAGGGCTGGTACTGAGCACGGGCCGTGCGAAGACCCTGTGAGGGTTCTCTCCGCTGGGTCGTTCCGGGCCCCGACATAGGTGGAGAAAACCGGACAGGACGGCGGCGTCGGGCCCGGACGGGGTTGGCACTCGATAACGGATCGGTTACGGTCAACTGTCGCGCACTGCAGCCCGCCCTGCCGCCACCCGCTCATCACCGGGGGCGAGACGGACGGAGGGTGCGCGTCCTGCTGTCGGCCCGAGAAGTGGTCCGTCGGTGGTAGACGACAGCCGGATCGGTCGTTCGGAACCAGCGGTAGGACGTCCTCGGACGCCCGCCCCGACGCTCCTTTGAGCCCAGGGCCGTCGGTGGCGCGCTGCGCCGTCCGAAGTCCGTGCCCGGGAGGCTCGACGACTGGACTCGAGTGACCAACCCCATTGACCGGACCGCTCACGCGGCCAGCGCCGACAGCGCAGCCAACACCCCCCAGACCCCTTCTCCTCTCGACGGCGTCGAGGCACAGGCCTCCGCCCCCACAGCCACCAAGCGCCGCCGCTGGCCCCTGAGTCGACGGCAACATCACCACGGTCTCGACGTTCGCGGGCTCGATCGAGGGCCTCCTCGACGAGCAGGACGTGCGCGTGACCGACCGCGACCTGATCGCTCCCGGGGCCGACGCGCCCCTCAAGAACGGCGCCGACGTCGTCGTGCGCTACGGGCGTCAGGTGACCGTCCAGACCGACGGTGCCCAGAGCGACGTGTGGCTCACCGCGCTCGACGCCGACGAGGCGCTCGAGACCCTCGCGGACCGCGGGAGCGACGTGCGTCTCGTCGCGTCGCGCTCAGGAGCCGACGGCCGTGCCGCGCTCTCGCTGCGTCTCGACGCGGACGGACCCGTCAACGTCGTCGCGGACGGCGAGACCAGGACGGCCCCCGACGGCAGCATCGGCGTGAACGCGATCCTCGACCAGCAGGGCGTGGCCCTGGGCGAGCTCGACCGCGTCTCCGTGGCCCGCACGGCCGAGGAGACGTCGGACGTGCCTGCGGTCTCGCTGGTCGTCCAGCGTGTCGCCGTGACCGAGACGCCGACCGTCACGCCCATCCCTTTCGAGACGGTCACCGAGCAGGACGCGAACCGTTTCGCGGACCTCGCCCCGGTCGTCAAGCAGGAGGGCGTCGAGGGCGCCTCGACCAAGGTCGAGAACGTCACCACGGTCGACGGCGTCGAGGAGTCCCGCGAGGTCGTCTCGGACGGCGTCACGTCCGAGCCGGTCGCCAAGATCGTCGTGCAGGGCACCAAGGAGCGGCCCAAGGCTGCCCCGAAGGCTGCGGCTGCCCCGAAGGCCGCTGCCGCTGCCCCTGCCCCCAAGGCGAGCGCACCTGCCGCAGCGGCACCGAGCACGGTCGGCGGCGACGTCTGGGCCGCGCTGGCCAAGTGCGAGTCGGGCGGCAACCCCGCGACGAACACGGGCAACGGCTACTACGGCCTCTACCAGTTCTCGGCCACCACCTGGCGTGCGATGGGCGGCTCCGGCCTCCCGTCCGACGCGTCGGCCGCGGAGCAGACGCAGCGTGCGCAGGCCCTCCAGGCCCGCTCGGGCTGGGGTCAGTGGCCCGCGTGCGCCCGGAAGCTCGGCCTGCTCTGAGCGGCCCTGGCATCCTGACCGCGGCCACGGGCTGAGGTCGGACGAACGAGGGGTGTGGCCCACGGTGCGAGCCGTGGGCCACACCCTTTTCCTGTGCCCGCTGGCTGCCCGCTGGCTGCCCGCCGGCTGCCCACCCGGTGTCTGCGCGGACGAGAGACGCGCGTCGGGCGCGACGTCCGGGTCTGTCCGGGTGTGCTCGGATCGTCCTGTGACGTGGGTCGCGAGCGGGCGGAACCGACTTGGTGATCGATAACGAGTCGGTTACGGTCGAGTGTCCCGCGTGCAGAAGTCACCTCGGTGTGATCGGAGCGCGGGCGCCGTGTCGGCAGGGTGCACACCCAGGACCCGACACCCTGGACCGCCGGATCGGCTGGTCGAACCCCTGGAGCGCCCCGTCGCCTCGCGCCGTGCGCTGACCAGGGTGGCGCCGCAGCGCGCGCCTCGACCCCCCGTGCCCGGACAGCACGACGACTGGACCCGAGTGAAGAACCCCTTCCGCAGCATCACCGGCGCGCGCAGCGCGCGCCCCGCCGCCTCCGAGGTGACGTCCCCCGACAGCCTCTCCTCCCACGGCGTCGAGGCGCAGGCCTCCGCCCCCACAGCCACCAAGCGCCGCCGCTGGCCCCTCGTCGCGGGCGCGACGGCCGTCGCGCTCGTCGCGACCGGAGCAGTCGCCTACGGCAGCGCCAAGAAGACCGTCGAGCTCGACGTCGACGGCAACATCACCACGGTCTCGACGTTCGCGGGCTCGATCGAGGGCCTCCTCGACGAGCAGGACGTGCGCGTGACCGACCGCGACCTGATCGCNACAGCGCAGCCAACACCCCCCAGACCCCTTCTCCTCTCGACGGCGTCGAGGCACAGGCCTCCGCCCCCACAGCCACCAAGCGCCGCCGCTGGCCCCTGATCGCCGGTGCGACGGCCATCGCGCTCGTCGCGACCGGAGCAGTCGCCTACGGCAGCGCCAAGAAGACCGTCSAGCTCGACGTCGACGGCAACATCACCACGGTCTCGACGTTCGCGGGCTCGATCGAGGGCCTCCTCGACGAGCAGGACGTGCGCGTGACCGACCGCGACCTGATCGCACCGGCCGCCGACGCGCCCCTCAAGAACGGTGCCGACGTCGTCGTGCGCTACGGGCGTCAGGTGACCGTGCAGACCGACGGTGCCCAGAGCGACGTGTGGCTCACCGCGCTCGACGCCGACGAGGCGCTCGAGACGCTCGCCGCGCGCGGCGGCGACGTGCGTCTGGTCGCGTCGCGCTCGGCGGCCGACGGTCGCGCCGAGCTCGGCGTCCGCCTCGACGCGGACGGGCCCGTCGCCGTCGTGGCCGACGGCGTGACCAGGACGGCCCCTGACGGGTCCATCGGTGTGGACGCGATCCTCGAGCAGCAGGGCATCGTCCTGGGCGAGCACGACCGCGTCTCGGTCGCCCGCGACGCCACGGCAGATCCTGCGGTGTCCCTCGTCGTCCACCGCGTGGTCGTCACGGACCTGCCGACCGCGACCCCGATCCCGTTCGAGACCACGGTCCAGGAGGACGGCAACGTCTACAAGGACGAGGCGCCGACGGTCGCCCAGGAGGGCGTCGAGGGCGTGCACACGCTCGTCGAGCGCGTCACCACGGTCGACGGCGTCGAGGAGTCCCGCGAGGTCGTCTCGGACGGCGTCACGTCCGAGCCGGTCGCCAAGATCGTGGTGCAGGGCACCAAGGAACGCCCGAGCGGCCCGGCAGCAGCCGGGTCGGCGCGCGAGATCGGGCGACAGCTCGTCGCAGCCCGTGGCTGGGGAAGCGACCAGTTCGCGTGCCTGGACAAGCTCTGGACCAAGGAGAGCAACTGGAACTCCTCGGCCACGAACCCGTCGTCGGGCGCGTTCGGGATCCCGCAGTCCCTGCCCGCCTCCAAGATGGCGAGCGCCGGGGCCGACTGGCGGACCAACCCCGCGACCCAGATCACCTGGGGCCTCAACTACATCGCAGGCAGCTACGGCACACCGTGCGCGGCGTGGGGCCACTCGCAGGCGAGCAACTGGTACTGAGCCTGCCCTGGCGATCGTCAAGGCGCTGAGCCGCGAGCACCGCTCGCGGCGGCCGGCACCGGTCCAACCGGTAGGCTTCCCCGCATGAACGACACCCCCAACGCCCTGCTCGGTCCGGCACAGATCCGCGACCTGGCGGGGCGTCTGGGCGTGCGGCCCACCAAGACCCTCGGGCAGAACTTCGTGCACGACGGCGGGACCGTCCGCAAGATCGTCCGGACCGCCGGCATCGGCGCGGGGGACCGGGTGGTCGAGGTCGGTCCGGGCCTCGGTTCGCTCACGCTGGGCCTGCTCGAGGTGGGGGCGAGCGTCGTCGCGGTCGAGATCGACCCACCCCTGGCGCAGCAGCTCGCCGCGACCGTGGCCGTGCACCAGCCCGACGCCGCCGAGCGCCTGACGGTCGTGGCCGCGGACGCGCTCGAGGTCACGGAGCTGCCGGGTGAGGCGCCCACGGCGCTCGTCGCGAACCTGCCCTACAACGTGGCCGTCCCCGTCCTGCTGACCTTCCTCGAGCGCTTCGACTCGCTCGAGCGCGTCCTGGTCATGGTCCAGGCCGAGGTCGCGGACCGGCTCGCCGCCCCGCCCGGGAGCCGCACGTACGGCGTGCCGTCGGTCAAGGCCGCCTGGTACGCCTCGGCCCACCGTGCCGGGACCGTGGGGCGCAGCGTGTTCTGGCCCGTGCCGAACGTCGACTCCGCGCTCGTGGCGCTCGACCGCCGTGAGCCTCCGACCACGACGGCGACGCGCGAGGAGGTCTTCGCGGTCGTCGACGCGGCCTTCGCGCAGCGTCGCAAGATGCTCCGCTCGGCCCTCGCGGGGATCGCGGGCTCGTCGGCCGCGGCGGTCGAGGCTCTCGAGCGCGCGGGCGTCGACCCCACGGCGCGCGGCGAGCGGCTCACGGTCGAGGAGTTCGCGCGCATCGCGGAGCAGCTCCCGCTCGTGCAGGCCGAGGCCGCCGCTTCCGCAGGCGAGCACCCGGAACGACCTGGCACAGTGGACGCGTGAGCCCCCACCTGTCCGCCGCGCCTCCGGTGTCCGTCCGGGTCCGGGCGCCCGGGAAGGTCAACCTGTCGCTGCGCGTCGGGGCACGTCAGGAGGACGGCTACCACCCGCTCGTGACGATCTTCCAGGCGGTCTCGCTCGTCGAGGAGGTCACGGCGACGCTCGAGACCCCCGGTGCGGGACTGTCCCTGACGGTCTCGGGGGCGCAGGCCGAGCGGGTCCCGGTCGACGAGACCAACCTGGCGTGGCGGGCCGCCGAGTCCCTGGCCCGGTACACGGGCGTGGACGCGGACGTCCGGCTCCACATCCACAAGGGGGTCCCCGTCGCGGGCGGCATGGCCGGCGGTTCGGCCGACGCCGCAGCGGCGCTCGTGGCGTGCGACCTGCTCTGGGAGACGGGGCTGTCGCGGGCCGAGCTGTCGGACCTCGCGGCCGGGCTCGGCTCGGACGTGCCGTTCGGGCTCGTGGGGCACACGGCCGTCGGGACCGGGCGGGGGCACCTGCTGACCCCCGCGATGGCTCGGGGCGAGTTCCACTGGGCGTTCGCGGTCCGGGACGAGGGCCTGTCGACCGCCAAGGTGTTCCAGACGTTCGACGAGGTCGTGGGTGGGACCCCCGACGTCGAGCTGTCGGACGACACCGAGCTCATGCAGGCACTGCGCGCGGGGGACCCCGTGGGGCTGGGCCGCGCGCTGCACAACGACCTCGAGGCCGCGGCGCTCGCCATGGCCCCCGAGCTCGGCCGGACGCTCGAGGTCGCGCACGAGGTGGGAGCGCTCGGCGTGATCGTCTCGGGCTCGGGCCCCACGGTCGCGGCGCTGGCCCGCAGCAGGCAGCACGCGCTCGCGATCGCGGCCTCCTGGACGGCCGCGGGCGTCGCCGACTCGGTGCACTGCGCCACGGGTCCGACGTCGGGCGCGCGCGTCCTGGCTTCCTGACGGCTCGCGCTCGGCGCAGCCGGTCGCTCGGTGCGACCGGAGGCAGTCCTCGGCCGGCGGCCCGTCCCGGGGCGCGGTGGCCGGTACGCGTCGGTGCCTCCCCGGCGTCCCGGCCCCCGATGCCCGGCGCGTATCCTCGCTAAGGCACTTCCACCCTCTCGAAGGAACTCATGGCACACCTCCTCGGCGCCGACGACATCCGTCTCGTCGTCGGCACCCGCACCCTGCTCGACGGCGTGAGCCTGGGCCTCGACGACGGCGACCGCGTGGGCGTCGTCGGCCCCAACGGGGCCGGGAAGTCGACGCTGCTGCGTCTCCTCGCGGGGACCGCCGTGCCCGACGCCGGACGCGTCACCCGGGTGGGCGGGCTGCGGATCGGCATGCTCGACCAGCGCGACGAGTCGCCCGCGGGGACGAGCATCCGCGACCTGGTCCACGGCGAGTCGGCCGAGCACACCTGGGCGGGGGACGCGGGCATCCGTGCGGTCCACGCGGGCCTCCTCGGCGACCTGGACCTCGACGCCCCGGCGAACACGCTCTCGGGCGGGCAGCGTCGCCGCGTGGCCCTCGCGGCCCTGCTGGTCGCCGACCACGACGTGCTGTTCCTCGACGAGCCCACCAACCACCTCGACGTCGAGGGCGTCGCGTGGCTCGCCGAGCACCTGCAGGCGCGGTACGCGCGCCCCGGTGCCCGGGGGGCGCTCGTGGTCGTGACGCACGACCGCTGGTTCCTCGACGCGGTGTGCACGCGCATGTGGGAGGTCACGGGCGACGGGTCGGGCGCGGTCGAGGGGTACGAGGGCGGGTACGCGGCCTACGTCCTGGCTCGCGCCGAGCGGGCCCGCACCGCCGCGGTGACGGCCGAGAAGCGCAACAACCTGCTCCGCAAGGAGCTGGCCTGGCTGCGCCGCGGCGCCCCCGCGCGCACGTCCAAGCCCAAGTTCCGGCTCGACGCGGCCGCCGCGCTCATCGCCGACGAGCCGAACCCGCGTGACACGCTCGAGCTCACGCGCATGGCCACGCGCCGCCTGGGCAAGGACGTGCTGGACCTCGAGGACGTCACGGTCCGCATGCCGGCTCGCGACGGGGATCCCGATGCTGCGGAGAAGGTCCTGTTCGACGACGTGACCTGGCGCCTGGGCCCCGGCGACCGCTACGGCGTGGTCGGGGTCAACGGTGCGGGCAAGACGACGCTCCTGCGCCTGCTCGCCGGACGCCTCGCGCCGAACGAGGGCACGGTCAAGCGCGGCAAGACGATCCACGTCGCCGAGCTCACGCAGGACATCGACGAGCTCGACGCGATCGGCGGCCTGCGGGTCGTGGAGGTCATCGAGCAGGAGAAGCGCACGGTCGCGGTCGACGGCAAGGAGCTCACTGCCGCGCAGCTCGTCGAGCGGCTCGGGTTCACGCGCGAGCGCTCGCAGACCCTGGTCCGCGACCTGTCCGGAGGTGAGCGTCGGCGCCTGCAGCTCCTGCGCCTGCTCGTCGGCGAGCCCAACGTGCTGCTGCTCGACGAGCCCACCAACGACCTCGACACCGACACCCTGGCTGCCATCGAGGACCTCCTCGACGGCTGGCCCGGGACGCTCGTCGTGGTCTCGCACGACCGCTACCTGCTCGAGCGGGTCTGCGACCGCGAGGTCGCGCTGCTGGGCGACGGGACCATCCGCGACCTGCCGGGTGGTGTCGAGGAGTACCTCGCGCTGCGCAAGGCCACGATCGCCGCGGCAGCGGGATCGTCTCGGGCGGGAGGCACGCGCGCGGGCGCGACGGCCGGCGAGGCCGGTGCGTCGTCGTCGGGCACGGGGAGCAGCGGCGACGCGACGGACGCCCAGCCCGCCCCCTCGGGTGCGGACGTGCGCGCCGCGAAGAAGGAGATCGGTCGCATCGAGCGACGCCTGTCCAAGATCGCCGAGCTGGAGGCACGCCTGCACGACAAGATGGCGGCCCAGGCGACCGACCACGCGGCGATTCTCGACCTCGACAAGCAGCTCCGGGAGCTCGCGGACGAGAAGGAGACGCTCGAGACCGAGTGGATGGAAGCGGCCGAGCTGCTCGACTGACCTCGCGCTCAGCGGGAGGCGGTCACGCCTCGAACTGGCCCACGACCGTGCGCAGCAGGTTCGCCAGGCCGAGCCGGTCTGCCGGCTCGAGCGCCGCGAGGACCTCGCGCTCGACCGCCAGCAGGTCGGACATGGCGGCGTCGACACGCTCGAGGCCCTCGGGCGTGAGCTCGACGAGCACGCCGCGCCGGTCGTCGGGGGAGCGGTGACGCTGCACCAGGCCGCGGGCCTCGAGGCGGTCGATCCGGTTGGTCATGGTGCCGCTCGTGACGAGCGTCTGCGTGATGAGCGCGCCGGGGGACAGGCGGTACGGCTCGCCCGCCCGGCGCAGCGCGGACAGCACGTCGAACTCCCAGGTCTCCAGGTGCCCGCGCGCGAACGCGCTGCGGCGCGCGAGGTCCAGGTGCCGGGCCAGCCGGCTGACGCGGGAGAACACGGTGAGCGGCTCGACGTCCAGGTCCGGACGCTCGCGCTGCCAGGCGTCGACGATGCGGTCGACCTCGTCCGGGTGCGGGTGCTGCATGACGTGAGGCTACTCGACATTCCTCGACATCAAGAGTCTTGACGGGAGCTCCCGCCCCGGACGGGGACCCGTCAGCTCGCGCGCAGGGCGTCCTTGAGCTTGATCCGGCCCCCGGTACGGAGCACCGCGTTCGAGTAGATCTTGCCCGCGAGCCACACCAGGACCGGCACGAGGGCCAGCGACAGGCCGACCGCGAGCAGGATCTCCCACGTCTCGACAGTGCCCAGCGCGATGCGGATGGGCATGAGCAGCGGCGAGCAGAACGGGATGTACGAGAGCCACACGACCAGCGGGTTCTCGGGGTCCCACGGGCCGATCGAGATCCCGATGATGTACGGGATCATCATGAGCATCAGGACCGGGGTGATGACCGAGCCCACGTCCTCCTGGCGCGAGACCAGCGCCGCGAGCGCCGCCAGCGCGAGCGAGTACATGACGAACCCGATCACGAACCACACGAGCACCCAGGCCGCGGTCGCGCCCAGGTTCACGCTGCTCGCGTCGACGAGCCCGAGCGCGAACGCCGTCCCGACGCCGCCCCCGACGACCACGACGAGCTGGAGGAGCCCGATCGCTCCGATGCCCAGGACCTTGCCCGCCATGAGCTGCCACGGGCGGATCGTCGCGAGCAGCAGCTCGACCACGCGGCTGGTCTTCTCCTCCACGACGCCCTGCGCCACGAGCTGGCCGCACGTCATGAGCGCGATGAAGATGAGGATGCCGCCGACCATGCCCGTGACGATCTGGGCGGGGTCGCGCTCCTCGGCGGGTTCGAGCGACTCGACCGTGGGGGCCGCGGACGCGATCTCCTGCGCGACCGCGGACGGGTCGCCGCCCAGGTCGGTGATGGCGCCGGACAGCGCGGCCTGCTGGGCCAGCCCCGTGAAGACGGGGGTCAGGGTCGTGCCCAGCTCCTCCTTGACCACGACCGTGAAGGAACCGGGCGTGCCGGTCACGAGCGCGTCGAGGCTGCCGTCGGCGACCTGCTCCCGGCCGTCGGTCTCCGAGACCTCGCTGACCTGGATCTCGGTGCCGACCGCGCCTCCCGCGGCCTCGAGCTGGGGGCCCAGGGCCCCGGCGCCCGACGTGACGCCGACCTTCTGGGCCGCGGGCTCCTGGCCGCCCACGACGCTCAGCAGGAACCCGCCGAGCACGACGCCCACGAGCAGGGCGACCGTGGTCCAGACGAACGCCTTGGACCGGATACGTGTCGAGATCTCCCGGCCGGCCACGAGCGAGACCGCGCCCCACGTGCTCACGGGCGAGTGGCGGGTCGTCGTCGGCTGTCGCACGGCGCTCATGCCGAGGCCTCCTGTCGGGTCGAGGGGGTCGTGCGGGAGCCGGTCGTGCTGTCCGGCGCGGGGGCCTCGTCGCTGCTCACGACGTGGCGGAACAGCTCGGTCAGCGACGGGCGCTGCGGCGTGAACTCGCGCACGGGCCCCGTGGCCAGGGCCGCGCGCAGCACCGCCTGCTCGGCCCCGTCCTGCGGCGAGTCGACCTCGAGGAAGGTCCTGGCGCCGTCGTACCGCAGGACACGGACGCCCGGGAGCTCGGACGCCCAGCCGGGCGGGGCGGCCGGGGCGTCGACGACCCACTGCGGGCGCTGCGTCGCGCGGAGCTCCTCGATCCCGCCGACCTCGACCATCTCGCCCGCCTTGACGATCCCCACGCGGTCGCACAGCCGCTCGACCAGGTCGAGCTGGTGCGACGAGAAGACGACGGGGACGCCCGCGGCGGCGCGGTCGCGCAGGACGCCGCTCATGACGTCGACCGCGACGGGGTCCAGACCGGAGAAGGGCTCGTCGAGCACCAGGATGTCGGGGTCGTGGACGAGGGCGGCCGCGAGCTGGACGCGCTGCTGGTTGCCGAGCGAGAGCTTCTGGACCTCGTCACCGCGCCGGGCGTCGATCCCGAGCACCTGCGTCCAGTGCTCCATCGCGGTGCGGGCCGCGACGGTGCCCAGCCCGTGCAGCCGGGCCAGGTAGACGAGCTGGTCGCCGACCTTCATCTTGGGGTAGAGCCCGCGTTCCTCGGGCATGTAGCCGATCCGACGACGCATGGCCAGGTCGAGCGGTCGGCCGTCCCACCGGACCTCGCCCGAGTCGGGCGCGAGCACCCCGAGCGCGATGCGCATGGTCGTCGTCTTGCCCGCCCCGTTCGACCCGACGAAACCGAAGATCTCCCCGGCCCCCACCGTGAAGGACATGTCGCGCAGCGCACGCACGGTCCCGTACGTCTTGTTCAACCTGTCGATCTCGAGAGTCGCCATGGACCTACGAAACCACGGACGGCGCGAGCCGTCACGGGCGGAATGTCATGAGTTCGTGGCTGTGCCCCGGCCGGGGCGCGAGGTCCGGGGCGTGCGCCAGGCTCTCAGGCCTCGGGGCGCGGCTTGCTCGTGAGCGCGGGGTTCTTCTCCATGCCGGACAGGCCGTTCCACGCGAGGTTCACGAGGTGCGCTGCGACGTCGGTCTTCTTGGGGCTGCGGACGTCGAGCCAGTACTGGCCCGTCAGGGCTACCATGCCCACGAGCATCTGCGCGTAGATGGGGGAGACCCGGGGGTCCAGGCCACGTCGCTTGAACTGGTCCGCGAGCAGGTGCTCGACCTGCGTCGCGACGTCGCCGATGAGGCTCGAGAACGTCCCCGTCGCCTGGGCGACGGGCGAGTCGCGCACGAGGATGCGGAACCCGTCCTCGGACGTCTCGATGTACGTCAGCAGGGCCAGGGCCGTGCGCTCGAGCAGGACCTTGGGGTGCCCACCCGACGAGAGCGCGCCCGTGAGCGCCGAGGTCAGGCCCTGGATCTCGCGGTCGACGATGACCGCGTAGATGCCCTCCTTGCCCCCGAAGTGCTCGTAGACCACGGGCTTGGACACCTCGGCGCGCGCAGCGATCTCCTCGACGCTCGTGCCCTCGAAGCCCTTCTCGGCGAACAGGACGCGGCTCACCTGCAGCAGCTGTTCGCGGCGCTGGCTCGCCGTCATGCGGGATCTGGGAGGTCGTCTGGAGTCTGCAGCCACGGGTCCATCATGCCGTGCCGGTGCTCGCGGGGTCGGGGCGCGCGCTGTGCTGGGACGGGGCGCAGCACGCGCGAGTGATGTGCTCCTCACACGTTCTCCCCACGTCCAGGACCCGTTCGGGCGTGGAGCACGGCGCGGGACCTGGCAGACTGTTCTCCGGACGAGCGATGGCGCGCGCGGTCGGGGGTCGCCCCGCGGGTGTGCGCGTGTGTCTGGTCCGTTCCGCCTTGGTGTAATCGGCAGCACAAGGGTTTTTGGTGCCTTTAGTCCAGGTTCGAGTCCTGGGGGCGGAGCTCGTGCAACCAACCCGATGGGAGCCCCAGTGACCGACGCTGTGCCCGACGCACCGCCAGTGCCAGCCGCAGTCATCGTCCTCGCCGCTGGTGCGGGGACGCGGATGAAGTCCGCAACCCCCAAGGTGCTCCACCCGCTCGCCGGGCGCAGCATGCTCGGCCACGCGATGGTCGCAGCGCGCGACCTGTCGCCGCAGCGGATCGCCGTCGTGGTCCGCCACGAGCGTGACCTCGTGGCCGCCGCCGCGCTCGAGGTCGTCCCGACGGCCCTCGTGGTCGACCAGGACGAGGTACCCGGGACCGGGCGAGCCGTCCAGTGCGCGGTCGAGGCGCTCGACGTGCGTGCGCAGGCCGAGGCAGCCGTCCACGGTGTCCCGATCGGGCACGAGGGCCGCGGCCCGGTCGAGGGGCTCGAGGGGTCGGTCGTGGTCCTCGCGGGCGACATCCCGCTCCTGGACGCCGCGACGCTCTCCGAGCTGCTGGCCGTGCACCACTCGGGCGGCAACGCGGTCACGGTCCTGACGACCGAGGTCGACGACGCCACGGGCTACGGCCGGATCGTGCGCGACGAGCAGGGCGGTGTCCTGAGCATCGTCGAGCACAAGGACGCGACCCCCGAGCAGCGCGCCATCCGCGAGATCAACTCGTCGGTGTACGTGTTCGACGCCGGGATCCTGCGCGGTGCGCTGCGCCAGGTCACGCAGGACAACTCGCAGGGCGAGGTCTACCTGACCGACGTCCTGCAGATCGCCCGCGAGGGTGGCGGACGTGTCGGCGCGCTGCGCGTGGCCGACCCGCTGCTCGTCGAGGGCGCCAACGACCGCGCCCAGCTCGCGACGCTGCGCGCCGAGCTCAACCGCCGCATCCTCACGCGCTGGATGCTCGGGGGCGTGACCGTGATCGACCCGGCCACGACCTGGGTCGACGTCGACGTGGACCTGGGCCACGACGTGACGCTGCTGCCGGGTACCCAGCTCCACGGCGCGACCACGATCGGCGCGGGCTCGACGATCGGCCCCGACACGACGCTCACCGACATGGAGATCGGCGCGGGGGCCACCGTGGTCCGCACGCACGGCAGCCTCTCGGTCATCGGCGACGGCGCGAGCGTCGGACCCTTCGCCTACCTGCGCCCCGGCACGGTCCTGGGCGAGAAGGGCAAGATCGGCACGTTCGTCGAGACCAAGAACTCGACGATCGGGACCGGTTCCAAGGTGCCGCACCTGTCCTACGTGGGCGACGCGACGATCGGCGAGCACACCAACATCGGCGCCGCGAGCATCACGGTCAACTACGACGGCGTCTCCAAGCACCGCACGGTCATCGGCTCGCACGCCCGGACCGGCGCGGACAACATGTTCGTCGCCCCGGTCACGGTGGGCGACGGGGCCTACACGGCCGCCGGCTCCGTGATCCGCCGCGACGTGCCGGCCGGCGCGCTCGGCGTGAGCGGCGCACCGCAGCGCAACGTCGACGGCTGGGTCGCCCGCCGTCGTCCCGGCACGGCCGCGGCAGAGGCCGCGGCCCGTGCGCACGAGACCGACGACGAGACGCCCCCGCCGCTGGGTGCCCAGGCCCAGGCGCAGCTCGCCGAGGCCTCCGCGACGCCTCCGGCCCCCCGCCCGACCCCCGTGCCTGCCAGCCCGGGCGTCCCCACCGTCCCCGACGGATCCAGCACCACGACCAGCAGCACGAACGAAGGGTCTTCCCCACGATGAGCAGCACGATCGCCGGCACCGGGGACAAGTCCCTCGTCCTCGCCTCCGGGCGCGCGCACCCCGAGCTCGCCAAGGACGTCGCGCGGGAGCTGGGCATCGACCTGCTCCCCACGACCGCGTACGACTTCGCCAACGGCGAGATCTACGTGCGCTTCGGGGAGAGCGTCCGCGGCGCGGACATCTTCCTCCTGCAGAGCCACACCGCGCCGATCAACCAGTGGATCATGGAGCAGCTGCTCATGGTCGACGCGGCCAAGCGCGCCTCGGCCAAGACCATCACGGTCGTCCAGCCCTTCTACGGCTACGGGCGCCAGGACAAGAAGCACCGTGGGCGCGAGCCCATCTCGGCCCGCCTCATGGCGGACCTCTTCCGGACCGCCGGTGCCGACCGCCTCATGAGCGTCGACCTGCACGCCGCGCAGACCCAGGGCTTCTTCGACGGCCCGGTGGACCACCTGTGGGCCATGCCGATCCTCACGGACTACGTCCGCACGCGCGTCGACACGACGAACGTCACGGTCGTCTCGCCCGACGCGGGCCGTATCCGCGTGGCCGAGCAGTGGGCCGCGAAGCTCGGTGGGGGCCCGCTCGCGTTCGTCCACAAGACGCGCGACATCACGCGTCCCAACCAGTCCGTGGCCAACCGCGTCGTGGGTGACGTCGAGGGCCGCGACTGCGTCCTGGTCGACGACCTGATCGACACGGGCGGCACCATCGCGGAAGCCGTCAAGGTGTGCCTCGCGGCCGGTGCCAAGTCGGTCATCGTCGCGGCGACCCACGGCGTGCTGTCCGACCCGGCGGCCCAGCGCCTGTCCGAGTGCGGTGCGAGCGAGGTCGTCGTGACCGACACGCTGCCGATCGCCGCGGACAAGCACTTCCCGCAGCTCACGGTGCTCTCGATCGCACCGCTCCTCGCCCGCGCGATCCGCGAGGTCTTCGACGACGGCTCGGTCACGTCGCTGTTCGACGGCAACAGCTGAGCCCGGCTCCGTCCGGCGGCCCGGCCCCTCGACTCGTTCGAGGGACCGGGCCGTCGTCGTTCCCGGGCTGAGGCGAGCGGCGGGTGCGACGAGGCGGACGGGCGGCTCCGTCGTCGGGCTGGCAGGATGCCTGCTGTGACCCAGACGCAGACCCAGGACCTGTCCGCCGGCGTGACCACCACGGGGCAGGGTGCGGCCACCGCGGTGCCCGACGTCGTCGTGGTCGAGCTCGGCGCCGAGGCGAGCGGCGACGACGTCCAGGTCGCGCTCGACTCCGCCAACGAGGGGGTCCGCGCCGCGCGCGAGGCGCTCCTCGCAGGCGGGGTCGCGGACGAGGACCTGCGCACCGCGCAGACGTCCACGTGGACGCAGCAGTCCCAGCAGCCCGACGGCGCCACGAGCCTCAGCGTCACGGCCCGCCTCACGCTGCGGGTCACGGTGCGCGACGTCGCGGCGTCGGGAGAGCTCGTGCGGGCCGCGCTGGGCGCAGCCGGGCCCGTCGCCCGGCTCGACTCGATGCGCTTCGCGGTGAGCGCCCCCGGACCCCTCGCGGTCGCAGCCCGCGAGGAGGCGTTCGCCGACGCCCGGACCAAGGCCGAGCAGTACGCAGCCCTCGCGGGTCGGCGGCTGGGCGCGGTCGTGGAGGTCAGCGAGCAGGGCGGCGGGTCCGCACCGGCGCCCCGCATGATGTCGGCCAAGGCCGCGGTCGTCCACGACGCGCTGGCCGTGGACCCCGGGCGCGAGCAGGTCGACGCGAGCGTGACCGTGCGCTGGGCGTGGGCGGACTGAGCGGCTCGTGACATTTCTCAGGGGGTAGAGGGCCACGGGGCCGCTACGTTGTCTGCATGCTCATCATCGAGGACTACCTCCTGCTCGTGCTGGACGACGTCACGGGCAAGCCCGTCGGTGACAGCTCGTACCTCCAGCAGATCGCCGGCGGGGCGCTCCTCGTCGAGCTCGCGCTCCTGGGCCGGGTCGACCTCGCGGGTGACGCCTCGGGCTGGCGCTCGGGGCGCGTCGTGGTCCGTGACCAGGCGCCCACCGGGCGCCTGATGCTCGACGACGCGCTCACCGTGGTGAAGTCGAGGGAGGGGTCCAAGCCCAAGAGCCTCGTCGAGGCGCTCTCGCGGACCAAGCCGGCGGACGCCGCGCTCGACGACCTGGTCGCGCGCGGCCTGCTGCGCCGCGAGGACGGGCGGATCCTCGGCATCTTCCCGACGACGCGCTGGCCCGCGGCGGACTCGCGTCACGAGGGCGAGCTGCGGGGCACGCTCGCACGCGTCCTGCTCGACGGCGGAGTGCCCGACGAGCGGACCGGGGCGCTCGTCGCGATCCTCGCCGCGACCCGCCAGGCGGGGCGCGTCATGGCGGCCGGTGCACCGCTCACCGCCTCCGAGCGTCGGGCCGTGGACCAGCGGGCCACGGTGCTCGCGGAGGGGAGCTGGGCGGCCGGGGCGACCCGGAAGTACGTCGAGGAGATCACCGCGGCCACGACCGCGGCGATCACGACGACCGTGGTCATCGCGGGGGCGACGGCCTGACCGGCGATCCGGCTCGTGTCGCGACACGAGCGGGTTTCCCTTGACGTCGTGCGCCCAGGTACAGTAGTTCGGTTGCCTCGGCGAGGGACGTCTGACGGCCGGTGAGTCACCGGAAGGTCAGCAGGATCTGAAGGATCCCCGTAATCGACTGGGCGGTCGTCCTCGTGCGCCCGTCATGTGTCCCGCGCCGACGCAGCCGCCCGTCCTCCGGTGACCAACCAGCCGGCCGGACAGCCGACTGCTTCCCACTGGTAGTCGGCCCGCAAACGTTCTTCAGGAGCTCACGTGTCCGATATCAAGCTTGTCGCAGAGGCCCGCACCGAGTTCGGCAAGGGTGCCGCCCGCCGTACCCGCCGCAACAACCAGATCCCCGCCGTCCTGTACGGGCACGGCACGGACCCGGTCCACGTCGCGCTCCCCGCGCACCAGACCACGCTCGCCCTCAAGCACTCGAACGCGCTCTTCACGATCGCCTTCGACGGCACCGAGGTCCTGGCCCTGGCCAAGGACGTCCAGCGTGACCCGGTCAAGGACGTCGTCGAGCACATCGACCTCCTCATCGTGAAGAAGGGCGAGAAGGTCGACGTCGACGTTCCCGTCCACGTCATCGGTGAGGCCGCTCCTGGCACCATCCACATCGTCGAGCAGCTCACGCTCTCGATCCAGGCCCTGGCGACCAACCTGCCCGAGGTCATCTCGGTCGACATCACCGGCCTCACCGCCGGCACCGTCGTCTTCGCGGGCGACATCGCACTGCCCGAGGGCAGCGTCCTCGTGACGGAGCCGACCGCCGACGTCGTGCTCATCACCGAGCCGCGCGTCGAGGCCACGGCCGCCGAGGTCGCCGCCGAGGCAGAGGCCGCTCCGCTCGTCTGATCCACCTGACGGTCCGATCCACCGCTCTGGACCCGGTCCTCGAGCGGCAGGACCCTGACGACCCGAGGCGTCCGGTGCAGCACTGCACCGGACGCCTCGGACGTTCCCCCGACCTCGACCAAGGACACAGGTGACATGACCGACCAACCGTGGCTCGTCGTCGGGCTGGGGAACCCCGGCCCCACCTACGCGGGCAACCGCCACAACGTCGGGCACATGGTGCTCGACGTCCTGGCCGGCCGCTCCGGCTCGACCTTCAGCGCGCACAAGGCCCGCGCGGCCGTCGCCGAGGCCCGCCTCGGCGTGCTGCCCGGCGGAGCGCCGGGACCGCGCGTCATCCTGGCCAAGCCCTCGACGTACATGAACACCTCGGGCGGCCCCGTCGCGGGCCTCGCCCAGTACTTCGGGATCGACCCCGACCACGTGGTCGTCGTGCACGACGAGGTCGACATCCCGTTCGGTGACGTCAAGCTCAAGTCGGGCGGTGGCGAGGGCGGCCACAACGGCCTGCGGGACATCACCAAGGCGCTCGGGACCCGTGACTACCTGCGCGTGCGGGCGGGCGTCGGGCGCCCCCCGGGTCGCATGGACACGGCCGACTTCGTCCTCAAGAACTTCTCGGGCGCCGAGGCCAAGGAGCTGCCGTTCCTGCTCGACGACGCCGCCGACGCGGTCGAGATGGTCCTGACCGAGGGGCTCCTCGCGGCCCAGGGGAAGTTCCACACCAAGGCGTGAGCGGCTCTCCGTCGGCTCTCGCGTGTGGAGTCGCGGCGTTTCACCCGGGTGAGGTGTCCTTGTCGCCCCGTTTCGCCCGGACCTGACACCTAGGCTGGATCGATATCCATTCCTGGGCGGGTCTCCGACGTCCTGCCCCACGACGGAGGCACGATGACCGAGGGTGTGGCACTGGCGCACGACTACGCGACGCAGCGCGGCGGCGCCGAACGGGTGGCGCTCTGGCTCGCCGAGGCGTTCCCGGGCTCACCGATGTACACGACGCTGTACGACCCCGACGGGACCTTCCCGGAGTTCGCGGACCTCGACCTGCGCACCTCGGCTCTCGACCGTGTCGGCCCGTTGCGCCGTCACCACCGGCTCGCGCTGCCGTTCCTCGCGCCCGCCGTCTCGGCGCAGCGCGTCGAGGCCGACGTCCTGCTCGCGAGCTCGACGGGCTGGGCCCACGGCTACCGGGGGGCCGGGCGCACCGTGGTCTACTGCCACGCCCCGGCCCGGTGGCTCTACCAGCGGGACCGCTACCTGGGCGGCCGTGACGGTGCGAGCACGGTCGACCGCCTGCGCGGCGGGGTCGCCTCGACCGCGCTGTCCGCGCTCACCCCCGCCCTGCGGGCCTGGGACCGGCGGGCCGCCGGTCGCGCCGACGCCTACCTCGCCAACTCGACCGTCACGCAGCGCGCGATCCGCGACGCGTACGGCATCGAGGCGGAGATCCTGCCCCCGCCGCCCGCGATGATGCCGGCGGGCCTCGAGCGCGAGGTGCCGGGGCTCGAGCCGGGCTTCCTGCTGTGCGTGGCGCGGCTCCTGCCGTACAAGAACGTCGACGTCCTGATCGAGGCCGCCCGGCTGGCGGGCAAGCAGCTCGTGATCGTCGGCGACGGGCCCGACCGGGCGCGCCTCGAAGGGCTCGCCGCGCGGGGGCGAGCGACCACCGGGCGCTGGGGCACGCCGTCGGGCACGGGGGGCTCGGGCGGCGCGACGACGCTCCTGGGCCGCGTCGACGACCCCGAGCTACGGTGGCTCTACCGGCACTGCTCGATGCTCGTCGCGGCCTCGTACGAGGACTACGGGCTCTCGCCGCTCGAGGCGGGGGCGTTCGGGCGGCCCTCGGTCGTGCTGCGGGACGGCGGCTACCTCGACACCGTGGTCGACGGGGTGACCGGGACGTTCTTCGACGCGCCCGAGCCCGCGCTCGTCGCGCAGGCTGTCCAGGAAGCCCTCGGCGTCCCGTGGGATGATGACGCTCTGACGTCGCACGTCGAGACCTTCGCGCTCCCGCGCTTCGTCGCTCGGCTCCGCGAGGTGGTAGACGCGCAACGAGGGTTCGTGCACACGGAGCCCAGCACGCCAGGGGAGAGGAACCCATGACCGTCCGGGAGTTCATCCGTACCGTGTGGGCCGGCAAGTGGTACGTGCTGGCCGCCGTGCTCGTGGTCGTCGCCGGCGCGCTCTACTACCTGAGCCAGCAGGAGACGGTCTACAAGGCGACCGCGACAGTGCAGCTCATCGGCGTCCAGTCGGCACAGGGCGGCGAGCAGGTCGTGGAGGTCACGGTCGCGACAGACCTCGACGACGTGACGTCCGACCCGGTGGTCGAGGCCGCGGCCACGTCTCTCGGGTACACGGGCACCCCGGCGTCCCTCGCCGCGATGGTCTCCGCGGACTACCCGGGCGAGAGCCAGAAGCTCATCGCCATCAACGCCAAGACCCTCGACCCGCAGGAGTCCGAGGACGTGGCGAACGCGTTCGCCGAGGCGTACGTGGCTCAGCTCGTGATCATCCGCGACAACCAGGTGGCGACGCTCGACGCTCGACGACAGGCGCTGGCCGAACAGCTCGCCGGCGTGACCGCGCGGCTCGTCGTCAACCCCGAGGATCCCCTCGCGCTGGCCGAGAAGGAGACGATCGTCACCGACTACACGACCCTGACGGTGCAGGCGAACACGTTGCGCGCGATCGGTGTCCCGGCGGAGGTGCAGACCCCAGCGACCGGTGCGGAAGCACAAGGTCCCGGGAAGAGCACCGTCCTGGCGCTGGCCGTGCTCGCAGGGCTCGTCGCGGGTATCGGGCTGGCGTTCGCGCGCCGTGGGCTCGACGTGCGGGTGCGCGGGGCGGCGGACGCTGCGCGCCTGGCGCAGAGCCCCGTGCTGGCCGAGCTGTACGGCGTCCGGACGTCCGACCGCGAGTACGGCCACTCCCACACGCTCCCGGTCTCACGGAAGGTCGCGACGCCCTTCACCGAGTCGATCCGTGAGCTGAGGACCGCCGTGCAGGTCTCGCTCGCCGAGGCCGACAAGGTCGTGGTCGTCGTCACCGCGGCGGACCCGCACGCTCCCCGCACCTTCATCGCGGCGAACCTCGCGGCCTCGTTCGCGCTGAGCGGTCGGCGGACGATCGCGGTATCGGGTGACCTGCGCAGGCCAGAGCTGGACCGTGTGCTGCCCCCTCCGGACGGCTGGTCGGGCGATCCGCACACCCTGCGGCCGACCACGATTCCCAACCTGGGCGTGTTCCCCGTCCCCGAGGAGGAGATGGACCCGGCGGACTTCCTCGCGACGACCCGCGCGGGAAAGATCATCGCGGACCTGAGCGACAACGCAGAGGTGGTCGTGATCGACGCGCCTCCGGTGCTCGCCGCGGCCGACGCGACGATCCTCGGTCGGTACGCCTCGGGAGTGGTCCTCATCGCCTCGGCAGGCAAGACGGATCGCGCGGTGCTCGCCGAGGCGTCCGAGCGGCTGCGGATCAACAACGTCCCGCTCGTCGGGATCGCGCTCGCGGGCGTCAAGAGCGACCGACGCATGCTCTACGCGTCGACGTACGGCGACCCCGACGGCGACGGTACGCGACGCGGCGTCCTGCCCACGGGAGGGCAGACGACCACGTCGGCAGAGGCTCCTGCGCTCACGGCAGAACGTCCTGACACCGGGGCTCCGGGGGAGCCCCCTGGCCCGCAGATCGACGAGCCGCGGCGAGCGGCCAGGGAACGTGCCGCCGCCGTCGTCACGGGCACGTCGTCCCTCGGGTCGGCCGCGCCTCGGGGTGCGGTGGGCCACGAGAAGGACGCGCCCTCAGGGCAGGACCAGGAAGCCGCACCGGCCGCACCGGCCGCACCGGCCGCACCGGCCTCGCCGGGCGAGCCGGCGGAGCCGACGCCTCCGGCCCTGCCGGCGGCCTCACCGATCCGGCCGACCCAGACCCCTGCTGCTCCGGCCGGGCCGGGGCAGCTTCCCCGCCGTGACGGGGCCGAGGGCAGGTCCGCACCGCTGCTCGCGCCTGAGTGGGGCAAGATCTCGCCGTCGACCGGTTCGCAGGCCGCGTCAGCTCCGAAGGCCGGCGCGGGAGGGCCGGGCACCGACGCGTCGCCGGCGAGCGAGCGTCCGGCTCGGAAGCTGCCGTTCCGCTGGTGACGCCGCCCGGCGCCGATCGACCGACGCGCGTCCTGGTCCTCGATCACACGGGCGAGCTCGGCGGGGCCGAGCTCGCGCTCGTCCGGCTCTGCCACGCCGTCGGGCCGGAGGTCGACGTCCGCGTCCTGCTCTTCTCCGACGGGCCGTTGGTCGATCGGCTGCGCGCGGCCGGTGTGACGACAGAGGTGCTCGCGCTCGACCCGCGGACGGCGACGGCGAGCAGGGAGGCGGTAGGGCGGGCGAGCCTCTCACAGCTCGTCTCGCTGCTTCGGCTCGTCCCGTTCAGCTGGGCCCTCGCTCGCCGCGTCCGAGGCCTTCGGCCCGACGTGGTCCACACGACGTCCCTCAAGGCCGACCTGCTGGGCGTCCTGCCCGCCAGGTGGGCGAGGTCTGCGCTGGTCTGGCACGTGCACGACAGGATCGCCGACGACTACCTGCCGTCGCGGGTCGCGCGCGTCTTCCGGTGGGCGGCAGCGAGGTTCCCCGACGCCGTGATCGTGAACTCCGAGGCCACGGCGTCGACGCTGCCTGTCGAGACGACCGTGGCCTACCCGGGGTTCGGGGCCGAGCAGGACCTCGCCGGTCCCCGTCCACCGCTCCCTGCCGGGCGCAGAGGGCCGGTCGTGGGAATGATCGGACGTATCAGCCGGACCAAGGGGCAGCTGGAGCTGGTGCGTGCCGCGCGGACCGTGCTGGACCGGCACCCGGACGCCGTCTTCCGTGTCGTCGGCGAACCCAGCTTCGGTGCCGAGGGCTATGCCGACCAGGTCCGCGCCGAGGCGGAGCGGCTCGGTGTCGCGGACCACGTCACGTGGGTCGGCTTCGTCGCGGACCCGTCGACCGAGCTCGACGGCTTCGACGTGTGCGTGCACGCCTCGCCCGTCCCGGAGCCGTTCGGGCAGGTCGTGGTCGAGGCGATGATCCGCGAGGTCCCCGTGGTGGCGACCCGGGCGGGCGGTGTCGTGGAGATCCTCGCCGGTCCGCCGGGCGAGCCGGCGCTCGGACTCCTCGTCGAGCCGGGCGACGAGGAGTCGCTGGCGCATGGGATCCTCGCGGTCCTGGACGCCCCGGGGGAGGCGCGCGACCGGGCGGTACGTGCAGCGGTCGTCGCGCGGCGCAGGTACTCGGCGGCACGGACCGCAGAGGTCGTCAGCGGGGTCTGGTGGGGAGCCGCCGGGCGCGCTCGATGACGGTGCGCATCGCCTGACCCTGTGCGTCCCAGGTCGGGATGTCGTCGTCCGGGTGGACGTCCGTCGTGGCGGTCGCCGTGAGAGCTGCGAGGACCGCTCCGGGATAGCCCTCGGGGTCGGCGACCGTGACGCGTGGGTCCAGCGCGTCGCGGAACCCGGCGACGGGGGTCGCCAGCACGGGGCGTCCGACGGCGCGGTACTCGTAGAGCTTGAGCGGGTCGAGGCTGTCCGTGAAGTCGTCGACGATGTGCGGGACGAGCAGCACGGTCGCGTGCTGGAGGTAGGCCGGTACGTCCGTCCACGGCCGGGCCCCGAGGAGCCGGACCCCGGCCGCCGCCAGGGCCTCGTACTCCTGGCTCGTGAGGTCGAGGACCGGGCCGACGACGACCACGCTCCCCGCGCCGCGGGTCGCGAGCGCCGTCCGGCGGACGAGGTCGAGGTCGAAGCGATCGCGGTGGACTGTCCCGAGGTAGAGCGCGACGGGTCCCTGGGGCAGGTCCTGGGGGCGTCGCTGGGGTCGCCGGTAGCGCTCGACGTCGACTCCGTTGGTGATGAGCGTGACGTCTCGCGCGGTGCCCTTGGTCGCGGCCAGGTGGGGGGAGCAGACCGTCACCTCGTCGCACGCGGCGAGCAGCAGCGCCTCGTCCGCGAGCAGCCGACGGCGGATCTCGGGTGCCCTGTCGGCCGCCAACCAGTCGTCGGTCACGTCGTACAGCGAAGGCCAGTCGGCCTCCTGGACGAGCGTCGCGGCCGCGGGATCGTTGACCCACAGGACGGGGTGCTCGAGGCCGGTCTTCCGCGCCGCACGGCGGACGAGCCCGGCGAGCCGCGAGTCGACCCGCGGGTCGATCCGGCGAGGAAGGATCTTGGTCGGTTGGTAGAGCCAGAGCTGGTCCGAGCCGACGCCCTCGAGGGGGTCCGCGCGTCGTAGTCCCTTCCCGGGACGCGGGCGGAATCCTCGCCGCACCTCGTGCAGCGGGTCTGCCGCCGGTTCGACGAAGAGGACCCGCAGACGCGGGTCGCCGCGCAGCAGCTCGGTCACGAGGTACTGGTTGCGGCGCCACACGATGTCCCAGCTCTCGAGCGAGATCACGACGAGCTCGTGGACCGTGTGGTCTGCCGCGCTGGTCATGTCGGGTCGCTCCTGGGGGTCGGACGTCATGGTCGGGGCGCCTGGAGCACCGTGCGGTAGACGGCAGCGGTGCCCTCGACCTGCGCCAGAGGGGTGAAGCGGGACCGTTGCACCGCGCGGGCGGCCGTGCCGTACGCGTCGCGCCGCGCTGTCGATGCCGCGAGCACCGACAGGTGCTCGCCTGCGCGCACGACGTCGGTGGGTGGGTAGAGCGCGAGGGGGTCGAGCCCTGCGAGGGTCTCCAGGTGGCCGCCGGCTCCGGCGGCCACGACGGGCAGGCCGTTCGACATCGCCTCGAGGACGCTGAGCCCGAGTCCCTCGACGGGGCACGGTGCGAGCAGGACGGCGGCGCTGCGCATGAGCTCGTCGACGTCCGACCGGGGGCCGAGGAGCTGGACGTGCCCACCGAGCCCCTCGTGCGCGACGAGCTCCTCGAGCGCGGGACGCTGTGACCCGTCGCCCGCCACGAGGAGCTGCCATCCCTGCTCGTGCAGTCCGGACGCCGAGAAGGCGAGGACTCCGAGGTCGGTGCGCTTCTCGGGCTCGAGGCGCTGGACGAGCAGGACGGACCTCTCCCTGTCCGCCGCGCTCGGCCCGTCTGGCTGGTCGTCGATGCCGGGGTGGACGACGACGCTGCCGCCGTCGACGTGGTCGGCGACGTACTGGCTGATGGAGATCTGCGCACGGACGGGAGCGCGGGCGACCAGGGCGGTGAGCCCCGCGGCAGGTCCGCTGCCGCGGGTCCGGGCGAAGTGGCGGGTCGAGACGACCGGCGGAAGGCCCCGGAAGGTGACGGACCCCAGGGCCGCGGCGATCTCGGCCGAGGTCATGTGGACGTGCACGACGTCCGCGCCGCGCGAGGCTGCTCGGAGCGTCCGGACGACCTGCCCCAGGGACCCGGCGGGCAGGACCCGCACCGACGCGTCGTCGATGGTCTCGACCATCCGTGCACCGTGACCGCCGACGACCACGACCTGGTCACCGTGTGCGGACTGGGCCCGGGCAAGTCGTGCGACGTGCCGCTCGACACCTGCGAAGGCGTCGGACTGCACGACATGGAGAACTCTCACGAGGACGGTTCCTTCGGGTCGGGGGTGCTGAGCGCCATGTTCCTCGCCGTGCCGGCGGCGTCGATCATCTCCTCGACGGAACGCAGGTCGTCGACCGGGAGCGCGGCTCCGGTCTCGACGCGCGCTGCTCGTCGGGACTCCGCGTAGGCGTCAGCCCCTACGCAGACACCGACGATGAGGAACGGCACCGACACCTGGACCGAGACCCAGAAGAGGTCGAACTGCCCTTGGATGAAGCGCATCAGGAGGACCGAGAACGCGAGCGTCCCGAAGCGGGGGTTCATGCGCCACAGCACGACGAGCGACCCGAAGAACAGGACGAGGAACGCGACGACCCCGACGATCCCGGCCGACGTGAGGACCTCGAGCTCGGCGTTCGGGGGCTGGAAGGTGTACTCCGTCCGGTTCGCGACCCACCAGCGCAGCCCGACGCCCACCCAGGGGCTGCGCTCCCACACGTCGATCGCCTGCTCGTACCAGGTCAGCCGCTGGTAGGCGGAGTTGAACTGGTCCTTGGACGCGAGCTGTTCCTGGACCGCGGTCCACACGAAGTAGACCGCGGGGATCGCGGCGAGAAGGATGAGCTTGGAGCGCTTGCGGTCGGGGTCGGAGCGCAGCGTGATGAGGACGACGCCGATCGCCAGGCCGATCAGGGCCTGGCGTGACTGCGACGCCAGGACCCCGAGCCCGCACAGCCAGAACGCCGGGAAGGCGAACATCTTGGGCCAGCCGACCCACCACGGGCGGGCATAGGCCAGGAGCGCAGCGCTCCCGAGCACGCAGCCGATGAAGTTCTTGTGCATCGCGAACGGGATCTCGAGGTACACGGGACCGGTGTTGCCGGCCGCGAGCTGCTGGAGAGCCGTGACGCACGTCAGGGCCGCGATCGCGAGGCAGGGGATCATGAACAGCGTCAGCCCGAGCCGGGCGCGCCCCGCTCGGCCGACCGCCCATCCGACCAGGAGCGCGCCGCCGACCGAGAGCCAGGCGTGGAACCACTCGACGGTGTTCGCGGTGTACGGGTTGGCGATGACCGTGAAGAGCGTCGCCACCTGGTAGAGCGCGGAGAGCCACAGGAGCGAGCGCATCGGGCGTGAGAGCGGTCGCTGGGCGAAGAAGAGGGCGAACCAGAAGGCGCCGAAGAGAGCGAAGTCGCTGAGGGAGAGGTTGACCGCGTCACCGCCGACGCGTTCGACGACCACCATGGCGGGCATGGCGAGGATCGGGAGGGCGGCAGGCTCGTAGATCGTCATCCCGACCACGAGCACGAACGCGGCGACCGCGACGGCGATCGCGCTGTAGCCCGGCACGAGGAAGCCCACCCCGACCAGCACGGCGGCGACGGCGACCGACCCGGCGGCCCAGGCTGCGGAGCGACGGATCACGACGACAGCTCCGGCGAGGGGCGGGCTCGCACCACCGCGGCCTCCGCACGCAGCGGACCGCGGAGGTACAGCGAGACCCGACGACGTGCAGCGGCGCGTCCCTCGCCTCGCAGGGCGACGCCCCGGGCGACCGATCCTGCGAGCACTCCCGTGCGCGCGAGCTGCCATCCCACCGCGCCGAAGTGCTTGCGCAGGTACCGTTCCTGGGAAGCGTGGAAGTGCGTCTCTCGGCGCGTGGGGTCGCTGCTCGTGGCTCCGCCGAGGTGCAGAGCCTGCACCTCGGGGACGGCCAGGTGCCGCCGCCCCAGAAGGGTCGCGCGGTAGGCCCAGTCGGTCTCCTCGGCGTAGAGGAAGAAGCTCTCGTCGAAGAACCCGACCTCCTCGAGCGCGTCGGCCCGCAGCAGCAGCACGGACCCGATGACGAAGGACCGGTCGGCGGGAGTGCGGCGCAGCGAACCGAGGCCCACCGCCTCGACCCAGGTCCCGGCCGGCGACGGGTAGGGCCACACGACGCGCGCGCTCGCCCCGTCCCCGTCGACCTGGGCCGGCCCGACGCTCGCAAGCTCCGGAGCCTCGTGGAGCCGGGCCTGGAGCGTCAGGACGTCCTCGGGGGTCACCACGGCGTCGGGGTTGAGCAGCAGGACGTCGGCCCCGGGGACCTGGCGGTGCCGGATCCCGTGGTTGACCCCGGCGGCGAACCCGCCGTTGCGCCCGGGGTCGAGGTAGCGCGCGCCGGCGAGCTCGGCGACCTCCCGGATCGCCGGCAGCGACGAGTTGTCGACGACCGTGAGGGAGAGCTTCCCCACGAGCGGGGCCAGCGCGTCGCGGACCAGGTCGGGGGAGCCGTAGGCGACGAGGACCACCTCGGGAGCGGGCCGCTCGGTGCCCGACGGCGCAGGATCACCCTGGGCGTCAGCGGCGCGTCGCGAGGTGGCGACGGGAGGGGACGAGCGCGTCGTGGCCTCCTCGTAGATCGCCCGGTAGCGGCGGGCGACCTCGGGCCACGCGCACGTGGCCGCGCGGGCCGCGCCTCGACGTCGGAGGGAGTCGGCCAGGCCCGGTTCGTCGGCGACGCGCACGAGGGCGTCGTGCAGAGCCACGGGGTCGCCGGGAGGGACCAGGAGACCGGCGCCGCCGACCACGTCGGGCAGGGCACCCGAGTCGCTCGCGACGACCGGGACGCCGCAGGCCATGGCCTCGACGGCGACCCGGCCGAACTGCTCGATCCACCCGGGGGTGTCGAGCGAGGGCACGGCCAGGACGTCGAGGGCGCGGTAGAACGAGACCAGGTCGTCGCCGGCGAGCGGGCCGACGAACCGCACCCGGTCACCGAGCGGCCGTGCCCGCTCGCGCAGTGCCGGGGCCGAGGGGCCGTCACCGGCGAGCGTCAGGTGCAGCCGCTCGTCGCCCTCGACCGCCGTGAGGAGCACGTCGACGCCCTTGTGCGGGGCCAGGCGGCCCGCGTAGCCCACCCGCACGAGACCCGCCGGGGAATCCCCCGGGGCATGGGGGCCTGCCGAGTCGCGGCCCGGGTGACGGGGAGCGGGGACGGACGCGACGCCGTCGGACGGGGCGGCGGGAGAGGGGGCAGGCGAGAACACCGAGAGGTCCACGCCCAGCGGGACGACCTCCACGGCCCCCCGCGCGCCCTTGGCGCGCACGATGCGTGCGGCGGCCTCGTTGCAGACCGAGACGGCCGCGGCGCCGCGCAGCGCGGCGCGCTCGAAGGCCCGGAAGGGCCAGGGGTAGCGCTTCGAGATGTTCTGCGCCGAGTACAGGACGTAGGGCGGCGCGGGGCGCCGGGACCGGCCGGGCAGGTGTGCGCGGAGCCATCGCAGGGCGAGGATCTCGGCCGTCGCCAGGGCGAACGGCTCCTCGTGGACGTCCAGCACGTCCCAGGACTCGCCCAACGCACGCCAGAGGGGGACGGGGGCGTACACGAAGAGTGCGGGGTGGGTGCCCACGGTGCGGACGCCCCGGACGGGCTCGCCCGGGCGGGGACGCAGCGGGACCGTGGTCCCGCCCTCGTCCCACGAACGCGCGGACACGAGGTGCACGTCGAGACCCAGCGCGCGCAGAGCCCGCTCGCGCTCGCGCCACGCGTCGACGACTGCGCTGTGCGAGACGCGGAGGATCCTCATGTGGGAGATTGTCCCCCAGCAGGAGGCCGCTCCCCCTGTCGTCCCACCGAATTCACCCAGATCGACCTGAGGAGCCCCGTGCTCGACCGAGCCGCCGACGAACCCTTGGTGAGCGTCGTGCTCGCCACCAACCGTGGTGGCCCTTTCCTGGCCGAGGCACTGGCCTCGATCGCTGCGCAGACGTACCCCCACATCGAGCTCCTCGTGGTCGACGACGGATCGCCCGACCCCGGCGAGATCCAGGGGCTCGTCGCGTCGGCCGGTCTCGGGACGGTCCTGCGCCTCGAGCCGTCAGGGGTGTCCGCCGCGCGCAACGCGGGGGTGCGGCGTTCGCGCGGCGACCTGCTCGCGTTCCTCGACGACGACGACCGCTGGCACCCCGACCGGCTGCGGCTGACCGTCGAGGCGCTCGTGGGCCGCCCCGACGCCGTGGTCGGCTACTGCGCGATGCGCACGATCGACCCCGCAGGGGAGCAGGTCGTGGCAGCGGACCAGCGCGCGGCACGCGACGCGCGCGACGTCGTCCGGGGACGGACCGGCATCATGCTGCCGAACCTCATGATGCGCCGGAGCGCGTTCGACGCCGTGGGCGGGTTCGACCCGGCGTACCGCCAGGGTGAGGACCTCGACCTGGTCCTCGCGGCCGCGACGCTCGGTCCGTTCGTCTTCGTCGACGCGGTCCTGGTCGACTACCGGTACCACCCCGGCAACACGACGAGGGCCTACCGCGACCTGGCGGCCGGGATACGCGTGATCCTGCGCGCCCGCCGCTCGCTCGCGCGATCTGCCGGCAGGACGGAGCTCGACGCCGCCTACCGTGACCGGTTGCGTGCCAACGACCGGTTCGCGGCGTGGAGCGCGGCGCGCGCAGCGCGGGCCGACCTGTCGGACCGCCGGTTCGGGGCGGCGGTCGGGCACGTCGCGTGGGCGGCGAGGTTCGCGCCGACGGCGCCGGTCGACTGGGTGCGCGAACGCGTGCGGCGGCTGGTGGACCGGGAGCGCTAGGAGCGCCCCTCGTTCCAGTGCGCGGGCGGGACGATCGGCGGGGCCGGCGGGACGTGCCCGAACCGCCACCCAGCACTCCAGCTCAGCCTCCAGACCAGGTCGGACAGGTCGCCCGGGCGCCGCACCGTGGACGCCTTGCGGAACGCCTTGCCGACGAACCCGACGCCTCGCACGACGATCGTGCGTCCTCGACCTACCAGGCCAGCGAGACGGTCGGCGGCGGCGCCGCCCCGTGCACGGGTGGACGGGGCGTCCCCCGCAGCGGGGGCAGCGTCCGCGTCCGTCGACGACGGGTCGCTGGGCTCGCTCGACGCGTCCCCGAGGAGCAGCGAGTACCGCAGACTCAGCCAGCGCTCTCCGGCGCCGTACGCGAAGGACTGGCGGGCGATGTTCCGCAGGCCGTCCCGTCGCCGGACGTGCAGGACGATGTCCGGGACGAACACCAGGTCGTGCCCCGCGAGCTGGACCCTGATGCAGAAGTCGTCGTCCTCTGCCGTCCGCGCCCCCTCGAAGAACCCGCCCACCTCGTCGAAGACGGCCTTGCGCACGCCCATGTTCCCGGATCCGGCGGTCACGAACTGCTCCAACCCGGGCTTGACGGTCAACCGGTCGGTCTGCGCGGTCCAGGTCACCGACGACTTCAGGTCGCTGTTGAGCCGTGCGCCCTCGAAGGGGCCCGCGACGAACTCGTGCTCGCCGAGCGCTCGGTGGACCGCCTCGACCCAGCCGTCCGCGACCATGTCGTCGGCGTCGCAGAACGCGAGCGCTGACGCTCTCGCCTGGGCGACGGCGATGTTGCGCGCGGCGCTCGGGCCGCGGCGGGCGGACGCGTCGACCAGCCTCAGCTCGGGCATGCGCTCGGTCCACTCCTGGACGAGCCGCCGGGTGCCGTCGTTCGACCCGTTGTCGCTCACGATCACCTCCCAGGGCCAGGCAGGGCGTTGCGCGAGCAGCGCGCCCAGCTGGACCCCGAGGGTCGACTCGGCGTCGTACGCGGGGATGACGACCGAGAGCTCGGGGCGATCCCTCTCGCCGGGGTGTGCGCTCACGACGTTCGCATCCTCTCGCGGGCCATGCTCATCACGGGCTGGTAGCTGGACACGAGCTCGTGAGCCGTCATGGTCCGATAACCGTCCGCCGACAGGCGGTCCAGCACGAGCCCGAGAACCTCCGCACGGTCGAAGTCCGGGAAGACCTCGTCCTCGGCGAGCGTCTCCGGGTCGCCGCGGTCGTCGTGGAGGAGGAGCATGCTCCCCGGGAAGACCGTGGACAGCGCGCGGTCGGCGATGCGGGTCTCCTCGTCGTCGACCCAGTCGAACGCGTCCCCGGACCAGATCAGGACGTCGAGCCCCAGACCGGCGATGCCGTGGGCCTGGCGGACCGTGTGCGCCCCGTACGGGGGACGGAACGAGACGAGCGGTGCGGAGACGAGGGACTCGACCTCGTCCTTCGCGTCACGCACGTACCGCACGGCCTCGGCGTCGCCCATCGTCAGCAGCGACCTGTGGTCCTGTCCGTGGAGGGCCAGCTCGTGCCCCTCCGCGACGATGCGTCGGGCGATCTCCGGGTGCGCCCGGACCTGTCGGGCGAGAGCGAAGAACGTCGCGGTCGCGCCGCGGGAGGCGAGCAGGTCGAGGAGACGAGGCGTGTGCTCGGGGTGCGGGCCGTCGTCGTACGTGATCGAGACGACGCGGTCAGCCGTGTTGACGCAGAACGTCCCCAGGGCGCGGGTCGCGAGCCGGGGAAGGGGCAGGCGGGTGTAGGCGACCTCGGCGAAGCGACCGCCCACGGGTGGCGGGGTGCTCTCGATGTCGCGGCGGCGGACCACGATCCCGCGTGGCGGACGGCGGGTGGTGGCGCGGCCTGCGCCTTGCCGGGACTCGGCCATGGTCTGACCCTCTCTGGTCGTCCAGGACACGGACGGCGCCTGCGGACGTGCTGGTGGCGGTGCTGCGAATGCTACGGGACGGGCGCGACGACGGTGAGGTGTCAGGTCCGGACCCCGTCGAGCGCCTCGAGCTTCGCGCGCGCATCGGGGGAGGTCGCGCTCGCGGCGACGAGCTGGGGCCGGAGCGCGGCGACCGCGTCCGCGAGGGTCACGCCGAGCATGTGGTGGAAGGACCAGTCGTCCTCCGGGTCGAAGGCCGGGTCGAGGCTCCGGTCCCGAGGGAGGGGATCGTTGCCCGTGATGTCCCCGGAGTCCAGGAAGGGGATGCCGGGGGTCCGCGGCCCGAACGTCTCGAAGTCCGTCACGACGGGCTTGCCGTCGAGCAACCAGATGTTGTGCGGCTGCAGGTCGCCGTGGAGGTTTCCGGTGAGGTAGATCTCGAGCAGCACGTCCACGGTCCAGGCCCCGAGCGCGACGCGCTCGTCGCGCGAGAGCTGCTGTCCGGCGACGTCGAGCCGCGCGTCGTCGGGCAGGCGTGGCACCGTGAATCCCCGCTTGTGCCACCTGACCACGGGCATGCGCCACGGCCGGTGACCGAACAGGTCTCCGGTGGCCTTCTCCGCGAGGAACGCGTCCCTGCCGACCCGCGTGCGGGCGAAGTACTTGGAGACCGTGGGCCGCCCCCGGTGCGAGGTGTAGACGGTCACCGAGCGGTCCGTGGCCTTCACGAACGTCGCGCCCACGGGGCTGCCGAAGATGTACACCATCCGCGCACGGTCGACGACGCGGTGCACGAACGAGCGCGGCGGCCCTTCGTCCTGGACGGCGGGCATGCTCATGACGACTCCTCGACTCGGGTTGCGGTCGCGGACCCCCACGATCGATGACGGCAACGGTAGCCGGGAGCGCTCGGCGGGGTCCACGTCGAGGGGCCGGGTGAGCGGGCGAAATCCGCGCGGCTCACCTGGAGGCGGTCAGGACAGTCGGCCCTTGAGGGCATGGAACGCCGAACGCAGACGGTGGTATGCGCCGCGGACGACGCGGGACCTGCCGAGGGCCCGCGCGGCCCGGCTGCGCTTCGCGGACTGCCAGATCTCCGCGGTCGCGACCTTGAGCGGAGGGTCGGCGAGCACCGTGAGGCGAAAGCGCTCGAGGAACGCCCCGTTCCGGTGCACCGCGGGGTCGACGGGCAGAGGGACCGCGAAGTCGTGACCCGCCAGGTAGCCGTCGAGCAGCGAGGCGGCGACCGCGTCGTCCGTGAGGTTGCGAGCGGTCTCCTCGGGCAGGCCGACCTGGAGCGCGAGGTCCGCCAACCGGGTCACGTAGACGGGCTTGACGGCCGGCTTCTGCACCTTCGCGTGGTAGAGCAGGGAGAAGAGGTGGTCGTCGTGACGGGGAACGGCCACCAGGGCGTCGTGCCACTCCCGGCGGGCGAGGATCTCGCGCTGCCACTCGGTGTCGAGATATCCGTCGCCCACGTAGCGGGTGTCGAAGAAGACCTCCTCGCCTCCGACCGACGTGCGGAACTGCGCGCCCTCGGGCCCCGGGTACACCTCGGTCGCGTTCAGCACGGCGGCGAAGTCGGTCTGGTCCCGGCACAGGACGTCGATCTCGCGGTCGTCCTCGAGCGTCCCGGGCAGGTCCTCGAAGTTGCGCAGGACCACGTACTCGGAGGTGTGCCGCAGGACCCGGAAGAGCGTGTCGAGGTTCTCCCACCCGTCGCTGCCCACGAGGTCCTCGGCCAGGACCGAGATCTCCTCGACGGGAGCCTCCTCCGCCAGGACCTCGGTCAGCCGGTCGACACCCAGGATCAGGGTCGCGTCCCGGAAGAACTCGCGGACGTTGTTGCTCGAGTGGATCCGGTAGCCACCCGTGAGGTCGCGCGCGGCCCGCTTGACCCGGGCGATGTTGACGTTGGTGAGCTCGACGTAGCCCGAGACGTTCTGCCGGTAGGAATAGGCCGGCGCGTGGTCCTCGAGGACCAGCAGGAGGAACGGGCCGTCCCCGACCTCCTCGTGCTTGGGCGACGTCCCCCAGAGGGTCTGCCCGTAGAGGCGCTCGAAGTTGTTGACCATCTTCTCGGCGCTCCACCGCACCTCGACCTGCGCGAGCACCGTGAAGTCGGCGGCGACGAGCTCGAGGATCTCCCGCTCGTGCTCACGGCCGCCCGACCACACGACCAGGAGCTGGAGGTCACGGTCCAGCTGGTGACGGAACGCGCCGACCTCGGGCGTCCATCGGTAGGTCAGCCGGGCCGGGTCGTAGGCGGTCACCGGGGTCCGGTCCGCGCGCTCGGGCTGCGCAGGGTCGAGGTCGGTGCCGGGACGGTTCATGGCGCGACAGTAACGCACACCTGCCGGTGATCGTCGGGGATCGGCGCGCGGGAAGGTGCCTCTCGCCGGGTGAACTTCTGGGACCGACTATCGCCGGCTTCGGCCCCGATGGTTCGATGGGAGGTGGTGGCCGCTCCGGGGGCGCGCCGCGGGCAGTCGCCGCGGCGTGCGGACGCACCGCACGAGACTCCGGACAGGATCGAAGTAGATGGCACGCTCTGACGGATCTCACCGTCGACCCGCGACGGCTCGCCGCTCCGTGGTACGGATCACCGCGCCCCTCCTGGTCGGTGCCCTCGTCCTCGCGACGGCCGGGTCGGTCGTCTCCGGTGACCTCCGCGCAGCCTCGGCGGCGGGCCCGGAGAACGTTCCCGTGACCACGGTCCAGGGCGACACCAGGGCCGAGGGCCGGGAGATCGGTGGCCTCGTCGGGCAGGACGTCGCCCCGAACTTCTCGGCGGACGGCGCAGGGCCCGAGACCCCGACGACGGTCGCGAAGTCGCTGTGGTGGCGGTGGACCGCGCCCGAGTCGGGCCGGATCAGCTTCTCGACGAGCGGCAGCGAGCTCGACACCACCGTCGCCGTGCGTCGCGCTGCGGCACCGAAGACCGTCGTCGCGTCCAACGACGACGACGGCGACGTCGCGACGTCGCAGGTGGCCTTCGACGCGGTCGCGGGCGAGGAGTACCTCGTCGAGGTCGGGACCAAGGCCGGTGAGCCCGGGCTCGTGACGCTGGCGTGGCAGACGCCGGCGCCCGCGGCCGACGCCGCGCCGAGCGGGCCGAGCGCCCTGACCGCGGAGACGGCACTGACGACGACGGCCGTCCCGCTGAGCGGCAACACGGGCGAGAAGCCGCAGTCCAAGCTGTGGTTCGCGCACGACACCTGGTGGGCCGCGCTCGCCTCGACGAGCACCTCTCCCGCCGGGACGTGGGTCTGGCGCTACGACCTGACGGCCGGGACCTGGACCAACGTGGTGCGGATCTCGGACCGCACCGACGTGCGTGCGGACGTCAAGGTGGTGGGGGACGTCGCGCACGTGCTCCTCCACGGCCCGACGACGTCGCTCGTCTCGTTGGAGTACGTCGCCTCGTCGAACGCCTACCAGCCGTGGTCGCAGCGCACCACCGCGACCACGGTCTCGCTCCCCGGGAGCGAGACGGGGACCATCGACGTCGACTCGACGGGGCGGCTCTGGCTCGTCGCAGACACCAGCACGAGCATCCAGGCGCGCTACAGCGATGCGCCGTACACGACCTTCTCTGCCCCTGTCACCGTCGCCTCGGGTGTCCTCGACGACGACATCGGCATGGTCACGGCTCTTCCCGGCGGCAAGATCGGGGTGTTCTGGTCCAACCAGAGCACCAAGCGTTTCGGCTTCCGGACCCACGTCGACGGGACGAACCCCCAGACGTGGACGGCCGACGAGAAGCCCGCGCAGTCCTCTGCCCTGAACCTCGGTGACGGCATGGCCGACGACCACATGAACGTGGCGGTGGCCGCCGACGGCACCCTGTACGCCGCGGTCAAGACGTCCTACGACTCGCCGGGGTCGACCGTGATCGCGCTGCTCGTACGTCGCGCCGACGGCACGTGGGACCCGCTGTACGAGGTCGATCGTCGGGGTACGCGCCCGATCGTCGAGATCGACGAGGCCACGGGCCTCCTGCGAGTCGTCTACACGCACAGCGAGGTCCTCGACGACATCCTCGAGAAGGTGACGCCCCTCGACGCGATCTCCTTCTCCCAGAACGCCACCACGGTGCTCGACGGGACCTACAACAACGTCACGGGCGCCAAGCAGAACGTGCCCGGCGCGACGCTCGTCATGGCCGCCTCGAGCTCGACGGCGGGCACCGCGCGGCTGCCGTGGATCGACCCGAGCGGCCCGGTCGCCACGGCGGGCCTGACCGCGACGTCGGTCGACGTCGCGGTGACGGGCACCCTCAAGGGCGCGTCGCCCGTGGGCGGTGCGCTGGCGTTCGAGGTGGTCGGGGCTCCGGCGTCGGGCACGGTCGTGGTCACGAACCCCGCCACGGGGGCGTTCACGTACACGCCGGCCGCAGGTTTCGTCGGCGCTGACGCGTTCACGTTCCGGGTCAAGGCGGGGGCGACGTGGTCGAACGTCGCGACCCAGTCCGTGCGGGTCACGGCCGTCGCAGGCACGCGGGGCACGTGGGAGCTCGACGAGGGCACGGGAGTCGTGACCTCCGACTCGTCGGGGTGGGGATACCAGGGCGCTCTCTCCGGGGGGACGAGCTGGGTCACCGGGAAGTCGGGCAAGGCGGTCCGTCTCGACGGCTCGACCGGGCGCGTGTCCGTGCCGGACGCCGACGGGTTGGACGTGTCGTCGGCGTTGACGGTCTCGGCGTGGGTGCGTCCGGAGCGGCAGGCGACGCAGTACGTGGTGAAGAAGGCGGTGTCGGGGTCGTCCGACGGGTACGAGCTGGGGATCTCGAGTGCGGGGAAGCCGTTCTTGCGGGTCAACCAGNGCGACGCAGTACGTGGTGAAGAAGGCGGTGTCGGGGTCGTCCGACGGGTACGAGCTGGGGATCTCGAGTGCGGGGAAGCCGTTCTTGCGGGTCAACCAGAAGACGTCGGGGGACACGTTCCGGGTGAACGCGACGTCGGTGCTGCCGACGAACGGGAGCACGTGGGTGCACCTGGCGGGGACCTTCGACGGTCAGCGGCTGCGGATCTACGTGGACGGTGTCGAGCAGGGCTCGATCGCGGGTCCGGCCTCGGTCGGGGTCAACACGGTGCCGTTGACGATCGGTGNCACCTGGCGGGGACCTTCGACGGTCAGCGGCTGCGGATCTACGTGGACGGTGTCGAGCAGGGCTCGATCGCGGGTCCGGCCTCGGTCGGGGTCAACACGTTGCCGTTGACGATCGGTGCGCAGCCCGACGGCCTGTACCCCTTCCAGGGGGCCGTCGACTCCGTGCGCCTCTCCGACCGTGCGCTGACCGCAGCCCAGATCACCGAGATCGTCCAGGGCGGTGGGCCCGTGCCCACGACCCCGGTCGCGACCGACGGGGCCTCCATGACCACGGCCGGCGCCGTGGTCTCGGGGACGCTCGCAGGGACCTCGCCGAGCGGGGGTGCGCTGACGTTCGAGGTGGTCGCCGCTCCGGCGTCGGGCACGGTCGTGGTCACGAACCCCGCCACGGGGGCGTTCACGTACACGCCCGCCACCGGCTACGTCGGGACCACGACCTTCACGTTCCGGGTCAAGGCGGGGGCGACGTGGTCGAACGTCGCGACCCAGACCGTGCGCGTGACCTCCGCTCCGGGGGTCCGCGGTACCTGGGAGCTCGACGAGGGCAGCGGGACGACGTCCGCCGACTCGTCCGGATGGGCACAGACCGGCACGCTGTCGGGCGGCGCGACCTGGGTCGACGGCACCGACGGCAAGGCGGTCCGTCTCGACGGCAACGCCGGCAAGGTGTCGGTCCCGGACTCCGAGGCGCTGGACGTGTCGTCGGCGTTGACGGTCTCGGCGTGGGTGCGTCCGGAGCGGCACGCGACGCAGTACGTGGTGAAGAAGGCGGTGTCGGGGTCGTCCGACGGGTACGAGCTGGGGATCTCGAGTGCGGGGAAGCCGTTCTTGCGGGTCAACCAG